>NZ_AQOV01000001.1:0-1200000 GCF_000365425.1 Methylomonas sp. MK1
GCTTTGAGCGGTTCACAACATAAAGCCCCCGGCTTTGCCGGGGGATACTTTACTCGCTGGGAACATGGGAGTGGGTAAGGATATGTTGTTAAACCCGCTGCGGTACGGGCTTGGGGAAGCCAATATCTGTGAGCCGCCGGCGGGGGAATTGAAAGAGACATTCACCGATTATTTACACCATTCCAAGTTGGTTATTTTTCAAGAAATTCAGATTTTCGAGGGGTTGAACCTTGAAAACAAATTAAAGCCCATGCTGGCATCGCCGCCCGAAATGTTGAGGGTTCGGTTGTTTGGTCGTGGTTTTTACGAAACACCAAACATCGTTCAGGCCATCTTTATGAGCAACTACAAAGATGCTCTGCATATATCTGAAAACGATAGGCGATACTTTGCGGTGTGGACTGACGCGAAACCAATGCCAAAAGACTATTACGATCAATTAGGAGTCTGGCTTGATGGTGGTGGCAATGGTCTGGTGGTCCGTTGGTTGCTGGATCGAGACCTTAGCGACTTCAATCCCAAGCAACCAGCACCATTGACCCGGTTCAAATCAGAGCTGATCGGCACAAGCAAGTCACCGCTCAAACACCAGATTGAGGACATGATTGCTGCGGGCGATTATCCGTTCAACGTTGATTGTGTGCGGTCTATCGATGTGGCTAAAGCCATGCGCGATAAATACAGCGCCAAATCTATCGGGGTGGTGATGGCTGAGCTCGGATGTTTGCCGATGATGTGTAAGCGCTCGACGGGCAAGCGCGAGAAGGTTGCCTTATTTGCGGTGCGGGATGTTGAGGAGTGGCGGCAGCAGTCGGCCATCAAGTGGCTGGATGAGTATGACGCACGAAGAGATTAGTCACCATGTGCCCATATTTATTATTGTCAACGGGACAGATAACGGGACGCGCTCAGACCTTGCTATCCGTGGGCTGAGGGACCATGTGTCCCCTTGTCCCCTTATTTTTCACACATGTTAGAGATATAGAGAGTAACGGTAATAACAGGACACTTATGCAAACACACGAAAGAAAGCAGTATCAAAAAAACCAGGGGACAAGGGGACGGATTGCCGCCAAAGCCACTCACCACGCGGCTTGCAGCCGTCCCCTTGTTGAAAAAATACGAGTAATCCGTCCCGTTATCTTGGACTGCTGTCCAGGAGGGGCGGGTGAAAAGTCAAAAGCAACCCCAGCCTAGACCGATAGCAATTAGTTTCTTGCAGGCGCGCGAGTTTTGGGAGGGGGGTATAGCAATGGGGGAGGGGGGGTGAAAAGTCGTGTGGTTCGTTACCCGTGACCCGTTAGCCAGCTAAATTTTTATTTAGGATTTTTTGAATAGAAAAAGCCCATTATGTTATTGATATTATTAAGGAAAGATAAGCGTGCATATTTTGCCTATATCTTTCTGTTATCGGCAATCCAGCGTGTTAGATTGGCATCAACCTCTACCGGAGTGATTCCGGTAAGGCTAGCGAACCAGTGAGATGCTGGCCGCGATCAGACAAACCTTCTGCTGCGAGATGCAGCAACAGCACATGTCAATCGTATTTTTTAAACCACGATTTTAATCGACGGCTTTCTGTCGTCTTTTGTGCGAGAAAACCTATGAAGAATTGGTACAACACTAAAAATCTAACGGCCACGACCGCCAAAATCTCTATTCACAACGAGATTGGCTATGGTGGTATTTCCGCGTCCGAATTCATCAACGAAATACAGGCGCTAGGCAATGTGACCACTATCGAGCTGCATATTCACAGCCCGGGCGGCAACTTGCTGGACGGCTTGGCAATTTACTCCACATTGCGAAATCACCCCGCCAAAGTGCTGGGCCACGTCGATGGCTTGGCGGCCAGCGCGGCCTCAATTATTTTGATGGCCGCTGACCGGATCACCATGCCGGAAGATGCTTACCTCATGATCCACAACGCCCAAGGCGGTGCCTTCGGCGACGCGGCGGAACTGCGCGACATGGCCGCATTAATGGAAAAGCTCCAGGGCAGTGCCGCCGACATCTATGTGCGGCGCACCGGCCTGGACCGCCAGACCATTCTTGACATGATGGCCAAAGAGAGCTGGTTATCAGCAACAGAAGCTAAGACGTTAGGCTTCTGCGATGAGGTTATAGGCCGGGTTGGCTTGGCAGCCAAATCCCGGCCCTTTGACCACCGCTTCAAGATGTCGCCCATGAGTGAGCCGGACTTCGATGAAGTGGAGAATGAGCGAGACTTTGAGCGACTGCTTCGAGACTTGCATTTCACCAAGCGTGAAGCAACCGCCTTTGTGAGCAGATTGAAAAACGTGGTCAATCGTCAAGCAGTCGACAACGCCGACGACGAAATTGTGGAGCGATTGGAAAATTTAAAAATACCCAAATCGATCCTCAACTAAACAAATTTTTTACAGGAATTATTTTATGAAGACTTTTAAATTTATCGGCCTTTGCATGGCTTCCTTTGGATTGCTAATCCTGGCGTTCAATGTCGGTGCCGCACCTCATGAGGTCGCCGCTGGACTGTCCGGACTGGCCTCGCTGGATCATAGCCCGTTATTCACTGGCTTGCTGATGGCGGGCACGGTCGGCAACTCCGACGCGGTTATGAAAATGCTAGACGGCGTGGAAAAATCGATTGCTGACTTCCAAATGAAAGCCCAGCGCGAGCTTCAGGAATCTGGTCGGGTCTCTACCGAAACTAAAAATGCACTAGATGATGTCCAGTTGAGGCAGCGCGAGTTTGCTGACAGGATGTTAATGTTAGAGCAAAAAGGCGTAGCCAGTGCCGATGGCGGCAGTTTTAGCGGGCGTTCTCAAGGTTGGGGCGGTCAAATCATTAACAACGCTGCCTTTAACGAGATGATGCGCGGGGGCCGGGCGCGTGCGAAATTCGATATTCAGAATAACACGTTAACCGGGAGCGGTAATATTGGCGGCGTCGACCGTCGCCCCGGCATGGTGCCGGGGGCCTTTGCGCCGCTGCGCGTTGAGGATTTATTCCAGCATTTTCCGACAGATTCGCCGTTGATTGAATACAGCCGTGAGAACGTGTTCACCAATGCCGCAGCAGAGACCGCTGAAGGGGGATCGGCGAGTGAATCTAGCTTAACTGTCACCCTGGTTCAACAACCCGTATCGAGCGTCACGCATTTTATGAAGGTCAGCAAACAACTGGCCGCGGATAACGCCCTCATGGCCGCGTACATCAACGCCCGCCTGATGTACGGCGTTCAACGCCGTGTTGATGCACAAATTGTGAACGGTAACGGTACGGCGCCGAATATGAGCGGGTTGCTGCAAACTGGGAATTTCAGCGCGCACGGCTACACCGCCGCACAGGTCGGCACGCCGTTGCCAAAGCATCGCTTAATCCGCAAGGTGATTGCAGATTTGCGCTCAGCGGGCTATACGCCGAGCGCCATATTGCTTAATCCGGCGGACTGGCTAGCGTTTGACTTAGATCTGTTGTCCTCCACGCCAGCGGCTGTCAGCTCAAGTGATATTGCCAATGGCTTCCAGCAGATGTTGTTCGGTGTGCCGGTCGTAGAGACAAGCTCCGTGACAATCGATACCTTCGCGGTTCTTGATGCCTTAGCCGCTGCGTCGATCTTTGATCGGCAGGATGTAGGGATTGAAGTGTCAGATAGCGATGGCGACAACTTCACCAAGGGCTTGCTTACTGTGAAAGCCGAGCGCCGCCTGGCGCTTGCTATCGAGCAAACAGGTGCGATTCGCGGCGGTGATTTAACACCAGCGTAATCAACTCCCAACCGGGTTATGGCTTAGGTCGTAGCCCGGCCATTAATGGATGGAGAGCTAATATGAAATTCTTAGAAAGTATCCTGAAAAAATCGCGAATTATCGATGAGCTGTTTCAGAACGATTTGCAAGAACGCTCGGACGACAGACAGGCTTGTGCTGAAAAAATCCAGAGTTTATCCAAAGCGTTGCGTGATTTGCCAACCGATCAGCTTGCGCAAGCCGAGAAAGAGGTTGCCGAATCGACGCTTAAACTAGCGCAAGCCCAGCGCAAATATAGTGAGCTGGCCACGGAGATCGAAGGCAGAAGGCGCAAACTGTTGGCCACTATTCAGGCCGAGGAACAAAAGCTACAGCAGTTGAAACCCCTGATCATCCAACAGGCCGTCAATAATCTGCATGAACGGGTACAGTCTGCCGGTCCGTTAACGCCCAATAAAACGGGCCTGCTCAACGGCATATATGAAGAATTGCGCGCCTTGCCCCTGGTTGTCGATGACAAACGATTGCTTTCATGTATTGCCGATATTGACGGCCGCATCCAAGCGATTTTTAGCTAAATGCGCCAGTCCAACAAACTCGCTGGCGATCATATCAAAAGCGAGCTAATTCACTTTGGCGTTATTGACAGGCCACCCTGGCAGCGAGCCGGATTCTTTACCTATGGCGACTATTGGCTGAGCAGACAAATGCTAAAGACATTAAATCACGCGCAAGGGCGGGCATGTCAGCCACGCTTAGCCAATGGTTAAGCGTTAACCGAGGATTATGTTATGAAAAAAATGGGATTTTCCATTACCACTGCCGAAGGGCATTTTTTGACGCGCTGCGAGCTTAGGCAGGAAGGCCAAGGCATCTATCTGGACACAACATTTGAAAAGGATGTTGTGAAAAGCGTAACGGTGCGAAAGCTAAAAGAATTAGCCGAAATTAAGCAGAAACTTGAAGCCGCTCATCCCGAGATAAAACTTTGGGCGGTCGAGTTATTTAAAGATCAAGGCAAAGCGTTCTGCCGGTCGGCAACGAGCGACGCGCCACCTTGGTTTAAAACCCAACACGAACGGAACGGCCGCTTGTATTCAGTCCAGTAGCTGACAGGAGAATTATCATGTCAAAAGATTTCGATTTAAAAGCAGTTATCAGAATGGTAGATCAGATGTCACCAGCGCTGAAAAACATCACCAAAAACCTTAATGTATTCAAAAGACAGTTAAGAGTTGTCGGCGATGGTGCGCCGATGTTTGGCGCGGGTTTTGCCGCGTCGATGGCGGTACCGGCCAAAGCGTTTATGGATTTAGAGAATTCCGCAGCCTACCTGCAAAACACCTTGATGGATAAGAACGGGAGTATCCCGGCGGTATTCCAGAAAATCAGCGAGGAAGCGATAAAGCTGGGAACTCAGTTACCCGGAACAACAGCCGACTTTTACGCGATGTCGTCAACACTAAAAGCCTTTGGCGTGAATGCTGACTCTATCGCCAATGGCGTATTGAGGGCCACTTCATACCTTGGCGTCGTTGGCAAAGACATCAATGTGACTTATGACAGTGCGGCGGAATCAATGGGTAAGCTCAGCCGGGCGTTTAACATTGCCGACAGTGATATGGTGCCGTTTGCCGATTCTATTCAAAGGGTGTTGTTCAACGGCACCAAGCTGGATGAATTGCAATATGCCATGTCCCGTGTCTCTGGCCCGTTGAAAGTCGCTGGTGAAGAAGGCCTAAAGGCGGCAAACCAAATGCTGCCGTTGGTCTCGGTCTTTACCAGCACGGGTATTTCAGGTGAAGAGGCCGGTACCGGCATTCGTGAGATTATCAACCAGGCCACCAAGCTGAATAAATTCTCCGGCATTCCAAAGCTGATTGCCGACCTGGATAAAATAAACCACCTACCGAGCAAGCTACGCTTTGCGAAATTGGAAAACCTGTTCGGCAAGGAGCACGCCAGCAAAGCCGCGCTGATCACCCTGGAAAGCTATAACCGGCAAGTGCAGGCGATGGCCAACCAAGGCAGTCTGATGGACAAAATAGCCAACTCCGCCGGCACGCTCACTAACAAGGTGGAGACAGCCGGCGGTACCTGGTCAAATTTCATGGCGAAATTCGGCAGCCAGTATGCGCCGGAACTCAAGGCGGCCGCCGATTCCGTCAACCGTATATCGGAAAATCTCACCGGCTTTATTGATCAAAACGGGCCGGCGGTGATGACAGCAGCGAAGATGGCCGGCGCCTTTGTCGGCTTGAAAGTTGCGGCCTGGGGTTTGGCGGGCGGTATCGGCGCAATAACGGCGGCCATGAAGTTAAACCCGTTGATGTTGCTGGCACAAGCGGCCATCGTCGCGGCGCCGTTGATAATCGATAATTGGGATAGTATCGTCAACCGGCTTAAGGAGGGATTCGGCAAGATCAAGGATTTTTTCCAGCCGCTAATCGATATGTTCAAATATATCGGTAACTGGGTTTCGAACGATCCGCTGTTAAAACTGGTTGGCAGCGTGCCCATGTTCTTGGGTAAATCGGTTGCCTCGTTGTTGCCTGATTTCTCGGGGGTTCAATTACCCAGCGGCGAAGGCATGCGGGCACCGGGCTACCAAAAAAATATTGTTGGGTCGGTGAAAGGCGGGGTTGATGTCAATGTCCGGTTCGACAATTCACCCGCAACGATGCGAGTGGCTCCGAGTAAAACTCATGGGCCGGTTCGGTCGAATGTGGATGTGGGCTATGGGTTTACCCATGCTATGTATCTAGGCATGCCGTAACTTGATCGGTTAGCCGGATCAAAAGCCGCCTGGCAGTAATGCAGGCGGCTTTTTTTGGCACTATAGACCATCGGTTTTTTTGCCCGAGGGCGCAAGGCAGGGCACATATTAGGGCACATTCAGACACAAACCAAACGCATCGAAACACGCTTGACCTTCGGGCAATTTCTGTTATCCTTTTGATCCATAGGACGTTTCAGCGTGTCCCGATGTGTTCGCCTGTTATTGGTTGGCGCTCATAACCTGAAGGTCGTAGGTTCAAATCCTGCCCCCGCTACCAGACAAATCAAAGGCTTAGGTTTAACGACCTAGGCCTTTTTTGTTGCTTGTACGTTTCATGTAACCCAGTTAGAACGTCCAAGCACTTCTTCACCGTCGATCCAACAGCAAACTTATATCGAACGATACGGACTACAACGCCGGTCAACCGTTTTAGCTTGATGAGGCATCATTGCGTTGCAATACCTTTATTCCTGATTTTCTTCTTGCGTCTCGGTTATCGTTGGCTCGGTTGCATAGTCTTTAGAATCGACATCAGTTTGCTCGCATTTGCCCTTCAATAATTCGATAGCACCGGGCCAGCAAGATGCCTCAACATAAGACTTTGCATACCAAAGAAAGGCCACGCCCGAGCAGTCTTCATGAACAATCTTGGCTGGAACGCTGACGTCATCGTCATAAACTCTTTCCACTTTGCAAAAGTAAACAGGTTCGCACCAGGCTGTATTCGTTGTCAGAGATAAAAGGGCCAGAGCAGATATTTTTTTAAGAAATGTCATCTTTTTATCCAAAAATGCTAAAGAGTAGTTTCAATATTCGGCTTTACCATGTTCAAAGTCAAAATTTACATCTGATTTTTTACGCAAAATACCGAATATTCAGGGAAGGCAACTTCTAAGAACTAAAGGAAACGCTATTCTCCGAGAAACCCAGAAGGTCAGAGACTTCTTCCTGACTATGGCATAATTCAGCAGCGATGGCTTCTCGTCGCGACAAACAGGAAATATAAATGTATTCGTCAGATGATGAAATCGGCATTATTACTGCCTTTGTAGAGCAATTGGAAGAGCAGTCGATCCCGCGCGCGTTGGCCGTTAAAAAAAGAGTGGAAGATGGTGATACGTTGAACGAGATTGAAATCATGCATTTTGAACAAATGCTTTCAGAAGCCAGCACCATGATGCCTCTCCTAAAGCATCACCCTGAATACCAAAAATTGATCGCTGAATTAGCCAACTTGTACAACGAAATTTCGGAACGCGCCTTACATAACCAGATGAACGTCAAAACTTAAAAAGCCGGCGCTCTAAGTTTGGATAAGGTGCCAGTTGGGTGCTGGATATAGGCACAAAAAAGCCGGGCGTACCCGGCTTTATGGAATTTCAGCGCTATAAACAGCTGCTATTCAAAAGAAACTTCTTCCAGACTGGCCAAACAGCCTAGTCCTCTGGCAAATTCCTGTAACTCGCTCGCCATATGAAAATTAATGATGGAGTTCGTCTTTAAGTCGACAACCGCGTACTCGACAATCGGGTCGTTGCTCTGCAATCTGGGCTTGTACTTTAATAGTTTTTTTGACTCTTTAGCCAGCTTACGATTAAGCCGAGCCGTTAGCGCGCGAATTGATACCAACTTTTTCATATCCAATCTCCATGCGTTAAAACAGAAAAGTCAGTATAAGTGATTTTGACGGTTTTATGACAATGCCAAACAAAAAGCCTGAGACCTTTCGCACAATGTGCTGGATTGTTCAGCTTTGCCTATGACCAGAATCCGCCGAGAAGATTAAATTGGCGAGCAAGAGCAAAGCACCGCTAATATAGGCAGGATGTTGTTTGTCTTAAATCCGGCGGAGCCGCTTCCGCGCTAACCACGAGGGCTGATATGTCTGAGCAAACCAAGGCTTTTCGATCACTATCTTCTGAAAACCAGGAACAGGCACCTATCGGGGTTTGGCTGACCAGCGCTGACCAGCAGGCCTTGTTTGACCGGCAATCCAGCCAATTCGGATTTAACGACAATACCGCTGATTTGCCGGTAATAGCGCTCGATACCAACCCTAGTTATCAAACCATTGAAGGTTTTGGTTTCTCGTTGACCGGCGGCAGCTCGATGCTGATTGCTGCGTTACCCGACGCTGACAGGCAGGCTTTGTTACGTGAGCTGTTTTTGCCTGATGGCGACGGACTCGGTATCAGCTGTTTGCGGCTAAGCATCGGCGCTTCTGATCTAAGCGAGCGTTGCTTTAGCTATGACGACCTGCCCGACGGCCAGATCGATTTGGAACTTGCCCAATTTGATCTGAACGCCGGCGATACGGATGTTATTCCGCTACTGCAAGACATTCTGGCGCTCAATCCATCGCTCAAAATTATCGCCACCGCCTGGTCCGCGCCGCGCTGGATGAAAACCAACCAGGCGTTTATCGGCGGCAAACTCAAGCCGGAATTCTATGCGGTCTACGCCGCTTACTTGGTTAAATACCTGCAAGCCATGCGCGAGCGGGGCATCGTGATTCATGCCATTACCCCGCAAAACGAGCCGCTGAATCATAAAAACGAACCGAGCATGGTGATGGAAGCGCCTGAGCAAGCCGAATTTATCAAACATCATTTGGGACCGGCCTTACGCGACGCTGGCTTAACTGAGGTAGAGCTGTTTTGCTGGGATCACAATTGCGATGTCAAAGAATACCCGTTGACGGTGTTCGCCGACGCCGATGCGCGGCAGTATCTCAGCGGCTCGGCTTGGCATTTGTACGGCGGCGATATTTCGGTGTTATCGGAAGTGCATCAGGCCTATCCCGACATGAAATTGTATTTCACCGAACAATGGGTTGGCTCGGACGGTGAGTTTGGTGGAGATTTAATGTGGCACGCCCGGCACGTGTTGATCGGCTCATTGCGAAACTGGAGCAGGGCAGTGCTGGAATGGAATTTGGCGTCCGACCCGTTTTGCGGCCCGCATACGCCGGGCGGCGAGGCCCGCTGTGTGGGCGCTTTAACCATCGACGGCGACCAGGTCACTCGCAATGTTGCGTATTACGTGATTGCCCACGCGGCCAAGTTTGTGCGGCCGGGTTCTGTGAGAATACACTCCAGCGATCAAGGCGATTTACCCAACGTGGCCTTCCTGACGCCCGCCGGGTCTATCGTGCTGATCGTGTTAAACGAGACGGCTGCACCCCAAGCGTTTGCGATTCAATACCAAGGCAAAAATGCTGTCCTTGAAATTCCGGCCAGAGCGGTGGCTAGCTATGTTAGCCAAGCAACACGTTGATCCTGCGAAATTGACCTGAACGTAGCGCTTCTGCCGAAGTCCCCGTAAGCGAATCTGCGGTCACGGTTTGTGTCGTGCCGTCCCGGCCGAATAACTGGTATTGAATCGGTTTGGCTGCATCCTGACCAAAGGTATCGCGGCGCTGCGGATTCAGGTAAACCAGCAGTGTCGAACCAAACAGCGCACAAGTCGCACTATCGGCAGGTAAGGTTTCAGTCTCGGCAAACGGCGTGACAATTTTTGCTTCGGTGGTAAAAAACGTGGCTGCTAACAGCGGTGACGGTTTAAACGCCAACAGGTCATCCGCAAATACAAACGGTGTCGGCCCCACAAATAAATGCGTCCATAAATGCAAAAACTCCACGGTAGCGCCGGATAATCGGGCCACGCAGCCGCGGCCGTGCTGCCGGGCATCGACTGTAAAGCCGCTACTGACCAAAAAGCTGGAGTTTTCGATGGGATTGCGTTTGTATTCGCCCGGGTCGTGAAAAGGCACCAATAGTGATTCGATGTGGGCGTAAAACTCATCGACCAAGCCTGCTCGCACCAATTCCAGCACAAACTTGTAATGCATATGCAAAAAGATCGAACCGTTCTCCAGCCAGCCATAGTTAAATACGCCAATGCGGCCTAAGTCCAGCGCGTTATCGGCCAAGGGTTCGTTGACTCGGTACATGCCCAGTTTGCTATCAAACAACTCGGAGTTTTGCACGGCTTGATAAAGTGTCTGCGCCTGTGTCGGATCGGCGATGCGTAAGGCATGCACAAAGCCTTCCAGGAATAAAGGCAACTGTTTTTGCTGAAAGCGGGTGACGGCAATGCCGCCGATTTCCAGCTCGTGATAGTGTTCAGCGTCATAAGCAAAATAGGTGACAATGCCCTTGGGTGTGCGAGCTTTGTCTATCGCGGTATCCAGATAATTTGCCACCAAGCTCAGGAAGGTTTGGATGTTAGCTAGCGCAAGCGCCTGTTCGGCATCGGCAAAACCCATGAATACCTTTTCCCGATACGCTTCTTTCAGCGCGCCGCTTTCCTGCCAGAACAGCTCCGGCGTCAAATCGGTGCGGGTTAACAACTTATGCAAGGCTGTCACAAAATCCGCCAATTCGACGGGCACTGTGCAAGCTGCATCTAATTCTCTCAGCACTGTGCGCGTGAAATCCACCAGACGCTTTAGCTCGATGGTTTCGTTCACCGATGAGCCTAAAATCCCTGGCAAGCCGTTCAAGGCATCGCACCAACCTGGTCTATCAGCTTCCATCTCGATGCCCACGCCGGCCGGATCGAGCGTAGCCAGCTTGTTGGCGACCAGCGTTAGAATTTTGCCTAATAAGCTGGTGTAGACAATCTCGCCTTGGCCGGCTTGCGAACGCACTTGATAAGGGCGTTGCTTGCGGGATTCGATCAGCGCCTTTTTCTCCGAACAATACTGCACGGCGTTGTATTGGCGCACACCGTTTGCGGTTTTCACATACTTTTGCGCGCGCGGCGCCACCCTATGCGTGGGGTCGAAAAAGCTGTAGGTCTTGTCCTGAAATAAACCGGCCAGCCGTTCCGGAAAAATGGCCGCGTAACTAATCAATAAATCCACCAGATACGTCCAATGATCCGACCAGTAGCCGCGGTCGAATTCGGCATCCTCCACTTCTCGGGCTTGCGCCAATATCGCGGTCAGAATGGCTTCTGCATCTGTCGCCGTTTCCAGCACTTGCGACAGCTCGGCGTATTTAAACGCTTTGCCCAGTAAAGCTTCCAGGGTAGGAAAGCGCGGAAAACACTCTGCAAAATCGTGCGGCGCTTCTAAGACAAACCGCGAGTTGCGTAAAGAGCAGGGGTTATAGCCGTCCGGCTGGATCAGATTGAAAAAATAGCGAATGTTTTTTGCATCCAAAGCCGGATCGAAGAACAGATCCATACGCCGATTTTGCAGCACGTCGCGAAAGTCGCCGTTGCCTTCGGAATAGGGCGTGTCTTGCAATAAAAAATCGTTGTAATCCCGCTCCAGATCGCCATGCTTGCGGCCAAACAAATATAAATGCGCGCCGCCGGGTACAGATGTGGAAAAGCCGCCGCGCAAGCCGTTGTCCAGATAACATTGCCGGGCATGAGCATCGAACAACGGTTTGGCGGTCGCGGTAAAAGCCTTTTGGCTGATGTCGTTTACCAAGCGGCGATTGGCTTCGCGTTTGCCCTCAAAATAGTACGGTTGAGCGGCTTCCATCAGGAATTGATCCAAAATCTCACTGGAACCGGCGTGACCGTAAACCCCGTAAAACAACCGACTTTCGCCGGGCTGCAAATACAGCTTAAGATGTTGAAACGCCGCCGGCGTCTGATTGCCGCTGACTTGCTCGACAAAGTCCAACGGTTGGTCTGAAAAAAACCGTTCCGCGTGAGAAAAATCCTCGGCCAAGCCAAAAATCCGCTCCGGATCGACAATGACTTGATTGTGCTGGCCATCCAAAAAGCCGATGAAGAAATTGCCGGCAACCACCGGCTCCACTTGCGGGTTGTCGGTGGGCCAGACTTTCAAGCGATAAAACGGCAGATTCTCCGCTACGCCTTCCACCCGCATAAACGCTTCCGAAGTGCGACTCATGAATTTGAGTATCCATTGATTCATCGCATAGGGTAGTACTTGCGGCAAGCCATCGACGATCTCGATTTGTCTGGCTTTATCGGAGGAGTTGACGATCTCCACCCGCCGCAGCAAACCGGCCACCGGCGCTTCGGCCAAGGTGAATACATCGGCGCGCAAGCGCAAGCCGAGCTTGGGATTCACTTCCTCCACGCCTACCTCGTGCGGCGTTACGTAAAGGCGTTGCGTCACCTCTGGCCCGGCGCCGCGCTGAAACGGCTCGTAATTTAGAGCTTTCTCGCCATCGCCGATTTTTAGGAAGGTGCGGAAACCCCGAGACGGCGTCAGTTGATAAGCCTTATCCGCCGGAAAAAACTCCAAAAACGCGCCGTCTTTATTCCGCACTCCAAAACTAGCAATCGCCTGACCACGATTGACATAAAACACCCACGCCGGCCGCCCACGCATGCCGGCAATCCCCGGCAAAAAACTGGCGAAAGGCGCGCAATCGTTATATTGCTCAATGACGAAACAGTTTTCGCCGGCGTGGAAATAGTGTGGCTGGGTCATGGTGGGGTCATCGTGGTCAAAGAAAAATACGGTAAATCCAGCAGCGGGGGCGTTACCGGACCTGAATCATAGACAACAAATCATGTTTTCAGAAGCCGAAAACATGTAATAAGGATAGGCGGGTTGGTAGGGATTGTTATGTGGAGATTTGGCTGTCAGGTGACAAAGATTCTGAAAAGACCGTTTTTAAAAACGGTTAATAACTTCAAGTGGCACTTATACCCACCGAGTAACGCGAACGCCGGCTAAAATCTGCTGCGCAATGAACATTGGCAATTGCCCAGCGAAAAAACAGGCGTAGATACAAGGGTGTGGTGAGTTTACTTACCGCACCAATCGCGAACGATGCGGTGCGCTTTGTTTACCGCATCCCACCGGGCTGTGGGCGAAGGGTGTCAATCGGCTGTTGCTGAATCCATACAATCAATTAAACTTACAACTAGCGTTAGAGAATTGGAATCAGCACTACTCACTAAAAAGACATATGCCAACGTATTGAGTTAAGGCATGTAATGAATTTTTATTTTTTAGTACGCAGTTGAAAGTGGGACGTTATTTCAATTCTAATTAGCTATAAAATTTAATAACTTATCAAATAATCAAAGGAAGATATAATGACTGTTGCAGTGTCACTAATAAACATGAAAGGTGGTGTCGGTAAGACTACACTTGCATTTAATTTGGCTTGGTATTCGGCTTGGCGAGCGAACCTCCGAGTTCTTGCAGTCGATCTTGACCCACAGGCAAACCTTAGCCAATATTTTATGGGGGCCAATAAGTATTTGGATTATTTGGATGCCGATAAAGGAACTGTCGTTGAAATATTCGAGCAGTTCTCAGCGCCAAAGCCAAAGAATGGATCACCAACGCTTATTGAACCCGAGAAAGTGATACATCATCTTAGAGCCTGGGAAGATGGAAGCGTTCTCGATCTGATACCATCGCGCTTAGAGCTAGCCTGGACACTAAAGAACCCAACCGAAAAAGCCCATTTATTGCCTCAGTTTCTCGCAAAAGTTAGTTCTAATTATGATCTGATATTGATTGACTGCGCTCCGACTGAATCCATCCTCACAACTGCGGCCTATAGATCAAGCCGATACGTTGTGGTTCCTGTTAAACCTGAGTTTCTCGCTACAATCGGTTTACCACTTTTAGCGCGATCCCTGGAGGAATTCAGGCTTATGCACCAAGATCAAACATTGGACATGGCCGGCATCATCTTCAACGATATGCGGCGATCAAATACGCCACCTGAACAGCTAAAGTCGAAATCTAATGTAGAAAGGCTCGCTGCCACATTTGGATGGCCAGTGTTTAAAGAAGCAGCCCACCACTCCGATTCGTATCCAACTGGATCACGGCAAGGCGTACCAATTTTCCTTACTGACTATGCTCGCGACTATGTCATCGGTGAATTTGCAAATACTGCACAAAACTTCCTAACCAGTATCGGTGCGATATGACTAAATCACCTCTAGGAATAGCACTCCAAATTGCACAACTACTTGAAGATAACTCAGACAAAGATATTCTGGCGGCAGTTGCGCTATTGGAGTCTCACGGATTTAAATCAGGACTTTTAGAGTACCTTTCACGTAAAGTTAGTTCGCCAGTAGCGGAGAATAAAGAAACGAGTACTCGATCATCCCGGCAAACGCTGGAAGACTCAGTATCAAAAGCTGTTGTCAATCTCAAGGACAAAGACCCAGAAAAATATAAGTTACTTCTTGAGTTTGATCAGATGGTTAGGCGCGGTCAAGCACTGACCACATTGGAGCATATGAAGCGATTTGGAGAGCATATCAGTAAAGATTTTGAGCCCCGTAAATCAAGAAAAGAAACAATTAGCCCTCTTCTGACTATGCTATCAGATCGCTCGTTGACTGAAATCGAATCTCTCATCGAATTTGCTGCTTCTTTCGGGGTTTCGGGAGATACCGACGAGTATCAGCGGCTTGCACAATTTTTAATTAAAGGCCGTATACAGAATAGTGACTAGTCCACGTAGAGCGCATTAGGGCCGTAGGCTGGGTAGAGCAACGCGAAACCCAGCAATGGGCTTTAATAATCCAATTCCTTTATAAGCAAACAGCTCTTGGGCTTCGAAAATCAAGCATTTCCAAGCTGGGTTTCATTGTCATTCAACCCAACCTACCACTGTATACCTCTTTTATAACTTGCATTGATGGGTTTCGCTCTGCTCTACCCATCCTACTTTCGTTAATTCACCCGTTTACAGTGACCGGCAAAACTACGGTTATTATCGTCCGAAGGATCTGATCGACTATTGGACAAGACTGGTTTCCAGCTTGCCCTGCGTGTCGGATGACTCCACCCAACCCCCACCCAAAGCCTTGTAAACGGCAGTCAACGCTGTTGCCGTGGCGGTTTCGCTTTGCGCCAATTGGCTTTGGTCCTGCAATAAGCGCAGTTCGCTATCCAGCACGGTCAGAAAATCCGCTATGCCTTCCTGATAACGCAGATGTGCCAGTTCCGAGGCTTTCTCGCTGGCCTGTGCAGCCATTAGTAAGGAGCTGCGGCGGGCGCGTTCTTGCCTATAGTTGACCAAGGCGTTTTCGGTTTCTTCCAGAGCGTTGAGTACGGTTTGTTCATATTGCGCCAGGCTGGCTTCGGCGCGGGCGTCGGCGGCCTTGATGCGGGCGTAAACTCGGCCTAAGTCAAACGCGGCCCAGCTGATTTTTGGGCCGACAGAATACGATTCTGATCCGGGCGCCACGATGCCGGATAGGGTGCTGGCTTCCAGCGAAAGACTGCCGACGAAAGTGACGCGAGGAAATAGGTCGGCGGTAGCAACGCCGATTCTGGCAGTAGCGGCGGCCAAGCTGCGTTCGGCAACCCGAATATCCGGTCGGCGGCGCAACAGTTGTTCCGGGTTACCAATCTGGATGGCATTCGGCGCTTTCGGTAAGGGTGCTGACTGCACCAAGGATGTGGTCAAGGCGTCCGGCATTTGCCCGGTTAATACGCTGAGTCTATGGATGGCTTGCGCTATCGCGCTTTCCAAACGCGGAATAGTCGCTTTGGTGCTTTCCAATTGTGCCAGTGCTCTGGAAGTGTCTAACTCGGTGCCGCGACCGTTCTCCAGTTTCACTTGGGTCAGTTCCAGGGTTTGGGCCTGGTTGTCGGCATTTTTTTGCGCGACGGCCAACTGGTTTTGCAGGCCGCGCAATTCAAAATAATTCCGGGCTGCTTCGGCAATTAGACTGACGCCAATGTCGCGCAGACTGGCTTCCTGTGCTTCGACCTCGTCGTTGCTGGCTTCGACATTGCGTCTTACTCGACCGAAGAAATCGATTTCCCAGGAGGCGTCGAAGCCGGTGTTGTAGAGCTTCAGTTCGCGCGGAAACACCGCGCGGTTATTGAACGCGCCCACGCTGCGTTTCTGCTCGGTGTAATTGGCGTGCGAGGTGACCGTCGGTAACAGATTCAGCCCGGTTTCCAGATACAAGGCCCGCGCTTCAGCCAGGTTGGCGCGAGCGGCTTTTAGTTCGTAGTTGTGGCTGATGGTGTTGTCTATTAAACCGCTCAATTGCAGATCGTTGAACAGCTTCCACCATTGTTCCTCGATGCCGCGATCGGAAAATTCGGCCGGTTGGGCGTTAGCAAAACTCGCCGGCAAATCGGCAGTAGCCGGGATTTCGTAATCCGGGCCGACCGCGCAGCCGCTCAACAGCACGCCGATCAGGCCCGCAGCACTAAGCGGGTGATGCCGGAGTTTGGATGGACGCTGACTCATTTGTGTGCCTCGATTGCCGGTTGATGAGTAGTTAAATCGGTGGTTGCGGGTCGCAGGCGCTGGGCGATGGCTTGCACCACCACATAAAACACTGGCGTTAGTAACAAGCCGAACACGGTGACGCCGATCATGCCGCTGAACACCGCTGTGCCCAGCAAACGCCGGGATTCGGCGCCGGCACCTTGGGCTATTACCAAAGGGAACACGCCCATGATGAAAGCAAATGAGGTCATCAGAATCGGCCGTAACCGAATCCGCGAGGCTTCTACGGCTGCCTCAAAGCGATTTAAACCGCTTTCCTGCCGCTGCTTGGCAAACTCGACAATCAAAATTGCGTTTTTACTGGCTAGTCCCACCAAGACGATAAAGCCGATTTGCGTGAAGATGTTGTTGTCCATATTGCTCAGCCAAACTCCGGCCATCGACGACAAAATACACATCGGTACGATCAAAATCACCGCAAACGGTAGCGACCAGCTTTCGTATTGCGCGGCCAAGGCCAGGAACACAAAAATTACGCTAAGCGGAAACACCAGCATGGCCACGTTGCCGGCCAATACTTGTTGCAAACTCAGTTCGGTCCATTCGAAATCAAAGCCCGGTGGCAATTCGGCGGACAGCAGCTTGCTCATGGTGTCGATGGCCTGGCCGGAACTGATGCCGGGTAGGGTGCCGCCGTTGATTTCCGCGGCCGGGTACATGTTGTAGCGGGTGATTTTGTCCGGCCCGGCGATTTCTTTCACCTCGCTGACCGCGCCCAAGGGCACCATGCCGCCTTGGCGATTTTTGGTTTTTAACTGGTCAATATCGCCCGGTAGCATCCTGAATGGCGCATCGGATTGCGCGGTGACTTGGTAAGTGCGGCCGAAGGCATTGAAGTCGTTGACGTATAAGGAGCCCAGATAAATTTGCAAGGTGTCGAACACATCTTTCAACGGTACGTCCATCGCCTTGACCCGGGTTCTATCCACATCCACAAACAACTGTGGCACGCCGGATCTAAACGTGCTGAACAGACCCACCAAGCCGGGCTGTTGATTACCCTTGCCCAGCATTTCATTGGTAACGCGTTGCAATTCGTCCACGCCAGCGTTGTTTCTGTCTTCAATCTGCAGTTTAAAACCGCCGACCGAACTCATGCCGCGAATCGGCGGTGGAGCGAATACGGCGATGCGGGCGTTGGGGATCACGCTCAGGCGCTGAGTAAGTGTTTTGACGATCTCGTCGGCGTGCAATTCTGGGTGGCCGGCCCGGTCGGTAAATTCACCTAAGCGCGCGAACATGGTGGCCACATTGGACTGATTAGCCCCGCTTAACACCGACCAGCCGGCGTAGGCGTTGACGTGCTGCACGCCTTGGGTATCCAGAATGATCTTGCTGGCTTGCTGTACCACGTCCTGGGTGCGGGCCAGGGAAGCGGCGTCAGGCAATTGCGCGTACAAAACCAGATAGCCTTGGTCCTGTTGCGGAATAAAACCGGTCGGTACTTTCTCAAATGCCAGGAAATTCAAGCCGTTCAGGCCGACATACAGCACCAGAACGACAGCGGTGACGCGGATCAAACGGCCGACCAAACGCGAATAGCCCAGGCTGAAACGCTCGAAAAAACGGTTAAACGCGCCGAAAAACCAACCGAACAGTTTGTCGAATATTTTGGTGAACGCGTCCTTGTTGTCGTGAGCGCGGTCCAGCAGCAAGGCGCATAATGCCGGGCTCAGCGTCAAGGAGTTAAACGCCGAAATAACCGTGGACACCGCAATAGTCAAGGCAAACTGTTTATAAAACGCGCCCGATACGCCGGTGATAAACGCCGTGGGCACGAATACCGCCACCAACACCAATGCCGTGGCGACCACCGGTCCCACCACCTCGGACATGGCCAAGCGTGTGGCTTCACGAGCATGCAGGCCTTCGGCGATATGTCGCTCGACGTTTTCCACCACCACGATGGCGTCGTCCACGACGATGCCGATAGCCAGCACCAAGCCGAAAAGCGACAGGGTGTTTAAGGAAATACCCAAGGCTGACATCACCGCAAAGGTGCCGATCAACGAAACCGGCACCGCCAGCAGCGGGATTACTGCCGCGCGCCAGTTTTGCAGGAACACGATCACCACCAAGACGACCAGCAGCAAAGCTTCGAATAGGGTCTCGACCACCGCGTCTATCGATTGCTCCACGAAGACCACGGTGTCGTACACCAGTTTGTAATCCAGGCCTTCCGGGAAACGGGTCTTCAGTTTTTCCATCGCCGCCATCACCGCATTTTTTGTGTCGATGGCATTGGAACCGGGTAGTTGGAAAATTGCCAGGCCGACAGTTTCGTCGCCGTCCAAATACAAACCGGAATTGTAATCCTTGGCGCCGAGTTCGATGCGCGCCACGTCTCTCAAGCGGGTGACTTGGCCGTTTTCGCCTTGCTTGATGACGATCTCGCCAAATTGCTCGGGGGTGCTAAGGCGGCCCAGCGTGCTGACGGTGTATTGGTATTCGGCGCTGTTCGGCGAGGGTTGCTGACCGACCACGCCGGCCGCCACTTGCACGTTTTGTTCGCGTACCGCATTCACCACTTCGGCGGCGGTCAGGTTGCGGGCAGCGATGGTTTGCGGGTTCAGCCACAGGCGCATGCTGTAGTCGCGGGCGCCGAATAGCAGAATATCACCCACGCCGGGCAAGCGCGCCAAGGTGTCGCGGATTTGCAGCAGTGCGTAGTTACTCATGTAAACGCTATCGTAACGTTTGTCCGGCGAAACCAGGTTAACCACCAGACTTAAATCCGGGCTGCGCTTTTTCACGCTCAAACCTTGCCGACGCACTTCTTCCGGCAACTTAGGTTCGGCCAGTGCCACCCGGTTTTGCACCAAAACCTGGGCTTTATCCAGATTGGCACCGGGCTTGAAGGTGACGGTCAAGGACATCGCGCCGCTATTGGTGGACTGCGACGACATATACAGCATGTCTTCCACACCGTTCACTTCCTGCTCGATCGGCGTTGCTACCGTTTCCGCGACTACTTTGGCATTGGCGCCGGGATAGTTGGTGCTGACCACGACCGTGGGCGGAGCGATTTCCGGGTATTGGGCAATCGGCAGGCCGATTAAGGCCAGACCGCCGACCAACACGATCACAATCGACAACACCGCCGCGAAGATCGGCCGGTCGATAAAAAAATGACTGAATTTATCCATAGCTTATTGCGCTCCAGGCACGGTCAAAGTGATGCGCTCCGGATTGACTTTGGCGCCGGGTTTGAGTTTTTGCACGCCTTCCACTACCACCCAATCACCGGCTTGCACGCCGCTGCGGATCACTCGCAACTCGCCGATGCGCGAGCCTGGGGTAACTTGACGGTACTCGGCTTGGTTGTCCTGGTTGATGACCCAGACAAACCGCTGCGCCTGATCGGTGCCGACGGCGCGGTCGGGCACTAACAGGGCAGGGTACGATGCCGAGGCTTGCACCCGCAAGCGGGCGAAGAAGCCGGGGCTGAGTAATTCGTCTGGATTGGCGAATACGCCGCGCAAGCTCAGCGTGCCGGTAGCGGCATCCTCGCGCGGGGCGATGTAGTCCAGTTTGCCTTGATGCGGAAAATCGGTTTCGTCGGCAACCGCCAGTTGCACCGGCGTACCTTTCAAATCGGCGGCACTTTGGCCTTGTTGCTGAGCATGCCGACGGTAACGCAATACCGATTGTTCGTCGGCATCGACGTAAACGTATACCGGATCGATGGAAACAATATTGGTCAGCATGGTGTCGTCGGCTTTTACTAAGTTGCCGGCGGTGATCATCTCGCGGCCGACTCGTCCGCTGATTGGCGCGCGGATTTCGGTGTATTCCAGATTTAATTTTGCGGTGTAGACGTTGGCTTCCGCAGATTCGACCGCAGCCGCCGCTTCGCGCAAGCCTTTGGTGCGCATATCGTATTCTTCCGCGGAAATCGCTTTGGCTTTGAACAGGTTTTCGGCGCGGCTCAAATCGTTTTTCGCTAGCTCGCGTTTGGTTTTGGCGCGCTCCAGTTCGGCTTGCGCGTAATTAAGCTGGGCTTTCAGCGGTTTAGGGTCTATCTGAAACAGCAAGTCGCCTTTCTTGACTTTGGCACCGGCGGTGAAATTGACGTAGTCTAAATAACCGCCGACGCGGGCGCGAATGTCCACCGAGTTGATCGCTTCGATCCGGCCGGTGTATTCGTCCCATTCGGTGGTTTCCCGGTTCAGGGGCTGCGCGATTTTCACATTGGGCGGCGGTGGCGCGGCTATTGGGTCGGCAGGGGTTACAGCATCGCCACAGCCAGCCACAGCCAGTTGCAGGATGACGCCGGCCACGCCGAGCTTTAACCCACGTCGCAACGCTTGGCGATGCATTTGCCCTGGAAAAATAGCCGTAACCGGCGATGAATGGGTCTGTTTGTCTGCAAGCGTCATGCGCGCGTTTTTTGCCATTGCCGTACTGCCTAAATCGTCGGTTAACTGAAAATGGTAATATCTATTACCGTTTAGTCTAGGTTATCATCTTCACCCAAGTCAATTCATTTCGCGAATCACACAGCATGGTCAAATGTGGGCGTCCCTGTAAGGGCGATGAGCAGCAAAGTCGGGACCGATTGCTCGATGCGGCGTTGCAGCTTTTCCTGGAAAACGGTTACGGAAACCTGAGTATGGAAACCATCGCCCGCGATGCGCGAGTTTCGCTGCGCACGATCTATAGCCAATTCGGTGGCAAGGCCGGTCTGTTCGGCGCTTTGATCAGGCGGTGCAGCGACCAGTTTATCGGTAGTCTGTCCGACGATTGCGAATTGGAAGAGGCTTTGACGATTTTTGCCCGGCAGTTTTTGTTTCGTATCACCCGTCCGGATGTATTGCGGATGCGGGCGATATTGATCGGCGAATCGCCCCGATTCCCGGATCTGGCGACACAGTTTTACGAACAAGGACCGCGCCGGACTCTGGGTTTGTTAGCGCAGTTTTTTATGCGCCATCAACAGGCCAGCCGAATAATCGATATGGATCCGTATTTCCTTGCCGACCAATTCATCAGCGCGGTGCGTGGCGAACGCTTACAGCGGTTACAGTTGGGTTTGGAGCCGACACCCGACGAAACGGAGATAGACGCTTGGGTGCGTCAGTCTGTTGGCTTGTTTTTGCAGGGGTGTCGGTTAGCCCGTTAACGCATTTCATGTGCTAGGCAAGCGGCATCCGTCAGAACTCGCCGTCAATCGATTCCGGCAACGGGGTTCCCACTTTCCCTGCGGTGACGCTCATTTAGGCCAGGTTGTAGTGGTCTACTTTTTTCGGACACCGCGATAGGTTGTTGGTCTGCGATGTTCATCTCATAGCCATTCAGCGGCAATTAGCCCGATGACGAATGCAAGAGCCGATTGTTGTAGAAATTAAGGATATAGTCGGTCACGTCGCGGATGCCATCGGCGTGGTTGGCATATTGGCTACCTCGGTCGGAATGCACAATCACGCCCGGCGGTGGTCTGCGCTGAGCGATGGCAATCCGGAAGGCCGTGTAAACCGATTCCGCCGGCATGTTGGGCGCCATAGCCGAGCCGACGATTTTGCGCGAATACAAGTCCAACACGACCGCCTGCTTATATCCAAGGGTATAAGCAGCCAACCACTCACGGTCCGTAGGTAAGTGATGTCCGAGACCCAGGCCCGGTTAGCGTTGGTCTGCTCAAACCGGCGATCCATGACGGGCCCGAATTAAAGTTTGAGATTTTTTGCGTTCGACTAATTTTTTTTATCGACTATATTATTTCCATACCGTTTTTGGGGTCTGATCGGATTCGATACTCTCCGGCCCCTGAGCTAAACGGTTATGACCGAACGGCTATATTGTACGGGCACACCAATCCGCATCGGGTAACCAAAGATAGGCCAGGGCAGTCGTTATTTGCCTCGCGGCCTAAATAAAGCGGACAGGCGACCATTTCCATTCATGTCAGCAATTGAAATCGTATGCAACCGACCCTAAGAAATCGCAAACTCATCCGGATTCGGCTCAGTGCCGCTGCCTTAGCTTTCCTAATCAGTTGTCTGGCTGCCGGACAAGCGGCTGAAGTGGTTCCCGAGGCGGGGTCGATTCTACGAAATATCAAACCCGAACCGATTTTGCCTGGCGACTCGAACGTCCCGTTCGAAATTTCGGAGCAACCGGCGCCTGCCGGTGAAGGCGACATCCGTATCCAAGTCAAGGGTTGGAAAATCAGCGGCACCGAGTTGATTGGCGAAGCTGAACTCCAGGCATTTCTGAAAGACCATATCGGCAAGGACTTGAGCTTGGCCGAACTGCGCAAAATCACTCGCGATATTGCGGAGTATTACCAGCAACGTGGCTTTTTCGCCCGCGCGGTATTGCCCGCTCAGCAAATTCGCGACGGCATCGTCGAAATTCTGATCCGCGAAGCCAAATTAGGCAAAGTCGAGGTCGACGACCCGGCCGCCACCTACCGAAACGACATTCCCCGACAAACCATGTTGGCGGCTCAGCCGGCAGGGGACGCTTTGCGATTGGCCGATATGCAACGCGGCATCCTCCTGCTGAACGATCTGACCGGCGGCACTATTTCTTCCACCTTGAAGGCCGGCGAAAGAGCCGGCGAATCCGACCTGCTGCTGAAAATCGACCCCAGCAATTTAATCAGCGGCTCTGTAGATTACAGCAATACCGGCGTGCGCTCGGTCGGCATGAACCAATTCGGCGGATCGCTAAACCTGAATAATCCCTTGCGCCTCGGCGATCTGGCCTCGTTACGCGTTCAAGGCGGCAGCGGTAACGTTTATGGCCGAGTTGCTTATTCGCTGCCGGTAGGCTACTCGGGGTTGCGGATTGGCCTGGCCGCGTCCGCGCTGGACTATACTCTAGGCGAGCCCTTTCAGTCGTTGGACGCCCAAGGCTCGGCGTGGACCGGCGGCACCTTCGCAACCTATCCGTTGCTTCGCGGTGTGAGCACGAATCTTTACGTTGTCAGCGGTTTCGATGATCGCCACTACTACAATACCAGCCTTGGTAGCGTGGTCAGCGACAAGGAAGTGCAAAGCGGTTACATCGGCCTGAGCGGCGATCATCAGGACGACTGGCTAGGCAGCGCGGTAACGCTATTTGGCGCAACAATGGTGGCCGGCAACCTGGATTTGTCGGGAAGCCTGGTCGACCAAACTCAAAACCGGGCCACAGCCCGCGCCGGTGGTGCCTATCAAAAGTTCTCACTTAACGCCTCCCGCCTACAAAGCCTGACCGACAAATTACGCTTCTATGCCGGCGTCAGCGGACAACTGGCCACTAAAAATCTGGATTCTTCCGAAAAGTTCAGTCTGGGTGGCCCCTTTGGCATCAGAGCTTATCCAGTCAACGAGGCCCTGGGCGACGAAGGCTATCTGATGAATTTCGAACTACGGTACGAGGTTTACGAGCATGTTGAGTTGGTCGGCTTCATCGACCATGGCGGTATAACGCTGCACAACGAACTATGGCCGAATGCCACCGAAGGCGGCCCTAACCATTACACGCTCAGCGGCGGCGGCGTCGGAATCAACTGGGTGGTACCCGGCAATTTCATCATCCGCGGCAGCGTCGCCCAACGCATAGGCGCCAACCCAGCCCGCTCGGGAGACGGCAACGATTCGGACGGTACTTACAAAGCGCCTCATTTTTGGGTCAGCTTGAGCAAAGCGTTTTAAACGTCTTCAGTTTCCATTTTTCCTCCAACTCAACCGGCGACACCACCGTGGATAACCAATTGCTATTTTACAAACGCATCGTCAGCCTGAACCCCGCCGCTCATGGTCGGTTGCATATCGCGCCGTCCGAAGACGTCGGTTACGCGCGAGTCAGTAACTCGGTGCCGCTGATTGGTCCGGAATTCAGCGAAGCCGGCAAGGAATATCCGATCGCTTTCGCCAAAGCCGGCGACGGCCAATTCGTTCCGGTCGCGGTGCTGGGCTTGAACGACGGTGAAAACCTGTTCGTCAACGGCGCCGGTCGCTGGATCGGACATTACATACCAGCCTTCGTCCGCCGATACCCGTTCGTACCCGCCGAGCAGGCCGAAGACAAGCAATTGGTCGTCTGTTTTGACGAGACTAGCCCGCGTTTTAACGAAACGGCCGGTGAGCCGTTGCTGGTCGACGGCGAACCGTCGGCTTACCTGCAACAAATCATCGGCTTTTTGCGGGAGTTCCACGCCGAATCGCAACGGACCGCACAATTCGCCGCCACCTTGCACGAATTGGACCTCTTAACCGAACGCCGGGCCGATGCGGTATCGCCGAGCGGCGAGCGCTACTCGTTATCAGGTCTTTGGGTCGTGGACCAGGCGCGCTTCCAAAAAATCGGTAGCGATGCGTTGGACAGCCTGTTCCAAACCGGCTGGTTGGGATTGATCTATCTGCACTTGGCGTCGTTGAGCAATTTTGCCCGCCTGTTGGAACGCAAAGCCGCCGCAAGCACCGAAAAACCGCACTGATTCGAGAGGACAGTCTTATGACCAGATATGCCTACCAAAGTCGCACGCCGCACTTCAACCGTCATCCGCTGGTGCTGGCAATACAAATCGCCTTGGCCGGTGCTTGGCAGCCGGCCTTGGCCGAATTGGCCGGCAATGCGCTGCCTAATGGCGGCCAGGTGACGTCGGGACAGGCACAAATCCACCAAGATGGCGCACGGATGGATGTCGTACAAGGCAGTGATAAAGCTATCATCAACTGGCAGAGCTACAACATCGGCGCCAGTGCCCATGTGGATTATCAACAGCCTAACGCCAGCGCGATCGCGCTGAACCGCGTGACATCCGGCGAAGCATCGGTCATTTCCGGCCGATTGACCGCTAACGGTCAAGTGTTTCTGGTGAACCCCAACGGCGTGCTGTTTGCCAAGGGCGCCCAAGTCGATGTCGGCGCGATGGCGGCGTCGACGATGAACATCAGCGATGCCGATTTCCGTGCCGGCAACTACCATTTCAAGCGCGAGGGCAGCGACGCCGGCGTCGTCAATCAGGGCGACATCCGTGCCAAGGACGGCGGATACGTGGCGTTGCTGGCCCCCAGCGTCAGCAACGAAGGTCTGGTCCAGGCCCGTTTGGGCACGGTGGCGCTAGCCGGCGGCGATGGCGTAAAACTGGAATTGGACGAAGGTAAACTGGTCAATGTTCAGGTTGATCCAGCCACCGTCAATACGCTGATCGAGAACAAACAGCTGATCCGCGCCGATGGCGGCCGGGTGATCATGACGGCCAGCGCCGCCGACCAATTGCGCGGCGCCGCGATTAACAACAGCGGCGTGGTTGAGGCCAAATCCCTCGTCAATCGCGGCGGTTCGATAGAACTGATCGGCGACGAGGTCAGCAACAGCGGCACACTGGACGTGTCCGCCGCCGAGAACACCCAAGGCGGCAATGTCGTCGAGCACGGCCGGTTGGTCGTCGATACCGGTACCGTCCGCGCCGACGGTAATAGCGGCGGGGAAATTCGCTTGAGCGGCGACCGGGTGCTGCAAACCGGAACGCTCAGCGCCGAAGGTACCGTCTCCGAAGGCGGCCGAATTACGATTGCCGCCGACAGTCGAGTCATCCAGACCGCATCCGCCAAGCTGTCTACAAAGGGAAGCCAAAACGGCGGCGACATCGCCGTGACCGCGGGTGGCCAAGGTGGCGTGTTCAGTTCTGCCACCATCGATGCTAGCGGCGTTTCTGGACGCGGTGGCAAGATCACCGTCACCGGCGGCAAAGACGTTACGTTGGCCGCTGCGACGATCACCGCCAACGGTGCCAAAGGCGGCGGCAAGATCAGCATTGGCGGCGGCTTTCATGGCAAGGACGCGGCAGTTCGCAATGCCACGATAACGCGAATCAATCCCTTCACCCAACTGCAAGCCGACGCAACTGAAAAGGGCGATGGCGGTGACGTCGTGGTTTGGTCGGATCAGAAAACCGATTTTTATGGCACGATCTCCGCCAAAGGCGGTTCGGCGGGCGGCGACGGCGGCACCGTTGAAGTCTCGTCTCACGACGCCCTGTTGTTTGGCGGAACCGTTACCACCTTGGCCAGTCAGGGCCGCAACGGCAGTCTATTACTCGATCCGCGCAACATCACCATCGACAGCAGCGGCCAGTACCCGCAATTCGATTTCGAAGACCCCAATCCGACCAACACACTGGGCGTCACATCCGGCTTCGGCACCGGCACTTCGGTACTGTGGAGCACCAACGTGGCCGTCACGAATCCCTATGACGACTTCGGCGGCCAGGATGCCGGCGCGGTTTATTTATACAACGGCTGGTCCGGGGCGCTGATCGCGACGGTCACCGGTAGCCACGCCGATGATCGTCTGGGCAGTGGTGGGATCACCCAGCTGGTTAGCCAAAATACCAATACCAACGTCAACGTCTCGTTCAATTCGCTGGGCAACTTTTTGATTTCCAGTCCGCATTGGGATGGTGGCAAGGGGGCGGTAAGCTGGTCCAGCGGCACTGCCGGCTTAAGCGGAACGGTATCGTCGGCCAACAGTTTGGTCGGCAGCTCGGCCAGCGATGCCGTGGGCAGCGGCAGTATCGTGTTGGTCGATAATTATTACGGCGCGACTGGTCACACTTGGAGCAACGACAACGGCTATTTGAAATATCTGGTCCTGAACCCGCAATGGAATGCCAGCACCGGTGCGGTCACGATGGGCAGTGCTTTGAGCGGAATATCCGGTGTCATTTCATCTTCCAACAGCTTGGTAGGTGGTGCCGCTGGAGACCAAGTCGGCAGTAGTGGGATCACGCAATTTGTCACCGAGTTTCACGATTACAACAGTAGCGGCGCGTTGATTACCGGCACCGAGTATTACCGAAATTTTTTCGTGATCGCCAGTCCGCATTGGCAGAACGGTGCCAGCGCCGACGCCGGTGCGGTCACTTGGGCCAGCGGCTTGGCCGCATTGACCGGCACCGTTTCTTCGTCGAACAGCCTGGTCGGTGGCAATGCCAACGACCGGATCGGTAGCGGAGACATCAAAGCGCTTTATTACTCCAGCAGTACCAACTATACCAGTCAACCCAGCGACACCCCGCCGCACGGCCACGTTAACACTTACCGTACCGACGCGGCGTATGTGGTCGCCAGCCCGCATTGGGACGGCGACAAAGGTTCAGTCACCTGGCTCAATGCCGCCACCGGTTACGCGTCCGGCGGCGCGACTGCCGGTTTCGCGGTATCGTCCGCCAACAGTCTGGTCGGCGCGACCGCCGGCGATCTGGTCGGCAGCGGCGGCATCCAGTTACTCAGCCACTACACCAGCCGCAGCCCCGATACCGGCTATACTTCAACTCATCCGTATTACTTGATACTCAGTCCCCATTTCAACAATGGCGGCTCAACCGCCGACGCCGGCGCGATCACCTGGGGCGACGGCCGCACCATCACCTACGGCACTGTCACAACGACGGACTTGTTCGGAAACACGCTAACGAATATCCCGACCGAAACCAGCACCAACAACGGCGGCGTATCCGGTGTCATCGGCAGCGGCAACAGCTTGGTCGGCAGCCATGCCGGAGACCAGGTTGGTAGCGGCGGCGCCAGTTACCTAGGGCAAGATCCGGGTTACATGGTACTTAGTCCGCTATGGAATGGCAGCGCCGGTGCGGTGACCTTCTGGAACGCCACAGCCACAAAGACCGGCACCTTGGGCTCGGCCAACAGTCTGGTCGGTACGACCGCCAACGATCATGTCGGAGGGGGCGGAATCTTGTTGAAAGACGGTTATTATCTGGTGTTGAGCCCTGATTGGGACAACGGCGGAGCCACCGATGCCGGGGCGGTCACCTGGGGCAGCAAAACGAGCGGCGTCAGCGGCGCGGTCGGCGCGGGAAACAGCCTGGTCGGCAGTACCGCCAACGACGGTGTCGGCAGCGATGCGAATAATATTATCGACGTGGGCGTGGCCGATTACGTGGTCCTAACCCCCACCTGGGATAACGGCGGTAATGCCGATGCCGGCGCCGCCAGTTGGGGTAGTTTCGGCAGCGGCGTCAGTGGCGCTATCAGTAGCAGCAACAGCTTAATTGGAAGTCATACCAACGACCGAGTAGGTAGCGGCGGCGTAGTAACAGCTTTTAATGGTGTAGATACCGCAAACAACTGGACTTACACCTATTTTTACGGCGTGATCAGCCCGCATTGGGACAGTGATCGCGGAGCTGTCACATTCGGCGCCGAAGCCAGCGGTATCCAAGGAACCGTTGGCTCTGGTAACAGCCTCGTCGGCGACACCGCAGCTGATCAGGTTGGCAGCGGCGGCGTCAAAGCCGGGCAATATACCGAATTGACTTACAACGGAAGCACTTGGTCAGGCACCCGCACTGCGTATTATTTGGTTATCAGCCCCAATTGGAGCGACGGCGGCAACGCGAACGTTGGGGCCGTTACCAAAACCGCGGCGGCCACAGGCATAACCGGAAGTATTAGCTCGGCAAACAGCTTGATCGGCGGTACCGCAGGCGATCAAATCGGCAGCGGCGGCGTCACGCTGTTGCCGTACGACTGGACCACGGGTAGCGGAGTAGGTCAGAAACAGTACCATCTGGATTATTACTCGATTGCGAGTCCTTATTGGGACAACGCCGCGACGGCCGATGCCGGCGCGGTGACCTGGGGCAGCGTCACCACGACGGCCGGCGCGGCGTCGCCGTTGACCGGCAATGCCAGCGCGGCCAACAGTTTGGTCGGTACTCACGCCAACGACCGCGTCGGCAGTGGCGGCGTGGTCGCACTGCCGGCTGAATATAACAACGCGACGCGGGTGGGCTATGTTGTGATCAGCCCGAACTGGGGTAACGGCACCGACACGCAGTTGGGTGCGGTGACATGGGGTAGCCGCCTGACCGGCGCTTTAGGGGCGGTGAGCAGCAGCAACAGCCTGATAGGCGCCACGTCCGGCGACCAGGTCGGCAGCGGCGGCGTCACGGTTTTGACGAACGGTTACGATCCTATCAACGGCGTCTCGAGTTATAACTACTTGGTGCTAAGCCCGCACTGGCATAGTGGCGCCAACGCCGATGCCGGCGCGGTGACCTGGGTCGCGGAAAAAACCGGCTTCGCTTACGGCGAGAGCAGCCAAGGTGCGGTGGTCGGGATCGGTAATAGCTTTGTCGGCAGCCAGGCCGGCGATCAGGTCGGCAGCGACGGGGTCATAGACTTGGGCGTATCTTATTTAGTCGGTAGCCGGCACTGGCATAACGGTTCTGCGGCGGATGCCGGCGCGCTATCCTGGGCGCGCGCCAGTATCGGCGGAGCCGGCGCGGTGTCGGCCAGCAATAGCTTGATCGGTAGTTACAGCAATCAGGACGTCGGCCTGAACCAGGTTAGATTAACCGTTAACTACAATACCTACTATTACGACTATCTGGTCATCGATACCGATTGGCGCAACGGCGGCTTGGCGAACGCCGGCGCCGTGACCTACGGCGATGCCTTCTACGGTATTTTCGGCGAGGTTTCGGACGCGAACAGCGTTGTCGGCACCACGGCGAACAGCGGCATCAGCTTCGATACCGGCGGCCCTTGGGTGGATTACTATCAATATGCCGGCACCAACTATTTCAGCCTGCTGCCAGGCTTTGCTTATGACCACGGCGATACCTTCGTGGTCAGCTTCGCCAACGAAAATAGCGGCCGGGTAACCTCGGGTGCTACCGATCCGAGTCGCATTACTTATGGTATGGCGGTCGGCAAGGACATGACCATAGCCCCGGATGTTTTGACCAATCTACTCGGCTGGGGTACCAACGTCACGCTACAAGCCAGCAACGACATCACTGTTAACAGCGCGCTCAATGTCGCCGGGCTTTTCAGTTCGTCAGCGACCCTGAAATTGGAGGCGGGACGCAGCATTTACGTCAATGCCGACGTCACCACCGACGGCGGCAACCTAGTGCTGCACGCCAACGATTTGGCAGCCAACGGCGTTGTCGACGCTGATCGCGCGGCCGGCAATGCCGTTATCGAAGTTGCCAACGGTGTCACGATAGATGCCGGCGCCGGTTCGGTCACCATGGAGTTACGCGACGGCACCGGCAACACCGAGGACGACAGCGGCAACATCACCCTGGCGGGACAAATCCTGGCCGATACCATCAGCATTATCCATCGCGGCACCGGCGGCGCGAGCGGCAGCAAGAATATCGTTTTGAACAGCGGCGCGAGCTTGACCGCCAGCGGCAGCGGGGATGCGCTGGTTTTGGCGGCCGCCAGCGGCGGCGAGTTGATCAACAATGTCGGCAACGGCGTACTGTCCGCCGCCAACGGTCGTTGGCTGGTGTATATGCACAGTCCATCCGGCTCGACCGAGGGCGGCCTGACTGGGGCGGCGGGTTCGGCTCTCCCCAGGCTATACAACAAAACTTACGATGGCAACGCGCCGGCAACAATCGTCGCGGGCAATCACCTGATCTATGACTACCAGCCTAGCCTGAGCGTCGACGTCGGCAACATTAGCAAAACCTACGGCGACGCCGATCCGAGCGCGAGCAGCGCGTTTTCGGGTTACGTCAACGACGACGGCGTGACGGACTCCGCCACCGTTGCGGGTTTAAGTGGCACGCCCAGTTTTAGCATCGTCGGCGGAACGGCCGGCACTGCCCGCGCGGTCGGCAGCTATACCGTCAACGGCGCGGTCGGTTCGGCCGCGATCAGTGGCGGGGCCGGTTATTCGACGACGATAGGCACCGGAGGCGCCAGCGGAACCTTAACGGTCAACAAAAAAACGCTGACCGTGACCGCCAGTGACGACAGTCGCGCTTACAACGGCTTGGGCTACAGTGGCGGTCACGGTGTCAATATCACCGGCTTCGTCAACAGCGAAACCTCAAGCGTATTGGGCGGCAGCGTCAGCTACGGCGGCACCTCGCAAGGCGCGATCAACGCGGGTAGCTACACCATTACCGGGAGCGGATACACTGCCAGCAACTATGATTTCAGTTATGTCAACGGCACCTTAACCATCACGCCGTTCGTGGTTAGTCTGACCGGCAATCGGGCCTTTAACGGCAGTACCAACGTGGCGGCGGGCATTTTCTCGACCGGCAGCTTGGTGGGCAGCGAAACCCTGAGCCTGAGCGGCACCGGCACGGTCGCCGATAAAAACGTCGGCACCGGTAAAGCGGTGACGGTGGGGACTTTGGCGTTGGCCGACGGCAGCAACGGCGGCTTGGCCAGCAACTATACGCTGAGCGGCGGCACGCATACTGCCGATATTTCAGCAGCCAGCGTGACCGTCAGCACCAGCGACGTCAGCAAGGCCTACGACGGCGGCACCAGCGCAGCCGGCACCGCCACGCTGACCGGCGGTACGCTGTACGGCAGCGATAGTCTGAGCGGAGGGACATTCGCTTTCACCGACAAAAACGTCGGTAGCGGCAACAAGACGGTGACTGTTAGCGGCGTGACCGTCAGCGACGGCAACAGCGGCGCCAACTATTCGGTGAACTATGCCAATAACACCAGCAGTACCATCACGCCGTTCGTGGTCAGTCTGATCGGCAATCGGGCCTTTAACGGCGGTACCAACGTGGCGGCGGGCATTTTCTCGACCGGCAGCTTGGTGGGCAGCGAAACCCTGAGCCTGAGCGGCACCGGCACGGTCGCCGATAAAAACGTCGGCACCGGCAAAGCGGTGACGCTGGGGACTTTGGCGTTGGCCGACGGCAGCAACGGCGGCTTGGCCAGCAACTATACGCTGAGCGGCGGCACGCATACCGCGGATATTTCAGCCGCCAGTGTGACCGTCAGCACCAGCGACGTCAGCAAGGTTTATGACGGCGGCACCAGCGCAGCCGGCACCGCCACGCTGACCGGCGGTACGCTGTACGGCAGCGACAGCCTCAGCGGCGGCACCTTTGCCTTTACCGACAAAAACGTCGGTAGCGGCAACAAGACGGTGACTGTTAGCGGCGTGACCGTCAGCGACGGCAACAGCGGCGCCAACTATTCGGTGAGCTATGCCAATAACACCACCAGCACCATCACGCCGTTCGTGGTCAGTCTGATCGGCAATCGGGCCTTTAACGGCGGTACCAACGTGGCGGCGGGCATTTTCTCGACCGGCAGCTTGGTGGGCAGCGAAACCCTGAGCCTGAGCGGCACCGGCACGGTCGCCGATAAAAACGTCGGCACCGGCAAAGCGGTGACGCTGGGGACTTTGGCGTTGGCCGACGGCAGCAACGGCGGATTGGCCAGCAACTATACGCTGAGCGGCGGCACGCATACGGCCGATATTTCAGCAGCCAGCGTGACCGTCAGCACCAGCGACGTCAGCAAGGTTTATGACGGCGGCACCAGTGCAGCCGGCACCGCCACGCTGACCGGTGGTACGCTTTACGGCAGCGATAGTCTGAGCGGTGGGACATTCGCTTTCACCGACAAAAACGTCGGCAGCGGTAATAAAACGGTGAGCGTCAGCGGTGTGACGGTGAGCGACGGCAACAGCGGCGCCAACTATTCGATCAGTTACGTCAATAACACCAGCAGCACCATCACGCCGTTCGTGGTCAGTCTGACCGGCAATCGGGCCTATAACGGCAGTACCAACATGGCGGCCGGCATTTTCTCGACCGGCAGCTTGTTCGGTAGCGAAACCCTGAGCCTGAGCGGCACCGGCACGGTCGCCGATAAAAACGTCGGCACCGGTAAAGCGGTGACGCTGGGGACTTTGGCGTTGGCCGACGGCAGCAACGGCGGCTTGGCCAGCAACTATACGCTGAGCGGCGGCACGCATACCGCGGATATTACGGCTTACCAGGTCAACCTCACCGGCAGTCGTAGTTACGACGGCACCACCGCCATCAATGCCGCCAGTTTGACGACCTCTACTCTGGTCGGCGGTGAAACACTGACCCTGACCGGAGTCGGAACGGTCGCGGATAAAAACGTCGGCACCGGTAAAACGGTTGCGCTAGGCTCGTTGGCTCTCAGCGATGGCAGTAACGGCGGTCTGGCCAGCAACTATACCTTGATTGGCGGTGACCTTAGAGCCGACATCAGCCCAGCCAACCTGGTTTTGACCACCGGCAACATTATCAAAACTTACGACGGCACCACGTCCGCCTCGGGCACCCCAATCATCAAAGCCGACAGCGGTAGCCAACTCTTCGGCGCGGACAGTTTATCCGGCGGTGTGTTCACATTTATCGATAAGAACGTCAGCGGCGGTGGCACCGTGACGGTTAGCGGTATTAGCGTTTCCGACGGCAACGGAGGCAACAACTACGCAATCAGTTACAGCGATAACACTACCAGCATCATTTTGCCTTACGTCATCCATTTAAGCGGTTCGAGGTTGTTCGACGGCAGTAACCTTGTAAATGCCGATGTTTTCAATTTAGGCACCTTGGTCGGCAATGAAACTCTGTCGCTAAGCGGGGCTGGTCAAATGTCGGATAGCAGCGCCGGTATCGATAAACCGGTCGATCTTGGAACATTGGCCTTGAGAGACGGCGGTAATGGCGGCTTGGCCAGCAATTACACGCTAGCCGGCGGCAATCCAGTTGTCACCATCCTACAAAGCCCTGCCGTCGATACGCCAACCGATATCGTCGACGCCGGTACCGCTGTACCGAACAGTGGCGGAAATGGCAGTGCGGGTGACGGCTCCAACGGTGGCGGTAAAGCCGGCGGCTTGGCGCTTTCGGCGCTACGCGGTGCCGACAGCAACCGGACCGTGCAATTCAATATTGCGGACTCGGGGATCAATGGCGGTGGAAGTACCACCACCGGTTTGACGACGGGTGATACGGCGCCTACGCAATTAGGCAATACCGTGCATTTATTGGCGTCCCAAACCTTGGTAGCGGGAGGTCAGATGCAGATCGTCGCCAACGTTGAGGTTAATAACTATTCAAGTGGATTTAGTTTTGCGCTACCAGCCGGAGTACTGCCTACAACGGCGGGAGACAGCACGGTTTCGGCAAAAATGGGTAACGGCGAGCCGTTACCCGCTTGGCTGAGTTTTAATAGCCAATCGTTAAGCTTCAGTACTGACAGCGTTGGCGCCGCGCAGTTGCCGCTACAAGTCGTGATCACTCAGACCAGCGCGAGCGGCCAACAAAAATCGATTATATTGACTATCGAAAAACAAGACCAAGCGATCTGAATCTACAGCAATAAATGCTGATCGAACCGGGGAGCTGTTGATCGGTTTTACCGAATAGGCTTGGCTATGCGCGTGCCTTTCGGCAGCTGATGGCAGTAGCCTAAATGAAGTTTCCCCGGATCTATTCGGGGTTTATTCCCGATGAACGCTGGCGGTGCGCCTGGATAATACCCGGTTTTCACCACCCTTCGGGATTGCCCATGCGACACATCATGCTTTCATTCAGCTTTTTGCTACTTTCCTGGCAAGTTCACGCTCACGGCCCGACGCCGCAAAAAGCCAAGGAATCGGTGACGATTCAAGCGCCGCTCGCCAAGGTTTGGAGCGAATTAAAAAATTTCGACGACATTGCTAATTGGCATACCGACTTAAAAAAGAGCACGGGTGACGGCAAAAATCAGTCCGGCGGTCTGCGTACATTGACGTTTCAAAACGATGAAACCATCACTGAAGAACTGGATTATTACAACGAAGCCGAGCACGAATACAGCTACCGGTTGAAAACCGAAAATCCCAAAGCAATTCCGACCAGTTCGCATACGGTCGATGTGAAAGTCACGGCAGGGGAGACCGCCGACAGCAGCGTGGTAACCATCAAAAGCCGCTTCTACCGAGGCGATACCGGCAACACACCGCCGGACAATTTGAGTGACGAAGCGGCGGTTAAAGCAATGACGCAGTTTTTCAAGAACGGCTTGAGCGGCTTGAAAGCGAAGTTGGAGAAATAAATCTAAAGGCAGTCTCGAAAACTCGTAATTCCCGTGTATGCAGGAGCCGTTAGACCACGCAGAGATTTTAGTATATTGGTTTCGCTGGGCTTCTGCTGTCGCGGGAGCGACGACTATGAATTGTCAAAAAGCCATTTAAAAGTAGAATCAAGTCTATCTTGCCTACTTCAGCATTAAAAAAATCGCCCCTAGCGGGGCGATCTGTTGTCTGAGGTTTTACGGATTGGGTCCGTTATGGCAGCTAAAACAACTCACCTGATAACCAGCCGGCCAATTCTTAATACCAAACTCGTCGGCATCAATGGTTTTCGCAACCTTAACCGCACTCAAGGGGGTGCCGGCGCTGGTCGTACCGTGGCAATAGCTACAGCTTGGCGTGGTAGCTGTGCCGTTTTTATTGGCGTCTTCGTGTTGCTTAACCCAGGCATCACCGGTGGTGTGCATGCCGTGCGGGCCGCCGTTTACCGTATTCGGTACCGTTGTATGACAAGCCTTACATTCGGCTACCGTACCGGCGTGTCCTTGCACGGCGATGCTTTGCAGGTTTTCGTCGGCATGTGTGGAGGGATACTCCGCGTGTGTCGCACCGTGACAAGCCTCGCATTGCAAGCCGCCGTGTCCTTTACTGAAGCGGTACAAGTTCAATCCGGGAACCGGCGTATTGGCGTTGGTGGCAAAGGTATGATCTGTTGGCACAATCGCTTTGCCGCTGGCGTCGATGCCGGAGATGGCCCGTTTGCCGGGTGCGGCGCTGTTGTGGCAAGACTCGCACGTTGGCTCGTTGAACCAGCCTTGCCGAGTTGGGCTGCCGACCGCTTTCATATTGCCGTGACAGCTTTGGCAACTGATAGACGGGTCGCCGCTTGCGTCGCTGGCTGTGGACATCGCACCGCGCAGACACTGGGTCACCGATCCCGGATGACATTGGTAACAAGCGCTGCGGTTATCCAGGCTATCCAGGGTCAACTGGGTGGCAGGATCTTTCACGTCGGCATGTTTCAAATGCAATGACTGGGTAAACGGTGCAATGCCGGCCATGCCGCCCATCACCGTGGTTTTGTTTTCCTTGTCAAAGTAGGCATTGCTGGCATGGCAAGCCACGCACAAAACCGGTTGCCCGGCATCTGCCGTTGTCAATAAGCCGCTTGCTTTATAGCCTTTAGCGCTTAGTGTGCTCAGTGCGTCTTTAAATAACGTGTTCGCCGCCTGTTTTTCATCATGCAGACGCAGAATGTTACGCTTCCAGTCTTTGTCAGGATCGGCATCGAACACCCAGCCGGCCACGGGTTTAGCAGCAGTTTGCGCGGCATTGTTATTGGCGTCTGTGGACGCGTGGCAGCCTTTGCAAGTCATCTCGTCGCTGACCGGCAATACGGTGGTGGCGCTAGCCAGTACTTTACCGCTCAGCGCATCCTTGGCGACGACCTTAACGGTGGGATAGAAGTTTTTGTTACCTTTGTCGTCGAAGGGCGTCACAGGAATGCCCTCGGCCTCGAACCAGTCGAACGCTGTGTTGTAGGTCATGGGCGCTGGTTTTAAGGATGGCGTTTTGTTGCCGGGCATTGGGTTTCCGCTGGCGAGTCCGTCCAGGTTAACACCGACATCCGGTGCCGGATTTAGGCCCACTAACTCACCGACCCAAGACCAGAAATTGGTTTTGTTGGCGCTACTGGTATTGATGGAGCCGCTACTGTCGGCGACCGCTTCATAAGTCAACAATACGTTGCTACTGACTAACTTGCCGTTTTTATCTTTTAATTGCGCATGCAAAGTGTTGTAGGGCGGCAAGATGGCGAAGACGGAAAAATCCAGCCCATCCATGCAATGCATCCCTAAGTCATTCCAGGCCAGCAAGGTGTATTCGCCGATGGCCGTGGTATTTAAGACGGTTACCGCTACCGTTTTTGACGTCTTGCTATCGCGGATGGTCACCGTCGCCGAGCCGGCTTTAATGCCTTTTACTGTAGCGAGGTTATTGGCATAGCTGACGGTGGCGACTGAGTTGTCAGAGGATTGGACGCTTACGGTCCCGGAGGCATTAGTGACCGTGACGGTCGTACTGCCGCCAACGTTAACCGCCACCACGGCGGGCGAAATCGTCAAGACGGAAGAGGGAGCGCTGATGACTTTTACTTCCACGCGTTTCGAGCTCTCACGATCCCTTACCGTGATAGTCGCCGAACCGGCTTTTACACCCTTGATACTGGCGATGCCGCTGGCGTAACTGACTGTCGCCACGCTGGTGTTACTGGATTTTACACTTATGCTTCCGGATGATTTCGTGACAGCAACCTTGGCTATTTCACCCACTAAGATTTCGACGGAATTGGGTTTGAGTTCAAGTGCCTGTGCGCTGCCTAATCCGCATAAACCCAGAAAAATCAGCAAAAGCCGAAAAATAAATAGACGTGCATTCATACATGCCTCCCATGAATACGTTTTGATCGGATGGGTAACCGTTAATTAATTGCCCATATGAATGGAAGCAAACGGTCAATACCCGATACCGCGTCGCTCCTCGGTGGTGCTTTATTACTTTTTTTAATAAGGTTATTCACTTGGCACAATAACCATTCAACATGAATTGAAGATGAAAATATAATGAAGTAATGATTAAGATCGACGCAGCTTCGAGACCAGGCAGGCATGAATCGGGCGTCTTTATGCAGTTGCAGGGGAGGTGGGATTTGCAGCGTTACAGCCGGGGGGGCAAGCGTCTGTTGACAGCATTGTTAACACGGCCCTTAAAAAACCGTTCGCCTTGAGTCTCGAAGGGCCAACCAATTCAGGCTTCGACCCGCTCAGCCCGAGCGAAGCACCGGGGAGAAATAGGGCCTGGCTAATAAGGAAGGGTATTTTTCGCGCTAGCTGTGCTCATATAGTTCGCTGCCGGTCTTGATGATACCCTGGCGACCAGCCAGTAGGGTTAGTTCCGACATGGTTTTGACATTCAATTTTTCCTTGATCGCCGTGCTGTGGTTGCAGACGGTTTTGTAGCTTAAACATAATTTCTCCGCCGCTTGACGGGTACTCAAACCGTTGGCGAGCAGGCAGAAAATATCGAATTCGCGCGGCGACAGCGATTTGACCTTATAAGCTTCGTCCTGGCCTATGGCCATATTCACCGCTAATTGCTGCGCCAGAGCCGGCTCGATATACGTGCCGCCTTCGGCGAGCGTGCAGACTGCCGTTACCAAAGTGTCGGGCTCGTTATTCTTGGTGATATACCCCTTAGCGCCGGCTTTGATCGCTCTGGTCACATACACCAGCTCGTTATGAATGCTGAATACCAAGATCTTGCAGCTGGGGTAACGGACTAATAAGCGCCGCACCGATTCCAAACCGCCCAGGCCGGGCATCGATAAATCCATCACCACCACATCCGGCGTTTGCTTGTCATACACCTGGCAGGCGGTCTCGCCCCTATCGGCTTCGTAGACGGCGCCTATCCGTTCCGACAAGGATAAATAAGTCTTGTAACCGGCTCTGACTACCGCATGGTCGTCTACTAATAAAACGCTGATTTTATTCGCCACTAAATACGTGTCCTGCTTTGTTGGGTGGAAGAGCAAGAAACGCCCTCGGCAGAGCCGGTGCTATCCCTGGCTGGCGTTTCTTGCCCTGCCATGATGCCGATTTTTATGCCGGGAAACCATGGGAGCTTTTCCCGTTTTGCCGCGGAGTGCGGCTGCGCCGTACTGGGAAAACTTCCAGGACTTTTTTCGCTGAATTCCCAGGCTATTCGTGGATTATTCCGTAACGCCCGATAGGTCGCCTTCTTTACCATTTGCGCCAGCATGGCCCGGTAGGTCTAAGTCAATATTGTGTGCGACTTGATCGAGATTGCTGATGTGAAAAGTGAAGGAGATTTCTGCCGCAAAGCAAAATCTCGCGTCACGGATTGACGCCAAAATTAAGCGCAGCGTGTGATTGATTTTGCCCGGAAATGCCGATGGCGTTATCCGCTTTTAACGGAAGGCTCCCCTAACCAACCGATTTGCCGCGCCATGCAACCTAATAAACAACATAGGAGGATTCATGCAAATTTCACGGTTTGCCAAGCAGGTATCGACCACGGCCTTAGTAACGGCAGCGGCCTTGGCCGTGTCGCCATCGGCGCAAGCGAATAAAGAACTGGAACAGATGTCCAAGCAAAACACCAATTGGGTGATGCAGACCAAGGATTACGGTTCGACCCATTTCAGCGAAATGATCGACATCAACGCCAACAACGTCAAAAACTTGAAGGTGGCCTGGTCGTTTTCCACCGGCGTCTTAAACGGCCACGAAGGCGGTCCGTTGGTTATTGATGGCATCATGTACGTCCACACGCCATATCCTAACAATGTGTTTGCGATCAGTTTGGACGAGCCGGATAAGATTTTATGGCAGTTCAAGCCCAAGCAAAATCCGGCCGCCCGCGCGGTGGCTTGCTGCGACGTAGTTAACCGTGGTTTAGCTTATGCGCCGGCCGGTAAGGATTATCCGGCTACCATTTTCCTGAACCAATTGGATGGTCATGTGGTGGCGTTAAATGCCAAGACCGGCGAACTGCTGTGGAAAATGGAAAACTCCGATATTGCGATGGGCTCTACGTTGACCGTCGCGCCGTTCGTGGTTAAGGACAAAGTCATTGTCGGCACCTCCGGCGCAGAGTTGGGGGTCCGCGGTTACGCCACCGCTTACAATATTAAGGATGGTAAGCAAGCCTGGCGTGTGTATGCCACCGGTCCTGATGAAGACATTAAATTATCCAAAGACTTCAACAGCGCCAACCCGCATTACGGTCAGTTCGGACTGGGTCTGAAAACCTGGGAAGGCGATGCCTGGAAAATCGGCGGCGGCACCAACTGGGGCTGGTACGCTTACGACAGCGATCTGGAAATGCTGTATTACGGCTCCGGTAATCCGGCACCTTGGAATGAAACCATGCGTCCCGGCGATAACAAATGGACCATGACCATCTGGGGCCGCGACATCAATACCGGTGAAGCCAAATTCGGCTATCAAAAAACCCCGCACGACGAGTGGGACTACGCCGGCGTCAACTACATGGGTCTGTCCGAGCAAATGGTCGACGGCAAAATGACCAAATTGCTGACCCATCCGGATCGTAACGGCTTGGTGTATACACTAAACCGCGAAAACGGCAGTCTGGTTAACGCCTTCAAAATCGACGACACCGTCAACTGGGTGAAAAAAGTCGATCTGAAAACCGGTCTGCCCATCCGCGATCCGGAATATTCCACACACATGGATCACCAAGCCACCGGCATCTGCCCATCGGCCATGGGTTATCACAACCAGGGTATCGAGTCTTACGATCCCAATAAAAAACTGTTCTTCATGGGCACCAACCATATCTGCATGGACTGGGAGCCGTTCATGTTGCCATACCGCGCGGGTCAGTTCTTTGTGGGCGCGACTTTGAACATGTATCCGGGGCCAAAAGGCACTTTGGGCCAAGTCAAAGCCATGAACGCGGTGACCGGCAAAATGGAATGGGAAGTTCAGGAGAAATTCGCAGTGTGGGGGGGAACTACCGCAACCGCCGGCGACTTGGTGTTCTACGGCACTTTGGACGGCTATATCAAAGCTCGTCATTCCAAAACCGGCGAAGAGCTGTGGAAGTTCAAACTGCCTTCCGGCGTTATCGGCCACCCGATTACCTATAAACACAACAACAAGCAATACGTTGCGATTTATTACGGTGTCGGCGGCTGGCCCGGCGTTGGCTTGGTGTTCGACCTGGCCGACCCGACAGCCGGTCTGGGTGCGGTAGGTGCGTTTAAAGAGTTGGCGCACTACACGCAAATGGGCGGCGGCGTGATGGTGTTCGCGCTGTAACTCAGGCGTAGGGTACGCATCACGTACCCTACAACCCAAGAACCCATAATCGTAGGGTGGGCATGTAATGTCCACCTTGTTAGCCGAATCGGTGGGCATTGCATGCCCACCCTACGTTGAACGACATCCATGAAAAGATCGATATTTATTTTTACTGCTTTGGCTTTTGGTATCGCAAATGTGCATGCCGAACAAACAACTTTGAAAGTCTGCACGGCGGAAAACGAAATGCCTTATTCCAATCAAGCCGGTGAAGGCTTCGAAAACAAGCTGGCGCAGTATGTTGCGGAGCAATTGGGGCGAAAGCTGGAAACCGTAGGTTGGACTGACCCGCGCTACTTCATCCGCGATTACCTGGACAAAGGCTTGTGCGACGTAGTGATGGGCGTTGATGCCGGCGATCCGCGCTTGTTGACCACGGCACCGTACTACCGGTCCGGCTATGTCTTTATCAGCCGCGCGAAGGACGGATTTGATCTACAGAACTGGGATAGCCCGGCCTTGAAGCAAGCCAAGCGGATTGCTTTCGCACCGGGTTCGCCCGCCGAAACCATGCTACGGGCCATCGGCCGTTACAACGATATGTTCAATTACCAACAAGAGTTGGCGGGCTTCAAGTCCAAGCGTAACCAGTACGTTAAGTACGACAACGACAAACTGGTCAACGAAGTGGCTTCCGGCAAAGCGGAAATTGCCATCTTGTGGGGGCCGGCGGCGGCCCGCTATGTGAAGGCATCGGCCACGCCGCTGACGATGACGGTTATTCCGGACAACGCCAAGCGTGCCGACGGCGAGAAGGTAGGTTTCCACTACAGCACCTCCATCGGCGTGCGTAAGGACGACAGCGCTTTGCTGGCGCAATTGAACAAAATCATCAAAGACGGGCAGGACAATATCGAAGAGTTGCTGGAAGCGGAAGGCATTCCGTTGCTGGAGCAACCCGAAACCGCCGTGTCCATGAACTAAACAGGAAACCTTGAATGAAATTGAAAACATTTTTGACTGGCGCCGTGCTGTCGATGTCAGCGGTGGCGGCAAGTACTGTCCAGGCCGACATCACCTTGCGCCATGCCTTGACCGGTGAAGCACTGGATTTGAGTTTTGCCAAAAAAGGCGGCAACACCGACAAATTCAAGCAATTCATGCAAACCGGCAAAAACCCTTACAACGGCGATGCCGAAGCGGCAAAAAAAGGCGAGAGTCTTTACATGACGGGTTGCTCGGGCTGCCACGGCCATGAAGCGGAAGGCAAGCTTGGCCCCGGTTTGGCCGACGACTACTGGACTTATCCGCGCGGCCTGAGCGACCAGGGCTTGTTCGAAATCCTGTTCGGCGGTGCCAACGGCATGATGGGTCCGCAATACGTCAACTTCAGCACTGACGACATGCTGCACATCATGGCTTTCTTGCGCAGCATTTACAAAGGCGATCCGAAGAAAGCGGAGTGGTTGAAATAAACGCCCTCACCCTAGCCCTCTCCCGGAGGGAGAGGGAATAAAGCCACTATACAGCTAACTCCAGGCGGCTTGAGTTTGCCTTGGAAGTAGGTATTGAACCCTCTCCCCTGGGGAGAGGGCAGGGTGAGGGTTATCCAACAATTTATTAGGAGATCAACATGAACAAATTAGTAATGTTAGGCGCGGTACTACTGGCTTTGGGCCTGTCCGGCGCGGCAAAAGCTTATGACGGCACCAAATGCAAAGAAGCCGGCAACTGCTGGGAACCGAAACCGGGTTATCCGGCACAAGTGGCGGGTAGCAAATACGATCCGAAACACGATCCCAACGAGCTGAACAAACAAGCGCAGTCGATCAAGGACATGGAAGCCCGCAACGCTAAACGCACCGAGCTCATGGCGAAAACCGGCAAGTTTGTTTACGACGTCGAAGGCCAATAAAGACGGGTTAGGTAAGGGTGCGCATCGCGCTACCTGACAGTTACCCTGAAGATCGAACCCTTAGGACGCCGCCAGGGATGGCGGTAACTAACAACGCGGAGCGAATCGGAGACCAGGGAATGCCCAGGGCAGCGGCACGCTCAACCCATGCAAGCTGTTTAAATACGGCGCGAGTGCAGTAGCGTTTAAGCAGCTTCTAAACGAAACCTCACGGCTCCGGGCCGTTGCTATGCCGGTTAGATCAGTCATCCGCAGCTACAGACTGTTGTCAGCGGTGCGAATTTCTACACTCGGCGGTATTGCAACCCAGCACCGGAGTTTTTTTTGCGGTATTGGCTTTAATCAACAGCGCTCAATTAGCTATGACAAGCAAGCAAACCCTCAGCGACTGGCGCGCCAGTGCGTTGCAGTTGGAACAACAAATCAATCATGTCGTCGTCGGCCAGCAGGCGGCGGTGCGCAATCTACTGATAGCCGTATTCGCCCGTGGCCATGTGTTGCTGGAAGGCCAGGTCGGGGTGGGCAAAACCACCTTATTGCGGGCCATCGCCCAAGGGCTAGGAGGCCACTACCAGCGTATCGAAGGCACCATCGACCTGATGCCGGCCGACTTGATCTATTACACCTATTTAAACAACGAAGGCCGACCCTGCGTCGACCCCGGCCCGTTGTTGAAGCAGGGCGAACAGCTGTCGGTGTTCTTCTTTAACGAAATCAACCGGGCCCGGCCGCAAGTGCATTCGCTGCTGTTGCGGGTGATGGCCGAGCGCAGCATCGGTGCGTTCAACAGCGAATACCGGATGCCGCACATTCAGGTATTTGCCGACCGTAATCGGGTGGAAAAAGAAGAAACCTTTGAATTGCCGGCGGCCGCTCGCGACCGGTTTTTTATGGAAATCAACATTAATACACCCAGTGACGACACCGTGCTGGACGATTTGCTGTTCAATCCGCGTTACCACGATGTCGATGTCTTGATCAGCGAAATGGCCGCCAGCCAGATTCCTTATTATCAGCTCAACGACTGGGCGGTGGCGATTCAGAACAGCATCCAGCCAAGCGCCGCTTTGCGTCAATACGCGTTGGATTTATGGAAAGCCACCGCCGATCCCGGCGCGTTCGGCATCGCTTTAGCCGATGTAAAAATGGACAACCTGCTGCAGGCCGGCGCTAGTCCGCGCGGCATCAGCTATATGATTCGCGCCGCCAAAGTCCGGGCATGGCTGGAAAACCGCGACAGTCTGTTGCCGGAAGATTTGCAGGCGGTTTTCGCCGTGACCATGTCGCACCGGATATTTCTGAACCCGATGTACAGCTATCGCCAAGACGACATTATTCCCGCCTTGATAGACAGCATACTCAATCAAATCGCCGCACCGTAACAGTCATGAACATTAAATCGATTCTGCACGCCATGCTGCCGCATGCCGGCCTCGGCCACCTAGTGGAAACCTATCTCACGTGGTCGGGTGTTGGTTTTATCTGCGCGTTTATCGCCAGTACGCTGGATAAGCATGCCGATGTGCCCTATGCCGCGTATTACACCAGTGCTCTGAACGACGCGGTGGGTTTTAAATTTTGGATTTTGCTGGCGGTCGTCGGCAGCTTGCTGTTTTGCCTGAGCTTGCCAGTGTTATATCTGGCGCTGCACTATCCGGCCTTGACCGGGTTTAGTCGGCGCTTGCGGCGGTTCACTTACACGTTTTTCCTGGTGGCCTTTGATGAAGGCGGTTTGATGATAGGCATTTTGACCGCCAATTTTATCGATACCAGCGAGCGTATCTCGCTGTTGGCGAACAAATCGTTTTTGTTCAGCGATGTCGGCTTTTTCACGATCCTGGCTTTATGCTTGCTTAACTCGCTGCTGTGGCTGTTCGGCGAAGCCATCCATAGCCGCAATGCGCAGTCTTACTCAGGCGTGGCGGCCTTATTGATGAGGGTGCCGTTGAGATTTTCGCTACCCGGCTACCTCGTCGTGACGGCGGTGCTGGCGAATTTGGTTGTCAGTCAATAAGGTACGCGCTAAAACGATGTCGGACACGATAAAGCCTTTCCAATATCGCCTGCCGCGCCCGGCAGTCGGCGTGTTCCCCGGCGCGCATCCTGGGCAAATGGTCGGCAACGGCCAGTTGTTCAAGCGCCATGACACCTTGATTGCCCGTCCGGACCCCAGGCGTATCGATTTACGGGCCAGCTTGCTCGATCCATTCGGCCATTATCAAGTGCGGGTGCAGCAGCAACACAGTGCTATCGACGTGTATTTGCTGGCCGATTTATCCGCTTCCATGCGTTTCGTTGGCGGCTATGACAAGCGCCGTTCGCTGGCCGATATGCTGTTATCGATTGCCGCATCGGCCCTGGAGTATGGCGATAACGTCGGGTTTATTGCTGCTAACCAACGCGTGCTCACCGAGTGCTATGTGCCGGCCGGTAAACACCTGGGCCGCATTCAAGCGATGGCAAAACATCTGGAATACATCGACCTGCAACCAGGCTCGGCCGGCTTGCAGCAAGCGCAACGCTATCTACCCAAGCATCGGGCCTTGGTGTTTTTGGCGTCGGATTTTCATTTTCCGTTGCCGCAGTTGCAGGCCTTTTTACAAAACTTGCGTCGCCATGATGTGGTACCGCTGGTGTTGTGGGACCAAGCCGAATACAGCCGTTTACCGGATTGGGGGCTGTTTCAAGTTCAGGATTTGGAAACCGGCAAGCGCCGCACGCTGTGGCTGCGTCCCGGTTTGAAACGCAAGATAGAACACGCATTTGCGCAGCGCCGGGCGCAATTGCAACAGCATTTTCGCGCCTTGGGCTGTGAGCCGCTGTTTATCGAAAACGGCTACCGCGCAGAGCAGCTGGCGCATTATTTTTTAAGGAGAGCCGGGTGACAGTGGTCGTGAAACGGCTTTTTCGCGGTTCGGCTTGGGCATTCGTCACGCTGCTGCTGGTGGCGTGTGCCGGCACGTCCAACCAAGCACTCCGCGATTTTCAAATGCAAACACCGCGGCCGTTCGGTTATGTGATCGGCGATACCCTACCGCAGCGTATTGTGCTTGAAACCCGCGCCGGCATGGAGTTGGAGCGTAGCAGTCTACCGACGCCGGGCCGCTTGAATCGCTGGTTACAACTGAACGCGGTGACTGTGCAGGAACGGGGCGGCGGTGACGGCAAGCGCTATCAAATCGACCTGCTGTATCAGCAATTTTACGCACCGTTAGAAGTGAAAGCCTTGAGCATACCTGGTTTCACCTTGCGCTTTCAGCAACACGGGCAAACTCTGGAACAGCCGGTCGCGGCCTGGACTTTTACGGCCGCGCCATTGCGGGAACTGGTGGTCAGACAGGATCAACACGGCGAATACCTACGCTCGGACCAAGCGCCGCCGCTGTTAGACGACGCTGTCATTGTCCGGCGCTTATGCATAGCGCTGGCCGTGGTATGCGGGATCGCTTTACGCTTGGCTTGGCTGTACGGTTACCTGCCGGGTCTACCGCAACGCCGGGTGTTTAAGCGCGCGCAGCGGCAACTACAAACGCTTGGGCTGCCACAATTGCCGCAGGCGCTGGGTGCGCTGCATGCCGCTTTTAACGGTTTGCATGGCAAGCCGGTGTTTTTGCACAAATTGACCGAGTTTTATCAAAGCCATCCGGAATACCGCAGCATCGCCGCCGAATTGTCCTGGTTTTTTGATTATTCCAATCGTTACTTCTTCGGTGATGCTTCGACAATGCCGCAAGAACACGATCTGCAAAAAATCAAAACTCTGTGCCTGCATTGCCGGGAAATCGAGCGAGGCAGCCGATGAATTTGGGCTTCGAGTATCCGTGGGTTTTGCTGGGTTTGGGCTTATGCCTGTTGCCAATGTTGAGAATCGGGGCGGTCGCCAATCCTTATCCCTGGCTGGCGATATTGCCTGTCGATCCGCTATCGCTGGCTCTCAGCGCCTTGATTCGCTTGCTGGGGGGCTTAGCGATAGGCGGATTGATCCTGGGCTTGGCCGGGGCTTATCTGCAAGAACAGCAGGTGGAGCGCATCGGCCACGGTGCGCATATCGTCATGCTGCTGGATCGAAGTAACAGCATGGACAATACTTTTGCCGGCAAGACGCCGGAAACCCAGGGCGAGGAATCGAAAGCCAGCGCTGCCCGCCGCTTATTGAATGAGTTTGTGGATCGCCGCGAGCACGATTTGATCGGCATCGCCGAATACAGTACGTCGCCGCTATTCGTGCTGCCGCTGACCGAAAATAAAGCCGCCATTCATGCGGCGATAGACGCCACCGCCTTGCCGGCCTTGGCCTACACCAACGTCAGCAAGGGTTTAAGCATGGCTTTGGAATTCTTCGATAGCCAACCGGTCACCGGCTCGCGAATCGTGTTGTTGGTGTCTGACGGTGCGGCGGTGATCGATCCCGACAGCGAAGCGGCCTTGCGCGAGTTGTTCAAACAGCGTCAAGTCAGTTTGTACTGGGTATTCCTGCGTACCGCCAACAGCCCCGGCTTGTTCGAAATTCCGGACGATCCGCGCGACGACAACGCCCAGGCTATGCCGGAGCGCTATCTGCATCTGTTTTTTAATAGTCTGCATATTCCGTATCAAGCCTACGAAGCCGAAACTCCGGGTGCCTTGCAACAGGCGATAGCCGACATCAACCGCCTGGAAAACCGGCCCTTGCATTATTTCGAACGGATTCCTAAGCAGGATTTATCGACACGCTGTTATGCCTGGGCCACGGCCATGTTGCTGTGTTTGCTGGGTGTGAAACTTTGCGAGGCCAGACCGTGATCCGCACACTAAAACATGGGTTGCTATGGGCCACACTGGCTGTAGCCGTATTAACGACGCTGACGCAACTGCTGCAACTATACGGGCTGGCCGGGCAAAATCGATTGGTCAGTCAGTTGCTGGCCGGCAAGGATGTCGGTGCTGATGAATTGGCGACATCGGCCCCGGAAGTGCGCATGGCTAGGGCGGTGTATCTGAGCCAGCACCAACGCTACGACGAAGCCCTGGCGACACTGAATTTGTTATTGCAACAAACCGGTACTGAAGCACAGGCGTACACCCGTTACAATCTGGGTAATCTGTATTTGCGCCAAGCCATGGAAAAAGCGCAAGCCGGCAAATTCAACGAAGCGATGCCGTTGCTTGGCCTAGCCAAGCAAGCTTATCGGGAAGCCTTGACGCTGGATAATCAGTTTTGGGATGCCAAATACAACCTGGAAGTGGCGATGCGGTTACTGCCGGAGATGGACAGAATCACTAGCGGCGACGATGCCGACGATCTGAGCCAAAAGACTCAGCTGTGGACTACCTTGCCGGGGTTTCCGCGTGGTTTGCCGTAGCGCTACGGCTTTGTTTCCTATCCATAACTTCACTACATGCGCATAACGCCCCATTTCAAGGATTACCGTTTCTGGCTGCTGGCGGCGGCTTTATTGTTCTTGTCGGTGGTGTTTTTCCATCCGCAAAGCCTTGCGCCAGCTGCCTTGTACCGTTTGACATTCATCGTCGATATTACCCGCAGCATGAATACCGAAGATTATCAGCTGGACCGGCAGCCGGTCAGCCGCTTGCAGTTTGTCAAACAAGCGCTACGCCAGGAGTTGTTAAAATTGCCTTGCGGTTCGCAAGTGGGCTTGGGGGTGTTCACCGAACGGCGTTCGACGCTATTGTTCGAACCGATAGAGGTGTGCTCGGGCTTTGCCGACATCGACGCGGCGCTAGCGGCGCTGGATTGGCGCATGGCCTGGGCCGCCGACAGCCGTATCGCCAGTGGCTTATTAAGTACGCTGGAGATGCTGCAAGGTAAAGACCAGACCCTGGTGTTTTTCAGCGACGGCCAGGAAGCACCGCCGCCCAATCCGCGTTATAAACCCGACCTGTCGGCAGTCAAAGATAAGGTAAAAGGTGTTATCGTCGGCGTCGGCGGCGATCAACTGGCGCCTATCCCCAAGTTCGACGCCAAGGGGCAACGCCAGGGTTTTTATAAACCCGAAGACGTGCCGCACCGCTCATCGTTTGGCGAATCGGATTTGAATCCCGAGAAGATCCAGGGCTACGACGCCCGCAACGCGCCGTTCGGCAGCGAAGCGGCCAGCGGCGACGAGCATTTGAGCCGGCTTCATGAAAGCTATCTGCGCCAGCTGGCCGCTGAAAGCGGTTTGCAATATCGGCGGCTGACTGACGCAGACAGCCTGGATCAAGCCTTGCAGCAAGCGGCTTTTGCCAAGTCCGGCACACGCACGGTTGATAGCAGTTGGCGTTATGCCGGTTTGGCCTTGTTGTTCCTGGTGATGGTGTACGTAAAGTAGCTCAATCGCCGGACACCGTATCGACGAGCAGTATCCGCTCACTGTCCAGGCGCAGAGACAAAGTTTTGCAAAGCAAGCTGGTTTCGAAATCCATATAGCGTTCGGACGTAACGATGCGGCCGCGATCATCGCAGTTTTCCAGCGCCAGCAATTGAAAGAAATACGGGCGCCAAGACCAGTTAAAGCCGATTTTGCGCGGATCGGTAAACCATTGATTTTCCTTGAAATTAAAGTCAGGGGAAATCTGGTCGCCCTGGTTGTTGCACAGATAAAAACGAATCACGCCGCTATCGGTAAAATTCCAGCTGACCAGTTCGTTCAGGTTGAAATCGTCTTGCAGGGTTTCGGCTAGCTTGTAGATCAGGGTTTTAGTGGTGTTGATGGCGCTAACTTTCTTTTGCACCTTGGCTAGGGTGTTTTTCAGAAATTTATTGCGTAACGAGGCGATGTGCTGTTCGAATAGCTCTGCCGGCTGAAAATTGGCTTCGGCTTTGGCAAACAAAAACCCCTGCATGAATTGCGCGCCGCAGTTCAAACTGAATAAAAACGCTTCATCCGATTCCACGCCTTCGCAAATGATCCGGCAACCGGTGCGTTTACCCAGACGCGAAATCATATGAATGATGTCGCCGGCGATGCCGCCCTTGGTGGCCAGCTTGAACAGCCGCATGTCGATTTTGATGATGTCGGGTTGAATGGCGATCACCCGTTCCAGTTGCGAGGCGCCGGCGCCGAAATCGCCGATAGCCACGCTCAAGCCGTGTTTGCGGTAGCGCTGCACGATTTGTTTTAATTTCTGCGGATCGACATGCGCGTTGGAAATTTCCACGATGATGCGCCGCCTGTCGATATTCAGCTCGTCCAACATGCGCAACGTGGGCAGCGTATTCAATTGGCGCAGATTTTCTATCCAGGCCGCGGAAATATTCAGTGCCAGATAGCTTTGCGTATCGGCTAAGGCCGAGAATTTTTCCAGGGCTTGCCAGCGCACCTGTCTGTCCAGTTCGATACGGGTTTTGGCATCGACATCGGCTGAAGAGAATAGGGCGCCGGCGGACACGACTTTGCCTTTGCCGTCGTATTGGCGGGCCAGGGCTTCGTAACCGACGATTTTGCCGCTGGCCACCGAAATGATGGGTTGGAAATATGGAAATAACTGTGTTTTAGCTTGCATCGTCCCTTGGGCTATCAATTTAACTGGGTTTGGGTAAAAACTCCTTCAACTCCGCGACGCAGGAACCGCAACCGCTACCGGCGCTCAAACAGGCGCTGATGTCGGCAACGCTTTGCAATTGCTGGGCTTGCACCGCGTGTCTGATGGTTTTTTCGCCGACATTGAAACACGAACAGACGATTCGGCCAATATCGGCTTCACCTTTCGGCGGAAGTCCGCTCAGCAAACTCAGGCGCTCGGCTCGGCTTAGCTGCTTTTTAGCGAATAAACTGCCCAGCCAGCCCGGCTCGGGCAATTCGCAATCCGGGCCGACCAGCAGGCAGGCTTGTAATTCGTGGTCCGGTAAGTAAGCCGTGCGGTAGTGCCCGGCTTGCTGATCGCTGTACTCAAGCCAGCAGCTATCCTCGTCGCGATGCTCGACGGCTGCGAGCAGGCTACGGCTCCATGCCCGCCAGTCCTGCCCGGGATCGGTGGAAGCCAATTCGTAGCGAAAATAATGGTCGCCGCGCACGCTGACTTGATACTCGGCACCAGTGATTTGCAAGGAACGGCGCGACAAAATAGTGGCATACCAACGCGCCGGCCAGGCTTTTATGTTTACCGGCGTTTGCTTGCTTTCCGGTTGCCCGGAATGCGGATCGACCACCGGATTGACCACAGCGCCCATACGGCCATGACTACTGATTAGATCGGTCCAGTGCATAGGCACGAACAGACTGCCGATTTGTTGACCCGGATTGATCTCGACGCGGGCCAGCATAGAGCCCCAACGGCTTTCTATCTGCGTCAGACTGCGCGTGGCTAAACCGAGGCGTTCGGCGTCGGCAGGGTGTATTTCGACGAAGGGTTCCGGGCGATGCGCGTTTAATTTGGCGGCCAGGCTGGTGCGGGTCATCGTGTGCCATTGATCGCGCAAACGGCCGGTATTCAGCGTAAATGGATAATCGGTATCCGGCGCGTTAACCGGCGGACGCGGGGTAATCGGGATGAAGCGGGCTTTACAATTGCTTGTGTAGTACTGGCCGTCAGTAAACATTCTGGCTGCACCTGCGGTTTGCTCGTTGGTGACCGGCCATTGCACCGGTTGCAGCGCGTCGTAGCCTGACCTATCCAAGTGGGCAAAGGCCGATAAATTAAAATCGCGTAACTGATGCTCGGCATCGTTTTCGAAGGCCGACAGCGCGGCGTGTTCACGAAAAATATCGGCGCTGGATTGGTAATTAAACGCGTCGCTAAAACCCATGCGCTGAGCAACTTGGCTGATGATCCACCAGTCGTGTTTGGCTTCGCCGGATGCCGGAAACAAGGGCCGTTGCCGGGAGATGCGTCGTTCCAAGTTGGTGACGGTGCCATCCTTTTCGCTCCAGCCGGTAGCCGGCAGCAGCACGTGAGCCAGCTTGGCGGTATCAGTGTTGGCGATGCAATCGGATACCACCACCAATTCGCATTGTTGCAAGGCACATTTAACTTTGTCGGCATCCGGCATCGAGACCACCGGATTGGTCGCCATGATCCACACGGCCTTGATTTGGCCGGCGGCGATGGCGTCGAACATGGCCACGGCCTTCAAGCCTTGTTTGTCGGCGACTTTGTCACTGCCCCAAAAGCGGCCGACTCTATCGACGTGTTCGGGGTTTTCCAAATCCATATGCGCAGCCAGGGTGTTAGCCAAGCCACCCACCTCGCGGCCGCCCATTGCGTTAGGTTGACCTGTGAAGGAAAAAGGTCCCATGCCCGGCTTGCCGATGCGGCCGGTGGCCAGGTGGCAATTGATGATGGCGTTGCATTTATCCGAACCGGAGCTGGATTGGTTGATGCCTTGCGAATAGACCGTGACGGTTTTTTCGATGCTGGCAAACCAATCGAACAAGGTGGCGACTGCTTCGTTAGTCAAGCCGCAGCCGGCGGCGACTTGCTCGATGCTACCGGCGGTTTTCATCGCCTCGCTTAACGCCAGTTCGAAACCATCGGTATGCGTATCGACATAAGTCCGATCAATCCGGTTGTTTTGCTGTAAATAAGCCAGAATACCGTTGAACAATAGCCCATCCATGCCTGGCTTGACCGGCAGGTGTAAATCGGCAATGTCGCAACTGGCGGTGGCGCGCGGATCGATCACCACGATTTTTAAATTCGGATTGTTTTCCTTGGCCTTGCGGATCCGCTGGAAGGCGATCGGATGGCACCAGGCGGCATTGGAGCCGACCAGTAAAATCAATTCGGCCAGTTCCAGGTCTTCGTAATTGCAGGGCACAGTATCGGCGCCGAAGGCGCGTTTGTAACCGACTACCGCCGACGACATGCACAAACGGGAATTGGTGTCGATATTTGCCGTGCCGATGAAGCCTTTCATCAGCTTATTGGCGACGTAGTAATCCTCGGTCAGCAATTGGCCCGAGACATAAAATGCCACGGCTTCCGGTCCGTGTTGCGCGATAATTGCGTTAAAGCTTTCTGCGACATGGTTCAGCGCGTTATCCCAATCCACACGTTGGCCGTGGATGCTGGGGTAGAGCAGGCGGTTTTCCAGAGACACGGTATCGCCCAGCGTCGCGCCTTTCGAGCAAAGTTTGCCTAAATTGGCCGGGTGATTGCTGTCGCCCTTGATGCTGACCCGGTGCGCCGCGCGGTCTTCTACCGTGGCTTCGATGCCGCAGCCGACGCCGCAATAAGGACAAGTGGTTTTGATGGTGTTCATGTGTCGATGAATTTAAGCCGCGCGTGCTAACGGGATTTGGCCGAACATCAAGCGGTCGCGGATCGCGGAGATTGGGGTTTTGTCTTTAACCAAATTCAGATACCAGGCGCTGTCGCTGGTGTCCCCGTACAAAATAACGCCGACGACGATGTCACCGCGCAGCACGATTTTTTTATAGATGCCCAGCCCGTGATCGATCAGTTGCAAAATCTGACATTCGCCGTCGCCTTCGAAATCGCCCACCGAAAATAAATCAATGCCGGTGACTTTCAGCATGGTGGCGGACGATAAGGTTTTAAATTGGCTGTCGGCTTTGCCGGCCAGCTGTTGCGCGCAAACTTTAGCCTGTTCGTAGACCGGTGCGACCAAACCGAATAGTTCGCCCCGGTGTTGCACGCATTCGCCGACCGAGAATATCGCCGGGTCGCTGCTGCGCATGCGGTCGTCGACCACAATACCATGCTGGCAATCCAGGCCAATGCGTTTAGCCAGACTGATATTAGGCTTGATGCCGGTGGACATGATCAGCATGTCGGCCGGTAAGACCTCGCCGTTACTCAGTTCTACCGCGCTGATATGCCTGTCCCGGCTGTCTACACGTTGGATAGTCGTGCCGAGATGAAACTGTATACCTTTATCCGCCAATTGCCGCTGTAAAAACGCCGCTGCCTTACGATCCAATTGCCGGTTCAGCAAATGGTCGGCACGATTGATGACGCTGACTTGCATACCGCGTTGCAACAAGCCGTTGGCGGCTTCAAGACCCAGTAAACCGCCGCCCAGAATCACCGCATGGCGTTTGCTGGCGGCTTTTTCTATCATGGTTTCCACGTCGGCGATGTCTCTAAAGCCCAATACGCCCTCGACGTCGCGGCCGGGTATATCCAGCATCAACGGCAAAGAGCCGGTAGCGATTAGCAGTTTGTCGTAAAACGCGCAGGTGCCGTCGTGGGCAATTACACAGCGACGTTCGCGGTCGACATTCACAACCGCTTTGTCCGGTCCGCAATACAAGGTCACCCGATTTTTCAGATACCAATCAAAATCGTGAATCATGATGTCGGCAACGCTTTTCGCGCCGAACAGCACCGGCGTCAGCATGATGCGATTGTAATTGCCGTGCGGTTCCGCGCCGAACACGGTGATGTCGTAGCGATCCGGTACGGTTTGAATCAATTCGTCAACGGTGCGCATGCCGGCCATGCCGTTGCCTATCACTACCAATTTGAGTTTCATGATGTTGTCGGTGGTTATTGCGAAGATCGGTGGGAAATCAGACGCAAACTGTTCAAAACAGTTTGCGTCGCTGTTGCCTAGAAGCTGACGTTGCCTTGCATCCAAATCACTTGGGTGTCAGGGAACGCCGGGTGATTGGAATTAAAATCTGCGTATTTGGCCAACAAGGAATAATGTTTACCAAATTTTTTCAGCGCCGAGAAATCCCATTCCGTGCCAAATTTGACTCCACCAGTATCGTCGGAGAAATCATGAAATACGCCAGTTACGATCAGACTGTCGTTCATCGCCTTGTAACTGGCGGTGGCGAATACGTCGCGGATACCTTGGCCCATGGCTCGGGTGGCGGGGGAATCGGCGCCGACCGGATTGATGAACAGGTCAGCCCAGCCTTGGAAAGCGTGGTTGGTGCCTAGTGGCGTGTTAAATGTTTTATTTAGACCATAGCCATTCAACTGTTCCATGGCGCCTTGCAAGGTGACGTTGAACGCAGTCAATCCGCCCATCAAATTGATACGATCAGCTTGGTAATGATTGGGATTGTCGCCATAATCGGACTGCTTGCCCCATTCAGCGGTGTACAGGAAATTGACGGTATCCCAAAACTGCGGCGATTTACCGTCGAAACGCAAGCCGTAGGTTTGCGAAGATTTAAAGTAGTTGGCACGTTCCCGATAGTCCAGCCAATAGCCGTAGCCGATCAGGTTGCCCCAATCGCCGACTTTATAATTCAAATTCAAGATCGGTGCGTTGATGTTATCGGTTTCCCCGAAAATGTTTTGCACGTGATCCAAATAGCCGACGTTTGCCGTCAGCCCGAACAAGGTCTGATTGTTGTGCGTGATCAGAATCGAATCATAGGTCATTTCCATCTGCCGCCAACCGACGTTACCGATAAAACGGTCGTCATCCAACTTGATGCGCTGCCGACCAACTTTGATCAGGGTGTCGGCGATACCTTTGTAGCTTAACCAGAATTGATTGAGTTCGTTGCGCGCCGGATCGGCGATAACGGCATAGTTGCGGTCACGGTTCGTGGTAGTGCCGGCGCGGTCGTAGTCTGCTTGCGCCGCGTAGAGGCCTTCGTATTCCGCGTAACCTTGAAAATCGTGAAAAACCGGAGTCAGGAAACCCAGCCGCAGGCGCACCGTATTGGCGTTGGCGGTTTCCACAGGCTGGCCGCCCATATTGGCGGGTTTACGGACAGAGTTGTCTTTATCGACATTCTCCCAGCGGTAGTTCAAATCCATTTTTACTGCGCCGTTACTGCCGTAATGGTAGAAATTTAAGGCGTCTTCCACTTCTTTGGTAATGTCGGCGGCGGCCGGCAGGCTGAAGAAGGTTAGTGATAATAGTGTCACCGGTAACTTGCCGGTTGGACGTTTGAGTGTTTGCGGCATAAGGCCCCCTAGGGAAACAAGCAGTTATAAATTAATGGGTGTGATCGCATTCGGACAGGAAGGTCAGCAGGCTCTCCCGGTATTTGTAGTAATCGGGATGCTCCAGTAGGGCCTTGCGGGTGCGTGGGCGCGGCAGGTCGATTTCTTGAATTTTGCCGATTTTGGCATGCGGGCCGTTGGTCATCATCACCACACGGTCGGCCAACAGAATGGCTTCGTCGACATCGTGCGTCACCACAATTGCGGTGACGTGGGTGCGCTCCCAAACCTCCATCAACACTTCCTGCAACTCCCAACGGGTCAACGAGTCCAGCATACCGAACGGTTCGTCGAGCAGTAGCAATTTTGGCGACAGGGCAAAGGCGCGGGCGATGCCGACGCGTTGGCGCATACCGTTGGACATGTCCCCGGCTTTTTTGAACATCGAATCGGCCAGGCCGACCCGTGTCAGGTAGTATTCGACGATGTCCTCGCGTTCGTCTTGCGAGGCATGTGGGTACACTTTATCGACGCCCAACATCACGTTTTGGAAGGCGGTCAGCCAGGGAAACAGGCTGGGAGCCTGAAACACCACGCCGCGATCAGGGCCGGCGCCGTTGATTTCCCGGTTATCCAAAATAATGCCGCCTTCGGAAATTTCGTTCAGACCGGCGGTCATCGACAACACCGTGGATTTACCGCAACCGGAGTGGCCGATGATGGAAATGAATTCGCCTTTTTTCATTTTCAGGTCAAAGCCGTCAACCACTTTCACGGTGCTGTTGCCGTCCGGGGTGGGGTAGATTTTGGAAAGATTGGCAAACTCCAGATAACGGGCCTTGCCCAAATCGCGAGTGCTGGGTTTCAGTGCCGAGGTGTCGAGCTTCCAATCGTTGCTGGTATTGGGACGTACATCGGGAAGTTTGAGCTTGTCGCCAGCGTCGGCTTGCGCCTTTTCCATGCCGATATTCATCAGATAGCGGGTGATTTCGGCGCGCAGGCGTTTGAATTCCTCGTTATGGTTCAGCGCGGTTCGGTCGCGCGGCCGCTCCAGATTGACCGTAAACGCCGGGCCGAAGCTGGCATCCGGGCCGGGATTGAGTGGAATAACCCGGTCGGCCATGTAAATGGCTTCGTCCACGTCGTTGGTAATCAAAATGACGGTCTTTTTATCCTGTTCCCAGATTTGCAGGATTTCGTCTTGCAAGTTGCCGCGAGTCAGCGCGTCCAGGGCGCTGAGCGGTTCGTCGAGCAGCAAAATATCCGGGTTGGCGGCCAACGCCCGGGCGACATTGACGCGTTGGCGCATGCCGCCGGAGAGTTCAGCAGGCTTTTTATCCATCGCCCGGCCCAGATTCACCATCTTTACGTATTTCTCGGTATGCGCACGGCGTTGCTCCGACGTACAATCTTTGAAGATCGCATCCACCGCCAGAGCCACGTTTTCGTAAACCGTTAGCCAAGGCATCAAGGAATAGTTTTGAAATACCACGCCGCGATCCGGTCCCGGTTCGGTGATGGCTTGGCCTTGTTTCAATAGTTCGCCGCTATCGGCATGGATAAGACCGGCAATCATCGAGATCAACGTGGTTTTGCCGCTACCGGAAAAACCGACGATAGCAATGAACTCGCCTTCGCGAATGTCCAGATTAATGTCTCTGAGGATGGAGGTTTTATCTTTGCCTTCTCCGTAGGATTTACAGACATTTTTTAACTCTACTAGCGGCTTATACGCATCGTTGGCGGGAACGGAAGACATGGCGGATTGTTTGTGCATGGAAAGTTCGATGATTTTGGCTTGGGCGGCGCTCATGACGGTATCCTCAGATTTTTTGGAACGAGAACAGGTTTTGTAACGAGTGCATTACCCGGTCGAGAATGAAACCGATAATACCGATGGTAAATACTGCCACCATGATTCTGCTCAAGGAATTGGAACTGCCGTTTTGGAATTCGTCCCAGACGAATTTGCCTAAACCGGGGTTTTGCGCCAGCATCTCGGCAGCGATCAAAACCATCCAGCCCACCCCCAAGGATAGGCGCATCCCGGTAAAGATATAAGGCAAAGCCGAGGGCAGAATGATGCGTTTGATTTGCGTGGCCCAATCCAGTCTTAACACTTTGCCGACGTTGACCAAGTCGCGGTCTATCGATGACACGCCGACGGCGGTGTTGATCAGCGTCGGCCACAAGGAACATAAAGTCACGGTGATGGCCGAGGTGACAAACGATTTGGCAAACCAGGAATCGTCGTCGGTAACATACATGGCACTCACCACCAAGGTGACGATGGGCAGCCAGGCCAACGGGGATACCGGTTTGAAGATTTGGATCAGCGGGTTAAATGCGGTATTCAGCACCGGGCTCATGCCGCAGATGATGCCTAGCGGCACGGCGATCAGCGTGGCGATGATAAAGCCGGCAAACACGGTGCGCAGGCTGGTAAAAATTTGGTCTAGATAAGTCGGTTTGCCGGTGTAGGGGCGGGGCTTGATTTCTGCTTTGGGGTCTTCGGCCAGTTTTTCTTTATTCCGCAATTCCTGGCGTTGATAAAACTCGGCCATTTTGGTTTTTTCAGCATAGTGTTCAGTTACCAGGCCGCTGACTTCCGACCAGACCGCGACCGGGCCGGGAATAGCGCCCAAGCTAGTGTTGATCCGCGCGGCGGTGACGCTCCAAAACCCCAAAAACAAGATGAAAGCGATGATGGGCACGCCCATGACCAGCCATAACTGGCGCATTTGTTGGGCTGGGTTTTCACCGGCGGCGATTTTGACTAAGGGTACGAACCAGGTCAGGCCGGTGATGTTGAAAAATTTGATCAGTGTATTAGTCATGTCTTTACTCGCTTGTCTTAATGGTGTCGGTAAAAAGGATGCGTCCTTGCATCAACATACGATCCTTGTGTAGAGCACCCACCAGAGTTTCTTAGTCGACAATCTTGCCGCCGGAGACGGTTTGCTTGCCTTTCAAGCCAATAGCAAACTTGGCCAGGTAATCGTTAGGTTTGTTGGCATCGAACGGAATTTTGTCGATGAAAAAGTTTTGCGACGGCTTGATGCTGGTGTCGGCAGGGAAGTCTTCGGCTTTGGCTTTACCCTCGGCGACCAGTTCTTTTGCGGCAGCCAGATAGATGTCAGGGCGATAAACTTTTTTCGCGGTTTCCATATACCAGTTGTCGGGTTTGTATTCGTTGATCATGCCCCAGCGGCGTAATTGGGTCAGATACCAGATCGCACTGCTGTAGGAGGGATAGCTGGCACCGTGACGGAAGAAGGTGTTGAAGTCGGGCAGGGAGCGTTTGTCGCCTTTTTCGTATTCAAAAGTACCGTTCATGCTGGCCGCCAACACGTCAACATCGGCACCGACATATTGTTTTTGCGACAGCATTTCGATGGCTTCTTTACGGTTTTTGTTGTTTTCGGCATCCAGCCACATCGCAGCGCGTATTAAGGCTTTAGTGACGGCTAAATACGTATTCGGATATTTTTCCGCCCAGGCTTGGGTGACGCCGAAGACTTTTTCCGGGGTGTCTTTCCAGAGTTCGTCGTCGGTGATTACCGGTACGCCGATGCCTTTAAACACCGCTTGTTGGTTCCAGGGTTCGCCGACGCAGTAGCCGAAAATAGTCCCGGATTCCAATGTGGCCGGCATTTGCGGCGGCGGGGTTACCGCCAATAAGGCGTCGGCATTAATTTGGCCGGATGTGTCTTGGGGTGGCGCGTAAAAACCGGGGTTAATGCCACCGGCGGCCAGCCAATAGCGCAGTTTGACGTTGTGGCTACCGGGTGGAAAGGTCATGGCCATGTTGAATGGCTTGCCTTCTGCTTTATATTTATCCACTACCGGCTTCAAGGCGTCGGCTTTGATGGGGTGTACAGGCTTGCCGCCTTCCATCGGCACGTTGGCTTTCATTTGTTTCCAGATGTCGTTGGATACGGTAATCGCGCTACCGTTGTAGCCCATGCTGAAAGCGGTGACGATGTCTGCTTTAGTACCGTAGCCAATGCTGGAACCTAAGGGGGCAGGCGCCAGCATGTGCGAACCATCCAATTCACCGTTCACCACGCGATCCATGACTACTTTCCAATTGGCTTGCGCTTCCAGTTGTACGAACAGGCCTTCTTCCTCAAAAAAGCCTTTTTCAGCTGCTACGGCCAGCGGTGCCATGTCGGTCAGTTTAATGAAGCCGAATTTCAAGTCTTCCTTTTCCAGTTTGCCGGCGGCGAAACTGTGGTTGGAAAAGCCCAGTACCGCCAGTGCGACGACCGAGCTTAGCGCGGCGGCTAGTGTCTTGGGGGTGAATATGCTGTTCTGTTTCATATCGTTTCCTGTCAATTGAGAAAAATTGGCCAAAAAAAAGGCGTCTATGCCCGACTTGCTTGCAAGCCGGACAGTAGACGCCTTTGTCTTTGGTGCTCAACAGTGAGCGGGGTTTTGGTTTACCACTCCTACACTGGAGTATTGCTTGTTACTAAGCAATGCTGATGCCAGTTTAATGAGTCTTGTAATGGATTTTTATAAATAACGTTTATAAACAGTGCTTTACGTCAGTTTTCTGCAAGCCTCAATTTGGAGGAATTAGCAGGTTCATCTCTGCGCGCATAAAAAACGATGCACTCTATTGATTCGGAAGTGCTTTTTTTGCACATGCGTGGTGCGCACCGTAATGGGGAGCCTCAGCGAGACATGCGGAAGAATTAGCGGTGTTGCCGAGGATCGCGAGTGCGGAAAGCTCGGCGCTGTGTTTGAAGAGCTTGCCGGTTCGCTCCAGGGGTTTTTGGACGTCATGGCTTCATGGGGAACGCCCTCGGCGTGATGGGTGGGCATTTTGTTAGGCATAAAAGCCTGTCGAAGTGCGCACCAGACCGGGCTTCGACGAGTACAGCCCGAACAGCATGCCAGTGATAAATAGGGCCGGGTTAATAGGTGCACGAGCAAAGCAAATTGATACAATCGGTGGCAATGATTCCCGCCATCTATGAAACAGAGTAGGATGCAGCGAGTTTTATGTTGACGGGTCTATCGAATTTAAGCCGGGGCGGATTATGAAATACATCGTAAAACAAATTGCCGATGACTTTATCTTTGACGAAATGGAACAGGCCAGGAAGCAGTTTGTCGAGGCGCTGAATTATACGATGGAAAGCGCCACGATCTTCTTCGATAAAAATCCCACCAATCCGCTGGATTTTTTTATTGCCTACGATTTTCAGCAAAAGCACGGCGATCCGGTGGTGTACGGGTTTAATTTACGGGATGAACTGATCCGGATTTTCAATTTGGCCGACAACAAAACCCATTCGTCTGCATTGGCCTTGGCAATCAGCCAGCAGTTGAAAAAACTGGCTGAGGAACTTGAAGAGCGTTATGACCCGGAACCCACCAAGACCATCGCCGAAACGCAAGAAAAAAAAGACACGCAGTACGCCAGCAGCATCAATCGGTCTTATCGCGAGGTGCTCAGAGAAGCCATAGAAAAAGACCGGGCCGAGCAATTGCGGAAAACCGAGTCAGAGGCCGCGGCAGCAGACGATGGCTACCAACGCCATACCATTTTATTGGGCAGTAAGAGTGCGGCTAAATCGTAAACCTAGCGACTGTCGGCGGTTAATTTGTTTATTTAGGACGCTAGTTAGGTAGGCACATTCTTTTATGTCGGTTTCAAGACGGAATCAGCCGTATGAAATGTTTGCAAACCTCGCGGCGGATGCGTCTATTGGCGCATCCGCTGAGTTAATGCCCGAATTAAAACCTGTTTAAGCAGCGTTCCGCGATTTCTCATACCGCTTACGCCATCGTATCCGACAGCATTAGCCAATCGGCTGGTAGTAATGACCTTATACCGACAACATCCAGCCGTTTGCGTAAAAAATCTCAAACTCCCGGAACAGCACAAAGAATCTGCCGAATTTGATTTTGCCTGTCCCGGTTTCATTAAGGTCGGCGACGGTGCCGTCGCCATACCAGTTACTGTGGATCACATCGCCGATTTGTATTTTTTCGTAGGTTTTCATGACGCGCCCCTGGTTATTTAATGACAAGGATTACGCAGCATAAAAAATGCCAAAACTATCGAATTAAACGGGGTTTGATGCAGCGGATCGCCAAGCCTTGTAGGCTGTGGCCTGAGCACTGAAAACGTGATAGGGGCGGATACAGAAAAGCCGGGTTCCAACTGCAATCGTTACGGAAAATCGTCACCGATACGATATTTAGTAGCTTATTGGCCCCACGCCGCTTTCAGCCGTAAGATTTCCGGCATTATCTCTATAAACAAGGCCAGCAGGCGTGGATCGAAGTGACTGCCGGCCATGCTTTGCATCGATTTTAAAGTCTCTTCCAGCGGCCACGGTTCTTTGTAAGGACGTTTAGTGGTCAAGGCATCGAACACATCGGCAATCGCCACGATTCTGGCCGACTCGGGAATCGTTTCGCCGGCCAAGCCCAGCGGGTAGCCGCTGCCGTCCCATTTTTCGTGATGATGGCGGGCAATTTCCGCAGCCATTTTAAATACCGGATTGTCGCTTTTATTCAGGATGTCGTAGCCAATTTGCGAATGCGATTGCATGATGGGCCATTCCTCTTCGTTCAATGCTCTCGCCGCCTTAAGAATGCCGTGCGGAATGCCGATTTTGCCCGTGTCGTGGGTGGGGGCGGCCAATTCCATCATCGCCACTTGCGATGGCGACCAGCCGGCGGCGCGGGCCAATGCCGCCGAATAAGCCGCCATGCGCCAGATGTGGTCGCCTGTGTAAGGATCGTTATAGTGGCCGGCGTCACCGAGCATTTCGATAGCAGCGCGGGCAAGTTGGTCCAATTCATCTACTCGTACCAGCGATAAATGGGTTTGCACCCGCCGCAGCACGATGGGGCCGGATACTGGTTTTTGAATGTAATCAACCGCGCCGACATCGAAACCGCGCGCCTCGTTTTCCATTTCTCCCATCGCGGTAACGAAAATCACCGGGATTTTCGCGGTCAGCGGATCGGCTTTTAACTGCGTACATACTTGGTAGCCGTCCATATTCGGCATCATGATGTCCAGCAGAATGATGTCAGGTTGATGTTCCCGGGCGGCCGCCAGGGCTTTTTCGCCGTTGATGGCAAACAGAAGTTGAAAACGGTCCTTGAGGATTTGCTGAAGCACTTTCAAATTGTTCGGTTCGTCGTCGACCAGCAATACTTTGTAGCTGTCTTTCATGGCTTATTCCTTAAACGTGATCGCTAATTTATCCGCCAAGCGATTAACTTGGATTTTCGCGGCGTCGAAATCGAAACTATCCACTTCGAAGCGGATGGCTTTCAGCTCGGTTTCGGCGAGAAACGCGCCAAGCCTTTGTAAAACCGGTTCGACGTAGTCAGGATTCAAACTGTCCAGTGCGGTGTTCAACTGCTGTAAAAGGCTGCCGACCTGTTCCGCGTCGAAGGCTGTTGCGGCGACCGCTGCCGGTTTGCTCGGCAGTTTTAGTTGGTGTATGGCTTCAACAGCGGCGTTTAGCGCGACGTCCAGCGTCTTGATCAATTCCTTGATGTTTTGCAGGTCGCCGGTTTTGAATTGCGCGTCAACCTCAGTGGCCAGGCCGGCGATAACCGGTAAGGCCAGATTGCCGGCCACGCCTTTTAAAGCATGGGCGATGCGCCGGACCGCTTCGAGATTCTCAGGGTGCTCTTGTAGATTGCGTAGTAATTTGGCGCCGTCCGCGCCATGTTGCTCGGCAAAATTTAATAAGGCATCGGCGTAAATCAATGGATCCAGCCAGGTGGTCAAGCCTTTTTCGTAATCCGCGACGCCGGCCAACGGCGTGAAGTCCACGGCAACTTTCGGCGGTTCGGCGATGCTGAGGCCGGTATTGGCAATGCCTTGGCCTTTGGGCACCAGTCTTTCCATTTGCGTCAATAAGTCATCGACATCGATAGGTTTGCCGACAATGGTGTCTATGCCGGCATCCAGCGATTCGCGGCGTTCATGGCTCAACACGCTGGCGGTCAGGGCCAGAATCGGGATATGGCTGCCGCCGGGTTTTTCCAGTTCGCGAATTTGCCGGGTGGCGGCGATACCGTCCAGCACCGGCATTTGCAGGTCCATCAGAATCAAGTCGTAGTCGCCGCTTTGAAAGGCGTCCACCGCTTCCTGGCCGTTTTTAACCCAACTGACTTGATGGCCCTGCTGCTCCAGGCGCAAGCGCGCCAGCGTGGCGTTGGCTTCTATGTCCTCGGCCAGTAATACCTTGAAGCGGCGTGGGGAGAAATAAGCCACGTTATGCACAGAGCTGACATCGTACAGGCAGTTTTCCGCGCTGGCCGACTCCGGCATATGCACGGTGAAATGAAATACCGAGCCGACACCCGCCTGGCTTTCTACCCAAATCCGGCCGCCCATCATCTCGACAATTTGTTTGCTGATGGTGGTGCCCAGGCCGGTCCCGCCGAAACGGCGGCTGGTGGTGGCATCGGCTTGCGAGAAGGATTCGAAGATATGTTCGGTTTGTTCCGGGGTCATGCCGATGCCGGTGTCGCTAATGGCAAAATGCAACATTTCGACGCCTTCCGCGCGGGTGATGGTAACGCCTATGCTGCCGGTATCGGTGAACTTTACCGAGTTGCCGACCAGATTCAAAATCACCTGCCGCAAGCGGTTCGGGTCGCCGACGAAATGCGTGGGCAAGCCGGCTTCTATCGCCAAATCGATGCGCAAGCCTTTTTCGGCGGCGCGCAAACCCATGATTTGCAATGCCTCTTGCACCGCAAACGGCAGATTGAAACAGACCGACTCCAGCTCCACCTTACCGGCTTCTATTTTGGAAAAGTCCAGAATGTCGTTAATCACGCTCAACAGATGCCGGCCGGAACTGAGGATGGTTTTTATATGGCCGCGCGTATCACCGGCCAGGTTTTGATCTTGCAAGGCAACTTCGGCAAAGCCGATGACGGTATTCATCGGCGTGCGGATTTCGTGGCTCATGTTAGCCAGGAAATTGGCCTTGGCTTTGGCAGCCGCCTCGGCGGCTTCCTTGGCTAGTCTCAATTCCTGCTCGGCTTGTTTTTGCAGGCTGATGTCGGAAATAAAGCCGACGAATAGATGCCGGCCTTCGGAGATAATGCCGTGACCAACCGCCAAATTGGCGGGAAAGCGGCTGCCGTCTTTGCGTTGGGCGATGACTTCCCGCTCGATGCCGAGGATTTTGGCCTGATGGGTCGCCAAGAAATGTTGAATGTAACTATCGTGCGCGGAGGCATCGGGTTCCGGCATCAGTAGCGAGACATTTTTACCGACGATTTCCGCACTGCTCCAGCCGAACAGTTTTTCGGCGGCGGGATTGAACATCCGAATCAAACCGCTACTGTCGATGGAAATCACGCCATTGACTGCGGTTTGGACGATGGCTTTGACCTCCGTAGTCGCCATGGCCACCAGTTCTTCCAGATGCTCGCGGTACTTCAACAACTCGGCTTCCGCGGCCTTGCGTTCGGTGATGTCGGTGATGGAACCGACCATGCGCACCGGCCGGCCCTCAGCGTCGCGCAGCGCATCCCCTCGATCCAGCACCCAACGGTAGCTGCCGTCCTTGTGCCGCAAACGCAGTTCGGTGGTGTAACGCTCGTTATGTTCCAAGTGTTTGCGAAACGCTTCACTGGCGCGGGCTTTGTCGTCCGGGTGAATTAATTCGAAGAAAATTGATTCCACGTTAGGCAATTCACCGTCGGCATACCCGAGAATTTTGTTCCAGCGCGGCGATAAGTAGTATTCGTGATGCACAATGTCCCAGTCCCAGATGCCGTCGTTAACGGCCCGCTCGGCAAGCATATAGCGTTCCTCGCTGGTGCGCAGTGCCTGAGTGCGCTCGGCGATTTTCGCTTCCAGATTATGCTGGGCATCGGCCAGCGCATCGGTCATGTGATTGAAGGAACTGGCCAGTTCGGCGATTTCATCAAGACCGCTGACTGCGGCGCGCACCGACAAATCGCCGTCGCGGATGCGTCTGGCGGTGCTGGTCAGCCGTGAGATAGGCCGGACGATACGCCTGGCCAGGGCGTTGGCGATTATCGTCGTCAAGCCGACAAATACCAGCACGGTGATCAGCATCTGTTTTTCCAGGCGCTGAATCGGGGCCAGCGCCTCGGCCTGTTCGATATGCGCCATGATGCAACCGCCGCCGGTTTCCGGAATAGTGCGGAAACCATGAATAACCGCACGCTCACGGTAATCGCTGTCCATCATTTCCGCATTTTGCCGGGCCAGGCAGCTTTGCATCGCTTGCGCAGCGATGGGGTGGCTGTTGCCTTGTCGGCTGGCATAGCGCGGTTTGGTAACAAAAAAACCGCTGCTGTCGGCCAAGAAAGATTCGCCGGATTTACCCAGGTCGGGGTGAGCCGCAAAAATATTTTGAATCAGGCTAACCGGATAGCTGACCAACAATTGCCAGGGCAGTTTGGCATCTTTGGCAATCACATAATAAAAACGTGGCTGTTCCTGAACAGGTTTGCTGAAGTCGGCCAGTTGTCCTGGTTGAAAATCGTTTAAATCGGCAAGTGCGACGGGTTGCTCGCCGACGCTGACCGTGCCGGAATGGGTGTCGCGGCGAAAAAAAACCGCGCCGGCGGCACCTTCGGTGAGTAAATAGTCGTTCAAGAAATTAGCGGCGCAGGCGCGATTCAATTGCTCCGCCGCCACGCATTTCATTAGCACTTCGGCCAGGAAGGCGTGGGCACGGGTGTCGGCACGTTCCAGTACCAGTTTGAGTTGTTCATGGCGGCTTTCCGCCACGCGGCTGACAATCTTAAAGCGATCCGTGCGGATATTGTCGGTGGCAAACCGATAGGCCATGTAACCGACCGATAAAGTCGGTAACAGGATCAACAGCAACAGCAGAGCAATCAGGCGTTTTTGCAGCATGTTGGGCCTCAATGTTGGCAAGCAGGTCAGCCGACGTTATGCCATGGATGGTGGCGTTGCGGCAATACCTTACGCCAATCGACACCTTCATGAGGTTAAGATTCCTTGGGGCAGGGAATTGTCAAATGGCGGTGGTAGGGAAGTCTCGGAACCGAAGAGCCAATCTTGTGATTAACCCTAAGCTCAAACATCGTTTCCCCAAGGTGGTTGTCGTAAAAGCCAACACAGAACCCTCTATCTTCGGGAGAGGGCAGGGTGAGGGTATGCAGATCAATGCTGTATATCCCCCTCACCCCAACCCTCTCCCGCGAGGAGAGGGAGCTTTTACGACTGCCGATGCAGGTGGGAGACCTCTTGCCTGGATTCGCTCGGTGGTCTACCGGCGCTCACTTTCGAGGAAATGATAGCTTCAGGGAGTCTAAGAGTCAGGTGCAGCAGTTAAACTTATTTGCGCAGTGCATTAAAAAAACTAAACTCGGGCGCGCCGCCGTCGTTCTCGAAAAACACAAAACAATCGTTAAACCATTTTACAAAGCGGTCGGCATGCTCGGCGCTGCCGATGGGATATTGGCGCATTTTCCAGCGATTGCGGGCCGAGTCGTTACGATAGATGCCGCCGGCGTTGTAAGCGCATGCCACTTTCGGCGGATCAAAGTGGGTTTGCTTCCATTGTCCGGCGATGTAGGCGGTGCCGGCCTGAATCGAATTGCTGGGGACTAATAGCCAGGCTTTGTCGATATCGTCTTTATTCAAGGCCGCTCGGGCGGTGGAAATCAAAGTCTGCATCAAACCCGGCGAAATTTTGTGTGGCGTACGCACTTCGTCGATAAAGCCAGGTTCTTCGCGCACCGCGTTTTGATTGCCGGACGATTCGGTGCAGATCGTGGCGATAATGAGTTCTACAGGTACGTTTAACTCGGTAGACCAATGCGTCAACGCACTGCCGTATTGGCTCCAGATTTTGGCAACTGTTTTCGGCTCGCCGCCGCTACCTAGTGGCGCATTGTCGTTACCTACCAATAAGCCGTGCACGGTTAATTGCCAGGGCACGCTGTCTTGATAGGCATGTTTGGCCTTTAATTCGTCGAGTAAATCTTTACCTATAATCGTGCTGCCGGCGTCGTTGGCGGCAGGGCGTTGCGTATTCGGGAAGCTGTCGTCCTGGAACAAACTGCTCCAGGTTAACGGGCCGACAATGCCGTCGCTGTCCAAACCGCGACTGGTTTGAAATGCCACGACCGCTGCGGAGGTTTTGGCGCCGAATAATCCGTCGGGTTGGCCGACACCATTAATCTGCAAAGCTTTTAACCGCGTTTGTACTTCAAGAACATCGCGGCCGCGCAGCATAGGCAGTTGAAATTTAAGAGGGCGACTAAAGGCCATGACCGGCTCCTATCTGCTAAAGGCTTATGGGCAGCCGGGAATTGACGCTTTGATCCCGGCGATGTCGTTTAACAAGCGCCGATGATGGTCGGCGTAGCGGCTTTGGGCGGCCTGCGCGGCAGCTTGACTCTCATTTTGTTGCAATTGTTTCAGCGCTTGGCAACTGCCGGTGTCGTTGATTTGGAAACGAATCGCAGCCAGTTCGGCGTTATGTAGAAAAAAGGTGGCGGCCGGTTTTAAGTCGCCGGGGGCTTGCAGAAATTCGCGGGCACAACTGTGCAGCTTTTGATTGTAAGGTGTGGCGGCGGCTGTGCTGGTTTGTTCGCTACGCAGCAAACGCAGCGACTCGCACCAATTTTCGAAATACTGGGCGCGTTTGCCTACTACGGCCTCGGCATTGGCCCAATCGGTTGTCAGGTGAATGCCTTGCTCTAGTTGCTCGGCGGCGCATTGGTAGTTTTTGACGCTGTCGGTGTTTTGTTTGGCCAGTCGGTAACAGGCATCGCCTTTTAGCAAATGCAGCTGATTGCAGGCCTCGTCGTCGACTTTGCAATCGACTTCCGCTGCGGCGATTTCCTGCCAATTGTTTTCAGCGGCGGCTTCCTTAAAGTTTTTCAATTGCCGGGTCGCGCAGCCGGAGACTAACAAAACTGCTATTAACAGGGGCATGATGAATTTAAGATTCCGCTTCATGACGCTTGGCCCTCCAGAATTTTGGTGATCATGCCGGCGACCGGTTTGTCTTCGGCTTGCAGCTTCTCGGTCACCACGATCAAGCTATCAAGGTCTTTCAATGCGTCCGGGTTTTGATGCAATTTGTCCACGGCTTGTAACACCGATTCGTAACCGCCGGTGTTACCGAACATGGCCGGGTCGCGGGCCAAGATCAAGGATTTCAATTCCCGGTCGGCGGCGGTGCGATGGAATTCGTCCAGGCCTTCTTCAAATTGTTCTAAGGTTTGAAAGCCGCCTAGCTCGGCGTATTTTTCGAACAAATCCGCCGAATTGGCGTTGCCGATGAAATCGTTGACGGCCTCTTTCAGAAACTTGGGATTTTCCATTTGCGCCTGGAACGCGTTACGAAATAACGGGCTTTGCCGCAGCAACATGAAGCCGGTGTTGTCGTCGACCGGCTCCAGCGTCAAACCGGCAGCCGGCGAGATCGGCATGTGTAAAATCCGGGCTTTCCATTTTTGGTAATAAATACCGGTCAATTTGACGGTACCGGCCACTACCGCGGCGATCAATGCCGCTGGCGGCATAAAGGTGCCCAGGGTGGCACCGAAGGTTTTCACGGCGCTGCCGACGATGTCGGTTAAGGGACCGTCCTGATCGAGTGCGGTTTGCGTGTCGGTGACCGCGTGCAGTGCATCTTCGATCTTGCCTTTGCCCATCAGGCCTTTAGCGACATTCACGCCTTTTTCGACTTTGTTAGCCAGATCGACGTATTTGCCGCCGATGTCTTTGGGCAATAAACCGGCCACGGTACGGGCCAAGTCGATGCCATTGCTGACGGTTTCCAGCATAGAACCGGTTTTGGATTGCTGTTGCTGGCTGACGGCTTCGTCGCGTTGGGTCGTGGCTTCGTGGGCTTGCTGCAATGCGGCGCTTTCGGAATCGCGATTTTGCCCGCGCGCGCCGAAATAAAAACCGATGATGGTGCCGAGGATACCGCCCAATACGTCCGGGAACTGGTTGTTGGGTAAGGCTAAAAACAGCATAGAGGCGGTGACGATCAGCATGGCGATCACCCCGCGTATCGTGCCTTCCGGCAGACCTGCCGGGCTTTGAAAGAACAGCGCCAATTGTTTTTCGCGGGTGCAGGTTTCCAGAAAGGTTTTTTGCAGATGCCGCAGATACAGCAAAAAGGCGAGCACAACTATCGCCAAGATGCCCAGCGTAATTAAAAAATGAATGGATAGGGCGATGGGTTTGTCTTCGCCGTTAACGGCCGCGGTTTGGGCGACAACGGAAAGCGGGAGCAGGCTCAGCCCGGCGTAAGCCAAGGCTTTAAGTCGATATGTCGGTTTGTGCATAAGTCCGCCTTTTTGGTAACGATCCGGTTGATCGATTAAGGTCTCTAGTTAGGCTTGCCGGGCGGATGATATACCCGGTCTATCTGGCGGTCTAGTAATCGATGTCTGCGACTCCGGACCGGTTTTTTCTGCCAATTTCGATTTTCTTATCCTACAGACTCGGTCTCGCATGACGGCTGTACCGGTTTGTTGATGCGAATAATCGGTGAAGTCCATATCGGGTGGCGGCGCTCCTGGCGGTAATAGGTTTCGTAAAGCGCTTGATAAACCAATTCAGACGCGGCCCACCTTTCCTTGCAAAAACTCGACAGCATTAATCCTGAAACGCCGCCGCACACCAACCCCAGTAACATCAACTTGTCGATAAACAATACCAAAGTAAAGATCGCCAATATCAAGGTCAGGCTGCGCGCCAGTTTGGATTGAATTTGCAGGGCCTCCACCTTGGCGACCACCGGATTATCGTTATCCCTGAGTCTATCCAAGGCTTCATGATATTTACTAAGCAAGGGATCATTGGTAGATAACGCCAGATTTTGCGCGCGCCGGTACCAACTATCCGACTTCAGACGTTTGCGGTCTCGATACAAATAATCGTAAGTGGTATTGAGTAAGTCGTGCGACAGGCGTTTGACGATGAGGGAAACTGCCAGCGTCAGTAGCAGAAAAATCAGCGCGCCCGTTGTGCTGGCGGCGAAAGGGTTGGGCAAATGCTGCAAGACAGGGTGAATCTGCTCTCGATAATTAAAAAACACTGCTACCAAAGTAGCGGACGGCAGAGCGATGCCGACTTGTTCGACCGGGTCTGTGAATAGTTTGCCGATCAGCCTACTAAGCGGGTTTGACATTTTGTCCCTCCTTCTAAGTTGGGAAAAATGAGTTGCGGGACGCCGTGCGCCCGGGTTGCTTTGACCGTTGGTCATTAAATAGCAAACGCGACGAAACAGCAACTCAATTGATGAGGTGATTATGCCGAAATTCGGTTGTGTAGAGATGTACGGAAATACCAAAGGTTTGGATGCATTTTTCACTTTCCGATCAGTAAAAAATAATTGGAATTAGTAGGCCTGACCTTAAATTCATTTTGGGAATGCTTCATTATCACCGCGATCTAAATTCTCGTCGCTCCCGCGAAAGCGGGAGCCCAGGGAGAGTTAAAAAACTAGATTTCCGCATACCCAGGAATGACGAGTTTTAAAAACGATTTCGGCTGGATACATTTGATTACCCGATAAAATCAGGTAAAACTGGAGTACAGTAAACGAATAAAGGTTCCTCAAACATCGAGTTATCCCCACCCTTGGAAGGCATCGTAAAAGTCGAAGCAATTCCCTCTCCTTTATGCCTCGCGCGGGTACGCGAGGAGAGGGGGCTTTTACGACAACCTCCTTGGGGAAATGGCGGAATTGCGGTTTTTGGGGTATCCCGATAACTACAAAAGGGGAGTGCGTCATGATAGACCAGCAAAAACTAACCGAGCTTTATCAGGCTTTTGTCAAATTCTTATGCGTGGTTTGGGCCTGGCTTAAATCGACCTGGCAAGCGCAATCCAAACCTAAACCGGGTACCGACCAGCCCGACGGCAGTGAGCCTAAGCGTTCGCCGATATGGTTATACGTGCTGTTGGGGATTTTCGTACTGTCGCTATTCGCCGGCGGCGAGCGCATCCAGGGCCAGGAAATACCCTATAGCCAGTTTCTTACCCTGGTTAACGACAATAAAGTCGAAAACGCCGTCGTCACTCAGCGTTTCATCAACGGCACATTAAAAGAGGAAGACAAAAAAATCGGCAAGCATTTCTTCACCGTGCCCTTGTGGGACGAGTCGCTGGTTAAAAACTTGCAAGAGCATCAAGTCGAATACGTAGTCAGAAGCGGTGACAACTGGTTAAGCAATTTACTGTTTAACTGGGTGATTCCCGTCGCGATCTTTGCCGGGCTGTGGATGTGGTTGCTGCCGAAGATGAGCGGCGGCGCAGGGCGCGGCTTTTTGAATTTGGGTAATAAAATCCGCATCCAGCAGGAAACCTCGAAAACCACCTTCGACGACGTCGCCGGCTCGGAAAGTGCCAAGCAGGAGTTGAAGGAAACCATAGAGTTTTTAAAATCCCCGGAAAAACTGCAAAAGCTGGGCGGGAGGATGCCGAAAGGTGTGTTGCTGGTGGGTTCGCCGGGTACCGGTAAAACCCTGTTGGCCCGCGCGGTATCCGGTGAAGCCGGGGTGCCGTTCTTTAACATCAGTGCCTCGGAATTTATCGAAATGTTCGTCGGTATCGGCGCGGCGCGGGTGCGGGATTTATTCGAACAAGCCCGGCAAAAAGCCCCGTGCATTATCTTCATCGACGAACTGGACGCGATAGGCCGCTCGCGCGGCGGTCCGGCGATGCTGGGCGGCAACGACGAACGCGAACAGACCCTGAACCAGTTATTGACCGAAATGGACGGCTTTGACGCCACCTCCGGCGTAGTCGTGATGGCGGCTACCAATAGACCGGAGATACTGGATAAAGCCCTAATGCGCGCCGGCCGTTTCGATAGACAAATTGTGGTCGATAAACCCGATCTGGTGGATCGTGTGGCGATTCTGCAATTGCATAGCAAAGCCATGCAATTGGATAAAGACATCGACTTGACCACTGTGGCCAAGCGCACGCCCGGTTTCGTCGGCGCCGATCTGTCCAACATTGCCAACGAAGCGGCCATACTGGCAGCACGCGGCGGCCGCGACTCCGTTAACATGGCCGATTTCGAAGCTGCCATTGATAGAGTGATGGCCGGTCCGGAAAAGAAAAACCGTATCCTCGGCCCGGACGAAAAGCGCCGGGTGGCGTATCACGAGGCCGGCCATGCTTTGGTCGCGGAAAATGTCCCCACCGGTCAGCCGGTGCATAAAATATCGATCATCCCGCGCGGCGTCTCAGCGCTGGGCTTTACCTTGCAACTGCCGGTCGAGGAAAAATATCTTTCCACCGAAAACGAGCTGAAAGATCAGTTGGCTATTCTGCTGGGTGGCCGCGTAGCCGAACAGCTGGCTTTGCAAAGCATCTCCACCGGCGCCCAAAACGACCTAGAAAAAGCCAGCGAAATAGCCCGTAACATGGTCTGTTACTTGGGGATGAGCAAAAAACTGGGGCCACAAATCTACGGCCAACGCCAGCAACTGCAATTCCTGCCAGGCGATATGTCCGAACAACGCAATTACAGCGAGGAAACCGCGCGCGTGGTCGATGCGGAAATTAAGGGTTTAATCGAAGACGCCGAACGCCGCGCGCAAAAGATATTGAGCGAGAAACGCGGTTATTTGGATAAGTTGGCGGAGTTGCTGCAAGAGAAAGAGGTGATTCAGCGGGAGGAGATGGTAGCGCTAATTGGCGGTGGGAAATAAATCGCCGCACTTGGCACATACCGTCATTCCCGCGAAAGCGGCAATCCAAAAATGCTCCAACCATAACAAATAAAGCTCCCTCTCCAGCTGGAGAGGGTTGGGGTGAGGAGAATAAAATGAGGGAGCGGGAATGGTTTCCAACAAAGCAAGCATTTTGCTCTGAGAGTGGAAGCGTTTAGGCAAGCCCTAAAACAAAAACGCTTTGGAATATTGACGAAACAGTTGACCTTTCCTATCAAAAATCTCCGCGCTACACCAAGGCCTGCCCTTACCAATATCCACCGAAACTCGGGTAAAGCTCTCGTCGCCGATAAAGCCTTCACCCTCGTAGCGATATTCAATCCGGTCGCGCAACCTGCGGCTACCGTCCGACCACTGCATAAATTCCAGCGTCCTGCCGCCGTAAAAATCGCTTTGGCTTTCGTGCGGGTAGGGCCAATAAAATGGCGATGATACCAACGAGGTCAACAAAAACTGTGGGTCCTGGTAGCAACGCATCCGTGCAAAACTGGAGTTGTGCACGTCTCCGGACAAAAACACCACGTCGCTAATCCCTTCCACGCGAATGAATTCCAGGATCATGCTGCGCTCGTCGTTAAAGCCGGCCCATTTGTCATCGCTGCCTTTCATAGGCTTAGGGTCCGGGAAGAAAGGGACGCTGGACACCACGAATTTAAAGGGCGCATTGCGGTATTCATGCAACCACTCCAAAAACGCATTGAGCTGCTCGCGGCCGAGCATGGTTTTACCTTCTATGCTGGTCGCTTCGCTAATCCGCAAGGTGCGGGTATCCATCACGAAAAACGGAAATGGTCCTTTGTCGAAGGTATACCAAAACTGACCGTTGGGAGTATCGGGATTATGGAGGTGCTGGTAAGAGGCATAGGCCCGCATCCGCGTCGCGAAAAAACCGCTGTTCTCATCGCGCATCTGGTTTTTCGACCAGTCGTTACGAATTTCATGATCGTCCAGAATCATATAAGTGGGCACGCAACTCATCAATTCGCGGATATTCGGCAATTTAAATGACTTGCGATAAATCTCGCACAACTCGTCGAAGTTGGAATACTCATGCAACTTGTTCAAGGGATCGGCATACACCTGATCACCCACCGCCAAAAAGAAATCCAACGGATTTTGTTGATGCTGAGTGAAAATGGAACGGAAAGTCTTGTCCCCTTTTTCTGCGTCATTCAAGACAAAATTGTCCCAATACAAATAGCGGCAGGAACCGAATACAAAATTTAGCGTGGTATCGTTGCTGGGCCGGTGAGTTTTAAACGTGGTGCCGACTTTTTCGGTGCTATTCACGACTGGTCCCTGCACCAAAACATCGGTAGCCGGCGCTTGTGCGTCACGCTTATAGATAAGACCGCATTCCACCCGATAAGCGGTATTGGCTTTTAAGCCATCGAATTTCACTACTCCGGTAAAATCGTAATAATCCTTTAAAAAGCAATATTTCGACGCGACCAATTTGGCGCCATCGTATACATCAAAAGCACCGTAACAAAACTCGCGACTGGCATGATTAGGGCCTTTCGCGCCGCGTATCCAGATTTTGACCGAAGTGTCGGTGGTGTGGCCGATGATGGGGCCTAGGGTGATGGTCATGTTGGTTCCTCTTATTTGACTCGTCTTGGGTGTTGCCGATGCTCAGAAGTCTATTTCAGGAGGCTAGGGCGCAGAGCTGATAGAGTGAACAACTAGTCGATCACACAGGTATTATCCGGACGTAGCTTTTGGTTAAGCTTGGTTGGCGTTCTTTTCGCCACACGCCATCGCCAGTTTCACTATCTCGATCACCCTTGCCGTTAGTATTACCCTCAATTGTTATGAGTTTTTCTTTTACTGTAGTTTGATCTTTTACAACTAAAGCAATATGTGAGAAATCGAATATAACGAAATCGCCGGCCTTGGCTTTTTCTGTTTCCGGCAGTACGAGCAAATTTTTTTGTTTTGCCCATTTTTCCCAACCAAACGCACTCGCATCTTTACAGCGCCATTTATCCGCTAGGGAAAACGATGGCAAATTTAATGCTTCTCGAACTCTCTCATCTTCGAGCCATTCCCGCATTATCCAGGCTGTAAACGCTGCGCACCAAGGCCATGCACCTGGTGCCAACCAAGTTGCCCCCTGATACTCGACTATGCGTGCGCCGGTATTGTTTGTGGCGCCTTCGCGGGTGCCGACCTCATTTTCTGCAATTGCAATCAATTTAGCTACGTTTTCATTCATTTTTTGTCTCCTATGAGTTGCTCCAGTGTCAATATTTGAAAAACCTCGCAATATCATTCCTCGTGTTAACGCGAAGCCGTTGCGCGATTTTCCACATCTGCTACAAGTCCAGCTGTTTGAGGACCATTCAACTTTGCTTTACTCAAAAACGACGCAAGATCCTCGGCGTTTGCTCTAAGGATATCAGGGGGAGTTTCTCGTAAAATCACCAATGTGTTGACAATACCACTCTGATTCGCGAGCTTTGCTGATGCCACTTCAATAAGCTGCGGGATGATGTTGGGATCCGTACTCCACTGGCGAATTAGTTCGGTCGTCGCTTCGATTCGCGCGGGTTTACTGGAGTCAAAGATCTTGTCAATTAAAACTCTACGCTTTCTATCCAACTCGGAAAGCGCTGCGGTTGCTTGTGATTTTTCCCGCTCACTTCCTTTTACCTGAAATGTTTCGAGAACGGTGGTTGCTATCAACTTTTCGGCTAACTGCGTGACAAATTGCTGATCGACGAATCCTGACATAGTTAGTAAAGCTGCATCACGAGTTTCCTGTTTTTGAAGGTACGGAATGAATTTCTCAACTGTCTGCGCAGTTGAGAGGCGACTTTGTAAATAGGCGACGCCGACCTGAAGAAGCGATACGAGGACTGCAACCGTCGAGACTCCGATTGTCATGCGTTGTAGTTTCTTTTGCTCGAACTCAAGCCGTTCTCTTTCGAGCTTTGTTCGCTCTAGAGAAATAAGTTCTTTTTCTTCAAGAGTTTCAGCGTCCATATTTGCAATTAAGGAGGGATTTGCTCAGTATCATAAAAGCCTAGGCAATTAACAATCAGCTTTGCCTCGGGGAATCTGACCATTTTTCCGATTTATATATTTACCGGTAATTCAGACAAATCTAGTTTCTAGGGTCATCCGGTAAAAACGAACCTGTAACCTGTTTGAAAGCGTCCGAAGTTTTCTTTCCCGGTACGCCATCAATCAATACGAACACACCAGAAAAGGTATTAAGCCAGCGTTGCAAATCCTCAGCCTGTTTAATCGTGCTCAGGTCTTCGGACTTGGTTTCGGAATAACTGACTACCAATGGGGTGGGCGATTCAACAGGTCGTGGCTGATCGGTAAAGTCAATTTCACCAAGCTCTGCCATTCGTCGCAACAAAACCGCTGCTCCGCATTGCCTGGAAATCGCCGTGTCTGACCATGTGCCGTCGGCAATGTACTTTCCACTGCTGTAATGATTCGAAAAAGACCAAAGGTAAGGACTTAAAACTTCAGGGTGGTGCTTTCGATAACCCCAACCGTTGTAGGCTTCCAGCTGATAGAGCACTCCGGCGGTAGACCAATCGTTATTCCCATTAAGATTATGCATCACTAGTGCATCGGAAGCGCTTTCTTCCCAGGTAAAAGGCGGATTGCCTGTGCGTGGGCGGCCAGCAGGGACTTGAACGGTACGAGCAGTGAGTGGGTCACCATTATGCAAGTGTTTCGAGAATTTTTGACTGGATTCCATGTTATGAATCACGGCAATGAAAAACCACGGTATTCCCAAGTTATTGCCGATATTTTGGTAACGAGCGCGATTGGCAATTAGTTGATCACATAATTTTCCAACCTCTGTTAGTTTACCTGCGTTTATGATGCAGGTATTGAATAATCGGTCATATTCGATTCGTAATGCGGGCGTGAAGTTGATTCCTGCCATTTTCCCTCCAAAATACATTCGGATTTAATGCCTATAAATTAATTAATAGTTGATTTTTCACCGATAAAAATCTACGGTCGTAAATTGATTGTTTACTATGACTGTGTCAGTTAAAACTTTGTTGGTTGCGCCAGCCGGTTTGGGTGAATTTGTAACAGCCAAGAAAATATCTTTTGGTATGTCGCCTGGAGGAAGTTCGTTAAATTTACACACATTAAGAGGTTTGTTGTTTTTGTCAGTAGCCGTCACGCAATCGAATAATTCCAACGAACCAGCCTCTTCGAAGCGTATTTGCGTTTGTAATTGATCAAGGCTCAAATGGCCTTCATAACCGCGCATTCTCATAGTGAAAAATCTCCATTGATTTTTGGGAACCTCTAAAAACTCTCTTTCCCTCCGGATCTAGGGTGAGGGATGTGAACAATTGATTTTAATTCCCCGATCCCAACCTTCTCCCCGTGAGAGAAGGAGTTTGCTTTATTTTTAGAGGCTCCCTTTTTGGTGTATAAGTAGAATGACCTAACTGGTTGGAATCAGACCAACCGTAATAAATTGCTGTTTGATTTCGGTCAGATCGTCTTTAAATGTTACACCTTTGTTTTTTTCTTCGCTGACATCCCGAATACATTCGATTAGCAGATTTTTGGCGTCTGCAACTGAAATAGTTGCTTCCGTATTTTCTCCAAGAATCTTGCATCCGTTTAGATGAACTAACCCTTTACTCAGGGGGCCGAAGCTGGTTTTTACCTTGGCTAGATTTTGTTCCGTAATGTTTTTTAAGCTACTGGTGATGGAAGCTCGCATTTTCACGTCGTCTTCTGTAGCAAGTTGCGGCATTAATAAGTCCTTAGTCAGTTTTTCCTCGGCAACTTGCTTGCTACCAGCATTTTTCTTGATTGAGTTAATCGCGTGTTGAAGAGTACCGGCGTTGTAATAGTCAATTAGATCATGCACCGCTTGTGCCCATGAGTATCCGTTTTGGCCTGATGTCGAAGTTGATTGCATGCCGGTTGCGATCATCCTATAGAGTTCAGCACGATCGGCATTCATCTGCATAATTAATGCGGGTACTGTGGATTCGTAAATAAAGTTTTTGTCGAAGGCGATATTGGTACCGGATATACCGGTGGATAGAGCAGCCAATAGTGTTTTGGTACCTGCAGTACCAACGGCAGTTCCGGCTAGGTTTAGCGATAGCTCCGCAAAGTCGAAGACCATGTCTTTTGTACGTTGTTGTAATCCGGCGTTATTAACGAACTAGGCATAACGCAAATCAATTAACCAAAAATGAGAAATCCCCCGGCTCTGCCGGGGAGACAGCTGAAGTTTGACATTTAGAGGAGTCCATCAGGACACTCGGACGCGTGAGCCGCCAAGCAAACGCGAAGAGGAGAGCCTGATGGACGAGAACGAGAGCTTAAGTCACTCGAAATGGGAGTGCAAATATCATGTGGTGTTTATTCCGAAATGCCGTCGCCGAACGCTGTACAAGGAGTTGCGTAAACATTTGGGTGAGGTGTTTCGAAGGCTAGCGAGCCAAAAAGAGAGTCGAATATTGGAAGGTCACTTGATGCCGGATCATGTGCATATGCTGATTTCGATTCCGCCGAAATATGCGGTTTCACAGGTAATAGGTTACATCAAAGGGAAGAGCGCGATTCATTTGGCACGGGTTTATGGTGAAAAGAAGCGAAATTTTGTAGGCCAGCATTTTTGGGCAAGAGGTTACTTTGTATCGACCGTGGGTCGGGATGAGACGATGATTCGGGAATATATCCGGCATCAAGAACAGGAAGACCAGCGAATTGAACAACTGAACCTTTGGCAATGAGTCGCCGCTTATTGGCGGCTATTATGAAAGGGCCGCGTTAGCGACCCTATTTACCGCTTTGAGCGGTTCACAACATAAAGCCCCCGGCTTTGCCGGGGGATACTTTACTGTCAGGGCTTGGCTGATTGCTATATTGCGGGTTGAAGGATCAGTAATTTGGTTGGAGTCGAACTTTTCTAATTTCGGCGTGATCTCGGCACTGATCTTATCGATATCTATTGGGGATTCAGGTGAACCATTTAGCAAAGAACAGCCAGAAATAATTAATGAAGCGAATAAAATAATGAACTGCTTGAAATAATGCATAGTGTAAAGTCCACTTTTCAATAAGTTGAAAATCAAGATTTATCCTGATGAAAGTTTGATCATATTGCTTTGAAATTGCCAGTTGTTTTCCGTACCAGTACAAACGTACTGGATTTATTTCAAAACTTACCGCGAGTAGAATCAAATAAAGGCGTTTACTGGGAGATTTGTGATTGTGAATATTTTGTTAATTGACGACCATTTCTGCGCCCGTGAGGGCGTGGCGTGTTTGTTGAAACAAATCATCCCTGAGTTGCAAGTGTTCGAAGCTGAGAGCCTTGACGACGGGTTGCTGTTGGCAAAGCAAACGCCGTTGAATCTGGTTATGTTGGATGTGCAATTGCCCGGAAAAGACGGGTTGGCGGGTCTGGAGGAATTGAAGGAAGCCTTTCCGGATTTGTGCGTGGTGATGTTTTCCGGGTTGGGCGATAGGGAGTTGGTTTTTCAGGCGCTGCGTTTGGGGGCGATGGGGTTTATCGTTAAGACAGTGTCTCGGCAGGTCTTTGTCGATGCGTTGCGGGATGTATTGGCTGGCAAGGTGTATTTGCCGGCATCGGCGGTGGGGCCGCAACGCGTCGTTAGTTTGGATGCTAGTAGTGTTACAGAAATACCCGGCGTAACTGATTCGGCCAGTTTAGGTCTGACGCCGCGAGAGTTCGAGGTGCTGACTTGGTTGGTGCAAGGGATAGGCAATAAGCAGATTGCTCGGCAGTTGGGGATAGAAGAGCAAACTGTGCGCAATCATCTGCGGCCGATTTATCAAAAATTTGGGGTCGCTAAGCGTACTGAGTTGTTGGTTAAAGTGTTTGAGCGGGGGATTGTGTTTGGAAAGCCGGGGGTGGGCAATTGATGGCTTCGAAGTTGGGGTATTTATATAAAATCTCCCCTGGCCCCTCTTCTTCAAAGAGGGGAATTAATAGCGCCAAAGCTTAACTTTACGCCATTGGTTAATAAACGGATTTTCTTTGTCGACTATCCTTCACACGGATTTGGTTATCTGCATGGTTTTAACCATGGTTTCCCTCAGTGCTTTGGCACCGGCAGGTTTACGCAGAATGGCGGTGTGTTCCGGTAACGTAACTTTCTCTTGGTCTGAGATGGCGCGGGCGGAGAGGATCATGGTCGGCGCTGGGCCGCAGGAAGCGTGAACGGCGGCGATGATATCGTGAGCAGTTTCGCGGTTGCCCAGGTAAAAGTCGGTGATTAATAAATCCGGGTCTCTATCGTTTTCGGCTAGCAATTCGGCGGTTTCCGCCAGCGAAGACGCTTCTTGCACGAGGCAGCCCCAGGCCCTTAGTTGCTTGGCGATGGCTTGTAATACCTCGGCATCGTCGTCCACCACCATCACAAAGTAGCCGGAAAAGTCGCCTTCTTTATCTAATCCGCTGGTTGCAGCCGTTGTCGTCTCGGCAATCGGTAGTTGGAGTTTAAAGTCGCAGCCAAAACGCGAACCACATACCAAGCGCAGACTGTGTTCTGGTAAACATTTAACGGCTGCGGCCACATAAGCCAAGCCTATGCCCAGGCCCGGCACTGTGTTGTCGTTCTGGCGACGCTGGTTGCGAACAAATTCCTTGAATACCTCTTCGCGCATGTCTGCCGCAATCCCCGGGCCGCTGTCGCAAACATGCAAGGTCAGATGTTGCTTGCCGGTTTTGACTGCCGACACCAGTATCCAGCCGCTCTCGGTATATTTGATGGCGTTATCAAGCAAATTGCCGAGGATTTGCCGCAGGATGTTGCTGTCGCTGCATAGGTTGTAAGGCTCCTGGCGGCGTAAAACTACTTTAAGCCGGATACCGCGCTTGGCGGCTTGCGGGGCGTATTGATTTTCCAAGCCGGTCAGCAGCGTATTCAGATCGATACTGGTCGGCTGCGGAATTTGCCGACCAGTTTCCAGGTTGGCGATATCCAATACGTGGTTAAAGGCGGCGTTCAATTCGTCTATCACCATGCCCATGCGATTGAGCATAAACGCCGCGCCATTGCTAGGTGGGTTTGTTTGCGCGGTGTCCAATACCGCGGCATAGCAGGCCAAGGCTTGCAGAGGTTGGCGCAGATTGTGGCCCATTTGCTGTAAGAAGCGGGTTTTGTCGTCGGCGCTGAGTTGAGCTTTACGTTTTTCGCGGAAGGATTTGCGGGCGTAAGCTTCCAGTTGGCAGCGGGTGCAGACGCCAAAGATATTGACGATGCAAAGATTTAGGATAGACGGGATCAAGTCAATCACGGTCAGTCCAAGCCAATAGCCGGCTATCGGCATGGTTAGCGCGGTGCTCCAGCCAAAACCTATTGTTGCCCGCAAAGACATGAACATTTGCCCGTAACTGAAAAAATACATGGGCAGCAGGGCCGGCCAGGTTTCAGCGTAGTAGCGGGGGTTGCCGTCGTATAACAAGACGGCGATTAAATTGGCTGCGGACAGTCCGGCGCTGAGTTTGGCGATGGTGTTGATTTTGGCTACCGCTTCCACGCAGACATGTAGATATCTGAATAAACCCACCAGCACCAGGACGATAGGCAGCCTTAACAACGCTTCGGTATTTGAGGTATTGCCAATCTTTAGATCCAGCAGGATGTAGGCCAGGAATGCGGCGGCGCCCAAGCCCAGAGCCCATTTTAGGGGGCTAAGCAACACCAGATAACGTTCTTCCCAAAATTGTCGTTCGGTGTCTTCGTCAAACTGGGGGATGGCAAATAGTTTGATGGGGCTGAGCGACAGCTTGGTATCGAGTAAACGCTCGAGCGGGCGACGGGCGGGTGCCCGAAAAAAAGCCTGGCTGGAAAAATGCTCTATGAATGGATTTGGTTTGCGCATGCCGCGGGTCCCGGTCGCAACCATCGTACTCGGTGCGGCGCAAAGGGCGCATCAGTTTTTCCGATAGCCAAGTTATTGTTGTTTTTGTAGTTTGGCTTTATTCTCTCTATTCTGGCGGGCTTAAGCAAGTTAAGTTAGCTAACGCACAGACAGGTTCTGCTGGCGTTAAACGCTTTTTCGCCAGCGTTGGTAGAGCAGACGTAAAATCAGTGCGCATTGCAGCGCAGCACAGGCTAACGCAGAAAATGCAGACTCTGCCCACAGCGGAAAGAATAAGGCTGAAACGCCGGTCATGCCGATGGCGGCAAACAGGCCGGGGAGGATGCCGTACAGCAGCGCTGCGGACAGTAAACTCAGGCTAAACGCGCGTTGCGGATTTTTGCCGTAGCAAAAAAACAGGTAAATGGTGCAATCGCGTAGTACTAAAAGTGCGATAGCCAGTGGATAGGCATGCAGGGAGATGTCCAGCCAGGCAAATCGTTGCTCTTGGAAGCTTAGAAATATCGCAAACGGCAGGCTTAGTGCAAAACTCAATGCGCTCATGGGCAGTTCTTCGCCAACTCGGCGCCAGTTGGCTTGTCGGTAATAGTCCAGCAAGCGCTTGATACGCATTGGTTCGTGCCGTTCGACGATCACTCCGACGTAAGTCAACACACTGCAAACCGCAAAAGCAGCCAGGGAAAACGAGTAGCTGGAGCTGGGAATAAAGCCGCCCAAATACACGATCAAAAACAGCGTAAAACCCAGCCAGGCCCAGGGTAAATTTCGCAACCCCAAGTCTTGTGCCAACAAGCGATAGCTGCCCATCATGCACCAGAATAAGGCGAAAAATAGGCTTATTTGGTGCAAAGTCTGCGCGTTAACAGTCAAGCTGTACCAGGAATTACTTTGGAAATTACCGGGCAAATAATTTGCCGTATCGGTTAGATCGGTCAGTGACGGCATGAAAACGATAAAACCCACCAGTACCAAAATCAGTATCGACCCGGTTTTAAGCTGACCGCGTTGCACTGCCAGTAAACCCAGCAATAGACCGGTGCTTTGCACCAATAATGCGGTGCCAATAGTGTAAAAAAACAGCAAGGGTAGGGCGGCCGGATTGTCGGTGGCTAGCGCATGAACCAATAAACAGATGCCGGCGCAATACCAGGCCATGCTGGTGCTACCAAGCAGTTTGCCCCAGGTCATTTGCCAGGGGCCGAGGGCGGACAAGCGTTGCGTGTCCCAGGTACGGTCACGGTACTCCTCGACGATGCTGTCCAGGCTTTGCCGGGTGCCCCATAGCAGCGTAATCAGCATGAATAGCGTCAGCGCGGCTTGCGCAGTTATGTTGCCTAGTCGGTAGTCATCCAGGAAATAGGTTAAGGTAAACACCGCGCCCAACACCACAGGCGCGCCGACCAGCCGGGCTTGCGAGCATTCCAAAATCAGTTGGCGTTCAAATTCGGGATTCAGATTCATGAGCTGTGGCGGATGGTTTGCAGATAAGCGTCTTGCAGATTGCTGGTTGCCGGAGCGAATTCGCAGACCGGTAAATCCAGCGCGATGAGGGCTTTCAATACTTGGTGTTGTTGCGCGGCATCGCCGTCGCCGTCGAGCTGCAATAAGGCTTGTTGTTTATCGTCGCTATTCAGCACCTTAATACCGGGCAGGGATTGTAGGTGCAGGAGCAGGTTTTCTATCGGATTAGCTAGCAACAATTTAAACGGTTTGAGCAATGACGGCGCCTTTACCACCACTTGCTCGACGATCCGACCCTGGCGCAGCACCAGCATGTCGGTGCAATAGGCTTCCAGCTCGGCGAGGATGTGCGAGGACACCAGTAGTGTCATGCCTTGGGCTTGCAAGTCCAGAAACAGCTCGGCTAGTTCGTGGCGGGCTTCCGGGTCCAGGCCGGAGGCTGGCTCGTCGAGTAACACCACCGGCGGTTTGTGGATGATGGCTTGCGCTATTGCTACCCTTTGCCGCAAGCCGCGCGATAATTCGGCTGGGCTATTTTCCAATCGATCTTGGATATGCAAACGCCGGCTGACATCGTCGATAGCGGCAGCGCAATTAGCTTCAAGAATACCCTGGGCGCGGGCCACGTAATGCAGGCATTGCCGCACAGTCAAGCGTTGATAAAGTCCGAAAAAATCAGACAGATAGCCGATGATCCGATGGCAATCGCGCGGTTGTTCCAACACGTCGATGCCGGCGATATTGATCGAACCGCTGACCGGTTGATCCAAGGCTGCCATGCAACGCAGAAGCGTGGTTTTGCCGGCACCGTTAGGGCCGACCAGCGCAGTAATGCTGCCGGCGGCGATGTTGAACGACACATCGTCCAAAGCGCGCAGGCCGGGGTATTCGAAAATCAGCTTGTCGACGGTGATCATGGTTAGTTTTAATCGGGACTTGGGTAGAAATAATGCTGGTTCGATGATACCGCTTTTTTGTGTGCCGGACGCCGATTATCGGCCTGCCGTGCTTGGGTATGAATTTTGCTGGATTTATTGGGTGGGTTTGGCGGTGTCGCCAAAGGATGCCAGAAATTAAGGCGTATCCGCTTGCGGCTTGCCCATGCGGCGGGCTGCGAAACTGTGTATTATTACTCATTATGTAGGCACTTTATCGCGAGGGTGAATTGATGCCAATTGCGATACAGCCAAGCGTGCCCAGTGAGTTGTTATTTTTAATTATCAAGTAGGAGAAATGAATGCATAACGTCACGTTGATTAAAGGTGATGGTATTGGCCCTTCGATCATGGATGCCGCAGTGGCGGTGATCAACGCTTCGGGTGCGAAAATTCATTGGCATGAGGCGGACGCCGGCATGTCGGCGTATGAAAGAACCGGTACGCCGCTGCCGGATGCCACGATGGAATCCATCGCCCAAACTCGGGTGGCGTTTAAAGGCCCGTTAACCACGATGGTTGGCGAGGGTTTTAGAAGCATCAACGTCGAACTGCGCAAACAATACGATCTCTACGCCAACGTGCGCCCGGCAAAAAGCTGGAAGGGTGTAAAAACCCGTTACGACGATGTCGATATTGTCATCGTTCGCGAGAACACCGAAGGCTTGTATGTGGGTTTGGAGCATTATCTGACGCCGGCCAAAGACATCGCCGAAAGCTTGGCAGTAGTAACCAAGGCCGGTTCAGAGCGCATCGTCGAATATGCATTCAAATATGCTATCGACAACAATCGTAAGAAAGTAACGGTCTGTCATAAGGCCAATATCTTGAAATACACCCAGGGCTTGTTCTTGAGAGCTGCGAGGGAAGTGGCGGCAAAATATCCTGATATTGAATTTGACGAAAAAATTGTGGACGCGGCCTGCATGCACATGGTCATGAAACCGGAACAATTCGACGTAGTCGTAACCACCAATATGTTCGGCGACATTTTGTCCGATTTGACCGCCGGTTTGGTAGGCGGTTTGGGCTTGATTCCCGGCGCGAATATAGGTGTCGATGCAGCTTTGTTCGAAGCGGTACATGGCAGTGCACCCGACATCGCCGGCAAAAATATCGCTAACCCTACCGCAGTGATGATGGGAGGCGTCATGATGCTTAATCATTTGGGCGAACACGAAGCGGCTACCCGCATGCAAAACGCCATTGAAAAAGTTGTGAACGGTGGTGTCTATGTAACCCCGGACTTGAACCCTGACAGTAAATACGGCACCAAGGAAATGGGTCAGGCCATTGTTGACGCGATGAGTTGATTTTATTGGAGGAGGCGGTTATGAGCGCGCAACCACAGTTTGAGCAAACGTGGATTTCTCTCGAAGATTATCTGGCGGCGGAATTACTGAGCGATATCAAGCACGAGTATGACGATGGCGAACTGGTGGCGATGTCTGGAACCAGTAAAAATCACGAACGCATTAAAGGTAATGTTTCTGCCGCGTTGCACGTGCATTTGCGTGGCCAACCATGTGAACCGTTCTCCTCCGACGTAAAACTCAAAATCGGTAACTATTTGTTTTACCCCGATGCCATGGTGGTCTGTAACGACACATCCACCCATGACTATTACGCCGAGGCAGCAGTACTGGTCGTCGAAGTGCTTTCAAGATCGACCCGTCGCCGCGACGAAACCCTCAAGCGCCGCTTGTATCAAACTATCCCGACGTTAGAGGAATACGTGCTGATCGAACAAGACATCGTCGACGTCGAAGTCTGCCGGCGCAGCGAGGGTTGGGTGTCCAACCATTATTTTCTCGGCGATGACGTGCCGTTCGAATCGGTTGGATTGACTCTCAGTGTCGCTGACATTTATGCCAGAGTCGATAACGACGATATGCGCACATTTATCGCCGAACAAGCCGCCGCCGAAGCCAAAGCATCCCAAGCCTAATATCTTTTCACCGGAAATCATCATGTTAGAACAATACCGAAAACACGTAGCCGAACGCGCCGCCGAAGGTGTGGTGCCTAAACCTCTGGACGCCGAGCAGGTCGCGGCGTTGGTTGAATTATTGAAAAATCCGCCCGTTGGCGAAGCCGATTTTCTACTGGATTTGTTGGCCAACCGCATTCCAGCCGGCGTGGATGAAGCCGCGTATGTTAAAGCCGGTTTTCTGACTGCCGTTGCCAAAGGCGAGGCGACATCGCCGTTGTTGACGCCGGAAAAAGCCACCGAGTTGCTCGGTACCATGCTCGGCGGATACAACGTCGCGCCGTTGATCGAATTGCTGGACAACTCCGCGTTGGCACCGATTGCAGCGAAAGCCTTGTCGCAAATCCTGCTGATCTTCGATGCCTTTCACGATGTGCAAGAAAAAGCCGAAGCCGGCAATGCTTATGCCAAACAAGTGCTGCAATCCTGGGCCGATGCCGAATGGTTTACCGCCAAGCCGGAAGTGCCGGAAAAACTCACAGTCACCGTATTCAAAGTTACCGGCGAAACCAATACCGACGATCTGTCGCCCGCGCCCGATGCTTGGTCCAGGCCGGATATTCCGTTGCACGCCAAAGCAATGCTGAAAATGCCGCGCGATGGCATCACTAACGCCGAACAGCAAATCATCGACCTTAAAGCTAAAGGCTTCCCTGTAGCCTATGTCGGCGACGTGGTCGGCACCGGCTCGTCACGTAAATCCGCGACTAACTCAGTGCTGTGGTTCATGGGCGACGACATTCCGTTCATCCCCAACAAGCGCGGCGGCGGCGTCTGCATCGGCGGCAAGATCGCACCGATTTTCTTTAATACGATGGAAGATTCCGGCGCACTGCCCATCGAATGCGACGTTACCGGGATGGCGATGGGCGATGTGATCGATATTTTTCCTTATCTGGGCGTGGTCAAACGCCACGGCACGGATGAAGTCGTTTGCGAATTTGCGTTAAAAACCGAAGTGATATTTGACGAAGTTCGCGCCGGTGGCCGGATTCCGTTGATCATCGGCCGGGGTTTGACCGACCGTGCCCGCCAATTTTTGGGCGTGCCGGCTTCCACGGTGTTCCGCCGCTTGGGCGTGGCTCATGACAGCGGCAAAGGTTTTACCCTGGCGCAAAAAATCGTTGGTAAAGCCTGCGGCGTGGCCGGTGTTAGACCGGGCAGTTATTGCGAACCGAAAATGACCACGGTCGGCTCGCAAGACACCACCGGACCAATGACCCGCGATGAACTGAAAGACTTGGCGTGCTTGGGTTTCTCGGCCGATTTGGTGATGCAGTCCTTCTGCCACACCGCCGCTTATCCCAAACCGGTCGACGTGCAAATGCAGCATACCTTGCCGGACTTTATCATGACCCGCGGCGGAGTATCGTTGCGTCCGGGTGACGGTGTGATTCACTCCTGGCTGAACCGCATGCTATTGCCGGATACTGTCGGTACTGGCGGCGACTCGCATACCCGTTTCCCGATTGGTATCTCCTTCCCGGCAGGTTCCGGTTTGGTTGCGTTTGCCGCCGCGACCGGCGTGATGCCATTGGACATGCCGGAATCGGTGTTAGTGCGCTTTAAAGGCCAAATGCAACCCGGTATTACCTTGCGCGATTTAGTGAACGCCATCCCTTATGCGGCTCTGAAAAGCGGCTCGCTGACTGTGGCGAAGCAGGGTAAGAAAAACGTGTTTTCCGGCCGCATCCTGGAAATCGAAGGTTTGCCGGATTTAAAAGTCGAGCAAGCATTCGAACTGTCCGACGCCTCAGCGGAACGTTCTGCCGGTGGTTGCACCATCAAGCTCAACGAAGCGCCGATTCGTGAATATTTAAACTCCAACATCACCTTATTGAAATGGATGATTGCCGAAGGTTACGGCGATGTCCGGACCATCCAACGTCGGATCAAAGCGATGCAAGATTGGTTGGCGAATCCGGTATTGATGGAAGCAGATAAGGACGCCGAATACGCGGAAATTATCGAAATCGATTTGAACGAAATCACCGAGCCGTTGTTAGCTTGCCCGAACGATCCGGACGACATCAAACCGCTGTCCGAAGTCGCCGGCACTAAAATCGATGAGGTGTTCATCGGTTCCTGCATGACCAACATCGGCCATTTCCGCGCTGCCGGCAAATTGCTGGAGAAAGCCGGCGCATTGCCAACCCGTTTGTGGGTAGCGCCGCCGACCAAAATGGATCAAAACCAATTGATCAAAGAAGGCTATTACGGCACGTTCGGCAAAGTAGGTGCACGCACCGAAATGCCTGGTTGCTCTTTGTGTATGGGCAACCAGGCGCGGGTGGCAGAAGGTTCGACGGTGGTATCCACCTCGACCCGTAATTTCCCCAACCGTTTAGGTAATGGCGCCAACGTCTATCTGTCTTCCGCAGAATTGGCGGCGGTATGCTCGCTATTGGGCAAAATTCCGACGGTAGCCGAGTATATGCAATACGCGGCCAGCATTGAACAAACCAGCGCGGATACCTACCGTTATCTTAACTTCGATCAAATCGACAGCTATCAGGACAAGGCCAAGGAAGTAGCTTAGCTCCGCGTATTTTAGCCATCTTGCCGGACAGCAGGCGGAGACCCAGATTCATGGGTTTCCGCGCTGCTCCAGGGGAATATATTTAAGTATCAGGCAGAGTCGATTTTTCGGAACTCACAGCTCACAGGCTATCGATAATCTCCAGACAGCGCTGAAAAGCGCTACGGACGATGAAGAAAGTCATGGCAATTGGATAGGATAGATAGTGCTCCGGCAATGCCAGACAAACTAGTACCAAGCCAGCCACTACGCAAGTGTCGAAGCGGGCCAAATATTTTTGCATATAACGCAAAGATTCTTGCGATTCCCAATCAAACTGCGGGCTTTTGTTAATTAAACCCAGCAGCATCCAGCTACTAAGCAAGGCGAAATAGACCGGAAACACGCTGAATTGCGGCGAGCCGTCGCTGAATTGCGGGCTCCAGTAACCGTACCAAGTCCATAAGCCCGCGCAGGCAAAACCGTCGTGCCATATCTTGCCGGGTACTAATTTCAAACAACCGCTCAACAGAAAGAGTACCGCGAGGCAGGCCCACCCACCCCAAACGGCCTCTATATTAAGTAAGGGTAAAAATGCATTTTGGGTTAGGGTTAGGGTGCTTAATATTAAACAGCAGATGATGAAAATAGGCATGGTAGTAACAATGGCTTTTGAAGTTTTACACAGTCTGCCCTAAGCTCGACGCATTTCAGCAATCGATATCGGCCTACTAGGCTCGAAATTTTCTGAGCCTGTCATGCTCGCACAGTCTAGTTTGAGGGTATTTAAAAGCACCTGGACTTACCCGTTCACGGAACACCTGTCCTTACTTTGCGACTTTTTTTTGATTGTGACGTGCTTTTATTGTCAGCGTCAATCACATAAAAATTGGGTTATTTCAGCTGCCGAAAGCGTATTTCATATTTTCGCTTGCCCATCCTCCAACTGGATTATGTCCATGAGGATTTTTTAACGCCTTGTGCTTATTTTTGGCCGTTGTCACACACCACGTAATGGGTAACGGAAAACATTAATTCGATTCTCAATTGATTAAATGCGGCTGCAGAGCGGAGCGAAGCTGGGTGATTCGTTGTTCCGCCTGGTAGCCCGCATAGGGTAGGCTGGCGAGCTTTCCCCATACCGGCGCCGGCCAGGCCTTATCGGTTTGGTAGCGCACCACATGGTGCAAATGCAATTGCGGTACGAGATTGCCGATTGCGGCAATATTGAGTTTGTCGGGGTGATAAATATTTACAAGTGTCTCGGCAAGTAGGCAGGACTCGGCTTGCAGAGCCTGTCTATCCGCCTGGTCAAGCTGATAAATTTCTCTGATATTGTGGCGCCTTGGTACCAGGATGAACCAGGGATATTGGCTATCGTTCATCATTAACAATTCCGTTAGCGCAAAGCTCCCTACGTTAAAACAATCTTGCGCTAGTTTTTGATGAAGTAAGAAGTGCGGCATGGCTATCTCAACTGAAGAATAAAGTTTTATTGTAGCTATTTACCCATCAGCTATGCCGACTTTTACGCTAATTTATTTCCTGGCAACAAGTTTAAACTGCTGCAATTTCGCAGTAAGTATGTAGGTATTTTCGTTATCGTCTATGCTAAGACCAAATTGCTGATTTGATACCTAGATTTTTTAAAGCACATAAACATTTTCATGGGGGGGAGAAATAATGATGACGATGCAAAATAAGACCGGCGCAATATCCGGCCCTAGTTACCCGCTGGTACGGTTAAAACTTGGCGTGCTGTTGATAGGTTTCAGCTTCTCGGCTGCCACGCCAGCCGTGTCGCCTATCGCGGGATTGCTGCAAAATACCGACGGCATCAATTCCAGCCAGAGCAATATGGCAAATGTGATTGAAATTGCCTGTCCAGGCGGGCGGGGAATTAACTCGGACGATTTTCAGAATCGCTGCGATGCGGTAGTGGGTTCCGCTCTTAACCAATCAATACCGCAGACATTTAACGCGCTACAACAAACCTCACCCGAGCAGATACCGTCGCAAGGCGTTTCTGCTACGCGCACTTCTTTCAACGCGATTGCCGGACGGATGTCCGCCTTGCGAGCCGGTGCTCGCGGCTTTCAGGTCGCCGGCTTGGGTAGCGGTGCGGTGCCGATCAATTTGGCTTCGCTGGCAAACCCGCTTGGCGGCGCGGCGGGTGATAGTGGCGACGTTTGGGACCGATTGGGCGGTTTCGTCAACGGCAATTACAACACCGGCAATGTCGATACGGATGTCAATCAACTGGGTTATAACTTAAATAGCGGCAGCATTAATGCCGGCATAGACTATCGCTTTGGTAATGATTTGATTGTCGGTGCGGCGTTTACCTATACGCGCACCGAGTCCAGTTTCGACCGCAACGGCGGTACCTTGGATAGCGATGCTTACACCGGCGCGCTTTACAGTACCTACTACGCAACGGATAACTTGTATTTTGACGGTGTGGCGACCATGGGCGCCATCGATTACGCGTCGGTGCGGCATATCCAATATACGGTACCCAGTGAAACGGTAAATACACTTGCCAAAGCTGCGCCTACCGGGAACCAATACTCAGTTAGCGTAGGCAGTGGCTATAACTTTGCGGTAAAACAATGGCTGTTTAATCCCTATGTAAAAGCCAATTACATCAAACTCGATGTCGACGGTTTTAGTGAATCAGGCGGCAGCGGCTGGGGGATGGCATTTGCAGATCAGGGTGTCGAGTCGGTCACCACCACGGTTGGTAGTCAGATTTCCTACGCGGTTAGTACGGCTTGGGGTGTGTTTACGCCCAATGTACGCGGCGAATGGCATCATCAGTATAAAGACGGCAGCCGCAATATCGCGGTACGCTTTCTAGGCGATAACAGCAGCGGGTTAACCTTTAATACGGTGACTAACGCGCCGGACCGCAATTATTTCACGGTGGGTACGGGCGTATCGGGTACCTTTGCACAAGGCTTAAGCGCCTTTTTGAACTACGACGCGCTAGTGGGATACCGGGACGTGGAAAGTCATTTATTTACACTGGGCGCCCGCCTGGAGTTTTAGCCCGAGGATTCCGAGGCCGGCTTGTGCGAAGAGTCACCTGACTTATCCCACAAGCCTGATTTGCCCACGAGAATTAGGGCTGCCGTAACAGCTGTTCGCACAAAGCCGGTAACGGCGGTGGCGGCAGCGGCACGTTTTTCGACGGGGCTTTGGCTTCTGCGGAAAACCACCAAGCCAGGCTGGCGTCGCAACCGTCGCCAGCAGGCAACGGTTCTTGCGAGTCGCAATTTAGGTTATGCGTTGGACATTTCAAGCGTACATGAAAATGATCGTCGTGTTTCCACCATGGGCGAATCTTACGCAACCATTCGCCGGCTCCGGCACTTTTGGTGGTGCACAACTCTTGTTTGATGCTGGGGTTTACAAAAATCCTGTCAACCTCCGGCTGGCGTGCAGCGGCTTCCAGAACCTTTGCCAGATCCGGAGACCAATGCCGGTAATCGATAGTATCGTTTTGCATGTCCACGACCGACGGCGCGCTCCAGGTTTCGCGTTCGTTGGCGCTTAGCTGCCGATTACTGGCTTGTTCCGATAACAAAAACCATATATCCACATCCAAGCCTGATTGATGGCTGCGATGGCCGCTTAAGGTCGGGCCGCCGCGCGGTTGCCCCAAATCGCCAATCAACAACGAGCCTAGTTTTTGTTCAGCACTGAATTGGCCCAAGTGCTGGATAAAGCCGATTAAATTGGGGTGCCCATAATAGCGATGGCGGGACAGGCGCATCACTTGATAGCCTTGGCCGTCCAGGGGCAGGGTGGCAGCGCCGCTGATGCAGCCGCTGGTGTAGGTGCCTATGCTTTCGCTGGATTCCTGGGTCGGTGTGGTCATCTTGGCCCAGTCATGAGCGGTTGAGCCGGCCTTAACCTCGTAGCTAACGCTAAAAACGGCAACGCCTAATAATAATGTCGAAAGGGCAGCAAGTCGCATGATGAAGTGGCCAGGAAATGGAGTGATTGGTTGGGATTATAGCGTCGGCTTACCGATGGCGGCTATTGCATCGGTCACGCGTCGTCCCAAACTCATGCTGGGTATCTCCAGCCAGTGATAGAACAGCAAGGAAACCCCTTGTACGCAAGCTATCGTGACTAACCAGCCGCCAAACCATAAAGCCAGACGATTTTCAGTAAATCCTTCCAGAAATTTTAAAACCAGCGGTGTCAGACAAATCAGGATGGCCATATGGCTTAAATAGGCGCTGTAAGACACTTTGCCTATTTGCCGTAACACCGGTTGCGACAGCAAGCGTTGCGCATCTTTAGACCCAAGCACGAACATCAAAATCAAGCCCGCGCCCAAGCCGGAGCCTAGCCAGACCGCCGTATCGCCAAATATGTCGGACGGCACAAACGTACCGCAGGTATAAAACGCTAAGCCGGCCAATAGCAGTAAACGCCGATGCCAGCGCCGACCGGATAAGTAATGGGTTAGGTCGGTATAGTGTCTGGCAATAGTCATACCCAATAGAAAATGCAGCAAGAAAATCGACACACCTAACAGGCTCGTGGCCAATAGACCAAAAAACACCAGCCAGGAAGTGCCTCGTCCCGCCAGCAATAAACCTACTGGCAACAGCAGAGAAAGCACCAGTTCAATACTTAAAGTCCAAGCCTGTGGCAGTAGTACGATCAAGGATGGTAATTTCAATAAAAAGCTCTCGCGCAGCATATCGGCAGGGGTTAACGGAAATTTATGCCACATGCCGGTTATCCAGTCGGTCGGCGGCAGACTGGTTTGGAGTATATCGCTGTCGAACGTGTGCAAAAACAGGCCCGTGCTGATCAGCAAAACCAGTAAATAGGGCAGCCAGATCCGAAACATCCGATTGATCAAAAAGCGCGCCAAATGGAATTCGCTGAGATCCGGTATATGTCCCGCGCGAAAATAGCGCAAAGACAGCACCACACCACTGAGCACGAAAAACATCGAAACCGCCGCCGAGCCGTCCCACCAAATGTGTAGCGGCGAGAAATCCAGCACTTGCTGACAGAGCGGCGTTTCGCAAGGTAGTCCATAAGCGATCACGAAATGTTCGCTGATAACGGCCAAGGCCGCCAGACCGCGAATGGTGTCCAGGTAACTGATATGAGTTTTAGGCGCCACGGGCTTGAGTCTTTTAAAGTAGGAGGTATCGGCTGGGATAGGTATAGCAGGCTTTGGCTATTCGGCTATCTGTGCGCTGTTTTATTTGCCGGGTGTTCTGCAAGCCCAAGACGCCGATGAGCCAACCGTGGCTGTCAACCCCGCGAAGGAGGGATGCCCGATCAGCGCTTTAAAGCCGAGCAAACAACGCCTTTGCCTTTAAGTTAATTCCATTGCGATTTGCGTACATTGAAATTGCGGCCTTTGATTTTTCCGGCCCGCAAACAGGTCAAGGCTTTATCGGCGCTGCCGCGCTTCACCGCGACGTAGGCGTGTTTATCGAAGATATCGATTTTGCCCACTTCGCCACCGGATATACCGTTACCGCCGGTCAACGCGCCCAAAATGTCGCCCGGCCGCATTTTATCTTTGCGTCCACCGTCTATCCACAGTGTGACCATGGGTGGCTCGAAGCGGTGTTCGCTGCTGAGTTTAAACGGGGCGATTTCGTCCCACTTTACGGAGCCCGCAATATATTCTTCAATGGCTTTGACGCGGTTCATTTCCGCTTCGCTGACCAAACTCAGCGCCAGTCCTTTCGCGCCGGCTCGGCCGGTGCGGCCGATTCGGTGCACGTACACTTCCGGGTCCCAAGGCAGTTCGTAATTGATCACTGCCTGCATGTCTTTGATGTCCAGGCCGCGCGCGGCGACATCGGTGGCAACCAGAATCGAACAGCTTTTATTGGCAAAGCGCACCAGCACCTGATCGCGGTCTTTTTGCTCCAAATCACCGTGCAGGGCCTGCACGGAAAAACCGCAATTGGTCAAAGTATCCGCTACGTCCTGACATTCGCGCTTGGTGTTACAAAACACCACTGTCGATTCCGGGCGATGATAAGCCAGCAAATAACCCAAAGCGTTTAGGCGCTTGGCTTTGTCTACTTGATGAAAGCGTTGTTCGATAGGATTGTCGTGATGGCTGGTTTCGACGCTGACCGACACCGGTTTGAATTGAAACTTTTGGCTCAAGGCCCGAATCGGCTCCGCGTATGTCGCGGAGAACAACAGGGTTTGCCGATGCGTCGGCGCATAAGAGATCACGTCGGAGATGATGTCGGCAAAGCCCATGTCCAGCATGCGGTCGGCCTCGTCCAGTACCAACACTTTTAAATGATCCAGGCGCAAGCTGGCTTTTTGCAGATGCTCCTGCAAACGGCCCGGCGTTCCCACCACTACATGCACGCCGTGTTCCAGTGAACTGCGTTGCGGGGCAAACGGTGTGCCGCCGCATAGAGCCAGAACTTTGATGTTCTGAGTGAAGCGGGCCAATTGTCTGATTTCCTTACATACCTGGTCGGCCAGTTCGCGGGTAGGGCAGATCACCATGGCTTGCACTTTAAAGCTGCTTAAATCCAGCCGCGACAACAAACCGATGCCAAACGCCGCGGTCTTGCCGCTACCGGTCTTGGCTTGGGCAATCACATCCTTGCCTTCTAGTATATGCGGTAGGCTTTCGGCCTGAATCGGTGTCAGGTGGGTGTAGCCCAAGGATTCGATGTTTTCCAGTAGGGCGGGTTTTAACGGCAGGGACGAAAATTCAGGTGTATTCACAAAGACTCTAATCGATAAGATGCGGCACGCTTGCCGACATGCGGAAGGCAATGATAACAGAGTTGGGCTTTTGGTCATTGCTCAATCAACAGGCTGCCGGGCTTGCAATTTGCAGCCGATTTTAAGTCACTGCATCCCGGCAAGATTCACATAAAAACACAGTTAAACATTAGGAATTTCCACATTATAAACATTTAAATATTTAGACCTACGGCAAGAGTGGCGGTTATTTCTGACTATAATTTACATCATCAAATCAGCTATTGATCTTTTGATACTATCAGTTAAACGACGAAATGAAAAAATGCAGGATTTGGGAAAAGGGTGTAAGAAAACGAAAAAAGGAGAGCGGCTATGGGCGTTAACGACGGTCTGATGATAAGCGATTTTAAGGCAGGCCAAGCAAGGCAAGAGCTTGGCAATTGGTATATACCTCAGTCTCATATAGACGCATTTGTTAAAGACACGGTTCGCGTCGAGACTTTACCGGCAGGATTCAAACTTTTCAAATTAACCAAGGGGGAAGCCAAATCCGATCCCAAGTATGGAATAACGCCATGGTGGAGTTCGGTAAGCCCATTTAAGGAAGACTACGAAGGCGCTATTGGTCGATTCGAACAAGCTAAGCTTAATAAAATTGATATGAGTGCAATGTCGCGTTATATGGCTGCTGTGCCGATTGACTGGAATGAACTGGACAACTATATCGAAATATCATTAAAAGTGACTGCATCCGGCTTTTGGGGCACCTTCGCGCCGCAAGAAAAGTGGCACGATAAGCACAAGCAGAATCTCGCCGTAGAAATGAGCCGTGGTAGAGCCACGCCGGCAAGCCGCACGATGGGGATAAAGGATGCCGTTCTTCCGGATGAACTGGGTGCGCTGGAAGCTTGGCAATTTTACATACCAGGTTTGCAAGAGGAGCATATTAGCCGGGAAAACCGTGTGATCTCTGCTCACGACATGGTCGCTCTGCAAGCATATTTTTTTGCATAAATTTTGGATCAACCCGCAAGAAGCTTGATAGAACTCGCAGGCTGATAAGTATTCAAAGTTGCTCTCGCTCGGCGACCTCCATTTTGACGTCATTGCGGGCACCATGAACGCCAATACCTTCATTGCCTTCCTGCATAAACTTGAGACGATTAATAACAGCACGCATGAGCAAAACCACACCAGCCAACATCAAACTAACGCTTTACGGCAAGCCTATCGAACTGGAAATCAGCGCGCCGACGCAAAAGGTGACGCCGGTGGCAATGCTGCCGACACTGCATCGCCTCAACAACACGTTTGTCGAAACCGCAGTAGCTGCCTTCGTTGCGGACCAGGAGACCATCTCCTGCCAAGCCGGCTGCGGTGCCTGCTGCCGACAAGTCGTGCCGTTGGCGGAATTTGAAGCCTATCAAATCGCCGGTGTGGTCGAACAATTGCCCGAGCCCAGACGTTCGGCGGTCAAGCAACGCTTTGCCGACGCTTGCGAAAAACTGGACGCTATTCAGTGGCTGAGCCGACTTGAAGGGATGCTGGCTGATGGTACGAGCCACGAAGCGGTGCAGCAACACGCGCTGACTTATTTTCAGCAAGGCGTGCCCTGTCCGTTTTTGGAAGCGGAAAGCTGCTCCATCCATCCGGTCCGGCCATTGGCCTGCCGGGAATACCTGGTGACATCGCCGGCCGAATATTGCCAAAACCCGACACCGGAGCACGTCAGACATATCGAGTTGAAATTTCAGGTGTCCAAAATTGTCCGCAAACTATGGCGCACCAGCCACATCAAAGACCTGGATTCGGTGCCGATGATTTACGCCTTGCAATGGGTCAAGAAACACCCCAACCAATTTCCGAAAAAGCGCGGCGAGGATTGGCTACGGGAATTTTTTGATTACATGGCGAATCCGTGACGGCAGTTTTTTCGCCGTTTTGTTATCGTTTATCGTTCTCACGCTCCGCGTGGGAACGCCCGCCCCGGACACTCCAGCGTTTTATCGTTCCCACGCTCCAGCGTGGGAATGCAGCCTCAGACGCTCCAGCGTCGAACTACCATACATCAATCTCAATCAAGCCTCCCAGTCCCACATAATTAGAAGCACTGGAATATCGCCAATGCTCCGGCAAACTCACATAACCCCGCTTCACCGGATTGGCATGAATATATTCCAATTTCTCCCGCATCATTGCTTCACTAAGAATCAACTCCGCATGCACACCTTCCTGCCAGAACTGAAACTCCCGGTCATGCTTGTGCGCGCATTTGGCAAACCGCAATCTTTGTAATAAACGTTCGGCCTGTTTTGCCTGCAAGTGATCTATGATTCGCCGCGCGGTAAAGGCTTTGAAACTGGCAGCAGATTTATCCAGCGCGGCACTCTGCGCGATGAAATGCAAATGGTTTTCCAAAATCACGTAACCGTAAAGCTTTAAACCGACGTGTTGTCGCTGAAATTGCCAGCAGTCGAGCAGGATTTGCACGGTATCTGGTCGAGTAAATACCGGCAGCCATTCCACCACCGTGCAGGTCAGGAAATGCACTTGCTGGGGTTCAGTGATGGTGTAGCGGCTTCGGCCCATTGGGTGCTCGTTGGTTCAGGACGCTGGAGCGTCTGGGGCTGCGTTCCCACGCGGAGCGTGGGAACGATGGAATGTGATGCTCGCTAATTCCTGTAACTCGCGAGCCAAGATTTCAGTGTTTCAAAGTCGTGTAGCCCAATACCGTATTTCAGAGGAGTTGCAAAATCTATCGCATTCTTGGTAAAGAAGGAAGTCGTCACAATCACGCCTTTTGTAGCACGCTCGGAGTTTGTAACCCCATGAATCGCTCGGACCACTTCTACCCCTACCTTATTCTTTGGTCCGTATCGCTTACATTCAACCAAATAAAGTAAGCTACCGAGCGCATCGGAACGCGCAGCTAGGATATCTCTCCCGCCATCACGAGTTCGCGGGGTAAGTGTAGGTTCGAAACCTTGAGCCCGAAGCAATTCGGCAACAAGTTCTTCGAACCGCCAAGGATGCAGGTCATAAAGAAGTTCGGGGTGCTTGGCGAGATGGCGGATCAGTTCGTCGTTAACTTCAGCTACTGAACGCACTAATCCCGGGTCTGCGGCACCAGTCCCAACAGAATAGAGAACCGGGGAGTCGCTATTTTTGCCGAAAGATTTTTTCGGGCATCCTGCTGGAAAAAATCGGCAAAAATTACGCGACCGCTTATGCCTACGGCGCCCCGATTCGTCCGCGTCACCTCGTTCCGACCCAACAAGGGGTCGAAACATCGGCTCTCGCATGACTTAACGCCGTGTCGCGATGCCTTGCAGGTTTTCTCCGCTTCGCTGCGAAAACCCGCCCGGCGCTACGGCTATCGGGGACTAAAAATCTTCACTTCGCTGGCGCTCCGTTTCCAAGATTTTCAGCGGAGGATATACATCAGAAAGAGGGGCATACGTTGTATACCCCTGTGCAAAACTTCGTTTGGAAAACGGATAACTCACAAAGCCGCGCGGCTTTCTCTCGCCTATGGCTTCTTGTTCGTTTTGCTCCATATGTTCAGTGCAAAGAAACGGGCACGTGTAGTCTTGCTCGAAAAACTCTTCGTTTTGGAAAGGGTAGTAATCGTAGAGATACACCTCATAATCAGCCAAGCGGGTACATCCGGCAGCAGAACACTTCCGCCCGGATTCATAGCTAAAATGCTTGATAGGTTCGATCATTGGCATGTGGCCAGAAAAGTGGTTATGAAGTTTCCGAATGTCATATCTAAATGTCAGTATCTTAATGAAGAGTCTAACTTCCGATTGCTGCCCGATTCCAGGTTCATGTTTGCGTCTCTATAAACGCTCGCAATTGCTGAAAATCCAACTTCCCATTCGCCAATCGCGGCAACTCCTCCAAAACTAAATAACGACTCGGCTGCATATAGACCGGCAATTGGCGGCTGAGTAACTTGCTAATCTCGGCGATGGACATGTCCGGTTCTAAAACCACCGCCAAACCCGGGCGCTGCCCGGCGGTGGGATCGTCTATGCCGATCACGGCGCAAGCTTTGACGCCAGGGATGGCATTCACAACCGCCTCGATTTCTGCCGGTTCAACGCGGTAGCCGGAGCACTTCAGCATGCGGCCCAGGCGGCCATGGAAGCGGTATTCCTTTTGTTCCAGGCTGGCGCGATCACCGGTGGCATACCAACCATCAGCGTTCATAAAAGACTGCACGCGACCGTCGCGCCAGTAGCCGGTGGCGAGTGTCGGTCCGCGTACCCAGAGCTCGCCGGTTTCGGCATCGATATGCAGTTCGCAACCGGCGGCAGGTAGACCAATCGGGATGCTTTGCTCAGCGACCAAGCTTTCTCGGGCCACAGGCCAATAACAGCAGACATTGGTTTCGGTGGGGCCGAAGAAATTGTACAAAGCGGTCTGCGGCAAACTGGCGGCCATATCGATCAGCGCCGGGGTGGGAAACACTTCACCGGCAAAGATGAGAAAGCGCAACGCAGCCAAAGGTGTTTGCGCCAAGTTGCCTTTATAGGTCAGGAAGGCCAGCAGCGAGGGCACGGTGTACCAGCCGCTGATGGCTTGATCGCTTAGCCAGGTGCTCAAACGGGCTGGGGCCATGGTTAAACCGGCTGGCACGAAATGCAGGCTGGCGCCGGCGCCTAATACTGCATATAGATCAAAGGTGGATAGATCGAAGAAGAACGGCGCGCTGCTGGCGATACGATCAGCAGCTGTTAATTTCAATAAGTCGGCAGCCCAAGATGCGAATGCCGAAATGGCCCGGTGGCTGAGGGCTACGCCACGCGGTTGGCCGGTGGAGCCGGAGGTGTACAAAATCGCGGCCAGTGATTCGGTGGGAATTTCCACTGGCTCTGGAACAGCTTCGCTAACGCTGGCGATGTCCAGCCACAAGTTTTCATCCAGCCAATCCGGCGCGGAATTCGAACCCAATACCGCACGAACCTGAGCATCAGTAACGATAAAGCTCAGTCTGGGGGCTGGGTTTTTTAGGTCGAGTGGCACATAACAGGCTCCGGCTAGCAGAACGCCGAACAGCACGATGGCGGCGTCTATGCCACGATCCAGATGAATGGCGACAGGCTGGCCGGGTTGGATGCCCTTGGCTTGCAAGGCGGCGGCGATGGATTGCGCTTGTTGCAGCAATTGCCCATAACTGACTTGCCGATCCTGCTCTTGCAGGGCTAGCGCGTCGGGTTGGTGTTGGCATTGTTTTAGAAAGGGCTCTAGCAGCATGATTTGAGGACTTCGGCAAAAATATTGTCTACTTATGGTTCCCACGCTCCGGCGTGGGAACCTCGTCTGGGACGCTCCAGCGTCCCGACCCGCAGAGCGGTTCCAACTGCGTTCCCATTTATGCCCCGCGGGTACGCCGGAGCGTGGGAACGATGTGCATCACTCAGCTCAGGGCAGTTTCTAACAACTCCGCGTTCATTTTCGCCATTACCTTATCCAGCCACGCTTCGTCTATCGCCGGCGATAAGTAGCTATAGGACAAAACCAGCTTGCCATCAAGCTGGCAGGCTAACAGCGCCAAACCCGGCGGTAAAGGCATCCAACACAGCAGCGACATATTGGTAACCGGAACGCCTAGAAAACCTGTCTTGGTCCAGGACAACTCGCCAATGTCGGAAAACCACAGCGAGCTCAATTCGCCGCCGCTGTGTTGCTTACGTAAGATTTTGGCGTACTTGGCCGGTGCCAGCCATTGGCCCAGCCACATCAGCGGCAGATAAGCCAGATCCAGCTCATCCCTAACCACTTGTTTATGTTCGCTGAGTAGATGTGCAAACAAGCCGTTTCGGTCTCGCACTTGCTGACGAGTAGCGCGGGCGAACAAGCAGCCGATATGGTTGCCAAACACCGGTGTTGGGGCATTCTGCCGACGCAAGTTAAAAGCATAAGGGATGCAATAACCGTCTTTTGCCGCCGGCGGTCCCACCAGTTCCATCGCTCGCATGAAGCAGCCCAGGTAATAGAGCGTACGCCCGGTCAGGCCGGTATGCTGTTGCGCCAACTTGGCAATGCGTTGCGATTGGTCGGCATCGAAACTTTGTACTTTTAATTGCAGGCGTTGCGGCCCCTGTTCAACCTGAGTCGGTAGGCAACTGTCCAGGCTATTGGCTTGTGTGTTGTGGCGTTTGGCTTTGAAGAATAATTGCAGTTTTTTCCAAAAGCTCCATTGCGCCAATTTGGCTTCGATCAGCGACGGCGAATCTTTAAAGCTTTCCGGCCGCTCGGAGGACAGGAAATCCAACAATATCTTGCAGCCACGGGCATCTAAGAGGGGATGCAGCCAGATCAGCAGCAAGGTGCCGCCGTCTGCACCGGCTATCCAGTGTACGGTCAGCGGCCGGGATTCCGGGCGATTGAAAATCTCCAACAATATGCGTTGCGATTCGTCCGCTTCATCGGCATCCGCCCGGCATTCATGAAGTTCCAGCGCTATGGGCTTGCCGGTGGCGACCCACGCAAAACGCTTGCCGCGCGGCTCGATTTTGGCGGATGCTTGCGGAAAGCGTTCTACCAGTAAATCCAGTCGATTCTGTAGGCCAGACAAATCAGGCGTTTCCGCCAGTTGCAGCGCAAATCCGCAATAACCGCCGGGCATGCCGGCATTACGAATCTCCTGGTCGAGTACGTAGGTAAAATAATCGCCAGGATTGAACAGCTGTTCCGTGGAATTGGTCATCCGGCGTAACCGCTGCGGCGGATCCAGCTTTCCAGCGACTTCAGGCTGCCGACGTTATCCGGTTCGATTTCGGTGTCCGGCAAGGTAACGCCAAACTCTTTCTCGGCAAACATGATCAGCCGCATAATGCCCATGCTGTCCAGCCCCGCATCCAGCAGATTATCGTCATCGCCGAATGAGGTTGGATCTTCATGGTAAATAAGCTCGGCAAAGATGAAATTCTTCAGTGTTTCCTTCATGGCAGTGAAATGGTGAATAAGTTAAGAAAGAAGTAGTATGCAAAGCGCATCACGCGCATCAAACGGACTCCGACGAAAAGGCATTTAACGCAAAGCCCCAGCGCGGCACCTGTCGGCAATAGAGTTTATAAGACGTGCCAAATCGGCTGGAGAGGTCCGGCTCTTCGCGAAATACCACGGTAATATGAAAAAACAGGGCAATCGAGCCGGCATAAATCAGTAGGGCCGGATCGGCAAACAACACACATTCCGCCATTAGCAGCATTAGAACACCTTGAAACATCGGATTGCGGGTCCGGCGATACAGTCCGCTCACGACCAGTGTCTTCGGCGGATCGATGGGAGCCGGAGTACCCGAGCCCTCGACGGCAAAATCCCAAGCGCAACGCAGATAAATAGCCAAACCCAGGATGATAAAAAGTCCTGAGGGCAGAGCCCATGCCAGATTGGCGTGCGGCAAGTTGCGGTTCGGATCGGAAAGTAACCAATAAGGCACGTAAATCAGCACCGCACCAGGGACGAGTAACGTGAATAACAGGATCTTTAAAGCCAGGAAAGGACGCACGTATCTATCTATCGGCATGGGGTGTTGAGTGGTTAAGCGTTTGGCAATTTTGGCATTGCCTGCGCCGCAATCCAAGTGATTTTGAACCTCTAAGGGAATTTGTGTAGAATCTGGCGTTTATTAATGGAATTTAAACAGCCATGTCAGATGACTTGATCAGCCAATTGAAAACCATGCTTATCGAAGGCTTGCTCCTGGAAGACATCGTCCCGGATGACCTGTCGCCGGATGATGCTTTATTTGGTGGTGGACTGGGTTTGGACTCCATCGACGCCCTGGAAATTGGCGTAATGCTGGACCGTCAATACGGTATCAAGATCACCTCCGGCGACGAACGCAACAATCAGATTTTTCTCTCTCTCCGCTCGCTCGCAGACTTCGTCGCCGCTAATCGTACCCGTTAAGTATGGGTAATGTCATCAAGCCGGTCGCCATTGCCTGTTTTGTTGTTGCTTATCCCTTCCTCAGTGCTTATCTGGCCGGTCTGGGCTTTGCCAGCTTTGAACTCATTGTATTTGCAGCATTGACACTGTGGCGCGGTTTTACCGCGTCTGGCTTAGTTGCACGCTTAACTAGTTTTTTACTGGCTGCGGTGTTACTAGCCGGCGCCTATTTCGCGACGACTTATTTTGTCTGGCTGGTGCCATCATTCGCCTATCTGTGGCTGACATTCTTATTCGGGCATACCCTGTGGTCGCCGCCTTCTTTTATCGAACGCTTGGTGCGTTTGCAGTTTCCCGAGTTAGTGCCGGGTATTGCCGACTATTGCCGGCAACTGACCTGGATTTGGACCGTATTTTTTGCCGCCAATATAGGCATTTGCGCTGCGCTGCCAGCTCTTGCTGGACAAACCGCCTGGGCGCTTTACACCGGCGTGGTGGTGTATGGGTTAATGGGTATTTTAGGAACCGGCGAATGGTTTTACCGGCACAAGCGCTTTCCCGATCTGGAGATTCCGCCGGCATTGGAGACTTTTAAATGCATCGCCATGAACGGCCACAAGGTATTCAAGGGGTGACGATTAAACGCATGCTGTTTTTGCTTTTGGCCGTAGTGCCCGTGCTTGGCTGGGCTGATGACGCGGTGCTGAGCGAGTTATTGACCCGCATCCGCCAAACGAGTCAGGCGCAGTTTCATTATGACGAAACCCGGCTACTAGAGCTTGCGGACAAACCATGGCATGGCCAAGGTTACATGCTCTCAGGCGCTGACGGCAGCCTGGTCAAACTGCAACTGCAACCGGCCAGGGTAATCATGGCTATCGCCGAACAGCGCATGCTCTACTGGGATCCGCAGCAAAACCAGCGCCACAGCGCGGCTTTGGATTCGGCAGGGCCGGCGGGCGAGCAAATCAAGGTGTTTCGCAGCATCCTGCAAGGCCGTACCGAAGAATTGCAGCTTAACTATGCCATCGCCGCCGAAAAGCAAGGCCCGCAATGGACTTTGCGGCTTACGCCGAAACCGGAGCTGAGCGGCGATGATCTCCCTTCTATCGAAATATCCGGCGATGACAAAGACGAACAACGGCGCATTTTAATCAAGCAGTCGGACGGCGAATCCACCGAGTATCGAATACAGAAAGCCACGGCAGCGCAGCAACAGGACTATTCTCTCCCGCGTTTGTTGCGGGAAGCCAGCGGAGAATAGGGCGTGTCTTTTGTTTGGCGAAAACGCTGGTTCGTGCTGCTGTTCCCTTTATTTCTGGCAATCACGTTCTGGCACATCAAGGTCGAGACGGACCTAAACGCTTTTTTTACCGCGACTGACGATGAGGACTCTCGGCTATTGGCCGGTTTGTTGAAATCCGGTGAATTATCGCGACGCTACCTAATCATCGTCGAAAAGTCAGAGCCCACTAAAGCGGCAGGTGATGGGAATGCCGGCGAAAACCCAATTTCCATCGCTATATTCAGCAACAGGCTGGTTAATCAGCTTGCCAAGCTCGATGACGTAGAGCAGGTTTGGCCCGCAGACCAGCCGCCCCGCGACTGGGTGGATGCCGTCGCTTCTTATGCGCCTTATCACGCCCGACTGTTCAGCCTGAACCCTGACCAAGACGCACCGGAATTGTTCAACCCCACCAAGTTGGAAACCAAGGCCGAAGGTTTAAAACAAGCACTGCTTTCGCCGCAAGGTGGCTTTGTGAAAACCGTTGCCAAGCAGGATCCTTTACTACTGTCTTTAAACGGCTTCAAGGCTTTGCAGGGCCAATTTCAGCAGCAAGCCAAGCTCGGCAGCGGCGGTGCTTTAATCCTGCAAAGCCGTCCGGCTGCGCTGGATTCCGAGGCGCAGACCCGCTTGCAAGCGGCGATTCGCGCCGATTTCGCTGCCTTGAACGCAGCAGCCGGTGGGGCGTTTAAGTTATCGATGGCCGGGGTACCGGTGTTCAGTGTGGCCGCGCAAAGTGAGATCAGCCAGGATGTGACGCTGGTTTCGGTGGTATCCAGCCTGGCCGTGGGTTTGGTGTTTCTGTTCCTGTTTCATTCGTTTTCGGCCTTGCATTGGGTGATGATGGTGCAGGGCGCTTCGTTTGTGCTTGGTACCTTGGCGACAGCGTTGGTGTTTCCGCAGGTACATAGTCTGACTTTAGCCTTGGGCGCCAGTTTGATCGGCATCTCCTCCGATTATCCTATTCATGTGATGGTGCATTGCGCCAAGCACCGTAATACGCCGTTATCGGCGGTTCGTTTATTGTGGCCCAGCCTGCTAATGGGCGGCTTGACCACCGTGATCGGCTACGGTGCCTTAGGTTTTACCGGGTTTCCCGGCTTTGAGCAAATTGCCGTGTTCGCCTTGGCCAGCATCGCCGCGTCCCTGGGTTTGACCCGCTGGGTATTGCCGGCCTTGCTGACGCATTCTGCACTACACTCCGCGCATTTGCCCGGCATTGCGGCTTGGGTGGATTTCTGCGGTAAACACCGGAAAGTCTTGCTGGGTCTGTTCGCAGCCACTTTAGTCATGGCCGGTTTGTGCTTGCCGCAACTCCGCTGGATGGACGATATGCAGAAGTTGGCTGTGGACATGGATGTATTGAAGCAGCAGGATACGGCGGTGCGTTCGCACTTTTCCAGTATCGAACCGGGCCGGTTTGTGTTGATACAAGCAGACGATTGGGAAACGGCGCTGCAACGAGCCGAAGCCGCCGAACGCCGGTTAAAGGCTTTGCAGCAAGCGGGTGTCGTTAGCGAGTATCACGGCTTATTTCCGTGGTTGGTATCCGCGCAGTTGCAAGCTGAAAACGCCAAATTCTATCAAGGCAGTATAAATCCAGCGTTTCAGCAAGCTTGGCAAGCGGGCTTAGCCAAGGCTGGCTTATCCGTGGAGAAACTTGGAACATTGCTGCCTGCGGTAGACGAACCATTGCAGCCCGCTAAAGTTATGGATTCACCGGTTAAGCATATTCTGTCCGGGCAAATAGTGACCGGGCAAACTGGCGTGATGTTGTCGCTGTGGTTGGGCGAGCATGATCCCGATAAATTGATAGCCGGTTTGGCAGGCTTGGAAGGTACCCGCTATTTCAGCCAAAAGGATCAATTGGATCATTTGGCCGGCAAATATCGCGATCGCTCTTTAGTGATGTTGGGTATCGGTATTGGCGTAATGGCCTTGTTTATATGGCTACAGCAACGCGATATGCGTAAGGTGTTGCTGACTTTGCTGCCTTCCCTGGCCTCCGTACTGTTCATTTTCGCCACCTGGGCGCTGATGGGTGAGGAAGTCAGCTTCCTGCATGTGATCGGCCTATTGTTGTCCGTGTCGCTGTGCGTCGATTACGGCATCTTTTTTATCGACAACCGCGGCAAAGACGCCGATGTGACCTATCATGCCATCGCCTCATCCACTCTAACGACGATTGCGTCCTTCGGTGCGTTGGGCTTAGGCAAAACACCCACCTTGCCAATTCTGGCGCTCTCGGTAAGCTTGGGGGTTACCTTGGGTTTTCTGCTTTGCCCGCTACTGATCCAAAAGCCAAAGAATTAATGACTATCACACCGCTGATCTCTCCCGTCGTCGTTACGGCCTACCAGTGCGTCAGCGCTGCCGGTGATGATGTGGAAGCCTTGTATGCCAGGCTGCTTGCTAACCAAACTTGCCTAAAGCCGCTGACATTATTTGCTATTCCTTTCGATACCTTGGTGGGAGAGGTGACTTCAGTGTTGCCGGCAATTCGGTCTAGCTTGCAAGCCTACGACTGCCGCAATGCCCGGTTGGCTTTAAAGGCCCTGAACCAAGGTGGTTTTCGTGCCGATGTAGAGCGGGCGATCGCAAACTACGGGGCGGCAAGAGTGGGTTTGATATTGGGCACCAGTACTTCCGGTATCTACGACTCCGAGAACGCTTATGCTCGGTTACTTGAGGACGGCGTCATGCCCAGTGATTTCCATTTCACCAAGGTACAGACCGCCCAAGCGACTGCCGAGTTTTTGCAGTTGGAACTGGGTTTGCAAGGGCCGTGCTATGCGATTTCTACCGCCTGTTCCTCCAGCGCCAAAGCCTTGGCTGCTGCGCAACGCTTGCTTAACTCAGATTGTTGCGACGCGGTGTTGGTCGCCGGTGTAGACAGTTTGTGCCGATTGACGCTGCGCGGTTTCAACAGCTTGCAGTTGATTTCGACGGAAGCTTGCCGACCCATGGATGCCGGGCGCCAAGGCATCAACATAGGGGAGGGCGCTGCTTTACTATTGCTGGAAAAGCCCTACGCGGAAAATGCAGATCGGCCCCGCTTATTGGCAGTGGGCGAGTCTTCCGATGCCCACCACATGAGTGCGCCTCACCCGGATGGTGTCGGTGCTGCTACCGCGATGGCCCAGGCCTTGCGCTTGGCAGGACGCGACCTAAGTGAGGTCGATTACATCAATTTGCACGCAACCGCCAGTACCCTGAACGATCTATCCGAGGCCAGAGCGGTAGGGAGCTTGTTTGCCAATCCGCCGCCTTGCAGTGGCGTAAAAGGCTTGTTAGGTCATACCCTGGGTGCGGCTGGTGCGGTGGAGACCGTGGTTAGCCTGCTGGCCTTGGAGCGAGGCTTTTTACCCGGTACCTGCGGCTTGAGAGATCCTGACCCGGAATGCGGGTTTACGGTAGTGGCCGCGCCTGACTTGCAGGTTAGCCCCCGCCTGATCTTAAGCAATGCGTTTGGCTTTGGCGGCAACAATGCCAGTGTCCTGCTGGAGGCCGCGTAATGGAGTGCATGAGTTTGCTGGGCGTTGGCGCCTGTGCGCCGGACGCGGAGTTTCGCGCCAGCCTGCCGTTTCCGGCTTTTGATATCAACCGGGAAACCATTCCGCCGCTATTGCGTCGGCGCAGCAGTCAGGCGATGCAAATGGCCTTCAGTGTTGCAACTGCGGCTTGCGAGCAAGCACAGCGTTCTCCCACAACCTTGCCGACTATATTTGCCAGTGTGGCCGGGGAAATTAGAACTACCGACCAGATTTGCACAGAATTGGTCAAAGCCGATGGGGTGATTTCACCTGCCGCATTTCACAATTCCGTTCAGAACACCGTGGCCGGTTATTGGAGTATCGCTCAGCAATGTATCCAGCCTGCCACTGCTCTGGCGGCGGGATCAGATACCTTGGCAATGGCTTTGTTGGAGGCCTGGTGCCAGTTGTCTTGTGAGGGCGGCGAGCTATTGCTGGTCTGTTACGATGAGGTATGGCCGGGTTATCTGGCTCCCGGTTCCGGTAATCCGGCTTTTGCCTATGCCTTACTATTGGCGGCCGGAACAGTAGACGGACGTCTGATGCACATTGGCAGACCGCAAGTTGGCGAAATCATTTTTCCGGCGTCCTGGACTAATTCGGTAAATAGCATGCCAATTTTGGCTGCAATCCCTTTGCTTGAAGCGGCTTTAACTGGAAGAATGCCGCAAGCCGTCGCACTAACCTCGCATACACCGGGTTGGCAAGTTAATGTGGGTGGTTATGAATAGTGGCATCTTGTTATACGAAAACAGACGATGGTGAAAAATCGCGGTAACTGAACTACTATTGACCGCTAACAAAATTAACCGGAAGGTATCTCTGTGAAGCACTATAAAACATTAGCATTCTTCGTCGCTTTAGCGCTGGGCGCTGGCTGCGCATCCAGCAATAAAGCACCCGCGCAAGCAGGCGCGCCAGCGGCTCAGTCCAGTACCGCGCCTGACTCGCGAATTGACGGTAACTTCCCCGCCAATAGCCCGTTCGCCAAACTCAAACTGGGCATGACCCAGGGCCAGGTTCATGAAATTCTCGGCCAACCCACCGACACCAAGTCTTACCAAACCGGCAAAGCCTGGATTCCGTTTTATTTTGGTCCGGACGTGATGCGCACCGATGAGTTTTACAAAGGTGTGGGCATCATTACTTACACCGGTGCCGGTATCGGTGGCGTGCACTGGACTGTTTACCGCGCCATTTACAACGCTGCGGAAGACGGTTATCCAAACGACTAATCCATCAATCTTTAAAGATGATAAACAACGAGCAAAACAGTTTTGACCATGATGTGGTGGTCGTCGGTGGCGGCCCGGCCGGCTCGACGGCTGCGACTTTGCTGGCACAATATGGTCATAAGGTTTTGCTGTTGGAAAGTGGTAGGCATCCACGCTTTCACATTGGTGAATCGATGCTGCCGTTCAGTGAGCCCATTATTCAGCGTTTGGGCGTAGATTGGAGTGCCGGCAATCTATCGAAAAACGGCGCGGTATTTATGGACGAAGCTACCGAACAACGTATGTATTTCCCTCTGAGCGTACACCGCAAAACCTATCAAATAGAGCGCGCACCGTTTGACCAAATGCTGTTTGAAAACGCCGCGAAACACGGTGTCGAAACCCATCAGCAAGAAAAAGTACTGGATGTTTCCTGTCAAGCGGACGACGTCAGCATTGTGTCTGATAAAAGCCGATACCGCTGCCGCTATCTGATCGACGCCACCGGACGCAGCGCACTGATGGGCCGAAAAGACAAAGGCATCAAACGGATCGAAAATTTGGGTAAGTTTGCGGTATACACCCACTTCGAGAACATTCAACCGGGCGAGGAGGCCGATGAATTGTTCCGTTCCGGCAATATATACGTGCCGGTCGTGGACATCGGCTGGATCTGGATCATTCCGCTGGCCGAGCGGCGCCTCAGTGTGGGCTTGGTAGTACAGAAAGCGCGTCCCAAGGACTGCGATGCGGAAGAATTGTTGCGCCGTTATCTGGCGGCCTCGCCGCTCCTGAGTCGTTTAACAACAGGAGCGGAGCAATTCGCGCCGGTAAGGGTCGAAGCGGATTTCAGTTACACCAACCAAAGCCGCTACGGTGTTCGCTATGCCTGCTGCGGCGATGCGGCCGGCTTCCTCGATCCGGTGTTTTCGTCCGGCGTATTTTTGGCGCTCACCAGCGCCGCCCGCGTTGCCGACCGCGTCCATTTCGGGCTTACCGAAGGATGGGAAGCCGACCCCGAGTTGCACGCGGAGGATGACTGCCATTACCTGCTAGGCTTCAACACCATGCGCCTGTTCGTAGAACGCTTTTATCATTCCAACATAGTCCATAACTTATTTTTCGAAGCTGACCGCGCGCCCGAACTGAAAGCTCAGATTGCCCAATTGTTGGCTGGCGACTTATGGGTCGACGACAACAAGTTGCAACAAAGCCTGCTCGCTGGTCGCCGCAGCGTAAGTTAGTTTTTTCAAAAATTTCCAATCTTTGCCGGCCAAGCAGCGTTTTTACTTTTCCACTCCTTTTTGATCAACAGTCACAACAGCGAATTTAAATCGGCGCTGTTGATGAAGTGCCAGACATTGCGGAGAATTAGACATATCCAAATCCGGACAGCCAGCTGTCCACGTCACCGACATGCACGGTTTTTAGGCTGTGCTAGTCTTTAGGGCTTTCAACTGAGATGAATCACTATGAGCGTTAATCAATCTTCGTTGTGGCCAACGCTACTCAGCCTGCTGGCGGTGGTCGTTTTCGGCTTACCGATCATTTATACCGTTTTGTGCCACCCAATCAGCCGCATGGCATCGGCCAATCCCTTATACAAGGAATTGTCCAAGAACGCTTTTATGGTAATGTCTGCTAAAGTCGATTTGGCAGCCGGACGCTTGATCAGCTTTAACGATGCTGCCGGCAAACTGCAGATCAGCAGAATCGTCGGTATGCCCGGCGATGAAATCGGTTTTACGGCGGGCGTATTGTCGGTTAACGGCAAACCGGCCGCTGAATATCCGCGGAATACATTGCTCAACGCGACGTTAATCGTGCCGCAACAAGCCGTTTTCTATTTCCCGGATTTTATTCCGGACGTTGCTGAGTCCACGAATCCCGAGACATTGGCAAACCATCTATTGGCGCAAAGCAACATAAATGCAAGCGTGCTTTATGTCTTCGATCAAGCGACGTCGGCAGCCCAGCACCCGGAACTATTCGTTTACGGTTCGGCTTTGATCGCGCTCTATGGCCTGGTATTTTTCGGATTGGGCAAGCGTAAGGACCGTATTGTTAAACCGGTTTATCACCTGGCGCGGATTAGCGTTGGTTTGAATTTTGCCATCTGGTTATTATTCGGGGTCTTAGGCATATCCTTTGGTTATAAAGCCGTCATGCCGGCCATTTATTATGCGTTTGTTTCCTGGTTGACGTTTTTTGGTTTATCTGTTGCCGCAGCGGGCACGACACTGGTGGCGATTGTGATATTCGCGGTGTTGGCGCTATTTTCCGATACCGAATTCGCGGCCAAGCGCATTAACCCATAGCCTGGAATGACAAACGGCCAGGCTCTGCTAAGCTTGGCTCTCTAATTTCCCGCCCATCTCTTTAATAGGACAATCCTGAGCTAATGGATGCCATGCTTTCTTTAATCGAAAACGTCGAAAAAGTCATTATCGGCAAACGGCCGGTCATCGAATTGGCAGTGGTGGCGATGCTGTGCCGCGGCCATGTGTTGCTGGAGGATGTGCCCGGCACCGGTAAGACGATGTTGGCCAGGGCATTAGCCCGTTCCGTGGCGGTGGATATGAAACGCCTGCAATGCACCTCGGATTTATTACCGTCGGACATTACCGGCGTCGCCATCTACAATCAAAAAACCGCCGATTTTGAATTCCGGCCGGGACCGGTATTTACCCATTTACTACTGGCCGACGAAATCAACCGGGCCACGCCGCGCGCTCAATCGGCGCTGTTGGAATGCATGGAAGAGTTTCATGTCAGCGTGGACGGGCATACACATGAACTTCCCAAACTGTTCATGGTGCTGGCTACCCAGAACCCGATCGATATGGCAGGCACCCACGCCTTGCCGGAAGCCCAACTGGACCGGTTTTTCATGCGCTTGCGGATGGAGTACCCCAGTATCGAACAAGAAATGCGGATATTGGCAGCACAAACCCAGACTCATCCCATCGACAGCTTGCCGGCCGTCACGTCCGAAGCCGATATTCTGGCGGCGCGGGCTCAGGTCAAGGCGGTGCATATTAGTATGGACGTGGCTAAGTATATGGTCGGCATCAGCGCCGCCAGCCGCCTGCACAGCGATTTGCGATTGGGGATCAGCCCGCGCGGTACCTTGGCTCTGGCGCGCGGTGCGCAAGGCTTGGCTTATTTGCGCGGTCGGGATTTCGTGTCGCCGGATTTGGTGAAAATCATCGCGCCGGCCATTTTGGAACACCGCCTGATCGTCAAACCGCAGGCTGCGGTACTGGGGCGCAATGCCGGCGAGATTCTCGCGGAAATTCTCGACCGGCTGCCACCGCCGGTAGTTTGATCGCTAGACAGCAATGGCGCTGAGGCTGAAATTTTTAATCTTGTGCGGCTTTACGCTGGCCGCGTATTTGGCAGCGATCAGCCGCGAGCAGAGTCTGCCATGGCTGATCGCCGCATTGCTCAGCGCCGCCTTATTGACCGGCATGCTCTGGCCGCGTTGGTTGCTTCAACGCTTGTCGGTGCGGCGGATAGGGCCGCAACGGGCGCTGGAAGGCGAAACCATTGTGTTTCGGGTCGACGTACAAAATCGCGGCTGGCTGCCGCGCTTCATGGTGGAGTTGGTCGACCACTTACCGTTCGTCGGTGCCGCAGAACAAGGCGCCAACGACGGTGACAAATTGCTGGGCAGCGTCGCTTACGTGCCGGGCCGCGGCGCGCGTAGTTTCGACGTCCCCTTGCTGTGCGAAAAGCGCGGTTTTTATAAACTGGGACCGATGGGCTTGGCGTCCAGCTTTCCGTTGGGCTTGGCGGAGTCGCGCAGCCGTGCCGATCGTTCCCTGCAAACCCTGACCATTTACCCGATGGTATTTCCTATCCTATCGCTGCCGCTGTTCGGCGCGCCCAGCCAGATTCACCGAGGTGGTTATTGTTTGCCGGAGGGCGCCGGTGCTGCTGAGTTTTCCGGCCTGCGCGAATACCGGCGGGGCGACAATCCTCGGCATATTCATTGGCCGACCACGGCACGCTTGAATGAGTTGATGGTCAAGGAGTTCGAACCCCTGGCGTCAGCCTGCATCTGCATCGCCTTGGATTTAGCCAAGGATGCCAATATCGGCCGCGGCAAGCACAGCACCCTGGAATACGCGATACGCATTGCCGCCTCCGTGGCGGCTTATGCCTGTGGCCAGAACATGCACAGCCGCGTGTTGGCTAATGCCGCGCAGCCGTTGCGGATTCTGTCCGGTAAGGGCGATTTTCATTATCAAACCATTCTTGACGCGCTGGCAGTCGCAGAGGCAGACGGCAACACGCCGTATGCCAAATTGCTGACCGAGATTGCGTTGAATTGCATCCGCGGCGAAACGGTATTGCTGTTATTGGCGGAGCCGCCCCACCGCAATGCCGAAACCCTGCAGGCGCTGGCTTTGCTGCGGGCCAAGGGCGTGTATTTGTTCGCGGTATTGTTTGAACGTGACAGTTTCCTAAGCGCCGCCGGTGTGTCCCGTCGCGACAACGGCAACCGGACATTGAGCGCCGGTTTGTTGGAATTGAGCGCGCATTGCGTGACGGTAAGGCGAGGCGACAACTTAACGGAGCTGTTTAACCGATGACCGCATCGCCGCTGAGTTTTCCAGTCTATGTAGGATTGTTTCTAGCACAATGGCTGGCCGTTGCCTGCAATGCGTTTTTGGATATCCAATACGGCAGCTTTGCGCGGGAAATGCTGTTCTGGGCTATCGTCTTCGGTGGTACGTCCATTGTCGGTTGGCGGCAAAGCCACTGGCTTTCGGGAGCGGGTAAGGTGTGGCAAAAGGCGGTGTTGTTTATCGGTTTTTTACTGTTCGTATTGGTATTTATGCCGATTTGGGGGATGCCGCGCGCCGGTTTGTATCTGTTGGCGATGTTGCAGGCTTCCTACAATGGGGTTAATTAACCAAAAGAACGGTTTGTCCCGGCATCCATCTGGAGCCCTTGGTATCACTGGCTTGCAGCCGAAAAATCGATTTCAAAATCGCCAATCAGTTTTTTGATAACTTATTGAATAATAACGATATTCATCGTACTGTTAAATTCATGTATTTTTGATAGTAGCTCTCCGATGTTCAACTGCCGGGCAATCTTGGTTTTTGCCTGCAAAACCACTTTGGGTGATTTTAGGGGTTGTAAGCCCAAAACCGCGTAATTTTTCCATTACTTTTTAAATCAAAAAATTAGAAAAATATTATACTGAGTAAAATCCCATCAAGGCTATTTTTGCCCATCCCCTCGAAAAGGTAAAAATTAGAAATAGCTAATATTTGTTGTAAGCTGGATAGGTAAGCCCCCCAAATATTCCTATCTCGCTTGATGGACTTTATGGCCTAGTTTTTACCCCAACGACCATATTGAGTATTATTTTTGTCCATTAATACACTTGTCATATTTGCCCGGTAGATTTTTTATCGAGGCCGTTATTTGAGCTGTTAGTCATTTCAACACATAACCGCTTACCAGGTCATGCGAACCATAGCTCGTAAAAGCAGTAGACCTACGCACGAGCTTGTCTGATTCCGATTCGGATACTTAAGCCCGGCAGCGTCTCGTTTGGCGTTCAGGTAAATGCAGTTTGACCAATGGATGGTTATGGCATCGCGCGGTGCGATGACCAGCCAAATTTAAAACAACCGGTGTCAGATTTGATTGAGGCTGAGTACCTGCTCAGGTGATCGGATCAGGGAGAATATGGAAATGAAGCGTTTAAGATTGGCTGCGGTGTGCTCAGGTTTTTTCATGGCAACAGCCACCCTGGCGGCGCCCGTCGACGATGCCCGTCTCAAAGCCATGGCCTGGCTGATTACGCACCAGAACGGCGACGGCAGTTGGCAGGGAGCGCCGGGATTGGAAATGGCGGAAACTGCCGCTGCGGTTGAAGCCTTGGTTAATGCCGGCATGACCAAGAGCGATACTTATGCTAACGGTGTTGCCTGGCTGCAAAATCATGAAGCCTACAGCACGGATGCCTTAGCCCGCCAAGCCATCGCGCTCTACAAAGCCGGGCGTGATGTCTCAGGATTGATGACTCGACTGATTGCGTTACGCAACGATACCTCTCAGAGCTGGGGCGCTTACGATCATTTCGACGGCAGTTCTCCCGATACATCTCTGGCTTTGGAAGCTATCAAACAAACTGGAACCACGTACACATCGGAATTTAATGCTGTTTGTTTTATTTATGGGCAGCAGAACACTGATTTTGGCTGGCCATATATAAAGTCAGATACGGGGGTCCCACCAAGCCGAATCACCCCAACGGCATTCAATTTGATAGCACTTCAGCGATACAACGGATATTCAGTTGACTGTACCAATGATCAAATCAGTAACCCCATTTCCGTATTGAGCTATATAACTTCCGGGATTACCTGGCTGAAGACTCAACAGAAAACACCCGGAGGCGGTTTCGGTGAAGGCAGCGCCGGCACTGTATTGGAAACCGCGCTGGCCTATCGAGCGCTGGTAACCGTGGCCGGCGCCAACGATCCCGCCGCCGTAAGCGCTCAGAACTTTCTCATCGCTCAGCAACAAGCCGACGGCAGTTGGGGCGGCGGGGATGCGTTGCTGACTACCTTGACCTTAGCGGCGCTCCCGGCAACCACATTGGCCGATACCGATAACGACGGCTTGCCGGACGGCACGGAGACACAGGCCTTGCTCGGTACAAATCCCAACGTGCCCGATGCCTTTGGCTTGCTCAAAGGAAATGGTCGCAGCATTGCCGGTGTCACCACGGCCATCCCCTTAACCAAGGCCATCATCGATCAGCCCTACCTTTCAACGCTGACTTCCAATGACGGTGCACCACCTTATAGCTGGTTATTGAGTTCAGGCCAACTGCCGGACGGACTCAGCCTGAATACTAATACCGGCCAGATTACCGGCATACCCACGGCGCTAGGCTTTTATAATTTTACCTACGAAGTGCTGGCAGCGGATATGCACACCTCCGTCACCAGTCAAATCGAAGTGGCGGAGCCCGGTGAACCCACCCAAGTGCCGGCACTACCGACCTGGGCCATGCTGATCATGGGGGGGTTGCTTTTCCTCATCATGCGGCATGTTGAGCAATCCAAAACACGCGACCTTCGCTAAATATCTAAAGGCTCTGCCAAGGATTCTTTCATGTCTCCCGTTTCCCGTTTTCGCTTTCTACTGGCGTTCGCTATGCTGTGCCAGGGCCTCCTCGCGACCTCAACCCCGTACGCCGCGCCGCAAGACCCAACCGCTTTGCCGGAGGCCGTGGTGCAATCGCTGCTCAAGGTGCATCAACAGCCGGGCAACGCCTTAGCGCAGCAACTGCGCGAGCATCTGGAAGAAGCCGCCGAACTGCTCGACGAGGCGGACAACGAGGACCAATTACAGCAGACCGGCCAAGCCAACCGGCTACCCTCCAAACAAGAACTTTTGGAAGGCAAACGCTCTGAAATCGCGGATTTACGCCAGGACGTGGAAGCCGAACTCGACCGGGTGCGTTCCAGACTGGCCGGGATGAAACAGCCCGATAAATTGGCTGCCTTCGACCATTATGCCAAGCAGGTCGCGCAGCGCTTCGACCGCGTTGATCGGTCATTGGCGGGATTCTCCTCGGCTCATCAGGACGGCCCTCGCCGCCGCGCTTTGGGCAACGCCAAGGCCGAACTGCGTGCGTTGCACCGCCGTGGACAAACCGCCGAGGCCACGCCCGAAGCAATTCCCACGCCTACTAACCGACTGGGCGCCGAGGTCACGCCCACGCCGGTTGCACCCAGTAAAAAATTACCGCGCTATCTGAGCGCCGGGCCATTCAAACCCGATATGCCAACCTATGCTTTTCTGCTGGATATGTTGGGGACGCCGGCTGAAGCAGCGGTGCCGACGACGCCCAACGAAGCGGTGGCCTGCGGTTACGCGCCGACCGATTTGGCCGCGACGGAAGACGTGGTTATCTCCCAGGAAATCCGAGACCTTGCCGCGAAACTGAATTACTCGCCGGTCAAACTATATCAATACGTTTATAACACCATCCGTTTCGAACCTTACTTCGGATCGATGAAAGGCTCACTCGGCACCTTGTATAGCGGTGCCGGCGGCGCCACCGACCAAGCGTCGTTGCTGATCGCACTGCTGCGCGTGTCCAACATACCGGCTCGCTATGTATTGGGCGATGTGCGGGTGCTTGATGCCGCCAATCTCGGCGCCAATGGTAGAGGCCCACGTTGGGTCGGCGCTAAAACCTATCAAGCAGCCGCGTCCATCTTGGCTACCAATCAAAATCCCGGTGCCGGCTCCTATGCGAACGGCATCCAATTACGCCACGTCTGGGTGGAAGCCTGTTTGCCTTACGGCAATTACCGGGGCGCGTCTGCCGACAACACCGGCTATCGCTGGATTCCACTAGACCCGAGTTTCAAGGACAAAAGCTATCAACCGGGTATTGCCGGTATTCAACAAAACGTTGCTTTCGATTACAGCGCCACCGGCTATTTGGGCAGCCGCACGCCTACCTTGCCGCACGAGCGCTACGCCACGCAGGTCGAAAGTTACGTTAAGAGCTTGAATGCCGACAACACCTTGCTGGACGTACCTTACCTTGGCGAACAAACCGCTAGAACCTATGACATTTTGCCGATCACCTTACCTTACCAAGTGGTGCAATACGGCAGTTGGGCCGGCACCAGTTCATCCGAAATCGCTAGCCTGCCGGCGAGCCACCGCTATCGACTATCCATTAAAGTCAGAAACAGTAGCGGCACCGATCTGGTTGCCGAGCAAATCCTGTCATTGCCCTCCATCGTTCATCAGCGGGTGACGCTATCCTATGTGCCGGATGCCGCCTCACAAACCGATTGGAATAACTGGAACGGCGATCTGGCCATCCCGCCCAGCCTGGTGAATCTCCATCCGGTTATCAAAGTCGACGGCGTAATCCAAACGACGGGTACCGGTTCCATCGCCTTGGGTACGGAGCATCGGTTGATCATGAAAGTCACCCTGGATGACACCACGCGTAGCCCATCCTGTCCCAATGACGACCCCGCCAACAGTACGCCTGATACCGATCAGCATTGTTTCAACAAAACCGTCTACACCAATTTGAAAGCCGGCGCCCATCACGCGCTGATGGCCTACGCCCGCCAAGGTTCGGATCGTCTGCTGGCGGAACGGTCCGACCGATTGATCCAATCGGTGCAAGCCGCGCCCACGGCACCGACGCCGGCCAACGCCGCCAATTACGATAATACCGAAGGCGAACTGCTGCATATCGCCTTACTGAAATACCTGCGTTATGTCACCGACGCCAACCAACGGCTGGGCGAACTGCAAGGCGTCAGCGGCGAAAGCGGTACGCATCTGGGTTTGACCGCAGCCGGTCTCAAGGTCGATTACCTGTTCGACTTGCCTTTTGCGGTACATCCGAGCGGCCCTTATATCGATGTCAAGGGCGGTCTGGCCCAGTTCGTAAAACTCGATACGACGGCAACCGATAGCGCTACTTTGCGCAACGAGATATGGCCAACCTTTAAATTATCGGCTTATACATCCTCGGCCTACGAGCACTTCATCTGGCAGGAGTTGATTCGTACCGACGCCGTATCGACGGTGCGAGGGTTGCAGTTTGCCGGCGAATCGGGCGGTGCCAATCCGTTGGTCACGCTGAACTCGGCCAATATCGGCAACTGGTCGACATTGATGGATTCAACCATGAATCCATTTCAAGCCACAATCACAACTTATATCAATGACGGTGCGACGATCATTGTGCCGAAAAAATCCATTGCCTACACGGATGGGCAAGCCGGCAATAACCTGCAACCTTGGAACGGCGGGGTTTTCATGGCTGAAAACCAAACCAAGGGCTATATCTCCGCGATGATCAACAAGCTGGGCGGCGGCTGGGCACTGGTCAACCCAACCCCAGTCGCCAGCAGCTTTCCGCGCGACAGCTTCCTACCCAGCAACTTCTTTAGCAACTTCCCGATCAACTCCACCACACTGTCCAATGGCTTGAACTGGCTGCAAAGCTGGGGTGGCGACCCGGTCAATCTGGCGACGGGCAACCTGTACCACAGCGAAAAGGATATTGCCGTACCGGGCCGGGGCCTGCCGCTGGTGTTCGAACGCAATTACAACAGCCGCAATCCCCAGGATGGCCCCTTGGGCTTCGGCTGGACCCACAGCTTTAATCACAAACTGAACTTTTACGGCGTCGACGGCGGTTTCGTGAAAGTCGGCTGGCTGGACGGCAGCGGCGCGGAGCGCTTCTTTCGTCTGGCCGGCAGCAGCGTGCCGGTTAACAGCGCCTTCCAGGCCGCGCCCGGCGTGTATACCGCGCTGAAACGCGAAGCCGACGGCAGTTGGAGCGTCACCGAGAAGAACGGCTTGCGCTACGGCTTCGAAAGCAATGCCGGCGTTACCGCCGGGCAAGCGGCCCGCCTGCTGACCCTTAAGGACCGCAACCTCAACACCCTGACCCTGGCTTACAACACCGGTTGCGGCAACGTGCTGTGTACGGTGACTGACGGCCCTGGCCGTAAACTAGCGTTTCATTACACGGCTAATCGTATAGACCAAGTGCAAGTGCTAGCCATCGGCGGCACCGTACTGGCCACCCATCAATACGGTTACGACGGCAACGGCAACCTGACCAGCTACAAAAGCCCGCTGGCTGTCGCCAGCCAGCATGCGCCGGTCACCTATGCCTATTACAGCAGCGCCGACGGCCAAAACCTGAATCACGCCCTGAAAACCACCACCGCCCCGCAAGGCGAAGGCATGCAGTTTTCGTACTACGTCGATGGCCGGGTATTCCGCCACCAACGGCATAACAACGGCACGCTGTTGCCGGAAACCACCACCTTCCGTTACCAGGACTTCCGCCGCGAAACCGTCACCGTCAACGAACGCGGTTTCGAGCGCCGGCATACCTTCGATGCCAACGGCAACCCGCTACGCATCGTCGATGAAGCCGGCGCCGTGCACGCTTACAGTTACGATCCGAACAACCCCTTCAATCGCCTGACCGAATCCGACCCGGCTGGCTTAAATGTGCAATACCAATACGACGGGGCTGGCAACGTCACCCGCATCACCCAGCCCTCCAGCGCCACTACTGAATACTACGATTTCACCACCTTCAACGCCCCGCAGCGTATCAAGGACGCCAAGGGCAACTGGACCCTGCTCAAATACGACGCCAAGGGCAACCTCACCGACAGCGTGCGGCTGAAAACCGGCATCATCCCAGCTGCCAATACCACCCCGGCCATAGCCAACATCGCCGCCTGGACTAAACGCAACTACGACGTCGCCACCGGCCAGCCCACCCAAACAAAAACCCTGCGCGACTTCACCAGCGCGGTGTTGGGCAGCTTTGCCGGCGGCACGGGACCGACCGTCACCACCACTTACGATGCCAACACTCTATATCCGACCCAGATCGCGCGCCTGGGCGACAAGACCGGCGACGGCCTAATCAATGCATCCGACCCCGCCGACAGCGCCACGCTGCAATTCGACAGCCTGGGCCGGCAGACGCTAGGCATAGACGGCGAGTGGCAGACGGTCAGTAGCAGTTATGACGCCGATAGCTTGCCACTGACCGGTACCGATGCCGCCGGTCACCCACGCGATTATTTTTACGACGGCGACGGTCGCTTGAAAGGCCAGGAACTGGTGTTGAACCAGAACGGCCAACTGCGGCTATGGGACTCGGGCTTTCGCAGTTACGACAGCGCCGGACGGCTTGAGCAAACCCTGGATGCCGGCGGCCACGTCGCGCAATACCAATACGACGCGGCCGGCAACCTTACCCGAATCACCGATCCCGACAACTACACGCTGGACTTCGATTACGACGCCGTCAACCGTTGGACCAAGGCTTACGATAAGGCCGGACATCACGTCGACCGCAAACTGGATGCCGCCGGTCGGGTTAAATCCGTCACAGACCCCAATGGCAATAGCACACTTTACAGCTATTGGAACGCCAGCCAGGACGGCCGCCTGAAAACCGTCACCCAACCCAAGATAGCCAGCTACACCCTGGGGCAAATCCGCCAGTTCGACTACGACGCGCTGGGCCAAGTGGTTAAAACCACCGATACCCCGGCGGCGGGTTCCAGCGAAGCCGCCCGCGACACGCTGAATACTTACAACACCCTGGGCCAATTGATCCGCGTGGCCGGTCCGGCCCATGTCGACCAAAACCCCGGCAGTGCCACCTTCAACCAAAGCATCCGGCCACTGACCCGCTACAGCTACGACAACCTGGGCAACCTGAAGACCCTCCAAGCCGGCCAGACCACCGCCGACGGCGGCACGGCCATCAACGCCGACACCGGCGCGAGCAGCAGCGACACCGTCGCCACCCAGGTCAGTTACAGCTACGACGACTTTGGCCGCAAACTTAGCGAGACCGACGCCCTGGGCCAGGTCACCAGCTTCAGCTACGATCTGAACAACAACGTCAAGACCGTGCAAACGCCAGGCAGCTCAGGCCACACCCTGACTTACGTCTGGGACTACGGCCACCAACTGCTCAGCGCCACCGCCGAAGACGGCAGGAAAATCGACTACACCCGCAACCCGCTAGGGCAAACCACCCGCGCCGAAACCTGGAGCCCGACGCCGGGCAGCCAGCTCGACGTGGCCTATGACTACGCGTACGACGCCGCCCACCGCCTGCAAGATGTTACCGACAGCCGAGGCCAAAAAACCCTCAGCTACGCCTGGAGCCCCGGCGGTCAGCTGGACAGCCTACAAGACAACGACGGACGCGGCACTTACTACTTGTATGACGAAGTGGGCCGGCTAATCAGCCTGTGGGCGCCCAACTTCGACCATTACACCTTCGACTACGACAACGGCGGCAGGCTCACAGAAGCCCGTTATCCCAACGGCATCAGTCAAACCCAGACTTGGAACAGCGATAACAGCCTCAGCCAGGTCGCCCATAAGAACGCCGCGACGGTCATCCAACAAAGCCAATACAGCTACGACGGCCTGGGCAGAAGGAAAACCAACCAGGAAAGCCTATCCGGCCAAGCCACCCTCGGCTACACCTACAGCTACGACGCGCTGGACCGGTTGACCCAAGTCCAAAACGGCACGCCCAGCCAAACCCAAAGCTTCAGCCACGACGTCTACGGCAACCGGGTGCAAAAGCAGATCGGCGTTCCGGCCACCAGTACCATCGCCTACAAACACGATGCGGCGAACCAACTGACCGAAGTCCGCCAAACCAACCTGAGCGGGAGCTTGCTGGAAGCCTATCTGTACGATCCAGCCGGCCAGCAAACCAAAAAATGCAGCGGCGGCACTGTCACCCGAGCTAACGACCAAAGCTGCACCGGTACCACGCAAAACCAAACCGGCTACGACAGCTTCAACCGGCTTAATCAAGTCCAAGTCAACGCGGTCACCACCGGCAGCTTTAAATATGACGACCAAGGCCGACGTACCCAGAAAACCGAAGGCGCTACCACCACCAACTACCATTACGACGGTAGCTCAATCTACGCCGAATACCCCGGCAGCGGCTGGACCACAGCAAATGCTGTTTATGTGCAAGCCGGCACAGACCACCCGCTGGCAAGACTGACAGGCAACGTCAACCTGCCCAGCGCCACGGCGGCTTATTACCACCAGGACGGACTGGGCTCCGTCCTCGCCACCACCAATGCAACAAAAGCCGTCACTGGCACGCAAAGGTTCGACGCTTACGGCAGCAAAATCGCAAGCTCAGGCACTATACCGCAGTACGGCTATACCGGCAGGGAACCGGACGCCAGTGGGCTGACTTACTACCGGGCCCGGTATTACGATCCGAACCAGACTCGGTTTACCCAGCGAGATCCTTTGGGCTATACCGATGGCCTGAACCGATATACCTACGTTCATAACAACCCGATTAACTTTAATGATCCGAATGGGTTGCTGGCGAATTCTGTTTCAAATAAATGGGAAGCTGGAAAAAGTTATTTCAGCAGCAACCCTGGAGCAGCCGTCGATCTTGGCGTTGGCTTCACACCTGCTGGCGTTTATGCCGACATTTATGGTGCAGTTAAGGGAACTACCCTTTTTGGAGGACAAGAGCTTTCCGGTTGGGAACGCGGACTTGGCCTTATTCCCGGTGTGTCCGAACTTGCCGGAACGGTGCGGGCAGTCAATAAGGTTGATAATATTGTCGATGTAACGAAGGGAGTCCAGGCTTATGATGTTGGGCCTGCAAATGTGCTTAAAGCTAATTCAACGCCATTTGACGGATTGCAGATACATCATGTAGGACAATCTCATCCTTTGAGTCAAGCAATCTCGACTTATGATCCGAAGAATGCACCTGCGATTGTTTTACCCACTGAATTGCACAAAGCCATTCCAACTGTCAAAGGTGAGTTTTTTGGGACAGCGCGAGATCAATTAGCAAAAGACATTTACGATTTGAGAAATTTTACTGACGCCCCTAATAGCGCATTACAAGACCTTATAAATCTAAATAAATCCATGTATCCAGATGCTTTCAGGAAATAACGGTATGAATAGCGAAGAATTTGTTAATGCTATAAAGATTGTGGTAAGAGACGCCTCCATTTCTGGTAGTTTAAAAATCTTAACAAAACCTGCTGGTCGTAAACCCGATAGAAAACTAGTTGAGTTATCAACTTGGTTCAATGAACTATCTTACTCTGACAAAGAAATGCTGGAAAAAGTTATTAAATATGTAGCTGATATTTCCGTATTTAGTTTTTTTTCCGTACTTGACGGTGTGGCTGTTATAGAAAATGAGCAAGATAAAGGTGATCTTGAGCTCTACTATGTTAAAGGATCAGAACGATTTCTCTTGAATGAGCCTTCTAATCCTCTACATGACATTTTTAATGCTGAATGAGGGTAAAGCCCCGTCTCGCCTCAAAAGTTGGATTTAATCTAGGAGTGACTATGCTAAATCCAGCAGGAAGATAAGAATGTTTAGAGAATTAACAAAAATACTTCAGGCCCCAGATGTTCCTGTAGAACAACCCGCCAGCAACGACTGGGCGATGCTGGATGTTGACTTTTGTGAGTTTCCATTAGATTTTAAACAATTCATATCCGTATACGGAACCGGTCAGATTGATAATTTTTTGTGGATATTAAATCCATTCAGTAAAAATAAATATCTGAATAACATATCGCAGCTTGACCTTATTAGAGAAGGGTTTCATATTGCTGAAAAAGATTTCGGAGAAGAAGTGCCAAGCCTTTTTCCAGCTTCTGGAGGCTTGTTGCCATTTGCAATCACAGATAATGGCGACACTGTTTTTTTTAAAACTGAAGGTCTCTCATCCAAGTGGTCAATTCTTGTTACCTCTCCCCGCGATCCTGAAAAAGATGTTTTTCACTTTGGATTTTCAGCTTGGTTGCTACAAACACTCACCAAAACAATAAAAAACTGCTGCTTCCCCAGTGATTTTCCATTAGAAAAACCTATCTTTATTCCATATTCAGGGTCATAAAATAAACTAAACCCAAGCAACTAAGATGATTATTCAATTTGGGGAAAGTAAATTGACTTTGATTGAAACAGCACGTTTTATAGCTGGAAACGTATCGCAAGCCGTTTTAACGATGGCATGCGAGCATTGAAAAAAATTCTACCGAAAAAGCTTCCCGAATGGGCAACTTTCCTTTTATTCGTAGCCTGTTACGTACTACTCGACTACGGCTACTTTAAGATTCCGGTCGAGCTGTTCATCAATGTGATTTACTACCACGGCGTGGTTGCTATTTGCGCCGATCTGGTCAACTGGCTGGCTCCGTTGGAGCAGGTGTTGGCCAAGCAGAATCATCTGCTTTCGGCTAAAGCCGATCTGGAGATCGTGCGTGGCTGCGATGGCGCCGGGGTGTTGTTTTTGGTGGTGTCCGCCGTTCTGGTATTTCCGTCCGGATTGAAGCGGAAACTGGTTGGTTTGCTGCTGGGCATTGGCTTGATTTATAGCATCAACCTACTGCGTATTTTTGCGTTATATTTTGTCATCGCCTACCAACCCGGCTGGTTTCAGCTGATTCATACCTATGTGGCCCCGACCTTGATGGTCGTTCTAGGATGCTTCTATTTTGCCTGGTGGGCGTTCGGTTCAACGAATCAAAGTCATGAACCGGCGTGAGCTGTTTGTTCTGACCCTGAAAGGCCTGTTGGCCTGGCTGGTATTGTCCGGCTTGGTTTTGTATCTTGGGGAGTGGCTGGCAAAAGGGCTGTTCCCGCTGCTTAAGGCGGTCATGATCTCGATGGCGCCGGACCTATCCCCTGGCTTAAGGCTGGTGAAATCAGCTCAATCACAACTGGATTATTCGATTGAATTGTCGGCCTGGGTGCTGCGGCCTGTTTACTTGAACGCCAATCATTTCATCCCGCCTGGCACTGAATTGAAATCATCAGCTCACTTGCTGCATAGCTTTGTGCCGTTGGTAATTGAAGGGTCGATTCTGCTGGTATGGCCGGTGCAGCACTGGCGGCAACGTTTACTGCTGATCGGATTGGGTTTGTTAACGGCGGTATTGGTGGTCATGGCCACTGTACCGGCACAGCTACTTGGCAAATTGGAAATATCGTTTCAAGACATCGCCGAGTCAGGCGCCAATCCCCGTTTGGTTCCTTGGTTTGTTGACTGGATGGTGTTTTGCGAACTGGGCGGTCGTTGGCTGTTGGGGATTGCGGCGGCTTGGTTGTGTATTCAATTACAGCGTGGGTTGCTGCGGACTTGAAACGGCGTAAGTCTTCATCCTGCTAAGCAATGTTCATTTTTTCGTAGCGGCTAAAATTCGATAGACGGTGGCCTCGCCGATGCTCAATTGACGGGCAATTTTGGTTTTTGCTAAACCGCTTTCAGCGAGTCGCACAACCTCTTGACGTGACGCATCATCCACAGGCTTACGGCCTTTGTACTTGCCTGCGGCTTTAGCTTTCGCAACACCTTCCCGTTGCCGCTCTAACATCATTTCCCGCTCAAATTGTGCCACACCGCCCAACACGGTCAGCATCAATTTGCCGGTTGGGGTCTGGGTGTCCATACCGAGATTCAAAATCCGCAAACCCACTTCTTTTTGTTCTAACGTTTTGATAATGGCCATGAGATCGGCCACTGATCGAGCCAGTCGGTCGAGTTTGGTGGCCACCAGGACATCACCTTCTCGTGCAAATTCCAAAGCGGCTTCAAGCTGTGCACGGACGGCAACGGAAGATACTTGCTCCTGAAAGATTTTTTTGCACTGGGCGGCTTCGAGTTCCCGCAGTTGTGCTTCAAGCCCGGCTATTTGATCGAGCGTTGAGGTTCTGGCATAGCCGATGATCATTTTTCGCTCACTAGGATTTAAAACATTGTGATAGTGTGTCTATCATAAATCTAAATCGTATCTATTGGTAGGCTTTTATAGCGGCTACCGACTCTATCGCTAGGCCAAGGTCTATTGATAGACTAGATTTGCCAAAGCTCTATTTTTCAGAGACGGGTATTACCAAAGGGGCTATTAAGAGGAACAGCGACAAAATGGCCGCCCGGAATATTTCGTGCCATAACAACCATCAGCAACGATACAAAACAGCATGGCACGACTGAACATATTAACCCAGGACGAAATCAACTCGCTTTATGCGATACCCTCGCTGGATGATGAAGAACGGTCATTTCTGTTCTCCCTCGATGCCGATGACATAGCCATACTCGATAGCCTTGAAAACAACATCGCCCGTAAAGTTGACTATATCTTGCAGCTTGGTTATTACCGGGCCGTCAATTATTTCTTCTTGTTCAGCTTCCAAAGGGTGAAGGCGGATACGGCGTTTATTATGCAACTGTATTTTCCGGAAGAACCCTTTCCTAAAAAACAGGTATCGAAAAATCATCACTACCGGAACCGCTGTGAAGTGATGCGTAAATTCGGTTTGAAAGAGGCCGATACCTGCCTTCAGACCCAATTACTCAAAGAAGCCAAGGTACTGGTCAAACGTCACTCGCTGGCTAAATTCGTGTTGGAAGGCTTGCTGATCTACTGCCAACAACAAAATGTGATCAGACCGGCGTATTCAACCTTCCAGGATATTGTTTCGACCGCGCTTCAGGAAGAACGCAACCGGTTGGTCAATAAGCTGTACACCGATGCCGATAAAGCACTCCGTGCGCAATTGGATAAGTTGTTACAAAACGACGAGCTGTTTTATAACCTCACGTTACTCAAAAAAGATCAGAAAAATTTCAGCACCACGGAAATCAAAAATAGCGTGGCCAAACAACAACTGATCCTCGGCATTTACCAGCAGTCCCGGCTGCTGATGCCAAAACTGGGGCTATCAGAGCAGAATATTATCTACTATGCGAATCTGGCGGAATTTTACACCATCCAGAAACTCAGGCGCTTTACCGATAAAAACCTGACCCGGTTGTATTTGCTTTGCTACGTTCATCGCCGGTTTCTTAAAATCAATGATTCTCTGGTGACCAGCTTAATCCAGAAGATGAACAAATATGCCGATGACGCCGAAGATTATCAACGCTCAAAAATTGAGTTGCTGACAAACGTCGATACAAAACTGCGAAATCAGGCCTGCCAGGTGTTAGCCATCAATATTGATAACCGTATTCCTGATGAACAAGTGAGAGCCAAAGCCTTTGAGGTGGTTCCCATGGCCGATTACAAACAATTCCTGGATGATTTTAAAAAGCCTAATCTGGATCGAGACTTTTACCGCTGGCAATACTATACGCAACAGGCATTGACCATTAAAAAGAATATTCGCCCCTTATTCAAGGTGTTGGATTTTTCTTGCACGCATGAGGGGTTGACGCAGGCGATTGCGTTTTTAAGAAAACACCTGAGCGGCGGCCAATCATTTCGGGACTATCCGTATCAAGATGTGCCCTTGAACTTTTTTCCCCAATCGCTAAAAAAGCTTCTCACTCTCAAAGTAAAAGTTGACGGTCAAAAAGTAGTCAAACTGGTGGATGGCGACCGCTACGAATGCATGGTTTATCACCAGATCAAACAAGGTATTGCCAACAACACGGTCTTTATCAAAGACAGCATCAGCTATCGTACCCTGGACGATGAATTGATTGATGCTGAATACTGGGCCGAGCACAAAGATGAGATTCTTAAGCAACTCAATATGCCGTTGTTGTCGATGGACATTGCCACCTTGCTGGCCGAGCTCGAAAAAAACCTGAAAACCAAATACGACCTGGCGAATGAACACATTCAATCCGGCGAAAACTCCAGTCTTAAACTTCAACACAATAAGCAAGGCGAAATCGTCAAATGGACGCTGCCCTATACCCGGCTGGATGACGACATTAACAATCCTTTTTATGAAAAGCTGCACGTTTCAAGTATTGCCGATATTCTCCGATTTTCGGCAGAAGCCACCGGCTTTCTAAAATCATTTTCGCATCTCCAACCCAAATATTCGAAATCAACCGCCGATCCTGAAGTCATTCATGCCTGCATTATCGCCAATGCGACCGGTACAGAAACCAAAAAAATGAAAGCAATCAGCGACGTGAAAGAGCAAGACCTGGACCGGGTGAATAAAAACTATATCCGCTATCAAACCCTCGCTACAGCCAATGATGCCATCATGAATCATACGGCCAAGTTACCCATTTTTTCGGAGTACAACTTGTCTGATTATGGCGTCCACGCCAGTGTTGACGGTCAAAAATTCGCAACGAAATACCATACGATCAAATCACGGTATTCGAAGAAATATTTCGGCATGTTGCAAGGCGTTGTCTTATTCTCGCTAAATGCCAATCATCTGCCGCTTTGCCTTAAGGTCATCGGCGCCAATCAGCATGAAAGCCACTTCTTGTTGGATATTGTCGAAAGCAATACCTCGGATGTTGAAATTACGGCTGTTTCCGGCGATATGCACAGCATCAATCGCGTCAACTTCGCACTGATGTATATGTTCGGTTACCGGTTTATGCCGCGCTTTACTCAGTTGCGTGACAAATCCGAACATGACCTGGTGAGCTTCGATGAGATCGAGCACTATGCCAAACAAATTATCAAACCCAGCAAAAAGGTCAATAAAGCGCTGATTATCAAGGAATGGGATAAAGTCTTGAGAATACTGGCTTCATTGGCCACTAAAAAAACGACACAAAGCCAGATTGTCAGTAAATTATCCGCTTACAAAAAGCTCAATCCGACCTTGAAAGCGCTGATCGTCTTCGATGAAATTATCAAAACCGATTATTTGCTGGACTATATTGACAACAAGGAAGTACGCGAAGTGGTGCAATGCTCATTGAATCGAGGCGAATCCTATCACCAATTAAGCGCTACCATTGCCAAAGTCAGCGGCGGCAGGATGCTGAATGGAAAGACTGAAATTGAACTCGACATCAATGCCGAATCCATTCGGCTTATTGCCAATGCGGTGATTTTCTATAATGCGACCATTTTGTCGGCACTTCATCAGCATTATCGAGCCGTACACCCAGACAAGGCCAAAGAAATACTGCGTTTTTCGCCCGTTGCCTGGCAGCATATTAACTTCATTGGCAAGTATGAATTTTACAACCGGGGAAGTCTTCTTAGTATTCAAGAAGTTATCAAAAAACTGATTGGCGATTTTGAAATCGATATTTCGGCTGCAAGCCAGTGATACCAAGGGCTCCAGATGGATGCCGGGACAAACCGTTCTTTTGGTTAATTAACCCCACAATTGCGTCACCGCCGGCCGGCGCGAGATGAATCTCGGTCTGTTGGTATCGTTGGCGATCGTGTTGTTCGCCGCCTCGCATTACCGCGCCGACTGGACCATGTTGTTTTATCTGGCCCCTTATATTGTGACGGTGGTGTTTTGTCTGGTTGCCGAGCAAGTCCAGCGGCGCGGCGCGGACTTGCAGCGGTCGAGTCTGGGCCGGCCCGGCAGCCAAGGGCAGGGCGCGGCCATTTTGGCGGCCACCGCCGCCATCGTGCTCATCGGTGGCGGGCTTTATCTGATCACGCCACAAATCAACTGGCCTTATCTGGAGTGGCGTTTCGGCCAGGTCAGCTTGCAAAATCTCGGCGGCGATATCGAACAAGCCGGCAGCGGCGGCCAAACCGATTCCGGTCAGCCAGCCGAAAAAGCGGGTGGCGAGCAACAACAAGCGTCGGGTGGAGGCGAGGGGGACAGCAGCCGTTGGCCGAGCCCGGCGGACATGCGTGCCGCCGCTAAGCGAGTCCATATGCCGGCCTGGCAAGCGGCGGCAATCAACCGCATTGCCGACCTTAGCGAATCGGCACAACAGGCTTTGGTACCCGCCGTTGCGGTGTTTTTCGATTGGTGGGAATGGCTAAAACAATGGTTGCGCGAGCATTGGCTGGCGGCCATATTGGGTTTGCTGGCTGTAATTCTGTTGGCGATTTTGCTGGCTTTCGGGGCTTTGTTGCGGGAAATTCCGTGGGTGATTTGGCTGATAAGCCAATGGGATTACCTGCGTTTGGGCGTGATCGGCCACCATGCCGGCGGCGAAACCGCCGCCCGCCAGTATTACCGGGCGATGTCGCGCTTGTGTGCGTTGCACGATGTGCCTCGCGCCGACACCGCCAATACCCGTGAATATCTGGCGCAAATCAGCCGTAGGCATCGCGATGCGCGGCGCAGCGCCGCGGAATTTACCGGTTTGTTCGAAGCGGCCCGTTACGGCGACAAACCGTTAGCTGACGCGCATATTCGGCGCATGCGGCAGTTGTACCGTGCTATTTATCGTCAACTTTAATGCAGGCCAGTGCCATTGATCGTGTTCCGAGCGGTCTATGCCTTGTTCGTAGACATAATTGCGGCAGTCGATTTGCCGGTCGCGCAGCTTTTCTTTGACGTGCGCGCCGGACACTTGCAAGGCAGGGATGCGATCTATCGCATCGATTGCCAGACTAAAGCGGTAATTTTCGTTTTGAATCGCCAGTTCCAGCGGGGTGTTAATACTGCCTTTTTCCTTGTAGCCGCGCACGTGCAAAGCGAATTTTCAGTCGTGGAAAGTGCTCGCGTAGCAATACCACCGCCGCCAAGGCTTCCTTGGTCGGAATGTCGCCGTATTGTTCGGCACCGTCGTCGTTGCTGGCCCATTTCAGAATAAGGCAACGAAGCTTGTGTCTGACCAATTCAGAAATGTTTCATCAACCCTCAATATCGAGCGGATACAAGTTTATGCAAATGAACGATGAGCCGAAAGAGCGTAACTAGGCTGCCAGGTATAATTTTACATAATATACATTATGCGAATTATACACTCTCTATAACTATTCCTTAAACTAATACTGTCGTACCTTTGGGATCATGTGCTATATTGCAACTTAATGAGAACAATTATTAATTAGCTTGCATGTCGACATATCTTAAAACGCTGGCGACTGGCGATACAGGCCGTATAGTTGGATTCGATCAATCGGGTGGCGTCTATCGCAAGAAGTTGTTGGCTATGGGTTTAACACCTGGCACCGAATTCACCATTACTCGTTTTGCACCGATGGGCGATCCGGTTGAAATCAAAATTCGCGGTTTTTCATTGTCGCTGCGTAAAAACGAGGCGTCGGTCTTACTTATAGAAAAAGTATGAGTATGGATTTTACTGTTGGCGTGGTTGGTAACCCAAATTGCGGAAAAACCACGCTGTTCAATGCATTGACCGGCTCCAAACAGCATGTCGGCAATTGGCCTGGCGTGACTGTTGAACAAAAAACCGGCGAATACACACACCAAGGCAAACAAATAAGTCTGGTGGATCTTCCCGGCACCTATTCTTTAGAAGCCGATGACGACAGTATCTCCCTAGACGAAAAAGTAGCCCGCGATTACGTGGCTTCCCGCCAAGCCGATCTAATCATTAACATTGTCGATGCCTCCAATATAGAGCGAAATCTTTACCTGACCTCGCAGCTGATAGAAATGCGGGTACCGATGATATTGGTCCTGAACATGATGGATGCGGTAAAAAAACGCGGTATCAAGATCGACATCGAACTGCTCGCCAAACAAATGGCTTGCCCGGTAGTGCCGGTTACTGCGGCAACTGGTGCCGGTATTAAGGAATTACGGGACATTATCAACAAAGCCTGCATCAGCAAACCAATTCCGGCGCTGCAAGTCGACTACCATCCGGCCATAGAAACCGCGGTAAGCCAATTGCAACCGCAATTGTCGCAACAATCCATAGAATTAATTTGCGACAGTCGCTGGCTTGCGCTGCGTTTGCTCGAAAACGACACCTTGGCAAAGCAACTTGCTGGCCCTGAATTGCAAAAAGTTGCCGAACAATTGCGTGCGGACATCGAAGCCCAAACCCAAGACGAAATCGATATACTCGCCGCCGACGCTCGTTATGGATTGGTAAACCAGCTGGTACAAGCCAGCGTCTGTAAGCTCAACGAAATTTCCCGAAGCACCACCGACAAGATTGATAGCGTTGTGCTAAACCGTTTCCTGGGTATCCCCATCTTTTTGTTGGTTATGTATGCGATGTTCATGTTTACCATTAACATCGGCAGTGCTTTTGTCGACTTTTTCGACAAAGCGGTCGGCGCCTTGCTGGTTGACGGATTAAGCGAATTATTAACTGGCATGAATTGGCCTGCTTGGCTGGTTGTGTTAATAAGCAGCGGGATCGGCGGAGGCATTCAAGTGGTGTCTACTTTTATTCCCATCGTCGGCTTTTTGTTCATCTTTTTATCGATGCTGGAAGACTCCGGTTACATGTCCAGAGCCGCCTTTGTGATGGACCGGTTCATGTGCATCATCGGCCTGCCCGGCAAATCGTTCGTGCCTATGATCGTCGGTTTTGGCTGCAATGTGCCCGCCATTATCGCGACCCGAACCCTGGATAATCAGCGTGACCGGGTATTGACCAATTTAATGAATCCGTTCATGTCTTGCGGTGCCCGTCTGCCGGTTTATGCCTTGTTTGCGGCTGCTTTTTTTCCGGTCGGCGGTCAGAATCTGGTGTTTGGTTTGTACTTATTCGGCATTGTAGTGGCGGTGTTGACCGGTTTAATCATGCGCCACACCTTGTTACGCGGCAACCCTACGCCTTTTTTGATGGAGCTGCCCGCCTATCATTTACCCACTTTGCAAGGCGTATACACCAAAACTTGGGAACGCTTAAAAACCTTTATATTCAACGCCGGCAAAGTCATCGTGCCTATGGTACTGGTGTTGAATGTGTTGAATTCTTTGGGTACCGACGGCAGTTTCGGCCAGGAAAATAGCGATAAATCGGTACTAAGCGAAATCGGCCGCGCGTTGACGCCGGTATTTCAGCCCATGGGTATCGCTCACGATAACTGGCCTGCGACCGTCGGCATCTTTACCGGTGTGCTGGCCAAGGAAGCGGTAGTCGGTACACTGGACGCGTTGTACAGTCAAATGGCTGTATCCGATCATTCAGAAGACGAGAAAAGCTTTGATATACAGCAAGCCTTGCTAGAGGCCTGTCAAACGATACCGGATAACCTAACGGCCATTGCCGACAAACTTCTTGACCCATTGGGGTTGGGCATAGCTAATATCTCAGACCAGGCTGCGGCAGCGGAACAGCAGCAAGTCAAACTCGATACCTTCGGCGTCATGCAAGCGCATTTCGACGGCCAAATCGGCGCCTTTGCCTATTTGTTGTTCATTTTGCTGTATGCCCCCTGCGTAGCCGCCACTGCGGCTATATATAAAGAGACCAACGGCAGTTGGGCTTTATTCGTGGTTTGCTGGACTACCTTTGTGGCTTACCTGACCGCCACCCTATTCTACCAAGGCATGACTTATGCCCAGCACCCCAATTCGGCTATCGGCTGGATATTGGCACTAACTCTTATCTTTGCCGGCGTTCTGTTCGTACTGCGTTTTTACGGCGTGCGCCAAACTAGTGGCGTCCCGCAATGATATTGTCCGACTTACGCAGCTATTTGCAGGAGAAACGCCGGGCCACCTTGAGCGATCTTGTTTTGCATTTTCATATGGATGCCGATGCCTTGCGCGGCATGCTGGGCAAGTGGATCAACAAAGGCAAAGTACGATTAAGCCCAGTTGGCTCTTCATGCGGTACCAGTTGCTGCAAATGCGATCCGACCCTGACCGAGATTTACGAATGGGTGGATTAGTGTAGCGAGGCGGTTTAGGCCTCGCCAGGCTAAGCTTGTTTATTGGCCTTCCGCCAACCAACCTTGTAGCGCGTCGATTAACTCTTGCGCTTGTTTTTCGCTGGAAATATTAAATTTGGATTTTTGCTGATATTCGCCGTTACGCTTTTGATAGCGGCGAATACTAAATCTATCCTGGCTATATTGATTCTTAGCCGGTTCCCAATCCTGATAACGGTAAATGACCGTGGCCCACGCGCCCTTACTCAGGATTTTCTTGTCCAGTTCCTTGACAGTTTCAACGCCGCCGTCTTCGTAACTAATGGTTAAATCTTCAACGGTTTCAGCCATATATTTCTCAATGAGGTTAGCAACGGCGCGCAGTCTACCATACAAGAGCGGCCATCAAAATGCCGAATCGCCTAACGTGCAATGAACTCGCCGAAGGCGCGACTGCCCTCCCCTGTTTTAATGGTATTTACCACTTTCAGGGTTTTGGCGTCGATGACGGACACGTTGTTGTCAAACCAGTTGGCAACGTAGACCTTTTGATCGTCCGGATGCGTGCTGATACCTTCCGGCTTATCGCCCACAGCGATGACCTCAATCTGCTTCAATGTGGCGGTATCGACTACCGATACCGTGCTATCGTCCTGGTTCGTAACAAACAATAGACTGTCGTTCAATGCCAATGAAACTGCATACGGTCTGGCGCCGACCTTGATGGTTGCTAGACGCTTCATGCTACGGGCGTCCAAAACAGTCACGTTATCGCTTTCCACGTTAGCGGAATATAGACGTTTACCTTGACTGTCCACAGCAATGCCGAATGGATGCGCGCCGACCTTGGTGGTATTGCGGATTGTCAATTTATTCAAATCGACTTGCGAAATGGAATCGTCGATGCGATTGGCGACATACAGCCAGCGATTGTCCGGACTGACCGTCATGCCAGACGGCGATTTGCCGACGGTAATGGTTTTTATCTTCGCAAAATTTTTGGTATCGAAAACCGTCACCGAGTTTTCATACCAATCGGCGACAAATACCAGCTCGCCCTTTCTATCCGCAGTGATCCCTAGCGATGCCCCTCCGACTTTAACCTTGGTCAAAGTAGTTAGTTTCTCGCCATCCAAAACCGCAAAACCGCCGCCTTCCGGGGTGCTGATGTATACCTGTTTCTTCGCTTGATTCAGCGCAACGCCGGCAGGCTTACCCTCTACTTTGATCGTTTCTATTACTTGTTGGCTTTTTGTATCGATTACCGATACCGAGTTATCTAGCTGATTCGTAATAAAGGCACGCGAATCGGCGCTAGCGCTAGATAGGAATACAGCCAGCAGTGAAAAAACCAAAAACGAATATCTGATGCACATGATGAGAATAACAGGCAGGGGGAGCGAGGGTTCTCGGCGTGAATTACCGAGAACCGGAAACAACAACTTAGCGTTTAATGTCGATCTCAACCGCAGCGGAACCTGAGCCTACTTTTTTGGCAATCGCTTCCAGACCGGTTTTCAGAACATTGCTAACCGCTTTATCGGCAGTTTCTTCGTTCAATTCTGCTGGTGGATTGTTGTTGACATAAGCACGGTAGTAAGTGGCCACCCACTCGATTTCTGCTTTTCCGCCTTTATCGTTCACGGACAATTCTGCCGCATAGTTACCGACTGGCAATACTGGCAGCGGCTCATCTTGGCCGGCATGTTTAATAGTGCCGGTTGAACTCATATCGGTGATTTTGTATTTGTAAGAAAATTTTGCGGCGTCATAGGCTTTTAATTCTTCTGTGATGGTGCCGTTCGCCAAAGTCAACACGCGGATGGCGCCTTTGTTATTGGTACCGTCGCCTTTCACGCTTTTAATGCCTGGGTGCCAAGACATATCGTCGTAGTTCTTGATCAAATCCCACACTTTTGCCACTGGCGCATCGACAGTGATGGTGGCTGTCATTTTTGCTCTGACCGGACCATGAGCATTGGCTAAACCGGCGAACAAAAATAAAACGGTAGAAACGAGTAGCGAGGTTTTTTTCATAACACTTTCCTATGATGGACACATAAAATGGAGCGGGCGATTATAAAATAAAATCTGTCCGCAAGTATTCGCAAAAGCATGTTTGCGGAAATTTTCCCGACTCTGTCCGCCTACCCTCGCGTATTTAATGACTACAGCAACTTTTTTTTGGCACGATTACGAAACCTTCGGCATAGATCCGCAACGCGACCGGCCTTGTCAATTTGCCGGCATCCGCACCGATGATGATTTCAATATCGTCGGCCAGCCTGTCATGGCCTACTGCCGGCCTGCCGATGATTACTTACCGCACCCCGAGGCCTGCCTGATTACCGGTATCACCCCGCAATTGGCGGCAGAAAGAGGTGTTTGCGAAGCGGAGTTTGCCGCCTTGATTAACCAGCAGCTTGTAGAGCCAGGCACTTGCAGCGTGGGTTATAACAGCATCCGTTTCGACGATGAAGTCACCCGCAACCTACTCTACCGTAATTTTTACGACCCCTATGCGCGCGAGTGGCAAAACGGTAACTCGCGCTGGGACATTATCGACGTAGTCCGGGCCGCCAAAGCCTTAAGGCCGGAAGGTATCGAGTGGCCGGTCAATGCCGACGGCGTCGCCAGCTTTAAATTGGAAGAACTCACCAAAGCCAATGGCATCGCCCATGAAGCCGCGCACGATGCGTTATCCGACGTCTATGCGACCATCGCAATGGCCAAATTAATCAAAGAGCGGCAGCCAAAACTATTCAACTATTTATTGACCAATCGATATAAAAACGCTGCGTTAAACCTATTGCAACTCGGCAGCTTTACCCCCTTAATTCATGTCTCCGGTCGGTTTTCGGCGCGGAATAATAGCTTGGCCGTGATCTTGCCTCTGGTACAGCATCCTAGCAATAACAACGAAATCATCGTTTACGACCTTTCGGTCGATCCGGCCCCCTTGCTTGAGTTAAGTGCGGAAGAGATTCAGCAGCGGCTATTTGTTGCCAGCGACGCGCTGCCGGAAGGCGTTGCCAGAATCCCCTTAAAAACCGTACATATCAACAAAGCCCCGGTATTGGCGCCTTTGTCGGTGGTAAGAGCGCCCGACGCCGAACGCTTGCGACTCGATTTAGACCTATGCCGAGCAAATTTGAAGCGGATTCAGACTGCGCCACCTTTAGCGGAAAAGCTGTCGCAAGTATTTACCCGTCAATATCAAGATTCACCTAACGATCCTGATTTGATGATTTACAGCGGCGGATTTTTCAGCAACAGCGACAAAGCTATGATGACGCGAATCAGGCAAGCAAAACCCGAGAAACTTTCGGACTTTGCTGCCGATTTTGATGATGTCCGTTTGCCGGAAATGCTGTTTCGCTATCGCGCCCGGAATTATCCGCATACCCTATCCAGAGAAGACGCCCAGCTCTGGCAGCAATATTGTCGCGACAAACTAAACGGTGTACTTGGGAATGGCGGGCTGACGCTGGATCAGTTCACTGCCAAAATTGCGCTGATGCGGGAGGAGCCCAATGCAAATCAAGCGATACTGAACGAGCTGGCGGCCTACGCGGAAGATCGACGCTTAAAATTTTCGAATTGAGGTTTTTGCCGATTTAAAAGCCGGCAGATTGTTTCAGGAATAAGGCGCTTTTAGCGTTATGCCGTATAATGCAAACCATTTGAGTAAATTTCGACCGAGGCATCATGAGCATTACCCTGTCTAACCGCGTAAAAGCGGTCAAACCGTCCCCTACCCTGGCTATTACCGCCCGCGCCGCCGCGATGCGTGCTGCCGGCAAAGATATTATCGGTCTGGGTGCCGGCGAGCCGGACTTTGATACGCCGGACCATATTAAAGCCGCCGCTATTAAAGCCATTAACTCAGGTTTTACCAAATACACCGCAGTAGACGGTACCGCCGGCTTAAAAAAAGCCGTTATCGCCAAGTTCAAACGCGACAATGGCCTGGATTACCAAGCCAACCAAATCCTGGTGTCCTGCGGCGGCAAACAAAGTTTTTTCAATCTGGCACAGGCACTACTGAACCCCGGCGACGAAGTTATCATCCCTGCCCCATACTGGGTATCCTACCCGGATATGGTGCTGCTGGCGGATGGCGTCCCCGTGATAATAGAAGCCGGTCAAGCGCAAAATTTTAAAATCACTCCTGCACAACTGCGCGCTGCCATTACCCCCAAGACCCGCTTATTGGTGATCAACAGTCCATCCAACCCAACTGGCGCGGCCTACAGCCTGGATGAATTAAAAGCCCTGGGCGACGTATTATTGGATTTTCCCGAGGTGTTGATCGCTACCGACGACATGTACGAGTTGATCCTCTGGAACAAAGGCGAATTCGTCAACATCCTTAACGCTCACCCAGAGTTTTACGACCGCACCATCGTCTTAAACGGTGTATCCAAAGCTTATTCCATGACCGGTTGGCGGATCGGCTATGCAGCAGGACCAGCGCCCTTGATTGAAGCAATGTGCATCATTCAGTCGCAAAGCACCTCCAACCCTACATCGATCTCGCAAGTAGCAGCCGAGGAAGCCCTGAATGGTGATCAAGGCTGCATAGACACGATGATGGTGGAATTCAAAAAGCGTCACGATTATGTGGTCGCCGAACTCAACAGCATTGATGGCATTGAATGCTTGCCCACCGACGGCACCTTTTACGTGTTCCCCAATGTGGAAAAACTGCTGAGCAGACTGGACGGTATCAACGACGATCTGGAATTTGCCGAATTCTTAATCGAAAAAGCCGGCGTGGCCCTAGTGCCAGGCTCAGCATTCGGCTGCCCTGGCCACATTAGAATCTCTATTGCCACCAGCATGACCAATCTGGAAAATGCCTTACTCAGAATCAAACAAGCGGTTTAAGGCCTATTAGGATTTGCCATCGCGAACGGATAAACCGACATTAATTTGCCATTTTTCAATTGACAAATTTAATCAATGCTATAGAATTCGCGGCCTTCGCACTTCATCAGTAAGAAGGCCTCGGTGGCGAAATAGGTAGACGCACGAGACTTAAAATCTCGCGACCGAAAGGTCGTACCGGTTCGATTCCGGTCTGAGGCACCATAAAAATAAAGGACTTTGGTTAACACCCGGTCCTTTTTTTATGCCTAATGATTGCCACGTTCCCTTTGAATAACGCCTCGGTAAAACTGGTTGAGCATGAAGAAAATATTTCACTTTAAACGCAGAAATCCGCCGCTGCTATGGCGTCTCAAGTGGTTTCTAGTTTTAGTCACCATCGGCTGCTTGGAAATACTCCCGGTCCCGGTCACCGACTCAATCCTGATATTTGTCTTAATCTACAGGCCACTGTGGTTCAAAAATGTGGTCAACAAGCTCTATTCTCATCTGCCCTCTGCATCACCAGAGGAAAGCGAGCTATCCTATTTTTCCAAATATCAATTAGATCACCCCAAGCATTTCAATAAGTGACAGTCACCGGCCTTGCTATAGTCTGTGTCGCGTATCCAAGAGCTTTGGAGTTTAATCAAACCCGGCGAACCGCCTGACTGTCAGCGCCGCGCGTTGCTCGATCAGCTGTACGATTTGTTCAATCACCGAGTTTCCGGCGAATTCTTTATTCGCCGATGTCTGCAACCTGCGAGCGACGACTGGTAGCCGTTGGCACAAGCCGAGGATACGTTTTCGGGTTTGTGCCACCGACAATCCCGCCGCTTGGGCAAAGCGATCCCAGTGTCTTGCCTGTACTTCGCTGAATTTGTATTTGCCGCCCAACTGCATCGCCATCTTGGACGTCAGGCTGGGATAAACGGCGGTCGACAATACGTCGTAGAGCGGCGCCAGAACTGCGCCCTTGTCGGCATACAAGATAGAAAAGTTCTTGGCATGGGCGTCGTGGTTGCCGATCAAGGCATTGAAAATGACCGCATCCAGCAGACGCAGTACCTGTGGCGCACTCGGTCGGGTCACGCGGCGGACCAAGTCAAAGCACTGTTCCAAACCCGGTCCACCCTCGTTCTGGTATTTCAGTTCCGGTACCACGCCAAGTGCTTGGCAGAAATCCTCCTGATGCAGTCGCACGCGTTGGCCATTTGCAGCTTGAGTTCTGTCATATCGCTCAACCAGCAGAAATGAACGATCGCGAACGGCACAAATCCTCGACTGTGCGGCCTGGAATTGCATCGCATCTGCCAGTGACATACAGAAACCTTCGTTGATCACACTGTCTTCAACGGCTGAGATGGCCGGTTTAAGAATATGACTACTGGGCGTGCCATTGCGGGGCAGACCGATTCGTTGACCATCAAACACCACCGGTAATTTATCCTGAGCGCCCGCCAACGATAAGCGCAAACCATCCTGACCAGCCAGCATCGGCCGCTGCGGCAATTCATCCAGTAAAGCCAGTACGTCAGAGTCGGATAGCCAGTCTATCTCGTTCGCTGGTTCAGATACAGTGGGTAATCGGTCTGGCGGCAAAAGCGAAACGGCGCCGGCGCATTCACCGCCAATATGATCGAGCAAGGCAAAGTCGTTCTGCTTCGAGACCTGAAACAGGCGTGCGATCAGTTGGCGTAATTTGCCTTCCGGTAACAGGCCGGCAAAAAACGGCCTCGCCTGCAGATCATTGAAAACCTCTACTTGCAACGGTAATGAACAGGACAGAGGGACTGCGTCGGCTTGTTGCAGCCAGTCGGCGCTGTAGCAAAATTGCAGTCTGCCTTCCACCAGAGCCAAATCCCCCACTCGACGATCAAATAAATAAACGGCAAGCAAATAACTCATGGTGCTTCGCTTATATCCGGCAGGCCATCGAGCATGACCTGCCCACCCAGTGCTTCAATAACGCGCATCACCGTTTCCAGACGCACGGTCGGCTTGCCGGCTTCGAGGTCGACGATAAAGCGAACGCCAACACCTGCCGCCAACGCCAATTCGGATTGAGTTAATTCGAGCTGTTTGCGGGCGGCGCGCAGCGCTTGGCCAAGTTGTTGGGTAGAGTGAATGTTGATCATCAGATTTTTCCCGTTCGGGAAATTATTAGGCGAAAACAACCAATATGCAAGTTTAATTTCCCGAACGGGAAATTTAATTTAGAATTTACGATAGACAAGCATTGAAGTTCCCGTTCGGGAAAAATAGCCCCTTTCTGTGTCAAATCTATGTGACTGTGATGGTTAGCGCTGAATGCTGATGATATAACTTAGGCTAACTGCAAGTACGAACCAAAATAAAACAACCGACAGCAAATGACTAGCAAACAGAAAAAAACCAAAGCAACCTGGAAAGACGTTAAATCCAAATTGGCTGACGTCGATCGAGTTGGTCTGATCGGGCTGATACAGGATATATACGCGGCCAATAAAGATAATCAAACGTTTCTGCATGCACGATTCGGGTTGGGCGAGGATATTATTAAACCCTATAAGGACACGATTTCCCGCTGGATTTGCTCGGATGTCATGCGCAATCAACCCATCTCTGTGGTCAAAGCGAAGAAAGCGATTACCGATTACAAAAAGGCGCTCGGTCAACCCGAAGGACTGGCTGAACTATCGGTTTTTTATTGCGAGGAAGTGTTTGTATTCCTGGGTTACTGCGGCATGGACGATGAAGGCTATTTTGATGCCTTAGTGCGTATGTTCGAACAAGCATTGAAATATGTCATGGCCTTGCCGGAAGCCAAACGCCCAGCTTTTATACACAGACTCGAGCAAGTTGCGCTGCAAGGCCCGAATGTCGGCTGGGGTGTTGGCGAAGATATGGCAATATTGTTATCCGAATATGACATTGATGACTAGTAATGCGCTTTTATCCGATCTTCAAGCTGAAAACGCAAGACTGATTGCTTTGCTCGAAGCATATAACAACGAGTACCGCCACCGGTTCCGATACGACTAGGTAAGTAATGAATGGTGGCTTTTGGGTGTATGGAAATGCACAATCGACCCTAAGCCGACAAATAAGATTAAATTGCAAGGGCAGCAAACGGGAAATAAGCTGTCCTTCAAAATGTAAGTACGATTAGCTAACGTAATCGCACATTTCAAGGCCAACACTTCTCCAATTGCTCTATCTATAATTGGAGCAGACTATCAACAACGGGTTGTCATGCACCGAACTCAATCTGCAACAATCAGCAAACAATTTTATTCGTCTATCAAGAGTCCCTTGGCCAAATATCGAAACAGCTTGTGGTGGTGGCTGGTTGCTTCCTGGGTATTTCTTATTGTCATCAGCAAGAAACACGAATACGGCAGGCTTTGGCTTCCGATTGTTTTCACATATGTGGTTGTGGCGATATTCGATAGCATTCTTAAACGCCGATTGCCCGACCACCAACCAATTGTCACATTGGATAACGATGGCATAGAGTCTCAGCTGTTTGCCGGCGCAATTAAACGGCATAGCTGGAGTGAGTTGGTGGAAGCCAATATTTCCAAACTCAATAATTTGCCATTCATACAATTTCGATTACAAGCTATTGTAGGGGTTATTGATGACTCTATGTCCTGGACTGGTATTAACCCCGCGCGACCAGTGCTACCTATATCGTCTTTGTCTACAGAAGATCAAATCGAGTTGCTGGAAATAATCAATCAGCGTTTGGGATTCGCTCGATCAACTATAAAATCCACTGGTAATTCTAGCGTCAGTCAATCGGCCAACAATTTCGCCACTAATCCGCTAGCCGAGGAAAAAGCGTTTCATGATCAGTTGGAGGCTTATGCTCCCATAGCGTGGATCACCTGGTTGCTAATCGGTGTCAACGTATTGGTTTGGATTGCAATGTGGCATGCCGGGGCGAAAATAGAGCAAACGCCATCCGAGCAGCTACTGAGTTGGGGCGGTAATACTGCATTTGATATTCAACGTGGCGAATGGTGGCGACTGGCAACCGCCATGTTTCTCCATGGTAGCCTGATACATTTAGGCATCAATATGGCGGGGCTATATGTCGTTGGTGGGGTGGTGGTGGAACGCATATACGGTCATCTGCCTTTTACACTGATTTATTTAGGTTCCGGTTTGATCGGCAATGGGCTCAGCCTTTATTTTGGTGCGCAACACGCAGTTTCCGCAGGTGCGTCCGGGGCTGTGTTAGGCGTTGCTATTGCGCTAATGATTGGTTTGTATCAACACAGGGAGCGCTTACCAAAAATTTTTAGTAAACGAAGGTTGAGCGGCATAGTGTTGTTTGTTTTTTATGCTTTGCTCTATGGATTTACCAATCGCGGCATTGATAACGCGGCGCATATCGGCGCTATGCTAACTGGTTGCTTATTGGGTTTACTGTTGCCGGAACGCTTGGAAATGGAAAGTTTCAAACACCGCGTCAAAAAACACCTAATAATAGGTCTGTCGTCGACGGTTGTCGCTACAACAGCTTTAGTCTCGATGTCGCCCCGGGCAACATTGAACATTAAATCAGAGCTAACAAATCAAGCCTTATTGATGCAGGGCGCGAATAGTCTGTTTCATGAACTTGTTTTACTTGATCTCGACATAGTTACTTTTCGCAGAGGCCAAATGTCCGCTGCGGAGTTGGACTCAAAGATCAAAAACACTTACCTTTCAGGCTTAAAACAAGCGATACAACAATTATCAGAAGTCAGACTAGCGGAATCGGATCAGCGATTACAGATGTTACAAGAGATGAAACTATCAACAGCTCTATTAGTATCGATCTTCGAACTCGCCCCCTTTCAAAAACCTGGAAGCGGTAAAACTCAGCCAACCGATCTTGAACGTGCAACCCTTATCAAAGACAAGTTAAAGGCAATAACAGCTCGCATATTGCATGAGAGCAAGCACTCCCTTAGGACGAAGTAGCCTTCGGAATCGTTCGCGACCGTTGCGGCAACACCGACTGCTTTTGGCTGGACACTTGCCATTGACGCGTTTGGCTCGTCTGATAGCTTTTGGCCGACCCAAGGCATTCAAAATTTGGCTGGGTTTGTATCGGATTTAGTGGCGGTTTGTAGATGGAGTCGGCCATTCAAGATGTATTTCGTCACATTGCCAATGATTTGGACTGAACGGCGGCGATTGCTCGGGAGATTATTACAGCTTTTGATCTGGGTCGAAAAGTACTGGTCCTGACTGAGCGCACCGAACATCTGGATGCTATTTTGTTAGCGTTGGACAGCAAGTTACCGCCACCTTTTGTGCTTCACGGCCGAATGTCGAAAAAGCAACGAGCAACTAAATTGGTGGGCGAAGGTTTTGATCACCCACCACTGGATACCTTTAGCTGGGTGCCTGGGAATAGGAGGCAAGATCAGTTGCCACAATACTGCATTTTTCTGCCGGCATGACGGCTGCGATTTTCCTGCGTTTCCAAGCTCCGCGTGGGAACGATACAATTGGGCTTTATTAGGTTCGTCAACAGCTCCGTCATGACTAAAATCCCCGATTTCTCCAGCATACCCGCTTATGCAGGCCCACCGAATGATGCCCAAATCAAAGCCAGGCTACGTACCGTCGCCGAGTTGGGTGTGTTCCGCCATGCCCTCCCCCAATACTTAGGCGGTTTTGGCGACGACTTTACCGCGCTAGTCAAAAGCCATCGCCGACTCGGAGAAACTTGCCGCGACCCTGGCCTGATGCTGGCGGTCAATGCGCATTTGTGGGGATCGGTTTTTCCTATTCTGTTGTACGGCAGCGAGGCGCAGAAAGCACAATTTCTGCCGCCTTTAATCAGCGGACAATGGCTGGGCGGGCATGCGATCACCGAGCCGTCTTGCGGCTCGGACGTACAGGCGATGACAACCCACGCGGAGTTACACAGCGACAGTTATGTGTTGAACGGCGAAAAGCGTTATATCACCAACGCCCCCGTGGCCGATTGCTTGGTGGTGTACGCCAAATTGGCAGGCAAAATTTGCGCGTTTCTGGTTTCCAGTAACGATGACGGCTGCCGTTTTAGTGATGAAGGCGCGCTAGCTGCTTGCCGGGGCAGTGCCACCGGTAGCGTGATTTTGCAGGATTGCCGGCTCGATTCCGATCGCCTGCTGGGAAAGATCGGTGCCGGCACGCAGATGATCCAGAAGGCACTGGAATACGAACGGGCCTTTGTCTTTGCCGGCATTGCCGGCATCATGGACTGGCAGCTAACGGAGGTGGTGCGTTACAGTCGTGAGCGGCGCTCGGGCGGTGTGCATCTGGGTAAGCATCAGGCCATCAGCCATCGGATTGCCGAGATGAAGCTAAGGCTGGATACTATCGCTTTATGGTTAAACGAATGCGCGCGGCTGTGCGACGCAGGTCAACGCCTTACCCTGGCGTCGGCGCAAACCAAATTGTACGCCGCAGAGGCTTTCTTGCAATCCAGTCTGGATGCGGTGCAGATTATGGGTGCTGCCGGGTTGGAATCGGGTAGTGCGCTGGCGGAATTGGTGCAGGATGCCATGGCCGGCCGCTTGTTTTCCGGCAGTTCGGAAGTGCAGAAAAACCTGATCGCCGCCTTGCTCGGCACCGGCGACGCGTACAAGGCCAACCCCCTATCCCACTCATGATGAATTTTTCCGCTTACCGAGATTGGCAACCAACGCCGTTGATAAAGGCTTCCTTGTGGTTAACCGCCGCTGCGCTGTTGGCGGTAGCCGTGCAGCCTAGTATCTGGCCCTGGGCCCTGACTGCGATTATTGTCGACCACTTGGTGTTAACCTTTGCCGGCCTTTGGCCGCGTTGCGACTGGACGGGATCTAATTGGACCTCGTTACCGCCCGCTTCTGTGGCGCGCGGCGAAATCGCCATTACCATCGACGACGGCCCCGACCCGGACATCACCCCGGCCGTGCTCGATATTCTGGAGCAGCGCGGTGCCAAGGCGACATTTTTCTGTATCGCCGCCAAAGCCCAACGCTACCCTGACCTATGCCGGGACATCGTCAAACGCGGGCACGCGGTGGAAAATCACAGCATGCACCATAAGTACCATTTGCCGTTTCTGTTGTTAAATGGCTGGATGGCGGAACTCAACGCCGCCCAGGACGCTCTGACGGAAGTCACCGGCAGCCGTCCGCGATTTTTCCGGCCGCCGGTAGGCTTGCGAAATCCTCTGTTGGATCCGGTACTCAAGCGTTTGGGGCTGCAATTAGCGAGTTGGACCCGGCGCGGCTTCGATACTATCGACGGCAATCCGCAAGTGGTTCTGGCAAAACTATTGAAAGACCTGAAGGCTGGCGACATTCTGTTATTGCATGACAGTAACGTCGCGCGGACCAGCAGCGGCCAGCCTGTGATTCTGGAGGTATTGCCGCCCCTGCTGGACACCATTACCGCCGAGAAGTTGCAACCGGTCACGTTAAGCGAAAGCTTCGATCGTTGCCAAAATCCCTAACGCACCCATCTGATTTCGGAGATTTAAGCCATGAATAAAACCTATGCCAGTGCAGCGTTGGCCCTGTTTCTGAGCGGTTGCGCGTTTCAAGCACCCGATTATTTACAAATGGTCACGGCGCCGGAGTTAAATCAGCTGATGCAACGTCAGGATATTTTTCTGGTGGACGTGCATACCCCGGAGCAGCGCCATATCAAAGGCACCGATGCGTTTATTCCTTACAACAGCGTCGAGAAACACCTGGATAAACTGCCCCAAGATAAAACCACCCCAATATATCTATATTGCGAAGGCGGCCCAATGGGGAATGCCGCCGCCAAAACGCTACACGAACTGGGTTACGAGCATTTAAGTAATCTGGAAGGAGGCAGCAAAGCTTGGGCAAAAGCAGGATTTGGGTTTGAATAGACCAGCGATTATTAACCCGGCCCTTAAATTCCTCGGAGCCGTTACACCGCGCCACGAAGCCCACATCGTCACTGGGCTCCCGCTTTCGCGGGAGCGACGATACTTAAGGGCTGGATTCATAAAAAGCCTGGTGCTTATTCGACAATGCTATCGACCTTGCCGTTTTTAAATTTCACCACAAAGCGGTTGAATAGGTTGGACCAGTAGGTCCACTCGTCGCTATCCAGCGAAGGCGTCACATGCTGCGGCGGGTAGCCGATGGCGGCTAGTGCGGCTTTTTTGCTCATGCCTGTCTTCACCTGCCCCACCAAAATGCTCTCACGCTCAGCGGCAGTAAATTGGTTAAGGTCGACCTTACTGGTGCCGGCGATTTTACTGAAGGCGATGGGCATATCGTCCTTGGTAAATTTTTGCACGTTTTCGACTGTAATCAGTTGGCCGCTGGATTCTATCCTCAGCACCGCTTCGTCGGAATTCAGCTTCAGCAACGCGACCGGCGTATTGATCGGAATCAATTGGCCTTTACGATAATTGGTGGTGCGAAACTTGTTTTGTTCTTGGAACAGGCTGAACTGCGTGTAATAAACCTGAGCGGGCTGCACGGCCGCGGCCGCACCTTCGCCGGGTTTCAGCTCCTTCTTGCAACCTACCGCCAAAACAGCCAGGCATAGCCACATCAAAATGCAGTTTTTTCTGAACATAGTCAAAATCCCTCAAACAAAAGGTTAGGAACATGCTGACGCTGGGCAAAACAGCGACGCGACAGTACAACAGATAGAACAAGCCAGGAAAGTCCTGAACACAAGCGCCATAGCTAGCGTCTGTCTAGGGCGAATCGATTTTAATGCCGAGTTTTTCCAAAAACACCGCTGGCGAAGCGAAGCACATTTCGCGGCTTACCGCATCGACGGCCGCCTGGATGGTATGGCCCTTGGCTAAGACTTCGCCGGTTTCGGCATCGGCGACCAAATACTTGATCTTCATCCGGTATTCCCACTCGACCAGCTCCGCCGATACCCGAATCCGCTGCTCGAACTGCGCAGGACGCACGTAACGCAACTGCAAATCCACAATCGGCCAGACGTATCCGGTTTCTTTCATGGCCATGTAACCGTAGCCGATTTTGTCCAGCATCGCGCAACGGGCAATCTCGATATATTTGCAATAATGCCCGTGCCAAGCGATGTTTAGCAGATCAATGTCGTGAAACGGCACAGTTAATTCCACTTCGGCGCGCAACATATTTACTTGTCCTCGGCGGCTATTTGACCGCTGTCACCCGCGACCGGCTTGCGCCAATACGGGTAAAAATTAAACCATTGCAGTGGTGCGATGCGGCAATACGTTTCCAACCGTTCGGCATATTGTCTAGCCAGAGATTGCAGCATGTCTTGTCGTTTGGGTTCGGCTCGCGGGATGCGAATGCTGTCCGAGAACGGTTCAAGATGAATTTTGAAGCGTCCGTCTACCGGGAAGCAGAACAGGGTAAAAACCGGACAACGCAACAAGGAAGCCAACAGATACGGACCTTGCGGAAATTCGGCATTCTCCCCCAGAAAACTGGCCGACACGGTGCGACTGCCTTGCACAGGTACTCTGTCTCCCACCATCACCAGAAACTCGCCACGCTCGATCTTTTCCTGCAAGCTGATCGCAATCGCCGGACTTAGCTCCGTTACTTGAATCAACTGTATCGTGGCGCTGCCGCGACTGCCGAGCAGGCGGTTGAACTTCTCGGCATGTTTGGTATGCACTAAGATGTTGAGATGGATGTGGCCGCGCATCGTGGCGATGGCCTGACAGATTTCCAGATTGCCGATATGCCCGGACAGCAGCATGGCGCCGCGCTTTTGTTCGATCAAATCCAGCAACAGCTGGCGATTGGGAAAATCCACTTGTTCCGGCGTGATATTGCCGGTCCACACCACAATTTTGTCCAGCAAGGTTTCGCCGAAGCTTAAGAAATGCAGGTAACTTTGCCAGAGCCCGCCGCCTAAACCCAACTCCGGGTAAAACCGGGACAGATGCCGCAGATATTCCCTTGATGACTCGCGGGCAAGACGTCCGGCCAGAAAGTAATAACTCACCACCGGTCGCAAAAATAAACGAAACACCCAGCGGCCGAACAGCCGATATACCCATACCAAAGCCTGTATGCCCCACAACAGGCTGTTTTCCTCTACAGCGGCCCAATGCCGGGCGGCGGCGTTCACGGGTTTCATTGAAAATGCCTCAGCAACAATTTTGGCCAGCGTAACAACATGCCGAAAAACAAGCGGGCATGGGTCCGACTGATGAGCAGATTATCCTCCCAGGCGCGGAAATGCGATAAGCCGTCGAGCGGATAGCGAACCTGGGTGGGAATGGAGATGACTGCCGCGCCTTGCCAATAAAGCCGCACCAAAATCTCAGTATCAAAGCCCATGCGATTTTCCATCGCAAGGCTTTGAATCAACTTTGCACAAGACGCTAGAGGGTAAACCCGGTAGCCGCACATCGAGTCGGGGATGGCAAAAGATAAGGTGTTGATATGTACCCAAATATGGGTCAGGTAGCGAGCGTAGTAGCGCAGTTTAGGAATCGATGCGTCGAACAGGGCTCGGCCGATAACCACTGCTTCCGGCGCTAGTCTGGCGGCGCTTAGAAATTTATCCAGATCGTTTAAATCGTGCTGGCCGTCGGCATCGACTTGCAGCGCGTGCGAATAGGCTTGGGCTTGAGCCGCCAGAATGCCGACCTTGACCGCCGCGCCCTTACCTTGGTTTACCTCTAGCCTGATACTTTGCACCCAGTCATATTGCTCAACTAAGCCGCGAATCACCTGGGCGCAGGACGCATCGCTACCGTCATCCACCAACAGACAAGGCAGTTCATGCGCCTCCAAGCGCTCAATAATGCCGGGGAGCGGCTTTTCATGGTTATAAACCGGAATCAGGATGCAGGGCTTAAATAAGGTCGTCATGAAAGTAGATTCTACCCGAGCTATATTCGCAGGCTGCCGAGCGGTAACAAAAAGTGAGTTTGCCGGCTTGTTGCAGATAGTGCAATGCCAATTCCAGCTCTTGTCCAGGTAACAACAGCTCTTTGAATTTTACCGATTCCATATGACTGAAGACGTGGGTTAAACCGAGGTATTGCCGGGCATAATGCACCGCCCATTGGATTTGCACGACGCCCGGTACTACCGCAATTTCATCGAAATGACCGTTGAAATAAGTCAGATCTTTGGGAATGCGCAAGGCCAACACCACGCCGTCGGCCTGAATTTTTTCGACTAGCGTTTCCGGGAACAAAACGCCTTGTTGATTTTCCTGCGTCGGCGTACTCAAAAGCTGGCCTTCACTTTACGGCGGACTGCCATTTCTCCTGCCATCAACAAACCCATCAGCACATACGAGATGCAACCGTTGTAAATACTCCACAACCAGCGGTCGCCATAGCAAATCGTCAGCAAAGAAATTGCCGCATTGCCGAGAAAAAAACAGCTCCAAACCAGCGTTACTCTGCGGGTATACAGCACGCCATGAGCGGGCAGATCCGGAAATTCCAGCCTGGCCAACCGTTCCACCACCGTCGGCGGATGAATCAAACTAAAGGAAAATACCGCAAAAAACAGCAGACTGACGAACACCGGATAAGCCAGCAGCCAGTCAGCATCGTTAACCAGTGCACCAAGCAACAGAAACAGCGCGCACGCCAATATCAGCCGAGACTCGGCTAGGCCGGCCGATTTGCGATGTTTTTGCAGCCAGTAACGCAGCAAGAACAATCCGGCTAGCCCCAAAGCCATGGCGCGAGGCTGAAAATAATCGGCGGAAATCCAAATCAGAAAGGGATAGCTGACAGTCGCTGCCCCGATAATCACATTAAGGATAATTTGCCGAGGCTCTGCTGGGGATTGTGGGCAAACACTGGTATCGGGATTTGCCTGAATCTTCGTCGGGACCAGGTTGCTGAGAAAGTTTTTAAACATTCAGCCTATTCAGCGCTGATCCGATACACAGTATCCACCACGTCCTGGATGGTGCGGGCATTTTTGAAATCCTCGGGATTGATGCGTTTGCCGGTAATCTCGCGCAGCCTGACCATCAAATCCACCGCGTCTATGCTGTCGATGTCCAAATCCTGCCGCAAGTTCGCCTCCAAGGTAATGTCATCGGGGGTTAACTCGAACATTTCCGACATCAATTCTCTTAAGGTGGCGAATACGTCTTCTTGGGTCTTCATACGGGTGTTGTTTCCTATTGCGATACTCGACTCGGCCTGAGAATCGCTCTAAAGCCTCGATTTAGCGAGTATCGGTTTGATATTGTATTTTCCTCTGGCATCACTCCAAGCGCCAAAGTTTCTGTGCCAACCGCGCGATAAATTACTACGCCAAGCGTGGATTATACCCTGGGTTACGGCAGATCGCTTACGCTGCTGGCAATCGACATCACGAAATACCATCCAAACGCCAATCCCAGATAGCCCTATCCTGCTGACAATAGCCGCTTTGCTGGCCAGATATGACTGCTTGAACTAACTTCGGCAAGCCATTTTCCGCCAACGCCGGGCCATTTGCCGGCTCGCGCGTCAAATGCAATTGCGGCCCCACGCCGCCAGACCTCGCCAGCGTCATCGCCAAAGCCCAGGTCGTTTGACTGCCGGTCAGATAGGGTAAATAAGCGTCGGGGAGAGGCTGTTCGTAGCAGACAAGCAAAACCTGAGGAGCATCCAGCAGCATGCCGCCGACTTCCAGAAAAGCCGAAAACAGCCCTTCCGTACCGCCGGCCAAGGCGACATAAGGCAGAAAACTGGAGCCATGAAAACTCGCCAAGCCGGCGATGGCATTATGTACACATTGACTAAAGCGGCTAGGCGAGACATGTTCGCCCTCTGCCAACTCTTCCAGCATCTCGAAATAATACTGACTTTCGCCATGGTTTGAAAAAAACACCGAGGGCATGTCGCCATTTTCGCCGCGACAGCGCCAGGCCACAGCGCAGGCGGCTCTGGCTAAAGGCGATAATCTGCGCCTTTGCATCGCCGGTAAAAACCCCACATCGGGTTTGCCTTGGTTATGCGGCAATATTTCACCGTTGGGCCAGACCTTGGTCTGGGGATGATGCGCGGATTGCCAGAAACACCAGTGCTTTACTGTGAAGGCCAAACGGCTTTCGATACCAAATTCGGCCAAGCTTTCGGTCAACTCAGCTATCCCAACGCTGTAAAACCAAGGACGTATTAATACCGCCAAACGCAAAATTATTGCTGACGATGTAGTCGGCGTGGATATGACGCCCGTCGCCGGTCAGATAATCCAGTTCGGCACAACGCGGGTCGAGATTATCCAGATTCAAATTGGGATGAAACCAGCCTTCCCGCATCATCTGAATCGCCACCATGGCTTCCAAGGCCCCGCAAGCACCCAAGGTATGGCCGGTGAAACTTTTCAAACTGCTAATCGGGGTATTGCCGCCAAACACCGCGGCCGTTGCATGACTTTCGGCTATGTCGCCCTGCTCGGTGGCCGTGCCGTGCGCACTGATATAAGCAATTTGCTGCGGCTCAAGCTGAGCATCCTGCATGGCCAGACGCATCACCACCTGCATTGTGTCGGCATTGGGCTGCGTGGCGTGCACACCGTCGGCATTGGTGGCAAACCCGGCAACTTCGGCGTAGATCCGCGCGCCGCGCGCCAAAGCGCGTTCCCGTTCCTCCAATACCAAGGTACAAGCACCCTCCCCTATCACCAATCCATCGCGGTCGCGGTCGAACGGTCTGGGGGTTAACTCTGGTTCTGAGTTCCGGGTACTGGTGGCATATAGCGCATCGAACAACGCCGCCTCTGTCGGGCAAAGTTCTTCCGCGCCGCCCGCCAGCATCACATCCTGCAAACCGTATTTGATCGCTTCGTAAGCGTAACCGATGCCCTGGCTACCCGAGGTACAGGCACTGACTGAAGGAATGACCCGGCCGCGCACTTGAAAAAACAAAGCGACGTTGGCGCAGGTGGTATGCCCCATCATTTTTAGATAGGTGGTGGCATTCAGATTGCCGATGTCGTGATTGATCAGCATTCTGCCAAAGTCGGCGATGGCCGGCGTCGATCCTACCGACGAGCCGTAGGCTACGCCGGTGCGGCCGCCGCTGATCACCGGATCGCCCAGCAAACCGGCATCGATCATGGCCAGTTCGCTGGCGCGGGTCGCCAATAGCGAGACTCGGCCCATACTACGGGTGTTTTTACGGGTGTAATGCGCCGGCAGCGTGAAGTTTTCCACCGGCCCGGCCAAGCGGGTCAGCAGACCGTTATAAATCTCCCATTCCGGAATGTAGCGAATGCCCGATTGCTTTGCCAGAAGTCTGCTGCGGATTTCTTGCCAATCGTTACCAATCGGTGAAAAGCCGGCCATACCGGTAACGACCACACGCCGCGTCAACACAAACCTCCGTTCACGGAAATTACTTGGCGGGTAATGTAGCCGGCATCTTCCGACATCAAAAAAGCCACCAACGCCGCTACTTCTTCCGGCGTCCCCAAGCGTTTGGCGGGTACGGCGGCAAGCGCCTCCTCAAGCGGCAATCCTTCCAGCATCTCGGTCTCGATTAAACCCGGAGCCACGCAGTTGACGGTGATTTTGCGTTTCGCCAATTCAACCGCCAGCGCTTTAGTCGCGCCGATGATGCCGGCTTTTGCGGCGCTGTAATTGACTTGGCCGCGGTTACCGACTAAACCGGAAACGGAAGACAGCGTGACGATGCGCCCCGGTTTACGGCGTTGTATCATCGGCATGACTAGCGGATAAAGCACATTGTAAAAACCATCGAGATTACTGCGCAATACTTGGTCCCAATCTTCGCCGCTCAAGGCCGGAAAGGCATTATCTCGGGAAAGACCGGCATTGCAGACCACGCCGTAGTAGGCACTATGGGTATGAATATCGTTTTCCAAACTGTCTTTGGCTGCATTCCGGTCGGCTAAATCAAAACTGAGTACGCGCGCTTGGCGGCCCATCTCGACAATCTGCTGTTTGACTTGCTCGGCTTCATCGAGCCGACTGCGGCAATGCAGCACAATATCGTAGCCCTCGCGAGCAAGGCGCAGGGCGATGGCTTTGCCGATGCCTCGGCTGGATCCTGTGACCAGGATGGTTGGTTGGCTCATATTCCTTTTCCGGCGAGAAATTTTTGCGAATCCTGTGGCAGCAACACATTTAACTTGGAGCTGGCCTTGATATTTTGCCCTGTTATCGTGCAGTCGAACACCGACATATCGTTGGCCGCCTCAATAATTTTTTCCGCACTGACGGTCAGTTTGGCACCACAGGGAAAACTGCCGACCGAGCATTCGAAGTAGCGAGTGCCTAATAAAAACCCCAAACCAATCGCTTCGCCTCGGCACTTGCGGTGATACCCGGAGTAGGCGGCAATGGCTTGTGCCATATATTCCAAGCCCACCCAGGTCGGTACGCTATGATCGCTACACGAAAACAGGCCGTCTTCGCGCACCTCCAATTCGACTACGATATGGCTGTCCCCTACTTCCAGCACCCGGTCCAGCAATACCATACGCCCGGACTGAGGTACTAGCGTTTCGATGGGGTAAGGAAAAACCGCAGGGCTGTCAGGGATGTCCAATGAGCAAGGACACATTGTTTCCGCCGAATGAAAAAGAGTTGCTGAGGCAGTATTGTAGCGGCTTTAGCGCCTGGTTTTCCAGCCCGACCAAATGCAGCCGCACCATGTCGGGATCAGGTTCGCCATCCCACAGATGCGGCGGCAAACGACTTTCTTGATGTAAATCAGACAGTAGCAACCAGCACAAACCGGCTTCGAGCGCACCCGCCGCACCCAAACAATGGCCGGTAGATGGTTTGCTGGAACTGCAAAATGTATCGCTACCGAACAACTGCCCGACCGCCCGATTTTCCATCGCATCGTTTTGCCAAGTTGCGGTGCCGTGCAGATTGATGTAATCGATTTGCTTAGGCTTTAGCTGTGCATCGGCCAGCGCAGCCTGCATCGCCAGTAACGCGCAGCTACCGTCAGGACGTGGCGCGGAAATATGATAGGCATCGGCACTGGCGCCGACACCGAGCAAGGCGATTTCGCCGGGTTCCCGCGTCATTAAAAATAAAGCCGCACCCTCTCCTATCGTCGTCCCGTCGCGATTTTTACTGAACGGATTACAAGTGGCTTTGCTAAGGGCACCCAACGCAAAAAAGCCTTCCAGCGTGGTGCGGCATAAACTGTCAGCTCCGCCGACCACGACCGCATCGCAGACACCCAAACGTAACAGGCGGCGCGCTGAGGCCAGGGCGTTGGCGCTGGATGAACAGGTCGTGGACACGGTGTAGGCCGGACCGCGAATCGCCAGGTAAGCCGCCAAAAACTCCGCCGCACCGCCCAATTCCTGCTGCTTGTAGTGATAGTGGCTTGGCATGCCCCCGGTTTCCTGCCATACCCGCACTGCGGTTTCGCCCTCGGCAATACCGGAGGTACTGGTGCCGACCACTATGCCGAGCCGTTCCGCGCCGTAACGGGCTATGGCTTTGCTGACCGAAGCCTCAATCTGGCGGAGCGCCGACAGCAGCAAACGGTTGTTGCGGCAATCGTATTGTTTGAGGTTAGACGGAATGGCAGGTAGCTGGGTTATTACGCCGAAGGCGGGAATGATCGAGTCTAGCCAGACCGGCGGCACCGGCTGAACGGAGCGACCGGCAAGCCACCCGGCTAAAATATCCGCATTGCTGCCGCCCAGGGCGCAGACCATGCCTAAATCATGTAAATACAAATTACACCGCTCAGGCAGTTTGATAAGTTGCCAAGATGGCCTCGATTTTTTTTGCGGAGCGCTGCGTCATCGGGTTTTCTTCATCCCAGGCATAGCCGGCCAGGATGGAACAGATCATGGCTTTGACGCTGGCCAACTGATTTTCTTCGAAGATAATTTGTTGGAAACGGCCATCGTACCAGGCCTCCACATAGGCCCGAAATACCTCTATGCCTTTGCGCAAAGCCTGTTCGTATTCGACAGACCAGTTTACCGGCTCGCCGCGTAATTGCCGGTTAACCAAGGGCACGGCCAGCGCGGCTGATTTCATCGCAATTGTCACACCGGATGAAAACACCGGATCCAAGAACTCGCCGGCATTGCCGAGTAAGGCAAAACCCTGGCCATAGAGTTGCTTGACGTTGGCCGAGTAGCCGCCGATGGTATTAGCGGGCGTATCGAAACGGGCGTGGGTCAACAACTCCGCGAGCCGCGGTTCCTCCATCGCCATTTCTTTCAGCACTTCCAACGGCTCGCCGCTGCGCTGGTCCAGAAAACCGGCTGGCGTCACGACACCCAGCGAGCTTCTGCCATTGCTGAATGGAATCAGCCAGTACCAGATTTCATGAAATTCCGGATGAATGGCAATTAAAATTTTATTGCGGTCGTAATCGGATACAGCAATCCGATCTTCGATATGCGTGAACAGCGCGCGCCGCGGCGACAACGAAGAAGGCGTTTCCAGATCCAACAATCTTGGCAAGACCCTGCCAAAACCGCTGGCATCCAATACCATTTTTGCGCGCCATTCCTTGTGTACGCCTTTGGCATCCACGCTGGTCAGGCTGGCATGCCCGGGATTACTAAAATCGGCTGCCAGAATTGTTTGTTGATAATGAATGGGCACGCCGGCCGCTTCGGCGCTATCGGCCAACACCTTATCGAAATGGGCGCGCGGTACTTGAAAGGTGGTGCCCCAGCCCGGGCTGAATTTCTGGGTGAAATCGAATTCGGTCAGTTTGCCGGCTCTGGAAAATGCCGCGCCGTTTTTGAATTGAAAACCTTCCGCCGTCACGGCTGGCAGCATGTCAGCGGCTTCCATGAAAGCCATGCACTGCGGTAGCAGGCTTTCGCCAATCGAAAAGCGCGGAAACTGTTCCTTTTCCAGAATCACCACCTGGTGACCGAGTTGTTTCAGCATCTTGGCAGCCACGCTGCCGGAGGGGCCGGCCCCGATAATCAATACATCTGCATCCATTTACTTACCAACCCTCTTATCCGGTTAAAATACGTCCAGTAAAAATTCAGAAACAGCGGCAATGCCGCTAAGTTAAATTGGCGTGATCGTCCTCCAGCAGGAGAGCGAACTTCTACGACAACCCCTAGCAGGATAGGCGTTAACTTGGCGGTATTGCCCCAATAAGACCCCTTTCAATGCTGGAAACCCAAAACTCTCCCGCCCCACAAACACCAATGGACTCCAGACACACGGCGCCGTTTGCCCTCCACAACGGCCATGTGGTAAGCCGCGGCAATTTATGGGCCGACGTGACGGCCCTGGCCGCGCAATTACCGGATCAGCCCTATCAATTTAATTTATGCGAAAACCGCTACCTATTCTGTCTCTGCCTGTTAGCAGCCACGGTACGCGGGCAGATTTGCCTGCTGCCGCCCGCCGGGCAAATGGCGGTTATCCTGGAAATTCTACGCGACTATCCCGGCGCGTATATCGCCAGAGAACACGCTCCGCAGGAAACAGGTTTGGATTGGTTCGAAGTCATCGCGCCAAACTCTGCAACCGCAGCATCGCCATCGCATTTAGATTGGCAACGCACCGCCGTAATCGCCTTCACCTCCGGCAGCACCGGCACACCCAAGCCGTGTCCGCATAGCCTGCATACCTTTAAAACCTCCGCCGAAATGGCGGTCAGCAGCCTGGGATTGGCGGAGCAGCAACTATTGATTCTATCCACCACGCCGCCGCAACATATGTACGGCCTGGAAACCTCGGTATTTTGGCCGTTGTTTTCCCAACTGGTGCTGCACGACGGCCGGCCGTTCTTCGCCGAAGACATCCGGCAGACGATTAACACCGCGCCGTGGCCTACGGTGTTGGCGTCAACGCCTACTCATTTGCGTTCCTTAATCAAAACCAACGCCGCCTGGGACAATCTGGCCGGCATTATTTCTGCTACCGACACTTTATCCGAAAAGCTGGCCGGTGAAACGGCGGCAATTTTAGGGCAATCCCCGCTTGAAATCTATGGCAGTACCGAAACCCTGTCGTTTGCCAGCCGCGAGACATTAATTGAAAACCAATGGCGACCCTACGCAGGCTGCAGCTTGCGTCAAGATAAAAACGGACAAACCTGTCTGCAAGCCGCGCATTTAGCCGGCGTAGTGCCTTTGCAAGACACGCTGCAAATCCAAGCCGACGGCCGCTTTTCGGTATTGGGCCGGGATCAGGACATGGTGAAAATCGGTGGCAAGCGTGCTTCCTTGACCGAACTGAACCGTCGCTTGCAGGATATAGACGGCGTGGAAGATGGTTTTTGTTTTATCCAGGAGAATGGCCGTTTGGCCGCTGTCGTCGTCAGCAGACTGGACAATCAAGCCATTCGACTGGGCTTACAGCCTTATCTGGATGAGGTGTTTCTGCCGCGAAAAATTCATTTTGTTACGGAGATTCCGCGCAACGGGACAGGTAAGCTCGCAAAAATCGCACTGGAAAAGCTATTAGAAGGTTTAAGTTAAACGCTTTGCCAACTCGATTTGCCATGCTGCGAAGCAAAGGCGCGATTAATCATGGCGCTTAGCGTCTGCCGGCAGTTTATCGAACAAGGTGTTTTTGGCGATAGCGTAATGCTCCGGGTAAAACACGGCTGCTAAGTGCAAACCATGCGGCGGCGCGGTCATCGCGGCTTTGGAACGGTCTTTGGTCTCCAAAAGTTCGGCAGTCCAATCCTCCGGCCGCCGGCCCATGCCGATTTCCATCAACACGCCAGCGATATTCCTGACCATATGATGCAGAAACGCATTGGCGCATAGGTCGATGATAACCCGCTGTTCGTCGCGATACACATCGATAAAATGCATCAAGCGATTGGGACTAACCGATTGACAGCTCTGCGCGCGGAACGAGGAAAAATCGTGTTCGCCCAGTAGAGCCTGCGCGGCTTGATGCATGGCTTGCTCGTCCAGCGCTTGATAACACCAAGTGGCCTGCGTTCTCAGCAAAGCCGACTTCATCGGCCGGTTCAGTATCACATACCGATAAGCGCGGGCTATGGCGCTATATCGGGCGTGGAAGTCGCCCTGCGCCTGTTGCGCCCAAGTAATCCGGATGTCATCCGGCAGATGGCTGTTGCCACCCATCAACCAGGCGTGCATATCCCGCTCCACCTCGCAATCGAAATGCACCACCTGTTCCAGCGCATGCACGCCGGCATCGGTGCGGCCCGCGCAAAGTACGGTAATCGGCTGATTGGCGATTCTACTTAAGGCTTTTTCCAACTGGCCCTGCACGGTCGCTTTACCGTCCTGCCATTGCCAGCCGGCATAAGCGCTGCCGTCGTATTCGATACCTAAAACGATGCGCGGCATACAATTTGACAACTATTCATGAATCCACACCCGGCAACCCACTGCAACTTGTTCGAATAAGGCAATCAGATCGGCATTTAGCATGCGCAAACAACCGTGAGATGCTGGCTGGCCTTGCATCAATTCATCCGGCGTGCCGTGGATGTAAATGTAACGCCAAGTGGAATCGACATCGCCGTAGCGGTTTTTACCCGGTTCCAGGCCGCCCAGCCAGAGAATACGGCTGAGTATCCAGTCGCGTTGCGGATGCTGTAAGCCTAATTCGGGTGTGTAGATTTCCCCGGTGGGCCGGCGGCCGGCAAGGACGCTGTTAATCGGCAGGCCAGCGCCGATTTTGGCGCGGATTTTATGCCAGCCGGTCGGCGTGCAGTAGCTGCCTTTTTTTTCGCCGGGGCCGTTTTTAGCCGTTGAGACCGGATACTCGGCCAGCACCGCGCCGTTGTCTAATAAAAGTAGGTGTTGCTCGGTAATTGAAACATCCAGATAGCGAGAGATGCCGGCAAATGCGTTCATTGCCAAGAACCAGGGATCATTTTACAAACAGGGCTATCGATTCGACATGCGCGGTTTGCGGAAACATGTCCATCACGCCAGCCTTGACCAGCTTGTAACCGAGCTCGTTCACCAAGATCCCGGCATCGCGGGCCAAAGTGGACGGGTTGCAGGATACGTAAACAATGCGCTCCGGCCGCCAGTGTTTCAAGTTGTGCAACACTTCCGATGCACCGGCCCGGGAAGGATCCAGCAACACCTTGGTAAATTTTTGCTTGGACCAAGGCTGGTCTTTCAAATCCTTGGTCAAATCGGCGACATGAAACTCGACATTGTCCAGATTATTCAACTTGGCGTTTTCGCGAGCGTGCTTGACCAGCGGCAAGTCACCTTCCACACCGACGACCTGACCCGCCTGGGTCGCCAGCGGCAAGGTGAAATTACCCAAACCGCAGAACAAATCCAACACCCTGTCTTCCTTGGTCAATTCCAGCGCAGCCAAAGCCCGGGTCACCATTTTTTGATTGATCTGGTAATTAACTTGGGTAAACATCGCCGGGCGGAAATTGAATTTAACGCCCTGTTCGGCTAGGGCATAGCTCGGGATGACTTCCGGTTCACCGTCCAGCGGGACAATGGTGTCCGGGCCTTTTGGCTGCAAGCAAATGCTGACCTGATGCTGATGGGCAAATTCGCGCAGCCTCTGTTTATCGGCGTCGGTGGGCGGTTCCAGTACTCGAAACGCCAGCACGCATTCGTTGTCGCCAATAGCGACTTCGATTTGCGGAATTTTATCTTTCACTGTTAGACCAGCGATCATCTCCCCCAAGGCAATCAGCTTTTCGCCGACGATGGGATTCATCACTTTGCAGCTATCGATTTCCGCTAAAAACGGGTTGCGCCGCTCGCGAAAACCCACCAACACTCTATTCTTTTTTGCCACCCATTTCACGCCCATCCGCGCCTTGCTGCGGTATCCCCAATGCGGCCCGGTTAATGCTTCCCAGATTTGCGGAATCTCAACTTTGCCGATGCGGCGGAACTGATCGCGCAGTAAATCTTCTTTGAAGTTGATCTGTTCGGCGTCGTCGACGTGTTGAAAACTGCAACCACCGCAACTGCCGAAATGCGGACAAGCCGGTTCGACCCGATGCTCAGACCGGCTTATCAGATTAACCACTTTGCCTTCCGCATAGTCCTTGCGGCTGTCGGTGTAGACAAATTCCAGCGTTTCGCCAGGCAAGGCTTCATCGATGAACACAACTTTGCCGTTGACATGGCTGACACCACGGCCATCGTGAGACAAAGATTCTATGGTAACGGTGACGGGGTCTAAGGGGAGTTTTTTCTTGTGGGCCATTATGCTCAATTGGGTAGGTTGGGTTAGCGTGGCGTAACCCAATATGAAGCTGTGTTGTTTAGGTTGGAAAAATGCCAGTGGATAAATAGCGGTCGCCCCTATCGCAGACAATGGCCACGATCAGGGCATTTTCAACTTGTTGTGACAATTGCAAAGCCGCGTAAACTGCGCCGCCTGAGGAAACGCCGGCAAAAATGCCCTCTTCCGCCGCCAAGGCTCGCGTGGTGTTTTCCGCGTTCAGCTGATTGACTTCGATGATGCTATCCACCCGCACCGATTCGAATATTTTGGGTAAATATTCCTTAGGCCAACGGCGAATGCCGGGGATTTTTGAGTCACCTTCCGGCTGCACGCCGACGATTTGAATATCTTGATTTTGCTCTTTCAAATACCGGGATGTACCCATAATGGTGCCGGTGGTGCCCATGGAGCTGACGAAATGCGTAATTTGGCCCTGCGTGTCGCGCCAGATTTCCGGCCCCGTGCCTTCGTAATGCGCCAAAGGATTATCCGGGTTGGCGAATTGATCCAGAATCCGTCCCTCGCCGCGCGCTTCCATGGCCCGCGCCAGATCGATAGCGCCTTCCATACTGCCTTTGGCCGGCGTCAGGATGATTTCCGCGCCGTAGGCTTTCATTGATGCGATGCGTTCCGAGCTCATGTTGTCCGGCATGATCAAGGTCATCTTATAACCCTTAATCGCCGCCGCCATCGCCAAGGCAATACCGGTATTGCCGCTGGTGGCTTCGATCAGGCGGTCGCCGGGCTTGATCTCGCCGCGCGCTTCGGCGTGTTGAATCATACTTAACGCTGGCCGATCTTTAACCGAACCGGCCGGATTGTTGCCTTCAAGCTTGACCAAAATAGTATTGCCGCCGCCTACCGGCAAGCGTTGCAATCGCACCAATGGCGTATTTCCGACAAAAGATTCTATGGTTGGGAAGTTCATGACTTTAACGTCCGGTTAAGGTTACGGCGGCGATTATAGCAAGTTCCAGACCTCAAGCGCCGCTGTAACCCAAGGCTAAAAAATTTCATTTATAATCGACTGACCCCAATCCAACCAGCAGCCGACATGGAATCAATCGATCTAACTAGTCCCGAGCTTTATATCAACCGCGAACACAGCTTATTGGAGTTCAATTTTCGGGTGCTCGCTCAAGCCCTGGACGAAACGCTGCCCCTATTGGAACGGCTGAATTACTTATGCATTTCTTGTTCCAACCTGGACGAGTTTTACGAAGTACGCGTCGCCAGCTTGATACAAATGGCGGAAATGGATCCTAATCTGGTCAGTTCCGACGGCTTAACCATTAACGAGCAATTCGAAAAAATCTCGATCAAAGCCCACGAGCTGGTCGCCGAGCAATACCGGGTACTTAACGAGGTGCTGATCCCCTGCCTGGAAACCGAAAATATTCGTTTCCTGCGGCGTGATCGCTGGAGCTCGGCGCAAAAAGCCTGGTTGGAAAAATATTTCAACGAAGAGCTGCTGCCGATTCTGACCCCGGTCGGGCTCGATTCCGCCCACCCGTTTCCGCGGATTTTGAACAAGAGTTTAAATTTCATCATCTCCCTCACCGGCAAAGACGCGTTTGGGCGGAACAGCGGCCGGGCGATTTTGCAGGCGCCGCGTGCCCTACCCCGCATCGTGCAATTACCTGTCAGCGAGACCGATAGCGGGCCTTACGATTTTGTGTTTCTGTCGTCCATTATTCATGCTTTCGTCAACGAGTTGTTCAACGGCATGATGGTTAAGGGCTGCTATCAATTCCGCGTCACGCGCAACAGCGATTTTTTTGTCGACGACGACGCGATCGACGACTTGATGTTGGCCGTGGAAGGCGAATTGGCGATGCGCAATTACGGCGATGAAGTGCGCTTGGAAATTGACGGCAATTGTCCCGAAGAAACTGTGAATTTCTTGTTAGCGCGTTTTGATTTAAAACCTGACCGACTATTTTTAGCCAACGGCCCGGTCAATCTAAGCCGTATCCAAACTATATTGAACATGGTCGAAAGGCCCGATCTGAAATTTACGCCGTTTAAATCCAGCACACCGTCAGCGCTAGGTCGCAATAAGGACATTTTTGCCAGCATCCGCAAGCAGGATATTTTGTTACATCATCCGTACGAGTCTTTCTCGCCGGTAGTGGATTTCATTCGTCAGGCCGCTGCGGACCCGGATGTATTAGCCATCAAACAAACCTTGTATCGGACCGGCGTGGACTCGCCTATCGTTGCAGCGTTGATCAAGGCTGCCCGCGCCGGTAAGGAAGTCACGGTGGTCATAGAACTGCGGGCGCGCTTCGATGAAAAAGACAATATCGGTCTGGCCGCGAAACTGCAAGAAGCCGCCGCGCACGTGGTATATGGCGTGGTTGGGTATAAAACCCACGCCAAAATGTGCATGGTCTTGCGCAAGGAAGGCAGCACATTACGTAATTATGTGCATCTGGGCACCGGCAACTACCATCCAAAAACCGCCCGGCTTTATACCGACTACGGATTGTTTACCTGTGAAAAAGAACTGGGTGAAGACGTGCGCAGGGTATTCATGCAATTGACCAGTTTAGGCAAGGTCAGCAAGCTGAATAAGCTGCTGCAATCGCCGTTCACTTTGCATCACGGCATCATGAAGATGATTGACAGGGAAATCGAGAACGCCAAAAAAGGCAAGCCGGCCAAGATTATCATCAAGGTCAATGCCGTGGTTGAGGAGCAGGCCATACAAGCCCTGTACCGCGCCTCGCAAGCCGGCGTGGAAATCAAAATGATCGTGCGCGGGGTTTGCTGTATACGCCCCGGCGTGCCAGGTGTTTCAGAGAATATCGAAGTACGCTCCATCGTCGGCCGCTTCCTGGAACATACCCGCATCTATGCGTTTTGCAACGGCGGCGACTGGGCTGTATACGCCTCGAGCGCCGATTTGATGAACCGTAATATGTTCCGCCGCGTGGAGGTCTGTTTCCCAATTGCCGACAAGCGGATTGCGGAACGAATTCTAAACGACCTGGATGCGTATCTCAGAGATAACGCCCAAGCCTGGCAATTGCAAAGCGACGGCCAATACCGGCATTTACGCGCCGGCGATCAACCCATTTATCAAGTGCAAAGCGAATTGCTCAAAGCGTTTTGTGGATAGGATAAGCCATGAGTCAACAACCCCGCCAAATCCGCCAAGTGGTACTGGATACCGAAACCACCGGCATCAACCCCAAGGAAGGCCATAAGATTATCGAAATCGGCTGCGTGGAACTGATTAACCGCCGTTTGACCCGTAATCATTTTCACGTCTATCTGAATCCGGACCGGGAAATCGATGCCGGCGCTATCGAAGTGCATGGCATCACTAACGAGTTTTTAAAAGATAAGCCTCGCTTCGCCAATGTGGTCGAAGACTTCATGCGCTTTACCCAGGGCGCGGAGCTGATTATTCACAACGCAACGTTTGACGTCGGCTTTTTGAACCACGAATTGGCTCTGTTAGCCGGCGAACAACGCCGCGTTGAGACCAACAGCACTGTGTTCGACACCCTGGCTTACGCCCGAAAAAAACACCCCGGCGCGCGAAACAGTTTGGATGCGTTATGTAAACGCTACGGCATAGACAACAGTCACCGCGAATTGCATGGCGCTTTACTCGACGCCGAAATCCTCGCGGATGTCTATTTATTGATGACTGGTGGCCAGGCCTCCTTGCTGGATGAAGGCGATCACACCGGCAATGGTAGCGAACAAGCTATCGTGCGACTATCTGCCGACAGAGCGCCATTAAAAATAATTGCTTGTAGTAGTGAGGAAGAACTGGCGCACCAACAGCGCCTGGCAAAAATAGCCAAAGTCAGCGGCAATTGTTTGTGGCAACAGTAATGTGACTGATTTTTTAGACACCCTGCTTTCAAAACCCCCAGAACTCAGTGTCTTCAAATGAAAAAAGCGGTGCACTTGGTGGTGGTTCTATGACTAACTCGTTAAGCGGCATCGGTTTATGCACGCCGTAGCCTTGTGCAAAATCGACACCTATGGTTTTTAAAACCTCTCTAATTTCAGCGTTTTCAACGTATTCAGCGATGGTTGCCAAGCCCAGAGAATGGGCGATTTCGTTCATGGATTTCACTATCGCAATATCGGCTTTACTATTTAAAATATCTTTAACAAAAGCCCCATCTATTTTCAGGTAATCGATATTTAAATTTTTCAGATACGAGTAGGAAGAGTAACCTGACCCGAAATCATCCAATGAAAACTTACAATTAAACTGCTTGATTGCTTTGATGAAACTATTTGTTAAGTAAAAACTTTCCGCTGCAACAGTCTCCGTGACTTCGAAAGTAAGTTTGTTTGTCGGCACGCTAGTCGAGTCTAATATCCCTTTAAGAAACCCTAAAAACTCTTCGCTATTAATGGATTGCCCGGATAGATTGATAGCGAATCCGTCGATATGATCAAAATAATTTCTATTATTCTCAATCCACAACAATACATTGGTAATTACCCATTGATCAATTTCCGGCATACGCTTACAGCGTTCCACGGCGGGTATAAAATGATCGGGCGGAATAATATTATCGTTTTCGTCTTTAATACCCAGCAGAATTTCGTAATGTTGATGGCTAGCACTGGTTTCATCGACAGCGGCAATCATTTGGCAACGTAAAAACAATCTATTCTCGGAAAACACCTTGTCAATATTGCCTATCCATTCGTATATTTTATTTTGACGTTTTAAATTCTCGTCATCGTTAGTAAAAAGCAATACATTATTCGGACCGGAACGCTCCGCCGACATACTGGCAGTATCGGCATTTTGCAACAACTCGTTAACATCGAAATTATTCTGTTCGAACGGCACTAAACCAATACTTACACCGATGGTATAGCTTTTATCTTGCCATTGAAATCGCGATTCGCTGATAACTTTTAACAATTTTTTGGTTAAATCATAAGCGGTTTGCGCAGTGCAATCTTTTAACAGCACCGCAAACGATTTATCGCCGATTCGCGCGAATAAATCGCAATCGCGCAACTGATCGCCAATTAAATGCGTGAGAGTTTTTAAGAATTGTTTACCGCCATTCACACCGCAAACATTGGTAATGACTCGAAAATCCAACACCTCTATATGACACAGTATATGCCCGGTGCTATCGAGTTTAACTAGCTCTACTTTTAGCTGTTTAATAAACTCGTCTTTGGTGAGCAGGTCGGTTTCCGCATCGTGCGTTGCGTTATAAATCAGCTTGCTATGCATGTTTTGCAACATTTGATTGGTCGCGCGATCCATTAAGGGCACGTCCAGGCTTTCGATTCTATTAGCCCCGCCGTTTTCTAAAAGTAATGCTAATTCGCTCTTACTCAGTTCTAACTTAGTTAGTCCATCTCGGTTAACAAAAACGCAAATCGGTAAAACATCCCCTATCCAGACCAGTTTCATCGGCTCAAAACCTTCCGAGCCTCTATAAATTATCAGCCATTCTCCTACCTGTAGTTGTGCAACCTGTAACGCCCATTCAGATTCAATAACATCCTTCGTGGATTTCGAGGCCGGAATTCTGATGGTGTCCATCGGTTTCCTAACTTTTGGCACCCCGCTGCCTACCAGCAAAGCAAATAACTCCTCAATAACATTATCGCGTTTGAATAAGTTAGGACAAACCGTGCCTAAATTATCTTCGATAAATTTGAGTGTGGTATGAATGCTGACCGATTGCATATTTAGAAACGAATCCTGTTCGTAAAGCCAAAATAGTAAATCGTCAATAACTTTCAAATAGGAGGCTTTTTCTTCGGGATTAGCTTCCTTATTTAACTCGGCAATCACTAACAGGTCTTGCCATCCCGCCCCAAGCAGCGTGGGAATAATCGATGGCACGGAGCGGCCGGCTATGCGCTTATCGACTTCCTGCTGAATAGTCAGCCTGGCCGCCTCCAATTTTTGTTGGCCTTCGTAGGGCTCTATAATACGTTTGACATTGGTTTCATTGGATTTGGTCAACTGCTTAGCGACGCTTTCCAATTCATGTTCGACTTCCGTGAAGACGTTAGGATTGCTAATGGATTCAGCGGAAATCCGCGCGATGGCCTTTTCTACGGTATTTTTTATATTAGTATTTTTGATTACTCGATTACTTTTAATCGCCGGCTCCAGAACGGCTAGCTGGTTAAGTATCTTGCGGGCAGGATGCGATTCGGAATCCAGAAAATCATTACCTTGCATAGGTAATGACAATAAAGGCAAATGAATACTTTCCAAGTAATCTTTAATGTCTTTAGAAAACTCAAGCTCACCAAACAAGGCATCAAAAAACCTGCCATACAGCTCAAGACGCTGAACATCGTTTGCGGCCAACGATTTTGCCTCCGGATTATCAGCTTGTAATTTATCGGTAAGGCTTTTTTGTAGTGTTGTAGTATCTAAATGAAGACCCGATTTAGCGGTAATATCCTTTTGAATTTTAGCAATCGCAGATAATACTTCCGAAGGGTCAAATACCTGTTGGGCGTTGCTGATCAGCTGACTGTTTTCCTCCTGCCTGGTATCGGTGGATACACCCATTGTTTCACTTAACAGGTTAAGTAATTTGCCTGTAACCTGGCTTAAAGGTTGAATGGCTTTGTGAACGGCAATCGGTTCCGCATCCAAATAATCATTGAAATAAACTTGATGCTTTTCGCTATTTTTAGCATCAAAAGCAGGGCCGCTCTGCTTGCTATGAACCGGCATTTTCAATCGTGCCGATTCAAATTTAGATAAAGTCGCAGCCGCTTGCTTGTAAAAATTAGGTAATTCGATAATTAAGGTTTTTTCGAAGCAATTATAAATCGCCTTTTTTATATTACTCCCCAGCTCTAGCTGTAAGAATATTTCCCTAAAGCTGTCACATAAAACCGCCGGACCAATCGGATTATTGACCGTATTGTCAAATACACCAAACACTCTGCATAATTCTCTAACTAAAAGACTAAGCTCGTCGTCAAAATAGTTTTTAAGCTTTCTGATAGCGGCCGACATATTCAACCAGTCTTCAAAGTCGTCTTTTTCTATTAATGAAAGCGAATCATGATATAAAGCATCTGAGTTTTTTTCGATGTCACTAGAAATATAATCAACCTGATATATAACAGAACAACAAAACTCGCTACTAATAATCTCTCTATTCAGCTTTAGCGTAGTAATTAAATCATCAAAAGCCGACGGACTTGAAAAAAACTCAGAATGCGCATTCGCAGCTTCCATACAATCGCCGAGCGAGTCAAAAAATCTATCGACTAATGAAGGCAAACTTTCTATTAAAAATTGTTTAAATGTGTTTCTATAATTTTCTTGATTTAAATTATCTGGTGAAGTGTCTAAATTGTCATGCGTTGAGGCCAGCGATCCAACACTTGCTATTTTTCTTAAAGCATTAAACGTGGTGGCTGGCATCTGTTCAGTGACAAGGCCTACTCCCGTCGAGCCGATATGCGTTATTTGTGCATCTACTTCAAAAGTTTTTAGTTCAAACTCTAATTGAATAGAAAAGCGGATTTTTATATTTTTATGCAAAACAATCTGCGGATGAGTTTTATCAAAAACCAGATAAAATCCACCGCTACAAAAATCCAGAATACGGCATTCCAGTGTATCAGTTTGGTCGATTATCAATAAAGCGTTTAGATCAATCGCATACCTGATATAGCGACGTCTTTTGCTTTTTTTAATACTAGCAGACATAAATCAGATGAAATAGTAAAAACTACCGTAGTAATAGACACCGACCGTATTCTTTAAAAAAGGCCGTTGTAAACTCCGTAAATAGACTAATTGAAATTATTTAACGAAGCGGAAATGTATTTATTTGAGCACTATCTATCTAACGACAATACTGGCGTGGATACTATACCACGACAGGCCTGAGTGTACTCCCGCTAGCTGTCTAGTTTAGACCACTTCGGGCGAATATTTAGCTCACACAAAGCCAGGTTTCAATGGCTACTGGCTATCGCTAGGCTTCAAAACCCCACCCCTATTCAGAGTCCACGACACTGCCGGTGTTTACGGCCACTGTTTTGCGCGATTTTGCTTGCCGATTGTGTCTGAGTTTGGGATAAATGAAAAAACCTGACAACAAATCCCAAACTGGAAATCTATGAATTACTGGCTGATGAAATCAGAACCCGACACCTTCGGCATTGACGACTTGTTTAACCGACCCGAACAAACCGAGCATTGGGATGGTGTCCGCAACTACCAAGCCCGAAACATGATGCGCGACGACATGAAAATCGGCGATCAGGTGTTTTTTTACCATTCCAACTGCGACGAACCAGGCATCGTCGGCATCATGCAAGTTGTGCGCGAATCTTATCCGGACTTTACCGCGTTTGACCCGGACGACAAACATTTTGATCCGAAAAGTAATCCGGACAAACCTACCTGGTATATGGTCGATGTAAAGTTTGTCAGAAAGCTATCACGTAATATCAGTCTGCGCGAATTGAAACTGAAAACCGAACTAGCCGATCTGGCTTTGCTACGCCGCGGGAACCGCCTGTCCATCATGCCGGTGAATGCCGAGCAATGGGACTTTATTCTCGGTTTGGAGAAAGCCTAATCTTCCGAAAGATTTAGCGTCACGCTCATCAGCGTGACGCGGTGACCACGATAAACTTCTTCGGCCATCGCAGTCCAGCCAAGTTTTGCGTAGAAATCCGCCTGATCCGGTGTAAACAGATAGAGTTTGGCAAAGCCGGCAGCCTGAGCTTGCAGCATGACATGTTGTACCAGCTTCGCGCCTATTCCCTGCCGGCGGTATTCGGGCGCTACGTAAACACTGGCCAACCATGGCGTCAGTTCCGGGCGGGTATCCATGTCGCTTTCAATGATGGCTGCGGAGCCGGCCAGTTGGCCTTCATGTTTGTAAATGAAGGTGCTCGGAACTAATTTGTCGCTTAAATAAGCTTGCATTCTTTCGATGCGGTGTTCCAGGGTTTGGCCGGGATTCAGGTTTGACCATTCGGCTTGGTGCCATTGGGCTAAGGTGGGGATTTGTTGGGGTTCTTGGGAAAGGTTGATGATGGTCATGTTTCTGTCTGTGGAATAGAGTAATCCCATCGAATCTAAGTATGGCAATTGGTGTCGCTATCGCGACGGATTGTTTTAACGTCGGTTCGCGGACCGACAACCGCGACACTTTTCTTTGCTTGTCCAAAGAAAAGTATCCAAAAGAAAAGACACCCGGATTTCGCCCTGATCCTGCGCTTCACAGTTTTTTGCAGGGGTTGGCGAAAGGGGCTTCCTGCCCCTTCGCCAACGAGCGGCATCCCTGCCGCTCCCCTCACGGGCTAATCCTGCAAAAAACTGCGATGCTCGGGGTCGAAACACGGGATCAAAACCGACTCCAAAGATAAAAGTCCCTTCTCCCCCAGGGAGAAGGTTAGGATGAGGGAAACTCAAATAAACGTTGTAATAACCATGTATCCCCTCACCCCAGCCCTCTCCCGTGAGGAGAGGGAGCGTATATACCCCTACTACGCAGCTCCGGTGTTCCCCGTATGCCGCGCCGAGCACCGGAGCTTTTATCGAGATCAGCCCGAAGGGGTGCGGCAGGGATGCCGCACGTCGGCGGAGGGGCTGGGAAGCCCCTTCTGCCGACCCTCGATAAAAGCTTCGGCGCGCAGGATCAAAGCGGCATCCGGGCCGCCTTTTCTTTGGATACTTTCTTTTGGCGGAGCAAAAGAAAGTATCTCGCCTTCGGGTGCGAGTACCCGATTAAATCAAGCCGTCGCGATAGCGACACATTATGTGTCCTTCCCTTATTTCCATGGCTGATATAACCAGCGATCACTTTCACCAAGTTGTTTTAGCTCTCGCATAAAGGGCTCACTCTCTCTTACATAAGTAATTGCGTCTTCATCTGAAATGAACCATTCTTTTCCATTCCACCCTACAGGACATTTTGTGGGCTTCCCTCTATGCAGGTAAATTACCCAACATACATGAACTTGAGAATTCGGAGGAAACAGACTTTGCACAATGAAGTCGTGCAACCCTACTTGGATTTTTTCACCGGGAGTTATAGCAGGATGATTATCCATGAACGATCACCAAAAAATAATTAGAATGGACACCTATATGTCCCTTTTTATGGGTATTGCGAAACTTATTATCTATTTCGCATAACGAGCAAGCCGAATGAACTTGGCTGACACCCTATTAGCCTTGACACAACCGTCTAGAAACTCTCACCAAATCCTCCTCCGTATCCACCCCAGCCTCCGGCGTCTTATCGACAATCTTCACCAAAACCCGCTCCCCATGCCAAAGAATCCTAAGCTGCTCCAACGACTCGACACTTTCTAACGGCGACGCATCCCAACTGCAATACCGCTGCAAAAAGCCCACCGTATAAGCATACATACCAATATGCCTGAAATGCGGCAAACCAGACGACGCGATATCGTGCTTATCAGGAAAAGTGGAACGGTTCCAGGGAATCGCCGCCCGGCTGAAATACAAGGCATACCCGTTTTTATCCAAAACCACTTTAACCGCATTCGGATTGAAGATTTCCTCCACATCCAAAATTTTCGCAGCCAACGTAGCGATGCCAGCTTGGTCTTGACCCGCCAGCGCCAGAGCCGCATCGCGAATATAAGCCGGTGGAATCAACGGTTCATCGCCTTGCAGATTGACCACGATCTGTTCGTCTGCCCAGCCCATAACCCTAGCCACTTCGGCAAGCCGTTCGGTGCCGGACTGGTGATTGGGATCGGTCATCACCGCTTGCAAACCTAAATCGCCGACCGCGTCGAAGATACGTTGATCGTCGGTCGCCACTACCACTTGCTCGGCATCGGCTTCCAATGCGCGCTCGCAGACATGGACGATCATCGGCTTGCCGGCAATGTCCAGCAAGGGTTTACCCGGCAAGCGGGTAGAACCGTAGCGAGCCGGAATGACAACTTTAAAGCCGGCGCTCATTTACGCAAAGCGTCCGATTCTTCAAAACTCAGTTCGCGGGCTTCGTCTTCCAGCATCACCGGAATATCATCGCGGATGGGGAAGGCTAAATTGTCGGCTTTGCAAATCAGTTCCTGTTTGTCTTTGTCGTAAATCAGGGAGCTTTTGCACAGCGGGCAGGCCAGAATCTCGAGCAGTTTTTTATCCATGAGCTTTGTTTTTAAGTAGTGTTAAGAGTTGTTGGGAAAATGCCTCGGGCAGTTCGGCATCGATAGGTAAACACCAATACTGGTCGGTAGCGAAGCGGGCGCATTTAACCGCGTCTTTTTCGGTCATAAGTACCGGGCGCAGCTCTTTAAATTGCAAGTCTTCGGCAGTAAACGGGTGATGATCCGGTAAGGCGTGGGTTTGACAATTCAGACCGGCGGCGGCCAGTTGCGCAAAAAAGCGTGCCGGATTGCCGATCGCGGCAATGGCATGACAGGCCATGCCCTTGAATTCGATAAGGGGTTTTCGTTCGCCGGTTTGCAAATTAATTAATTGCTGGCCTTTGCAGTGCATAGGCAATTCGCCTTCCAACAATTCATCCGGGCCGTTAACGACCACCAAATCGACGTGTTTGACCCGCTCCTGCGGTTCGCGCAGAGGTCCGACCGGCAAGCAATAACCGTTACCGAAGCGACGCTGACCATCGATTACCACGATCTCGATGTCGCGTTCCAGCGCGTAATGCTGCAAACCGTCATCGGAAATCAGCACGTCACAGGCGTTGGTTGACAGTAATTGCCGGCCCGCCGCTACCCGCTCGGCGCCGACCACAATCGGGCAAGCGCAACGTTTGGCTAACAACACCGCTTCGTCACCCACTTGCGCCGGATCGCTCTCGGCGGTTACGGCTTGCGGACCGGTGCTGCCGGCGCCGGCATAACCGCGACTAATCACGCCCGGTTTGTAGCCGTTTTGTTTCAGGAATTCGACCATCCAGATCACCAAGGGCGTCTTACCGGTGCCACCCACGGTGATGTTGCCGACGATGATCACCGGCACTGGCAGCCGGGTTTTTTTCAATACGCCGATGCGGTACAAAAAGCGCCGCAAGCGGATGGCATCGACATACAACATCGACCAAGGCATTAACCAAGCGGAGATATACATCTCCTTGTACCAGGCGTCTTCAAACCATTTAACGAGTTTCTTGTTCACGGTTTTTCCGGTCTGTTGATAGCAAAGGTAATATGATGAAAGCCCAATTGATTTGCTATATCCAAGGCGCTGACTACCGCTTGATGCGGGGCTTTGCCGTCGGCACTGATGATGAACGGCAATAGTCTGGATTCGCCGGCGGTTTGTGCTAAAGCCGCTTTCAAGCCGTCCAGGTTTTGATTTACAAGCTCATGGAACTGATTGTCGTCGCCGGCCAAGGCGTAGGTGCCTTTCACGTCGACATATAAATTGATGGTTTTACCCTGTTCTGTAGCATCGCTGCCTTGGGCTTCCGGTAAGTTGATCTTCAGTTCGGAATGATGGCGAAACGTGGTGGCCACCATGAAGAAAAACAGTAAAACCAACAACACGTCTATCATCGGGATTAAACCGATATCGACCTGCGTGCGGCGTTTGCGGCGGAATTGCATTAAATATCCTCTCGCGCGCCTTGCATGATGTCGATCAGGCGCAGCGACTCTTCTTCCATACGCACCACGTGATCATCAACCAGACGTTCGAAATAACGGTGAAAAAACAGGCTGGGAATCGCCACGGTCAAACCCGAAGCGGTACAAATCAAGGCTTCGGAAATACCGCCGCTCAGCACGGCCGGATCGCCCATCCCGCCTATCGCAATATCGGAAAACACCCGGATAATGCCGTCCACTGTGCCGAGCAATCCGAGTAAGGGCGTGATAGAAGCGATACTACCCAGCGCGTTTAAATAACGCTCCAGTTCGTGAGTCACCTGGCGGCCGACTTCCTCGATACTGGATTTCATGATTTCCCGGCCATGCTTGCGATTCAGTAAGCCGGCGGCCAGAATTCTGCCTAAAGGCGAGCTGAGTTTGATGCGCCGAATGGTCGGTTCGTCCAACTTTTTATCCCGATGCAATTGCCAAATGTACGGCACCAAATCGACGGGAATGATGCGTTTCCGCTGCAAGGACCAAAAGCGTTCGCCGATGATCGCCATCGCCACGATGGAACACAAGATGATCGGCGCCATCATCCAGCCGCCGTTTTTGATTACTTCAAACACGTTGTCTATCCCTCTTTCATGAAACTGATCAATTTTAACCCAATCCGGGGCGAGATTGCCGGGCCACGCCGATATAGGTAATCAGCAAGGCCACGCAACAGACCAAGGCGGCGATGATGTAAACCAAACGCCCACCCAGCATATCCCAGAAATAGCCACTGTACAGACTGCCTATCATCCCGCCGAAGCCAAAACTGATGCTGCTATAAAGCGCCTGGCCTTTGCTTTGATGGCGTTCGCCGAAATACTGATATAGCAATTGCATCGCCACCACATGCGCGACGCCGAAAGTGGCTGCGTGCAGAATTTGCGCGCAGATGGTCAATGCCAGCGAATCCACGCCTTCGGCGATTAACAGCCAACGCAGTACGCTCAGCAATACCGAGGCAAGCAACAATGTGCGCGGCGAGAGCCATTTCAACAACTGGCGCATCGCCATGAACAGCAACACCTCTGCCGCTACGCCGCTGGCCCACAATAAACCGGTTTCGGTGGCCGAATAGCCGTGTTGTTTCAGGTAAACCGAATAAAACACATAGTAAGGACCGTGCGCGACTTGCAGCAGCATGTAAACCAGCAAAAATGCCAGCAGCTCCGACTTGAGTAGAATTTGCCAGATGCCGCCGGTTTCGGTATGTACTAAACGCGGCTTTGCTTCCGGCGTGATTAAAGCCATCAGCCAATTCATCAGCATCAAGCTACCGATAATCCACGGTAAATAGGCGATGCTAAACTGATCCAGAAACCGACCTATGCCCAATACCGCCGCAATAAAGCCGATAGACCCCCACAGCCGGATTTGGCTATAACGCTGCGGTTCGGCTTGTAGATGAAACAAGGTCGCGGCTTCGAACTGCGGCAAGGTGGCGTTCCAGAAAAAACTGAAAATCACCGTCACCGCCGCAAACCATAGGTAATCGCTACGGTATAAAAATCCGGCAAAACACAGTACGGACAGCAAAGAGGTGATGCGAATCAGGCGTAAATTACGGCCGGTTTTGTCGGCCAACCAACCCCAGTAGTTCGGTGCGATGATCTTGGTCGCTACCAAAAACGCTGTCAGCTCGCCGATTTCGGTGGCGGCGAAGCCGACTTGCTTCAGGTATAAACTCCAAAATGGCAGGAAAGCACCCAGCGTGGCGAAATAGCAAAAGTAAAAGCCTGATAAGCGCCAGTAAGGTACGCTCATTCAGCGCAGAATCGGCAATCCTGAATTTACATGCAGGTTTTGCGCGCGATGCCGTAACAGATGATCCATCAATACGATAGCCACCATCGCTTCGGCAATCGGCGTGGCGCGGATGCCGACGCAGGGATCGTGGCGGCCTTCGGTGACCACTTCAATCACTTCACCTTTGCTGTTGATGCTACGGCCCGGCAAACGTAGGCTGGAGGTGGGCTTCAAGGCAATCCGGGCCACGATGTCCTGGCCACTGGAAATCCCACCTAAAATGCCGCCGGCATGGTTGCTTAAAAAGCCTTCCGGGGTGATTTCGTCACGAAATTTCGTGCCTTTGGTATCGATACACTCAAAACCGTCGCCAATCTCCACACCTTTTACCGCGTTGATGCTCATCAAAGCATAAGCCAGTTCGGCATCCAGCCGGTCAAAAATCGGTTCGCCGAGTCCGGGCGGGACGTTGCTGGCAATTACTTCGATCTTCGCGCCGATGGATTCGCCTTCCTTACGTAAGGCATCCATGTATTTTTCCATTTCTTCAACTTTACCTCCATCCGGGCAGAAGAACGGATTATTGGGAATTTCGTTCCAATCGAATGCGTCGATTTTGATCGGACCCAGTTGCGACAAGTAGCCGCGCACCAGGACGCCATGTTCTTGGAATAGATATTTCTTGGCAATCGCGCCAGCGGCTACGCGCATCGCGGTTTCTCGCGCCGACGAGCGGCCGCCGCCGCGATAATCTCTAAACCCGTATTTGTGCTGGTAGGTGTAATCGGCATGACCGGGCCGGAAGCTCTCGGCAATTTTTGAATAATCCTTGGAGCGCTGGTCGGTGTTTTCGATCATCAGTCCAATTGGACAACCAGTGGTTTTGCCTTCGAACACGCCGGACAGAATTTTCACTTCATCGGCTTCTCGGCGTTGCGTGGTGTGTCTGGAAGTTCCGGGTTTGCGCCGGTCCAGATCGATTTGCAAATCGGCTTCGGACAACTCCAGTCCGGGAGGGCAACCATCGACGATAGCCAATAAGGCCGGGCCATGGCTTTCGCCGGAGGTGGTGACGGTAAATAATTTTCCTATGCTGTTTCCGGACATTTTTATAACGCGCTGACAAAATGTGAGTGATAAAGAGTGACTTGTGCCGCGGTCAACAGAAATACGCCGTCGCCGCCGCGTTCGAATTCCAACCATTGGAATGGCACGTCGGGAAACATTTCCTGCAAAGTTTCGGCGCTGCTGCCCACTTCGATGATCAAAATGCCCTGCTCCGCCAGATAACGCTTGGCATCAACCAAAATCCGCAACACCAAATCCAGACCATGTTCGCCGCCGGTAAAACCCATCTCGGGTTCGGCGTGAAATTCCGCGGGCAGGCTCTCCCATTCGGCGATGGCGACATAAGGCGGATTGCTGACGATGATGTCGTAAGGCTTGGCCGGCAAGTCGTTGAATAAATCGGATTGATAGAGTTGGACCTGCTCTTCCAGTTCATGTTTTTCAATGTTGATCTGAGCCACCGCCAAAGCATCGTCCGACAATTCCACCGCATCCACTTGCGCATCCGGAAAAGCATAGGCACAGGCGATAGCGATACAGGCGCTGCCGGTGCATAAATCCAGGATGTTGAACACCTGAGTTTCTTCCACCCAAGGCTCGAAGCGTTCGGCGATGAGTTCGGCGATGGGCGAGCGCGGCACCAAGACCCGTTCATCGACATAAAACGATAGGCCTGCAAATATCGCTTCGTGGGTTAAATAGGCGGACGGTTTGCGTTCGACGATGCGGCGTTCGATCAATGCCACCACCGCTTGGCGCTCAGCCAGAGTCAGTATCGAATCCAAATAGCCGTGATCCAGATCGTAAGGCTGATGCAAGGTATGCAACACAATCGCCGCGGCTTCATCCAAAGGTGTGACCGTGCCGTGTCCTAGAAAAACCCGATGTTCGGCAAAGCGGCTGGCAGCCCAGCGAATATAGTCTCTGATGCTGCTGAGGGTTGTGATAACATCCGGGCCTGTTAAATTCATAGCGTGTCTATACTTAAAAATACGTTTAAAAATGCGGCAGCGGATTTTAAACCAATCCCCCGCCGCTTGCCCGAATAAAGCAAAGTAAATGACCGAGGCCCATTCTCAAGCGCTATCCGCCAAACTGGCAAAAAATCGTCTGTACCAGGATTGTTTTAAATACATGCAATCCGATTCCTTGGCGCTGCCGACCATCCCGGATGTCTCGGTAAAAATTCGCCGGGCGATTAACGAGCCCAACGCCAACAGCAACAAAATCGCCAGAGTCGTGCAAATCGACCCCAGCATTACCGCGCGCTTGGTAAAAATCTCCAATAGTCCGCTATACCGAGGCCGGCGCAAGATCGAGAGCTGTCCCGAGGCTTTAACCCGTCTGGGTTTGAAAGCCGCCCAGGACATCATTACCGCCTTCGCATTAAAAGCCGTATTTAACGCCAAATCCCCGGTGATTCGCCGCAAGATGCAAGATCTTTGGGCGCATAGCAGTTATGTCGCGGCGATCAGTGCGGTATTTGCCCATAAAACCCCCGGTTTCGATCCCGACCGAGCCATGTTGGCCGGCTTGATTCACGACATAGGCGTGGTGCCGATTTTGGCCTATGCTGACCGGCAACCGGAGATTTTGACTAATCCAGGCGACCTGGCTGAGGCGGTACGCGAATTGCGCAGCCCGATTGGCGTGCAAATCATCCGTAAATGGGATTTTCCCAGCGACTTTGAAGACGTGATCATTCACGCCGAAAACTGGCACCGCGACAGCGGCGAAACTGCCAGTTACAGCGATATAGTCATGATTTCGCAATTGCACAGCTTCATTGGCAAGATAGACATCAAACAAATGCCCAAGCTGGACGAATTGCCCGCTTATAAAAAACTGGCTAAAGGCAATCTGGATGCGGATTTGAGCATCAATATACTCGACCAGGCCAAGGACGAGATCGAGCATATACGGCAGATGCTGAGCTAAACCGCACAGGGCCAGCGTTGGCAATCTGCGCAAGTTGCGGAATAATTTGGCCCTAATCGGTTTCCACAACTTGCAATTCGTAACCTTGATTATTCTTGGTATTTTCTTACTGTAGGAGTTAGCTAGATGAAACACACATTAACAATCGCCGCCTTGCTACCCATCATGTTCGCACTCCCCGCGCAAGCCGGCAGCCTGACCAATGGCAGTTGGCAACCCAGCGGCTGCGGCGTAGTGCCTGAGTCACCTACTATCGATGGCGGCAATATCGATGCCTACAATAAAAGCATTGCGGCGATCAACGCCTGGCAACAAAAATCGCGTGATTATTTCGAATGCTTGATCAAAGAAGCCAACACCGACAACGGCATCATCGCTGACCATGCGAATCAGGCTCAGGCCAAATATAGGGAAACAGTGGAAAAAATCGGCGCCCAAGCCGAGGCAGCCAAGAAAAAACTGGATAAAGAATAAGCTTGCTACGCTGGCGCAAGGCACGAACTGCAATTTATGCGGCCAACACGCCATTTTTACCTGAGTTTACAATTCGCGCCTCGATTAAGCCTCCCGAGCAACCGGGATTTATCATAAAATCTCCGCATGACATGAAGCAGCCATTCGCGTAATGCGGCGGGCTGCGCTCCAAGACCACCAATCTCTAGCAATAAAACTATCCAAGACATGAAAAAAGTCTACATGAAGCTGCTGATACTGGCGATCAGCGTGCTGTTAAACGGTTGCGCCAGTCTCGGCAAAGGGATTACCGAAGCCATTCTGGAAAAGCAGGAAGCCGAAGACACCCGCATATGCGAAATCAAAGGCGATAAATTCGAAGGCATCAAACCGCAACTGGAAGTGCATGATCGGAAAATGAAGCTGCTGATGGTGCACGGGGTTGGCAACCACTTACCGGGGTACGCCACCCAGTTCATGGAAAAGCTGGCCAAGGAACTTGATCTGACCGTCACCAGCAGAAATGTCAAAAATATCCGCCTCTCCGATGCAAAAAACCTTGAGCGACCGCTGGGCAATTTGCGTATCCACCGTTATCTGGACGCCAGCAAATCCCAGGAAATGCTGTTTTACGAGCTGACCTGGTCGGAGATTAGCGCCAAGGAAAAAGAAGTACTGTCCTACGATAACTCCGGAGAGCAGTCGTTTCGCCGCGCCGAAGTCAACGATCTGTTAAAAAAATTCTCCAACGATACCGGACCGGACCCCATCATTTATCTGGGAGAGAAGCGCGAAGACATTCTCTCGGCGTTTGCGCAATCCTTCTGCTGGATGATCCACGGCGACTGGAACAGTCTGCCCGATGATGTCAAGCAAACCTGTTCCACCAAGAACGTCACACCGTTTTATAACGATAGCTATGCTTTCATTTCGCACAGTTTGGGTAGCCGTATTACTATTGACGGTTTGCAGCAGATTGCCGCGAAGTTGAGCAACGGCGAAACAGCCAGCTATTACGCAGCATTGACCAATGTTTTAAAGAATAAAGAGATACCCATTTACATGATGTCCAACCAATTGCCCATGCTGCAATTAGGTCGGTCGCTACCGGAAGTCGCCAATCATGCCGACACCTATTGTCGAGCGGAAGGGGCCAAATACAATGAACGGATCCTAGCCAAAACCTCGGTGATCGCGTTTAGCGATCCCAACGATTTGCTGAGTTATGCCATCCCGCACGATTTTGTGAATAAATATCTGGATTCGCGATTATGCGTCAATGTCACCAACATCAACATCAACGTCGCCAGAGTCTATGATGCGTTTGGCTTAGGTAAGCTGGCTAATCCCATGGATGCCCATATCGGCTACGACACCGACGACCGGGTGATTGCCTTGATAGCTAAAGGCATAGCCAACGAACATACCGCACCCATCGTCAAGGAACGTTGTCATTGGGTGGAAACCATAGATTAAGCTATTAAGGGTATGGCTAAAGGCTTAGCCATACCCCCTCACGCTTTAATTCGCGTCACGCGAACCGCAGTACCGCCAACTTCACTCTCGCTTCACATCCGCCACATCGTCAGTTCACCTTGCCGGTGCATGCTGTTCATCGTCTTTTAACTCTACGGAATAAACGCGATGCAAAAAAAACTCTGGCAAAAGATCTACATAATGTTCGGTCTGACTTTGGTGCTGCTGATACCAATAGGCATGATAAAAAATCTGGTTGGCGAACGCGCCGAGCGCCAACAACAGGCGGTAAACGACATTGCCGCCAGCTCGGCCGGCCCCCAGCAATTGTTCGGCCCCTTACTGGTAGTACCTTACACTGAACGCTGGACCGAAATTATCGAAACCAAACAGGACGGCCAACCCCAACGCGAGCAAATCGAACGCGTCGATAATCGCCTGCTGTATTTTCTGCCCGAGCATCTAAACATAACCGGCGAGCTTGCCACGGAAACCAAGCAGCGCGGCCTGTTCAAAGTGCGTTCTTACGTGCTGAATGTCAGTATCAAGGGTGATATGAAGTTGCCTGGCGGTTACGGTAACCCCAAGCCGCTGCATAACGGCCAGATCAGTTTCGGCACGCCTTACACCAGCGTCGTGCTGGCGGATATGCGCGGCGTATTGGAAGCACCGGGCATGGAATGGGGCGGCAAGCAGTATGCATTCGAACAAGGTGCTGAATTACCCATACACCAAGCCAACGGCATGCACGTGACACTGGATGCGCCGCCGGTCGAGTTTGGCCCCATCAGCATACCGTTTACGTTTACGCTAAAAATACGCGGCATCGAATCACTGGATTTTATTCCGGCCGGCAAGCAAACCCGCGTGGAGCTATCCTCCTCTTGGCAGCATCCCAGTTTTTATGGCCGATTTCTGCCTGACCCACAAACCCAGCAAGTGGGCGAGAGCGGTTTTCATGCGCAGTGGTCTGTCGATGCGCTGGCATCGAATGTCGCCGAAAACCTATACAAATGTCAGGCTATCAGTTGTTACGACAGCTTCGGGATCCGCTTGATGGAGCCGATCAATGTCTATTCCTTGTCTGATAGGGCCAGCAAATACGGTTTTCTGTTCGTCTGCCTGACTTTTGCCGCGATATTTCTGTTCGAAATCCTGAAAAATCTGGCGATTCATCCCGCCCAATATGCATTGGTCGGTTTGGCTCTAGCGATGTTTTTCCTGCTGCTGTTGAGCTTATCGGAACACCTGGATTTTGTGCTGGCTTATCTAATCGCCAGCGCCGCTTGCGTGGCATTAATCGGCTTCTACCTCAGTGCGGTGCTACGCAGCGTAAAACGCGGCATTGCCGCCGGCGCCTTACTGGGAGGCTTGTTCGGCAGTTTGTATGGCTTGCTGGAATCAGAGGATAACGCACTGATGCTGGGATCTTTATTGATGTTTGCATTGTTGGCTCTGGCGATGGTTACCACGCGGCGCTTGGATTGGTACCGACTCAGTCAATCCGATGCCGATAACTCGGCAATCATTTAAATCCCATCGGCTCGGGGCGCTGGCTGTAAGCATCGTTCCGAGCAACAACATGGAGGTAATTATGATTGTTGCTCATCTCCCAGCCGGCTATATAGTATCGACACTGCTGTTTCACAGATTCGAGAAATATGGGGCGTCCAGGCTAATTTTTCTGCGTGCCGGCTTATTGGGCAGTATCGCCCCTGATCTGGATATGATTTATTTTTATGGTTTCGACCACCGCGCGCACCCGCACCATAGCTATTTCAGTCACTTTCCCAGCGTTTGGCTGCTGTTATTAACATTGGCAATACTGTGTTTTCAGCATTGTAAGCAGAAGAAACTGGCGTTGTTGGCGCTAATTTTTACCGGAAACGGGATGTTGCATATGTTGCTGGACTATATCTCGACCAATATTTACTGGTTGGCGCCATTCGTAAACAGGCCTTTTGCTTTAATTACGGTGCCCAGTGTCTACCAGGATTGGTGGCTAAATTTTCTGCTGCACAGATCGTTTGCGCTGGAAATTTTGATTGTGCTTTGGGCAACCTGTTTATGGTGTAGACGTCGGTTAGCTAGACACGAATTAGTCGAATAAACGTTAATCCGGAAGATGGATCGTTCCCTCGGCAAACAACACGGCTTGCCCACCGACTCTGATGGTCAAGTTCTCCAGGCCTTTGTTGTCCATTTCCAATTGAATCAAGCTGCGGCGAGTGCTTTGATCGCCGCGTTCGACCGCGAAAGTGTGGGTACCTTTTTGGGTGTGTTCGAACGAGCACAAATAACAACAAAATGCCGGTATCGCGCTGCCGACCGGTGGATCGGCATGGATGCCGATATTGGGTCCCAGCAAGCGGGCGTTAAAGTCCGCTTCCGGGCTTGACGATTTCGGGCAAAACAGCAAGATTTCCTGCGCTGCGGTTTGTGGGGCGGCCGATTGCGCCCAGGCCGCGTAGTTAAAACGCGCCTTACGCACCGATTCGACATTCCAAACCGGCACCACTAAATAAGGAAACCCGCACGACACCAAGCGTGGCGAATATTTTTTATGATCCAGTTCCGACAACTGCAAGCCTAAAAAACTGCAAATTTCATCGTCACTGGGCGCGAAGCGGTCGATAATCGAATCAACGCTACGGCTAAATTGCACCAAGCCCGGCTGACAATCCTGACTGGACAGATTGACTTGGATAAGGCCGATATTTTGTTCGAACTCGAGTTTAGTGAGCGGTTCGGTTAACGCCACATCGCCGGAGATAGCCAACACATAGGCTGCGGCAATAATCGGATGGCCGGCAAAATTGATTTCGCCTAAAGGCGAAAATATTCGCATCCGCCGGTGCTTGTCGTCTTCCGCTTTGTGAAACAGAAATACCGTTTCCGACAGATTCAATTCCTTGGCGATTTTAGCCATTTTTTCGGCATTCAAGCCGTCTGCCTTCGGCAATACCGCAATTTGCGCACCGTTGAAAATCTGGTCGGTAAAGACATCAGCGATGTAATATTGGTAGTTCACACGTTACTCCATTTCACAGACAGCCAAAGACGGCGATTTTTGTTGCAGCGGCGGCGAGGCCAGCATGACGGCTACTCTGCCGTTTTCCAAGCGTACCGGATAGGCCGGCACGCTAACGCCGGCATCTTCAAAGCACACACCGGTACCTAGATGGAAATGTTGCTTATACATCGGCGATGCGACCATCGGTTCGCCACCGATATCGCCTATCATACCTCGCGATAGGACATTGGCCTCGCTAAACGGATCGAAGTTACCGATTGCATAGACTTCCTGCCGGCGTTGCAGGTAAAAAATCGCGATTTGTTTGCCTTTTACTAAGGCACACACCCCGGAATCGGCTTGCAAATCGTCGATGCCACACACATCTATCCAAGTACTCATTATGCCGCCTCCTCGATCAATTTGAAATGTTTACGTTCTTGCGGGTTGGCGGGCCTAACTTGGCCGCGCTCCTCGACAAACACCACGTTGTCGTCGGCTTGATCGCTGTTAACGAAATGCCGGAAGCGTTTCAGCCGTTGCTCGTCGGCCAAGGTAGTTTTCCATTCACACTGATAGGTATCGATAACATGCTGCATCTGCCCTTCCAATTGCGCGCCTATACCCAGCCGATCTTCTATGACTACCGATTTCAAATAGTCCAAGCCGCCTTCCATATTGTCCATCCATACCGAGGTGCGCTGCATCCGGTTGGCGGTGCGGACATAAAAAATCAACACCCGGTCGATGTACTTGATTAATGTCTCTTTATCCAGATTGGTGGCAAACAAATCGGCGTGACGCGGTTTCATACCGCCGTTGCCGCACACGTATAAATTCCAGCCATTCTCGGTAGCGATGACGCCGATGTCTTTGCCTTGCGCTTCCGCACATTCGCGGGTGCAGCCGGACACGCCGAACTTGATTTTATGCGGGGCGCGCAAGCCTTTGTAGCGATTTTCCAGTTCTATTGCCAAACCGACGCTGTCATCAACACCGTACCGGCACCAGGTGCTGCCGACACAGGATTTCACCGTGCGCAAGGATTTGCCGTAAGCATGACCGGATTCGAAACCGGCGTCGATCAACTCTTGCCATATCGCCGGTAATTGCTCGACGCGGGCGCCAAACAAATCCACGCGCTGGCCGCCAGTGATTTTGGTGTACAGCTGATATTTTTTGCCGACTTGACCTATGGCGATCAGCATGTCCGGGGTGATTTCCCCGCCGGCGACCCGCGGTACCACCGAATAAGTACCGTCTTTTTGCATATTGGCCAGGAAGATGTCGTTGGTATCCTGCAAACCGATATGTTCTGTTTTCAGGATGTAGTCGTTCCAATGTGAAGCCAGGATAGAACCGACCGCCTGCTTACACACTTCGCAGCCCAAACCCTTGCCGTGTTTATCCAGCAATTCATCGAAGGTTTTGATTTCCTCGACCATCACCAGGTTATACAAATCCTGGCGGGTATGTGGAAAATGCTCGCAAATATCGGTGCTGACTTCCACGCCCAGTTTGGTCAATTCACAATCCAATACTGACTTCAACAAAGCCGAACAGCCGCCGCAACCGGTGCCGGCCTTGGTCTCGGCTTTCAGGCCGCCCAGCGTGGTGCAACCGGCTTCAATTGCACCGCAAATCTGGCCCTTGCTGACATCGTAACAAGAGCAAATCTGCGCCGAGGCGGGCAAGGCATCCGGCCCCAGACCAACTGATTCGCCGGAGAGTTGGGGCAGAATCAAAGAATCCGGATGCTCCGGTAGTTCTATGCCGTTCAAACAATATTGCAACAAAGTACTGTAAGCGGAAGCTTCCCCAACCAAAACCGCACCCAACAGCCGTTTCTGGTCTGGGCTGACCACCAGACGTTTATAGATTTCGCTGGCACCGTTTTGATAGGTATACACCATGGCGCCTTGGGTCTTGGCATGCGCATCGCCGATACTGGCCACATCGACACCCATCAGTTTAAGTTTAGTGCTCATGTCGGCACCGGTAAAACTGCCCGCTTCGCCGGCTAAATCGGCGACGACGGTACGCGCCATCGCATAACCGGGCGCGACCAAACCGAAGATCTGCCCGTTCCACAGCGCGCATTCGCCTATCGCATAAATATCTGCATCGGAGGTGCGGCATTGATTGTCGATGACGATACCGCCGCGCGGCCCGACATCCAAGCCGCAGCCGCGCGCAATGTCGTCGCGTGGCCGGATGCCGGCGGAGAACAACACGATGTCGGTTTCCAAGGTTTCGCCGTCTGCAAAATTCATTTTGTGCAGACATTCCTCGCCATCGTCGATCAGCGTGGTGTTTTTGTTTAAATGTACCTTAACGTCCAACGCTTCAATCTTGCGCTTCAACATTGCGCCGCCGCCATCGTCGAGTTGCACGGCCATCAAACGCGGCGCGAATTCGACCACATGGGTATCAAGCCCTAAATCCTTTAACGCTTTGGCGGCTTCCAGGCCCAGCAAACCGCCGCCGATGACCACGCCGACTTTAGATTTGGCAGCCGCAGTTTTCATCGCTTCCAAATCTTCGATGGTCCGATACACCAGACACTGCGGTCGTTCATGCCCTGGCACCGGCGGTACGAAGGGATAAGAGCCGGTTGCCAATACCAGTTTGTCATAATCGACTATCGCACCTTTGGCAGAGGTGACTTGCTTGCGCTCCCGGTCGATACTGGCAGCCCTGTCACCTAAATAAATCTCGATGCCGTGCTCAGCGAAGAAACCGTCTTCCACCAAGGACAAATCGGCCGCAGTTTTCCCGGAAAAATATTCGGATAAATGCACCCTGTCGTAAGCGGCTCTGGGCTCTTCGCAGAATGTGACAATCCTATAACGATCTTTCGCGTTGCTGGCGACCAATCCAGCCAGAAAATTCTGGCCTACCATACCGTTGCCGATAACAACCAGGGTTTGTTTCATATTCATCAGGGGCCTCTGTTTACTCAGAATTTATGCAAACGCGCTACCTGGCCTAGTGGCGGTAAGGCGATTCAAGGAGCTACTGTCTGGTCGCTACCGCCCTTTTTCGCAGCCAAAAAAAAAGGCATCCTGTTCGAATGAATGACTCATTCAAGCAGGACGCCTTTGTCCAGGTTTAATACGGGGGCAAGTCTAACGACAAGACTTGATAAATCTCTAACAAAATTGATGCCAACATTCAAAAGCCTTTAAAAATGCCGGCTCCCGCAGCTAGGTAACGTGTTTTCCCGCAAAATTCGCACCCAAATAAGGCAAAGAAACCGGTCTGTTGCACCACTATGGAGCCATGTAGCCGCGAATTGACGGATTTGCCGCTACTGAATCGTTGGCATATAAGCTGCTTATAAAAACCAAGGAACGACAACCACGGATCATCCATGTCTTTTACGCCTTTTAAATTACTATCCATGCGCGGCAAGACCAAAGTGCTGCACATGAGCTGGATCGCGTTTTTCATCAGCTTTGTTATTTGGTTCAATCATGCGTCTTTATTAGTACTGATCCAGCAAGATCTGGGAATCAGCGAAACCCAAATCGAAATCCTGTTATTGCTGAACGTGGCCCTGACCATTCCGGCTCGGGTTATTACCGGTATGTTGGTAGATAGATTCGGCGCAAAAATCAGCTACAGCGTGTTACTGGCGGTATGCAGCATCCCCTGCTTCATGTTCGCGATGGCGGAAAATTTTACCGAACTGGCCTGGTCTCGGTTTTTACTGGGCTTTATCGGCGCCGGCTTTGTAGTGGGCGTACGCATCATCGGCGACTGGTTTCCGGCCAGCCAGGTCGGTACCGCCGAGGGTATTTACGCCGGCTGGGGCAATTTCGGTTCGGCCGTTGCAGCGATTTTCCTGCCGGGCCTGGCGTTTTATTTCGGCGCCGAACACGGCTGGCGTTCGGCGATTGCCTTGACCGGTTTGATCGCGCTGATTTATTCGGTCATCTATTACTTCAGCGTGGAAAACCTGCCGCCGGAAATTGCCGCACTAAAAACCCGCCGGCCAATGGCAATGGAAGTCACCAGCATCCGCGATTTGTTTTTATACATGCTGAGTCTGGTGCCCCTGTACGCGACCATCTCCTTGTTGGCGTGGAAACTGTCTACGCCGGCCACACCTGTCCTCACCGAAGGCTGGAATCTGGCTATTCATGCAGTCGTCTGGCTACTGTTCCTGATCCACGTCTTTCAATTGGTCAACAACAACGCCGACCGCCTCAGCCAACCGATTGCCAGCATCCATCATTATCAGTACCGGCAGGTATTCATTCTGGCGATAGCCTATCTGGTTACCTTCGGCTCCAAACTGGCCGTTTTATCGATGCTGCCGATGTTTTTCTTTAAGACATTCAACGAAACCCAAGGCACCAGTATGTTGGATGCCGGGTTCCTGGCTTCTAGTTTCGTGGTGACCAATGTCATCGCCCGGCCGGCCGGGGGCTGGCTTAGCGACAAGATTGGCCGCAAACTGTCCCTATATTTATTCGTGGCCGGCCTGGCCGGCGGATATTGTTTGATGGCGATGATTTCCGCGCAATGGACTATCCTCGCCACAGTGGCGGTTACCTTGCTTTGTTCGATATTCATGCAAGCGGCGGAAGGCGCGATATTCGCGTTCGTACCCTTGATCAAACGCGCCATCACCGGCGAAGTGGCCGGCATCGTCGGCGCTTACGGCAACGCCGGCGCCATCGTCTATTTGATTTTGCTGACCTTCGTCTCCACCGGACAATTTTTCTTAATCTTGGGCCTGTCCTGTTTCCTGTTATTGGGTTTGATTTACTATCTGGAAGAGCCGAAAAACTACATCACCGAAATCATGCCTGACGGCTCTTTGCTGAAAATCGCCCTGGATTGAACATGGCAGCGCTTAATGTCTTGGTCGTCGATGAATTCGACAGCGAACCCTTGCTGGAAAACAGCTTGCGCCAGCACGGCTGTGAGGTGGTAACCTTGAAACTTAAAGAACTGGACATGATGCAAATTGTCCAGACCCTGAACCCCGACGTGGTGGTCTTGAATTTGTACGCCCCTAACGAGGCTGTCTTGCGGACCATCGTCGATATCAACCAAAACTGCTCACTGCCGGTCGTCATCTTCGCCGAGGATCAGCAAACCGAGACCATCAACAAGGTTATCAAAGCCGGCGTCAGCGCCTATATAGTCGATGGCCTGGATCCGAAACGCATCAAGGCCATCATCGACATCGCCATAGCGCGTTTCAAGGAGCAACAAGCCTTAAAAGACGAATTGAAAAAAACCAAGACTCAACTGGAAGACCGCAAACTAGTAGATCGCGCCAAGGCGATTTTAATCAAATCCCAAGGCTACACGGAAGACCAGGCTTATCACGCCTTGCGCAAACTAGCGATGGACCGCAACATCGCCATCGGTGAAATGGCCAAGAACGTGATTTCGATGGCGGAGTTGTTTAATAAGTAGAGGCTTTGGGTGACAAGGCTTGGAGGGTTCTGACGCTATCGTAAGCTCTGCTGCATTCGAATTTTGATTTGTGATTGAACCTTAAATTTGGCTCCTGCCGGCCCAGACCGTGTAAAAACGCACAAATTGAGATTGTTCGAGCATGGATAAGGGATTTTGGCGCTCTAAAGCTGACGCGGGCTGAAGGAGAGAGCTTAGCTCGAGACAAACAAGAATTTACCATTTCCAAAATGGAACCCTGGAAAGCCTTGTTGACAGATGGGCTTTACACAACCGTACTCTGAAATAGCCACTAACCGGCTATGGCTGATTCACTAGGACGACACAATGCCATCTTGGCTTTTATACCGTCAATCAGCGCTTCAAGACCTATGATATTGATCACTCGCTTCAAATTATAGGCCAGCACATGCAGGCTCATTTCGGTGCGAACGTGCGCCAAGGTTTTCATCAAAAAATGAGTGGCGCCCATCCAGGCTTTGAGCGTGCCAAAAGGATGTTCGACAGTTTGCCGGCGAATACGCATACTCTCAGGCGCTAGGTCCAGGCGAGTTTGCATGGCGTCCAGAATACCCTCATGCTCCCAACGCTTGACACGCCGTTGTGGGCTGGGCGTACATTGTTCCTTGAGCGCACAGTTTTGGCAGGCCGAACTCCAGTAGCAATGTAATTTCAAGCCTTTCTCAATAGTGGAAAAGCGCCAAATCAAAGCCTCCCCAGCCGGACAGCGGTATTCGTTTTTCTCGGCATCAAAAATGAAATCCGCTTTGCCAAAACGGCCATCGGCTGTGGCGATTGATGTCACGGTCTTGGGCACAATCGCGGTAATGCAGGCTTCGTGGCAGGCGAGGATTTCTTCGCTTTTGAAATAACCGCGATCGGCGATGACGGTTAAATCGTCAACCCCCATGGCACTGCGGGCTTTTTTCGCCATGTTTGAAAGCTGACTACGGTCCACACCCTCATTGATCACCTCGTGCTCCACAATCAGATGATGCTTAGTGTCAACAGCGGTCTGAGCGTTATAACCCACGATGCCCGTCCCCCGCGTTTTCATGGAACGGGCATCAGGGTCGGTCAGGGAAATCTGTTTATCGGGTGTCTGATTAAGCTGAACCTCAATGTCTTTCAGGGCTTTCATCTGCGCTTTTAAGGCGGCGATTTTGTCTTGCAAACGCTCGGTTTTCGCCTGCGCTACAGAGGGTTCTTGACGGTCGGCGGTATCCAGCGCCGTTAAATAACGATTGATACTGGATTCGATTTCTTCCATACGTCGTTGCAATTTGGCGCTAGTGAAGTTGCGGTCGCGGTTATTAACCGCTTTGAACTTGCTGCCGTCTATGGCCACCAGGGCTTCTGAAAATAAACCCAGCTGCTGACAGAGCATGACAAATTGGCGGCAGACATTACGGATGGCTTTACCGTTCTCTTTGCGGAAAGTGGCGATGGTTTTGAAATCCGGCATCAAGCGTCCGGTTAACCACATCAACTCGATATTACGCTGTGTTTCTTTCTCCAAACGACGGCTGGATTGGATGCGATTGAGGTAGCCGTAGATGTAAATCTTCAATAAAACGGCTGGATGATACGCGGGTCTGCCGGTAATGGCGGGTTGAACACCTTCGAAACCGAGTTGCTTAAGATCCAATTCATCCACAAAGACATCAACGACACGAACGGGATTGGTCTCGACCACATAGTCATCCAGACTTTCCGGTAGCAAGGTAATTTGAGTGCGGCATTCACCTTTAATGAATCGATTCATCGGCTGGCTCCCATCAATAAATCCTGAGCCAAATTATACCAAAGCTGGCGTTTTGACACAGTCTGGGCCAATAGCTGTCTATCGAGATGAGTTTTTGAATGGCCGGTTTTTATCAGATATTGCTCGTTTCACTTAGAGGTCAGGGGCCAGCCTCTAACGAACGTGAAACGAGGCCGTCTAACCTCGTTAAAAACCGAACTTCAAAACCGCCAACGGGCGGCGAATCACTTTGACCGACTTGTTAGTCGCCGGCAGCGCCATTTCTCAAACTGCTTTCTTTCAGCGCACGTTTATTTTTGGTTAGTGCGTATTCCCGATTTGCGAGTGAATTCCCTATAAAGTCTCGCAAAATAGGCCCATTTTTCATAATCCTCGTATTGAAGATGAACTCAGCCACTTCATGAAACCATACGCGTCGCCCAACTTGAGTGTACCAACGCATGGCGTGACGGTATTCAGGGTCAGGATGAAACAGTAAACGAATCAACACCTTGGGACGCATCTGCAATAGGACTTCAATAACTTTGAACCATAAAAATACGCGCCAAACAGAGTGTCGCGTAGCTAAAACTTGATGTTTGTAATCCCAGCGCCGCATGTCCGCTTGGACAACTTGCCGTTCTTGCACTTCGGAGTAAAAGGGTGTCCAGCGATGTGGAGTCGCGTAGAGTAACTGAACCTGATCTGGGTCGTAGCGCAGCAAATGCTTGAACGAAGACCAATAATCCTGATCTTTTTCTTCTTTAAAACCGAGCACATAAGTAGCCATTGAAATAATGTCGTGCGCTCTTAAAAGTTGAATCGCTTGTTGATCTTTCGTTGCGCTGCCAGCTTTTTTAATGAACACCAGTGTTTTTTCATCATAACTTTCAATACCCAACAAAAATCGGATGAAACCGGCTTTTTTATACAAACTGAGAATATCCTTGTCGCGCACGATGTCACCCGCCCTAGTTGAGCCAACTAATAATAACGGCACATCCTCAGCAATTAATGTTTCAAGAAAAGTTCTCCATGCTTTACGCGAACCCGTTGGCAATTCATCGGCAAAGTTAATGAGTTCGACGCCTTGCTCGCGGTGCAACCGCGCCAGTTCCTTGGCAAATTTTATGGGATCGCGATGGCGCCATTGAGTCCAGTAACCACGCTGACCACAATAGGTACAAGGATGAGGACAACCTCGCGAAAACTGCACCACTACGGCTCGTTTACCACCCCAATAGGAATAACGTTTATGATCGATTAACTCCCAGCCTACGCGATAATCATCAAGGTTGAGGATCATTTGAGCGGGCGGCGTGTGCAAAATTTGCCCGTTGCTCCGATAGGCAAGGCCGTCAACCGTTCCCAAGGAATGGCCGCGAGCCAATGCCTGCATCAGAAGCAACGTGGTCCTTTCACCTTCTCCACGGACGATAATGTCGATTTCGGGACATTCGCGTAGTACTTCATCCCAATGGTAAGTAGGATGAACACCACCGTACGCAATAACGATGTTAACTAGGGATTGCTTAATGGCTTGGCACAGTTCAACCACTGTGGAATGGGCAGAACTTGAGCCAGAATGACCAATCATTACCACATCCGGTAATACATCGCGGACACCTTGCACACTTTCGTACAGAGTCATTGGCCCGAACTCTGCATCAATCAGACTGACAGAAAAACCATTATCGAGCAAAGGCCCTCCCACACTTAACAAGCCTAATGGCGGCAGGTGTTCGCGGGGAATTCTGCTCCCAATCGCGGTATGTGGGGGATTAAGCAACGTGATTTTCACTTAAGCCTCGGATTGATTGAAAAAGGCTAACAAATAAGCTAACCGGGTGTGGTACGGAAAGCTGAAAAACAAAATCTAAGTATAACCGCGCTCCGGTTGAGCGTTTGGTTAGAGTCCATTAATGCACAACTTTATCTGCAAGTACAGCCCGCGTAGATCCGATTAGCGATAGCATAATTGGAGGAATGTTGGTTTCGAAATGTGTGATTACGCAAGCTAATCGCACCTACATTTCGAAGGACAGCTTATTAACCCTTTCTTGTCATTGCAAATTAATTCATATTGGTCGCGGTAGGAATACCGGTTACCCGGCACCCCCCGCACAGATCCCAGCGTGCGCTGCTAACGCACTGGGCTCCTCCCTCGAGTACGAACGTCGAAGCGGTAACAAGGATGGGGATGTAATAATCTAACCCTGGGGAAGAAGCGCGAGGTAATGCGCATGAACCGATCTCAAGTCATAAAATCCTTCTGGCTGCGTCTTCTAATACGGCGCAGCCAAAGGCGGCGCACTTCGTTGAAGAATAGCCAGATACTGGAATCATTGCCTGAAACGGAAAAATAGTTCAAATGTCCTTGCAGAACTTTTTGAATCCACTCGCCAGTTTTCGGCACCGGATCATGCCAGCGTTTTCGCAGCTCACTTTTGATCGCGTGCAACGTTGCCCGCATGCGCTTCTTGATGGTTTGACGTCCGATCACAAACGCGCCGTTTTTCCGGGACTGCGTGCAGAAATGCGTGAAGCCCAGAAAGTCGAAAGTCTCCGGCTTTCCCTCGCCCAGTCGCTTCCTGTCGCTTATCGCATGCCGTCCAAAGCGGATCAGCTGTGTTTTGTCCGGGTGTAACGTCAAACCAAACGCTTGCAAACGTTCTTGCATGTCTTGCAAAAAGCGTTTTGCCTCCTGCTCGTATTCAAAACCGAGCACAGTATCATCCGCATAACGGATAATCATCATGTCACCCTGGGCCTTTTGGCGTCGCCATTGATGGCTCCATAGATCGAACACATAGTGCAGGTAGATATTTGCCAAGATCGGCGAAACTACTGCCCCTTGCGGAGCCCCCTGAACACTAACCTCCCTATGGGAGCCATTCATGACGCCGATGGTTAACCATTTGGCGATGAGACGCAGCAAACGTTTATCCCCGATTCGGTGTTGAAGAAATCGCATCAGCCAGTCATGGTTCATGGCATCAAAGAACTTCTGGATATCCGCGTCCAACACCCAGTTCACCTTCTTTCTATAAATCCCGGCACTGAGCGCATCCAACGCATCATGTTGGCCGCGCCCCGGTCGAAATCCATACGAAAACCCCATGAAACTCTCTTCATAGATGGCTTCCAGCACATAAACCACGGCCTGTTGGACAATTTTGTCTTCCAGACACAAGATACTCAACGGTCGTTCCGTACCGTCCGCTTTCGGGATCATCGTCCGTCGTGCTGGGCGGGCTCGATAGCTGCCTTGGTGTATCCGGGCATGTAATGCCGTCAGCTTCTCAATGAGATTGTCGCCATAGGTGCGCCACGTCACGCCATCGAGACCGGGCGCAGAGTTTCGCTTTAACGCAAAATAACTCTGCTCCAGAAGCTCAATGGTAATGTGATGCAGTAAGGCGGTGAACTGTACATCCTGCTTTTGTCGCGCCGCTTGGCGCACACCTGCCAATCCATTCGACGCAGTGCCCCGGCTCTGAGTCCGGACTGCGGTTGCCTGACCGGTGTTCCTCTTGGGCAAAGCCCTTCCCTCCACAACCTCCGCCAAGGGCAAGCCCTCGTTGTTCGGTTGCTTCACAGGTACTACGGCTTTGTCCGACTTCTCATCTGCGTGCATATTTATTGTTCAGTTTCTACCTTAATAAACCGGCTCGACATGCCTATCGAGCACAGATGAGACCTCCCAGGTTCCGTACAAAGGACTTCTCCACATGCTTGGGGTCTACGACTGCGCGAGGTTTGGATACATGCTGGCCAATACGCATGAACCAATATTGCCTTCTCCTCAGCAGCACGGAATCAGCACCTCGAAGTTCGACCCATTTCGCAGCTCAATACCCAGCCTGTAGTCTCCCCTGTGAACGCTTCACGTTTACCCTCACGAGTACCCGCGCATCACTCGGGGCCGAGACGGTTGGCTAGACCTTATCTCGTGGAGGACTTTCACCTCCTATCCTTTGCCAGCTTATCCTGGCGCACGCAGCTAAGGGTCGAGACCGATATTACACACGCACTCCTCTACCAGCAAGACATCGCCAACTTGGGCCGCCGGAATAAACCTCAGGTCTTTGACCGGGCCTTGCCATTGGATATATTCGATGTAGGCAAACCACGGCTGCGTATAGTCGTCTTCGACCAGCCGTTTAGCAATCGGTCTAAATCTCGTCTCTTCCACCGCAGTGAAGACAACAATTCGCGGAAACCAGTCTTTTACCCTGCGTTAAAAAATGTCTGAGTCCGGGCTGGGGAATTTGGCTGTAAGCGGTCGAGATCAGCGTGCCTTCCAGGTCTAGGGCTAAAATGGTCGGTCGTACGATAGGCATGGGCATCCACAGTTGCGGCGAATCAGCGCTAAAAGCCGGTGCGGCCCATTTATCGAGCTCCAGGGTTGACGGTTGCGCTTATTTTCCCAGCAACCAGGCTTTTTTCCGGCTCGTTTTCCAAAATAACCAGAAGATTTTAGCGCCTGACTGAAAGGTTGCTGTTCCGAGCGATATCGTTCGCGCAAAAAGCGGCAACGATTTGATCGTTGAACCGAATTATTGAAGAAATTTTGTCGAGCGGCGGCGTAAAAGGCCGTTTCGATAAATTGCTCGGTAGTTGCGGCTCGGCGCTAAAACGCCGGCGAAAATAAGGCCGGCGATTCAGTTCCGAGCAGCAATGATGCGGAAATTTTCTTGGGATTGCTTGCAAATCGCCGGGTTTCCCGACTATTTCAAGCCGTATACCTTCAACTGACTGCAAACCGGTAATTGATTGTCCGGCGCGGTGCAGTCTGAGGTACCGACCCGATAAATCATCACATACACCCGGCCATTCGCCACCACCGGCGGAATCATCCGCGACATCTTACCCAAGCCGCCGTTATTGTCGTCACCGGTGCGAAATAAGCGTTTCAACTTGTTACCCGGCTCTATCGTGGTCGCGTCGTACGCTATCAGCTGACCTTCGGCAAATTCCTTATTGGCGTCGCCGAATTTCGAAAATACCGCCCAGACGATAGCCGAATCAAAATCGATGGCGGGTGCAAAATTAGTGCTTGCGGAGGGCTTGCCGGAGACCATCAACAGACCGCCGGGCATGCCGCCGGGCGATTCGACGCCCACCGAGGCCAGGTCCTCAGCTTCGGCGCGGAAGCTTGGTAAATTACCGTCCACGGTGGAAAAATTATAGGTTTTCAAACGCGAGTTTTCACCCCAGACATAGACGATGCCTCCGCTCTGATCGCGCTGCGCCAAGGCCAGCGAGTGGATGTGATGCATTTTGTTGTTTTCCGGGTCGCCGCATGGCACGAACCAGCCGTGATCACTATGCCCGGATGCCGGGCACGGTAGGCTACGATTCAGATGCTGGGCCCGGTCCCAGTTTTCCTGAACGCCGCCCGCAAAGTAGGTTGCCACTAATGGCGGTTTGGACATCAATTGATTAAAGCGGTCGTTCCGGCCCAAATTAAGTTTATCCAAGGAGTAAATGATGCCGTCCTTGGTGCCCTGCAATAGCAGCCTTGAACCCGGTACTAGCATCGGCCCGGCCGCGCCGAAATCCCAGTCGGCGCCAGCAGCATGGGCTTCTGCCCTGCCGCAAGAAACTTCAGAGTTATTGTCGCCCCAGAGACACTTATCAGCGGGAACGCGCTCATCCAAAAACGCTTTGTAAAAATCCACCTTTTCCAACTCAGGCCGAGAGCCGCCGACACTAGGTTTAAAACGGAGTTTGATCATGCTCTCGGCTAGATCGACATCGCCGTTATTTGAAGTGCCGTTGGATGTTGCGACATAAATCATGTCGTCTTCAGTGACGGGCGCACCGCCGGCATGCCAGATGCCGGCGCCCCAGGAGTTGAATGAGGTGGCGCAAAATATCGCCGCTTGTTTGGAAAATCCGGCTTGGCCGAGCAAGGCCCTGGTGTCGTAAGCCACCACGAAACCATGCGGGTTTTTCCGGCCGCCCATCAGCGATTCGCCGTTGGCGGCAAATGCCATGACCAAGCCATTGTTAGCCGTCAACGCCAGTCCGGCGCGCAGTTTGGGATAAACGTATTGCTTGGTTTGATTGTTTTGCCGATACGTAGCGCCGGCGTCGTTAAACCAGCAGCCGTTGCCTTCCTGCGACTTACCGAAGATACGCACCGGTTTACTTTTTTGACTGCCGTTTAGCGGATTTAAGGCATACACCCAGTAATCGCGGAACCGGTTGTCGTTGTTCTTCTTTTGCCAGGAAGCGACAAACAGTGTGTTGCTGGCAGGATCGACAATCGGCGTGGCGGAAATACCCCAGGTGGGCGTGTGCTTCCACATGTCCATGTCTTGCGAGCTGATCTCGGGGCCGAGTTTAACTTTATAGACTGTGTCGTTGGTGCGGGCGTTGATGCCGATCACTTCGTTTTTCATGGTGGTGACAATCACCAAATCGTCGGCACCGGCACCATTTTCGATTACCAAGGGCTGGGTTTCGACTTTGGCATTGAAATCGTAAGTACGCAGCAGGCCGAATTGCTCGGAATTCACGTTAGCTTTATTAAGTGTGAATTCTTGATTGTTGGCCGCGGTACGAAAATTATTGCCTGCGCGTTGCGTCACGCTAACCGCCAGCGCGGTATTAATCCAAAAAACCGTACAGATAAAACCCAATTGCAGCAATTTCATGGCTCGCTCTCCCCAGTTGAATGTCAACTGAGCCTAGAGCCAGCACAAGGATATTGTCAAGCCCTTTATAAATAAGGTATTTAACGGTTTTGGCTTGATGATTTACTGTTCCTCAAGCAATTAACTCACCGCCCGCTTGGGGGATGAATGACTAACGTAGGGTTTTGCTAAGTGACTAACCGGCGCTCTCAGCCAAAACCTGCCCAGTAGCTGTTACGCGCCTAGGCAAGTTTTTGTAGTAATCTAGTTTCAACGCGTAAATCCCGATTATGGCGAGGTGAGAATGTCATGGATATAAAGCTGCCTTTAGATGCCAAACTGGTCATGGCTTTGAGCAAATCGAGCGCTTCGATTTCAGAGCTAAAACTGAATCAAGTGCTGGACGCCAAAATCATCACCAATCAAGTCATGCTGAATACCTTGACGGTCAGCGTTGCCGATAAAACCATGACTTTGCAGAGCCAACAGGCATTGGCTTTGCAACCCGGCCAGACCTTGCAGTTGCAAGTGGTGAAACTTTTACCGACCCCTGAGCTAAAAATTATCGCTCCGCCACTATCGCAAGCGCCGAATACGTCTAGCTTAGCGGCGCCCGAAGCACAACTATTTAAATTACTGCCCTCCCCGACCACTCCAGCGACTGCAACACCACCTCTACTCAGCAATCCGCTGGCGACATTAAACCCCGGTGACCATGTACAGGCGCAGATTTTGAATATCGGCAAACATACGCTAACGGTGCAACTGACGCCAACGCAGAGTGATGCCAAGCAAACCCAAAGCACAGCGTTGCCTGGCGGCGAAAACCGAGTAGTGCTGGATAACAAACAGTTGCAATGGACCGATCCGCTGGCCAAATCCGCGCTAACCGTCGGCAGTCGCGTTGATTTGCAAATGCTGAAGAGTGGCGAGACCCCAGTACTTAGCGCGTCTTTGCCTACGCCTTCTATTGACGAACACATCGCGACGGTGTTTAAACAGTTACTGCCCATTCAAGTGCCGTCACAGCAATTGCTGGAGCATCTGGCGCCTTTGATACAGCCTGCCGAAAGCGATAAAACCGTAGGCGAATTACTCAAGCAACTGGCCCGCGAAATATTGCAGCATGTTCCGGACAAAACAAAGTTGTTCGAACCGGCCACCCTCAAGCAAGCCATCGCCCAGTCCGGTTTGTTTATGGAGCGCAATTTAGTCGACGCGGAGGCAAATCCGCAATCGCAAATGTTGCAAGACGACTTTAAATTAAAACTGAGCAAGCTGATTGCACAGCTAGGCTTGGAACTGGCGGTGCCTAAGGACGACAGTTCGGCTCAACAAACTGCAAGCGAATTACTGAAAGAAACCTTGCAAAAAGCCCAGGGCAATCTGGCCAAATTGACCTTGGATCAACTCAATTCGTTGCCCAGGGACGATTCGCCCAAACAGGTCTGGATATTGGAGTTACCGTTCTTTAATAAAGCCGAACCGGAAACGCTGCAACTGATGGTGGAACAAGACAAACAAGCCAACAGCGAGAACGGCCAAAAGAACTGGGTAGTGAGCATTACCATTACCCCTCCCGAACTTGCTACAATACATTGCAAGGTCTCCTGTTACGACGGCACTATTAATACCCGTTTCTGGAGCGAGTCCACCAGCACCGTGGATAAAATTAATGCACGTCTGGACTATTTAAGACAACAGTTCGAACAAAAAGGATTAAAACCCGGATTTATGGATGTTCAACAAGGGAAACCCTCGCAAACCAATCCGCAAACGCTCCCGCCGCAAAGTCTATTGAGCGAAAAAGTCTGATACCGGGACGGAATACAGCAATTGGATACACAAATCTGCCGCGAACAGGCTAACAATTTAACCACAACAATTTATTCGCCCAACCAGGGATTACGCTGCCGTGGTTGCCGAAACAACTTCTTACGCTAGCCGACGCTATGGAGAATTAACGCATGTCCCACCAAGTTACCCTGACCCAGTTCATCATCGAGCAGCAACGCGGGTTACCGGACGCTTCCGGTACGTTCACGCTGCTGCTGAATAACATCGTGACTGCGTGCAAACAGATCTCTCACCGGGTCAATTGCGGCGCCCTGATTGGGGTGTTGGGCAGTGCGGAATCGGAAAACGTGCAGGGCGAAGTACAAAAAAAGTTGGATATTATTACCAACGACATCATGGTCAAAGCTTTGGACTGGAGTGGTTCGCTGGGCGGTATGGCATCGGAGGAAATCAACGACCCGATCAAAATCCCAAAACAATATCCAAAGGGCAAATATCTGGTGTTGTTTGATCCACTGGATGGCTCGTCTAATATCGATATTAATCTGACTGTGGGTACGATTTTTTCGATTCTGCGCTGCCGGGAAGGCGTCGAACCGGAAACCGAGGATTTTTTGCGCAAAGGCACCGAGCAAGTCTGCGCCGGTTTTGTGTTGTATGGCCCATCCACCATGTTGGTGCTAACCACAGGCAACGGGGTGAATGCTTTTACGCTGGATCAGGATATCGGCGAGTTCATTCTGACCCATTGCAATATGAAAATTCCCGAGGAAAGCAGCGAGTTTGCCATCAACATGTCCAACCAACGTTTCTGGGAGCCGCCGGTGAAGCGTTATATTGACGAATGCGTCGCGGGTGTGGACGGGCCGCGCGGCAAAGATTTCAATATGCGTTGGGTGGCTTCGCTGGTGGCTGAAGTCTATCGCATCCTCACGCGCGGCGGCGTATTCCTGTATCCGCACGATTTACGCGATCCGTCCAAGCCTGGCAAACTACGGCTGATGTATGAAGCCAACCCGATGGCATTCATTATCGAACAAGCCGGTGGACTATGTTCGACCGGCCGTGAACGGATTTTGGACTTGAAACCCAGCAGTATTCATCAACGGGTTCCATTGATTTTGGGTTCCAAATCCGAAGTAGAACGCATAGTTGCTTATCACCAGCAGGATTAACCAACAAACCGTCGCAAACTCGCCGTTTCCTGACGAAGCGGCAAACTATCAAGCCCAAAACTATGCTTTCATCGAAACCCCAAGCCACTGAGCCGCTTAAAAATCAAGTCAGTTGCGTTAATTGCAGTCTGGATAATATTTGTTTACCGCGCGGCCTGTCGCAAGCCGAAATCAATAACATCAGCCAAGTCGTCAAGGCCCGCAAAACTTTGCAGCGCGGCGATTTTATCTACCGCGAAGGCGATAATTTCCGCGGCATTCTGGCGATAAAGTCCGGTAGCGCTAAGCTGGTGGCTAACGATAGCCATGGCAACGAGCACATATTGAATATTCTGTTGCCCGGCGAATTACTGGGCTTCGACGGTCTTTCCGCCGAAAAGCACGGCTGCGCGGCTATTGCTTTGGAAACCATGAGTTTCTGCATCCTGCCGGCTGACAATATGGAAGACTTGTTCAAGAATATGCCCAGCCTGACGCGCGAATTGTTTCGGCATACCGGCGAGAAAATGCTGGAGGATAAAAACCAGCTGGTATTGAGCAAACGGCCGGCCGAAGAGCGCTTGGCTTACTTTTTGATCAGCTTATCCGAAAGGTTGAAACGGCGCGGATTTTCGTCGTCGGAATTCAAGCTGTCGCTAACCCGCCAGGAAATCGGCAATCATTTGGGTCTGGCTTTGGAAACGGTGAGCAGGCTGCTGAAAAAATTTCAGGACGACAATTTAATTGTGGTGCAAAACCGCTTTATTGCGATCAAAGATCTTGCCGCCTTGCGCAATATGTTAGTACCGTTGGAATAAGCTACTAATTTTTAATACCGATACCTTTATGCAACAGCAACAAGCTTAGTGCGGTTAAAAACACGATAAAGCCGCCCGTCATCGCGAAAGCCAGTTCAATCTCTACATCACTGACCCCGATCATGCCGTAACGAAAGGCGTTGATCATATATAAAATCGGATTGGCTTGGGCGATTTTTTGCCAGATTCCCGGCAACATCGCTACCGAATAGAACACGCCGCCCAGATAACTCAAGGGCGTCAAGACAAAGTTCGGAATGATGGAAATATCATCAAAGCTATCGGCAAACACCGCGTTGATGAAACCGGCCAGTGCGAACAAGGTCGCCGTCAGTACAAACACTGCGGCGGCAATGTCCCAATGCAGAATTGTGGTGTGGGTAAACATCATCGAAATACCCGCGACCACCACGCCGACCAACACCCCGCGCGCGATGCCACCGCAGACGTAACCGGCCAAAATCACATAATTCGGCACCGGCGCCACCAAAAGCTCTTCGATATGGCGCTGGAATTTGGTGGAATAAAACGAGGACACCACATTGGAGTACGAATGGCTGATCACCGACATCAGAATAATGCCGGGCACAATGTAGTCCATATAGCTGACGCCATGTACCAAGCCTATGCGGTCACCGATCAACTTGCCGAAGATAAGGAAATACAGCGCCGTGGTAATGGCCGGTGGCAATAGCGTTTGCGGCCAAATCCGGGTGAAACGGCGGATTTCTTTGAATAAAATCGTAAAAAAAGCGACCGAGTAGTTCATTGCACCAAATCCAAAAATAATTGTTCCAGACGATTAGACTTGTTGCGCAGGCTCAGGACCTCGATATGTTGCTCAGATAGGGCCTGAAATAAACGGTTTAGACCGTGGCTTTTCGGCACCGCCACATCCAATACGGTATCGGCGCTCAACACAATTTCACAGCCATCGATTGCCGGTGCTTGAGTTAATGGGCGAGATATATCCAATACAAAATGATCGGTATGCAAGCGGCTCAACAAACTGCTCATCGCCGATTTCTCGATGATTTGTCCGTTATTGATGATGGCGATATTCCGGCATAGGCTTTCGGCTTCTTCCAGATAATGGGTGGTCAAAATGATGGTGGTGCCTTGTTTGTTGACGTCCTGCATCATCTCCCACATCGAGCGGCGGATTTCGATGTCTACGCCGGCGGTGGGTTCGTCCAATATTAACAAGCGCGGCGAATGCACCATTGCTCTGGCTATCATCAACCGCCGCTTCATGCCGCCGGACAAGCGTCGAGAAACCACATCGCGCTTATCCCACAGCTCCATTTGCCGCAAGCATTGTTCGGTGCGCTGCAAGGCTTGCTTGCGCGGAATGCCGTAATAACCGGCCTGGTTCATCACCACGCTCATGCTGGTTTCGAATTGATTGAAGTTCACTTCCTGCGGTACCACGCCAATGCAGGTTTTGGCGGCGACATTGTCTTTATCCAAGTCGTGACCGAAGATGCTGACCGATCCGCTGGATTTGTTGACCAGCGAACTGATGATGCCGATCAAGGTCGATTTGCCGGCGCCATTGGGACCCAACAACGCGAAAAAGTCGCCGCGCTGGACATCGAGATCCACGCCTTTCAAGGCTACAAAGCCATTGTTGTAGGTCTTTTTTAGGTTTTGGATGGATAAAGCCGTCATGCTCTAATGTTATAATCTCGGGCAAAGGAATTGACGCGATCTTTAAAAATGCATCAATAAAGCTTTCCGATTCTATCAGAATTCGCCAACCCTCAGCAGCCTGAACAGGAATAGACTCTTGCCACATCAAATACCGACCAGTGTTGCTGCCGTCGATCTGGGTTCCAACAGTTTTCACATGATCATATGCAGCTTGCATAACGGCAAATTGCAAACCATCGACCGCTTGAAAGAAATGGTGCGTCTGGCTGCGGGACTGGATCAACATAAAAATCTCGACCAGATCACGCAAGAGCGCGCCCTAGCCTGCCTGGAACGCTTCGGTCAGCGCATCCGGGATTTCGCACCCAACAGCGTCGCAATAGTTGGCACCAACACGCTACGCATCGCCAGAAACTCGCAACAATTCATCAACAAGGCCGAAAAAGCCCTGGGGCATCCGATTCATATCATTTCGGGTATCGAAGAAGCGCGGTTAATCTACCAAGGCGTAGCCCACAGTCTGGGCAGCAATGCCAACAACCGTTTTGTGATGGACATCGGCGGCAGTAGCACAGAGTATATTATTGGCCGTGATGATATTGCCCACACCAAAGAAAGCCTGAACATGGGCTGCGTCACCGTCAGCCAGAATTTTTTCAAAAACGGCGAACTGACCAAAAAGGCCTTTCGCAAGGCGATGCTGTTTGCCGAGCAACATCTCGAACCCTTTCAAAACGCGTTCAATTCCAAAAACTGGGAGGAAGCCATCGGCGCTTCCGGCAGCCTGAAAGCCATCAGCAACGTGCTGCAAACCATGGGGTGGAGTAATAACGGCATCACCAATGAAGGGTTGGAACAGTTGGTAGCACATCTCTTGAAACTTAATCGAATCGACGAAATCAGCTTTCCGGCCTTGAGTATCGAGCGGCGGCCAGTATTTATCGGCGCGGTCGCTATTGTTTATGCGACGTTCAAGACCTTGAATATTCAGCAAATGACGGTTTCGGATGGCGCATTGCGCGAAGGTCTGGTACAGGATCTACTGGGCAGAATTTACAACGATGACGTTCGTTCGCAGACCAGTCAAACCATTGCCGCGCGTTACCACACCGACACTTCACACAGTCAACAGCTCAAAGAAACCCTACGTTACATCGTTCAGCAATTAGACAATCACCCTTGCTTTAACGACAATCCCGCCAGTTTACAGTTTTTAGAATGGGCTGCGGAACTCCATGAAATCGGCTTTGAGATCGCCCACAGTCAGTATCACAAGCACAGCGCCTATATTATCGAAAATGGCGATTTGGCGGGTTTTTCCAAACAAGATCAGCTGTTGCTGTCCAAGCTGGTGCGCAGTCACCGCAAAAAGCTTAATTTAAGCCGTTTTGAGGATTTGCCATTTCCTTGGCGGCAACATGCGCCGATCATGGCAGTCGTATTTCGGCTGGCTGCTTTGCTGCACCGCAACCGTAATAGCAAACGTCCGGACTTTAGCATCACCATTAATCGCCACGATATAAAAATTGATTTTCCGGAAAATTGGCTGGAACAAGCGCCTCTGACACATGCCGATCTCAAACAAGAAATGTACTACCTCAAGGAGGCGCGTTTTAATCTGATCTTCGATCAATGCTGAAATTCCTGCTGTATATCCTACTTTCACTGGGAATATTGTTCGTAGGCTTACTGTTTTTCGCAATCGACGATACGCCGTTGATAAAAATCCATCAGGGTTTGAACCGCGAAGACATACAGCGCGCGAAGCAGTTATTGCATGTGACACCGGAGGAAAGAGGCCAAATTAAAACAGTTAGTCTTGACCAGAAGGACTTGAATATTGCGGTAAGTTATCTGCTAAACCATTTTGCGGAAAATACGACGCAAATTCAGATTGCAGATGACAGATTAATGATTCAGATAGCGATATTTGTTCCCAAAAGCCCCTGGGGTAGATATCTGGACTTTAGTTTTAACTTACGAGAACAAGATGATGCCATTGTTATCAAGTCGTTGAAAATTGGCGAAATTTCCATTCCCGATCCAGCTGCTAACCTCCTAATTCCCGCTATCGTGCATAACACGCCGCTAGAGCAGCATTGGCAATTATTGAGTCAATACGTCAAGAAAGTCCGTATAAGTCCGCAAGCTTTGGAAATTAGTTATCTAGGGTCCATCGTCGACGCGGCGAAGCAATTGGCTATCCAAAAACACCGGGATTACCCAAACCTGCATCACTATCAACAACAAATCAACGAAATTGTCAGCCAACATGATCCTAGCTGGCGTTTGTCTATAACCGATTTACTGCAACCTTTATTTTTGACGGCGTATCAAGAAACACCGACGGAGGACGCCGTTCAGGAAAATCGCGCGATCATCATTGCTGTCGGCAGCTACATCTATAAACAGGACTTACGCCGCTATTTGCCGCTTGGTTTGGTCTACAGCAAGGAATATCCTGTATTTGCTTATAAGCGAGTGGATATACCTCAACATTTTATTGCTTCGGCACTATTGGCAATTCTTGATTCCTCATTACTCGGCGAGCAAATTGGCATCGATAAAGAATTGGGAGATGCGCAAAAAGGCAGCGGCTTCAGTTTCATTGATCTGACAGCGGATCGAGCCGGGACTAGATTTGGTCAAATAGCAGTAGCATCAACCGAGAAAGCGAGAGAATTACAAAGAATAATGTCTAGCACTAAAGATTATTCTTCTATTATCCCGGAATTGCAGGACTTACCGGAACATATGGACGAAGCAACGTTTGTTAGCAAATTTCATTCTGTAGGAAGTTCTGCATACAACGAACTGATCCAACTAATCGACGACAGAATTAAAGGCTTGCCGTTGTATCGGTTATGAGGCTCCTCAGAAAAGACACCCAAACCAGATCTGACAAAAAGTCACACTACTCTGGTTTGCCGCCGGTTAAATTTTACTATTAGCTAAAAATCGATTCGAACGAATAGCCGCTACTTTCAAGAATTTCTTTGAGGCGCTTCAGGCCGTCCATTTGTATCTGTCTGACTCTTTCGCGAGTTACGCCCAATTCTAAGGCTACCTGTTCCAAAGTTGCGTTTTCGAATCCACAAAGGCCATATCTGCGACAAATGACTTCGCGCTGTTTTTCGGCAAGCTGATAGACCCAGTAGGTGACGTTATGTTGAATAAAGTCGTCTTGTAAGATTTCAGCAGGATTACGGCTTTCTTCTTCGGAAATTGTCTCAAGTAGGGGTTTGTCAAAATCCTTACCGAAAGACACATCAACGGATGTGACGCGCTCGTTGAGTTTCAGCATTTTACTGACGGTTTTAGCGGGTTTATCAAGATGCCGCGCTATCTCGTCGACAGTCGGCTCGTGATCAAGCTGTTGCGCTAAATTCCGCTGCGCTTTCAAATAAATGTTCATTTCCTTAACAATATGAATCGGCAGACGAATAGTTCTAGTCTGATTCATGATTGCGCGTTCGATGGTCTGCCTGATCCACCAGGTTGCGTAGGTTGAAAATCTGAAGCCTCGATCCGGGTCGAATTTTTCAACTGCTCGGATCAACCCCAAATTACCTTCTTCGATTAAATCGAGTAAAGGGAGCCCGCGGTTTAAATAGCGCCTGGAAATTTTGACAACCAGACGTAAATTGCTTTCGATCATAATTTTTCGGGCTTTTGGATCGCCCTGCTGAGTACGTCTGCCGTAGATTTTTTCTTCATCAGCAGTTAGCAGCTGGGATTTACTAAGTTCATTCAGATACGCTCGGGTGGCATCGAAAGTACTCTCATTTTGCGATTCGTTACTTTCTATCTCGGCTAGCTTAAACGTTTCGTTCGGATCGATTTCGACAACTTCTTCATCGACATCATCAAAAGAAATGAAATCTGGAATATCCATATCTTTAATTACATCTATCGTTTCTTCCATCATGATTAATCTCCCAGGTATTTTGGCTTGCTGAATCGTTTATTTTTATGGGTACGTGTCTCGCCAGATAACTATTAATCCCTTAAAACTATTTAAATGCAGATAAGATTGAAACCCAACAACGGAACCGAAATTGCTCACTGTCAAAACCACTTAAGTCAATAGGCCAATCTTAACGACACCATGCCTCTTCTTGTATTTCCGATCTGATCTAATCGAAGGCACTAACCTTAACGGCGAGTGCCAGTATAACTTTAAAAGATTTGTCTTATAAATTGAATTTACTGATATTTTTGTGGTCCACATCTCTTTTTTGATTTTTATTCACAGCAGCCTCTTAGGCCTTTTTGGTGCGTAAAATCAGCAAGATCAAACTAAAATTCGAACCACTTCTAAATTATGAAAATAAGAAAGTGATGCGTATCACATATATTCAAAAGAACTGCAAAAACAGACAATTCTGAAAGGAATATTCTGGATGTGTTTTTTTCAACGGCCCAGCAATGTTTTTTTTGCTTGATTAATTTGGGCTGCCAAATAATCCGACCCTCCTCGATCAGGATGAAAGCGCGAAATGAGTTTACGGTGGGCCTGAATAATTTCTTCTTCCGTTGCGCCAGGCATAAGCCCCAAAACTTCAAAAGCCTCCGTTGTTGTCATGCCCGCTTGTCGAGATGAACCATGACCCGGCTTACCATATTGCGGATTGCCTGCTTTGAATCGCAACCAAATACCCTGAAGTTGTGGCGCGTATCTTAATATCAGAGGCATCGAGCGTAATAGAAACGCAAATATTACGCCGAATATCGCCAACAGACCGCTAAGTTTTCCACTCAGCATCAGTACAAGCAAAATCAGCCCAACCGCAACCCAGGCTAGTTGTTTAAGTCGCTTGCTGCGCAATTCGGCTGGTACCTTTATAAATCCCGATAGCATCAAAATTGCCAATACCAATGCCAACAATATCACTATTCGTATCACCCAGACTCCAAACGCTTCAACCGACGAACGTCATAATAACTTAGAATACCGCCAGTTCGACAAATGTAGAGAAGTCCATGTTCAGCCCATCAGTCCTCGGCTTCGCGGCCACCAGCGGCACCGGTAAAACCAGTTTACTGACAAAACTTATCCCGATACTGAAAGCACATAATCTGCAAATCGGTATTATTAAACACAGTCATCACGACTTCGAGATGGACCAACCCGGTAAGGACAGTTTTCGGCTGCGTGAAGCGGGTGCCACCCCTGTTATGCTGGTCTCCCGATACCGGCGGGCGATAATCACCGAATTGTCGGCAGATACCGATATTTCGCTGACTGAACAACTCGCTTTGTTTCCCAATGCAGGCCTGGATTTGATTTTAGTGGAAGGATTCAGACATGAGCGCTATCCCAAAATAGAGCTCGTCCGACCGAACCTAGGCAAACCGTTGCTTTACCCTGAAGATCCGTCGATTATCGCGATAGCAAGCGATCAACCCCTATTAACACCACCCGACTTACCTTGCCTTGATCTAAACGATACACAAGCCATAGCCAAATTCGTTATCGAAATCTTTTTGAAGCGCCAACGTGACTAACATCTGCTACCCCAACAAACACGATTTATTAAGCGTCGAACAGGCTCTATCGGAAATCCGCAAAGCCATCAAGGCGATCCCCGAACAAGAGCTAATCGCGTTGACCCAGGCCCTTGGTAGAACACTAGCCGATAGCGTGAGCTCACCCATCGATGTCCCTCCGCAACGTACGGCGGCAATGGATGGTTACGCGTTTGCTGCTGGCGATATAGTTGCGGGGCAGCAGGCTAAACTACAAGCAATCGGCACCTCTTGGGCCGGAAAACCATTTTCAGAGCTACAGTCGCCCGGCCAATGCGTCAGAATATTTACAGGGGCTGTGGTCCCTGAGTTTGCGGACAGCGTTATCGCCCAAGAACAAACCGAACTAAATGGAGACACTGTATCACTTCCCCAGGACTGGCAACCGTATAAAAATATTCGCGCGGCTGGTAGCGATGTTAAACAGCATGATGAGTTAGTTACCGCACCGAAAAAGCTCTCCGCTCGCGACCTCAGCCTACTGGCTGCGGCAGGTGTCGAACAAATCAGCGTGAAACGCAAACTTAGAATTGGCTTTTTCTCGACTGGCGACGAATTGGTACCACTGGGAGAACCGCTAGCTATCGGCCAAATCTATGACAGCAACCGCTACCTATTAGCCGGGCTACTATCCGACCCTAATCACACGGTCTCGGACTTGGGCATCGTCGCAGACGATCAACTGAAACTCGAACAAACTTTCAAGAACGCAGCCCAGCAACATGACGTCCTCATTTCCACCGGCGGTGCGTCGGTTGGTGATGCGGATTTTGTCAAACAAACGCTGGAAAAATGCGGACAGGTGAACTTCTGGAAACTGGCGATCAAACCCGGTAAACCCTTGGCTTTTGGCAAGATCGGCAAGTGCTGGTTTTTCGGTTTACCCGGCAATCCGGTCGCCGTCCTGGTCACTTACGAGAAATTCGTAAAACCAGCCTTGGAACAACTCGCCGGCACGCCACCCACGCAAGCATTGCGCTTACGTGTTCGTTGCGACAGCAGGCTAAAAAAATCACCCGGGCGGCAGGAATATCAACGTGGCATTCTGTACCAGCAGGACGACGGCGAATTAGCCGTCCGTCTCGCCGGCCAACAAGACTCCCATCAACTGAAAGTGGCCAGTCAGTCCAATTGTTTTATTGTGCTGGATGCCGACAGTACAGGTGTAGATGTTGGAGAAATGGTGACCGTAGAGCCCTTCTCTTCGACGTTACAGACAGCTTACTAGCCTTCTCACTAACCGGAGTATTCTTGACCCACCGGTAGGGAAACTCGAAACACAAACAGGCTGCCAGTCCATGCAAACGAACGGCAGAATATCTGATTACGCAGCTGCTTCCGCAAGATTCCCTAGATAACCATGTTTTCTGGCCAGATATTCGTCTACAAACGCCTGCATCGGTTCGGCTTCATAATCACGCAAACCGCTGACCGCCAGCTTTTTAAAGCCGGAACCAACCACGTCTTCACCGCATTTGATTTGGAAATAAAGATAAGCGGTGGCGCGCTTGCCGTTGACTTCCATTTTCGGTTCCAGCATTTCCAGCCGCGGCTCATGAAAGTCCATCCGGTTTAAGCTCAAGGTCATGCTTTCATAAATCACCAAAGGCCGGTCTATATTGAACATGACTTGCTCTTTGGCCAACAAAGGCACCAACACATACGGAAAGTTCTGCCCGGAAAAAGCCACATAATCGCGAATCAACGCCTCGATTAAGGCAGGGTCGCGAATCACATCGCCGGAACGTTCGATCTGCAAATAGGTTTTACCTTGATTGTCGGTGACATCGATTTTTTCGGCATCATCATCAGGAAAGTTCAGCAATACACCGTGACCAACCATCCCGGAAAAGATGAAGTGCATATTCTGGCTAAGGCCGTATTTGTCCAACACTAGCGAGAATAATAAATCGCCCGGCACGCAAAAACGTTTTGCGTCTTCGTCATGCAAGGGGTTGAAGTCATGGGCAACTTCTTTGGCAAACATGCTGGCCTGCGCGGCGCTGATAGCGACACTGCCCTCCTGAATGTCATAGTATTCTTTTAAAAACATAGCTTAATTAATAATTTAGTAACGTGGGACGGACGGATCGCAAACCTGAGACCAGGCGTCGATGCCGCCCTTCAAATTGAACAACCTTTGCAGCCCGGAATGCTGCAAAAAATTGCAAGCTTGCTGGCTACGCATACCATGATGACAAATCACCACCACGTCACGGTCTGCAGGCACTTCGGCGACGCGCGCGGGGATTTGCTGCAGTGGTATCAATACGCTACCGGCAATCTTGGCGTAGGCAAACTCGTGGGGCTCCCTGACGTCCAGTAAAAATACCGATGGGTCGTCCTGTAAATGTTGTTGTAGCTGTTGTGGCGTGTATTGATTTATTGGCATATGAATCTTTCCAGTCTCTGAAGCGCGGCGGCCATTCTATCGATTGAAGCGGTATATGCAAATCGAATGTGTTGATTGGCCAAGTATTGACCAAAGTCTTTGCCGGGTGTTACCGCTACGCCTTCTTGTTCGAGTAGCTGTTTGGCAAACTCAAAACTGTCGTCGGTAAACGCACTGCAATCGGCATAAATATAAAACGCCCCTTGGGGTTTACAGGCTATTTTAAATCCCAACCTTAACAAGTTGTCGTAAAGAAAATCCCGCCGCTTTTCAAATTCGTCTCGGCGTCGATACAATTCGGCCATATTTTCAGTGCTGAAACAGGCCAACGCAGCGTATTGAGAGTGGGTAGGCGTAGAAATAAAAATGTTTTGCGCCAGTTTTTCCACGGCGTCGATAAAATCTTCCGGCACGATTAACCAGCCGATACGCCAACCGGTCATGCCAAAGAATTTGGAAAAACTGTTGATGACAAATACATCGTCGCTGAACTCCAAAGCGCTGTTGACTGTTTCGCCGTAAACCAGACCATGGTAAATCTCGTCCGAATAAAAGCAGCCCCCTAAGGCATGCGTCTGTTGAATCGCATCGCGCAGCGCATCGTTGCCAATGATGGTACCGGTAGGGTTGGACGGCGAAGCAATTAATACGCCTTTGCTGGCCGGCTGCCAGTGCTGGCGTATCAACTCGGCGTTGAGTTGATACGCCGTTTCGGCACCTACATTCACAAAACGAGTTTTACCGTCGAAAAGCTGTACGAAGTTGTCGTTACAGGGATAACACGGATCAGCCATCAAGATTTGCTCGCCCGGATTTAAACTAATCCCAAACGCCAGCAAAAACGCGCCGGACGCGCCGGGTGTAATGAAAACCCGTTTTGGGTCCAGATCTACGCCGTATTGCGCCTGGTAATAATCGGCAATGCTTTGGCGCAATTCCGGCAATCCGGCTGCTGCGGTATATTTGACTTCTCTACCCTGCATGAAGGCATTTCCAGCTGCCAATATTGCCGGGGGTGTCTCGAAATCCGGTTCGCCGATTTCCATGTGAATGATGTCGCGACCTTGCTGTTCGAGCTGCTTGGCGCGCTGTAATAATTCCATCACATAAAATGAGCTGATGCCGCGCATTCGCTCGGCGACGTGGTGTTTCATGTGCAAATTCCGTTAGTCAAAAGCGTCTTCATCATAACAAACTTCTTGCTTGGCCCCGGCTATTCTGTTAAAAAGCCCCGATTTTTTTATAGACCGCCAGGAGTCATTGGATGAACAATACAAACCCTGCCGCATCGGAATTTACTTTTAAGCCTTATGAGGAAAAAGAAGGCGAAGAGTACATGAACGAGGCGCAGTTGAGCCATTTTTCCGCCATCTTAAATAAATGGAAATCCGAACTAATGATGGAAGTGGATCGTACCGTCCACCACATGCAGGACGAAGCGGCCAACTTTCCCGATCCGAACGACCGGGCCACGCAGGAATCAGAGTTCAGCCTGGAACTGCGCACCCGCGACCGTGAACGCAAATTGATTAAGAAGATCGACGAATCCTTGAAGGAAATTGAGTCGGGCAATTACGGCTATTGCGAAACCTGCGGTATCGAGATTGGCATTCGCCGTCTGGAAGCACGTCCCACCGCCAACCTGTGCATCGATTGCAAAACGCTCGATGAAATCAGGGAAAAGCAATTGGGTTAATTCTGCCCAATTCCGCACCGTATATCGGCCGGTTTGCGCCCTCGCCTACCGGCCCGCTTCATCTTGGTTCTTTATACACCGCTCTCGCCAGCTATCTGGATGCCCGTCAGCATAATGGTCTATGGCTATTGCGCATCGACGATCTCGATACGCCGCGCAATACGCCAGGAGCCAGCGACGAAATCCTGAATTGCCTGCAAAGCTTTGGTTTGCATTGGGACGGCGAGGTGTATTACCAAAGCCAACATCTCGATCAATACGAACAAACCGTTGCCGAATTGCAAAACCGGCATGAGCTATATCCTTGCACCTGTAGCCGCAGTTTATTGGCGAATTCGCCTTTGATTTATCCGGGCTATTGCCGCGCCAAGACAGAATTGACTAATACACCACATTCGCTGCGGGTAAAAACGGCGGATATTTCAACACGCTTTGTTGATGACTTGCAGGGTGAAATCAGCCAAAACCTGGCTAGCGAGCACGGCGACTTTATCGTCAAGCGCAAGGATGGCATCATCGCTTACCAATTGGCCTGCGTCGTCGACGACCATCGGCAAAAGGTCAGTCGGGTGGTAAGAGGTTACGATTTATTGGATTCGACTGCCAAACAGCTGTATTTACAGCATTTGCTAGGTTACCCATCACTGCAATACATGCATATTCCGTTGATTGTCGATCACAGAGGCAATAAGCTAAGTAAGCAAACCCGCGCCGAAGCCGTCAATTCACATCAAGCCGGACCAACCTTGTTTCTGCTGCTAACCTTACTCAAGCAAAATCCACCGCCCGATTTGCGGCTGGCTGCAATCGACAGTATTCTGGAATGGGCCATCGAACATTGGCAAACCGAACGCTTGACGAACACCCAAACCGTCTCAGCCTTACAACACAATTAATAACGTTCAAAGAAGGAGGTTACGTTATGTCAGACCAAAAAATTTATCCGGTTAACCCGCAGATCGCCGCCAGTGCCCATATCGATAGCGCTGCTTATCCGCGTCTCTACCAACAATCGATAACCGAACCGGAAGCTTTTTGGGCTGAACAGGCCGCCGAATTTTTGGACTGGCATCAGCCTTGGCAGCAGGTGCTGCAATACGACTACCCCAAGGGCGAAATAAAGTGGTTTCTGGGCGGCAAACTTAATGTCACCGTCAACTGCCTGGACCGACACCTGGAAAAGCGCGCTGACCAGGTAGCGATTATTTGGGAAGGCGACGACCCGGCGCATGATCGTAAACTGACCTACCGCGAACTGCACGCGCAAGTCTGCCAATTTGCCAATGTTCTGAAAGCTAACGGTGTGCAAAAAGGCGACAGAGTCTGTATTTATCTACCCATGATCGCCGAGGCCGCAGTGGTGATTTTGGCCTGCGCGCGGATCGGCGCGGTGCATTCAATTGTATTCGGCGGCTTTTCAGCCGATGCGTTGCGTGATCGTGTTATAGATGCCGATTGCCGGGTTTTGATTTGCGCCGACGAGAGCTATCGTGGCGGCAAAATTGTGCATTCGAAATTGAATGTTGATAAAGCCGCCAATCAATGCCCAAACTTAAATACCGTGATAGTCATCAAGCATACCGGCCACGACATTCCCTGGACCGAAGGCCGCGACATTTGCTACCACGAAGCCATGCAAACCGCCTCAACCGACTGCGAGCCGGTGATGATGGATGCCGAAGATCCCTTGTTTATCCTATACACCTCCGGATCCACCGGACAACCCAAAGGCGTGCTGCACACTACAGGCGGTTATTTGCTGTATGCGGCAATGACCCACAAATATGTGTTCGATTACCAGGAAGGCGACATTTACTGGTGCACCGCCGACATTGGTTGGATCACCGGCCATTCCTACGTGCTATACGGCCCATTATGTAATGGCGCCACCAGTTTGATGTTCGAGGGCGTACCGACTTATCCACATCCCGACCGCTTCTGGCAAGTAATCGATAAACATCAGGTCAATATTTTTTACACTGCGCCAACTGCAATCCGCGCACTGATGGCGCAGGGCGACGATTTTGTCACCCGCACCAACCGCAGTTCGCTTCGCATTCTGGGCAGCGTCGGTGAACCGATTAATCCGGAAGCTTGGGAATGGTATTACCAGGTGGTTGGCAACCAACGTTGCCCGATAGTGGACACATGGTGGCAAACCGAAACCGGTGGCATTCTCATCACTCCGTTGCCTGGTGCGACGCCGCTAAAACCTGGTTCGGCGACGCTGCCGTTTTTCGGGGTAAAACCGGCGATACTCGACCCGGATGGCAATGTTTTGGAAGGTGAAGCCGAAGGCGTATTGGTACTAACTTACCCATGGCCTGGCCAGGCCCGCACGGTTTATGGCGACCATGCGCGCTTTATCGACACCTATTTCGCCAAATTCCCCGGTTACTACTTCGCCGGAGACGGTGCCCGCCGCGACAAAGACGGCTATTACTGGATTACCGGTCGCATCGATGACGTGTTGAACGTCTGCGGCCACCGTTTGGGTACCGCGGAAATCGAAAGCGCGCTGGTACTGCACGACTTAGTGGCCGAAGCCGCCGTGGTGGGTTTTCCGCATCCGATTAAAGGCCAGGGGATTTATGCTTATGTGACTTTAAACGTCGGCATTGAAGGTAACAGCAGCCTGAAAGGCGAATTGAAGGACTTGGTGCGCGAAGAAATCAGCGCCATCGCCCTGCCCGACTTGATTCAATGGGCGCCTGGCCTACCTAAGACTCGTTCCGGCAAAATCATGCGCCGCATCCTGCGTAAAATCGCCGCCAACGAATTCCACGATCTCGGAGATACCTCAACGCTTGCTGATCCTTCGGTGGTCGAGCAATTGATCGCCAACCGTCTCAAACTGCCTTAAGGTGAAAATTCGACTTGCCTTAGCATACCTTGGCGTAGTGTTGGTCTGGACCACGACACCGCTGGCAATAAAATGGAGCAGTATTGGCGTCAGTTACGTATTCGGCGCCATGGCACGGATGACCACAGGCTTGGCCTGCCTGCTGTTGTTATTGTTACTGTTGCGCCGGCGTTTGCCGCTCAACCGCCCCGCTTTGATGACTTACCTGGCGGTGGCGGTACAGCTTTACGGCAGTATGCTGATTACCTATTGGTCGGCGCAATTCGTACCGTCCGGCTGGATTTCGGTGATTTTCGGTTTAAGCCCTTTTATGACCGCCTTCATGGCCGCCGCCTATCTGAAAGAACGCAGTCTGGGTTGGGGCAAGTTATTCGCTTATGGTTTGGGTGTAGGTGGATTAGTGGTGATGTTCAGCTCGGCGTTGGAATTGGATGAACTGGCTCTACAAGGCGTGATCGGCGTGCTGGTTGCTACCTTTATACACGCGGCCAGTGCGGTGTGGGTGAAACAAATTGACGCGCGCCTGTCGGCTTTACAATTAGTCACGGGTGGATTGTTAATCTCGGTCCCATTGTATTTCGGCACTTGGTATTGGCTGGATGACGGCAAATTGCCTGAAACCATTCCGGAGCAAACCCTGTATTCGATTGCCTATCTTGGCGTCGTTGCGACAACCTTGGGTTTTGCTTTGTATTATTTTATATTGAACAATATGCAAGCCACCAACGTCGCGATGATGAATCTGATGACGCCGATCATGTCGTTGCTGCTTGGCTACACGGTAAATCATGAGCCATTGACGCTGAAAACCATGGCGGGCACCGCGCTGATTATGTGCGCGCTGTTGATTTACGAAATCGTCAATCGCCGGCAACAACGGAATGGCGGGTAATCGCCATTCCGCGCCGTCTGAGAACTAAATTTTGCTGACGCGTTGCTGCAAATACGCGGCGAAATCGGCTTTAATTTCCGGATGCAGCAAACCGTACTCAACGTTAGCCAACAAGAAACCGAATTTTGATCCGCAGTCGTAACGGTTGCCTGCAAATTCGTAAGACAACACTTCTTCGTCTTCCATCAATGCGGCAATCGCATCGGTCAACTGAATTTCACCGCCTGCGCCGCTCCCGGTGTTTTCGATTTTTTCAAAAATAGCAGCTGTCTTTAATTATAAACAAATTATCTTATTTGCTGATGCTCAGGACGAAGCAAATCGTTCACTGTTTTTACCGGATTGAATGTTTCCATAGGAACTTCAACAAAAATTGTATTCCAATCGCTCATGGCGCCATTCCAAAGTCCGGGCAACTCTAAAGCTTTCAATTCTTTGCCACCCTTCGATTTCGATGAAATAAATCCGGTTTGCTTATCAACGTATTGTAAAAGATTAAATTTTTCGCCTTTATAGTTCTTCACTCCACATACCAAATCAACAGGATTAAAATGTGTTGAATTCATCATTTTTGCTTTTTCTGTCGGATTTGATAAATCAATTTGCGAACTTTCGAGAATTTGAGTAGACACGGTTCCGTCTGCATTTACAGTAAGAAAAGGACCGCCACCAGGCTCTCCGGTATTTTTAACCATACCACAAACCCGAATTGGACGATTTAGTTTTGATTTCAGATACTGTTTTAACTCACTTTTATCCAATTTATTAATTTCAGGGTGAATGTTATTAAGTTCCTTTTCGCAAAACAGAGCAATTTCATGTAAGCTTGAAATAGATATATTATCTTTCTCCAATAATTGAAGATTTTCAAACGCTTTTTGTTGAAGTTTTATCAATAAACCCGCAATAGCTTTCTTGTATTTAACTGTTTGATTTTTAAGTGCATCAGGAACCACATTATCGATATTTTTAATAAAAATAACATCTGCATTTAAATCGTTCAGATTTTCAATAAGAGCACCATGTCCTCCGGGGCGAAAAACTAATTTTCCATTTTCGCGAAATGGTTGATTTTGTTCGTCGACAGCTATAGTGTCAGTCGATGTTTTTTGTTCTGAGAAACTGATGTTGAATTTTTTGCCCAGTACATTTTCGTATTCAGAAAGCGTATCATTTACATGATTTTCAAACAGTTGACGGTGTTCAGTTGAAACTGTGAAATGAATATTTACTTCATTCGATGAATTAGAAGCATACAATCCACCTTCCACCAAATGCTCCTGTAGCGAAGTGCGTTTTTCATTGTTATACGTGTGAAATAAAAGCAAGCCTTTAGGCAACGCACCATAATTCAAGCCATTACTGTTTAATAAATTAGATACAATAGCTTTCGTCTCTCCACTTTTGATCAAATCATCAATGCTTTTATTATTATTTTTCAAACAACATTCGTTCAAAACATCGTAAAAAGCGAAGTTTTTAATTTCAGTAATAAATTTAATTTCAGCAGGTTTTGTTGGTTCGGCATAATCGGCATCCAAAAACTCATATAAATCTTTAAACATACGACTGGCCGCACCCGATGCCGGAACAAATTTGAGTATTGAAGCATTGCTTTTCAAATAAGCATCCCATGTTTCCAACAAATCATTAATTTGTGCATCCGAAGCAATGGTAATACCCTGCCCTGGTGATGCAGCATTAATAATTTTCAAAAACGGGAAACCAGTTTCAAAACTTTTAAGCTGATGAGCAATTTGTGATTCTGAAATACATTTTTCACTAATTTGCTGTAAATCGTTGTTTGATAGCATCATGTTATAATTTTTGATGTTGTAAATTTTGTTATATGTATCTATACAATTAATTAAACGCCAAAAGTACGGCTACATTTGGCCACCTCGAAAAAACCATCAGATGGGAAAAAAGCGGCAACCCAATGCTGCTGATACCCGCCATGATCATAGAAAGCTTCTTGCCGCCGAAAAAGGGCATTGATCTGCCCACAGTGGGGATTGTGGTGTGATATCCGACTACGTAGTCTTTACCAAAATCATCCCCACTTTAGAAAAACACTGATATCCGATTGATTCCCATATGAGTTACCGTTCGGCATAATTCTTCATTATATTCATATGGCAACAATGCATCGGCTTTGGAGCTAAATAGAAATTCTATATCATGATTGACTGCTTATGGTCGATTGTGTTGAAAAAACCTGTTTTTCTCGAATTCCAACTACTTTTGCAGTTTAAGCGGTAATCCCCCCTGAAAAAAGCAGCGTTTAAAATCAGACTGGACTCTAGTCCTTTGGAGAACAAAGATTAGGACAGCACAAGACGACCTTTTCGGTCCCCTGTTCGAGCACCGAGATCGTCGGATCGATCGGCTGGGCAATCCGTTGTTGGAATTTGAAGCCCATGTGGATTGGGACGCGTTCCGGCCGCTGCTGGATCAAGTACACTACAAGGTCCGCAAATCGTCCGCCGGGCATAACAGGTTGGTGAAAAATTCTTTTTTACAACAAATCGAGCCTATATTTAGTACCACCAGGTTGGCTTTGATACTAAATAAAGGCCTCTTCCAGCTGAATTAGTGTCCAGAATATGGTTTTTCACCAACCTGGTATTGCTCGATAGCGGCAACACCAGCCGGGATGTGTGGACCGACAGTGCCTATCGATCCGAAGCTGTCGAAGCCCATCTTGAATCCCAAGGTTACCGCAGCCGGATTCACCATAAAGGGGGCGCGGCAAACCGCTGACCGACCGGGAAAAACAAGGCAACAGCAGCCGCTCCAAAACCCGTTGCCGGGTCGAACACGTGTTTGTCTGGATGATGCAATGGAGCGGAAACTCAGTCCGTTGCATCGGCCTGGCTCGCTCCGAAGTGCGTATCGGTTTCATGAACTTGGTGTACAACATAAGGCGTTTTTGCGCTATTCGCAGGGTAGCTGCGTCTTGATGCCGCCCATAGGGGCCGAAAAGGCTCCTATGGGAAGATGATTGTTTGGAAAAGTTGGCTTTTGAGGCCGTTTTAAACCTCGCAAACAATTATTATTGGATTATTATTAGAGGTACCCTAAAGTTAAAATTGACTGTTAGCTAATCAAGTCTGCGCACACAAGCTTCGTCAGTCTTAAATTATCGCGTTACACTAGCAATTTTAGGCCATAATTAAAGTTCATTTTCAACTCTCCTCGCAAGATTTCTCAATGACAAAACTGTTACTCACGTTTTTGGTAGCTCTGATATGGGGAAGCCCCGCTTTTTGCCAGGATTTACTGGAAACCTATCAGCTGGCGAAAGCCAATGACCCAGAATTTAAAAGCTCGGACATTAATAAACTAGCCACCGCAGAGATCAAATCGCAAAGCATTGCGCAGATGTTGCCCAATCTGTCCTTTAGCGCCAACAGCAGCCGCAATCGTCTGGAAAGTACCAGCTTTTTGGGCACCACCTTACAGCATTACTGGGACAGCAAATTGGGCATCAATTTGAAACAACCCGTGTTTCATTGGGACCATTGGGTACAGCTCGATCAGGCTGATAACAAAATTGCTCAGGCGGAAGCGCAATTCCAGGCCAAGCAACAAAGCTTGATCCGCAGAACCGCCGAGGCTTATTTCAATATATTGGCCGCGCAAGACAATCTGGAATTTGCCAACTCGGAAAAAAAATCCATCGAAAAGCAGTTAGAACAGGCCAAACAGCGTTTCGACGTCGGCATCATAGCCATCACTGATGTGTATGAAGCCCAAGCCGGTTATGACAGAGCCCTGGCCAGCGAGATCGAAGCGGGAAACCTTTTGGATAACAGCAAGGAAGCCCTGCGGGAAATCATAGGCGAAAACGCCGCCGAACTGAACAGTTTGCAACCGCAAATCCCGCTAAGCCCGCCGGCACCAGAGGATTTATCATCCTGGTCGAATGCTGCGGAAAACAACAATTTCTCTATCGTCGCACAAATTAATCAAGCCGAATACGTCCGCAAAAACGTCGAGTTACAACAATCCAAGCATCTGCCAACCCTTGACATCGTTGCTCAATATAGCGAAATGGACACCGGCAACCAATACGGTTTGCGCGGCGACAATGAAAGCTTCGGATTGCAACTAAACCTGCCTTTATACGAAGGCGGAGGCACCTCTTCCCGCAGCCGCCAGGCAGCTTACGAGTATGAAGCAGCCAAGGAAGATTTGACTAAAGTAAAACGCAGCATCAATCGCGGCGTTAAAGACGCGTTTCGGGGCGTGGTTTCCAGCATCAGCAGAGTCAACGCGCTGGAGGCCACCAGCAAATCCGCGGCAATGGCAGTGGAAGCCGCCGAAGCCGGTTTTGAAGTGGGCACCCGCACCATGGTTGACGTACTAACCGAACAACGCAACCTTTTTAAAGCCAAAAGCGATCACGCCAGAAGCCGTTACGACTATCTAATTAACGGCATCAAACTCAAGGAAGCCGCCGGTAGTCTGAATGAAGAGGACTTGCAACAGATCAATCAATATTTGCAGGGAACGCTGAGTAAGAACTAGTCGACCCGTGGAGTGCTCGAAGCCGCTCGTTAACATCACCGGTTTCGCCGCTCCCCAATGCCGGGCGTTATTAGCTCAGCCATGTCCTTATCATTTAGCCTTCCACTGTAACCGTTAAATATGCAGCCGAACGCAGGCTTAGGATATAGTGAGCTTCCAAGGCTTTGCTATTTGCGGGAAACATAGGCTTTACTTCGTTTACCCCATCCTCAACCGCTAAGCCAAGATCGGGCGGCAAGCAGCCCGCTAGCCTAAATCGATTCTTTCTACTCTCGCAGCCATTTGGTTATCGCTTTAGGCGCAAGCCTTTTAAGCTCCCGCACGAGACTTTTCGCTATCGTCGCAAGGCTTTTAGCGTTACGGACAAGCCTAAAAGCCTTGCTGGCTCATTTAAAAGCTTTGCGGGCAACTCGAATTTATTTATTAACTGGGCACAACACCTCGCGCGCCAGGCTATTTGGCTTATGCACAAGGTATTTTGCTATCCTCGCAACGCATTCAGGTAATTCGTAAGCCCACAAAACCTTGCAGGCAAAGCAAATTGATTTGCTCGCCCGGCAAAAAACCTTGCGCGTAAGGCGGCTTGATTTGCGTCCAAGAAAGTTAGGCTTTCGCGACTAGCAAAATGCAATCATCGCTCGGCTCCAAGGATTGCGAACGGGAAACAACCAACCGCCCACGCGAAAATGAGGCCCAGCATTGTCCCTTCGTTTGGGAATTGGATGTGATCGATCATGGTATTGGTCGTGGAGTTAGACGGAAATCGGCCAAAAGCTGCCAATCAACAATTGTGTATCTAGGTCAGGTTTAGTAAAGCCTCTTGCCATTTCTGTCTGCGATAAAGAAGGAGTTAAATATGCATCAAAGCTTGATACATACCTTTTTGCCAGTGATTTACAAACGGTGCCGCGTCTACCCCTGGTTGTAAAAGAACGTTCCGAATCATGTCTTTGTTTAGGCTTGCCTGCTCCATAGTTTTAATTTGGCTCAAGACTGTACCTAACTGTTCCGCTGCTTTAGTTGCATAACGTTTAGCCAAATCAAAATCTTCAAAATGTTTCCTAACTCTTAATTTGTCCACCTCAGACCAACCTCCTGGAGGTGAAGTGTAGTATTCAAATACACCTGGCTCACGCTCATCACCTGCATGGTAAATAGCGAATATCCATTGATCCATGAAGAATCTGTCCTTATCTGCATAAGGTTGAATAATTTGATCTTCGGCTTTCGTCGCAAAGTCATGCCCTTTGCCGTCCATATTGCAGTCGCGACATGATGGAACTAGGTTGCGGGGCAGAACGGAAAATTGAGGGAAATGCGCTTTAGGCAAAAAATGGTCTAAGTTGCGAGGGGTGCCTATTCCACCACAAAAGGGGCACTTTTCTTTTGCGGCATTTAATAAAGCATCATAGATTTTTCGAGCAGGCTTATCCTCTGGCACAAAGTATTTATCGTAAACTTTAACTAGCTCAGATTTTTTCAACAAATTGATAACAACAGGATCGTAATCAATGTTTGTATCGATGGGAGGGATGATGTGTAGTTCTCCAATACCAACCGCCTCTAAATATCCATCTCCTGCCACCATTAAGTCAGGCTTGCTATATTTCAGCTTCTCCCGTAGCGCGGCATTTCCGGTAATACCTTCAACACATTTATTAAGAGATTGTTCAAAGCTATATTGAGGCTCATTCAGTCGCATCATGACTATTTTTCCTATCACGGTTGGCGAGGAGTGCTTTTAGAATCGCTCTACCTTCAAACCCGATTTGGCCATTGTAGCTGGCAACTATTTCCTCGTAAGCTGTGCCTGTTTCAACAGAGTTCGCAAGAAGATCGTGGAATCCAGAGCGTTCAACTTCGAGACTAAAAACTTCACTGGTCAAGACACCAACATTCTCGCCAAAAGTTTCAATGTTTGGACGACTAGCCGTGACGCTTTCACGTACTCGATAAATTTTCCAAACGCAGGAACACGGTATTTCCTGCAAAACCACAGGCGAGTGCGTCGCTATAATGGCGACTCCATTTCTATCATGCAGCAAATCAGCTAGCGAACGCACAAACGCCGATAATAGTGGTGGGTGCAAATGGCTTTCTGGCTCGTCCAATAGTACCAACGTTTTTTCTTCTACGGTGGCAACTAAACGGGTTACAGTTAGCAGAACAATCGCATGTCCAGAACTCATGCGAGACAAAAATTTGGTAACCTTTTCTTCATATCGGACTCGGAAACTTTCCGAGTCAGATTGCTCACTATGAAAGGATGTATTGCGAAGCTCCCGATAAACAGCTTCTAATTGCTCTAGCCCCATAAAGGCAAAATTCTCATCTGAACCCAGCTTGCTAATTGCTTTTAGCCAGCGCTCAGTCTTTTGGGGCTGATAGAAACAACTAATCAAGGCTTTTACACAATCATTTCGAAGATCGCTAATGGTTCGGTGGAGTTGACCATTCTGCTGATCTTTTAAGCCAATATAGAAATAGCAGGTTCCTTTGGAAGGGTCAGGTTGTTCCAAAGGGGGGGTAAATGGGTCGAAAGCACTGAAGGAAACTGACACAAGGCTACTGAAATAGTCTTCCGAAATTTCGTTTTCCTGCCACCCTCCTGTATCGACGAACTTGGCAATCGCGTCTTTTCGATCAGTAATGGCTTCAATCATGCCATTAAGTAAAGTTGTTTTGCCTACTCCATTTCGACCAATAACGGCATGGATGTTAGTGCTGGGCAGGGAACTCACCCCCACATCGAAACTTATATCTAAGTGCCCAAAATCTTCTGTTTCAGGCCTGACGAACTTAAATTTGAAATCAGTGAGCTCGGCTTTCCCTTCGAGGACTCGGGCATACTGTCCTTTTATGACAGAAAGGCTGACGCTACGCAGTAACGATGTCCTAAAGACATATTCCTCTTTTATGTCTTTAATGAGGTCAGGTTGTACAGCAATATCGCGCAACGCTAATAGAACTCGTTTGCCTAGTCCATTAGGCAAAGATGACATATTTCGATAGAACTCAACACCTTGTCCCAGAGAGAAAAACTCACCGCCTAGGTACTCAAAGCTGTAAGGCAATTTGGAATAGGTTCGAATTTCTGTGGTTTGCCCTTTAAATCCAATCTTTATCTGACCAATATCATGTAGTAGACCATTTCCGTCATGGATGGACATGTAAAACATAGTCACAAACGAAAAGTCATTCCAATGATCTATTCTGAGATAAGCAGTATCCTTGCCACTATTGGGTGTAATAGTGTCTCTGGATAAAACACGAAATTCCATATTTATTAAATCCTCTAAATATTTTCATAAATTTTAATAAATGACCCAACGAGTTATTAAATAATTATCCGTATATCGAGCATAAAACATGCTTTGTCAAAATAACCTTTATGACTTGCTGGAGCTTTCCCTTTTCTTTATTTCAATACAGACTCATCGATATTCAATGGCTAATTAAACTGAATTGCTGCCGATCAATTGGATGATGCCACCAGCTGATGCTTGGGGTCGGCTTCAACAATTTCCCCTTTCCAAGAACTATCTTTCGCCATTGGCGTATGTCTTTCTGAATCAATGGCCCAAAGTGTTACCTATCAAATCCAACAATATGGGTTGTTGCTTTACCGCTATTTACGGCAGGTCGAAATAGCTTTAGCAAACACCCCGCCTTCACTGGTTTCCAGCAAGGTAAAACTGTCCTTCGCGCGGGTGATGCCGGTGTAAATTAATTCGCGCGTGAGCACCGGGCTGATGTTTTCCGGCAAGACTAAGGCAACGTGATTAAACTCCGAGCCTTGTGATTTATGCACGGTAATGGCGAAAGCCGTTTCCACATCGGGCAGGCGCATTGGCGAGATCCAGCGTATTTTCAGATTGGCCAACGGCTCGCCACCGGCATCGGCACTGGGAAATGCCACTCTAAGTTTGCCGCTACTATCTCGCAGGGCAATGCCAATATCGCCGTTCATTAGTCCCAGATTGTAATCGTTGCGGGTGATCATCACCGGCCGGCCTTCATACCACAGCGCCTGCTTGGCTTTGGCAAACAACCACTCTTCAATGCGCTGATTTAGGCCTTCTACGCCCCAAGGCCCTTTCCGCAATGCCGACAACACCTGAAACGCATCGAAGGCGGTCAATACTTGCATGGCCCATGCGTCGTATCGTTCCGCACTGTCCGGCCGACCATTATGGATTTGCGCCAGATAATAGCCGTAACCTCGGCGGGGGCGTGACGACTCAGCGGAGTCCCCGCTGTTAATCACCAACTTTCTTAACAAGCTGTTGGCGGCGTCCGGGCTTGGGTGTTGCCGTAAGGCGATGTATTCTGCATGCGGCTCGGGTCGCAAATCCGGGTAGCGGTCCGTGTCGGTTAAGATCGCCTGAGCCTGCCAGGCATCGCCCTGATTCACGGCTTTAGCCAACTGGCCGATGCCGCTGTGGGCATCGAAACGATGACTGTGCCGCAACATAACGGTTTGTTGATTGATGTCAGAGCCGGGCATTGCGACCGGTTTGGGCTGTTCGCCGGCATAGCGGCTTATCCACGCCAGCGTTTCCTGATCATAGGCCGCGTGTTCGGCGCCGCGACATAAATCCCCCATCACCGAACCGGCTTCGACGGAGGCCAATTGGTCCTTGTCGCCCAATAAGATCAATTGAGTGTTTGCCGGCAAGGCCTCCAACAGCGACGCCATCATTTCCAGATCTATCATCGACGCCTCATCGACGATCACGATGTCGGCGACGATAGGATTATGGCGATTATGCAAAAAGCGCCGCGAATCATGCCGGCTGCCCAGCAAACGGTGCAAGGTGCTGGCTTTTCTAGGGATACATTGTTTGATACTTTCGTCGATAGTCAAGCTGTCTAGCGCTTTGGCAATCGACTCGCTGACTCTGGCCGCCGCTTTACCCGTGGGTGCCGCCAGTAAAATATTTAGCGGCTTGGAGTGCTCGCTATTTTGTTGCGCCAGTTCAATCAATAGCGCTAACAGTTTGGTCAGGGTAGTGGTTTTGCCGGTACCCGGCCCGCCGGTGATGATGGCAAATCGCGCCCGCAACGCCAGAACACAAGCGATTTTTTGCCAATCCGGGCGTTCCGGGCTGGTGGGAAACAGGCTTTGCAAGCGTTCCGATAATGAGTCTGGCAGGCTATTCCGCGCCGGTTGCAGTCGTTGCTTAATACAGGCTTGCGTGATCTGTTCATAGCGCCAATAACGCCGCAAATACAGCCGGTTACCGGCTAAAACCAGCGGCGTATCGCCTTCTCCTGATGACACAAGTCTTGATTGCGATAGAGCCGCTTGCCATAGCTCAAGACTGTAAACTTTTAAGCGCGCCAATTCGGCCGCCGCCGCATCCTGCTCGACCGTCCAAGCATCATCGGTCGGAATGGCCAGCGTCATCCCCGGCTGCTCACAGAGTTTTTCCAAGTCCAAATAAACTTCGCCTCTATCCAGCTGATGACTGACCAAAGCCCCCGCCCACAGCACCGCGTCGGTCGCGTTTGGTTCAAGATCCAACAAAAAGCCCACGAAGGCGCGATTCAAATGACTCAACCAGCCTTTTGCTACCCAGTGCTGCATGCTGTCGATTGCCGCCGCTTGCCGAATCATGACGATGCTCCAAACAAGGCATCCAAGCGTTCGATCAATGCCCTGGCTGGCTTATCGAATACGCGTCCCGCCGTTGGCCCTAGCGCGCCTCTTAAAAACAAATACAGGCCCCCGCCGATGTGCGTTTCGTAATCGTAAGCAGCAGCCAACCTGACTTTCAGCAAACGATGCAAGGCCAATAAATACAAGCAGGCTTGCAAATCGTAACGCTTAGCCAACATGGCCGCAGTCAAGGCCTCCTGCGTATACGCCGCCTCATCGGCACCCAAACTGTTGAATTTATAATCGACCACGTAGTACTGCTGATCGTGCACGAACACCAAGTCGATAAAACCTTTTAACAGTCCGTTTACTTGGCCGGGTAACAAACTTGGACGCACTTGTCCGCCGAAGGTGTGGCGGCAGACCAAGCGGTCTAGTTCCTCAGTGTCCACGGTATCGGCGGCCAGCAGAAACTCCAGCTCGGCTTGATAGGCATTGGTTTCGAGCGCAGCCAAACTAAGCTTAGCGTCCTCCAGCAAGGGCATGTTCAACCAGTGCGCCAAGGCCGAAGCGATGACGGCATGTTTGTTCTCCCATTCGCCGCCGATAAATCGCTTTTGAATCAATTCTTGTCTTAGGGCTGGATTTGCCGAAACGTTGGAAAACCCCCATTGCGCGCATTCCTCCAGCAGATCATGAATCAACACGCCGGGACCGGCTCCTCTGGGCAAAGCGTGGACACCGGACAAAGGTTTACTAAGCGCTGCAGCGATTTCGGCTTCGTCATTTTGCTTATCGTCATGGGCAGTTTCAATCTCCGGCAACGGCTGAGACGACTCTTCCCCGTGCGTCAGGCGATCCGCGATGTGCAAGGCACTATAACTGGCTATCCACCAATTACTGGATACTTTGCTAAGCGGCACGCGTGCCTCGCCCTTAACCTCGTCAGCCAAAACCGGGCTATAGCGCGCGTCGTCAATTTCCGGTAGAGGCGTTATCGAAATCGCTGCACAGCTGCCTTTCAGTTCACGCAGTTGCTCGGCCAAGGCGCTGTTGGGCATTTTGGCCTGCCAATTCAGTAAGCTGCCCATCGCCGATTTTTCCAACTGGCAATCCTTGGTACTGCCGGATTTGACCGGCGCAATGCCCAGCCAACAAGCATGGCGGGCTCGGGTCATTGCCACATACAGCAAACGCAAATCTTCCTGTAATCTTTCTTCCTCGCTGATGGCTTTGATGCGCTCTTGTTTATGCAAGTCGATCTGTAAATCCTGGTTCTCATCGTGATAACGGTAATAGGTGTTGAAGCGACCGCCGACTTCCCGGAAACTGCAAATAAACGGCAAAAATACCAGCGGATATTCCAAGCCTTTGGATTTATGAATCGTGACAACTTTAATCAGATTGGCATCGCTTTCCAGCCTGATGATACCGTCGTCGCCGGCTTGGCTGCCGCCTGCCTCGATAGCTTCGGCAAGATACCTGATTAGTGCTTGCTCGCCTTCCAACTGGGTGCTGGCGCGTTGTAACAACTCCGCGAGATGCAGCAGATTGGTAATCGAACGTTCGCCTTCGCTGTCGTCAGCCAGACGCGCGTGTAAGCCGTAATCGTTAATTAATTGCCGCAAAGCCGGCAAAATGCCGTCCTGTTGCCAGCGTTGTTGATACGTCAGAAAGCGTTCCAGATGCAGTTCCCAGCCGGGTTCGTCCAAGGCCAGTGCGTGCAGAGCTTGATATGACCAACCGAAGGTCGCCGAGCTTAAGGCCGCACGCACTTTGCGCTCATTACGCGGCTCAGCCAGGGCATTTAACCAAAGCAACATGTCGACCGCTTCCACGCTGGCAAAAATGGAATCACGCTCGGACAGATAGACACTGCGCAAGCGTCGGCGCGCCAAGGCGTTGCGTATCGTCGCTGCTTCGGTGCCACTGCGAACGAGGATGGCGATGTCCCCAGGCTGCAAAGCCTGCACGCCTGATGGCGCGCTAAAGCCGGTTTGCCCCGCATCAGCTGAGTTCAGTAATTTGACAATCTGGCTGGTCGTCACCTCCGACAACGTTTCCCGATAAGCCGGCATGCCGACCGCGTCCTCACTATCCCAATGCCACAGGGTCAGCGCCGGAGCGGCTTGATTTTCGATAACCCATACCTCATCGCGGCCTTGGGCCTTGACCGGCAGAAAAGGTATAGGATTATCTTGTGCTGTTTTAAAGCGAAACGCACCCCGCTCTTGCTGATCGGCTTGTAAAAACACCTGATTGACAGCGTCGACCAAGGCCTGGGTGGAACGGTAATTGGTGCCCAGGGTGTAATGCCGACCTTGGGTATCGCGGTGTGCTTTTAGATAAGTGTAAATATCGGCGCCGCGGAACGAGTAGATAGCCTGTTTCGGGTCGCCTATCATCAAACACGCATAATCGGCGCCGGCCGGCGTGGCGTAAAGCGTCGAAAAAATACGGTATTGCACCGGATCGGTATCCTGAAACTCGTCTATCAACGCGATGGGATACTGCTGGCGAATCACCTCAGCCAGCCTGTCGCCGTTGCCGCCTTGCAACGCGTTATCCAGCCGAATCAACATGTCATCGAAGGTCATCCTGGCGATGCGCTGTTTTTCAAAATCGTAACGCTGCCTTATCCAATGCACCGCGTGTTTGATCAGCTCGACTTTTAAACTGGGCAGCGCAGCGAGTTGCGCAGGTAATCTGCCTATCGCGGCAAAACCGGGATGGTCCGGCGGTGTTTGTCCGGGATTGGCTAATTTTGCCATGCCGTCCGGCGACAGATTCTCAAAACCCTTGCCGATGTCCAGCGTGTCTTGCAAAGGGTCCAAACTCCATGCCTCGATTTTGTCCAGCCAGTTGCGGCGGTTCACGGAGTTGTAATTTTTTGCCGGCAGCACTTTGGTTTCTATGGCAGCCTCCACTAGTTCGCGGACTTCAGGCAACCAAGTTAGCCAAGGCACCTTCAACTGCTGTAACGCCGACTGCCTGATTGATGACACCGCAGCCATCAATTCTTTGATGGACTGACCGTCGGCAAGGCTAAATGGTATTGGCTCGGCGTTACCCAGCAGCGAACGTACCGCCAGTAACAACTCGTCCGGATGCTTGAACAGCGCATACAAGCTTGGAAAATCGACATCGTTGGACATGTCGTAATAGAAACTGCGCCAATAGTCCCGCACCACCTCATTCAATAATTCGGTATCGTCGGTGTTGACCTCTTGCCGGAACAAACTGCCGCTGTCGAACGCATGCTGTTGCAACATGCGGTTACACCAACTGTGAATGGTATAAACGGCCGCCTCGTCCATCCAGTTGGCCGCCAATTCCAACCGGCGGGCGCAGGCCGGCCAGTCTAGTTCGGGATAAACGGCGCGGATGTGTTGCAAGAATGCATCCGTCGTCGAAAGTTGCTGGCGAAAGAAACGCGCGGCGTGACTCAATCGCTCGCGTATCCGTTCCCGCAGTTCCTTGGTAGCGGCCTCGGTGAAAGTCACCACCAAAATATCCGGCGGCAAAAGATACCGGCTGTATTCAGCATTGTCGGGACGGTGTCCCAGAATTAACCGCACATATAAGGCGGCGATGGTGTAAGTCTTACCGGTGCCGGCGCTGGCTTCGATCAGCCGCGTACCCGACAACGGGAATTCGATGGGGTTGAGCGGGATTGCACTGGTCATTCCGTTGCCTCCCCTGCTCCAGGCAATTCCCGGATACTCGTAAACATCGGTCGGTATAAGCTATCCGCCCAATATTCAAAATCCTTATTTGCGTCAAACGCAGTCAAGCTGGCAAAGTTGGGAAAGAAGCGGGCAAGATAAGCGTCGTAATGGACTTCGCCGGCATTCCATTCGTCGCCCTCATATCTGGCTTGGGCTTTTTCCGACGCAATTTCCGGAGGGGCGGCAAGCCAGCAAAATGCCGTTCGGCAAGCCACCGGCAACGGTGCTTGCATGCCGTCGTGATAAGCGGCAACCAGGTCTTGCAGCTGCTGGTAGGCGTCACTTTGCTCGATCACGGGCATTTCAAGCACCGTGTCGGCACCGACAACCAAGGTCTTTACCGGCAAACTATCGGCGCAAGCCGCCAAATGCTGTAGCCACTGCAATAATACATTCGGATATTTGATGGATTTATCCTTATTCAGCAGAGTTTGCGCGGTCAAATGCAACAGACTCACTTGCCCTTGCTGACCTTGGCGACGCAATTGGCTAAGATCGCCGGCTAATTCCAGCGTCACTCCGCCGGACAATGCAAAAGGCGCAAGCTGCAATACATGCGGCTCTAAAGCCTCGGGCCACTCCGACACCAGCACCCGATACCGTTCCCAAGCCGCTTTGACCGGCTCGGCTAAGGCGGCGAAACTCGCCTGGGCAAAACCGCCCAAGGGCAATTGCCCTTTTTGCATCATCACGGCCTGCTGCCCGGACAGGTATTGTTCCAAGTCGTCCGGGTGCTCCGTTGCCAAACCCTGAAGCAATTCATCGCTGAATAAATAGGCTTGCAGATTATCGACCCCAAACGGCTCGCAGTCATCGCTGGTAACTGCCAGACCATCAAAGCCAAATTTTAGGGTTTGATGGCAAAAGCTTTTCACCGGCGCGCGCAAAAACCGCGCAAGCGACTCCAGGCTCAATGCGTGGGCTTTGTCATCCGAGCCTGATGCTATCGGGCTGCTGAGCGGTTGAGCGGCAGTTGGTATAAACCATTCCCTGGCATAGGTAAAAAGACTGGGATTGCGGTTTTTTTGCACATACGCTTCGCTAAACGGTTGCAAGGGATGCGCGATAGTTATGCATTGCAATAATGAAGGCTGATCGGCAAGCGCCCAGCCCTGCACCAGCACATCGCGCAATTGACTGATTAAAACTGAAGGCGGCCGCTCGCTGTTATCGCGAATGCTGCGCCCTACCCAGCTTATATATAGCTGTTCGCGCGCCGACAACAATGCTTCCAGAAACAGGTATTGATCGTCTTGCCGGCGCGAGCGGTCACCAGGGCGATATTGACCGCGCTGGCTCATTAAATCGAAACTATGCGCTTGTTGATTGCGCGGATAGTCGCCGTCGTTCATCCCCAACAGGCAAATCAACCGAAACGGAATCGCGCGCATCGGCATCAAGGTACAGAAATTAACCCGGCCGCTGAGAAAGCGCTGATGCAAGGACGGTTCGTCAACGCCAGCCAGCCAAGCCTCGCGTACCACAGGGATGGGCAGTAAATCTGTTTCGCTTAAACCGGCTTGTTCGCAGTGTCCGGACCAACTCGTCAGTGAACTTGTCAGGGTTTCCAAGGTTTTGCGCTCGCGCTCGTCGCTTACTTGAAAAAAATCGTTCAGCAGCTCGGACAATAGTTGCTGCCATTTGGCCGGCGGGTATTCCAGCCGCAATCGCTCAGCGTATTTTTCCAGCGTTTCCAACAGAAACGCCAGACCACCTAGCCATTGCGCATCCAGGCCGCCGATTTCTTCGTAAGGCTGAATCTCATCAAAAGCCACCCCGGCACCGACCGCGTACCCCAACAACATCCGCCTCAGCCCGAACTGCCAGGTATTGGCCTGCAAGTTTGCGGGCATATTGACTCGTTCCGCGCGCTGCCGAGCATTCAAGCCCCAGCGGATGCCGGATTCTTCTATCCACTGATGTAATTTAGGTATCGCAGTTTCGTCAATCGCAAAGCGCGTCCGCAAGGCCGGTACTTCCAGCAAGCCCAGAAATTCGCTGACCGCAAACCGCGACTCCGGTAAATTCAACAAGGCTTCCACCGCAAGCAGCAGCGGATTTTGCCCGCGCTGCTGCTGATCGGCCAGACTGTAGGGAATATAACGTGGATCGTCGCTTTGAATTTGCCCGAACACCGCATGGATATGCGGCGCATAAGTATTGATGTCCGGCACCATGACGATAATATTGCGCGGGTTTAGCGGGTCACCATTTTGCTGGGCATTATCGAAACGTGCCAACAGTTGATCGTGCAGAATTTCGACTTCACGTTGCGGACTATGCGAGATATGAAATTGGATAGACGTATCGGCGGTGGCCAGACATACCGGCTGCTCTGGCAAGGGATCCAAGTCCAAGATGGACTGCTGCAAATGTTGCAGCAAACTGCGCTGCCCTACTTCCCCATAATCTTTGAACATATCGATTTTGCTGTCCGGCCAGTGCCAATTGGCGTAGGCCTGGGTTTCATCGAAATGATCCAGCAAACGAATATAATCCCGGCCTTGTTTGCCCCATGCGGCCAGTAAAGGCGGCGCCTGTAAATGCAATTCCGCATCGCTCAGCGCTGCATTCATACCGGATTTGTAAGCCTGACGACGGCGTTCGGCTTTCAGCAGTTCCTTGTCTTCGATGATGTCGGCCCAATAGTGCTGACACGGGTTATGCACAAACAATACGATCTGACAAAATCGGCCCAATTTGGCCAGCACTTCCAGCGACTGCTGCGGCAGGGAAGACAGGCCGAACAACACGACGCGGCGCGGCATGCTGGCGGGGCGAGCTGTTAACGTATCAATCTTGGCCATGAACTGCGCATGTACCGCTGCCCTACTGGCAAACGGCGAGGACTGCTCGCCCAAATCTTCGAGCACCGCGCGCCACAAGGCGGCTTGCCAAACCTGCGCGCTGGGTAGCGGTTTGCTTTCGCCATGCCCGTTGCGCAACACATTTTGTCCTGCCGCCCAATCGGACACCCAATCGGAACGATAAACCTGGTATTGGTCGAACAGATCCGCTAGTTGTTCGGCAAGTTGGTGACGTTTGCGGCATTGGCTGTCCTCGGTCAAAAAACTCGCCAACGTTTCAAAACCGGGTTGTTGCAACAAGCCCGGCAACAATCGATATAAGCGCCAGATCAGCGGGTCTTTGGCTAATGGTTGCTCGGTGGGAATCTGCTCGCCTAATACCGCCCGGTAAATGCTCCAGATAAACAAAGACGGCAGTTGCATCTTCAGCGCGGCGGCAATGCCCAACGCGGAGTTTTGCGCCAAACTTTGCTTTAACCAATGCCCCATGCCGTTGCTCTGCACCAGAAAAATCTCGTTTTCCAAGGGCAGCAAGGGATGCTGTCTGAGCCAGTACTCCACCACATCGCGGAGTTCTTCCAGTTGATTGGAGTGAATCACGGCAATGCCGTTGTCGAGGGAGTGGGCGTGACCTGCTGCGGGCATGATAGGCTGAAATAGTTTAGAGGAGCGGTGTGCCTATTATCGCCGCTTTTGACTGGAGCATCGAGACCTTGCGAATTAGCCGCAATACAGTCTTAGCTATTCATCTACCTTTGTATTCCCTGCGGCAGAAATAGCAGCCCGATTCTGAAAGCTAGAACAACTCAATCTCGGTAGTACGCTGGTCGGGTTTAGGATTTTCGCCTTGCGGCTGTGTTTCCGTTTCCGACAACAGTAGTTTTAATGCGGCAATGCGCTGTTTGAAGCGGGCTAAACCGTCGCGCTCTTCCCGGTCGTGATGCAATCTCAAGAGCGCGTGCAAGTAATTACCGACATTTTTGGCATCCACGGCTATTTTAGCCATCATTTGCGTGACGATGTCTTCAAACTGCATAGCCATCACCCCTTCCTGAGCCAGCCTTTATATTTCGTTGCTTGCCACAGTGATGTTAGTTGAATGCCCATTCGCCTTGGTTGTCATGTGCATAAGCTCCTGACCCAAGCTGCCGAGGTTTTCGCGTGACCGTTCCGCCAGGCTTAGGTCAGTCTGCGCCGCTTGCGATACTTGCTGATCCACTTCTTGCAACGACTGGATTATGTCATCGAGAGTGGCGCGGATTTCATCGCTGAATTGCCGGGTCTGGGCAGCAAGTTTTCGGACTTCATCGGCGACAATACCAAAACCACGGCCGCCGTGACTGGCCCGCGCCGCCTCAATAGCTGCATTCAATGCCAGTGTGTCGGTTTGCCTGGTCAGCTTGGTGACCCCATCAAGTGAATCTTCGATGCGTAAAAACTTGCTCTGCATCTGATTAAAACTGACAGCTATGCCCACGCTGGAGTCATTGACTTCCTGAATTTTTTTAACGAATTCATCAATCAGCGCATGCGTTTCGTCGAAAAACTTATGTAAACCGGCCTGCTGCCGTTGTTGCTCGTCATCGGCGCCGGTCATTTGCAATATTTCATCGACTAGGGCAGTCAACACCTTGCGTTGGTCGGTCGATTGCTGTTCCAGACCCGTCAAGCTATTGGATAGTTTATGCGCAGAGCTTTGGATGGTATTGCGAGCCAAAGCCAGGTCTTGTTCCAGAATATTGAAACGATTTTCTGCGTAATCCATGGCGCGATCAGACAAAAATTGGTACTCCGCCATCACCGACTCAAGTTCGACCACCCGAGCCTGTTGCCGGTCTTGCCAATGTTTACGGCCGCGATAGGAAAAAACTAGCGAGCCAACTAATAAGACCACTGCTAGAAAATTCAAGTCAACCGGCGTTTGCTGCGCTTGCCGACTCCAAATCCAGCAAACGCTATTGATGACAATAGCCAGACACAGCAAAACAGTATCGACGCGTTTCATGTCGGCATAACAAGGTGTTGGATCGGCACGGCTGAGGTATCGGCGACGACCCGATTGCGACCTTGATGTTTGGCAAGGTATAACGCCTTGTCGACGCGATCAATGAATTGGCTTTCGTGCTCGGTAATTGAAAACTGTCCAACACCTATGCTGATAGTGACTTTTATCCGTTCGACGAAAGAATAGTCTTCTATCGTGGTGCGCAAGCGGTTTGCAAACTCGACGGCATCCTCAAGAAGTGTATGCGGCAGCAAAATCGCAAATTCTTCGCCGCCCCAACGAATCGCATCATCACTGCACCTGACCAAGCTCATTAGTTTCAAGCTGATGGCTTTCAAGATTTCGTCGCCAATCAAGTGGCCGTGTGCGTCATTAATTTGCTTGAAAAGATCGATGTCCAGCAACAACAGCGAAAACGCCGGGGCGTCATAACGCCGCATGCGCCCAATTTCATCGGCCAGTCTTTTATCCAGCATTCGTCTATTGCCGAGTCCGGTGAGAGGGTCGGTCAACGAGGATTTTTCAAAACCCTTGGCTTTGGCGTCCAGAATAGCCACAAGCTCTTTGAGCTCGCCGGCGTGATGTTTGATTAAATCTATCCAGGTACCATAGGCAAAACCCACCAGTTCGCTCTGCGTGACGACGCCTACCAATTGGTTTTCCTGATTCACCACGATGGACCGTTTGATGTGACAGGTTTTTAACTGAGCGAGCGCGTCTTCAATGGTTGAACTGACCTGGGTGGTAATGACCGGACTACTCATGTACTCCCGGAGTGGCCTATCGGTGGTATCCGCGGCAGAGATAAGTTTAAAAATATCCTTGGTGGTGATAATGCCTATCGGTATTTTGGATTCGACCACAATGATGGAGTCCTCCATTTTCTGTAGATGGTTAAGCACATCGTCCAAAATCCAGTCCGCAGTAAAGGTGATGGGCTCTATTCTGGTCACCAAATCACCGATGGTTTTTTTTTGCACCAGTACGGTAGGATCCACCGCCGATAGAATGTCGGTATCGGTCAATATGCCGACCAGACTCTCAGTGGAATCGACGACACCTAAATACCGATCGCCATTGCTTTCAAGGATTTCGAATGCGGTCAGCACCCGTTCATTTTCGAAAACGCAGGTTATCTTGCGTAATGTCAATTCAGCCAAGGTGGCATCACTGCTGCCGCCAGCATGCAGATGCTTCAGCAAGTCTTCAACGGAAAATACAAAATAGTCTTCGCCAATTTCAAGCACCACGCTGCTGACGTTATGGTGGTCTATTAGCTGCGACACCGAACGAATAGTCATATCTAAAGTCGCTCGCAAAAGTTGTTTTTGCGCAATCGACCCGACCGTTGGAAAAATTGTAAATTCAGTCACGAGCGTCTCAAATTTGGCTATGCCTTGCGGTTATTGCTTGCCGAAAAGTAGTTTTGTTGGGTAGCAAGGGGGGGGTTAAGCCAGAGATCTTTGGCGTTTTTCACGCTTGTTAGTTTGTTGAGTGTTCAATATTTTTAGCGGGGGGATAGTGGGCAAATCAGTTGGTCCTTGGCGAGTATTTGACTTGAAGGTATCGTGCAGCCTCAGAAGATCCGTAACCGTTTTGGCGTTGGTTTTGCGCATTAAATTAGCGCGATGCACTTTGACGGTTTTTATCGAAATATCCAGTTTTTCGGATATTTCCTTATTGGTGTGGCCCAGCACCACCAACTCGCAGGTTTCAATTTCGCGTTTCGTCAGATTACGGAATTGATTGTTGATAGTGGCAGCGAATTCATATTCGAAAAAAGCCAGTTCAAGGCATTTGCGTATCTGTTCCAAACTAAAGGGCTTTTCAATAAAATCAAACAAACCGGTTTTTATCGAGCGCAAGGTAGTCGATAGATCACTTGATCGGGTGATACAAATCCGCGGATATTCCAGTAATAAACCAAACTCGGAACCGGACGGCGATATTTCGACCACTTCCGGGTCAAATACCATCACAAAGGCAATATTTTTGCTGGTTAAATTCGCCTTGTTGTCGGCGATCCAGCGAGACAACTCGTCCCGGCTGGCAACATAATCCACATTTGTTTGCAGACTTTCCCTGACCCGATTGATACCTTTAAAGGACGAGACTTCGCGGTCAGCAACCAAGATTAATCTATCGAGTTCCAAAACCTGTAGTGCCATAGTCTGTAAAAGTTGATACAAAGGTTCGTGTTCCAAACTCTGTCAAGTGTACGTAAGTCTTAAGTTTTGTCTATTGGGCTAAGGTCTTAGATGCGTTATTCGCTTCCCCGCTTTTCAGGCTACTTTATGCCTTTATTAACCCGGCCCTATTTATCGCTGGTATTCCGTTTGGGCTAAGCTGGATCTATCGAAGCCTAGCTGGGGCGCATAAACTCAAACGGTAATTTTTGCGCAACAGACTGGCCTTTGGTCTGCAAAGTGAATGCCAATTGGTTTCCTAGCTCCCGCCCACGCAAAACGATGGTCTACACTCTGTGCGGTCAAACTAGAGAACTACAGCGATGAGTGACGAAAAACGCCTATCCACCACCCAACTGGCCAAATTGCGCGGCATATCCCAGGAGCAAATGTTCGGGCAACTGACTGCGCTGGGCCTAATCGAGAAACAAGCGGACAAATGGCAGTTAACCGACGCCGGCAGTGCCGCCGGCGGGGTCTATTTGACCGGCAAATATGGCCAATATGTTGCCTGGCCGGAAGAATTTCAGTTGCCGAGCGCGCCAAGCAAAGCGGATGCGCCGAAACTATTGACTGCCACCGTGCTCGGGCAACAGTTTGAACTGCCGGCCAACAAAATGAACTACATCTTGTCCGAATTGGGCTGGATCAAAAAAGGCTTGAAAGGCTGGCTAGTCACCGAACAGGGATTGGCAATGGGTGCCGAACAAGGCGAGGACAGCCGTTCCGGCATTCCCTACGTGCGCTGGCCTGAAAAAATCACCCGGAACCGGGCGTTGAAAGACAACGTCGATAATATGAAGGGCGTCGATAAACCTAAAACCGACACCGACAAAATGGATAGCTTCCGCCACAAATTCGAAGCCACCCACCGTACCACCGACGGCCATTTCGTTCGTTCCAAGGCAGAAATGCTGATCGACAATTGGTTATACATGGCGGAAATCGTCCACGCGTACGAACGCAAACTGCCTATCGAAGAAGAAATGTACTGCGACTTTTATATCCCCACCGGCAAAGTTTATATTGAATTCTGGGGCTACGAAAACGACGCCAAATACCAAGCCAGAAAACAGGAAAAACTCGCTATTTATCAGAAGTACAATTTCAATTTGATTGAACTGACCGACAAGGACGTGTTGAATCTGGACGATATTTTGCCGAGATTGTTGTTGAAGTTTGGGGTGCAGGCGTATTGATTTTGAATATTTCGTGTAGGGCTTATTCGCGATAGCGTGATACGCCGAAAGAAAACAAAAACATACGGCGCAATGCTTATTGGTTATTGCACCTTACGGCCTTGCTCTAACCAGCTTAGGCGCTGAATCTTAGACCTCAGGTCTTCGAATACGCAGCGCAGCCGCCCTAGCACCGGAAAGTTTCTGCGCATGGATTGCCGATCCTGCAAAACATCTGAATACCAATAACAATGAGCGGGCCGATCAGAATGAACAAATACAGCGCATTGATAGAGAAATAGCTGAGTGCCATAGCAAACTCTGGCAAGGATGGCTCAATCGGAAAACCTGCCGCCTGTGTCTTGGCTTTGACTAACTAGCGCGAGCAGGGAGGATATTTGATCCATAGCAAAGTTGGCTGGGTTGAATGATAATGAAACCCAGCTCATAGTCTGATGAGTTTTCTCACCCATTGAACTGTTGCAACTTGAAAATTTTCTATTGTTTCAAAGCATTTGCTGGGTTTCGCGTTGCTTTACCCAGCCTACGGGCGATTAGACAACCAAAAAACATGTTGGAGTTGATGTAATGTCTGAAGACATAATTTCACTTAGCTTAGGCGAAAAATGGATTACAGCTTTGTGGAAAAAATTATCCTCAATTAAGAAAACTCGGGAATCAGAGCTCAATAAAATAAATGATGAAATATTGTTCAGCGATCCATTGGAATTAGCTAAGGTATATATAGAACCATTTTGTCAGGAAGTGAACCCGGCAGATAGACATGATGAAGATTTTTTTATATCCAGGGAGCCTTTATTTAAAAAAATATCAGAATTCTTAAGACTAAAAACTTACCAACAAGGAAACAACCAACTATTCATCTTGTCAGATGCCGGAATGGGGAAGACATCATTTTTGGTAATGCTCAAGCTTTTGCATTTAACTTCATTTTGGCCTAAAGGTTATCATTGTGTATTAGAAAAGCTGAGTGAAAACACCTTGCTAAAGATTTCTGATATAGAAAATAAAAGAAAAACTGTTTTGTTGTTAGACTCGCTCGATGAAGATCCATCTGCTCATGGAAGGGTAAGAGAACGGTTGCTTGATATCCTTTCAGCAACAAAAAACTTCAATCGAGTAATTATTACGTGTCGTACTCAGTTCTTTCCTTCCGTTGAAAAAGATCCACTAGAATTACCTGGAAGAATACGAATTGATAACTTTATATGCCCTTCAAAATATCTTTCAATTTTTGACGACGACCAAGTAAATGCATATCTTGATAAACGATTTCCTAGACGATTTCTTCAAAAATCTTCAGAGAAGAAAGAAAAAGCAAATTCCATTATAAATAGGATGACTTCTTTAAGATGTCGTCCTATGCTCCTTTCATTTATTGAGGACTTGGTGAATTCGCCAAAGTTTTGGACAGTTGGTTCCGAATATTCAATTTACAACTCCCTTGTAGAAAATTGGCTCCTTAGAGAGCAAACTAAAGCAGACCTTAACCCCAAAGTTTTAATGCATGCCTGTGCACAACTTGCGTTTGAACTGCAATCTAAGAAAGCAGTTAAAATATCATCTAAGGATTTGGATGAGCTAATTGCGTCTTTGGAACTATTGGAAATGGTTAAGGCGATTGATATAAAAGGGAGATCATTGCTAAATAAAAACTCGTCTGGAGAATATAGATTTTCTCATTATAGTATTCAAGAATTCCTTGTTGTTTTTTATATATTTAATTATGCTCGAAGTAGTGATAGCAGGTCGATATATCCGACCGATTTTATAAAAAACTTGCTAGAGCAAAATAAAAGTCAATTACTAATAAGACTTCAGGACGAAGGATTAAGGTACCACGAGGAAGTTGAGGCATGGGAAAACAATAGTGTAGATATAGACCAATATATATTTCATGGAAAAAAGGAAGTATCAGAGCTTATAGGAGAGCTGGTTTCAGAAATTGATGAATTGGATATCCAGCCGTACGAATCAGAATTGGATATACCAACTTTTCTCAGAAGACAAGTTAAATCCATCAGCGATAACAAATCCTTTGTATATTCCGATAGGACAGATTTAAATATTCCCTCTTTCCTGAGGCGAAAAAATGAAGACACAAATGGTGTTAGCGAAAGTAGTCCCAATTAGCCCAAAAAGGCCATAAGGGTGCTCTGCTATAGGGTGCTGCCGTTAGGGCGCACCGGTCGCGATCGTTGCGCCTCGCATAGCTCGGCACAACCTATACGGTGGTCGCACCAATTTGAGATTACCGCTAACGGCTATAGGTCATTCAACAGACCTTCGTCATAAAAACCATCCGTCCGCAACTGGCCGAAAATGCCACATGGTGGTATTAGTTTTTCTTTTGCAGCTTAGAAAAAACGTTGCCGGCTGATGCTTTAGAAAGAACGATCAGCCAGCAAACAAAGTGCGCTCAATTCGTTATGGCTTCAATGCTTACCCGACTTCACCGCCGCAAGCTCAAATATAATAATTTCCGCTTCGCCTTTACCGACGTTTTCCACGGTCATTTCCGCGCCGGTTTCCCAGAACACTTCGCCTTGGCTATAGACCTTGGTTTGGCCGTCATCGACAACTTTCAACTTTCCCATTACCACATACCTGGGGCCGGGCCCTTCGTGGGTATGCGAGGGAGTTTTATAGCCCTTGGGGAAGCGCACCCGCAGTACATGGCTCTCAACTTCCTTACTGGGTAAAGTCACCGGCTTGGTCATTAACAATTCGCGCGAGAATTTGCTGGCGGACTCGTCGGCTTGCACCAGCGGCGACACACACGTCAATAATCCCAACACAGAAAGTAAGTAGCAAACGCGGTTTGGCTGTTTCATAAAGTGGCCTCAAAGCTAAGGGATGGGTGTCTAGGTAGCGAGTATACAAAAACGGTCGGTACCGCGCCCGCTGAATTAGCATCGCGGGCGCTAAGAAGCTAGTCTTCGACGTGCACTTGCTTGGGCATTTCGCGGTTGATCAAGAAATACACCAAGGGAATCACCACCAAGGAAAATAAGGTGGAGGCAATAATGCCAAAGATAAAGCTCCAGGCCAGGCCCGAAAAGATGGGATCGAGGACGATCATCACCGATCCCAACACCGCCGAAGCCGCTGTTAAAAAGATCGGATTCAGACGCGTGGCACCGGCTTCGATGATGGCGTCGGCCAAACTGATGTCCGGATTGCCACGATAGATGTTCTCGATAAAGTCAATCAGGATGATGGAGTTGCGCACCACGATACCGGCCAAGGCGATCATGCCTATCATGGCCGTGGCGGTGAAATACACCGGATCGGCATATTGCCCCACATCGGACGCAAACAAGTTGATAAACCAAAAGCCCGGCATGATGCCGATTACCGTCAGGGGAATGGCAATCATCATGATCAGCGGCACACCCAAGGAGCCGGTTTGCCCTACCAACAGGATATAGATCATCACCATCGCCGCCGCGAAGGCCAAGCCCAGGTCGCGGAACACATCGACGGTGATTTTCCATTCGCCCTCCCCGGCCATTTCGGCGCTATAGCCGGCTGGTAGCGGTTGCTGTTCCAAGGCATCCTGCAGATCCCACACCGCTTCCACCGGGCTGCGGCCGGCCATTTCACCCAGCACATACGACACCTGGCGTAAGTTTTTGTGATAGATGGTTTGATCCGCTAGCTCATGGCTGAACCGACCGATTTCACTTAAGCGGATCAAATCGCCTTTCGCCGATTTCACCGACAGGTTTAATAAATCAGCTTCCGAGGAACGTGCGGCTCTGGGGTATTGCAGCGTGATCAGCAGGGGTTGCCTTTCGCTGGCGATATGCAAAGTACCGGCTACACCGCCTTCTACCGCCAGTTTCAAACTATTGGCCACCTGTTGACTGGTAATACCCAATAGCGCGGCTTTATCTTGGTTCAACACAAATTGCCATTGGTCTTGCGGCGCTTGCACATAATCGTCCACATCCACCACGCCCTCGGTCGTTTGCAGATGTTCACGAACTTGTTTAGACACGCTCACCAAATCCTGATAACCGGCTTCCGGAGGCCCGTAGATTTCCGCAACCACACTGGAAAGCACCGGCGGCCCCGGCGGCATTTCCACAATTTTAAGGTTGGCGCCGTATTTTTGGCCGATCCGTTCGATGTCGGGACGCATCCGCAAGGCAATCGCGTGGGACTGTTGCGCGCGGCGAGATTTATCCACCAGAATGATACGTATGTCGCCGACATAAGCCCCCTGGCGCAAATAGTAATGCCGCACCAAGCCATTAAAATCCATGGGCGATGCCAGGCCGACGTAGGTTTGATAACTACTAACTTCGTTTACCGTGGCCAGATATTGACCCAGGGCCGTGGCGACTTCATTGGTGGCTTCCAAAGACGAACCGCGCGGCATGTCGATCACCAATTGCAGCTCATTTTTATTATCAAACGGCAGCAGTTTTAATGGCACGACTCGGGTCACGGCCATCAGCGTGGACAGGACAAATGCCACAAACACCGCCAGCAAAAACCACAAGGCTTTGGATTTGTGACTCAGTAGCGGCGCCATAATGGCCTGATACAGCTTGAAACCGCGGGATTCCTGTAGCCGAAATTCCGGTCCGTGATCTTTACCGTAATCGCCTTTTAACAATTTATAGCTGGCCCAAGGCGTCACCGTGAAGGCGATCAGCAAGGACATCAACATCGCTATCGGCACGTTAAAGGCCATCGGCGCCATGTACGGCCCCATCATCCCGGTGATAAAAAACATCGGCACGAAGGACATGATCACCGCGAAGGTTGCCAAGATGGTCGGCGGACGAATTTCGTCGACCGCTGTCAGCAAGGCTTGTAACGGTGGCTCTTTACGCATTTTGTAGTGGCGATGAATGTTCTCGACATCCACAATCGGGTCATCGACCAGCAAACCCAAGGATAAAATCAACGCGAACAGCGTCACCCGGTTGATGGTGTAACCGAAAATCAAATCGCACAGCAAGGTAATCGCAAAGGTCATCGGCACCGCCAACGAGACGATCAGCGATTCCTTAAAACCCAACGCCAGCGCCAATAGAACAATAATGGTCAGAATCGCGATGCTTAGATGCATCACCAATTCATTGACTTTGTGATCGGCGGTTTCGCCGTAGTTGCGGGTGACTGTGACCAGCACTTCATCCGGAATCAGCGTGCCATGTAGACCTTCGGTTAAGGCCAGTACTTGCTCGGCCACGCCGACGGCATTGCTGCCACGGCGTTTAGCGATGGCGATGGTAGCCATTTGCCGCTCTTCGCCGGCCACCGGCAAAGGACCGCCCTTGTGCCCTACCGTTTTCATTTGCTCAACGCCGGGACCGAAGCCGATGCGGGTGTAGTAGTCAGTGTCTTGCGGGCCATCGACAATTTGCGCGACATCGCGCAAATACACCAAGCGGCCCGCGACGTTTTTTAAGACCGTCGCCCCAATCTGCTCCGGGGTTTCGTAATGCGGCCCGGCTTCCAGCAGGATTTCGTTGTTGTGCTGATTCAAACGCCCAGCCGGCAGATTGACATTGCTCTGCGCCAAAGCCTGTTGTATTTCCGGCAGGCTCAGGCCGCTGGCTTGCAACTTGGCGGAATCGGGATACACCGAGATTTGTCGCGGCGCCGCGCCGATGACCCAACTTTTGCCGACGTCGTCGATGGCACGCAACCGCTCGATCAGTTCCTCGGCGATGCGGCGCACCGCCATAATGTCTTCGTTGGCCTTGGGCATGGATAGGCTCAGCAGCAAGATCGGTACGTCATCGATTTCCACCGGCTTGACTACCCAATCGCTGACACCGGGCGGGATGATGTCCAGATTGGCTTGCAGCTTATCGCGGGTTTTGATCAAACTGTCTTCGATACTCTCACCCACCCGATAGCGCACCGTCACCAGCGACTCGCCGGGCCGGGAGGCGGAATAGACATATTCCACACCCTGAATTTGCTTTAATAATACTTCCAGCGGCGTGGTCACCCGCTTTTCCACTTCTTCGCTACTCGCGCCCGGATAATGCACAAACACATCCATCACCGGCACGATGATTTGCGGGTCTTCCTCGCGTGGCGTCAAAGTCAGCGCCGCAGCACCTGCCAACAGCGAAATCAATAAAAACAGCAGCGATAAATGCGAGGTGGTGAATAAGCGGACAATGGCAACCGTCAGACTGTCCTTTTTCGCTTCCATGGTTTTGTTCACTTCGCTCATTCCCCCAACCCAGCGTTACTCAAGATGGTTTCGCCTGCGCGCAGTCCGGATAGTATTTCGACCTGATCGCCATACTGCTTACCGGTGCGAATATGCCGGGTAAGCAGCCGTTGCCCGTCCAGCACTTTGACGGCTTGCAGTTGCCCGTAATGCAAAATGGCCGCCGAAGGGATCATCACGGCCTGCTGTGCGCTGGCACAAGCCAGTTCCAGCCAACCGAACTGGCCGTGCTGCAAACCAGGCATGTTGGGTAATTTTACTTTTACCGCCAGGGTGCGGGTTTGCGGATCAATTTCCGGCGCAATTTCGTCGACCGTCGCCGCCAGCGTTTGCTGGGGCGTATCGAAGCGCACTTTTACTTCCATGCCTAACTTAATGGCCGCAGCACAGTGACTAGCAATTGATGCTTCCAGACGCAAGTCATCAGGTTTGTGCAAGGTGACGATGGCTTGATTGGGCAAGCCCATGTCGCCCGGCTCTTGCAAACGCTCACCGACTACCCCGTCGAACGGTGCATAGAGCACATTTTCGCCAAGCATCACTTTACTCTGTTGCGCGGAACTGGCGGCTTGATTGGCCATGGCTCGAGCGCTTTGCGCTTGCGCCAGCACCGCTTCGTAATTTTGGCGGGTGGCCGCTTGCTTGTTGTATAGATCGGTAATGCGTTTTTCTTCGGCATTGGCCTGAGCCGCCTGAGCCTGGGCTGCCGCCTGTCCCGCGCTGGCCGCGTTGTAAGCCGCTCGCAAATCGCGATCATCGAGACGGGCAATGACCTGGCCTTGTTTGACTTTGTCGCCCGGATTGACGGCTATTTCCAGAATGCGTGCATTCAATTTAGGGGCAATTTTCGCCGCCAAGCGGGATTTGACCACGCCCTGCCAGGACAAATTGTTCTCCGCAGTTTGTGTGCCCACTTTTAGGGTCTGTGCATTGGCGGGCAAGCTGCTCTCAGGCAAAGCAGTGTTGCCGGGTTCGGTCTTTTTATCGCCGCCCAAAATACCCAAGGCAAACAAAATCACCAGCAACAGCGCCGTGATCGCTGCCGCGGGGATAAGCCATTTCGGCGAATGTGATTCAGAAAAGTGTTCGGTCATCATGACTCCTTTATTGCCAGTAACCGGTGGCTTGTTTAAGTTCCGCTTCGGCCCGCAAGGCATCGAAACGCGCGGTGATTTGCCGGGTATGCGCCTTATCGCGCGCCACTTCGGCTTCGATGTAACGGGTCACGGTCACCACACCGGCTTGGCGCTGTTCATTGACTAATCTCAGGGCTTCTTCGGCAGCTTTCACCCCTACGGCGCTGACCTCGGCGCGACTCAGAGCGTCTTGCAATTTGACTTGCGCCGATTTCAGCTGATGTTCGATACGTAAACGGGTCTGTCTGGCAGCCTCTTGCGCGGCGGTTAATTCGTGCTCGGCTTTCTTGATTCTTTCCTGCGTGGCAAAGCCGGAAAACACATCCACTTCCACCATCACGCCCGCCGTGACATTATCGCGATTGCTGCTGAAGGCCAGATCCTTACTGTCGGAACCGTAACTGACAAAAGCGTCGGCGCGTGGTAAGTGGGCTGCTTGCGCCACATCGAGCTGACGTTCGGCCATCGCCACGCGCTTCTGGGCGGCTTGTAATTCAGGATGGTTGCTCAGTGCCTGATTGAGTAATTCGTCGAAAACCGCCGGACTGGCGGGTAATGCGGCTTGTTGAGTTGAATTAATGACAAAGGCTTCGTTAGCGGGTAAACCTAGCAAGGTTTTCAACATACTTTGCGCCAACTCAATGGCGTTTGCGGCTTGGATTTCTGCATCCTTGGCTTCGGCCAACTGCACTTCCAAGGACAAGACATCTGATTTTAATACGGTGCCGGCATCGAAGCGAATGCGCGACTGATCCAGCTCGCTTTGCACTGCTGTGATGGAGCGCCGACTAATCTCGTGCGCTTCCATCGCCGCTAACTCGCCGTAATACGCGGCGGTGACGTTATTGACCAACTGATTGCGGGTCGCGGCATTTTCCAGTTCCGAGGTTTCGACGTTCAGTTCCGCCGCCTGTTTACGGTAATAATCTTGCCCGCCGCGAAACAACGAGTAGCTGGCTGTTACTTGCGGACGATAATTGTCCACGCCGCCGGGATGGTTGAAGTCGTTGCCGGCAAAGCTGAGCCGACGCTGGGCAATGATCATTGCAAAGGCCTGGGCCGGATTATCGCTATGCTGGTAAGACAAGCTGGCTTTGATTTGCGGGTAAAAACTGGCCAAAGATTCGCCCAACTGCGCATTGGCCTGCTCGATACGAGCTTGCATGATGCCGAGCTCGGGATTGTTCGCCAAGGCGGTTTCAATGGCTTGCTCCAGGCTGTATTGACTGGGCTCCGCATCGGCCAAGGCCGTATCCATAACCAACATCAGTGCGAAGGCAAGCTGCCTAAAATATCGATGTGTCATTGAGTAATCTGCATTCAGTTAGGGCAAATAGGGTGGTATGGAAGCTTAGACGCTTAGTTCCTTTGGTAAACCAACGGCACAGCCGTGTTCGTCATTCCATACCAGCACGGCATAAACCAGTTTCAGCCTTTCAGACGCATAATGCCAAACATTTTTAAGGTCAGTTTTTCATAATACGGCTCGCTGATACCCTTGCGGACTTTGCGCATAAAGTATTTTTCATAACCAATTTTAGCTAAATGCACCCATTTACCACTTGAAGCCCACTGCACGTTACGTGGTGGAATTTGCGGCATGGCCAGGAATGCCACGCCCGAATCGCCAAAGTCGGCCAAACACAGAGCATTCCAGGTGCCTTTTTCCTTTGGCTGCTTGCCATCCAGTTCCGCACGAATATTGTGGGCGGTAGCGGTGACCATCGACTCGATCATGTAACCGGTTTTTGGCGTACCGGTAGGCACTGGGGTTTGTTCCAGTGGCGGAATGGCGATACAAACGCCAATCGAATATATATTTTTGAAAGTGGGGTTGCGTTGATTCTCGTCAACAATCACAAAACCGCGTGGATTGACCAGTTTATCAATACCAGTCAATGCATCGACACCTTTAAAGGCCGGCAGAATCATACTGTGCTTGAACGGCAACTCGTGTTTCTTTTTCTCCTGACCGTTTTCATCCACCTCGGTGACATACATCATGCCGGCTTCGATCTTGTCGATTTTGGCATTGCAGATCCAGTTGATGTGCTTACTGCGCATCTCCGCTTCTAACATGCCCTTGGTATCGCCCACGCCGCCTAAGCCCAAATGGCCGACATAAGGCTCAGAGGTGACATAGGTCATTTTGACTTTATCGCGGATTTTACGTTGGCGCAGGTCGGTTTCGGCGATGAACATGTATTCATAGGCAGGGCCAAAGCAAGACGCCCCTTGGGCGGCGCCGACGATAATCGGACCTGGATCTTCGACAAACTTGTCCCAAAACTCACCGGATTCACCGGCATGATCGACATGACACACCGATTGGGTATGGCCGTTGGGCCCCAAGCCCGGCACTTCGTCAAATGCCAGTTTAGGCCCGGTGGCGATCACTAAAAAATCGTAATCGACTTGCGAGCCATCGGCCAATTCCACTTGATTATTTTCCGGATGAAAACGGGTGACTTTTTGTTGGATAAAGCCGATCTTCTTTTTCTTGAACATGGGTGCCAACTCCACCTTGATGTCTTCCGGCTTGCGCCAGTTGACTGCCACCCAAGGATTGGACGGTACAAAGTGAAAGGTTGGGGTGTCGGCGATCACCACCACTTCATCTTCTTTACGAGCGTTTTCTTTCATTTCCAATGCCATCGGGATACCGCCGATGCCCGCGCCTACGATTACGATTTTTGCCATGAGACTACTCCAAATTGATAGATAATTATTTTTTTCCGCTGTTATTGGCAGCTTTCTTTGATGCCCAATTTTTTAAGAATCATTTCCAGCGGGCAGAATCGGGTAAAACCGCTTTGAAACAAATTGGCCCCGACGAACGCGGTAAACCAAAGCCAATTGCTAGACTGAAATAACGGGCTGCCTTCAACGCCGAGACTCAGCGACAGCAAGACAAATAAGCCGGCGACGATACGAACAATGCGTTCCGCGGTCATGACAGCCTCTCTTTGCTGCGTTGCGCCAAGCTCTCGCACGATTGATCGATGCCGTGATGGTCGATGTCACACACCGATTCCAGCCACATGGCGTTGATGATGGCGAAGGACGCCGCGAAACCGACGCCGAGTATCCAAGCGAAATACCACATGATGTTTCTCCTTAATAAAGTGTATGGCTGTCTTTAAGTACAGCGGCTTCGGTCACGCTGCCCCACATCACCCGGTACACAAAACGGGTGTAGAGCAAGACGATAGGCAGAAAGATGATGGTGATCCAAAACCCCAGCAATAGCGTGTTATGACTGGAGGTACCGTCCCACAAAGTCAGACTGGAACTGGGCGCGGTTGAGGAAATCAACAGGAAGGGAAACAAACCAAACCCGACCGTCAGCGCCACACCGGTAATGCCTAGGCTACTGAGTACGAATGCCCCCATCCTCGACTCGCCCTTGCCTAACAACCAAGCCAGCGCGATACCGAAAAACGCAGTCAGCGGTGCCAGCCACATCCAGGGATAGGTCATGAAATGTTGCAACCAGCTTGCGCCATGGGCGACGACGGTTTTATGCAGCGGGTTGGACGGCGCGTCGGTAGCCGCCATCTGGGTAATTTCCGGACGATCAATACCAACAAAGACCCAAAGTGTTACTGCTGTTAAAGCGAGCAATAACATCGGCCCCAAGGATTTGACCGTGTTCACGGCGCGGTCGTGAATCACGCCCTCACTCCGCCATTTCAGAAACAATGCGCCATGAAAGGTCGTGAGCAAAAGCCCGGTCACGCCACACAGCAAGGCAAACGGACTCAATAGCGCCCAGAACGAACCGTCGTAAAACGAGCGCAGATCTTGGTCGAAATGAAACGGCAGGCCCAGAATTAAATTGCCCACCAACACACCGAGCAGAACCGGCGGCAAGGTGCTGCCGATGAACAGACTCCAGTCCCAACTGTTGCGCCAGCGGGGATCTTCAATCTTGCTGCGGTAATCAAACGCGGCCGGACGAAAGAACAAGGAAAACAACACCAACAGCATCGCCGCATACAGCCCGGAAAACAGTGTGGCATACACGGCCGGCCAAATCGCAAAAATCGCCCCGCCCAACAGCACTAGCCAAACCTGATTACCTTCCCAGGTGGCACCGACGGTATTGATGATTACCCGGCGCTCCACATCGGTTTTACCGATAAACGGCAGCAAAGTGCCAACCCCGAAATCAAAGCCTTCGGTCAATGCGAACGCAATGCCGACGACTCCGATAAAAACCCACCAAATCAGGCGGATGGTTTCATAATCAAACATAATGAACTCCTATTGATAAATGGATTAGGCAGGTTGGGGTTCGAAGCAATAACGCCCGGTATGCAAGCTGCTGGGCCCGAGGCGGACATACTTCAACATCAGATACATCTCGATGATCAGCAATATCGTGTAGAACAAGGCAAAGCCGCCGATACTGAACCACAGTTGCCCGGCGCTGAGGCTGGAAACGCTCATGTGAGTAGGCAATACACCGGAGATAGTCCAAGGTTGGCGACCGACTTCGGCAACGAACCAACCGGTCTCGGCGGCAATCCAGGGTAACGGGATGCACCAGACCGCCATACGCAACAGCCAGCGTTTTTGATCGGCTACTCGAGTGGCGCAGTAGTAAAAGGTCATCGCAAAGATGAACAGCATGATAAAGCCGCAAGCCACCATGATGCGGAAGGTCAAGAATAGCGGCGCGACTTTTGGGATCGTGTCGTTGGCGGCTTTTTGGATGGTGGCAGCATCTGCGTCGGTGACCTTGTCGGTGTATTTTTTCAGCAACAAGCCGTAACCCAGGTCGGCCTTGTGGTCAGCAAAATGCTGTTTGACGCTGGGGCTGTTGTCGCCGGCGCGCAGTTTTTGCAGATTGTCGTAAGCCACCATGCCGCTCTGGATACGCACTACGCTGTCTTCGCGCAAATCTTTGAGACCTTTGACCTCTTCGTCGACGGAGCGCGTGGCAATCAGGCCCAACACATAAGGCACTTTAAGCGCCAGGTCGGTTTTCTGATTGTCCTGATCGGGCAAACCAAACACGGTAAAACCTGCCGGGGCTGGGTGGGTATCCCATTCTGCTTCGATAGCTGCCAGCTTCATTTTTTGAGTTTCGCCGGAGGTGTAGCCGCTTTCATCGCCCAAGACGATGACCGATAAGATGGAGGCTAAGCCAAAAGCCGAGGCGATGGAAAACGAACGTCTAGCGAAGCCGATGTCGCGCTTGTTGAGCAAGTACCAGGAACTGATCCCCAGCACGAACATCGAGCCGGTGACATAACCCGCCGCGACGGTATGTACGAATTTAACCTGCGCCACCGGATTGAAGAACACGTCAGCAAAGCTGGTCATCTCCATGCGCAGGGTTTCGTAGTTAAACTCAGCCCCGACCGGATATTGCATCCAGCCATTGGCAATCAGAATCCATAAGGCCGATAGGCTGGTCCCAACCGCTAGTAGCCAAGTAACCGTAAGGTGCTGGACCTTGCTGAGTCTATCCCAACCGAAAAAGAACAAACCCACAAAGGTCGATTCCAAAAAGAACGCCATCCAGCCTTCCGCCGCCAGTATTGGACCGAAGATGTCACCGACGTAATGCGAGTAGTAAGCCCAGTTTGTGCCGAACTGAAACTCTAGCGTCAAACCGGTGGTGACGCCCATGGCAAAGTTGATCCCAAACAACTTGCCCCAAAACTTGACCATGTCCTTGTACACCTCTTTACCGGTCATCACGTAGACCGACTCCATGATGCCGAGGATAAAGGTCATGCCCAGGGTCAAGGGCACAAATAGAAAGTGATACAGCGCGGTTAGCCCGAACTGCATGCGTGACAGCATGACTATATCATCACCGAACATGGCGAGACTCCTGGGTGGGTTGTGAGGAAAAATCGGGATTGCTTTGGACCGGTTCGGCGGGCAAAGCAAAGTGTGCGGCGATGTCTGGTTTGGACACCGGGCGCTCTTGCCAGCGAAAGATCAAAAACCACAGGCTGGTAAGCAGGATGACTTTTATCAGCAGCGCTGCGGCTATTTCCCAGCGCAGCAAGCTGGATTTCGGTAAAGCCGAATGGGCGGAATCGTTCATAGCCGCCTCCTGATTTATTGGCCGGCCCCTTAAATTCACAGGAGTCGTCATTCCAGCGCTCGAGGTATCAGTTTCTGAGAATTGACCGAAAAACATACGCGGCTCACAAATATAATTAATCAATAATATTTTTATATCAATTTGCGTGCCAAGCGTAATTTCTCCGACTAATCAAGGTAGATAAGAGCCGATCACTATCGACAGGCGCAAAAATATGTTTCAAAATGAAACATTGAAACACTATTTAGGAAATTGAAACGAAAATGAAACGTGGCGCGCCGATTCTGCAACAGCCTCCCGCTTATTTAACCCGACTCCCTAAATGCCGCCGCCCCCAGGTGCGCCGGAGTCTAACGGTTTAACGGTATTCCGGCCGTCGCGGGAACGACGAATCCAGGAAATTTAACAGCGGTTATCAAGCCGGCCCTATTTGTCACTGCTATTCCGTTCGGGCAGAGCCATCGAAGCCCAGGCGGGTGTGCTCTTCGACCCTGCAAAGAGTAATAAGGGCCGGCTAGATAATATGTGACTGGCAATTCGGTAATTCTTCTATCACCGAACCAAAAGTTTATAGGTTTGCTCTACCATTTTAGTTAAGCCGCGCTCTTTAAAATGCAGCTCGGTCGCCAAGGCATCGTCGCTGGTCAGCAATTCCACTTCACACCAGTGGCTGTATAAACGCTCAACTTCATCGGCTTGTACGCTAAACGGCGGCCCAGGCATTTCGTGCTGGGGATAATCGAACGCTATCAGCAACATTTGCACGTTTGTCGGCAACAGGGAGGACAGTTTCATCACATAATCGATGCGCATATCCGGCGGCAAGGCCACCAGCGCCGCCCTATCGTAAACTGCATCAAACTCGCCGACGTCGGCAGTTTGTAATGCAAAAAAATCCCCGCAGAAAATCTGCAAACCATCCACCTCGCTGACCCAAAAATCGCCTTGGCGCCGCACGGTCGGTTGCAAATTGTTATCGGCGAAAAACGACTCGACAGCCAGCGGGCTTAATTCCACACCCACCACCTGATAACCCATGGCCAATAGCCAGAGCAAATCTTTACTCTTACCGCACAGTGGCACAAACACCCGCGCTTTTTCTGGGATAGACAAGCGCGGCCAATGCGTTTGAAGAATGGGGTTGAACTCATGCTTATGAAAACCAATTTGGTTCTGCTGCCAACGCTGATGCCAGAAATCATGATCCATAGCCTGCCCTCTCATTTGATTTTGCACGAACAGCCATTCTATTTGACTTGCCGGTTTGCTGCTCGGCATTATTAGTAGCGAAAAAGCGTATTTTTAGACAATGGCGAAGCTGATAGCAATCAGCCCTTCATGTCCGCTGGCGCTGCTTGTCGATACTGAGTTTCGTATAGCGTTTCACCGGTTAAAAAGCCACCTTGACCCGCCAATACCTTGGTCGCCAGCCATTCGGATTTATTCGTGGACGTTATTAACTCGCCCTCAATAAATATAAGCCGACGCAAGAACCCATGGACGTAGATCTAACAAATCGTGATACATTTCGATGCGTCGCGCGGTCAGGCGAACCGGAGCCGTTGCGAACGTTTCTTCTGCATTGGCAGGATAAGAAAAACCGGTTCAGCACACGCTGCCGAGCAAGTCATGCCGGCTTAACTCAGCAGTAGACAATTTTTAACCCATCACAAGGAATTTTTATGGAACGTCGCGATTTTATTCGATTGAGTGCCGCCGGTGCGGCGATAAGCGCCATTGCGCCAAGCCTGGCCCAAGCCGCGGAAGCCGGTAAACAACCTACACCGCCGGGCGATGTGTTTTACACCAAGGATGCGCAAGGCCGCTGGGCCGGCAAAGCCGCGACGCACCTGCCGGTAATTGAAGTCGTTAAAGCCGACGGCAAAGCCACCGTCAAAATCACGACGCCGCACGAAATGAAAGGCTACGAACATTACATTATCAAACATGTACTGCTGGATAAAGACTACAAATTCCTGAACGAGCGGATGTTTGATCCCAGCAAAGATCCGGCAGCCATTTCCGAATTCAGTCTGGCGGGATACTCAGGCACGGTCTACGCATTAAGCCTGTGCAACAAGCACGATCTTTGGTTGAGCAGCGCCGAAGTCTAAAAAGTTGACCCGCGATGACAGGGAAGTTATCGCGAATTTCCGGCTGATAGCACTATTTGCCTATCCTATTCACTAAGCGGTTGTCATCTGCAAATTGGGACGATTAAATATCCGCTAATTTAATCGCCTTCAAAAAACCATGCGCCCCGATCAGGCCATCAACCTCAACCCTATTGCCGATTTCCTGCACGCGCCGGTAGCCATCGATGTAGCCGGCGCCAGCCCGAGCAATCGCCCCTTGCTGACTCGCGGATTAGGCTGCCGGGTTTTGGATGAAGGCCGGCAATTATGCGTTTTCGTGTCGCAGCCTAGGTCCAAGGCTTTACTTGATACGTTGCAAATTGGCTCGCGAATCGCGGCGGTATTTTGTTTACCGTCCACCGAACAAGCCATCCAAATTAAAGGTTTAATTAACGACATCAGACCTTTGACCGCCGCGGAACAAGAAACGCTATCCGCCTGCCAACACGGTTTTGCCGCCGCAATAGCCTGTCTGGGTTATAGCGCCGAGTTCAGCGCCAATTATCGATATGCCGCGGATTGCGTGTCCTTAATCATCACGCCCCACGACATTTACGAACAAACGCCTGGCCCATTAGCCGGCAGCCGCCTGATTCGACCCGTTTCATGAGCCCGACGCTAGAAGCATTACGCCCTTGTTTTGAAGGCGCGATACCGGCGGCGCTGGCCACTTGCGCGACTGACGGCACCCCCAACGTGGCATATTTGTCTCAAGTGCAATATGTCGATGCCACGCATCTGGCGCTGACTTTTCAATTTTTTAATAAAACCCGCGCCAATATCCTGGCAAATCCCCATGCCAGCTTGTGCGTGACCGATCCATTCACGGCCACCAGTTACCGGCTGGCAATCCGGTATTTGCGCACCGAAACAGCCGGTCCCTTGTTTGAAGTCATGCGCGCGAAGCTATCGGGTATCGCCGCACACACCGGGATGACCGAGGTGTTTCGCTTACTGGGCGCGGATATTTATCAGGTACTGGACATAGAACTGCTGGTTGGGCCGACGCCGTTACCGGCACCGCCCAGGCCCAAGCTGCTGCCGTTGTTACGCCGAGCGACCGCGCAACTCAATCGCTGTGTCGATCTGGACAGCCTGCTCGGCGCGACGCTAAACACGCTGACCGAGGATTTCGGGATCGCTCACGTCATGCTATTGCTGCACGACGAAACCCGCGCCTGTCTGTATACCGTCGCCAGTAGTGGTTACGACGTCGCCGGGATAGGTTCGGAAATTGCGCTGGGCCACGGCGTGATCGGCATTGCCGCTCGCGAGCGCACTGCGATCCGGATCGCCCACATGACTCAGGAATACGGCTACGGCAAGGCGGTTCGCGAACAAATGGAGCGTATCGGCCTAACCGGCCAGCTGGAAACGGCCATCCCGATGCCGGGCATCGCTGAAAGCCGCAGCCAAATGGCGATTCCAGTGCTTTGGGCTCAACGGCTGTTGGGGGTAATTTATGTCGAAAGCCCTGAAGACCTGGCTTTTGGCTATGACGAGGAAGATGCGCTGACAGTACTGGCCGACCATTTGGCCGCGTCGATGCAAGTACTCGCGGGCGCAGAGTCATGCCTTGATGCGGACGTAGCTATCGACTCGCCGCCGCCTCCGGTGCCGCAAGACTCGCTATTGCAAGTTCGCCATTTTCCGCGCGATCACAGCGTGTTTGTGGACGATTTATATCTGATCAAAGGCGTGGCCGGCGCGATTCTGTGGCACTTGCTGCGGTGTCATCAAGAAACCGGCCGCAGCCAATTCAGCAACCGGGAGTTGCGTTTACAAGCTGAGTTGGGCTTGCCTGAGATCGCGGATAATCTGGAGACCCGCTTAGTGTTGTTAAAACGCCGATTGGATGAACGCCAATGCGGTATTCGCCTGAAAAAGACCGGGCGCGGGCAGTTCGGCCTCCAAGTGGATAATCGCTTGTCCTTAGATGACGCCAGTTAATTGCTTTGCGCCCAGCCGCCGTAAAATAGCTACCCCGGCATTAGCAAATTAGTGATTTTTTAAGATTTCATGCCGGTTTTCTTAACAGTGTTCGGCCGGTTTTCTGGCTAAACTGGCGCCGTTTTCAATTCCACAGATAATAATTTTATGGCAATCAACTTTATCCGCATCGCCGTGGTTTACGCGATCATTGGTATAGGCATCGGCATTTACATGGCTGCCAGCCATTCTTTTCTACAACGCGACACTCACGCGCACGCCAATCTGCTGGGCTGGGTGTCCTTGGCACTCTCGGGACTGATCTACCAAGTCTTCCCGGCCCTGGGCAACCATGTTCTAGCCAAAGCGCATTTCTGGCTGCATAACCTCGGCTTGCCTGTCACCATCGTCGGGATAGCGTTGTTGTACGATGGCAACCCGACCGTAGGCGAACCGCTGGCCGGCATCGGTTCCAGCGTGGTTGCTTTGGGATTTCTGGCCTTGCTGATCAATGTATTTAGAACACCGCTATCGGATCAGGTTTAAGTACGAGTAATCTTCGCTGTTATCGATGTCCAGTTCCGCTTCCGGCAACGGGATTTTTACCAAGTGGCTATCGAGCTTAGCCAACAGCGACTTGGCCCCGCGATCGCCAGTCAAACTTGCGAGCTGTTGAAAAAATTCGGCCGGAAACACGGCCGGCACGCCAAACGACTCCGCGTACTGACTCGCCACAATGCACTCCGGCGCCTGCTGCCAAGCCCGCAGCAGGTTTTGCAGATGCGCGGCGTTAATCAGGGGTTGATCGCACAGCATCAATAACACCGCGCCGGCCGTGGCCGGCAAGGCTTCGATACCTGCTCGAATCGAGCCGGCCATGCCGTCCGCCCAGTCCGGATTCAGTGCCACGCTGATGCCGTCCAGATCGACAGCTGCTTTTATCGCCTCGGCATTTGCGCCCAACACCACCACAACACGGTCCGCCAAAACGGATTGCGCGTTGGTAAGCGCATGTGCCAGTAATGGCCGGTCTTGCCAGATCAGCAATTGCTTGGGGCTACCCATCCGGCTGGACGCACCGGCCGCCAGGATGATGGCATGCACATTATCAATGGCTGCAAGCATGCTTTATGGCGACGACTTCACTGCCTAATTGCAGGCCGCTGCGACCATTGAGCTGGGCATGGATGCCGGCCACGATAGACAGCGCAATCTCTTCCGGGGTTTGCGCACCTATGTCCAGTCCTACCGGGCCGAATACCCGCTCGTTAATTAGCGCGGCATCATCGCCCAGGCTTTGCAATAGCCGCTGTTTGCGATGCGCCGGCCCCAACAGACCGATAAACGGCACCCGGCAATGGACGATGACTTGCAAGTAGCGTTGGTCGTATTCAATGTTGTGCGTCATCATCATGATGGCGTTAAAGCGATGCAAATCCAGCTGCGCCGTCACCTGTTCCGGTGTTAGATGCAATAATTGATCAGCTAAAGGAAAACGCTCGGGCTTGATATGTGCGGGCCGGTGATCGACTAAGGTGACGCGCCAACCCAAAGACTTGGCACAGTTCACCAACGGTATTGCATCGGCACCGGCACCAAAGATCAGTAACTGCCACGGCGGTTGCACCGGGTCGTAAAAGGCTTTGATCTCCTGGCCGTCGAGCAGATGCGTTTCGATGCGCGGTTTTTGTTGCAAGGCCGTTTGCAGCGCCGCCGTGGAAAATGGAAACGGCGCGCTGGGCAAAATTGGCTGCTCGCCGACGATAGCGGCCGGCAAGAACTGGCTGCGTCCGGGCGGAAAATCCGCATGCCCCGAATCAAATACCGTCACCAATACCCCATGAGCCTGGGTCTCGGCGGCTTCGACCAGCAGATTCAACGGACTAAATTCTTGCTCGGCTTTTAATAACTGCAACAACACCCTAACCGCGCCGTTACAACCCAGGCCCAAGCCCCAGATCGCATCATCCCCGGAACGCATATCATAAAACAGCGTTTTGGCTTCGCCGGTTGCAAAGACCGAAGCGGCCTGCTCCACCAAATCCCGTTCGAAGCAGCCGCCGCCCAACAAACCGACCAACTCGCCGGTCTGGGTAATCAGCATCCGCGCGCCGGCCTTTTGGTACGTGGAGCCAGAGGTTTCGATAATGGTCGCCAGCACGCTGTCTTCCTGGTCGCGTTGCAGTTGCCGATAGGCTTCGAGCAGATGATTGATGTGATTGGCCATGATTTACTCGCTTGCGGGTGTGCCGGCGATTGTACTAGCCATATCAACTCCAGCTCAAATCGGTGCGCAATAGCGGCAATTGCCTAACCCGCACGCCGGTGGCGGCGAAGATCGCATTGCACACAGCTGGTGCCAACGGCGGCAGCGCAGGCTCACCCAGACCGGTGACCGGATAGTCGGTTTTCAGAAAATGCACCTCCACCTGGGTCGGCGCATCGGCGATACGGATCATCGGATAATCGCCAAAATTACTTTGCACGATACGGCCTTTTTCGATGTTCAACTCTTGGAACATCAAGGCCCCCAAACCATCGACCACCGAACCCTGCACCTGATTTTCCGCGCCGCTAAGATTGACGATTTGCGCGCCGATGTCGGTGACGACCACGACTCTATCGACTTTAAGCTTGCCGTCTTTGGATACCGTGACTTCGGCGACTTGGGCAATGTAACCCAGATGACTGAAATGAAAGGCGATGCCATGCCCTTGGCCACGTGGGAAAGTTTTCTTGCCCCACTCGGCCTTTTCCGCGACGTGCTGCAACACATGCTTCATCCGGTTCACATCGTAAGGGATACCTTGCTGACCGGTGCCAGGAATAAAGCCTTTATCGCCCAGGATTTCTAAGCGAAACGCCAGCGGATCGCGACCGGCGGCGTGCGCCAGTTCGTCGATAAAACTATGAAACACCCAAGCGAACACATTACTACGGGGCGCTCGCCATGGCCCCATGGGGATATTGCACTCCAGCGGGGTTTGCTCCAGCAAACAGTTTTCTACCCACCGACCAGGAAATTCGTCGCCGGACAGATTGGCGCCGCTGCCCAGTTCCAAGGTTTCCTTGCCATCCTTCACCACTTTATGGGCAAAGGTCACAAAGTGGTTATGCCAGGCGATCAGCTTACCTTTGTCGTCCAGGCCGCCCTTTAAAAAGTGAAAGCCGCCGGCGCGGAATTGATCGTGTTGCAAATCGTCTTCGCGGGTCCAGGTCAGTTTGACCGGCACACCGATTTGCTTGGCAATCGCCGCCGATTCGATGAGGTAATCGGGGATCAAACGCCGACCAAAGCCGCCGCCGCTGCGGGTGATATGCAGTGTGATTTTCTCCTTGGGAATCCCCAAGGTTTCCGTAACGATCTTCTGCCCGGCTTCCGGGTTTTGGGTCGGTGCCCAAATTTCGATGCCGCCGTCCTTGAACCAGGCCGTACAATTTTGTGGCTCGATGCTGGCATGGGAGATAAACGGGTAGCTATAGGCCGCTGCCACGGTTTTATCCGCGTCTTCCAGCGCTTGCTTCGCGTCGCCGTCGTTACGCAGCACTTCACTACCGGCCTGTTCGGATAATTCCTTGGCCTTGGCGGTAAAGCCGACCCAACTTTGCGCGGCCGCCGGGCCTTCGTCCCACACCACTTCCAATTGCTTGCGGGCAGTAAACGCCGCCCAGGTGGAATCGGCGACTATCGCCACACCCGACAACAAGCCTTTTAAGCTGGTACCGCCCTCCACAATAAACGCATGTTTTACGCCAGGCAGAGTCTTGATTTTATCCAGGTTGGCGCTAACTACCTTGCCACCGAAAGCCGGACATTTTTGATAGGTTGCATACAACATCCCCGGCAGTTGTACATCGATGCCGAATAAAGGCTTACCGGTGACCACGCTGGGGTTATCTACCCCGCCGATCCGCGTGCCCAGTAATTTATAGTCCTTGGGGTCTTTTAATTTCACCGATTCCGGCGCTGGCACCTGGATCGACACCGCCTTTTCCACCAGTTGCCCATAGCTAAGCTGCTTACCGCTGGCCGGATGATGCACGGCGCTGTCCTTGGCAACCAGTTCGGCGGCGGGTACCCGCAGCAGTTCGGCGGCCGCCAGAATCAGCATAGTCCTGGCCGTCGCGCCGAGCTTATGAAACTCCTGGTAGTTGGTCGGCGTGGAACGCGAACCGCCGGCACTTTGGCTACCGTAAATCGGATCAAGATCGCCCTGCACGATTTGCACATCCAGCCAATTAACCTCCAGCTCCTCGGCGATCACCATCGGTAGCGAAGTCTTTATGCCCTGGCCTATCTCCGGCTGCTTGCTGATCAAGGTCACTTTGCCGGTCGGTGCGATGTGGATAAAGGCATTGGGTTTGAATACGCTGCTTTCCGCAATGGTGGACGGTTTGGCGACGCGCTTGCTAGCGCTATCGGCTACATTCAGATAAAAACCCAGCACCAAGCCACCACCGGCCAGCGTGGATTTGCGCAAGAAATCGCGGCGGCTGGCATTTTCCAATTCGTATTCGTTCATATCGACTCCTTGACAGCGAGTTCAGCAGCGCGGTGTATGCCGGCACGTATCCTTAAATAAGTCCCGCAACGACAGAGATTACCGGCCAGTTCGACATCGATCTCGGCGTCGGTCGGACGGGGATTTTTTTTCAATAGCGCAGCCGCAGTCATGATCTGCCCAGCCTGGCAATAACCGCATTGCGGCACATCCAGTTCCTGCCAGACTTTCTGCAATGGATGTTCGCCGCTGGGATGCAGGCCTTCTATGGTGGTGACCTGACTGGAGCCGACTTTGGCAATCGGCGTCAGACAAGCCCGGGTCGGCTGACCGTCGAGATGCACGGTACAGGCGCCACACTGCCCAACTCCGCAGCCGAATTTGGTACCGACCAGATTGAGATGATCGCGCAGCACCCATAACAAGGGCGTGTCGGGATTAACATCCACGGTCTTTTGCGTACCGTTGACGTTGACTGTGTATTTGCTCATAAGAATCGATTATTTGTTGGTTGTAATTATGTGGAGCACGCTCGTAGCAGTCCACTGTAAAGCAATAATCACACCGGATATGCTCGGCAGATACCTTTCAGATCTGCGCCTTATAAACGATTGAATATCAAGATATTTATCCGGCAAATCGACTCTCCAGAAGAAAACAACCCGCTTATAGCAATCTTACTTCCGCGTCAATAACCGCTAAGCAGCTGCTGTATCAACATCTAATCAGCAACTTTTGCTGACCTACCAACACATCAATCACCGTTAAATCTATAAATTTCTTTGCAAACAACGAGTTGAAAACTGGCATATAAATTGACTAAGTAATTAGGCGATATAGCAGATATTAAGGATTATCTCGTATTGTTAAAACCGCTATATTCCTAAGTTTATTCAGGCCTATATATCCTAAATAAACTTAGGAATATAGCGGCTTTAAATAGTGACTTTAACTAAACATTTCCCAGGGGGATATTATGAAAACTACTGTAGCGCTGATTGCCAGTGCCTTATTAATTGCCAGCAGCGGCGTATTTGCCGAAGAACATGCCGCCGAATCGTTAAAACATGCTGAGCATGCCGTAACCCATGGCAAAGCGGGCCATGCGGATCAATTGGTAGAGCACGCCGAAAAATCCTTAGCTCACGTCGATAAAGCGGAGAGCGCCGCTACTGGCGAAGCAAAAGCACACATTAGCGCCGGTAAAAAATCACTGGAAGAAACCATTGCGCATGGCAAACAAAACCACGCTGAAGTAGCGACCAAACATGCCGAAGAAGCCGTAGGCCACTTCAAGGCAGGTAATATTTAAAATACTGTAACGTAATACAAAACAGACAGAACGCACTTAATTGCCTGGCCCGGATAAATCCCGGACCAGGCAATTATAGATAATGATCATGTCGATAATATTAATTACATTTTTTTATAAAAAAGGGACTATTTAAAATGGCAAAAATAACCAATTTGCGGGTTGGCGAATCATTAGTCGGTGAAGGCAATGAAATAGCCCATATCGATTTAATCATTGGTCCACGCGGCTCCGCAGCGGAAACTGCTTTTGCAAATGCGTTGACCAATAATAAAGACGGCTTTTCCACTTTATTGGCGGTGGTAGCGCCCAACTTACTGGTGAAACCGGCCACGATCTTGTTCAACAAAGTCACGATCAAAGGCTCAAAACAAGCCGTACAAATTTTTGGACCGGCGCAACGTGCGGTCGCCATTGCGGTAGCGGAATCGGTTGAAGAAGGCATCATTCCCGCCGACGAAGCCGACGATTTGTTTATTTCCGTGGGCGTATTCATTCATTGGCTGGCTGAAGATGACGCCAAAATCGAAGAATACAATTACAAAGCCACTAAGGAAGCGATTGCCCGGGCTGTCGCCGGCTTCCCAAGTTCCCAAGAAGTGATTGCCGCTAAAAAGGACGCTAAACATCCTTTCGCAACCAATAACGTTTAACTTTTCAGTGTGCCAGATCAGAGCCGTTTTGATGTTTGCAACGACAACACATAGCCGTTTGAAACCCGCCTTTGCGGGTTTCTTCGATTTGGCGCAATCATTTATCTAAGCGGCAAAACACTGATAACAAGGATCAGACTGTGCGTAGCCAAGCCGTCACCGAACTGTAAAATGCATGACTGCCACTAATTCAGCAAATGTAGGGTGCAACTGTGCTTAATCTCTATCGCGTTATCCTTGGCATCACGCTAGTTTTAGGAATGTCATGCACACAAGCCAGCCCCGGTCCGGAAGCGGCCACGGATCAGGTAAGAGCCAGCCTGATTGTGTCTCATACTGCCGTGCATCCTGGTGATGAGATCTTGATTGGCGTACACCAGCAGATTATTCCGCATTGGCACACTTACTGGAAAAACCCTGGCGACTCGGGCCTCCCAACCAAAATTCAATACCAACTACCGTCTGGCTGGTCGGTGGGCGAGATCCAATGGCCTACGCCTAGCAAAATTGTACTGGGGCCTGTCGTCAATTACGGCTATCACGATGCCGTCACCCTACTCTCGCCGCTGCGGGTACCCGAGAATGCTGAAGTGGGCACAGCATGGCCCATATCAGCGAAAGTGAAATGGTTGGTTTGCGAGGAAGCCTGCATTCCCCAAGAGGTGGAATTAGCAATACAGTTGCCGGTGGTCGCCAAAGGAGTGGCGGTAGGCCCAGCTCATCCTTTGATAACAGCCACCCAAAAGTCCTGGCCTGTTGAATTACCCTGGCAAGCCAGCTTGCTTGAGGGGTCGGCCGGCACGCTCCGGTTACACTTTACTGGCGAACAACTGCCTGCGCCAGACAATCAAGCGCTAGCCTTCTATCCCGACCGTTGGGGACCGATTTCCCATGCTGGCGAGCAAATCACAAGCGTAGCCGACCAAGGTCTGGATATCAGCTTGCAAGCCGGTGACCAGCCATTAAGCCCCGGACAAACGCTGACCGGCGTACTGACAGTAGGCAGCGGCGACGCTTTGCGCGCTTATCAGATCAGCGCCGTGTGGCCTGGCACTGTAAATGCCCCTCAGGCTGAGCCGGCCAACGCTTTGGCCGATCAAACCTTGCCGACCGCCCTATTACTGGCCTTGGCCGGTGGTTTGATATTAAATCTGATGCCCTGCGTATTTCCGGTGTTGTCGTTAAAAGCCCTGGCACTGATAGAACAAGCCGCCCACGATCCTAGCAAAACGCGCAGACACGGTTGGGCTTACCTGGCTGGCATATTAGTCAGTTTCACCGCATTGGCCGCTGTGTTGGTCGTTGTCAAAGCCGGTGGAGCCAGCATTGGCTGGGGTTTCCAGTTTCAGTCACCGTGGTTCGTAACGATACTGACCTATTTGATATTTGCGGTGGGCTTAAGCTTATCCGGAGTCTTCAATATCGGCACCGGCATCACCGGCTTGGGTCATAAGCTGGCCACTCGGGACGGTTATGCCGGGAGCTTTTTCACCGGAGTGCTGGCCGCAGTCGTGGCAACCCCCTGCACCGCACCCTTCATGGGCGCAGCGCTCGGCTTTGCAATCACCCAACCACCGGCAACAATGATCGCCGTATTCCTGAGTTTGGGCACGGGATTGGCCCTACCTTACTGGCTGCTTTGCCAATGGCCGATACTCCAGCGCTGGCTACCCAAACCAGGGGCATGGATGGAAACGCTGAAACAAGGCCTAGCCTTTCCGATGTACGCCACCGCCGCTTGGTTGATTTGGGTGCTCGCCCGTCAGGCAGGCCCAGAAGCCGTTGCGGGTGCATTGGGCGGCTGTGTGTTGGTTGCCCTCGCTATCTGGTTATTGCAACTTAGCCGCGACACCACCCAACTTAAACGCCTGGTCATCAATACCAGCGCCTGTGTAACTTTGCTGCTGGCCTTGCTGGCGGGCGAACTGGGCATCGAGACCTCGACCCATACGGGCCATGAAACTGACAGCAAAAATCAAAACTGGCAAGCTTACAGCGCTGAAAAACTGGCCCAATTGCGCAGTGAAGGCAAACCGGTATTCGTCAATTTCACCGCCGACTGGTGCATCACCTGTTTAGTCAATGAACGCGTTGCCTTAAGTAGCGAAGCGGTTCGCGGCGCCTTTCACAGCGCTGAGGTGACTTACCTAAAAGGCGACTGGACCAACCGCGATGCCGACATCGCCAAGGTATTGGGCCAATTTGGTCGCAGCGGGGTGCCCTTATATTTGTATTTCGGACCGGGAGCGCAGGAGGCGACGGTATTACCGCAAATTCTGACCCCCGATCTCGTTATCGGCGCCATTCAAAGCGCCCGTCTTTAACCATCAGCAATGGAGTATTTATGATTTCTCAGCGTTTGTTCGGATTGATGACCGTTAGTTTAATGCTATTAATGCCGGCCCCTGCCAAAGCAGAACCGGTGGTAGGCCAGCCGGCACCGGCGTTTTCTGCGGCGGCGGCCGAAGGCGGGACCTTGAGTTTGGCGGCTCTGCGCGGCAAAACCGTGATTCTGGAATGGACCAATGCCGACTGCCCGTTTGTGCAAAAACATTACCAATCCGGCAATATTCCAAATTTACAAAAACAAGCCCAAAGCCAAAACATCGTCTGGTTGCAAGTCATTTCTTCCGCGCCCGGCAAACAGGGCTTTGTCGATGCGGCAACCGCAAAAAAACTTAATCAAGAACGCAAAGCTTCACCCGCTAACACCCTGTTTGACCCGGATGGTGCCGTGGGTAAATTGTACGGTGCCACTAACACCCCGCAATTGTTCATCATCGATCCCAATGGCGTGTTGCTTTACAAAGGCGGCATAGACAGCATTGCCTCGGCAGACCAGGCCGACATCGCAACGGCTGAAAACTATATTTCGTCAGCACTAAAAGAATTGGCGGCAGGTAAAGCCATCAGCAAAGCGGTAACCAAACCTTACGGCTGCACCGTCAAATATGCCGGTTAATGCCTGCAGTAGCTGAAATTACCTTTCATGAGTGGGACAGTGACGCAAAACCTTGTGTCTCTGTCCTAGTCACCGCCTTATGAGCAGATTACTGTTCGCACTGCTGATACTGCTATCAGCTTGCGCTCCCCAAGAATACTTCCGTACCAATATCAGTGTAAAACCTTGTCTAGCCAATGCCGCTGCGGATTGCAGCGCCGCGAATTTAGTCGTCAACCGGCAAGATGACTACACCTTGGGTTTCGTGGAATTCGACGACGACGGCCGTTTCTACGATCAACGCCAGTCCGATGCCGTATTAGCGTGGTTGCAAGACAGCCAACAACCGCAATATGTGGTGCTTTATACCCACGGCTGGCACCACAATGCCAAGGACAGCGATAACAACGTCCGCCGTTTCAAGGAAAGTTTGCGCGACATCAAACTGCGTAACCCGCATTACCGGGTAGTCGGCATCTACTTGGGCTGGCGCGGCGAAACGGTGGAAACGCCCTGGCTGCGGGCTTTGACCTTTTGGGAGCGGCGGTCGGTCAGCGAACGCCTAGGACAAAAGCAATTTCTAGATTTCTTGTTAAATGTCGAAGCTGTCGTCAAACGCGATGCCGATCCGGATAACCGCTTGCTGACCATAGGCCATAGTCTAGGCGCGTCCGTGATGTTAAACGCACTACAACCGGTCTGGTTGCAACGCTTGCAACAGGGACGCGGCGACCAAGCCCGCTTTGGTGACATGGTGTTGTTGGTCAATCCGGCGGTTGAAGCCAGGCGTTTTGCCGCTCTGCGCGCGGCCATCCGCCGAGTGGCTGTAACGAATCACCCTATGCAGACAAACCCATTGATGGTAGTTGCCAGCTCCGAAGCCGATAACATCACCAAAAACATGTTTACCTATAGCAGAGCCGTGCCGGCCTGGTTCGAGTCGGTATTCGATCCGGTCGAGCAAGCGGACATGCAGGGCGCGACGCAATGGGATTTAGCAGCGACCGCCGTCGGACATTTTCGCGGTTTTATCACCCATCGTTTGGAAACGACCGCTACGGCATCGGCAAATCAGTCGTGTACAGTCGATACCGCTAGCGGCATTAATGCGTCGCCTAATCCGTTAATGCTAACCGGACCGGAAGGGATTATGGCCAGCGCTGCGGTTTGGCGAGTAGCGGACGGCTTGCAATTACGTCCCGTAGCCGAGGTGCCGATGGACGATCCGCTATGGGTTGTGCAGACCGATAAATACGTACTGCCGAATCACGGTTTCATGGCTCAAAAAACGTTTTGGTGTTTTATCGAAGGGACTTTGAGTCTTGCCGCCAGTCACGGATAAAGAGGGCTTATCGGACTAATTGAGAAAGAATAACCGGCAACCCAAGCTACTCTCAAAACGAGTAGATTTTTTAAGGTTACGCAGTTGTTGCTAACGTATAGTAATTTTCATTCCTACTACATCGTTACCGCCCTGTGATTAGTTTTTCATACTTCTTTCCGTTGAAGCGCCAAACTGTGTTTTCCGAGTGTCCAGCTGAACCGGCCAGTATCTCTAGTGAATTCAATCCGTGATGGATTCCTTTTTTTATAGAGAGCCCGTAACCGCTCCAATTAAGTATCACTTCATATGCACCTTGCGACTTACGTAATACATATATGGGACACAAATAAGCACCACAACCACAAGGTGCTTGTGTAGTAGCAACCACATACTCCAGTTTGTTAGTCGATGCGGATAGTGGCAAGGACTGTCCAATGTAAGTACAAGTAGCCATTTCCGGTATATTACTATCGAAGGCCGCTAGTGTAACCGCAACGTCGTTCGGAACTGGCTGAAGCGCAGGGTCTTCGATGCCAAAGCTAAACGGCGGAGTAGCGTGAGCAGGAATAGATAGACTCCACGCGATTAAAGGAATCAGCAAGGCTCGCATCACCATTCTGCCCGATCCGGGGGATTTGATCATTGGGGATAAATTTATTTTTAATATAGACAATGCCACTGTCCTTAGTAGGAAAGGCATTCTTGCCTACGCCCTAAAAATTATCAACACGATTTGAGAGTGGATTGCTCCAACCCTCTTGTTTTCAAAAAATGGAATTGAATACCGAGTCAGCAACTTAATCGCATTTTTCGCAGGCGTTTTCTAAAGAATGGCGGGCAACTGTCGTGCCATTGGCGGGGTAATGTCGTCACGGAACAGGCCAATCAAGCGCTAGACTGAGGGCCAGTGATAAAAAAGGAGTTCCAAATGCTTATACAAAAACTGAGATTGCAACATGGCTGGTCGCAACAACAACTGGCCGATTTAAGCGGCATCAGCGTCCGCACCATTCAACGAATCGAGCGCGGACAAACGGCAAGCGTGGAATCCCTGAAGTCACTGGCGGCGGTCTTTGAGATCGATTTTTCACAGTTAAATTCGGAGTCGGGTATGAATAGCACTTTAAGTCAGGGCATTAGTAAAGAAGAAATCCTCGCGCTGGAACACGTGCGCAAACTGCGGCGGTTTTATACGCATTTGCTTCAATATCTGGTCGTCATCGGCGCTTTGGGTATCTTGAATCTGGTGCAAACACCTCACCATCTGTGGGTGATCTGGCCGGCGTTGGGCTGGGGTGTGGGCCTGTTGATTCATGCCTCGTCGGTATTCGACATCCTGCCTTTCTTCGGCGCGGAGTGGGAGAAAAAACAGGTCGAGAAGCGTTTGGGGCGGTCGTTGTAAATTGCAATACGATCTGGGGACGCAGCTTTACTGCGCTGCGTCCCCGATTTTATTTACGCGGCAAAGTGTATTTAACGTTTGAGCCAGGACTAGAGGCGAGTCGCAGCGTTAGCGTATTTGGAATAAATAGAGTCGCAGTTTTTGCGATTCAGACCATTTGGATTTTTTGACGGTTATTTCGGCCTAGCATCGCCCGGATACCAGAACTGGCTATGACACTGCTCGCAGGCTTGTTCGACTTCGCCGCCGGCTTTTTCCAGTTCCTCTACATTTTTGGCGTCTATTGCTACCAGTAAACCTTGCGCGGTGCTTTGCAGGCTTTGCGCACGTTGTACAAATTCCTGGCGATGCTCGGCAATCAGGGTTTTAATCGCAGCGGGTGTCAGTTCGGCGCCGCCGCTGGAGGTGACGGCATTGGCAGCGGCAATGGGCCGATTTTCGATCAACAGCAGATTTGTTGCTTCGACCACAGACAAGGCGTGTTGTCGCAGCAAGCGCCAGTCTTCGTCGGTTTGAGGCTGGCGTTCTTCGGTACCGGTGGCAGTACTAACCGATGATACGGAGTTCCACACGAAGTCGATATTCGGATCGATGATCGAGGTCATGATCTCTTGCAGCGTCGCCACCGGTTTGAAAGGAACAGGCGGCGCAGCAGGCTCGGTAGGGGCCGGGTTGCAGGCCATCAATAGGCTGGCAGACGCCAAGCTGCCGGCAAAAACTTTTAAACGTGAATTAAATTGTTTGAACATCGGCAATCCCGTTGCGAATAAAGGAGACGCCAGCTCTATGCTGGAGCGTCCTTACACTGAAAATGAATGAATCGGCGTTACGCAAAAAAGCCGATAAAACGCCCGGCAAAGGCCACACCCAACCACAGACTCAATGCCAGTCCACCCGTAGCTTTCGCCAGCCAGATTTGCTTGGAGTCGCGGGCCGCAACCCACCGGTAGAGGGTGAAATACACCAGCAAGGCAAGGCCTAACAGGATGAATTTGGCCCAAAAGAAATCGTTGGCGTAGTAACTGGTGGCGGCCGGGATAAAGATCAGCAGGCCGGATACCACCAATAGCGTCAGGCCGGTCCAGAATAATTTGCGAGTGCTCCGCTGAATTTCCGCGAGCGGCACGGAACTTAAGCCCAGGCCGAGTAAATTCAGACTGGTCAGCAGCACCGATGCCAGCAGCAAGATCATGCCGGCGATATGGCCCAGTTCCAATACCGCGCAGAACAAATGGTCCAGGCTGCCTATGAAGCGGCCAAACGCGCTGGATTGCAAAGCTTTGAAGAGTTCGAGGACAGACATAAGGCTTATTGGTAACTCAAGTAAGGGATCAAACGCCCGGCGATGACCACCAGGCTCCACAAAGTTAGTGACGTGAAACCGGCAAAGCGCACCGCTGCCGGTAGCGTGGCTGCATTGCCCCAGTGCCCGACGTCGCGGCCCCATTTCAATTCAAACCACAAGGCATTGATGCCGGCCAAGGCGATAAAACCCAGCTTGTAGAAAAACACCGGCAACGTGATAATTTTTGCCGCCGTCGCCACGAACAGCAAAATCCCGGTCACGAAGATGATTAAAAACCCGACCAGCAACCAGGGCCTAAGCGGATGCAAGACTTGCCCAACCGGCAACTGCGGCAGAAACAGGCCGAGCAGGCGCAGATCAACAAAAAACAGTAAACCCAAGGCAACTGCCAGGCCGATCAAATGCAGGCCTTCGATCAAGGGAAACATGTACACCGACTCGCGTAGCGCGGTACCGAACTCGGAATCGTTAAGTAGTTGGGCAAATTCGACTAATGACATGATGAGCTTATTTTTTCGGTTCTTCAGCGGCGACCAGTCCGAAGCCGCCGTTGTTCTCGGCGCAGACGCGTTCATATTGATCGAGGATAGGCTCTTTAAGCGCTACCTTGCCGGTGTAATTGGCCGGCTCGACCTCGAAGTGCCAGCCGTTGGGCTGATCCTTTGCGGTCCATTTGCGTGCTGGCACCGTCACGGTAAACGGTCGAGTGTAGACGGTCGGGTCGCTTAATACGGCTTCGTAGGTGTAGCGGTCGCCATCGTTGCTAAATATGTAACGCTCCTGGATATGGCCGTTTTCGCTGATAAACTCGCCGGAGCGGCCGAACAAGGCTTTGCCGTTTTGATTGGTTACGTCCACCACCAGCGTATTGCCTTCCCAATGGCCGCGCGAATCGCCATTCCACAGCTTGATGTTGTCCGGCAAATGCGGCTTGCCATCCAGGTGAATGATGCGGGTGCCGGAGTTGAATTGAAACAACACATAACCCGGATATTGGCTGATTTCGTAACCGTGCCAAAACAAGGATTTTGGAATGCCGCCCGGTGCGCAGCGCGCCAAGGGTTCAATGTATTCCGGTTTGACCGGGTCGTGGAAATGCGCCTGAAAATCCTTGACCTTATCCAGCGCCCAAGGCTGAAACGGCACCTGACCGTCGGCAGGATCACTCACCCGGCTGGGCGCGCGTTCTTCTCGCGGACCTTTGGCTACCCGATTGGGATTGGGGTCGTTCAGGATGCCGCCTTGCGGGTCGGTAAAATTATTGTGGTTGGCGATAGTGTTGGACCAATGGCCTTGCACGTCCGGTTGGCCGTCGGCGGTTTTCGGGCCGGTCCATTTGCCGGAGACGATTTTCGGGAAACTTCTTTCCTGTTCGATGCCGGGGCCGCCGAGTTTTAGCGGTTTCGTAGCCGGTTGAGCCGGTTTCGCAGCCGGTGCGTCCGGTTTTTTCGTCTCGTCCGCAGCATATAGGCTAGGCGCGGCGGTGAGCATTACGCTGATGGCCAGCCCGGAAACTAGCGCAGAGCGACTTGTATTCATGTGTGTCATAACGTCCTCGTCTGGTATCCGGCTTTAAGGTTTATTCGGTTTAGGCGGATACGCGTCGTCGTAATCCAGCGTAAAGCGGTAGTCCTCAATCAACTGAAAATCCTTCTCGCGGTGCCGATGCAGAATTACCGATAGATTCCAGGGCTTGCTGAATACCTTGGGATCTTCGACGGTGGCTTTATATTCGACGGTGTTGGCGTCGATAAACGCCCATTTTTCGACGACATGCAGCGCGTCGCTATGATAATTGCCGGCCCGGTCGAACCAGGTTTTGTCGTTGAAATGCTTGACGTCGACCACCAGCGTGTCGCCCTCCCAATGCGCGCGGGAGTCGCCCAGCCACCAGTCGTAAGGGTCTTTCGGATGATCGGTTTCGTCGGTGTGTATGGTTCTTACCGAATGACCGAACTGATGTACTAACGTTAGGTCTTGTTTGCGCTGGAAGATTTGAAACGGTTCCGGGTAATAAATGCCGCGCGGCACGCCCAATGTGTAGCCTTTCAGGGCCGGATCCAGCGTGTCGCGCGCCGCGAAGTTTTTCTTCTTTTGCTCCAGTGCAGCAGGCAAGTAAGGCAGGTAGTGACCTTCGACGATGCCGGCGCCGGGCGGTGCGTCCTTGCGGTTGCTGTGCGGCTCCAGATCGTAATCGGCGGCGCTAGTGGTTTGCCAAATGCCGGAAAAGTCGGGTTTGCCGTTGGCGAGCCGGGGAATTTTAGGGTTGGCCGCACCAGCGTCGCCAGTTGCCAGAAACAGCAAAACTAAACCGCTGGCCAGCATCAGCGCGATATGCAGCGATGACGGACCGTTATTGGGTGAACTCATTGAGGGCATACTCCGTTATATTTCGTTAATTCCGATTTGTTTATTGAGCCTGTCCGTTACCTTGCGCTTGTGCGTCCGGTGCATCCTGAGCGCCGCCGGTTTTAACGCTACGGCCGTCGGACAGCACGGTAGTAACCGCATAGCCGAAATCCTTGCCGTTTTTCGCGCGATAACCTTGGATGGTGACTTCGCTGCCGACCGGCAGGCTGGCTTTGGTGATGCCTTTTTGTTTCAGGCTGAATGGCGCGCCGAATTCGAACCCCCAATTCTTGGCGCTGCCGTCGGTTTGCTTAACGTCCAGGTATAACCAACTATGCGGATTGACCAGTTCCAGCTTGGTGACCACGCCTTTTAACTCTATGGGTTGTTCGGCGTCGAACTCGGCGGAAAAGGCGTGGTGAGCATGGGCTGGCGGCGCTGTCAAGGAGAGTAGGCTGCCAACAAATATCACGCTTACCAGTTTGCCTTTCGTGTTCATTCGATATGTCCTCCGCTAAATCGCTAAAAAATCAATCGCGGAAAATGGTTTGCTTAACTTTCCACGTCATTGCCCACATTCAGCAAAAACCAGGCCCATAATCCATAGCAACGGGATAACTAAGATTGCTTATTTAGCTAAGCCGTTGTTTTATAGCTAATTACTTTACGAATGACGACCATGTGACGATCAAAGGCAAGAGGACGATTTATCGGTGAAGACAACTGCTGTGCTGTTAACGCAGCAGCGGTACAACATCCTTCGAGCAATTCCGGCGGTATGCCCAAAGATCCAGCGGCACCGCCGAAAGCTTTGGCTACACCCCGCCAGGCTACAGGGACATCCACAAAGTGCTCAGCGGTACGCCGCAAGCGCCGGTGCGCACCGCTGCACGCCTCGTCTGCACCTCCGCGGGATTGGGATGTGCCGACGCACCACTCGGCGGTAACCACGAGGGGGTTTTGCGTGCTGCCCGGATACTTGGTAACCCGCCCGCATAAATTCGACGGGAAACTATAGGATTGGCGTACGGAAGAATTAGCCCGGCAATCCGGATGGTTTGGCGGGTGAGGTTATTCCCGATTCGGCGCGCATCGTCGCCTCAGCAAACGTATTCGATGCCTTGGCCATGAAACGACCTTACTAGGCGGTTGTCGGGTGACGCAAATATTGAAAAAACCGAGTGGATTGGGTTCTTAACACCTGAATGATAGGCATATCCGCCACTGAGCTGGCGACATCAATTAGCCATTTTCGATGCAAATCAGGCATCGATTCCGATACGATTCAACCAGTAAAAAATGTCGGACTTTGAGAGTGGCGAACTGTCACAATTGACCAAGGCTTTGTAAAAACGTAAAAGCCAAAATCATGGTGGAAAAAAATATATTTACCAAGATCGCCAAGTGGGACTATTTATTCAGAAAGCACATTAAATAACTCGTCGAGTGGGGAGATTTTTGAATCTTATTTTTGCATTTTTACACCGTCTCGACCCTTTGCTGACTGATATAATTTAATTTGCTGTCACAGGAAAAGGCAAACAAGCTGTCATTCAAAACGTGCGATCAGCTTGCGTAATCGCACGTTTTGATGGCAACAGTCCTCCGTTACTCTATCGCTAATCGGAGCTATGCTAGCTATTACGATTTTCTATTAACAACAGCAATCAAGGCATTCGTGGAGAATTTGGAATACAGAGGTGTTAATGGCGCAGTCTCTTGGGAGGGAAAATCCTTGGAGCAATCTGACCATTACCACACCTTTTTACAAAAGGATGTTGCTGCACGTTTGCACGATCAAGCTGCCCAAGATGATTTCAAAGTGCATTTACGTGGTTTGGCAACAACAGGCTTTGCTCAAACTAGCCTTGATGCACTATTGGCTGCCGAAACACCTGAGGGACGTGATTGGGCTGTTGCTGAAGCCTTGGCCGAAGCTTGGCTCAACCAAAAACACGGGGTTATTTGGCCTTGGAATACTGAGCGCGATAAACGCACACCCAAAACTAGTTTACCCGGTGCCGATTTAATTGGTCTTATTGAGTTGGGAAACGAAACTCGCTTTGTTTTTGGCGAAGTAAAAGCATCCAGCGATAAGTCAACACCGCCCAATGTGATGTACGGTAATAAGGGCATAACTCAGCAACTGGAAACGCTGGCGACAAACTTAAGCATTTTGTATCAATTGCTGCTCTATCTTCAGCCGCGCTGTAAAAACTCGCCACATGAAGACCAATTTAATGCGGCAGTTGCTTTATTTCTCAATTCCGGCAACAAGGCCATCGCCCTTTTTGGTGTCTTAATCCGCGATACTGCGCCTGCTGAGAACGATTTAAAAAGTCGCGCACAACGCCTAGCAAAGCAGATAAGCCCGCCAAGTACTTGTAACTTACAGGCACTTTATCTGCCGCACGCTATTTCTGACTTGCCGCGCTTAGTATCCTGTGGAGCGCAGTCATGAGCCACTGGTTATTGGACAGTCTGCGTGATGGTCTGGCACTTGCCCAAAACGAAGCCAATAAAGCGCTTTTATACCAAGTCTTATTGCAACCCCCCGTCGATATTGATTTCGGCTTAATCGAACGCAATGCTCAAGCGTTGGAGCTCGTGGTACTTGACTTATTGCTTGATGGTATCAACGAAGACAATCAAGACCAATTGCGTGAATGCGCTGCCGATGCCTTCCGATTATTCCGCGTCTTACCTGACAAACCCGAACCGATTGCACAAGCGGAACAGGTGCTGCGTTACTGCGCCTTAGCTGTGATCGGCGATAAAGGTGCAGATGCTACAAGAATGCTACGCGAAAAAACTTGGCCTACATTGCCCTTGAGTTCGGTCAGTTGGGGAGAGCGGACCTGGACCACCGTTTTGGAGCTTTGGCTGCGTGTCATCCGCAAACACGGTTGGAAAGATCGCGATGCTGTGCTGGAACTGGTTGCCGACCTACGTCTAAGCCAAAACCAATTTGAAGCGGATTACCTGCAAACCCAATCCGGCGCAAATGCCAAGATATCGGCAATGGAACTGATTGCTTTTTATCATTTGGCAAAAGCGGCTGAAATCATGGCTTATTTTCTAACCGATGGCGTAGTTGAAGGCAGTTTTCATATTCGTCCTTTGCTGGATATGCACTTTGATCGTGCTCTGGCGGCATTAGAACCTACCGGCTGTTCTACGCTTGCACCGATGACCCGTTTATTGGCATCTTGCGCTAAACAATTAACTGACAATTCGATCTGGACGGTTACCCGTGCTGTCAATTCGCGAGTCACCGCATTTGTCAGAAGTCTGGTTGACAGGGGGCGGGGCGATAAAGTGCTGTTTGATGTACTACCGCCACAACGCCGTGCTTTGGCAGAACAAGGTTTGTTGGGTTCAAGTCGTCGTGCCGTAGTGGTCAGCTTGCCCACCTCCAGCGGCAAAACGCTGATTGCCCAGTTCCGTATTTTGCAAGCCTTAAACCAATTTGAACCCGAGCGCGGTTGGGTGGCTTATATTGCACCGACCAAAGCCTTGGTCAATCAGGTAGCGCGGCGTTTACGAAGAGATTTTGAACCTTTGGGTGTTAGCGTTGAGCAAGTTAGCCCGGCTTTGGAAATTGACGGCATCGAAACCAAGCTGCTGCATGAACAAGATGAACGTAGCGCATTCCGTGTGCTTGTGACCACGCCTGAAAAACTCGACCTGATGTTAAGGCAGGAATTGGAAACCAAAGTTGGGCGGCCTTTGACTTTGGTAGTAGTCGACGAAGCCCACACGCTTCAAGATAAAACCAGAGGTTTGCGCTTGGAGTTGTTACTGGCGACCATCAACAAGGAGTGCCAACACGCGCAATTTTTGCTTCTGACCCCTTTTATCAAGAACGCCCGTGAAGTAGCGCGTTGGCTGGGCGAGGCTAACTCACAGGACATCAGTTTAAGTGTTGATTGGCAACCCAATGATCGAGTCATCGGCATTGTTCAGGCAGAGCAAGGCGCACCGCTTAATCGTAGAAGCTATGACTACCAACTGCAATTTAAACCCAAACACACGACACGAAAAACTTTAAGTATTGATTCCAAGCTTGCTTTGCCCAAAGAAGCAAACGACCGACATAGCTATAGCCAAGCTAATAAGCAAGGCAACTTAGCCGCATTAACAGCACAAAGCATAAAGCAACGCGGTTCGATCATCCTGATGCACAGTTCGCCAAAAAATGTTTGGTCACTAGCGGACAAATTAAAACTAGAGTGCAATCATCGTTCGGCGCTTTCCGAAAATATCCGCTTAGTGCAAGACTTTTTGCGTCTGGAATATGGAGATGGTTTCCCGCTGATTGATTTACTGAACTATGGCGTCGGTGTTCATCACAGCGGTTTGTCGGATGAAACCAGAGTTTTGATGGAATGGCTGATTGAAAATAACGAGATTGATTTTTTAGCCGCCACCACCACGATTGCCCAAGGTGTCAATTTTCCGGTTGCCGGTGTCGTAATGGCTGCGCATCAATACCCTTATGGGCAAGACATGCCGCCGGAAGATTTTTGGAATATTGCAGGCCGTGCCGGAAGGGTTGATCAAGGTAGTTTAGGGGTGGTCGCATTGGTTGCCGACAATGACGAAAAGGCGCAAAAGCTGGCAAAATTTATCGACAAGCAAAGTGGAGATTTGAATTCGGCTTTGATTTCTATGGTGATAGAGACTCAAGAACTCGCCCAAAAATTAGCTCATGAACTCGATAAAGATTTATTGGAAGATTTAGGAAGAGCTATTTTTTATCATCCAGAATGGTCATCATTTTTGCAATATTTGACTCATACTTACCGCCAAATGGATTATCCGCCTGATTTTGTCGACAAAATCGAAGAAATCCTACGCGGTACCTTTGGCTTTGAGCATTTGCGTCAACACTATCCAAAGCAAGCGCGTACTCTGCTCAGCGGCATAAGCAACTACGTCAGCGATTTTCAACAGTCTCGCAAGCAGCTCATTAAGTTGGTGGACAGTACGGGTTTTTCCCTGCAAAGCATTCGAACAGCACTTAAAACAGTAAACGAGCAAGGCATCAAAGCCACTGTCTGGAATAGTGAAACCTTGTTTCATAAGAACAACACCGATTTGCAAAAAATGATGGGTATTTTGCTTAAAGTGCCAGAGTTGAAAGAAAACCTTAAAGAAGTTACCGGTGGACAAAACCCTGACGGTCAAAAATTAGCCTTGATATTAAAAGATTGGGTCAACGGTATTCCGGTACAAACGATAGCCAAAACCCATTTTGCCGATGATATAACCAAATGTGGTCAGAATTTGTTTGGTAAATTGACCCAAACTGCTTCTTGGGGATTGGGTGCTTTGTTGTCCATGACCACTGGAGATCTTGAAGAAGACAGCCCCTTGCGCAATTTACCTTCCCGCGCTTACTACGGCGTCAATGATGACAACGCTATTGCTCTGCGCTTGTTAGGCGTGCCGCGAATGGCAGCTATACCTCTGGCCAAATCAATGGGAGCAATTGGTAAACAATCTTTAACTGAAGTTAGAAATAAATTGAGCCAAATGGAGGCTAAAGCATGGGTCAATGCTTTGGGTAATGAATCAGGGCGTATTTATCATGCAATTTGGAAACAACTCGAAAGTTAGCGTTATTAACAATGCAATCGAGTTATTCGAAGAGCAACTCTCTAAAATTTTGATGTTAGTCTGATGATTGATGTCCGACGGGAAAACGCCGCGATAAATCGCTCTCGTAATGTATCCATGCCCAGAACGGGCGCATCGCTGGCCGGCAGCATGCCGTCCGTCCATTGCCAATCCTTTATTGCATCCATCACCTTGCTATCGCGACTAATCAGATGCACCAGCACATCGTGGCTATCGGATTCCCCGGTCACAAACGGTGCCGGTTGGTGGTCGCCCAGCACCAGCAGTACCAGGTTGTCGTCACCATAGTTAATCGCGTAGGAGACGATATTTGCCAGCGCATATTCGATGGATTTTCGATATTGTTCGCGGATGCGCTCGGTGTTTTGCCAGACGACTTCCGGGGTATCGCCGAAACGGGCTTGATTGAAAATGCTGCCGTCGCCGACCTGATCCCAGTCCACTAGTTCCGGTAAAGGCGTCCAGGGTGCGTGCGAAGAGATTAAGGCCAGTTCGGCCATCAGCGGTTGGCGCGCGCCGGGTTTGCGCTCCAAAGCTTGCAGGGCCGATAGCGTGTATTGGTCCGGCATCGTGATCCAGTTGAAGGTTTGGCCTTTGTAGCCTAAGTCCTGCGCGGCATAGATGCGGTCGTAACCGAAGTATTCGCCTTGCGGCCAGGCCATCGTACGCGCCGGCTGTACCGCCACCGTGCGCCAGCCGGCCCGGTGGAACAGTCGATTTAGGGAAGGACGTTGACTCATCACCAAACGGTCGTAGCGGGTCTGGCTATTGATCCATAATCCGGACATCAGCGTGCCATGCGCCAGCCAGCTGATGCCGCCGTAGGTCGGCGAGCTCAGGTAAGCACTACGCGCCGACAAGCCGTTTGCGGCGAGATCGGTGCTGCTTTGTTGCAGCAACGGGCGGATGTGGGCAGCGTAATCGGCTTTGTCGAGCACGGTCCGGCCATACGATTCGATGAACACCACCAGCACATCCTTGCCTTTCAATTTTTCGAACAATGCGCTGTCCGGTACTGCGGCATAAGGATCGCTATCGACGATGTTGTTGAAACTTTCCAGATCGGCCATGCCGCTGCGGATGCTGGCAACGTGCTGGGTCATTAGGTCGTAAAACGGTTTGCCGGCCTGCGGCCAGCCCGCTAAGGCGCAAGCGCTCCAAGCCAAAAGGCCGGCGACTAAACCTGTGCCGCTAATTTGCGCGGCACTTTGCAACAGCGTTTGTACTAGGCGCAGCAAGGTGTTGGTCAACCAAAAAATACTCAGTAACAAGGCAATGAGCAAACCGGCGACGACGATGGCGCCAATCCGGCCTATCGTGCCTTGCAGCAGATTCATCCCGTCCGTCGGAAAGCGGGAATCGAGCACCGGATTGAACGGTCTGTCGAAAACCTGATAGGCCGCGATGTCGGCCATTTTAAAGATGATCCCCGTCGCCAGCAGACCGGCGGCGCATAGACGAAGCAGTAACCCTATCCGGCCCGGCACCAGTAACGCCAGGCCGAGCAATAGCCCTTCCAGCGGCAGGTAAGCAAAAGCCTCCAACGTGATGGAGCTGAGGCGGTTGGGAATAAGTAAAGCCACCAATACATAAATCACCGCGAAACTATTCAAACCGCTTGCGAAGTGAGCGCTCCGGTGACGATTGAAAATTCTGTTATCGCCTAGCATCTATATCCCCGTAAGGCGGTTAAATTTGGGCGGCAAACGCGTTGCCGATAAAGTGAGTTTAAGTTTGCTGAGGCGGGCATGCTGGATCGGATGCGATGTTGAGTGTTTAAGGTTGACAGTGCTTGTTAGCAAAAACAACGCCAAACTGGCACAGCTTCTGCTTTAGCTTATCGACCAATCCGACTCAGTAACAGACACACATGCAAGCAACCGAGAATGCCAACTTAAATTTTCTGCAGCAGGAATTGCGCGTAATCACCCAATTGGGCTTGGGCGTGCTGCTGCTTGGTTTTGGTTTATTCAGCGTTGCGGAGGATTGGCAGCTCGCCGGCCTCTGGCTGTTTCGCGCCAGTCTAATCTGGGCTTATGTCTGCCTATGCGCATGGCGGCGTTTACCGTTGAACCGCGCCAGTTTGGACGCGCCGCTTTACGGTAGCTTCGGCTGGGGCAACCGTTTAACCATCTTGCGCGGCGGCTGCATCGCGCTGACCGGCGGATTTTTGTTTATGCAGCAAACGCTTGCCTCTTATCTTTGCTTGCCGGCGCTGTTTTACACGCTGGCGGCCATCCTCGACCGCTTGGACGGCTTCGCGGCTCGCCGCAACGGACAGGTAAGCCTGTTGGGTAATGAATTGGATATTAGCTTCGATGCGTTGGGGCTGGTGATCGCGCCGCTATTGGTGATCGGTTTGGGGAAACTGCATATCTCTTATCTGCTGTTGAGCATGGCTTACTATGTTTATCGATGGGGCTTGCAGCGCCGCAGTTTACGAGGTTTGCCCTTACATGCCTTACCGGCTAATCCGCTGCGCCGCACGCTGGCGGGTTTTCAAATGGCTTTCGTCGCGGTGGCACTTTGGCCTTTGCTTGATCCTAAGTTGTCTACCATCGCTGGGATTGCCTTCATGTTGCCGGTACTGTTCGGATTTGCGGCGGACTGGTGGGTGGTATGCGGTGCGTTAACGCCGCAGATTTATCAGAATTTGGCGGAATGGAGCGAGCGGTATTTTCAGCCGGGCTTACGTATCTTGTTAGCGCTGCTGCTGTTTTTGCTGATGAGGGATGCAATCGATGCGGCGGACAAGCTGTTGGTTTTTGGCTTGCCGCTGGGCGCTACTCTGGTTTTGCTTGGCTTGGCCGGACGCTTGGGAGCGTTGATCGTGATCGTCTTGTTGGGTTGGCATTATCCGCCCGCTAGTAATCCTGTTCTGTCTTACTTGTTGATCTTCGCTGCCAGCTGGATTTTGCTGCTGGGCACCGGCCGCTATAGTCTGTATTCGTGGGGCGACGACTGGATTCAACTTTATGACGGGTCCTGATGACCTGGCTTAAGGCGCTGCCGGTTTTATTGTGGTTGCCGGCGTTGCTGCTGATCGGAGCGGTACTCAGCCAATTGCCGCTTGCCGCCATCACCCGCAGTATCGAGGCGTTATCTATCAGCCAATGGCTGGCCTGGATAGGCTTGAATCTTGCCATTATTCTAGTGGCGGCCCAGCGCTGGTGGATGCTAAGTAATTTGCTGAAATTACCGGTCGGCATTGGTCAGTTATTGATGATTCGCCAAGCCGGCCAAGCCGTCAGCTTTATCACGCCCGGCCCTCAATTCGGCGGTGAGCCTTTGCAGATTTTCTGGCTGTACAAACGTTGCCATTTGCCGCTGCACGGGGCGTTGTTGACATTGGGTCTGGATAGGTTTTACGAGCTGTGGATCAACTTCAGCATCCTGGTCCTGGCGGTGCTGCTGTTGCTGGTTTCGCCGGTCGGCGCTGTCACCAACTGGCGGGAAATCCTGCTGGTACTTGCCGGTATCTTGCTGGCTTTATCGTTGTTCGGCTGGTTTATTTTAAAGCGGCCGGAACGGGTATTAGCCTGGCTAAACCGCCTGGCCCGGCGCTGGCAGCATCATCCGCGCTTACAACACATCGAAATGCATTGGCAGCGTTTGAGTAGCGACTTAAAGGCAGCCGTCGCATCAGGTAAGCCCGCACTATGCAAAGCCTTTCTATTCTCTCTGTGCGGCTGGGCTGGTTTGCTATTGGAGTTATGGCTACTGCTCGGCGTATTCGATCTTGCCTTGGATATGTCTACGTTCCTGGTCATTTTGGTGGCCATGCGCCTGTCTTTTTTATTACCGTTGCCGGGCGGGATTGGGTCCTTGGAGGCGGCGCTGTTTTGGGCGTTTCAATACTTGAGTTTGCCGGCTGATGCGGCGATTGGCTTGATTGCCTTAATGCGCTTACGCGATGCCATTATTCTCATAGGCGGCCTGGGTTGCTTGCGCTTGTTACAGGCAAGTAGGTAGCGCAAGTGCTTATCTAAAGGCAGGGTATCAGCAAGCTCTGTCTGTATCGCAACAGCTCGCACGCATTCATGCTGCTCAACGACAGCATTTCCTGGTGAATAAATACGGCACGATTAGTGCAGTTTTGGGGGCGGGAACCTTGCTCAAGGTATCCATTTTGATAACCCATAATCAGAGAGAAAATGCATGAAAAAAACTAGCTTTGTTGCTGGCCTGCTCATTCTGAGCGCTAACACAGCCTTCGCTCAACAGGCCCCCAGCGACGCCTCTAAGCCGCCCTTAGGCTTCTTTGTCACCAGTGTCGGCTCCGGCAAGGGTGCAGATCTGGGCGGCCTGGCGGGCGCCGATGCGCATTGCCAAAAACTGGCGACTGATGCCGGTGCCGGCAACCGCACCTGGCGTGCCTATTTGAGCACCCAAGCCACCGCCGACCAACCTGCGATCAATGCCCGCGACCGGATCGGCAACGGACCTTGGGCCAATGCCAACGGTGCGATTGTCGCGAACGACGTTGCCCACCTGCATGGCGACACCGTGGAGTTAGGCCAGTTGGGCAACAACGTGCATCGCACCACCAACCTCACCGAAAAAGGCGCGCAGATCAATGGCGTGGGCGCTACACCGAACCAGCACGACCTGATCACCGGTTCCAAGCCGGACGGCCGCGCCTACACCGATGCCGCCGACCATACCTGTAAGAATTACACCAGCAGCGGCGAAGGCTCGGTGCGCGTCGGTCACTCCGACCGCACCAACCGCGGCGCCACCGGCGGCAATGTCTCCTGGAACTCTACCCACGACAGCAAAGGCTGCAGCCAGGAAAACCTGGTCAGCACCGGCGGCGCGGGTTATTTTTATTGCTTTGCGGCGGATTAAATTCGTTTGAGAGGGTGGGCTGACGAAAGGAAGCCCATCTACCACCAGTGGCTTGAGTATTAGTATCACTGCGCCCTATTAGGTTTTGTCTTGGCAGGCGCCCAGCCGGCTTTGTTTATACCTATGGCTATAATGATGCCAACGATCTCTAATCTTAGGCAACTGAAGTAAATGGCCACTTTAAATATCGTATACGTCCTAACTAACTCGGCAATGCCTGGCTTGGTAAAAATTGGGTATACAACGCAAGAAGACGCAAACTCCCGCATCGCTCAACTTTACACGACAGGCGTCCCTGTACCGTTTGAGATTCAATATGCTTGTAAGGTGCAAAACGCAGAAGAAGTGGAAAAAGCTCTGCATGTTGCCTTTTCTCCGAATCGGATTAATCCCAAACGAGAGTTCTTCAGGATTGAACCTGAACAGGCAATAGCAATACTGAAACTTCTTCATACTGAAGACGCAACTGCCGAAATAGAACAACAGCCTACTTCGTTGGATCAGGAATCAGTAATCGCTGCTGAACAATTAAAATCCAAACGACCAAATATGAATTTCGAAGAGATGGGAATTCCAATCGGTGCCGAATTGCTATCAGTACATGGGCCATCTATTGCCACGGTTTGTTCAGCAAAAAAAATCGTCTTCAATCACGAAGAAATGTCTCTAACTGCTGCGACAAGACAGATTTTGGGGATAGAGCATAGCGTTCAACCCAGTCCGCATTGGACTTATATGGGTAAATCGCTTAGAGATTATTACGAGGAAACATACGGTGGTTCCGTATGACGTTAACGATGGGTTTCGCGTTGCTCTACCCATCCTACAGAACTGTTTGAGTCCAGGACCGTAGGATGGGTAGAGCAACGCGAAACCCATCAAATAAAACCATAACCACCGTTATTCCAAGTTTAAATCATTTTCCAATCCCGCCACTCCGCCCCAATTAGCGGGAATAATCCCTCGCTTAACATATCGATGAAACGATGAATAAGGCCAATCCGCAGCGTTTGTTACATGCCCATGTTTTACCGGATTGAAATGAATGTAATCCACATGTCTGGCAAAGTCATTCTCGTCTTTTATTCGGTGTTCCCAAAATCGTCTTTGCCATATTCCTCTTTCATTTTTACGAATACGGCTATGGGAAATTTTCTCACCAATTTCAATATGCCTGGAATATTCTGATTTTATTTGTCGCCAACGTAAACTGAAATCATCATCACCCTCAGGTAGGGTCCAAATGGCATGCAGATGTTCCGGCAATACTACAATTGCTTCCACTGTAAATGGATGCTTTTGCTTAACCGTACGAAAGGCTTCTCGCAAAATCTTAATATGCTCGGTCAATAGTGTTTGGCTTCTATCGGCCAGATTTACCGTAAAAAAGTAAGTGCCACCTTGGACTCGATGGCGACGGTATTCGGTCATTTTTATTTTTCAGGATAAATTTGAGGTTAGTGATGGGTTTCGCTTTGCTCTACCCATCCTACAAGGCCCATTGAGTTTAGACCAAGCCTAACCCAGTGAGTCATGTCTTGAAATGACAAAACTTTGTTTTCCAAGCACCCAAGCAACAGTACCAGGACCGTAGGATGGGTAGAGCAAAGCGAAACCCATCAAATGTTTTAAAACCATGACACTTTGTTTTCCAAACACCCCACCAACAGTATCAGCATCCCCAGCAACAATTTTTTTCTAATCCGGCGCAATAAAGTCAGGCTTGGCAAGGCTTAAAAACACGGCATAAATAATGGTATGAGTTTTCTTATATCAAGACTTTACAAAGAAAATACTATGTTTCGTACCGAACGATTTTTATCAGTGGTTAATCCTGATACCGGTCTTCCCGCCTGGTATTTTTTGACTCGGGAAGGCAGGAGAGGGCCGTTTTCCTCCAAGACCAATGCCCAATTGGCGTTGTATCAGTATGTTGCCGATTACGCGCGACAGGGACTCGCCTGCAGGCGGACGCGGTTGTTGGCGAATAGCTGAGCGTTTATCGACTTTGCCCGGCCCTGACTTGACCGGATAAAAAAGCGCGGATGTCGGCGCAACTTGTCTCCCATTTTGTCTGGGCGGCGTAGGCATGCAGTGCATTGACGCCCAATTGCGCCAGTAGATGACGATTCTGATGCAGGGTGTGCAATAAATTGGCTAAGGCGCCATGATTTTCAGGTTCGATCAAATAGCCGTTTTCCCCCTCACGAATAATCTCCCACGCAGCACCGGCCCTTGTGCCGATCACCGGTAAGCCAAATTGCTGGGCTTCCACATAGACAATGCCGTAGCTTTCATAAGCAGACGGCATGACTAATAGGTGATGTTGCCGGTATAAGTCGGCTAATGCTTCGCCTTGCACGGAGCCGAGCAAGGACAGGCTTTGCGTCAATCCGGCAGCTCGAATCCGGGCTTTAATTTGCGCCACATAGCCGGGTTCCATATCCAGCCGTCCTGCCACGCTGAGTTGGTAGTCCTGGGCCGGCAGTTGGCTAAGGGCTTTTATCAAAACATGTAAGCCCTTGCGGCGGATGACGTTGCCCACCAGCACTATTCTTAGCGGTCCGGGCTTCAGCGCGCGCTTCAAAACGGCTGCCGGGTTTATATTGTCATGGGCAAAATTATCACCGGCGGGCACTGCGATGCAGTGCGGTGGTAACGCACCGGCCAACAGCTCGCGGATTTGAGTTAGGGTGGTCTGGCTGTTGGCGATGATGCCGTCCACGGTTTGCAAATAATGGCGTTCGACAATCCGATAAAACCAGGCTCTGTGCCAAGGTGCTTGGTCGATGCTGGTCAGCAGATGTACCAGGGCGATTAGCGGGATGCTGAGTTGCTTGCTGATGCGCCGATTCAAAAAACACACCGCCGGATGAACCATGGCATCCTGAATCAGAATATCCGGCTTGGCAGCGGCGATGTTTTCCAATAAATCGCCGGTAATATTCTCAGCCAGCTGCCGCCAATAATTGCGCGGCGGCAGGCTAATGATGGTGACTTGATCGCCCCGGCTTTGCAGGTAAGCCACCAGCTTGCGGTTGTACAGATAGCCGCCGCTGACGCTATTCATATCGCCAACGACCAGCAAGCCAATGTGCATGATGTTTGCCGGTTTAGAACACCAAACGGTAAGCCGCCCAGCACGTCGCGTTTTCCCAGAGTTTTACCCGCAACCTGCCTGTTCCCGGTGGATTAACGGCGGCGACGATTTTTTCGCAGATGATGCGGCTAAAGTGCTCGATGCTGGGGTTCAAGTCGGCAAACTCCGGCTTATCGTTGAGTATTTGATCGCGAAAATCCGCCACGATGTCATCCAAAGCCGCTTCGATGGCGACGATGTCCACCAGATAACCGTGCTGATCCAATTGCTCGCCGTCGATACGCACTTCCGCGATGTAATGGTGGGCGTGGGGTTGGTTTTCGCTACCCCAGTCGCCGCCGATTAAATAATGGTTGGCGATGAAATCTCGACTGACGGCTACGCTGTACATATTATTTTTTCCTTGGGTTCTTTGGTGACTACTCCCCTGTTTGAAAAAATAGGGGAAGTAAATAGCGTTGGAGTTTTAATAAGTAAATATGGCTTGCAAGACTTGCTGCGGTTCCTGATCCAGCCGCTTGTAAATGTCTGCTGCTTGGTCGATTGGCATGCGATGACTGATCAGCGCTTGCGGCTTTAACCGTCGAATCATTTCCCAAGCCTCTTGGAAGCGGCGGGCTTTATCCCAGCGTCCGGATAATTCCGGCGCAATGCTGCTGACCTGACTGCTGATGAATTTGATGCGATGGCGATGGGCCACGCCGCCCAATTGCACTGGCGCGGACTTGTTGCCGTACCAACTGCCGATCACGATACGGCCGGAGTAGCAGCACAAGTCGATAGCCATATTCAAAGCTTCCGGCGCGCCAGTGACTTCATAGATCAGATCGGCGCCGGATTTCGGCGTTGCCGATAGTTCCACGGGCAATCTTAAAGCGTCTTTCAATTCGGCTATTTGCCTGTCAGACTTGGGATCGAACGCTTGATGCACGCCCAACCATTCGGCGTAATTGCGGCGTTTGTTGATGTCATCCACAGCCAGCAACTGCGCCAAGGGGAAACGGGCCAATACACTCGATAACAACAAGCCAACGATGCCCTGCCCTAAAACCGCCACCCGTTCCCCCAACGCCGGACTGCCATCCAGTACCAGATTAACGGCTGTTTCCATATTCGCTAAAAACACCGCCGCTTCCGCTTCGATATCCTCCGGTAAAACGATCAGTTGATCTGGCGTGGCAACAAAATGGCTGGCGTGCGGCTGGAACGAAAACACGCGCTTATCCAACCAAGCGGCATCGACGCCAGCGCCGATTTTTTCGACTTGGCCTACACAGGCATAACCATATTGCAAGGGATAAGCGGCTTGCTGCTGTAAAACTGCTAGCGAGGCATCCAACGCAATGTCGGTGGGCAATTGTCCCCGGTAAACCAGCATCTCGGTGCCGGCGCTAATCGCGGAGCAAACGCTCTTTACCAACATTTGCCCGGGCTCCAGCGCTGGCAATGGCTGCTCGCGGATTTCGACGGCACGCGGATTGGTAAACCAAAGCTGATGGGCTTTCACGCTGCAGCGGCCTCCCGATAATGCAGATTGCCCCACATGATCAAATCCGGTCCCAGCATCTGCGAATGCAGTGGACGAATTTGCGGCAACTGGCTTTTACAGCCCAAATCCAGATTGCCGACGCCCTTGTATCCGCCGACCAAAGTCGGCGCAATGGTCAAAACCAATGCATCGGCCAGCTGAGCTTTTAAAAACGCGGTGATGACCTGACTGCCGCCTTCTACCATCAGCGTCCGGATGCCTTTTTCCCAAAGCCGTTGCAGGGCTGCCGACAGGTCAACACGCCCATCGTCATCACCCTCTAAGGTGATGATTTCGGCGTTGCCGTCAAATTCGCCATCCGGTTTTAAACAGGTTAACAGCCAACACTCTTTGTCGGTGCGTTGGCACAGGCGAGCGGTCGGGGGTGTGCGTAACCAGCTATCTAAGACAATGGGTTGCGGGCTTTTTCCAGAGCATTCCCGGACCGTCAATTGCGGATCGTCGGTCAGCACTGTGCCGATACCGACCAGGATGCCGTCGTGCAGACTGCGGAGTTGGTGGGTTAAACGCCGCGATTCAGAGCCGCTCAAGCCAAGAGTTTCGCCGGCGCGAGTAGTAATGCTGCCGTCCCAGCTTTGCGCGTAACTCAGTGTGACAAACGGCCGTTCGGCTGATTCGGAAAACGCGGTTTGGGCAGTCAGCCAGCGCTCAATCTGCTGGTTCACAATCATGCGCGGTTGTCACGCTTACCCTAAAAGCAGCAGGTTTGACTTTCAATAAATGGTCCATGCGTCGAACTTTGGTCAGCAAATAGCCTTCGTTGTCGGCATTGACTGTGGCTTCCAACGGAAAACGGACGTTGACTCGGATACCTTCGCTTTCCAAGGCATGAATCTTTGCGGGATTGTTGGTCATCAGGCGTATCGAATGGACACCCAGCTCTTCCAGAATACGGGCCGCCAATGAATAGTCTCTCTCGTCGGCACCGTGACCCAACAACAGATTGGCGTCCACCGTGTCGTAACCTTGATCTTGCAGATTGTAGGCGCGCATTTTTTGCAATAAGCCAATGCCGCGCCCTTCCTGACGCAAATAGACTAAAACGCCGGCACCTTGGCTGGCGATCAATTGCAGGGAGCGGTCCAGTTGTTCCCCGCAATCGCAACGTCTGGAGCCCAGCACATCGCCGGTAAAACACTCTGAATGGATACGCACCAATACATTTTCTGCGCCCGTGACGTTGCCCATCACAAAAGCCAAATGTTCTTTGTTATCCAGGGTGTTGCTGTAATAGCAGAGTTGAAAATCGCCATACGCCGTGGGGATACGGGTGCTGGCAAGTCGGGAAACGGTAGGTTTGGACATGGTGTTCGATAAATGCTTAATTCCTTTCAACAATCAATTTATGTGCCATTTTTCAAGTCGTTGTTTGCGCGAACAAAAAGCTGGATCATTGCAAATTGTGTGTTGATATATAAACAGTAATTGCTGGATGGTTGTTGATTTACAAGCTTCTCGGCAGCATTTTGGCGATAGGCGCGGCGAGCTGTTTTTTAAAAGGCAATAAACCAGTAACACATGGCTAAAAACCAAATCGATACCATCAGCTTGGGTAGTATTCGCGGCTTGTACGTTTGGTCCAGCGCATAATGCCATGCTAAAGCGGCCAAGCCGATATTGCCCAAGGGCAGTATCAATACTGAGCGAATGCCAAGAATAGGGTGCAGTATCACTATCGGTACCAGCACCAAGAACGAAAACAGCGCTTCCACTATCAGCAAATCCGCAAGCAGCAAGCACTGTTGGCTGATGCCCATTGAGGCATACAAAGCGTGCAAGGGTTTACGGCCGATATGTAGCGTAATTCCCAGGCTCGCGGTTTGCAGCAGCAGCGGAATCACGCTAGTTAGCAATAGGCCGATAGCCACCGGGGTTTGTAAGCCAATCCGCTGCCAAATAATACCGAACCAGACGATGCAGCCCAGATAAACCAGCAGCGGCAAGCTGGCCCTAAGCTCTTGGTGCTGCACCAAGCTGCGCAGACTGATCAGTATTAGATTGGCGAGCGGATGATAGCGCGGTGATAGCTTGGCGAAGCGTCGGCGATGGCCCGGCTTATCGATGACTATTCGCTTACGCCATTGTGTTTGTAACCCTGCTGCGGAAATCGGGCCGCCTAAAAGCATAACAGCCACCACAATGCCAGAGCTCTCAAGGCTGTGTATTTCTAGCGCGCAAAGCGAAATAGCGAAGGTCAAAAATGCGTATAACTTCGCGCCGCGCAACAGCCCTTGTTGAATAAGCAATAACTGGACGGCCAATGCCGCAGCCAGTAGGCAGTCAATATCAAAACTCCGATTGACGTAATAACGGCTGAATTCGTAGGCGATAAACGGTAGTAACAGCGGTAAGTCGGCAATTAACAACAGACACGCGTCCAGATTAGTTTCCAGCGCCGCGATGTGCGGTAGCGAGCGCAGATAATTCCAGGGTACGCCGCCGCGCAGCGCGTCAGCTTGCACCGAAGTCCAGGCCACTGCCAGCATAGATACACCAAGCCAGGCCAGCATCGCGTCCGATCCGCATAACAAATACTCTACCGGTTTGGACAGAACTTGTATCTGCGCGGCAAAAGGCATATCCGCCGGCGACAGGGTAAACAGCAGCAAACACCAGATTTGCCAACGCCGAATCAGCAATTTGAGGCTGGCATCGGCATAAAAGCGTAAACGCCAGCCTAACAACTGAAAAAATAATGCTCTGCCGCCTGGGGCTAACGATTTCACTATAACGACAGGGTGCGCTCCGGGCTGATGTCAAATCCCCGCCGTTGAGCCGGTTCGTGGCAAGACAGGATAATCAAACGTTGCCGGGCCTGCTCCCTTAGGACCTGCTGTAGCGTCGCCAGCGACTCGGCATCCAGGCCATTGCTGGGTTCGTCCAATAGCAATATCTCCGTATCGGCGGCGATGCTACCAAGCAATAAAATCTTGCGGGCAGTGCCGAGCGATAATTGATCGAAGCGGGTGTGCAGCTGCGCGTGCAGTTGAAAGCCATCCATCAGCTGATCCAAAACCTGGCGATTCAGTTGTCCGCGCACGGACCCTAACAGCCCTAGCCAGTCTTGGCCGGTGAGAAACGGAAACACCGGGCAATCGGCAGGACAAAAGCTTAAACGTCGCCGTGCCGACAACGGAGTGTTTCTCAGGTCAGCGTCGCAGACAAATACCTCGCCGGCATCGGCGACCTGTGCACCTGCCAGTAACGATAGCAAGGTCGATTTGCCCACGCCGTTGGGGCCGGCGATTAAATAAATTCCAGGGCGGCTCCAGGCAAACGAAAAGTTAGCAATAACTTGTTTCCCAGAGAAGTGTTTTGTTAAGGCAACGGCACGTAACATGGGAAACTCAAGATTCGACTGAATTTAGTTTGTCGACAATTCGCTTTATGATCAACTCGTAAAATTTCTATCTTATGGTGCGACATAGCTAAACGCTAAATGTGCTCAAACGCCTGACTGCTTCCTGCAAGGTAGCGTCATCCTTGGCAAAGCAAAACCGAATCAAACCTTCGCCAGCGGCGCTTTGATAAAACGAACTGCCCGGGATGCTGGCGACACCGGTCTGTTCCAAAATAGCTAATGCTGCGGCCTTGGCTGTGGGATAACCGAAATGGGCAATGTCGGCCAATACGTAGTAAGCACCTTGCGGTACCAGCGGCGTCAACCCAGCAGCCTGCAGGCCGGCGCAAATGATATCGCGCTTGCGTTGATACTGTGCTCGCAGCTGCTGAAAATAGTCCGGCGGCGCCTGCAAGCCCGCCGCTGCGCCGTATTGCAAAGGCGACGGCGCGCAGACGTAGAGTAAATCGTTAACCAAATTTATCGCCTGCGCCAATGCAGGTTCGGCGACCGCATAGCCCAGGCGCCAACCGGTGATACTAAAGGTTTTGGAAAAGCCCATGATACTGACTGTACGCTTGGCCAAACTGCCGACGCTGGCCGGGGAAATATGTGGCACGTCGTCATAGGTGATGTATTCGTATATTTCATCGGAAATGACCAACAGATTGTGTTGTTCAGCCACTCGCTCGATGATTGCTAACTCGGCGGCACTGAAGATCTTCCCGCTGGGGTTGCTGGGCGTGCAGACCACGATTGCCCGGGTATTGGGTTTTAAGGCGGCACGCAACTCAGCTTCGTCGAGGGCGAAAGTCGGTGGCGTCAAGGTTAAAAACTGCGGGTCCAGGCCGTTGAGCAAGATCGTATTCAGATGGTAGCCGTAGTAAGGCTCCATCAGCAGAATGCCGTCACCTGGGTTTAATAGCGCCGTTAAGGTGGCTGCGAATGCACCCGTCGTGCCACCGCTAATCACGATCTGGGTATCCGCATCGACTTCCAAACCATTGTCGCGCTTCAGTTTGGCGGCAATCGCCTGCCGTAATGGCGGCACGCCTTCGGAAGGCGTATAGGTGTTGAGGCCGTATTGAATGGCCTTGATTGCACCGTCCCGCACCAGTGCAGGAGCCGGCAAATCACCCAGCCCTTGCCCCAGGTTAATTCCGCCAACGCGTTCGCATTCGCGGGTCATTAAACGGATGTCGGATGGCTGTAAGTTGGCGATCCGGTTAGCAGCGGGGAAAATCATCGGCAATTTTTTAAAAGTCAGTTAAAAAGAAGCGCCGTAACGGCGCTTGAAGTTAGGAGCGTGTTGAATAGATTAAAAGCGCCGCGACCAGCCGAATTGCAAGGAAAACTGGCTCATCGACAAATCGATTGATTGTCCCGGACTCAATGGATTTGGGCCGGTGATGGTTTTCTGCGGGGAATACATGAAAGCAAAACTGAGTTCGTCCTGTTTGCTAAGCGCGTGACTTAAGCCGCCGGTCAAGTGCCATTCCTGCACCCCAGGCGCCAGAATATTGAACAGCACCTCGGAACCTTCGATGGGTTGCTGCCCGTAACTTAGGCCGCCGCGCCAAATCCAATCCGGGCTTTGCTGCCACTGCACCCCGGCTTTATAAATCGTCATGTCGTTCCAGCCAAAACCGCGACCGTCGGCATACCCCAGCAAATTGCCCTGAAAGGTATTGCCGACCGATTTAATCTCGCTGTAGCGGATATGCTCGACATCAAAGTTGGTGGTCAGCGCCTTGGTAACGTCCCAGGACAAACCGACATTAAAGCTGTCCGGAATATCGAAACCACCGCCCTGGGCAAATAAGCCCGAATAGCGTTCAAACTTGGACATGTAGATGCGGCTTTTGTAAGACGCACCCAGCCGCAGCCCTGGCAGCAACTCAGCCAAACCGCCTATCCGAAAACCGGCGCCGAAAGAATAATCGCGCCCCTGATCCGATAAATGATCCGGTTCACTGGAAAAACCGAACTGACCGAATGTACTCAAACCTCTTGCCTTGAAAGTCTGCGCCGCGAATATCGGCGAAATTCCCAACGCATATCGGCCTTTGGCAAACGAATGCGCGTAAGTGCCGACGATAAAGGCCTGCGCCATATCGATGCCGGTGCGGCCGGCGCCAAATGTACCGTTCGCGCCGGTAAACAAGCCATTGCCGTTGACCAGCGGCTTGTAATCAGTGTTCATGCCGCCATTGCCATACATGGCCAAACCGAGGGTTTGCTCTGCGTCTAATTTGTAACTCCAACCCAAGGCCGGCACCGGGAAATACTCGCTGTCGCTTTCGACCGACCCAGTCGCTAACATGCCGCCGCCGTTAACTCGGTACTCGCGATGCGGACTGAATAATTCAAGCTCCAAATCCAGACGATCGCCGACATACGCCAGACCGGCAGGATTAATCGCGGAAATAATCGCGTCCTGCGCAAAAGCGGTACTCGCCCCCGCCAAGGCTTTGCTCCTGGCGCCGTAGCTGTGGGCAAAATAGCCGTTGGTGGCATTCGCGGCAGGCGCGTATGCCGCCATCGCGGTAACGGAACCCAACAACGCTAGAGAAATTTTTGAGAACGACATACAAGGTTTCCCTCAGTGAAAAGCTTAGGAAAATTCTATACAGCGCTAGACTCTCTTTAAAAACGATATATTTCGATGTGTATTTCAAATATTAGCATAACGACAGCATACGCCACACCAACCGCGTAGAACGCCAATACTGTTCTAATAACCGGGCCTGACACAGAAATCCGAATTGATTCTGCATAAACACTTGAGCAGCAACTGTTGCTAGTTGAGCAGCATATCGCCCTCCACTTCAACCCAAACCATCCCCTGGGTCTGCCGCATTTGCGGCTTGCGGCTAAGCGGCACAGCTCTTGCTGAACTCACCTCCAATTGGAATCAAACAGACCGCGTATATCGACCCACACCCAACCAAACTTCAGTACAACTTATTTCAAACAGACAGGAGTTAACATGAACAAATTGCTATACCGAACGGCTGGTTTAACCGCGCTTATTTTCACTGGTTGTAGTTCGCTGCATCAAAACAGTATCCAATTGGCCAGCGACGCCGCTGGCGTGACGAACGTCAAATCCATCGAATTTAGCGGTACCGGCCGCTGGTATCAGTTCGGACAAGCTCCCAATCCAGATCTGCCTTGGCCGCCTTTCGCGGTAAAAAGCTACACCGCCGACATCAATTACGAAACCGCCAGCGCCCGCGTGCAAATTAGCCGTTTACAGGAGATAGAGCCAGGACGGAATCGGCCACAGCCCACCGAGCAAAAGGTTGATCAATTCATCAGCGGCGCGTATGCCTGGAACGTTGCGCCAGCGGCCGCCGGCGCAGCGAACGCAACGCCCAGCATCACCACGCAACCGGCAGCCATCGAAGAACGTGCCGCCGAAATCTGGGCCAGCCCACAAGGCTTCTTAAGAGCGGCGCAGAGCCATCAGGCTAGAGTCGAAGATAAAGGCGACAACAGCGAAGTAACGTTCACATTGGATGGCAAGTACCGATATGTGGGGACACTGAACGGCAAACACCAACTGACTAACGTCAAAACTTGGATCGACAACCCGGTACTTGGCGATACATTGGTGGAAACCCAATACAGTGAATACAAGGCATTTGACGGCGGCCTATTTCCAAGCCACATCGTGCGTCTAATAGGTGGCTATCCGGTATTGGATTTGAACGTCACGACCGTAACAGCCAACCCGATACTTAACATTCCGGTACACGCAGAAGCAACCAAGAAACCAAACATCATCGTCGCGGCCAATAAACTCGCGGATGGTGTGTATTATTTGACCGGCGGGACTCACCATAGCGTGGCTATCGAGCAGCTAAACCATATCGTCTTGGTCGAAGCACCACAAAACGAAGAACGCTCATTGGCTCTGATTGAAAAACTCAAGGAAACCATCCCCAATAAACCGATTAAATATGTGATCAACACCCACGCGCACTTTGACCACAGCGGCGGTTTGCGTACCTTTGTCGATGCCGGCGCCACTATCGTCACCCATCAGCCCAATCAGGCCTATTACGAAAAAATCTGGTCTGCTCCCCACAGCCTAAACCCCGACAACCTGGAAAGATCTAAGAAAACCGCAAGCTTCATTAGCTTTGACGGGAAGCAGGTCATTTCGGACGGTAAACGCAATATTGAAATTCATGCCTTGGCTGGGAATAGTCACAACGACGCATTTGTTGCGGTGTATTTACCTAAGGAAAAGATATTGATAGAAGCCGACGCCTACACCCCGCAAGCCTCTAACGCGCCGGCTCCCACTTCCGTGAACCCTTATTCGCTAAATCTGTATGAAAATATTCAAAGGCTTAAATTGGATGTTGGACAGATCGCTGCATTGCACGGTCCACGTGTGGTGACGTTGGGGGATCTGCGCAACGTCATCGGCATAACTAAAGCCTCCCGTTAAGAAGGTCAATAATTGAGGCGATGGCCGAAGGCCGGCGCCTCAATCTCAGCGCTGAGAGAATTGACTCAGAAACACCAATAGATGTTCGATGCTTCAGCCCGCTGATCGGGCGCCTCAGCACCAAGTAAGCTCTGCCCCGCCATCAACACCTCGAAGCCAATCGCTGCTGAATTTCAAACACTCTAGCTAAGCCAACGCGGCTAGACGCTTTAAAACGCAACATCTTAAAAGTTGGCACGTAGAGTGCTTAGTTAAATGCGTATTTGAATTACCAATTTCACATTTACCACTCATCGCTCCGGAACTACGCATGACTGACCTAAAAACCAAGTCAGAGAAAACTCGCGAGCGATTATTGAGTGCCGCCAGCCGGATTTTTGCCGCGAAAGGCTATCAGGACACGACCATCGCCGACATATGCGAGCAAGCACAAGCCAATATCGCCTCGGTGAATTATCACTTTGGCGACAAGCAAACCCTGTATCTGGAAGCCTGGCGCCATGCCTTCAACCACGAACTGGTCCAGTACCCGCCCGACGGTGGCGTGTCGCGCCAGGCCCCCGTGGAACAGCAGCTGGCGGGGCGCATCAAATCGCTAATCCGCCGCTTGGCCAGCGACGATTCGTATTCATTTGCGATTATTCACAAGGAAATGGCGCAACCGACCCGCTTGCTGGCCGACATTCTGGAAAAGGAAATTAATCCGCAGCGCCAACAAATGTTCGGCTTGCTGCGCGAATGCCTGGGCCAGGACGCCAGCGAGCAACAATTGCAATATTGCCATGCCAGCATCATGGGCCAATGCTTTCAATTACTGCGTCTGAAACAAATGCAACAAGCCCGGCCGCAGCGCGCCCTCCCCACTGATCTTAGTGACATCGGCGCCTTTGCCGAGCATGTGGTGGATTTTTCGCTGGCCGGCATCCGCGCCATCCGTTCGCAAACTTTACCTAAGCGTATCCAAGCATGAACCAACGAATTTCCGAGTTACCCTCGGCGAACAAGCGCCGGCCCTGGTTGTGGACCGGCGCAATACTGGTTGTGAGTCTGGCCGGCGCCGGCGTCTATTTTCAGCATAGCGAAGCAGCTCCGGACGTCAAAGCCGAGCGCGGTGGCGGCAAAGGCCGGCGATTTTTTGAGCAACAAGACGCTCCGGCCGTCGTCGCCATCCAATCCGCTAGCAGCGGGGATTTTCCGGTATATCTGAATGCACTTGGTACCGTCACCGCACTACGTACCGTGACCGTCAAGCCGCGAGTGGACGGCGAACTGGTAAAAGTCGCGTTCAGCGAAGGGCAAATGGTCAAAGCTGGCGATCTGCTGGCAGAAATCGACCCGCGGCCGTTTCAGGTGCAATTACAACAAGCCCAAGGCCAGTTGCTGCGCGACCAGGCGCTGTTGAAAAACGCCGAACTGGATCATGCCCGTTATGAAACCTTGCTGGCTCAAGATTCCATCGCCGCCCAGCAAACCATCACCCAGGCGTCGCAGGTCAAGCAATATCAAGGCAACGTGGAAATGGATCAGGCCTTGGTCGATAGCGCCAAGCTGCAACTGAGCTATGCCAAGCTGACTGCACCGATTAGTGGTCGCGCCGGCCTAAGGCAGATCGATCAGGGCAATATCGTTCGCGCCAACGACGCCAACGGTCTGGTCGTCATCACCCAGTTACAGCCGATCAGCGTGGTGTTCACCTTGCCGGAAGATAAATTGCCGGAGGTGGTGAAGCACTATCGTGACGGTCAGGCTATTAAAATAGAGGCCTACGACAGAGGCGGCGCGCTGAAGCTGGCGGAAGGCAAGCTTACCGCGCTTGACAATCAAATCGACCCGACCACAGGCACCATTAAACTGAAAGCTCAATTCGACAATCTCGAGCAAACCTTATTCGCCAATCAATTTGTTAACGTACGCATGCATCTGGATACCTTGCATGGCGTCACACAGATACCCAGCGCCGCCTTGCAACACGATACCCAGGGTGCGTTTGTGTATGTGGTCGATGCCGAAAATATTGCCCATTTGCGCCGCGTCGAGCCCGGCCCCAGCGAAGGCGAAAAGGTGGCTATCGAAAACAACCTGGCCCCCGGCGAACAGCTCATCCTCACCGGCATAGACCGGGTCAAGGACGGCGGCGTGGTGGATGTGGCCGAGAAAGACGGACAAGCGGTCGCCGCAAAACCGGAATTGCATCCCAAGCCGGAAGACGAACCCGGCAAACGTAGGCGGCGCGGATAAGTCATGAGTCTTAGCGATCCGGGCAAGGCCGGCTTCAATCCTTCGCACCTATTCATCCTACGGCCGGTAGCCACCTCCTTGTTGATGGTGGCATTGTTGTTGGTCGGCATACTGGCCTATCGGCTGTTACCGGTCTCGGCGCTGCCGCAGGTCGATTATCCAACCATCCAGGTCACCACCCTGTATCCCGGCGCCAGCCCGGAAGTGATGACCTCCATCGTCACTGCGCCGTTGGAACGGCAGTTCGGGCAGATGCCCGGCTTGACGCAAATGAGTTCCACCAGCTCCGGCGGCGCGTCGGTGATTACCTTGCAGTTTAACTTGCACTTGGACCTGGACGTTGCCGAGCAAACCGTGCAAGCCGCCATCAACGCCGCCGCCAACTTTTTACCCGACGATTTACCGCAAGCGCCGATTTACAGCAAGGTCAACCCGGCCGATACGCCAATTATGACACTGGCGGTCAGCGCCAAATCGCTGCCCTTATTTAAGGTAGAGGATCTGGTCGATACCCGGCTGGCGCAAAAAATCGCCCAATTGCCCGGCGTCGGCATGGTCAGCATCAGCGGCGGGCAAAGGCCGGCGGTGCGCATTCAGGCCAATCACAAAGCACTCGCGGCCTACGGCATCAGTCTGGAAGATGTGCGCAGCGCGATTGCCGCCGCCAACGTCAATCAACCCAAAGGCTCAATCAACGGCCCAACTCGCGCCGCGACGATAGACAGCAACGATCAATTGCGTTCGCCAGCCGAATACCGCGAGCTGGTGGTGGCTTACAAAAACGCCGCGCCGGTCAAACTGGCGGACGTCGCCGAAGTTGTGGACGGCGCCGAGAACGTGCGCCTAGCCGCCTGGGCCAACGACAATGCAGCCGTCATCGTCAACATCCAGCGCCAACCCGGCGCCAATGTGATCGAGGTGGTGGATAGGATTCAGGAATTGCTGCCCAAACTGCAAGCCTCGCTGCCGCCCGGCATAGAAGTCACGCCCTTAACCGACCGTACCGTAACCATTCGCGCCTCGGTGCACGATGTGCAATTCGAGCTATTGCTGGCCGTGGCGCTGGTAGTAATGGTGATCTTCCTGTTTCTGCGCAATATCCCAGCCACCATCATCCCCGGGGTTGCGGTGCCGCTGTCTTTAGTGGGCACCTTTGCGGCGATGTATCTGGCCGATTTCAGCATCAACAATTTAACCCTGATGGCGTTGACCATCGCCACCGGCTTCGTGGTGGACGATGCCATCGTGGTGATCGAAAACATCTCCCGCTATATCGAGCGCGGCGAAACACCCTTGCAAGCGGCTTTGAAAGGCTCCGCGCAGATCGGCTTTACCATTATCTCGCTGACTTTTTCGCTGGTGGCGGTATTGATTCCGCTGCTGTTCATGTCCGATGTTGTAGGCCGGCTGTTTAGGGAATTTGCGATTACGCTGGCGGTAGCGATCTTGATTTCAGCGGTGGTGTCGTTGACCCTGACGCCGATGATGTGCGCCAAACTGCTGCGCCCCGGCACCGGCAACCATAGCGAAGACGAAATCGGCGACGACTGGTTCGGCCGGTTGATCAAGACCTACGGCCGCAGCCTAAGTTGGGTAATGCAACGGCAAGCGGCGACCTTGCTGGTGTTTTTCGTCACCGTGGCATTAACCGCGGCGATGTACGTCTGGATACCGAAAGGCTTTTTCCCCAGCCAGGACACCGGCATCATTCAGGGCTTTTCCGAAGCGCCGCAACACGTGTCGTTTCCAGCCATGGCCGAGCAACAGCAAAAACTGGCCAAGCTGATATTGGAAGATCCAGCCGTGGACAGCCTGTCCTCATTCATCGGCGTCGATGGCGTCAACGCCACGCCCAATAGCGGCCGGTTTTTGATCAACTTAAAGCCGCACGAGCAACGGCCATCGGCTAACGAGATTATCGCCCGCTTGAAAACCCGTTTGGCGGAATCGCCCGGCAGCGTGTTATACCTGCAACCGGTGCAGGATTTAACGATGGAAAACCGGGTCAGCCGCACCCAATACCAATTTACCCTGGAAGGCGCCGACATCGACGATTTGAACCGCTGGACCGGCAAGCTGGTAAACGCCTTGGAAGGTCGGCCGGAATTTGCCGATGTAGTCAGCGACGTGCAAGACCAGGGCCGCCAGGTGTTCGTGAAGATCGACCGCGCCACCGCCAGCCGGCTGGGTGTCAGTACCGCAGCTGTGGACAACGCCTTATACAGTGCCTACGGTCAACGCCTGGTCTCGACCATTTTCACCCAGGCCAATCAGTATCGGGTGGTATTGGAAGTCGATCCCACAGAGCAGACCGGTCCGCAAGCCTTAAACGAATTACGCATACCTTCCACCAATGGCACGCAAGTGCCGTTGTCGGCCATCGCCGAACTGTCGGAACGGCCGACCACGCTAGCAATCAGCCATCTGGACCAGTTCCCAGTGACGACCGTCTCGTTCAATCTGGCCCCCGGTTATGCGTTGGGCGATGCGGTGGCCGCCGTCGATGCCGCCAAAACCGAGATCGAATTGCCCTTAGCCATCCGCAGCGAATACCAGGGCGCCGCGCAAGCCTTCAAGGCCTCGCTGGGCAATACCCTGTGGCTGATTCTGGCGGCCATCGTCACGGTCTACATCGTGCTGGGCGTACTCTATGAAAGTTACATTCACCCCATCACGATTCTGTCCACCCTGCCCTCGGCCGGCGTAGGCGCGTTGCTAGCGCTGCAAGTCTCCGGCGGCGACCTGGGCATCATCGGCATCATCGGCATTATTTTGTTGATCGGCATCGTCAAAAAGAACGCGATCATGATGATAGACTTTGCGCTGGAAGCGGAACGCAAGCAACATCTGCCGCCCGAGCAAGCCATTTTTCAGGCTTGTTTGTTACGCTTTCGGCCGATTCTGATGACCACCTTGGCTGCGCTATTGGGTGCGCTACCGTTGATGTTGGGTAGCGGCGTCGGCTCCGAGTTGCGCCATCCGCTGGGTATCACGATGGTCGGCGGCTTACTGCTTAGCCAATTGTTGACGCTGTACACCACGCCGGTAATTTATCTGGCCATGGACAGGTTGGCGCGGCGGGTTAACGCCGGTCTGGGGCTGAATCAAGTGGAACAAGCAGCAGAGGACCCAAGCCAACCATGAACCTGTCCGAATTATTCATCCGCCGCCCGGTCGCCACTACCTTATTGACCATAGCCATTGCCTTATGCGGCGTGCTGGCGTTTTTGAATCTGCCTATTTCCTCGCTGCCGCAAGTGGACTTTCCGACCGTATCGGTGCAGGCGCAGATACCCGGCGCCAGCGCCGAGACGATGGCTGCGACGGTCGCCACGCCGCTGGAACGCGCACTGGGTCGGATCGCCGGGGTTACGGAAATGACCTCCAGCAGTTCCCAAGGCTCTACGCAGATTACATTGCAATTTGATTTAAACCGCGACATCGACGGCGCCTGCCGCGACGTGCAGGCCGCAATCAACGCCGCCGCCAGCATGCTGCCCAGCACTATGCCCAACCGGCCCAGTTATCGGCGCGACAATCCGTCGGATTCTCCAATACTTATTCTGGCACTGACCTCGGACAGTTTCACGCGTGGCCAGATGTACGACTCCGCCTCGACGATTTTGCTACAAAAAATTTCGCAAATCCCCGGCATCGGCCAGGTACAGATCGGCGGCGCGGCGCTGCCGGCGGTGCGTGTGGAACTGAACCCCAACGCGCTGAGCAAATACGGCATTGGCTTGGAAGATGTGCGCAACACCATCGCCCAAACCAACGTCACTCGGCCCAAGGGTGTAATAGAAAATGCCAATACCCGCTGGCAGATTCAAGCCAACGACCAAGCCCGCAAGGCCGAGGAATATCTACCGCTGATCGTCGCGTATCGTAACGGTGCGCCGGTGACGATTGCCGACTTGGGCGAAGCGGTCGACTCGGTGGAGGATTTGCGCAATACCGGCTCAAAGAACGGCAAACCTTCGGTGCTGTTGATCATCCGCAAGCAACCCTTGGCCAACGTCATTCAAACCGTCGATCAGGTATTGGCCGTGCTGCCACAGTTGCGGGCGGCCTTGCCCAGCAATATCGAACTTTCGGTGGTTGTGGATAGATCCTTATCCATCCGTGCATCCATTACAGAAGTCGAGCACGGCTTGTTCGTTGCGGTGGCGTTGGTGATTCTGGTGGTGCTGGTGTTCCTGCGCAATCCGCGCTCGGCGGCGGTACCCATCGTCGCGGTACCGGCCTCCCTGCTGGGCTCATGTGCGGTGATGTACTTCTGCGGCTTCAGTATCAACAACCTGACATTGATGGCCTTGACCATTTCCACCGGTTTTGTGGTGGACGATGCGATTGTGGTGGTGGAAAACACCAACCGGCATATCGAAGAAGGCGTGGTGCCATTCCGCGCGGCGCTATTGGCAGCCAAAGAAGTGGGCTTCACCGTATTGGCGATGAGCGTGTCGCTGGTAGCGGTGTTCCTGCCAATTTTGTTGATGGGCGGCGTGCCGGGTAGGCTGTTTCGGGAGTTTGCAGTGACCTTGTCGGCAGCGGTGCTGGTCTCGCTGGTGATCTCGCTAACTACCACCCCCATGCTCTGCGCGCGCTGGCTGGGTAAGGAATCCAAGGAACATGGCCCCGTCTATCACGGCATAGGCGCAGCTTTCGATTGGATACAAAACATCTACCGGATCAGCCTGAGCTGGGCCTTGCGCCACGGCCGCATTATGCTGAGCTTATTGCTGGCAACCATCGCTTTAAACATTTACTTATACGGCGCAATCGACAAAGGTTTTTTCCCGACCCAAGACGGTGGCCGCTTGCTCGGCGAGATTCAGACCGATCAAAACACCTCGTTCCAAACCCTGCAAAAGCAATTCGCGCAAATCTCCGAGATATTGCAAAAAGACCCGGCAGTCGCCAATGTCGCCGGCTTTGCCGGCAGTTCGCAAAGTAGTAACAGCGCGCGGATTTTCGTTACCTTGATTCCGCACGAACACCGCGACGGCGTCGAAGTGGTGATGGAACGCTTGCGCAAGGCGGCGGGCCGGGTTCCCGGCGCCAGTTTGCATATGTTTCCGGCCCAGGAACTGCGGATAGGTGGACGCATGTCGTTTGGCATGCTGGATTACACACTACAGGCCGACGATCTGAATCTATTGCGGGAATGGACCCCCAAGGTACAAGCCGCCCTGGCCCGGCTGCCGGAATTGAGCGACGTCAGCACCAGCCAGCAGGACAAGGGCGAACAAATCGGCCTGACCGTCAACCGCGATCTGGCCGCGCGTTACGGCGTCAGCCAGGCCTTGATCGACAATAGCCTGAACAGTGCCTTCGGGCAACGTCAGGTGTCGGTGATTTACAATCCGTTGAATCAATACCGGGTGGTGATGGAACTGGCGCCGCAGTACTGGCAATCACCGGATAGTCTGAAACAACTGTATATCAGCGCGCCCGGACGAACCGGAACCGACGGTACGCCGGCGCAGCCCAAGCAAGTGCCGCTGTCGGCGCTGGCCGGCTTTGCGCCGAGCAATGCGCCGCTATCGGTGCATCACCAAGGCCAGTTTGCGGTGACCGAATTGTCGTTTAATTTAAAACCCGGCATATCGATGTCCACTGCCGATGTTGCAATAAATCAAGCGTTGCGCGACATCGGCCTGCCGGCCGCCATTACCGGCAGTTTTCAAGGTTCCGGCAAGGCGTTTCAGGAAGCCTTGCGCAGCCAGCCCTGGCTGGTTTTGGCCGCGCTGATCAGTATTTACATCGTGCTGGGCGTGTTGTACGAAAGCCTGATACATCCGTTGACGATTCTGTCCACCCTGCCCTCGGCCGGCGTCGGCGCCTTGCTGGCCTTGATGGCTTGCGAAAAGGAGTTCAGCATCATTGCGCTGATCGGGGTGATTTTGCTGATCGGCATCGTCAAGAAAAATGCGATCATGATGATAGACTTTGCACTGCTGGCTGAGCGCGAGCGCGGTTTGGATTCGCGGGAAGCGATCTTTCAGGCCTGCATGTTGCGCTTCAGACCGATCCTGATGACTACCCTGGCCGCGCTGTTCGGCGCCCTGCCGCTGGCTTTGGGCAGTGGTTACGGCGCGGAATTGCGCCAGCCCTTGGGGATTTCCATCGTCGGCGGCCTGATTTTCAGCCAGCTGTTGACTTTGTACACGACGCCGGTCGTTTATTTGTACCTCGACCGGTTCCGGCTGTGGTTGCACGGCCGTTTTTCCAACCGCGCCGCCAGACCAGCGCCACATTCCATCTAAACCGATAGTCATGCGTTTAAGAATTAACCCACCGTTGCTTGCTTCCTTACTGACTTTGCCATTGGCTGCCTGTACGGTAGGCCCGGATTATGTCCGTCCGCAAGCCAATGTATCCGAAGAGTTTAAAGAAGTGAAAGGCTGGAAACAGGCCCAGCCGCGCGATACCGGCTTGCCCGGCAAATGGTGGGAAATTTTTAACGACCCCAAACTGAACGAACTGGAAGAACAGGTCGCCGCCGCCAACCAGTCCATCATCCAGGCCGAAGCCCAATACCGGCAAGCCCAGCATCTGGTGCAGTCTGTGCAATCCTCCTTGCTGCCGGTGGCGACGCTGACCGGCACCTTCAACCGCTTCCGCGCCGCCACCGGCCAGAACGTCGCGGTGGGCGGGGTGCGCAACCTGTTCGGCCAGGCGGTCGGCGTGGCCTGGGAACCGGATTTATGGGGTAGCGTACGCCGCCAGGTGGAAGCAAACACCAGCAATGCGCAGGCCAGCGCCGCGACTTTGCATGCCCTGATTTTGTCCAGCCAATCTGCTTTGGCGGACAGTTATTTTCAAATGAAAACACTGGACGCCCAAAAAGCCTTATTGGATGAAACAGTGACGGCTTTTACAAAAACCCTGGAAATTACCAAAAACCGCTATGCGGTGGGCGTGGTGGCCAAGGCCGATGTGGTGCAAGCAGAAACTCAACTGGAAACCGTGCGCGCCCAGTCTATCGATCTTGGCGTACAACGAGCCAAGCTGGAACATGCTATCGCGGTGCTGATAGGCAAATCGCCGGCGGAACTGGCGTTGGCACCCGCGCCTCTGGACGCACAGCCGCCGGGCATTCCGGTCAGCCTACCGTCTGAACTGCTGGAGCGCCGCCCGGACATCGCTGCCGCCGAACGCAAAATTGCCGCTGCGAATGCGCAGATCGGCGTTGCTAAAGCCGCTTATTTTCCGACGCTGAATCTGGCCTCGACCAACGGTTTTCAATCGCCGACCGCCGATACCTTGTTTACGATGGCACGGCGTTATTGGTCCTTGGGGCCGGCCGGACTGGCCTTAACCTTATTCGATGGCGGGGCCAAAAACGCGCAGTATAAACAGGCGATAGACGCCTACGATGCTACTGTCGCCGGATATCGACAAACGGTACTTACCGGCTTTCAGGAAGTGGAAGACAACCTGGCCGCATTGCGGATACTGGAGGAAGAAACTCAGGTGCAGGACAAAGCCGTGGCGGCGGCCAAACAGGCCTTGGCGCTGACCAATAACCAGTACCAGGCTGGTACCGTGAGTTATATAAACGTGATGACTGCACAAACCGCCGCTCTAGCCAATCAACAAACTGCTACGCAATTGTTGGGGCAACGTTTGTCGGCTTCTGTGATGCTGGTAAAAGCTCTTGGGGGAGGATGGAATGAAACCCTGGTGCCGACCGAAGACGAAGCCGACGGCGACCGGAAATGGACGGATTATTTGATTTTGCCGCTGGTGGAATAATCGCAGGGAAGATCAGACGCAAGGCCACCATTGCACACTACTTACAGTTACAACAATGGTGGGGTAAAGCTACAAACGCTGTTTTGCTTGGTAAATCTCTGCCTGCCGACTCAACAAATTAATTCTAAAGGGGGATAAAAACCTGCTTATCCCCCCGCACCACCTTAATCCAAACACCCCCATCCGTTGACACCCTTCGTGGTTGGTCTACATTTATCGGCAGTTCGGTTTAGCCGTTAAGCTTTCAACAACCGGCCAAGGCGGGCATCAATTGTATTCACGCCACTATTAAATAATTGACCATAAGGAATCTTAATGAACAAAGAAGCGGCGAAGGCGCATATTCTGAAAAATTTAATGCCGGGAGATTCTCTAGTCGGATTTTTCATCGCCCAGCAACCTTTCAAACTTTGGTTGTTTTTTATCATCGGCCCCCTGGCTGTATTGAGCATGAAGCAATATTTTATTGCCGTTACTCAAAAAGGCATCCATTTTCACCGTTTAAACTTATTGGGGAAATTTGCAAGCGACGACTTTTTTGCCTTCAACGAGATTGCCACCGTCAAAATCGGCAAGGGCATGCTGCAAAGGCCGATGAAATTTACATTTAATAACGGCCGAAATATCTACATTAAAGCGCAGCTAAAAGGCGTGGAAAAAGTAGCCAAGCTTGACGAAGCCACGCAACAGCATATCGAACGCAATATTGCCGTCGTTAAATGATCTTGTTTTTTATTGTGACGGCAGCCTATACCGCGCTGCTGCTGTTTTACAGACCATCGCCGAGCAGCCTGAAAGACGCCCCGCTGACTTTCTTGGAAAACTTTAAGCAAATTAAAGCGGCGTTGTTTTCCGGTTTGTTGCTTTTTAGTATTTTTCTAGTTACCAGCGACTTTGGCTTTAATGAGATCGATCAGCGGCTTTATCGTTTATTTGCATTGAACAATATTTCGGCAGCGGCGATTTTATGGCCGCTGCAAGCCATCACGCATTTATTCATCCACATTAACTTTCCGCATGTGCTGACCAATGTAGCCGGCCTGGGCATCGCTGCGGCGTATGAACGGCAAGTCGGCTCGGGCCGATTTTTAATGGTGTTGCTGGTAGCCGGCTTGTCCTCTATCCCCTCAATCCTGTTCTATGCCGAGCCTATTGCGATCTGCGGTATTTCCGGCGGCGTATTCGGTTTAGCTGCCGCTTACTTCACCGACCAGGAGGGTCTGAGCATCAAAGAGTGGCTGTATGCGGTACTTATCTGTGGCGTGTTTTTGGTGGTTTTGTCCTTCGGAAACAGCATGGAATATAAAGCAAACGGTCAACTGCAATTTAAAATCGATCATTACGGTCATGCCCTGGGTGCGCTGGGGGCTATCGTTTACTGCCGTTTCAGACCTAGAAAAACGGCCGACAAGCCTTGGCCAAACTATTGACCGGCCCTATTTATCTCGGGCATTCCGTTCGGACTGAGCTCACCTAAGCCCAGGGCGAACGGTATTTAAGGGCCGGGTTAATAACAGGATGGCTTTGAATTTATTCCGGTATTCGTCCGTAAACAACCGTCGTGGCATCGTTTGATTAGTGAAAAACGGCAACAGCCCCTAAAAGGTAACAACCACATCGGCACCAAATATAAATTGGCTGTCCTTATTGCGTTCGTCGTAAGCATCGACGCCTTGCGACCAGTCGTAGCGGGCTTCAGGTCTAAACATCAACCATTTCGCCGGTTTCCAGTTTAGGCCGACTGTCGCCGCATAGTAGTTGGCAGGCCCAGTTGCCAGTACCGCGCAACTCGGGCACATTTGGCCAACCCGAACGCCGTCGTCATCCCTAAACCATTCGCCGCGCAGACCCACGCCCACCGTATCGGTGACATCGTATTTCAGTTGAGAATGGATGCCGTACCATTCGGCGTCGGCGAAATTGTTCAAGGGATGTTGTTGTTCGATACCGTGGTCGTGCTGCAACACGTAATGCCAGCGTTCGGCGAAGTTGTGCTGGAATACCAGACTGTAAAAGGTGCGGTTATCGCGTTTATTGATACCGGTCTGGCGCTGAAATTCGCGTAGATTGTTGTTGCTGTTGACGTCGCCGGTAATCAGCGTCGCGGTAAACGAGGTTGCTGCATCGTCGCTGGTCCAGGTTGCGCCGCCCAGGAAATTCCAGTTTTCCATGTTTTTGTCGAAACCGTCCCAGGCGCCGTTGCCGTCCAGTACACCGTTTAGTTTGGTGTGGCCGCCTGTCACCGCGCCCAGTGTCACGCTCAGATTTTGATGGACCGGATAGGTGGTGGTCATGCCGAAATGGGTAAACGGCTCGCCGTACTGGAAGGTATAGGGGTGAGTGTAGAAAAAATTGTCCGGCGACAAACCGGTTTCGTAACCCATGATCGTATAAAACCGGCCGATACGCGTGGTCAGGCCCTTGCCTATAGGCGTAAAAATATCCAAATAGGCATTTGGGATCGCCAGTTTGTAGAAACGCTCGTCGGAACCGATCAAGCGGTTATCCCAATGGCCGCCGCCGTAGGGATTGATAGTATTAAAACGGGCGTCGCTGCCGTACATCAGCGTCAGTTTGCCGCCGACGTCCCAATGGTCGCCGCCGGTATCGACGTCGCGGATCAATTCGCCGCCGAACTGGTGCAAATTGAATTCGTTGGCCCGGTCGGCAAACACCACGGTGCCGTTGTAACCGTCGCCGGGGTCGTTGGCGTTGTAAACGATACCGGCGTCTGCCCAACTGTGGACGCGCAAGCCGGCTGCTTTCATCCAGGGCAAATCGTTGATCATGGATAAGCCATTTAACAAACCGGCGCGTTCCTCGGCCGGCAATGGCGACATCGCCAACAATAACGGTGCGGCGTACAGCCATTCGCGGATTCGTAAAGATGAGTGTGGCATGGTGTTCTCCTGTCGAAAAATGAATCGTCGAAGTTTTTCGGACGCAAGCGCGCCCGCCAGCCGGAAAATCCGGCTTAAATTGCTAAGGTTGCGGAAAGTCAGATCGCGGCCGGCAGCCGTTTAGTCGGGACGGGCAAGATAGGCGCGCCAGCCGCCGTAATCGGTAATGTCCAGTGCCTCGCCCACGGCGGCGGTTTCGCAGACGAAGCCCTGCACGCTAGTGCCGTCCTGCAATTGCACGCTGCCTATACCCAACGGCGGCGGTATTTCGGCGACGAATTCGCCGTAACGGCTGACCGGTAAGGCCCACACCTCGACCGCAATTGCCGCGCCGGGTTCGGCGCGCACCATACCGGGCCGCTTGCCGTCCGGCAACGCATATAGCCGGTAGGTCGGCGCGGTGTGCGTGCGTTGCAACAAGACGCCGCCGCGGCCGGTCAACAGATGGTTTAGCTGCAGGCCGGACAGATGCGCGCCGCATACCGCGACCCGCACGAAGCCGGACGAGTCATCAGTGCTCGCGTCTGGATATTCGGCGCTTAAGGTTTGGGAGACGCCCAGCGCATGCGGCGCCAATTGCTCGCGCCGTTTCGCCAAAGCCAGCAAGGCCCGGTCGGCAAAGGCCGGCGCGCACAAGGTGATGCCGAACGGCAGGCCATTGGCGCGAAAACCGGCCGGCAGCGCGATGGCGCTGAAGTCGAGCAGGTTCATGAAATTGGTGTAATAGCCTAATCGACTGTTCAATTCGAGCGGATTGTCTTCGACTGCCGCGATCCGGTAGATGGTGCCGGTGGTCGGCGTGACCAGTACATCGATTTGCCTCCAGATCGCATCGCTTCGCACCTTCAATTCCTGCAACCGGTAAAATGCTTGCCAGGCATCGGCCGCCGACAAGTCCGCGCCGTTGGCCAAAATGGCGCGGGTAACCGGGAATAGCGCTTCCGGGGAGTTTTGCAACAGCTCGCCGGCAACCAAATAGCGCTCGGCCAGCCAAGGCCCGGCGTAAAGCAGGCTGGCGGCGTCCAACAAAGCTTGAATGTCGACTTCGATCGCGCTACCGCCTTGCCCGACCAGTTCCGCAACCGCCTCGGCGAATAATGCGCTGGCAGCAGCGTCGCCGAAAAATTGCAGTTGCTCCGGCTTAGGTACACCGAAACGGAAGCAGCCGGCGAAGCCTGGCGGCACAGGCAAGGGTTGATCGGGACGGTTGTAAGCATCCGCATCGTCGTAAACGTTGGCGACCCGTATTACCCGTTCCGCGTCGGCGGCCGTCAACGTGAAGATCGATACGCAATCCAGGCTGCGGCAAGCCGGCACCACGCCGGACGTGCTTAACAAGCCCCGCGTCGGCTTGACGCCGACCAGATTATTGAACGCCGCCGGTACCCGGCCGGAACCGGCGGTGTCGGTGCCCAGTGCAAAGCTGGCCAACCCCGTCGCCACCGCGACCGCCGAACCCGAGCTGGAGCCGCCGGCGATGTAAGCCGGATCGAAACTGTTGCGGCACACACCATACGGCGAGCGGGTACCGACCAAACCGGTCGCGAACTGGTCCAGATTGGTCTTGCCGACCGGAATCGCACCGGCGGCGAACAATTGCCGCACCACAAAAGCCGATTGCTGCGGCTGGTAGGCGTAAGCCGGACAGCCTGCGGTAGTGGGCAGACCGGCCAGATCGATGTTGTCTTTGATCGCAAACGGAATCCCATACAAGGGCAAGTCCTCCGCCGATTTATCCGCCAACGCCGCAGCATAAGCTCGCATCTGCGGTAGCGATAAACGGCTGATCCAGACGCCGCGCGCCGGTGCGGATTCCAGGCGTTGCCAGAGCATGTCCACCAATGCCGCCGGCGTCAATTCTCCATCCCGGTAAGCTTGGCTGAGGCCGGCGATGCTCAGTACCTCGGGCAATTCGGTCCAAGCCGTCATGCGTCCTCCCCGGCCTGCAGCACCAGCAAATCTTGGCCGGCGCTGATCTGGGCGCCTTCGTTGCAAAATACTTTCCAGACCGTGCCGTCTTCCGGCGCCGGCACCGGAAACTCCATTTTCATCGATTCGACCACCACCAAGGCGTCGCCTTTCCTGACGCTATCGCCGGCCTGAACCAATACCTGCCAGACATTGCCGGCGATATGGCTGGCCACGGCCCGGGCGCCGGGCGGCAAGTCTAGTTCGGTATCGATGGCCGCCGCCGCGACGGTCTGGTCGTCGGCATAAACCTGGCCGGCTTGCTCCCAGCGTTCGCGTTCGGCGTCGAAGGCAGCCTGTTGGCGGCTTTTGCATTCGGCGATCTCCCCGGCGTGTTCGCGTAGAAAGTCGTTGTATTGGCGTAAGCTGAAGGTTTCCTCGCGAATATCCAGCTTGAGCTTGCCGCTGAGCACATCTTGCCGGTAACGCAGCAATTCCTCGGCGGATACCGGATAAAACCGAATTTGGTCGAAAAAGCGCAGCAACCACGGCTTGCCGTCGCGAAAATCGGCGGTTTGCCGGTAGCGATTCCACATCGGCACGGTGCGGCCGACAAACTGATAGCCGCCCGGGCCTTCCATGCCGTAGACGCACAGGTAAGCGCCGCCGATGCCGACTGCATTCTCCGGGGTCCAGGTTCGAGCCGGGTTGTATTTGGTCGTCACCAGTCGGTGGCGCGGATCGATCGGGGTTGCCACCGGTGCGCCGAGATAGACGTCGCCCAAACCCATCACCAGGTAGCTGGCGTTGAACAGGATCTCCTTGACCTGTTCGATGCTGTCCAGTCCGTTGATGCGGCGGATGAATTCGATATTGCTCGGACACCACGGCGCATCCTTGCGCACCGACTGCATGTATTTTTCGATAGCCAATTGCGTGGACGGATCGTCCCAGGACAGCGGCAGGTGGACGATGCGGGTCGGCACTTCCATGTCTTCGATGCCGGGCAATTCGGCTTCGGCCTGCGCCAGAATCCGCATCAGTTCGTCCAGCTCCAAGCTTCGATCATAATGCACTTGCAAGGAACGTATGCCCGGCGTCAGGTCAACAATGCCGGGAATGCCGCGCTGTTGCAGCCAAGTCATCAAGGCGTGCACCCTAAAGCGCAGATTCAGGTCCAAAATCAATGGCCCGTATTCGACCAGTAGGTTGCGGTCGCCGGCTTGGCGGTAGGTGACGGCTACCCGCTCGCCAGAGGCCGGCAGCTGGGCGACGATGCAGCTTTCCTGGGCATCCGTTTCCGCTGGCAATTCGGGCAAAGCCGCATCGGCAGGATTGGCTATGACCCGTTCGACCTCGGCATCCAGATGTGCAGCCTGTTCGCGGTTCAAGCGGATAAAGCGCACGGTATTACCTGGCTTCAGTTGGCCCAGTTTCCACAATTCCGCCGCGACCACCGTAGCCGGACAGACAAAGCCGCCCAGACTGGGACCGTCCGGACCGAGTATCACCGGCATGTCGCCGGTAAAATCCACCGCGCCTATTGCGTAGGCGTTGTCGTGGATGTTGGACGGGTGCAGGCCGGCCTCGCCACCGTCGCTACGCGCCCAGCGCGGTTTCGGGCCGATCAGGCGAATGCCGGTACGGTTGGAGTTGTAATGCACTTCCCAATCGGTCGCGAAGAATTCGGCGATGTCCGCATCGGTAAAAAAGTCCGGCGCGCCGTGCGGCCCGTACAGCACACCGATGTGCCAATGCTCGGCGTAGCTGGGGAGCGCGCTTGGATTCGGTACGACTTCCTCAGTCAAACCGATTTCCGCCGCAATCGGCAACACGTCGCCGACCCGCAGCACCCGGCCGCCGTGGCCGCCGAACTGGCCCAAGGTAAACGTGGCGCGGCTGCCCAGATATTCCGGCACGTCGAAGCCGCCTTGGAGCGCCAGATAAGTTCGGCAACCCTGGCCGGCAATAGTACCCAGTTTCAATACGTCGCCGGCGGACACTTGAATGGCTTGCCAGAATGCCACCGATTCGCCGTTCAACTCGGCTTGCATCGCCGCGCCGGTCAAAACGATGCGGGTGGCGAAATTGAAGCGCAGGCAGGGACCGTTGATCGCCATTTCCAGACCGGCCGCGTGTTCCGGGTTGCCCAAAATCCGGTTCCCTAAACGAAAGGCCAGCATATCCATCGGCCCGGACGGCGGTACGCCTACGTCCCAATAACCCAGGCGGCCCGGATAGTCCTGGATCATGCTTTGGGTGCCGGCTTCCAGCACATCCAAGGTGCGCGGACGATAAGTCAGTCCGGCTAGATAAGCCGTGATCTGCCGGCCGCTGCGAAACACGTCGTCGGCGACGATCTGCCGTAAATAGGCCAGATTGGTTTCTATACCGGCCAAACGGGTGTTGGCCAGTGCGGCGTGCATCTCCGCCAACGCCTGTTCGCGGTCGGCGGCGTGGACGATGACCTTGGCCAGCAACGGATCGTAATGCGGCGTGACTTCCAAGCCGTTTTCCAGCCAATGGTCGATCCTGACTGCGGCCGGAAACCGGCAATCGGTCAACAGGCCGGCCGACGGTTGGAAGTTTTTGTTCGGGTCTTCGGCGTAGACCCGAACTTGCATCGACCAGCCCTGCGGCGCGTGCCGGTATTGATCCAGAAATACGGAATCGCCAGCCGCCAAACGCAGCATCCATGCCACCAGATCGGTGCCGGTGACTTGTTCGGTGACACCGTGTTCGACTTGCAGCCGGGTGTTGACCTCCAGGAAATAAAACTCGCCGCTGTCCTGGTCGTAGACGAATTCGACCGTACCGGCCGAACGGTAAGCCACCGCCTCGCCCAGTGCCAGGGCATGGCGATAGAGTGCCGCGCGCGTCGCCTCGCTGATGCCTGGCGCCGGGGTTTCCTCGATCACTTTCTGGTTGCGGCGCTGTACCGAACAATCGCGCTCGCCTAAATGGATCACCCGGCCCGCGCCGTCGCCGAATATCTGCACCTCGATATGGCGGGCGCGTTCGATGAATTTTTCCAGATACAGGCCACTGTCCTTGAAATTGGCCGCACTCAAGCGCTGCACTACGGCAAACGCCTCGCTCAGTTCGGTATCGTTGCGGCACAAGCGCATGCCGATACCGCCGCCGCCGGCAGTGCTTTTCAGCATCAACGGATAGCCGATGTCGGCCGCCGCTTGCAAGGCCTGGGCGATATCCGCCAGCAAGCCTGTGCCCGGCAGTAACGGTACTCCGCAGGTTTTGGCGATCTCGCGAGCGGTATGCTTCAAGCCGAAACGCCGCAATTGCTCCGGGGTCGGGCCGATGAAGACGATACCGGCCGCCGCGCATTGTTCGGCAAATTCGGCATTTTCGCTCAGAAAGCCGTAGCCGGGATGGATGGCCTGGGCGCCGGTGGCCAGCGCCGCTGCCAGAATCCGTTCGCTGCGCAAATAGCTGTCGGCCGCCGCCGCGCCGCCGACGCAAACCGCTTCGTCGGCATCCTGCACGTGGCGGGCGTGGGCGTCGGCTTCGGAATACACCGCGACGCTGGCGACCCCCAATTGCTTTAAGGTCCGAATGATGCGGCAGGCGATTTCGCCGCGATTGGCGATCAATACCTTGTTAAACATGAATCCTCTTCTGGCGGGCCGTCCCGCCTTGCTTTGCCAACGCCGGGTCGTCCCGGCGCGGATTACGGGTCAATCCCAGATCAGCAGGCGCACCGGCGTCGGGTTGTAGGCGTTGCACGGATTATTCAGTTGCGGGCAGTTGGAAATCAGCGCGATGACGTCCATCTCGGCCCGCATTTCCACGTATTTACCCGGCGCGGAAATGCCGTCGGCAAAGGTCAATTGACCGTCTGCCGTGACCGGCACGTTCATGAAAAAATTGATATTGCTGGCGATGTCGCGCTTGGCCAGCCCGCAGTCGGCGTGGCCGATGGCCAACAAAAAGCTGTCGCGGCAACTGTGCATGTGCTTCTTATCCAGGGCATAGCGCACGCTGTTGCTCTCGGCGGCACAAGCGCCGCCTAAGGTATCGTGGCGACCACAGGTGTCGGCCACGATGGTCAGCAGCACGTTACCCTCGCCGGACATCAGCTTGGTGCCGGCACTCAGGTACAAATTACCTTGGTGGCGTATCGTGTCGGTGGCGCTGTAGCGTTCTTCATGGTCGGCGGCGCTGTAAAACAAGGTGTCGACGGCTTGGTTGCCTTCCAGATCCAAGATGCGGAAGGTCTGGCCTTGTTTGATGGTATATAGCCAGGGTTCGCCGGCCGGCAAGGTGTAATCGTAAAGTGCGGTGCTCGGGTCGAGCGTGCTTTCGACGATGGGCATAGGTTGGTTCTCGTAAAATCGGTGATTACAGGAAATAGCGTTCGGTATTGGTAAAGCCGCGGCTGTTTTCCGGGCGGAAATTGCGACATTTATCGTCCTGGTCCGGCAAATCGCCACGGTAAGCCTCGAGCTTTACCGATTTGGGCTGGTAATGCGGATTCGGGTCCAGTGGATGCGGGCAGGTGCTGAGCAGCACCAGCGTGTTCAGTTCAAAGCGCAGCTCTACTTGGTTGCCTGGGGCGGAATGTCCAACTTGATATTGCAAATTGCCATCGTCGTCGGCCGCGATCTTGCTGAAGAAGTTGACGTTGGCGACCAGGTCGCGCTTGCCCAAGCCCCACTTTTCCAATTCGATCAATAAGCTGTCGCGGCCGTTGCGATACATGGTATTGCGATGGCTTTGGTAACTGGCCGTGCCGTATTTGGCCAGCACTTGCGCGGCGTCGGATACACCGCACACCGTGTCGTGCCAGCCCAGCGTATCGGCGGTAATCGAGCACAACACCCGGCCCATGTCCGAATAGCAGACAAAGCCTTCGCTCAGATGAAAGGTATGTTGGGCCTTCAGCGTGTCGGCCATGTTGTAGCGTTCAGTGCGTTCGTCGTCATTGATAAACAAGGCCGCCAGATTGGCGCCGCCTTCGCTGTCGGTAAAACGCAAGCGGTTGCCGCGCCGCATCCGGAACGAGGTATGGGCGCCGGCCGGCAGATTTTCGCTCCACAGCAGGTCTTCGTTATTTATCGAGGCTAAGCTCATCGTGGTCTCCTGAATCGGTTATAGCGCCGGGCTCTGCCCCAGACGCTCGAGTAGTTCGTAATTGGTTTGCATGCCGGAAGTCTCGCGAATACCGGCCAAAATCTGTTTTTTCAAGGCAATGAAGTCCGGATTCTGTTTCATGTCCTGGTCACGGTGGTCCGGCAACGGTACCTGGTGTATCGCGGCGATGCGTCCCGGCCGGGGGGCCATCAACACCACCCGGTGGGCCAGATAAATCGCTTCTTCCACGTCGTGGGTGACGAACAGCACCGTGGTTTTTTCCAGGATGGATACGTGCAGAATCAGATCGTGCATCACTTCGCGGGTCTGGGCGTCCAATGCGCCGAACGGCTCGTCCATCAACAAGATGCGCGGCCGAGCCATCAAGGCCCGGGCAATGGCCACCCGCTGCTGCATGCCGCCGGACAGTTGATTCGGATAGGCGTCGGCGACGTGGCTCAGACCCATCAAGCGGATCAAGGCGTCGGCCCGGCCTTCGGCTGATTCAACATCGCCCAGCGTCGATACGTCCCGATGCACTTTTAATTGCCGACAGAACTTGATGTTGTCGGTCACGCTCAACCACGGATACAGGCTGTAATGCTGGAATACCATGGCCCGGTCAATGCCGGGGCCGGCGATAGGCAAACCGTCGACGTTGACGCTACCGCCGCTGGCCGGCTCCAGGCCGCCAACGATGCGCAGCAAGGTCGATTTGCCGCAGCCGGACGCGCCGACCAGCGTGACGAACTCGCCGGGCGCAATGTCGAGATCGGCATCCTGCAAGGCGACGATATCCGCGCCGTTGGCGGCAAAGCGTTTTTGCAAGTTGCGGATTTGAATGATGGGAGTCGTCATCGGCGCTATCTCCGGTACAGCCAAGGGAAGCTGCGGCGATGCGCCCAGCGGAAGCATTGGTCGGTAGCCAGGCCGAATAACCCAATCAGAATGATGCCGGCGAAGATTTTGTCGGTCTGTAAAAAGCGTTGCGCCTTGAGCACGGCAAAGCCCAAGCCGGAATTGGCCGCCACCAACTCGGCTACCACCAGATAGGTCCAGGCCCAGCCCATCGTCACCCGCAAGGTATCGAGAATCGCCGGTTTGGCCGACGGCATGATCACCCGCATCACGATTTCGTCGCGGTCGGCGCCCATGGTTTGCGCCGCTTCGATTTGTTCCATCGGCACCCGCCGCACGTCCTCGGCGATCATCAACAGCATTTGAAAAAAGGTGCCGATGAAAATAATCGCGATCTTGGCGCCCTCGTCGATACCGACCCACAGCATCACCAACGGGATGAAGGCTGCCGCCGGCATATAGCGGATGAAGTCGGTCAACGGTTCAAACAGGGCCTTGACCGGCGCATAAGTGCCCACCAGTACGCCCAAGGGCAAGGCCAGCACTGCCGACAATAGAAACCCGGCCACGACCCGATAAACGCTGATGGCGATGTCGCCGAGCAAATCGCCGTCGCGCAGCCATTCCCAGGCACTGTCCAACACCAAAGGCGGCGTCGGCAGGAACACCGGGTCTATCGCGCCGCCGGCGGAGACCCACCACCAACCGAGCAGCACCGACAGTAAACCGCTCATTGCAATCAGCCAATGCGCGCGCCGTTCCAAACTGCCGCGTATCGCCCACAATGGTCGGCGCGGATTCAAATTGCCAGTCATAGTTGCCACCTGGAGCTAATGAACGGCGAGCGCTTCGGTCACCAACGAGGCGTCAAAGCCAGCGGCTAAATCGGGCACGGATTCGATCAGGCGATTGTCTTTCAGAAAGCCGGCAATGGTCGGACCGACAGCGGCCAAGGAGGACGATTCGGTTGCGACGGCCATGGCTTTGAGATTGTCTTCGAGAGTAAAGAAGCGGGTGCCCGGCAGAAACACTTTGTAGGCGTCCGGTTTCATGCCGACCACTTTGGCCATGATCGCGACGGCTTGGTCGGGCTGCTCGCGGATAAAGCGTTGCGTATCCTGCCAAGCCTTGATCATGCCGACCAGTTCGGCACGGTGGGTTTCGATGGCTTTAACCCTTGCTACCAATAAGTCCGGGATCAAACCGGGCATGTCTTTGGAAGTGAACAAGGCAGAACCTTTGCCGCTGGTTTGGATATTGTTGACCCAAGGATTCCACACCACGGTCGCGTCGACCCGACCGCTCAGAAACGCCGCCGCCGCGTCGCCGGCCGACAGGTTTACGGTTTTAATATCGTTGAATGTTAGGCCGTTCTTGCTCAGCGCCGTGGCAAGCACGAAGTGGGATATCGAATATTGCTCGAGAGCGATGGTTTTGCCTTTCAGGTCGGCGAAGCTTTTGATGCCCGGATTGACCATCAAGGCGTCGTTGCCGTCGGAATTGTCGTTGACCAAAATGGCTTTGATCGGCACGTTCTTGCTGAGCGGCGCCATCGTGTCGGACCAGGTCTGGCAGTTGGCATCGAGTTGGCCGGCCGATAGGGCCGAGATCGAGTCGGTGTAATTGGCAAACCAAACCAGTTTGACTTTGGCACCGTATTTTTTGAAATAGCCGTTCTTCTCGGCGACGTACCAGGCCACCCAGCCGGGCCAATCGCTGACGCCGACCTTTACCTCGGCGAAAGCCGGTTTAGATAAGCAAAACAACGCCGCAGCGAGGACAAGCGCAATTAATCGGGACAGGCAGTGGGAGAAAGTAGATGTCATGAGTAGCTCCGGTCGGGTTGAAAAAGCTACACGTAGAGGCGGACCGGTTTGTTAAACCGTCTGACCTCCCGGGCTTTTATCCCGCCGTGTAGCTCCCCGAAAGAAGCCGGCAACTCTCGGTCGCTGACGTTCGAAATCGAACCGGAACCCTAGTCACCATTTTGATAAGGCGCTTTTATGATCGCGCCTCACGTGTTGTAAAACTATACAGCAAGCAATATGCCATACTTAACTCTGCATATAAATCAATTATATACAAAATCATACCGATTGCAAAATCAAACTTTTGCGTTTTAGTGGTGCAATCACAGACAAAATTAGATCTAAATTGGTGCACAAGATTCTGATTAAAGTAGCTTATTTGGATCTTGGCTGGTTTGCGAAATGCCCTCTTTTAAACAAAAACCTTGACCTTTAAAGCTGCCATATTTCCCTTTGCCCGATGACACAATCGACCAATTGCAAGCCGTTACAATTACCTGTTTTTTTCAGAGGCATAGTAACGCTCGATGCCTTCCCGAACGTCATTCCGTAATTCATCGTCGTCCCAAGGCTTGTTGTGGAATTTGTATATTTCGCCTTTGTTAACAGCCTCGGTAATAGTGTTTAGGTCGGCATAGCCGGAAATAATCATTCGTACCGTTCGCGGGTGCATGATTTTAACGCGCGACAAAAACTCCGTACCGGTCATATCGGGCATGCGTTGATCGCAAATAATCACCATGACAGGATGATTGGCCAATAACTCTAGTGCTTCTCCACCACTGCCGGCCGTCAAAATTTCATAATCATCCCGCCACAAGCAGCGCTTCAGCGCCGACATGATATAGGGTTCGTCATCCACGATAAGCACCTGCGGTTTTTGTTCATCCGAGGGGAAACGCAGTATAGTTCCGGCCTGCAATAACTGCCGAATCTCAGCGCTGGGCAAGGGCCGGCTGAAATAATAGCCCTGTAGCTGATCACAGCGCAGCCTTCTCAGGTAAGTGGTTTGCCCCTGGGTTTCCACCCCTTCCGCTATGACGGCCAGGCCCATGCTGTGCGCCATCGCGATGGTGGCTTGCACAATCACCGCATCGTTGGCATCGGTGATGACATTGTCGATAAAGCTTTTATCTATCTTGAGCTTGTCCACCGAGAATTGTTTGAGGTAGGAAAGCGAAGAATAGCCGGTGCCGAAATCGTCAATCGACAGATGGATACTGAGATCCTTCAGCTGTTTCAGCAGCGTCAGGGTCTCGGCTACATTCGTCATCAACAAGCTTTCGGTAAGTTCCAATTCAATATAATGGGCCGGCAAATCGGTGTCAGCGAATAACTGCTTTAGCAAATCGACCAAGCCACCCGCCTGCATTTGTATGGCGGAGACATTGACAGCAACGGTAAACCCCTCAGGGATTAGGCCGGCATCGCGCCATTCCTTGGTTTGCGATACGGCCCGCTTGATAATCCAATCTCCCAAGGGCACGATCAAGCCGGACTCTTCCGCCAAGGGGATAAATTTATTCGGCGGCAAAAATCCTTCACGCGGGTGATTCCAGCGCACCAAGGCTTCCAGGCCAATGACTTTTCCGCTGGTAAGATCGACCTGAGGCTGGTAATGAAGCTCAAATTGTTCGCGCTCGACCGCGTGGCGCATGTCGTTGGTCAGCGCAATTCTGGTCAGTAACAGCTCATTCATGTCCTGTTTGAAGAAACGAAAGCCAGACGCTTTATCGGCTTTGGCGTGATTTAAAGCTATCCCGGCGCGCTGCACCAATTCGCTGGCCGATTTAGCGTCCGAGGGATAAAAACTGATCCCGATCTTGGCTTCCAGATGGATTTCGTGCTGGGCTAAAACCACTGCTTCCGTGACCGCCGCTCTCACCGTTTCAGCGAGTTGTTCGGCTGCCGAGGGGCCGTTGATGTCCGAACAGGCAATATTGAAATTATCCTTGGCCATGCGGGTGACAAGGCCTTCGCTACCTGCGGCCTTAACCAAACGATTGGCAATGATTTTCAAGGTTTGGTCGCCAATTTCGTAACCGTAGGTATCATCGATCATGTGGAAATTTTCAATATCCAAACGCAAAACCGCAATATCGTGATGCTGATGCTCGGCTTGCGCGATGGCTGACGACAACAGGTCTTCGAAGAAAAATTGATTCGGCAAACCGGTGACCGGGTCGTACCGCGATAATTGTACGATGCGGTCCTGCATCTGCCGAGTTTCCGTCAAATCGTTGATGATGGCCACAAATAACGGAGGTTGATCATCGATTAATTCCAGATGAACTTCAACCGGATACTCGCTACCGTCTTTACGTCGATGGATGGTTGAAAAATCGCAGCGACTCTTGCTGCCCGCACGCAGCGGCGCGCACAACAGTTCAAACGCTTCCAAGGTTAACTCGGGTGTGATATCCAACGGCGTCATCCCTTCGAGCTCTTGGCTTGAATAACCAAGATTGTCCCGCCCGCCCTGGTTAACATCAATAAACCGCAGTGTTCGGCTATCGAAAATATGAATTTCATTGGTGGAGCGGGCCAACACCTGGCTGAAACGGGCGGCCTTTTTCTCGACACGCTTGCGTTGGACGATGCGCCAGAGGGCATTGGCTATCAGTTGAACCGTTTCGACATCCAGCCCCGTATACTCGCTCGATCTGTTCCCTACACCGGTTAACATCAGCACTTTGCCATTCTCGATTACCGGCACGGTAATCAGGCGACGCAGTTCGGGTTGCGTTTCAGAAAAACCATCTTCAGGAGGCTGTCGTAAAAGCCCCCTCTCCTCGCCGGAGAGGGTTGGGGTGAGGGGGATAGTATAAGATAAAGCATTGATTTGCATACCCTCACCCTGCCCTCTCCCGAGGGGAGAGGGTTCAGTATCGGCTTTTACGACAACCTCTTTAGGGAGATGGACCGGGTAATCATTGAAAACCGCCGGTTCGCGGCTTCTGACAGACTCGGCCAAGATACCGGCCTGAGCCAGAGCAATGCGCTTCTCTGCGAACCTGTGGCCCTTTGATTCCGGAGTGCCATGGGATTGAGCCACCAGCTCCATACTGTCTTCGTCAACATTGATGAAGTACACAAAAGCCAGCTGGCTAGAGGTCAGATCCTCCGCCAGAACCATACCCCGCTGCATGAATTCCATTTCGTTTAAGTCTTCCGATGCCTTTGGCAGTTCCAACAAAGCTTGCGCACGCCGGGCCTGTAAAATCAGCTTTTGTTCGTTCTCTATACGCTGAGTGACATCAACACCAACACCATCCCAAACCACGCTGCCATCGGCTTGCTGTTTTGGGCTGGACTGAAAAGCAATCCAGCGCTGGCGGCCGCCGGGCGGATTGAACAACACGCTGCCTTTGTAGACTTTTAATTCTCTTAAGCATTCGGCTTCCGCTTCCCGGTATTGCTGAAGCGACTCGGGCGCCATTTGCGCAAAGAACGGATTGATGTCGTCGATCAGTTGCGCGGGTTTCAGCCCGTGCAATTTCTCCACCCCGGCGCTAATGTATTGCAGAGCAGCCCGCCCGTCCTGCCAGATTTGGTAACGATACACATAACCATCGGGCAGATTATCGCCCATCACCCGCAATTGATGCTCCCGCTCCCGCAAAGCCTGCTCGGCTTCGACGCGTGCGGTGATGTTATTCAACAAGCCATCGAAGGAATCCACTTCGCCCTGTTCGTTACGGCTTAGTCGGGTAAATTCATCGATCCAGAGCCAATGGCCGTCACCGTGCAATAGGCGGTATTCCTGATGATATTCGTCCGGGCCATGGGCAATATGTTCAGCGACTTCGGCTTCGATCCGAAACCGGTCTTCGGGCGGGAGCAAATCCAGATACTTCACTTTGCCCAAGCGCAAATCCTCCGGACGATAACCCCAATCCGAGATATTGGCACTGACATAACTCACCGGCCAATCCTCAGTGTTGCGCCAGGTAATTGCAACCACCGGAGACCGGCAGACAATGGAGTCCAAGTGTTGCAACTCGGCGGTGTGCAGCTCAATCAACTGCTCGAAATGATGATTCAGGCGGCTAAGTTCCAAATGCGTGCGTATCCGCGCCCGAACTTCATCAATATCAAAAGGCTTGGTAATGTAATCGGCGGCACCAATCGAGAAGCCGCGCACTTTGTCCACCGTTTTATCAACCACGCTGACGAATAACACCGGTATCCGGTTACCTACGGCTGTTGCCTTGATGCGCCGACACACTTCATACCCGTCCATTTCCGGCATCAGGATGTCAAGTAGCACCACATCGGGCGGATGGGGGCCCAGCACTATTTCGACGGCTTTGCGGCCGTTGTTGGCTACCCGGATGCGGTATTCCTCCTTTAGGGCCTCGGCCAACTCGTGGATATTCTCCGGCATATCGTCAACCAACAGCAGTGCCGGCCGCTCCGCCCTGATCAACATCTGTTCGTTTAAGGACATCAGCGGCTTGCGGCGATATTGGCGCAATTCCAGTTGCGTCAGTATCCGCTGTTTCAGCAGGTCGGGATTAATCGGTTTGGTGATGTAATCGGCAGCGCCCAACTTAAGGCCGGCGGCCTCGTCAGCGGTTTCCGACAAGGCCGTGACGAAGATCACCGGAATATCGGCCGTCATCGGATCGGTCTTCAGCCGCCGCAACACTTCGTAACCGTCCATGCCCGGCATTTTAATGTCCAGCAATACTAGATCCGGGCCTGGGGCGCGTGTCGCCAGTTCCAGCGCTTTTTCGCCGTTGGTCGCGGCAAGAATGGCATAGTCTTCGCGTAGAATGCTCAGTAAAGCATGCAGGTTTTCATTGACGTCATCGACGATCAAAATACTCGGTTTGCTGTTATTCGTCTGGGACATGTTAGTTTCGCTGATCTAGTGATGGTCCAGCCAACAGGCGTTGTTGTACCGCAACCAACAGGGCTATGGCTTGATCTATGTTAAACGCATCGACCTCGGCGGCAATCTTGGCGAAATCGGCTTCGAATTCACTAGCCGCCGTACCCTGGCGCAAATCGCCGATCAACGCTTCGGCTGCGCCTAAATCAGTTTCCAAAACAGCCATTAGCCGGGTAATTTTAGCGTTCACGGCATCGGCGGACAGCCGTTTTGTCGGCAATGCGGCCGGCGCCGGCGGTGCGGCAAGACTATCGATGTCGGTCATCACCTGTTGCAGTAAATTGCGCAACTGCTCCATGTTTTCTGCGGCCGGCCTTTGCTTTTGTTTAAGCCCGGCATCAATGCCGGCGACGCACTCGTAAAACGCGTTGGCACCGATATTGCCGGCCACGCCTTTCAAGGAATGACAATAATTTTCAGCGGCTGTGAGATTGTCGGTCTGTAATATACGCTGTAATTCGTCAACTGCGTTGGCGTAATGTTCGCGAAAGCGCCTGAGTTGTTTACGGTAAGCGGTTTCCTTTCCGCCGATGCGGCGAATACCCTCGCTGACTTGCAAACTTTGCAAGCCCAATAATTCGGGAGAACAAACCACCCGTGCCGGCGCATCATCGACCAGATAAGTCTCGGGCAGAACAACGGTGGAAACGACAGGCAGCCATTTTGCCAAACAGGAAAACAAGCTTTGCGGTTCAACCGGTTTGGTAATGTGGTCGTTCATGCCGGCCGCCCGACTTTCTTCGGCATCGCGGGCCATTGCCAACGCAGTCATGGCGATGATCGGCAAGCTGGCGAAGCGCTCTCCCCCCGCTTGCCCGGCCAAAGCGCGAATCCGCCGCGTTGCCTCCAGACCGTCCATCACCGGCATCTGGATGTCCATCAATATGCAATCGTACTGGTACCGCTGCACCATCGCCAATGCTTCCTCCCCATTCACCGCCTCATCCGCCTCGATATTCATACTGCGCAGCAATTCGACAGCAAATTCGCGATTGATGGCGTTATCTTCCACCAATAAGACGTGGCGGCCAAGCAAATTCGGCGGCGCCTGAGCGGCGGCATACTGCGATTCCTGCCTTTCGAGGACGTCGCCCCGCCCCAATGCCGACAGCATACTATCCAACAGCGACGACGGCGAAACCGGCTTGATCAGAAAACCGTCTACTCCGGCTTGGTGAGCCAGCGACATCACGTCTTCGCGGCCGTATGCCGTGATCATGATCACCTTAGGTTGCAGCACAATTGCCGCATCGGCATGAATTCGCCTAGTGGCTTCGTCGCCATTCATGCCGGGCATCCGCCAGTCCATCAACACCAGATCGAAAGGATGGTCGGCGGCGGTTTCCAGCAAACGAATCGCGCTGGCGCCATCGCCGGCCAAACTGACATCCAATTGAAAGAAACGTAACATTTCCGCGAGAATTTCTCGGGAAATTTCGTTGTCGTCCACTACCAAGACGCGGATGCCTTTCAGTAAAGACCCGGTCTGATCCAACAATTCCCGGCGGCGCGCCTCGGCCTGTTGGGCAATTTGCAGTTGCACCGTGCAACAAATAGTCGTGCCTTGTCCGGGTTGTGAATCTTCCAGCCAGATCCTGCCGCCCATCAGTTCCACCAGGTGTTTGCTGATTGCCAATCCCAATCCGGTGCCGCCGAACTTCCGAGTAGTGGACTGATCGGCCTGGGTAAACTTCTGAAATATCCGCCCTTGCAGCTCCCGATCCATACCGATGCCTGTATCGCGAACCGAAATCTGTAAGATGATCGCGTCGGCCTTTTTGCTGAGCATCCGGAACGCCAATTCCACTTCCCCGCGTTCGGTGAATTTGATGGCATTGCCGCACAGATTGAACAGCACCTGTTTTAAGCGCAGTGGATCGCCTCGCAGGGTGGCAGGGATATTCACATCGTAGCGAATTAAAAACTCCACGCCTTTTTGCTCAGCCTGTAGTCCGATAGCGTCTGTGAGTTGTTCCAGCACTCTATCCAGAGCAAATTCGGTGGACTCAACCTCCAGCTTACCGGCTTCGATTTTGGAAAAATCCAGAATGTCGTTGATGATACCCAACAGCGAATGCGCGGCGCTCTGCGCCTTCGTCAAATGGTTATGCAAGGTTGAGGGTAAATCCTGCTTCAGCGCCAAATACAACATGCCCAAAATCGCATTCATCGGTGTGCGGATTTCGTGGCTCATATTGGCCAGGAATTGACTCTTCGCCAGCGTAGCGGCTTCCGCAGCCTGCCGGGCTTGTTCCAGCTCTACGGTGCGCGCCGCCACTAGCTCTTCCAGATGGTGGCGATAAGAATCCAGTTCGACCTCTACCCGTTTTTTCTCGGTAATATCCTCCTTGATGGCCAGATAGTGAGTGACGGCACCGTCCGCTTGCCGTACCGGCGTAATCTGTGCCCATTCGATGTATTCGCTGCCGTCCTTGCGGCGGTTAATCAATTCGCCGGACCAGCTTTTACCCTGGGTCAGGGTATTCCACATTTCGTCGTAAGTGGCTTGACCGGTGTGTCCGGATTGCAGGATCCGCGGATTTTGGCGGATGGCTTCCTCGCGGCTGTAGCCGGTGACCGTAGTAAAATGCTGATTAACGTACTCGATTTCCGCTTGCAGATTGGTGATGACGATGCTGTTGGGGCTTTGCTCCACCGCAAGCCACAGTTTGCGTAGCTCCGCTTCCGCCTGTTTCAGTTCGGTAATGTCGGTAATCACTGCCACTCGACAGTTACGCTCGGAAAAATGGATGTCGTGCGAACGCACGATGATGTCGATCACCCGGCCGTCTTTGAGGATATGCTGCCACTCGCCGATATAGGCAAATCCGCGCAGTCCGGCAGCCAGGGTGGTAATGGCCTGTTTCTGTTGGTCCGGGAACAGATCGGTGAGTTTTAGCGCGGTGATTTCCGCTTGGCTGTAGCCATATAACTGGTTAAAGGCATCGTTCACGGCAACCATGGCCAGTGTGCCGCGCTCGTAGATCAACATCGGTGCCGGATTGTGGTCGAAGAGATGGCGGAACTGCTGTTCAATCTGCTTGCGTTCGGTAATGTCGGACCAGATCAGGGACAAATAATTGCGGCCTCTGATCTCAATCACTTTTATGCTGACATGGACATTCAACAAAGTGCCGTTCTTGTGGCGGCGTAAGGTATCGAATTGCGCACCGCCGGCTTGCATGAAATCGTCTGCTATCTGGCGCACCTGGGCGGCGTCGAATTCCCCCTGTATATCAGGCAGGCGCAAGCAGGCGAATTCCTCGCGGCTATAACCCAAGTGTTGGCAGGCCGCATCATTGAATTCGATGAATTCGAAAGTTTCAGCATCGATCAGGGTAATCGCGTCGGTGGCCTGCGAGACGATGGCACTGAAAATCCGCTCGCGATTTCTGGCTTTTTCCTCGATGATCCGGCGTTTTATAAAACTACTCACCCGTTCCGCCACGGCATCGAGCAAGAGTCGTTCTTCGCCCAAACACTGATCGTCCAGTCCGGGCTGCGATTGCGGATGAGCGACCGAAATGCTGCCGGAGGCTACACCGTCGATTTGAATGGGCGCGGTCAGCAAGCCGGTAGGATGTTTGAAATGGCCGCTGAAATAGCTTTGGCCTTCCCATTCCATGCGGAAGGCAGTTGCTTCGGGACAAAGCCAGCCGGCAGGCAATAGGTCAACAACAAGCTGTAGCACCTCCGGCAACGGCTTTTCTAAATCCTCGGTGGCGCGAAAAACCGCGTGCAGACATTTTTGTTCCTTGATGCGCTCGTTTAAGGCGATCTGCGTTGCATGCAGTTGGGTAATGTCTCGGGCCATACCCAGCACGCCGATCAATTTGCCGTCGCTGGAATTAACCGGGGTTTTAATGGTTTCGTAGAGTACTTTATGCTTGCCGTCGTCATGGGTTACCCAGTCCTGATTGCGAATAGGTTCGCCGGCAGCGATGGCTCTAAAATCCTGTTCGCGGTAGGTATCGGCTTGTTCACGGCTAACAAAATCGTAATCGGTCTTGCCGACGATAACATGTTCGGGTTTGCCGAAAAGGGGTTCGAAACTCGGGTTACACAGTAGGTAAACGCCGTTGGGATCTTTCAGCCATATTTTGTCGGGCATGGCCTTTAACAGGGTGCGTAGCAAATCTTCTTTGTCGGCCAAGGTTTCCAAGGCCCTTTGCCGCTCGGAAAAATAGCAGGCTAATGCCATGCCCACTACCGATAGCACCACCATGAAAAACCAGTAGTTGATCTCATGGCTATCCCCCAAGCTGGGATCGGCCAAGCCGGAGCGTCGCCAAACCAAGCCGAACATGGCCTGTGTCGCGGTAACGACCAAGATCAGCGTGGTAGCGCGGCTGCCAAGACGAACCGCCGCCCAACTGACGAATAGAAATATCCAGTAACTTTTCGCGTAAGCACCGAGGCTGTCGTGAAACCAATCGAGAAAAACCAACTGACCCACCAAAAAGTTCAGGGCAATGATCAGTAATGCTTCGCTGAATTGTTTAACACCTTGCACCTGACAGGAACTGTTAGCCCAGACCAGAATCAGCGGCGTAACCAATATCACGCCCAGCGTATCGCCCATCCACCAATGTAGCAGGGCGGAAAGGACTGCCTCCTCGCCGATAAATCCGGCGACAAACAAAGTCAACACGCCTATTGCCGCCGTCAGCGAACATGCCACAACCCCGCCGAGACTAATCAGCACCAGGTAATCGCGCAGAGTTTTCAAAGATTGGTCGAAGCCACGGACGCGCTGGAGCAACCAAGCGCCTGACCAGGCACCGAAAGTACTACCGATCGATATGCTTGTCGCGCTCAATAACGCTTTGCCTTGCCAGACATTAAGCGCCAACGCTCCGATGAATATTGCCCAGACATAGTGGCGGCCGCCCAGCAAAATAGCCGCCAATGCCAGCCCGCTGGCAATAAAAAACACACTGGCACTGCCATTAGGCGCGAAATACAACAAAGCCAATCTGGCCGTTAAGATATAAAGCCCGGCAGCAGCTATCCATCTCAGCCATGCAGGCGCCATTGCTTCACGCATAAACCCTCCTCTAGCTGAGAGTATAGCGACTGCCGGGGGGATTTCTAATTTAAAAATCTCGCTGATTATTAGCCCGGCGCTTACTCACGGGTCCCGCTGAGGCTATCGAAAGACAGGCTGCATTCGGCCTCGACAAGCCTGTCCGCAGCGCAGCCGAAGGGCTGGGCGCAGCACGATGCCAGTTGTGGCTGGCGATGTGGGGACGAAGGTCGGCTGCCGTCAATCCGCTTTTCGACAGCGGCCATCAATCAACGACAGATACCGGCTATTTTGGGGCGAATCCATTCACCCCTTTGCCGTTAAGCGCTAGCGGCCCCTTGCAGGCCCGCCGGCAATGCTTATTTATAGGTTGGTTTACCGTCGCCAAAGGCGTTCAGCGAAACTTCAAAATAGAAGAAATTACCCGGCTCATTGGTGAAAGGTGCCCCTGTCGCTGTCGCTGATTGACGAACGCCGTTTTGCGATGTGGTGTAATCACCTGGCGTAAAGCGCGCATAACTCAAACTCCAGTCCACGTAGGCGTTGAGTTTATGACGTAGACGAATATCGAACTCATGACCCAAAAAGGTCTTGCCGTTCGCACCGGTTAACCCGGCACGGTTCCAACCGCCACCATCGCTGGCCATCCAGTAGGCGTTATAACCGGTATCGATTTGCACGTCCTTATAGGGCGTAAACTCCAAACGAACCTTAGGGGCGTGGATGTTATTCCATGAAAAATAATCGTTACGCGACCAAGGCTGATTGAAACCGAAAAAGGTATCCAAATTCTGGTTCGTTGTATCGTTAGCGCTTTTGTCGCCGGAGCCATAACCGTAATAAGCACTGGCCCTGGGTTTCCAGTCGTGATCGAAGGTGTAACCCAACTCCAGCGAGTAAGCAATCGCGTCGTGCTGTTGTAAGGTCTGAGTTCTCCGCCCGGTGCTCGACAACTTGCCAAACCGGCCAAACTGCTTATTGATATCGGTATCGTAATCGAAACCGGTATCGGGTATGACACCATAGATTCGCAAACCTGGTGCATAGACATCCACATCAGCTTTGCGGCTGGCATTCACAGCGTTGTAAGGATCACCGTCCACCTTGTGCCCTAAGAAATAAGGCTGGATAGTAATAAATTCCGACCATTGCTTGATGCTCAGTACCGCACCGTATACCCAGGTATCTTCATCCGGCTGATCGAATTCATTCATGATCCGATCCACCGGCTGGAAAGCGAAGGTGTCCAGGTCCCAGTTGTTTTGCTTTTTACCGAACCGCACCCGGTAACCCTCAAAGTTATTGGTGGTGTTACGGAACTGGTTGTTACCGATCAAACGTCTATCCAATAACTCCAGACTTTGTCTGCCAGCGCGAATACTCAGGGGGCGGTTATGGCCCAAGGCGTTTTCAAAATACAGTTCGCCGTAACCCTGAATAAGATCAAACTCGTTAACGTCGGAATTGGTCTTGGCATACAGGCTGTTGTAACTGCGCGAGTCCTGTGCTTCTACGACAAAACGAAACGGGTCGAGAATGTCATGGATACCTACATAGGCGCGGGTTCTCAACAACCAAAGATTATCCGGGTCGTTTTTGAAGCGAGTGCCGGTAGGCCGATAGTCATTCTCGCGGTATTCGTATCGTGTTCGAAAATCCAAGCCGACATCAAGCCATTTCACGTCACGAAATTGCTCGAACTGGGTTTTGCTTAAATTGCGCACGTAGCTGGGTGGATCGGGCTCCGGTTCGACTCGGTAACCTTTAGTTTTTGCGTAATAATCCTCGGCGGCTACCGAGCCTGACCACACCAACAACAGGCCCAAGGCGCCCGATGTCGACAATTTATTTAATGAGTGACGTTTCATATTGTTATTTTGGGGTTTTAGGGTTTTGGTTTCTTGCTTAAAAAACAAGTCTTGCATTCACACGGCCTTTCCATAGACCGTGTTTCACTAAGGGTAAACAGGCTGAGGGCCGTCTATCCGCCAGCTAAATCTTAGTTATTGTTACGCGGATTCTTTTTGCTGACCAAGTCGGAACCGTTCGCGTTTATCGATCTGGACGATCCGGCCATCGTGAATCACCACTTCGACCGAACCGAAGCGGATGTCCTGTAAAATCGCTGCGATTTGCAGTGCAATTTCTTTATTGTCGCCTTGCTTCAATGCATGACTGTTAAGTTCAATCGCCATATAGCCTCCTGGAGTATGGTGGGTTATCGTGGTGTTCTGCATAGGACTTACGGATACTTACCCATGACCGTTGGACAAATGGTAAGAAAACCACAAAGCGATTGAAAACGATATAAACAGAAATATATATCTGTTAATTGGATATATAAGATCACCGATGCTTGGCATCCCATCCTGGCCGCAACAGCCGAAATTCGACAACTTGTTATCTAAATAAAAGATTATCAATTCAATTTATATCATTTCCGTTGGCATTTAAGTTTCTCTATCCTGTCAGCACCTACTGACTGTTTCCAGAGAAACACAATGACTCAAAGCAACATCATGCCCGGCTTTCGACCGGCACTGTCCTACACCTTGTTCTATCTGGCATTGGTGGTACTGATCCCCTTGAGCACCCTGGTATTCAAGAGTTTGCAACTGGGTTGGGGCGAGTATGTGGACATCATTACCAATAATCGGGTGGTATCGTCGTTCCGGGTCAGTTTCGGTACGTCGCTGATAGCCGCCTTGGTGGCCGGCCTGTTTGGTTTTGTGATTGCCTGGGTGTTGGTGCGTTATCCCTTTCCCGGCAAACGCTTTTTGGACGCTTTAATCGATCTACCCTTTGCCTTGCCGACGGCGGTGGCCGGGGTCATATTAGCGACCATTTTTCAGCCCAGCGGCCTGCTGGGTAAATGGTTGATGGCCTCCTTTGGCGTGCAGGTGGCTTATAAGCCGCTGGGCATTGTGGTGGCATTGATTTTTATCGGTATTCCATTTGTGGTGCGGACCGTCGAACCGGTGTTGCAAGAATTCGACACCACGATGGAAGAAGCAGCTTCCAGTCTGGGAGCCACCCGCTTGCAAGTGTTTACTCAGGTGATTTTCCCCAACATTTTTCCGGCATTGCTGACCGGCGTTTCGCTGGCATTTGCCCGTGGCGTTGGCGAGTACGGTTCAGTGATTTTTATCGCCGGCAATCTGCCTTACGTCTCGGAAATCGTCCCGCTACTCATCATCACCAAACTGGAACAGTACCAATACGCCGGCGCTACTGCGATAGCTCTGACGATGTTGCTGGTATCGTTCCTGTTGTTGCTGATCGTTAATTTACTGCAACTCTGGGCGCGTCGCCGCTCCGGGCAAATTTAGGAGGAATCATGCACGCCAACGTTCATGTCATCGGCGACGCTGCCGGCCAAGCCAACTTCAAAGCACTACATGATCCGTTTTGGGTGCGCTGGGGCCTGGTCGGCGTAGCGGTGGGTTTTATCGTGCTGTTTTTATGCGTCCCGCTAGGCTTGGTGTTATATCAGGCCTTTTCCAAAGGTTGGCAGGCTTATTGGACTGCACTGGCCCAGCCTGACGCCATCGCCGCCATGCAGCTGACGCTCTTGGTTGCGCTGATCACGGTCCCGCTGAATACCGTATTTGGCGTCGCCGCGGCTTGGGCGATCACCCGCTTCGAGTTTTGGGGAAAAAGCCTGTTGACGACCCTGATAGATCTGCCGTTCTCGGTATCACCGGTTATATCCGGCTTGATTTTCGTGCTGATGTTTGGCGCCCAAGGTTGGTTCGGGCAATGGTTTTCCGCGCATGACATCAAGGTGATTTTCGCGGTGCCTGGCATCGTGCTGGCGACCATCTTTATCACCTTCCCCTTTGTGGCGCGCGAACTGATTCCGCTGATGCAGGAAATGGGTAACGAGGAAGAAGAAGCCGCGCTATCGCTGGGTGCCAGCGGTTGGCAGACATTCTTTAAAGTGACTTTACCCAATATCAAATGGGCCTTGCTCTACGGCGTGTTGCTGTGCAATGCCAGGGCGATGGGCGAATTCGGCGCGGTATCGGTGGTATCAGGGCATATTCGCGGGGTGACCAACACCCTGCCGCTACATGTAGAAGTCAGTTACAACGATTACGACGTCATAGGCGCGTTTTCCAGCGCGTCGATTCTGGCCGGCCTAGCCATCGTCACGCTGGTTTTGAAAAGCTTTTTGGAATGGAAGCAAGCCAGAGTTTAAAGACGAAAGACGAAAAAACGCAAGCGTTTTATCGTCCGCTTAACATCCGTTATGAGATAAAAAACATGAGTATTTTGTTAAACAACATCAGCAAAAACTTCGGCAAATTTGCCGCCTTGTACGACGTCAGTTTGGAAATTCCGGAAGGCGAACTGGTAGCCTTGTTGGGCCCATCCGGCTGCGGCAAAACCACCTTGCTACGGATCATCGCCGGCCTGGAAACCCCGGATTTCGGCCGGGTTCTACTCAGCGGCGAAGACAAGACCGAGCAACATGTCAGCCGGCGCGGCATCGGCTTTGTGTTTCAACATTACGCCTTGTTCCGGCATATGACGGTGTTCGACAACATCGCCTTTGGTTTGCGGGTCAAACCGCGCAAGGAAAGGCCAACCGAAGCCTTTATCAACAAAAAAGTGCACGCCTTGTTGGAGTTGGTGCAATTGGATTGGCTGGCGGATCGTTTTCCGGATCAACTATCGGGCGGGCAGCGGCAGCGCATTGCTTTAGCTAGAGCCTTGGCGGTGGAACCCAGCGTGTTATTACTCGACGAACCGTTCGGCGCCCTAGATGCCAGCGTGCGCAAGGACCTGCGGCAATGGCTGCGCAATCTGCATCAGGAATTGCACGTCACCAGTATTTTTGTGACCCACGATCAGGAAGAAGCGATGGAAGTGGCCAGCCAGGTGGTGGTCTTGAATCAGGGCCGTATCGAGCAACAAGGCGCGCCGGCCGATATTTACGATCATCCGGCCAATGCCTTCGTCTCCAAATTCATCGGCCAAACCAACGTTTTCGATCTGTCGGAAACCGAAAGCAATTGGCTGCAACGTGCGGGGATTCTGGCGGAAAAACCGCAAGGCATCTTCGCGCACGTGCGCCCGCATCATATCGACATCGTCAAGGCCGAAGAACCTTTCGGCTCGCCGGTGACGTTGAAAGACTGGCAACATCTGGGCGCGACGATACGCATCGAGCTGTTCAATCCGCAACATAACGGTTCCGGCGCAACACTGTTTGCGGAAATGCCTAACGAACGCTTCAAACAATTGAATTTAAACAAGGGCGACCGCGTGGCTGTGCATATCAAGCAAGCGCATTGGTTTAATTGACAGCATCCCTTCATAGCTCGGGCTATGCCGAGCATAGCCCCGAACAGGCATTTGACACGGTTCACGATTGTTGCCCCATCGCTCAAATCACCCCATGGAAAGACCGATATGAATCTAAATCAGCTTGAATTATTGCGTGTCCTGAAGGACACCCAGTTCAACCAATCCAAAGCCGCGGAAATCATGCATGTCGTGCAGTCGGCTGCCAGCCGGCAATTGCAGTTACTGGAGGAGGAATTGGGCTCTCCTTTGTACGAACGCCACGGCAAAAAACTGCTGGGCTTGACACCGCTGGGTGAGCAGGTGATGGAACAGGTGGACAGGATCAATCAGGCCAAAAAGAACATCCTGTCGATAGCCGACGACTTTCGCGAGAATCGCAACGGCGCTTTACATATCGCCACCACCCATACTCAAGCCAAGTACTTGCTGCCGGAACCGGTGCAAAAATTCCGGGAAAAATATCCGGGCATTACTATCTACATGGTGCAATCCTCGCCCCAGGAGCTGATTGAGCAACTCCACCAGCACCGCGCCGATATTGCTATCTGCACCGAAAAGCTGGATGAGGACGAGAAACTGGTCGTCAAATCCTGCTACGAATGGCAGCACATTGCCGTAGTGCCGCGCCATCACCCCTTGGCGCAAGGCGATGTGACCTTGGGCCGGCTGGCCGCATTTCCGATTTTAACTTACTCGCAAGGCTATACCGGCCGTTCGACCATCGAAAAAGCCTTTAAGAACGCCGGTAAAGAGCTGGACATCACCCTGTCAGCCGCCGACTCCGATATTATCAAAACTTATGTCAGATTGGGTTTGGGCGTGGGGATTATCGCCGGCACGTCATATGAATCGCGCAACGACAATGATTTGGTCGCCAGGGATTTGTCACACCTGATCCCCCGCTCGGTAACGAAAATTGCTTACTTGAAGCAATTATATCTACCAACTTATTTGCAATATTTCATTAACGAGCTGCTTTCCAAAGCCACCAAGGAGCATCAATATTAAAATCCGGCAGGAATTTCGGTTTTTATTTCCATATTTATCATAAGAGCTGCCCTAAAAATTTTGACTTTGCGCTGCTTCACGCAAAAACAAAGACTTACAAACAACCCAACCACCGCAGCAAGCCCGTTGCAACGAGGTAAATCATATTTTTAGATTTATATATCTCAAATAGGCATTACACAAACCTAGGCTGCCCGCACCTGTATTGACAGCCTTCGTTTAAACCAAGTACTTTAAAAAAAATCGCTGACCGGACCACCGGAAGCCAGTACGCCTGAACTCATAAGCAGGCTGCTGGCTTTTTTTTGGCCCGCAGAAAACCGACAGGGAGTAATACCGCCATGACGCATTGGTATCCAGATAACTCGCAATCGATAGGCAACACCCCATTAGTCCGGCTAAACCGCATTACCGACGGTGCGCCGGTGACTTTGCTGGCCAAGATTGAAGGCCGCAATCCAGCCTATTCCGTGAAATGCCGCATCGGTGCGGCCATGATCAACGACGCCCAGCAGCGCGGTCTGCTCACCGACGGCAAAGAATTGATAGAACCGACCAGTGGCAATACCGGCATCGCCCTGGCCTTCGTGGCCGCCGCCCGCGGTATTCCATTGACTTTGACGATGCCGGAGACGATGAGTCTGGAACGGCGCAAATTATTGGTGGCTTACGGCGCCAAACTGGTCCTCACCGAAGGCGCCAAGGGTATGAAAGGCGCGATCGCCAAAGCTGAAGAAATTGCCGCATCCGATCCGGACCGTTACGTATTGCTGCAACAGTTTAAAAATCCCGCCAATCCAACCATCCACGAACTGACCACCGGCCCGGAAATTTGGACCGACAGCGACGGCGCTATCGACATTTTGGTGTCCGGCGTCGGCACCGGCGGCACCATTACCGGGGTTTCGCGCTATATCAAATTCAAACAGCGCAAACCGATCATTTCCGTAGCAGTAGAACCCGAAGCCAGTCCGATCTTGACGCAGTTTCGCGCCGGCGAACCCCTGCAGCCCGCACCGCACAAGATTCAGGGCATCGGTGCGGGATTTGTGCCGGAGGTATTGGATTTGTCCCTGGTTGACGAAATTGCCCTGGTCAGTAACGACGATGCCATAACCTATGCCCGCCGTCTGGCCCGCGAGGAAGGCATCCTGGCTGGCATCTCCTGCGGTGCGGCCGTGGCTGCGGCGGTGCGGGTGGCAAAGCGTCCGGAACACGAAGGCAAAACGATTGTGGTCATCTTGCCGGACTCCGGCGAGCGCTACTTGAGCTCGGCCTTGTTCGAAGGCCTATTCGACCCGCAAGGTGTGGCGCTATGACCTTAACTGAAAACGGCCAACGCTGGGAAATCGATGCACTGGTCGCCGAACTACGCGAACTGCGTCTGCAATCCTTGGAAAGCCGCCACCGCCGCGAACATCCACCCAAATTGCCTTCGCGCAAAGTGTTAAGCCAAATCGTCGACAATTTGGGCGCGGTGCTGTTCCCAAACCGGCTGGGGATGCCCGACCTGACTGACGAAGGTATCGATTATTTTGTCGGCCACACATTGGATAGTCTGCTACGACAATTGCAGCGGCAAATCGGCCTGGAATTGCAATTTGTCGCCGAACAGCAAGGCCTGTCCCTGGACACGCATAGTCAAGCGACAGACATCACTCGGCAGTTTGCAGCCCAGCTACCTGGCGTGCGGCAATTGATCGACAGCGACATTCAAGCTGCTTACGAAGGCGACCCGGCCGCACGCTGCGCCGACGAAGTCTTGGTCTGCTATCCCGGCATCACCGCCGTAATCCACCATCGGCTGGCTCATGTGCTCTACGAATTGGGGCTGCCGCTGGTGGCGCGCGTGATTAGTGAGGTAGCGCATTCCGCCACCGGCATCGACATCCATCCGGGTGCGCAAATTGGCGAAAGCTTTTTTATCGATCACGGCACCGGCGTGGTGATAGGCGAAACCGCAGTCATCGGCCGCCGGGTACGCCTGTATCAAGCTGTCACGCTCGGCGCCAAACGCTTTGACAAAGACGACAACGGCATTCTGGTCAAGGGCCACGCCCGCCACCCCATCGTCGAGGACGATGTGGTGATTTATGCCGGCGCCACGATTTTGGGGCGCATCACGATAGGTCGCGGCTCGACGATAGGCGGCAACGTCTGGCTAACCCACAGCGTCCCGCCCGGCAGTCTGGTCAGCCAGGGCCAAAATCGTACCGAAGTGTTTGCCGGCGGCGGCGGGATTTAATCGCCAATGGCAAATCGGCTTTTTTAAACAAACTTTAAAAATATCTGCAACGAAAACACCCAGTTAACAACCCACCACCCACTAAGAAAGGAAAATCACCATGTCAGACATTCATCAAGCCCATACCGCCTTAGGCGACGTCGCTGCGCGCACCTTATCCAACGCCACCAAAACCGTGCCCATGATGGGTACCATCACCCCGCGCTGGCTGGTGCATTTGATGCACTGGGTACCAGTCGAAGCGGGTATTTACCGGGTCAACAAAGTAAAAAGCGAAACCAGCATTGCCGTGGATTGCTCCAGCCTGGACGAAAAAGTGTTACCGCAAACCTACGTGGATTACGAAGAATGGGGCCGCGAATATCGCCTGAACGCCGTCAACACCGTGCTGGACGTTCACACTCGCGTCGCTGATTTGTACAGCAGTCCTTACAACCAAATCCACGAACAGCTGCGCCTGACCATCGAAACCGTCAAAGAGCGCCAAGAAAGCGAATTGATTAACAATGCCGAATACGGTTTGTTGAACAACGTTGCGCCCGCGCAAAAAGTGCAAACCCGCAAAGGTTCGCCAACCCCGGACGATCTGGACGAGTTGATTGCCAGAGTCTGGAAAGAACCCGCTTTCTTTCTAGCCCACCCACGCGCCATCGCCGCGTTCGGCCGTGAAGCGACTCGCCGCGGCACACCGCCACCTACCATCTCCATGTTCGGTTCGCAATTTTTAACCTGGCGCGGCCTGCCCTTGATTCCGACCGACAAGCTAAAAATCACCAACGGCAAAACCAACATCCTGTTGTTGCGCACCGGCGAAAGCCGTCAAGGCGTGGTTGGTTTGTATCAACCCAACTTGACCGACGAATTGAGCATGGGCCTGTCCGTGCGCTTCATGGGCATCAACCACAAGGCCATCGCTTCCTATCTGGTATCGCTGTATTGCTCGCTGGCGGTGTTAACTGAAGATGCCATCGGCGTATTGGAGAATGTCGAAATAGGCAACTACTATGACTACCAATAACATAGACTTAGCCGGTCTGGCGCAACAAGCGCTGAGCGGCGGCACGTTGCCCGATGGCTTGCCGGATACCGCCGAACTGACGCGCTTGGCCAACCAGTTTTTCCAAGAAATACCTAACGCAGGCGAAGCAATCGATACCGTGCCAGTGTCGGCGGCAACATCAGTTCCGTTCACCAATGTACCGGCAGGTTTCGATTCCCGGCCCGGCATCGACGACAGCGCGATTTCGGCCCTGGTGCAGCGCAGTTTTGCGTTGCCCGGCACCACGGATTTGCAAACCGCCTTGTCCACGCCCATGGGCCATGCGCCGCAACCGCCGACGACTGGCGGTTCAGCGTTTTATTTTTTAAACGACGTATCGGCATTGGCGCGCGCGGCGCAAATACCGGGTTTAGGTTCCGCGCATCCGCCCTTTGATGTGCATGCGGTGCGCAAAGACTTTCCGATTCTGCAAGAACGCGTGAACGGTTACCCGCTGGCTTGGCTGGATAACGCCGCCACCACGCAAAAACCGCAGGTGGTGATCGATCGGATCTCGGAGTTTTATCAACACGAAAATTCCAACATCCACCGCGCCGCGCATGAATTAGCGGCTCGGGCTACCGATGCCTATGAGGGCGCACGGAACATCGTCGCACGTTTTATTAACGCCTCGTCGGCCGATGAAGTGGTGTTCGTGCGCGGGGCCACCGAAGCCATCAACCTGGTTGCCAAAAGTTGGGGCAAGCAGAATATTGGCGCAGGCGACGAAATCGTCATCAGCTGGCTGGAACATCACGCCAACATCGTGCCCTGGCAGCAGCTTTGTGCAGAAACCGGTGCGGTGTTAAGAGTCATTCCGGTCGACGACAACGGCCAGGTGATTTTGGCCGAATATCAAAAACTGCTAAATGCCAAAACCAAGCTGGTGTCGTTTACGCAGGTCTCGAATGCGTTGGGCACCGTCACGCCGGCGCAGGAAATGATCGAATTGGCACACCGGGCCGGCGCTAAGGTATTGTTGGATGGCGCACAATCGGTGTCGCATCTGAAGGTTGATGTACAGACCTTGGATTGCGATTGGCTGGCATTTTCCGGCCACAAAATCTTCGGTCCAACCGGTATCGGTGTGCTTTACGGCAAGGCGGAAGTTTTGGAGGCTACCCAACCGTGGCAAGGCGGCGGGAATATGATCGAAGACGTCACCTTCGAGAAAACCGTCTATCAGCCGGCACCCGCCAAATTCGAAGCCGGCACCGGGAATATTGCCGATGCGGTAGGCTTGGGTGCGGCGCTGGAATATCTGAACAAGATTGGCATCGAGAACGTAGCCCGCTACGAGCATGAATTGCTGGTTTATGCGATGCATGCCTTGCAAGCTATTCCCGGACTACGCTTGATCGGCACCGCGCCGGAAAAGACCAGTGTGGTTTCGTTCGTAATGGACGGTCATAGCACGCAAGATATTGGCAAAGCCCTGAATGAGGTGGGTATTGCCGTTCGCTCAGGCCACCATTGCGCACAGCCCATCTTGCGGCGTTTTGGTTTGGAAAGTACCGTAAGACCTTCGTTGGCGTTTTATAACACTTACGAGGAAATCGATAGGTTATCGGCAACCCTAAAACGGCTGCAGTGCACTTCTCGGAGGTTTTAGACTAGCATTTTGAGGTCAAGACTACAGTCTTGACCTCAAATACTCGCGCTGGACATGCCAACCTATTTCTTAGAAGCATTTACAACGTGAGGAAATGGGCATAAGCCGCTATAAAACCATCTTGATTCTAGGCCTTATATCTTAGCTTATCGGTAACGCCAATTGTCCTGGCGTTACCGAGCATTTACTATCTTAACTACGGGTTTCCGTAGCCAGTTCCAGCACCGACTGCGGTCCGGCCGCCTTGCGTTTTTTCGGCTTAAAGGTTTTAACCAGCCTTTTCCAGCCGACCACCAGCGAACTGGCACCCAGTACCAACCCGAAACCCACCCAGGTCAACATCCAGACATCCCAAATCGGCCGGTGATACAGCCAACCGAAATCCCAATGATGCAAGCCGGAATACAACCAACGAAACACCCGGCGACTGCGATCCAGCTTGGCTAGCAAGCTGCCGTCTTGCGGGTCCAGATAAAACCGGGTACCGGCTTCGTCCGCCAACTGCACCGCCACCACCGGCAGTGGTTTTTCCACCAAGCTTTGATTATGCCGCGGATAATAATAACTGTCGTAGTCGTCCAATAGTTCCTGGCTGGCGATGGGCGTATATTCCGCCACACGCTGAATCGCTTCGGTTACCGAGACCTTATTGAATTGCTGAACCGCCCCATCCACCGCTTGCGGCAATCGCTGACCATCGCGGCTGTAGGCCAATAACACGGCTTCCCCTCCCAAGCGGCGCCAGCCCAGTTCAACAATGTCCTTGCCCTGGGCCGTGTTAAGCGGGCCGGGTTGCCAATTGCGCATCGCATCGGGCAACACCTTGCCCAAATAACGGTTCAGTTCTTGCCGCGTCGGGTTGGCTTCGGAAAATAATTTGCCGGGATTGGTATCGATAAATCCGCTCAACGCCCAGGACAGCGCCACGGTACCACCGATCAAACCGCTCCAGAAATGCCATTTAAACCAAAATTCGCGGTACGGTTGCGTGCGGCCTTGCGAGTAAGTGGGCTTGCCGTTAAAACCAGGCCGCCAGCGCAGCCAACCGATAATCAAACCGGTGATGCAGGCGATAGTCGCGCCCAAGCCGGACCACAGTTGCACATCATGGCGATATTGACCTAGACCGATGGCTTCCAGAGGTTTGAACAAATGCAACCAGTTGCCGGCGTAGTAAAACGCTCTATCGACACGGGTCGAGGCATGCAGTACTTCGCCGGTGCGCGCCGAAATCAACAACTCGTCGCCAGCGTCGCTAGCCACCCGATGAAAAGGCCGCAAGGCATCCTGATTGCGCAGAATAATCGGCGCATCCACCGTTTCCACTACTTGCAAATTCTGGTTAATACCATCGCGCTTGAACCAGTCATCGGCGATGCGTAGCGCCTGCTCTACCGAGGTTTCGCGTAAGCTGCCATCTAACGCGGACAGTGCAAAGCGGGCGCCTTTGCTATCTTCCACCAGCCAAAACGGCTCGTCGTTACGTCTTACCAAGCGGGCATCGGCTATACCGACCACTTGTTCGACGCCATGGCCCACCTCGGCTTTTGCCTGCCCGCCGTGTTCCCCCATGTTTGCCGGCTTTGATTTATGTTGCGCGGCAAACAGCTTACGTTGCTCGGTACTGCGCTCCCAGGCTTCGCCCAGGCTCAACCAGCCCGCTTCCGGGGCCAGGCTTTCCGCATGCGCCAGTTGTTGACTGCGGCTTTGCGTGGTCGGCGTCGAATAGATGATCGCGATGCCGGTAAAAAACCAGAAAAACATGAACAAAGCCAACACCACCCCCAGCCAGCGGTGGGTTTCATATAACAACCAATTCAAAGACTTCTTCATTACCGCCCTCTTAAACACCTTTTGTTGATGACACTATCCGTTGAAAATAAGCTTGTACTTCGTCCCCCTAATGCACACGTCCTTAACCCGTTATTGTCCAGCCTGTGCGGATTTGCCCAAACCTTGCACAATCTCCAAGGCTTTTTCGACATTTTCGGCCGGTTGCAAGTCGCCGACGCTGGCAACAATCTTGCCGTCCGCCGCCACCACAAACGTGGTCCTGGCGATAGAGCCGTGATTGACTTGTACGCCGCGACTATCCAAGCGCCCGGTTTTCGATTCGTCCACGCTTAAGCCGTAAGCATTGGCGATCTTGCCGTCCGCATCCGAGGCCACCGGAAATTTGCTGGCACAATAATCAGGGTCAGCCGAGAACTCGTTTAAACGCTCGATACTGTCCAAGGACACGCCGACAATAGTCGCGCCGGCAGCAGCGAATTTGTCGTGATTGATCGCAAAGGTTCTTGCTTGAATATTGCAGCCACGCCCGTACGCGGTCGGATAGAAATACACCACCACCGGGCCTTTGCCGCGCGCTTCTTTCAAGGAATAGGCAAACGGCTTGCCGGCAAACGAGGCTTGGGTATTGAAATCCGGCGCCACATCACCTTCTTGCAAGCCGGCCAGCGCCGAAAACGCGGCTAACAGCAATAGTGCGCTACCCAGAAAAAAACGTTTCATATCAACTCCGTAAAAAGGATAGGAATAAGCTTCCGGCGGCACACTCATCTGCTTACAACCCCGATAGGTATTCGACCAAGGCATTCAATTCGTCGTCGTTTAACGACTTGGCGACTTTGTTCATCACCGCTTCCGGGCTGTTTTTGCGTTCGCCCAGCTTCCAGTTGGTCAATTGACTGCGTAGATAAACCCGGCGCTGGCCACCTATCACCGGGTAAATGACGTTATCCACCACCTTGCCTTTACCGTTTTCACCGTGGCAACTGGCGCACGCGGGTAAATCCCGCGCCGCATCGCCGTTCACAAACAAATTCTTGGCAAGAGGATTGTCGGCGATCCGCTCGCCGCGCATGACTTTTTGGCTGGCAAAATAAGCGGCGATGTCGGCCATATCTTCTTGGGAAAGATCCGCAGCCATCACATTCATAATCTCGTGACTGCGGGCGCCGGATTTAAAATCGCTGAGCTGTTTAACCAGATAACCGGCGTATTGACCGGCGTGGCTGGGAATTCTGACATCGCCACTGTTGCCGTCCTCGCCATGGCATTCCTGGCAACGTTCGTCAGCCGACTTTTGTTTACCGGCGACCGGGTTGCCGTTGCCGATGCGTTGCAAAGAAAGTTCATCGCCCTGCTCGGCGAATACGGTTTTCGCCGAGGCCAACAAGGCAAAGGTACTGACGGCCAGCCACGGACTGCGCCGACGCCAATGTGCTCTTGCTCTGCGGGGTTTGGTTTCGGGCGTCACAGCAAATACCCAGCGGCAAAACCCCATGCTTAGTTCGCCTTCGATCGTTCAGCGGCGAGCTTTTCCACGATTTCCAGCGCTTTGGCGACATTTTCTTCAGGTTTCAAGCCACCCAAGGTCGCGGCGATTTTGCCGTTCGGCGTGACCACGAAGGTGGTGCGCTCGGCAAAGCCGTGGTTGATTTCCACGCCTCGGCTATCGGTTTTACCCGGCGCGGCGGCTTTCACGGCAATATCGTAGTTACTTGATATTTTGCCGTCCGCATCGGATGCTACCGGAAACTTGCTGGCGCAGTAATTGGGGTCGGCCGAAAAGTCGTTCAGGCGCTCGATGCTGTCCAGCGATACCCCGACGATGCTGGCACCGGCGGCGGCAAATTTTTCGTGATTGACCGCAAAGCTATGCGCCTGCAAATTGCAGCCGCCGGTATAAGCGGACGGATAGAAATAAACGACTACCGGGCCTTTTTTCAAAGCCTCTTCCAGCGTGTAATTAAAAGCCTTGCCGGCTAGAGAGGCTTGCGCTTGAAAATCCGGGGCGGGATGGCCCTCCGGCAGCGCGGCCATCACCGGCAAAGCAAATACGGCAGGCAGCAGGCTTTTCAAAATTAGGTTTTTCATAATTCTTCAATTAGAGGGGTTTGTATTTGTCGTGGCAGGCGCCGCGGCATTGTTTGGAAAAGTCGTTGGCGGCAACGGCAGCCGTATCGAAATCGCCGGCCGTCAGCGCATTCTGAATATTCGCCGCCTTGTCCTGATATTCCTTGGCGTTATGCGTGGCATCATCGGCATTGCCGCGCTTCGCAAAAAAGCCTTCAACCAGTTTGAATTCGTCCTGTAATTGCTTGGCTTGCGTTACCGCGGTGTTGGCGTCCTTGGCGGCAATATTGTTTTGCACTTCCTGAATTTTGGTTTCCACGTCATTCATTAACTCTTCGAAATCGAATTCGCTTTCCGCAATCACCGCACTGCTGCTAAGCACTAACCACACTCCGAAAAGATAAATCGTCTTTCGCATATCACTAACCCTGTCACGGCATTACATACCGCATTAAATTGTTTTCTCGGAACATCTCTAAAATTCCCTCTTCGCCAAACAGGACTCAAACGAAACACTGTCACCCAAGGCCCCCACAAAGGCCCGGCTTCGCGTATTACCGGGAGATATCCGGCCTGCCGTCCATTGGCCCCAGCCTCCTTGCCGGGATAAACGCTCACCTGACAGCGTCGTCCTAACGCCCTGTTTGATAAAGAAGGAATTTCAGAGATGTCCACATTGATTCAAATTCGCGTTACACCAGGCTAATAGCCGGCTCGGCGAATGGCTTACCCGAAAGCGCCACGCCTTCGGGTAAGACTCTAAAGCCCGGCCTTAGGCAATCAATTCCTTGATCACTTTGCCGTACACCACGGTTGGGCGTTCCGAACGGCCTTGATACTTGTAAATCAGTTTCAAGTGATCCAGACCCAACTGGTTCAGCACCGTCGCATGCAAGTCGTAGGTATCCACTTCGGTGCCTTTGATGGCTTGTACGCCCAGCTCGTCGGTGCCGCCATGGGTATAGCCGGCTTTGACGCCGCCGCCCGCCATCCATTGGGTGTAGCCCCAAGGGTTGTGGTCTCGACCGTCGCCGGATTCGCTCCATGGCGTGCGGCCAAACTCGGAGGTCCACACCACCAAGGTTTCATCCAACAAACCTTTGGCTTTCAAATCTTTCAACAAGCCGGCGATCGGTTTGTCGATAATTTTTGAATGTTTACTGTGGTTGTCTTCGATGTTTTGGTGCGCGTCCCAATCGCGGCTGTCGCCTTTGATGTCGGTCGGGCCGGATACGACTTGCACGAAGCGCACACCGCGCTCGGTCAAGCGTCTGGCACGCAACAACAACTCGCCGTATGGGCGGGTGATTTCGTCGTTCAAGCCGTATAGCGCTTTAGTCGCTTCGGATTCCTTGCTGAAGTCGACCGCTTCCGGTGCGGTTTCCTGCATGCGGTAAGCCAGCTCGTAAGATTCGGTGCGGGCTTGCAATTCGCTATCGGTGGGATAGTTGGACGCATGTTGTTGATTAATCTGTTTCAACAGGTCCAGCGCATGGCGTTTTTCCGCGTTAGCTAGATATTCCGGGTTGTTCAAATGCAGAATCGGCGAATTACCGGGACGGAACGGCGTACCTTGATAAACCGCGGGTAAAAAGCCGGACTCCCAATTGGTCACACCGCCGCGTGGCTCACGTTTGTCGTTATATAACACCACGTAGGCCGGCAGATTCGGGTTCGCCGAGCCCAGGGCATATTGCACCCAGGCACCCAGCGTTGGCCGGCCGGGGTTCAAACCGCCGGTGTTCAACTTCATGATAGAAATATCGTGGGTCGCACCCACGGTCACACTGGATTTAATAAATGCCAGGTCGTCGGCATGTTCCGCCAGGTTGGGCAACCAGTCGGAAAACCAGGCACCGCTTTGACCGTGCTGTTTCCAATCGCGTTTGGTGGCGATCAATTTGGTGATGCCCCCTTGTGTACTGGTTTTGATACCTTGCAAAAACGACGCCGGAATACCGGTCCCGGCTTGTTTGACCAATTGCGGTTTGTAGTCGTACAAATCCAACGTGCTGGGCGCACCGGACATATGCAGCCAGATGACGGTTTTGGCTTTAGGCGCAAAATGCGGCGCTTTCGGCGCTAAAGGGTTGGCACCCGCCAAGGCTTGCAAGGCGGGGTCATCGGCAAAGGCGCTGGCAATGACGCCACCGCCCGGCAGAAAACCGCTGACAGCCAAGCCGCCCAAGCCATAGCCGGTTTTTACTAAAAAATCGCGACGTGATTTGTTGTTCATTATCTAAACCTCTTGAATATTATTTTGTATCGGCAACTGTTTCGGGTTCGGTAGGCGCCTGCCGATTCGGCAGACACCCACTTAAACCGAGTCGTATGTATCGTTAAAACCGGTAGATAAACTCGTTGGAGTTGGCTACGACATGGACCAAATCCACGAATGCAGCAGCTCTAACAGGGTCACCCAGCGGCTTGTCCTTAACGCCGGCCGGCACGTTCACTTCAAATTTGCCATCGGCTGCCTTAGCACGAATGATGGCTTCCTGTTCATTCAAGAAGGCCTGCAGCGACTCTTTTTCATCATCCTTCGGTTGCCGCGCAAACAAGATTTGATACAGTCTGCTGATCCGATCTTCTTCGTCTTCACCCGCCTCGTTGATCACCCGGCCGGCCAAGGATTTAGACCAATCGAAAATCAATTCGCTGTTGTACAAGGTCAGGGCTTGCAGCGGCGTGGTGGTTACCTCGCGTTTGCTGTGCGCTTCCTGCGGCGACGCCATGTTGAAGGAGTCCAGAATCGGATAAGGGATACTGCGCCGGGTAAAGATGTATAAACTGCGGCGGTTCTGATCGTGCACATCCTTGGAGGTTTTCCAGGCCGGATCGCCTTGGAAGTTGCCGCTGGCGGTGTTAATCGCTTTCGGCAAGGGTGGGTAAACACTAGGGCCGCCCACTTTCTCTTCCAATTTGCCAGCCGCGGCTAACAAGGAATCCCTGACTTGCTCCGCTTCCAGACGTTGGCGCGGAAACACTGCCAGCAACTGGTTTTCACCGTCTGCTTGGGCCACATCTTCGCGGTAAGCGGACGATTGACGGTAAACGCTGGACAACAAAATTTCGCGGTGCAGTTTCTTCACGCTCCAACCGTCGTTGACGAATTTATGCGCCAAGTAATCCAGTAATTCCGGATGCGTCGGTTTTTGGCCGGCTTTACCAAAATCGCTGACGGTGGTCACGATGCCTTTACCGAAATACTGATCCCAAATCCGATTGGTAAATACCCGAGCAGTCAATGGATTGGTTGGGCTGGTAATCCATTTAGCCAGCGCTGAACGGCGACCGGATGAAAACGGTAACGGTTTGATGTCAGGTTTTTCGTCAGTAATCGCTTCCGGGAAAGCCGGCTGGACTTCTTCCAACGGTTTTTCGTGATCGCCCACCGCAAATACGTAGCTAGGCGGCGCATCCGGATGACCCAGTTCGGTCATCGCCGAAATGGTGTTGGAGGATGTGGTGGGTTTCAGATCGCTGAATTTTTTAAGTTCTTTATCCAGTTTTTCCAACTCGGCCCATTGCTCGGCAATCTTTGGATCGCGAGTTTTAGCATCGGTACTTTCGCCTTTTTCGCGAAAATACGATTCCAAGCTGCCTTCGTCAGTCACATTAGCCAAACGATGGTTTACCCAACGGTCGCGAGCGGTCCATTGCTCTTTGGGTTTGAAGATCGCTTCCCGCGAGTCAGTCAAATAACGTTCCTTATGATATTTAAGTGCCTCTTCCCTATGTGTATCGATAATGGCCTTTTTCTTGGCGCGAATATCTTTAGTCGCCTCTTCCCATTTGGCGTACTGCTGTTCGTAAGCTTTTTCCACCTCGCCTTTCTTAGCGGGGATATTGTCTACCGGCGCGATGTTGGCAAAGAACGACTGTAGCGAGAAATAATCTTTCTGGCTGATCTTGTCGAATTTGTGGTTATGGCAACGCGCGCATTCCACGGTTTGACCCAGCACCACCTTGCCCACGGTATCGGTAATATCCGTGGTAATTTGGTATTTGCGCTGCACCAAGTCGCGGGAGTTGCTGTTATCCGGGAATTGCGCCATGAAGCCGGTGGCAACCAAGGCTTGTTCGTCGCCCGGCCACAATTCGTCGCCGGCTAATTGTTCCTGAATAAATTTGCTGTACGGCTTGTCCTGATTAAATGAGTTAATCACGTAATCGCGGTAACGCCACATGTTCAAGCGGTCGTTATCGTTTTGAAAACCGGTACTGTCGGCGTAACGTGCCAAATCCAGCCATTTACGCCCTTGACGCTCTCCGTATTTCGGCGAAGCCAACAAACGGTCAGCCAATTTTTCGTAAGCATCGGCCGATTTGTCATTAACAAACGCATCGACTTCTTCCGGGGTTGGAATGACGCCCCAAACGTCCAGCGTGGCCCGGCGAATGAACGACGCGCGGTCGGTATCTTGCGATGGCTTGATGCCTTTGGCTTCCAGAGGCGCCAACACAAAAGCATCGATAGGGGTTCTCACCCAATCCTTCTGCTGCACGTCAGGAACGGCCGGCGCTTTTACCGGCTGATACGACCAGAGCTTGGATTTGGATTGTCCGGCTGGCGCAGCCGCTTCGGTGGCCGGCTTTTCATCGGCTGCCTGGGCTGCGTCTGAGAGCGCAATTGCCAGCCCCCAGACCACAGCGCAATAGAGTTTGATTTTCATTGAATTCCTCCAAAATGTCAGCTTGATGGAACGAAGCCGGGATCACCCAGCCTCATTCGGAAATTAACCTTTGTGCTTATGGCCTTTGCTGTGCTCTTGCTCTGTGGCATGTTTGTAGTGGTCAACTTTTTTCGGACACCAAAATAGGTTGTTGATCTGCCATTTTCATTTCATAGCCGTTGGGCGGCAGGTAGCCCAATGACGAATGCAAGCGCCGACTGTTGTAGAAATTGACGATATAGTCGGTCACGTCTCGGATGGCCTCGGTATGGTTGGCATACTGGCGGTGCCAGACGCGCTCCATTTTAAGATTCAGAAAGAATCGCTCCATTACGGCATTGTCCCAGCAGTTGCCCTTACGACTCATGCTGCCCTGAAAACCATGATGGGCCAGTAACGCCCGATATTCGTGACTGGCGTACTGACTACCCCGGTCGGAATGGACGATCAGGCCCGGCGGCGGTCGGCGCTGGGCGATGGCGATTTGCAAGGCGGTGCAGACCAGTTCTGTCGGCATGTTGGGTGCCATGGCCCAACCGACGATTTTGCGCGAATAAAGATCCAACACCACCGCCAGATACAGCCAACCGCTCAGGGTCCGTATGTAAGTAATGTCCGAGACCCAAGCTCGGTTGGCCTCGGCTTGCTCAAACTGGCGATCCAACACGTTCTCGTACACCGGCAGGTTGTGGTTGCTATCGGTGGTATGCACAAACTTGGGTTTCCAGATCGGCTTGATCTGGAGTTCCTTCATCAGGCTGCGCACCCGATGACGGCCAATCTCGATTCCCTGTTCCGCCAGTTCCTTGCGCAGACGACGACTGCCATAGCATTGACCGGTGGCTTCGAACAGACTGCGCAGTCGAACCCGCGTGCCGCAAAGCGCTTGAGGCTGCCGTGCTCGTCTCTGGGCCGCATACCATCCCGACCGACTGACGCCCAGTAACTGACAACCCTGCTGCACCGTGACGACCTTCTCTGCCGTTAACTGGTGAATCACTTGGTGTTTCATCGCAGTTCCTTGGCAAAGAAGGCCGAAACCTTTTTTAGCAATTCGTTATCCGAACGCAGTTGCCGATTTTCTAATTCCAGCTGCCGAATCCGCTGCTGGTCAGGGGTTAACGGCTTACCTATGCCCGGTTGACCGGATTGCTCGGCCTGCACCTGCTTCAGCCAGCGACGTACCGCAGTCTCGCCCAGCTTCAGCTCCTGACAAACCTGAGGAACCGTGAGTCCCTGTTCATGGATCATTTGTACTACTTGCAGCTTGAACGCCGCATCAAAACTTCGCCTTTCTCGTTTCATTCGTTTCACCTTGAAGGTTGATAGTTTATCAACCTATTCGGGTGTCCGTTTTTATTAGACCACTACAGTTCTTCAGGCTTAGGCGCGGGAGGAACGATTTTGGTAATTTTGCCGCCCTCCTCTTCATAGTTTTGCGAACCTATCGCACCCACCACTTTGAATCCCTTCTCAGCCAACAAGTCGGCGGATTTACCGGCACGGCCAGCGTGATTGGAGACGGTGACGATGGAGCGCTCCTTAGGAATAAACGGTAAAACTTTATCCAGCTCATCAATTTGTACGTTCAAATAGACGGGAAAGGTACCGATCTTGCTGATTTCATCGGGACGACGCACATCGATAAACAACACTTGCTCGGGCTTGGCGAGCAAGGCATCGATTTCAGCGCGCTTCAATTTTGGGGTTTTATAGGTATAAGGCCGCGCAGCCGGCGCCTCGGTTTTTTTGCCTGCATCCGCGTCGGCGGCAAACGCTACCGGAGCGGCCAAGATCAGAGCTAATAAAGCAGCAGTGGTCGTGTTTTTCATCAATATTTCTTCCTGTTATTAATTTTGCTAACTGCACGGTTTAGCGCGCGTAAATAAGGTTCCTCATTAGGTAAAAAGCAACTAGCATGCCACTCAAAAAACACCTGCCACCAAAAACGATAATTAGCTTGTTAATCATTGATTTAAAACGGTATATTTATTCCACACCCCATTCAATAACACTTGATAAATCCATAAATATCCAAGTAAAGCCCAAGCAACTGGTGGAAATTCAGCAGGGGCGCAACATGCGCTGTTGCTGGGCTAGCACCACACCAACCGTTGATTAACCCGGCCCGATTTATCCCTGATGCCCCGTTCGGGCTGAGTTCGTCGAAGCCTGAGGTGCTTGGCCATTCGACAGTTCCCTCAAAGGCATAAAGGCGAGCGGTACTGAGGGCGGTGTTGATAAAGTGGTTTTGGTATGAAGAAAGGAGGCATACAGATAGGCCGAGCAGGCACTTTGTAACTTCCCGATCTGCGAAACTTGGATCTCGGCAAAAAACACCGGACAAAAAAAACGGGCAAAGGATAAATCCTTGCCCGTTAGAGGTTATCACCACGAGAGCTTGATGAATGATTGCGGTAGCCTTTAAATTCGCCAGCGCGACGATGGTTTAAGAGTCCGGTTAATTCAGATGCACCAACAGCACCATGTTATTTCGGCCGACTGCTAATACCGGCAGTCAGCAACGGAATTTTATAGGCCGCGCCGCGACCGACTACATATAACGTTTTCTTATCGATACCGGCGAATGCCAGGTTTTGCGGCTTTTTGGGTAGCGGAATCACGCCCAGAATCTCACCTTTAGCACTGATGATTTCCACGCCGGAGTTGGAGGCAACATACAATCTGCCTTCATCGTCCAATGCAATGCCATCGGCACCACTGGACCAAGTGCCGTCTTCACCTTTTTTCCAACCGTCCAACTTGGCAAAATTACGGCGATTCTGAATCGAGCCGTCCGCAGCAATGTCGTAAGCCAAAATGTGTTCGCCTTGGGTATTAGCAACGTACAAGACCTTTTCGTCCTTACTCAATTGAATCCCGTTGGGACGCTCAATATCGGTAGCCAACTGCTTAAGATCGCCGCCCGGTGAAATATAAAACACGCCGGGATGCGATGGCGGCGGATTAGGATTTTCCTTACTCGGCCGGGTACCGCTGTCGGTAAAATAAATGCCGCCATTGCTGGCGCGCACTAAATCGTTCGGACGCTGAAATGCCGTGCCTTGATAGTTTTCGGCCAAGGTGTTTTTCTTGTTAGCCGGATAAATCACGCCGACTTTGGTCTTTAAAGTTTGTACCGCGACGATTTCGCCATCGGGCGTCAAAGCCAGACCGTTAGCGCCGTTGGAATTTTCAAGAAACATCGATACTTTATCGTCCAAGCCGATACGGATGATTTTGTTGGCTTGGGTTTCGGTGAACAATAAACTGCCGTCGGTATAGCCAATGGGTCCCTCCGTGCCGTTAAAGCCATCCTTGATTAGCTCGGCAACCACGCCACCGGCGGAGACACCGGGAATAGCCGGCGTAACCGGGTCGTCAGCGCAAGCGGCCGCCGCGTATATCAACGCCCCAAAACCAAGTAAATATAAGTGTTTAGATAACATAAGTATTTCCTTTGCAAATGTTTCGATCAATCAGGTTGCCGAGCGGCGCTCTAACCGCCCGGCGACTATTCAAATTAGAATTTGGCTCTAAAGTGCACCCCGTAGTAACGCGCATCGCCGAATGACGCACTAGCCGCGCCGGTGCCGGAAAAGTTACTGGCATTGGTAAAGTAGATGGTGTCGAAAATGTTTCTACCGACCAAATCCAGGTTGTACTTACCATTTTTGGTACCCACACCAATCCCGCCGTCGGTGACGTGATAGGCATCCTGCTTACCGTAACGCGACAAACTGGCGTTGTAGTTAGCCGCCGATTTAAAGCTATCGATCAGATAGGCATGCCACTGTAGACCGTAGTCGTTACCGTAACCAAAGGTGAGCGGTGCCCGGTAATCTATTCCGTAGTTGGCGGTAAAGGCCGGTGCGTTGGGGATGGTTTTGCCGGTCTGATCGCAATAACCCGTGTTATTAGCCTCCGGCGGGCAAGGCGCGTTGGCAAAGTCGGTATAAATGGCCTTGTTATACGAACCATTCAGGAACACATTCAAACCTTGAGTAATATCCCAATTGGTTTCCAACTCGATACCGCGCAATTGGATACCGCCAATATTGCCCAGCTGAGACAAAAATTGGCCTGAGCGCAATGGATCGGGCGCAACCAACTGCGATTGAAAACTTTGAATATCGGTTTGGTATAAGTTGACGTTGAACACCAGCTTACGATCCAGCCATGTACTCTTAAAGCCAAATTCGTAGTCCATCACGTCTTCCGGTTTGACGTTTTCCGTGGCCCCGGTATTAAAGTTGAATTGCGCGGCACCGGATTTTTGGCCACCGGCCACCGAACCGTAGACCATCAGATCTTTATTGACCTTGTAGCTGGGATTAATCAGCCAGTTTTGCGAGTTCTGATCGAAACCCTGACGCGGCGCATCCCATTCCGGCCCCAGACGATTGCTGCGGATGGCTTTGGCAGCGGCAATTTGCGCCGCGTTGGCGCCCAATGACGCGCCCAAAGTATCCAGATTGACCCCGCCTAAATTCCGGCTGTAACCAGTGTTCTCCCGACGCTCAAAGGTGTTGCGCAAGCCCAAGGTCAAGGTCGCATCATCGGTGACATGCCAGTTGATCTGACCGTAGCCCGCATAGCTATCGGTGGCCGGCACAACGTTTTGCGTCAACATGGTATCGCGCATGGACGCCGCCAATAATTGCCGGGACGCCGGAGTGGCATTCAATAGGGCATATTGGCTGTTGCTTGCGTGGAAGGCGCCAGCATCAACGCCGAAAAGGCGTTGATTAAACGTATCGGCGATAGCCCGCATCGCAAATACCCCAAATTGGTAATCGACTGGCCCGGGATCTTTAGACGCCAACCTGAGTTCCTGCGACCATTGCTCGTTTTTAACAGTCCAACCGGAGATGCGCTCGACGTCAGCGGTGCTTGATTCGCCATCATGATTCGGTTCAAACAACGCATCCCGATAAGCGGAGATAGAGGTAAAGCGATGTCCTGCCACATCCCAGTTAATTTCGGCGGACACACCCGACCCGTCGCCGCGCGATTGGCGTCTTTCATTATTCGCCATCGCCCTAGGATCGCCGATGACGGTCACGGCTTGCCCGTTGCTGCGCAGTGTATTAAACCAATCCCTGGCCAAGCGGGTGCTGAAGGTCGTAGTCCGCAGGGTACCATCATCAAATCGCGTTGGATCGGCGATGAGTGGTTGCACACTCATGGTTTGGGTCGAGGCGGTTTTATCGACAATCAGCCGCGCGCTCAAATCTTCGCTCGGCGTAAACAAAAATTGCAAACGGCCGCCCAGGGCGTTGGTTTCGCCTAAATCACCCTCGCTACGATGCACATCAAAGTTCTTTACAAAACCGTCGCGCTTATCGATAAAACCCGAAGCCCGGTAGGCTAATAAGCCGGGCAAGATGGTGCCTGTGGCGCCGAACTTGCCTTGCAGCGCATCGCGGCTTCCGGCAAAACCATCCACGTAATAGCTGTTTTTAAACGACGGTGCCTTGGTGGTAATGTTCAGCAAACCCAGGTTGCTGTTTTTACCTTGCAGCGTACCTTGCGGACCGCGTAACACTTCCACCTGATCCAGGTCGGCAAAGTTGGCCCAGGCCGCCCCGGTCCAGGCCCGCCAGACGTTATCCACCATCACCCCAACACTGGGTTCCATGGATTCGTTACCGCTGTTTTTACCCAAACCCCGCAAAGCAATACTGGTTTGCCGAGCGTTAGCCGACGTGACACCCAGGTTGGGCGCGCGCCGCGAGAAATCTTGTACCGACACCACGTTATCCCGCTCCAGTGTTTCCCGGTTGATTACCGCCACCGGAATCGGCACTTCCTGTAACTTTTCTTCCTTACGTCGAGACGTGACGACCACTTCCGAAAGGTCTTGCGGCTCGTCGGCTTTTTCTTCCGGCTCCGGCTCAGCAGCGGCAACGACATTGTCAGGCTCCTGGCTGCTTAACGCAGCTGCGTCGGCGTTGCCAACCGCAGCAGGCGCGGCCGCCACGCCTTTCTTGAGCAGATCCTGCTCACGCCGTTTTGAGGCTTCCAGCTCCCGGCTCAAGCGCTCGACTTGTGCTTGTAAATCGCTAACCTGGGTATCGGCAACTTGTTTGTTTCCGGTTTTTTTCGCGCTCTTTTTTACCGATGCCGTTTGGGCGGTCGCATCGTTAGCAAGTAACATTGAACCACCTGCTATTGCCATTGCCACGCACACCGACAAACCGCGCCGATTGCTGATGTGCAGCGGCACTTTCACCGTTTCAATGTTGTCTGCCGACAGACTCCCAATTGAATATTCCTTCACGATCTCACCTATTCGAATGTTACAAAAACCAATTCGAGCCAACGCCACGACGACGCCCGCAATCCGAACTTTCTGTAACGCTCAACGCAACGACCGTGCCACAGGATGATAAACATCCGCCTAGCCATCCATTAATTAGATTTAAACAATTGAATTTAATAACTAACTTTAAAACCCAATTTATCCATCCCTCTAACACCATAAGAAAGCCGCCAGCTGAAAAACTGTTGAAAGGTCATCAGTCCTTGCTGACCATCTGTCTGCCTGTCAACAGTTCTATTCCAAGTTTACGAGTTGGTCTGAATGGCATTTTTTGATCGGTCTTTCACCCTAAATTTTTCCGCTTAGCTGTATACCGAACCAGCGTGGATACGGGTCCGGCCCGAACGAGTTCCAGCCGACTTCATGAGCCCTATCGTTGAAGATGTTTTTACCGATCAAGCTTAAATCCCAGTGCTTATCGCGGGTGCCGATACCGATCGCCGCGTCGGTTCGCGCTCTATCGCCGACCCAACCGTACGCCGATAAGTTATCGGTGTTATTAAACTCGGTTTGGTAATTGGTATTAAAGCTGGTGTGAGCGATGTATTTGCTCTCGAAAATCGGCTTGGTATATTCGGCGCCGACGTTGAAATTCCACTTGGAAGCGCCTGGCAAATACTGGCCGGTCATATCCACATAATCCGCCGATACATATCCCAGCTCATCGGGTTTGGGCGCGTTTTTGTAATCCAGGTATTCGGCAACGTTATAGGCACCGTTGAAGCGGATCGACAAATCGGGAATGGTATTGATCACGCTGTCCAGTTCCACACCATGTACACGCACCCGACCGACATTACCCTGCGATGAGGTATAGGCCGTCAAACCGGAGCCGCCTGGCTCCATATTCACTTGGGTTTGGAATTCGTCCACCACCTGCACGGCCTGCTGGTAGTTTTTTATATCCATCACGAAGGCATCGACATTGAGCACTATCGACTTGTCCAGCCAGAATGATTTCAAACCCAGCTCCAATGCATGGGTTTCTTCAGGCTTAACCGTAAACGGTCGGCCATTGACCGGCGCGACCGAACCGGACTTTTCGCCGTATTGCCAGGATAGGTAAGTAGTCAGGTCGTCGTTGATTTTATAGCTGGGCGACAACTGGGCGGTATACAACACGTCCTGGTAATCGTCTTCGACGGTTTGGTTCAAGCGACCAATCTGCGAAGCCCGCAGGGTTTTGGCATTGGCGACCATGGTTTTCTGCGCGGCAGTCAATGCGGCATAGCTGGAGCCGCCAAAATACCGCGCCGCCAAGGAGTCGGCCAGCGCGGTTTGCTCCGCACTATTCACTACAGCGTCGCCGGCCACAACAGCAGTTTGCGCCGCATTGAGCTTACCGTAGTTTGCGGTAGAGCCGTAGAAGGTGTTAGTAACTGTTTTATTGGTCCCATCGGGATTTTTGTCGATCACCCCGTCGCCATCCTGATCGACCGTAAAAGACTGGGCGGTATCGGAGTTAAAGCCGCCAGTTGCTACATCGCGGACAGTTACAGGATTAAAAGCCCCACCCACACCGTTTCGGCCGATAATCTTAAAGTTACGCGACTTACGATCTTCATGTGTGGCGCGTACCCCGGCGGTGAGGGTGAATTTATCGGTAAAGTGCAAATCCGATTCGCCGTATAAGGCGCCGGATTGGGTGCGGATCTCGGTAGATTCGAAGGTGCGCGCATCCTGCAACAAGTCTTTTAGAATCGCTTCGCCGGCGCCGCGATTGCTGCCGGCGTTTCTATATAAGGCATTGTATTGGCCATTGGTGGCAAACCAGGCGCCGGCGTCGGCGCCCCACCCGGCTTTAGAGTCGACGTTATCCTTGGTCCATAAACCGATCACGCCGGCCTTGTAATCCAGAAAGCCGCCCGGTTTGTTGACGATTTTAAATTCCTGCGTCCATTGATTGTATTTAACCCCGCCGCCGCCATCGACACTGATGTCAAACGGCGTACCTTCGTCGTTGTGCGCATCGAAGCGATACTCGCGCACCCCGGTCCTGGAACTCAACACATGATCGCCGACTTCCCAGTCGATTAAGGCCGCCGCGCCCTGATTGTTGACGGTTTGGCCTTTATTTTGGTCGAACCAGACGGTGCCGCGTTGTTCGCCGCCAATGTAGTCGTTATAGGTAAAGCCCCGATTAGCAAAGTATTGTCCGGCTGCCGCCCTTGAGCCTACGGCGCTGATCGCCCCCGGACTGGTGGTATCGGTCAGCGCAAATTGATTGCTGTGACTGAAATAGCCATTGAGTTTGGAATAAGCGGACGTGCCGTTTCGGTCGGTGAGGCTACCGTCGGTAAATCTGAAAGGCTGATCGTGGTAGAAGGTCAAACCGTTTTGCAGCTGCGGCTGTTTCGGCTCAAAGTCGGCGATGAATCTGGCCGTCAGATTGGACGTTGGGGTAAATAGCAACTGGGCGCGACCACTCAAGCGATCGCGGTTGTATAGCGTGTAATTTCTGTCGTATTCGTTTTCGTAAAAGCCGCGGGCCTTGTCGACGATAAACGAACCGCGCCAGGCCAGAAAATTATCGATTATCGTCCCACCCAAGGCACCTTGCAATATCAGCGACTCCCGTTGCCCATAGGCAGCGGACAATTCTGCCGTGGGTGCGAAGGTCGGTAGTTTAGAGGTGACATTAACCTTACCCGAGCTTGCCGCTAGACCGCCTTCGGTACCGCGCGGCCCGCGCGTTACTTCCACCGCTTCCACGTCGTAAAAACTGAAGTTAGCCAGCTGCGTTAAGGCGTACGGTACGCCGTCCACTGTCACACCGACGCTGGGGTCCTGGGTTTCGGTGAAACTTCGTTTACCCAAACCGCGCACCGATAGCGAGGCACCACGCGTGTTGTTCTGGTTGAATTGTACGTTGGAAGCGCGGCGGGTGATGTCGCCCAAGTCTCTGGACAGCTCCCGGTTAAGTTCGGTACCGGATACCACCGATACCGATTGCGCGACTTCGTGTAATTTCGCCAATTTGGGTTTGGCCTTCACAACCACTTCACCCAAATCCTCTTTTTGGTCTTCGTCGTTCTTGGCTAAAGCCTCAGCCGGCGCTTCATTCTGCGCGGCAGTGGTTTCTGTAGAGGTTACAGCGGCTCCGGCTGGCGCAGAACCTATTGCACCTTGCTTGATAAATTCCAATTCACGTTGTTTGGCGGCGGCAAGCTGCTGACGCAAAGCCTGATTTTCCGCTTCCAAATCGCTAACCGCTTTGCTATTTACGCTTTTGCTTTTGCTGTTTTTTTTCGGCGCGGCTTCCACGTCAAATGCCGATACCAGGGACACCCCGGCGATAGCCATTGCCACGCAAGTCGATAACCTACGGCGCGCACTGATTGCTTGAGGAACTCCATCCTGTCGAGTAGCGCTTACTGAAAAAGCACTTGCTAATTTATCGCTCACTATTCCACCTAAACGAATGTTAAAAAAAATCGATATGAACCAACATCAAAACTCTGCCGGCAACAAAATAAAACCGGCTCTAATATCAATTTTGCAATAGGCATGCCAGCAGTAAGTAAATAGCGCTAACAGGCGAATTACATTCGCAAAATAATTCACAACTACATGTTTTTATTTATTTTTTAAATTTTCTACAAGTTATTAATCAGCGAGAACAAACAAAAAGTCACTCAGCGTTTTTACGTAAAACTGCTGAAACTCAAACAGCAGCTGCTGACAGAATGAATAGCCTTTGTTGTTAGCCTGAATCAGCCTTGCTGAGCACCTGATCGGCATCTGTTGAATTAGAAATACAATTTGCTGGCAGCCTGCCCGCCATTCAACAAGCTCAGCCAGAAGCCGATATATTCCAGATCAATTTGCAGCACGGCTTGCTTGAAAACATTTCCCGGCAGCAACGGTGCATTGATGGCAAGGCCTTGATTCACGAGGCCTTTATCGGGTTTTAGTTTATTAGGTGGAGGTTTTCGGCAGGCAAATGGATTAAATTAAAATTGTTGGCTTGATCATTGCTTACAGCCATCCTCGAGCACCAGCACAGCCATCAGCCCGTTCATAAAGGAATAAGCAATGACCCAAATAAAACCATCCGTAACCGCACGCGGCCGCAAACCAAACCGACCATCGCGTAAATCCCAAGCCTGGCAGCAAGCGGCGTTAATTGTGCTGGGAACCGCGCTGAGCGTCTCGGCCTTATCAGGACCGAGCGTATTCCCTACCGGCACCACACGCTACGACCCGGGCAAAGCGTATAACTCGTTTGTATTGTTCAGCGGCGGCGACAATATCGCGCATCTGATCGATTTAAACGGCAATTCCGTTCACGAATGGCCGGATGCCGCCAGCCACAGCACTCTTATCAATCCCGCCGTGAACGGCGGTAAACTGGGACATGTATTTGTCACGCAGGAAACCACCGAAGGCAAAGGTACCGACTTGGTGCCCGGCCAAGTCAGTAAGAAGATCACCAAAACCATCGCCGAGCTGGACTGGGACGGCAAAACCGTCTGGAGCTTCGGCGACAAAGCGCCTGGCGGCGCCGCGCAACAACATCATGACTGGGCCAGATTACCCAACGGCAATACCGTGGTATTGGCTAACCTCGTGCATCCGGTGAAAGGCTTTAAGCAGCCGCAAGTGTTGGACGATGTGATTTATGAAGTCAATCCGGCAGGCGAAGTGGTCTGGAAATGGATTGCCTCGGAGCATTTGCAGGAATTTGGCTTTACGCCGGCCGAACTTAAATTGGTCCGCAATGCCGAGATTGCCGACTACCTGCATGTGAACAATCTAAAAGTAGTCGGCCCGAACCGCTGGTATGCGGCCGGCGACCAGCGTTTTCATCCCGATAATCTGTTGATCGATGCGCGCAACGCCAATTTCATTATCATCATCGACCGCAAGACCGGCAAAGTGGTCTGGAACCTGGGACCGCACTACCCAGCCGCGTCCATTGAAGAACAACTGGCCCGCAAAGTACCGCGCCCGGTCGATCAAATCAGTGCCCAACACGATGCGCATATCATCCCGGAAGGCTTGCCCGGAGCGGGTAATTTACTGGTATTCGACAATCAAGGCATCGCCGGTTATCCGCCGGCTCCGGTGCCGCGCACCGGCGGTTCGCGGGTGTTGGAAATCGATCCGATCAAGAAAGAAATTGTCTGGCAATACACAGGCGAGAGCTCCGGCGGCCCCAGTTGGTCGTTTCGTAGCACACACATCAGCGCCGCCCGCCGCCTGCCTAACGGCAATACCTTTATAGACGAAGGCCAGAGCGGCCGATTATTCCAGGTAACAAGCGACGGCGACATAGTCTGGGAATACATCAACCCGTATTTTCGTACTGGTAAGGACGCTGTGACCGGCCGAGCCACGGCCAATAACGCGGTATATCGCGGCCAACCGGTACCTTACGATTGGGTATCCGCGGGCACACCGCATAGTGAAAATCCGGTCGCCCCTCCCGATTTAACCAAATTTCGACTGCCAATGGCGGGCAATAAGCCCTGAAGCAGATTGGGCAAAAAACGCAGCACGCTGCATTCAATTTAACAGCCGTGGGTTTCGGGGTATCTGGAAGTGATGTTTGGCAGACGGGTTACTGCCATTAAGTCAAAAGGAACAGGCACTCCACAACCGGATACCCCCAAGCCCATGGCACTAATACCCTAAATTTGGAGATTAAAATGTTACATGCACGTATTCGACGGCAGTTATCACTACCAGCCTTGGCAATCGCGTTATCTTTAGCTTATAACTCTGCGGCAGCCGTGGAACTTGACCCCAAAGCCATTTCCATCAAGCTGCCAGACCAAATTAATTGGGTCGCAAATCCCAGCGGCTCGGAAAGCGCGGTACTGGTCGGCGATCCGAACAAACCCGGCCTGTATGTGGTGCTGAATAAATGGAAGGCTCATCACAACAGCAAGCCGCATTCGCACCCAAACGACCGCTTCATCACTGTGATTTCAGGCACTTGGTGGGTCGGCACCGGCAGTAATTACGACCCCGAGCATTTGCAACCGGTACCAGCGGGCAGCTTCGTCACCCATTACGGTAACGAAATCCATTACGACGGCGCGAAGGACGAAGACACGGTTTTACAGATTGTCGGCATCGGTCCGGCTACATCGACCCCTGCACCTGGAAAATAGCTTTGAAGTACCTGATTAGCAAGAATCTTCAGCTAGCACCCAAAAGATCGTCATTCCGGCAGGGATTGCCGGAATCCAGGCTTCATGGATGATTCGAAGCTTACCATCCATGGCACTGGATACCCGCTCTTGTGCCCAGTGGGTATCCGTGCGGGTATGACGCTCAGCTGAAGATTCTTACCAGTCAGATTGAACTAAGCACCCTGCCATCGACAAAGTGGTTGAAGGAGTTTGCGGAGATTACTCTTCGCCTTCTTGATAAGCGACGGCCAATTTTCTCTGGCCATTGGCCAACATGCCATACAGCCCCAACTTGTGGCGCAGCACATTGCGGCTAATATCCAGCAAGCGCGCAGTTTGCACCTGGTTTTCTTCGCAAAACTCGAATGCCGTGCGAATCACGGTCTCTTCGATGATATCGAACAGTTTAGGCGGCGCTTGTTCGCACAAGCGCAGTAGCGAACTTTCCAGCGAGGAGGTTGAAACTATGGGCCCGCTCTGCGAGACTCGTACCCCCGACAACTTAAAGTCCTCCGGACGCAAACGATTGCCTGGGCAGACCAACAAGGCCCTATGCACCGCATTTTCCAACTCGCGAATATTGCCGGGCCAGTCGTAATTTAACAAGGCCAGCTCGGTGGAAGGCGATAATTTGATTTCACCATAGCCTAAGCGGTCGCCGTAGACTTTCAGAAAATGCCTGGCCAAGGGCAAAATATCGCCCGGCCGTTCCCGCAAAGGCGCAAGATGAATCGCGGCCACATTGAAACGGTAATACAGGTCGGCGCGAAAATGCGATGCCGCCACCGCTTCTTCCAAATTAACATTGGTAGCGGCGATGACTCTGACATCCACCGGCGAAGGCGTGCGCGAACCCACCTTTACCACTTCCCTTTCCTGCAATACCCGCAATAATTTCGCTTGCAAGCCCAGCGGTAAATCGCCGACTTCGTCCAGAAACAAACTACCTTTATTGGCGGTTTCGAACCAACCTTCTTTTGTATTCAAGGCGCCGGTGAAAGCGCCTTTTTCGTGGCCGAACAATTCGCTTTCGATCAAGTTTTCACTGAGTGCCGCGCAATTTAAAGCACCGAAAGGTCCTTTGGCGCGCTTACTAAGTGCATGGACATGCCTGGCGACCAATTCCTTGCCGGTGCCCGTCTCGCCGATGATCAGCACTGTCGCATCGCTAGGCGCGATCCGCTCGATGTGCTCCAACAGTTTTCGTGAAACCGGATCCTCGAACACCATCGCCGTGGCCCGCACCGTGTGCGACAGCTGTCGTAATTGCAATTCGTCAAATGCTAATAATGTCATACGGTTTCCCCTGCACTGCGAGCAACGATGCCGTCACTCAAAAATATATCCATGAAAGATCTTTTCCTAAGATGTCAAAAATAGTGATTCGTCGCGGCATCACAAGTTAACTGCCGAAACGCAAACACCAAACAAAAATCAGCCTTACCGTGCCCAAAGTCAGTCCACAAACCGGCGCTTTCGCTGAGCACAGGCCAAAAAAAAGCCAGCAGTCCTTTGGGGACAAACTGGCTTCCGGCGGTCCGGTCAGCAGAAGTGGATGTTATGGAGACAAAATGCTCGGAAAATAACAGCGAGATACCAGGCTCCAAGCATGGTTCATGCCACTTCGTATTTACAGCACATAATAAAGGATTACGGGTTTTTGCGAAACACCAATGTTGCCACAGCAACATAATCTGTTGTTTAAGTGTTGATATATCAACACATTTCCATGAGTCTGAATTTTACTTGCGAAGCATTGGCCTTTTTCGCGCTAATCCAATTGAGTCGGGCTTTTTCGACAAGCCCAGTCAGCCGAAATCGTTCACCAAACATGCCCGCTATGTTTCGACCTGTTCGTATACCAGCAGCATTTGCTGACGCCATGCTGGTAAATCAGCATTTTTTTGGATATTTGCCGTTAACCCGCGTGCTTCCATGTTCGGTAACTCAAACGGGTGTTGTCGATCTGCCTGGAACACAGGGGTAATTTGGCGTATTCCAGCAATCACCCAGCATATTGGCCCTTATCTTGCTGAAGACCGGATTGAAAAGGCTAAGTCAATATTCACAAGCGACTTACCTAAATTTCGCAACTTTCAACTTTGGAGAAAAACATGGGCTTGAGCATTCCCCACTTATTAGTAGTTTTAGCGATTGTGGTCTTGGTGTTCGGCACCAAGCGCCTGAAAAATGTCGGCGCCGATCTGGGCGATGCGATCAAGGGATTTCGTAATGCGGTAAAGGAAAGCGAAGAAGCCGAAGAGGCCAAAGCGATCACCCAACTCTATCAGGAAGAATTATCCGGCGAGTCGATAGGCAAAGCTGACCGCACCAAGGCTTGATACGCCGGGTTGCTGTTCTCAGGCTAAAGGCGCTTAGACCCGCGTCCTGCTGCCAAAGCAGCAGCTTTTGATCGCCGCCTGTTTGCATACCAACAGCTTGGAACATTTGCCGGCAAAAATTATGCTGCTGATTCTCACCTAAGCTCAAGCGCATGCAGGACACTATGCTTGTAAAAACCGATGGAGATTGCTTGGTATAGCACTTGCTTAAGACAAACACTAAATTGCCTTTGCCGGATAAACGCTAGTTTTAAAACCGGCCGGACCTCGCTAACCAATCGGATCTCCCGAGAAATCCATGTGGATCGTTAATATTGCTTTACGCCGCCCCTATACCTTTATCGTGGCGGCGCTGTTGATTCTATTGTCTACGCCCTACGTGCTGCGGAAAATGCCCACCGATATTTTCCCAACCATCGATATTCCGGTGGTAGCGATGCTGTGGCAATACAACGGCATGACCGCCAAGGAAATAGCGGACCGCTTAACGACCACGGTCGAACGCTCCATGGCCTTGATCGACGGCATAGAACACAGTGAATCTTTGTCTTACAGCGGCGCGGCCGTGGTAAAAGTATTTTTCCATCCGGGCACGGATATTCGCACCGCTATCGCCCAGGTGATGTCCAGCAGTAACTCGGTTTACCGCTCGCTGCCGACCAATGTCGCACCGCCGCAAGTCATTCAGTATTCGGCCGCCGACCTGCCGTTGGTGCAGTTGGGAATTTCCAGTAGCGTCGTCCCGGAAACCGATGTCAACGATCTGGTGAATAACATCGCCAGAACCGCATTGCAATCCAAGCCCGGCGTGGCAATGACTAATCCGTTCGGCGCCAAAAGCCGGCAAATTACGTTGGATGTCGATGCGCCGGCTCTACTGGCGCGCGGTCTGTCTCCCGCCGATTTAAACGATACGTTGGCAGCGCAAAATCTGATTCTACCCACCGGCACCGTAAAAATCGGCAGCAACGAATACGACGTCAGCCTGAATGGGGCGGTGGCCGCGATTCCGCGTCTGGCCGACCTGCCGGTGCGCACCGTGAACGGTGTGACGACGCTGGTCCGCGACGTAGCGACAGTGCGCGACGGCGCGGCGCCAGTGACCACCATCGCCCGCCAAAATGGCGAGCGTGGCATTCTGACCTCAATTTTCAAAGTCGGTCGCACCTCGACCCTGGAAGTAGTGGAACACGTCCGGCAGACCATCCCGAAAATGCTGGGGATGATGCCGGAAGGTATCAATATGCGCTTGATGTTCGACCAATCGCTGTTCGTGAAAGCCGCAATCGGCAACGTGTTGCACGAGGCACTGATTGCCGCCGGCCTCACTGCGGCGATGATCCTGCTGTTTCTGGGTAACTGGCGCACCACCTGTATTATTGCAGTGTCGATACCGCTGTCGATTATGTGTTCCTTGATTGCCCTATATCTAGTCGGCGAAACCATCAATCTGATGACGATGGGCGGTTTGGCCTTGGCGGTGGGGATATTGGTAGACGATGCCACCGTGGAGATCGAAAACATCGAGCGGCAAATGCTGCTGGGCAAGAATCCGCATCAAGCCATCCTGGACGGCGCAGCGGAAATCGCGATGCCGGCGTTGGTGTCGACCTTATGCATCTGTATCGTGTTTGTGCCAATGTTTTTCCTGTCCGGCGTAGCGCGTAGCCTGTTTGTGCCGATGGCGGAAGCGGTGGTATTTGCCATGCTAGCGTCTTACGTTTTATCGCGCACCCTTGTACCGACGCTGGTGATGTATGTGATGTCCGGCCATCACGGCCATACCGATGCACCGCCGACCAACGCGCTGGCACGGGGCTTTCAACGCCTGCATCACGCCTTCGAACGCGGCTTCGAACAGTTTCGCGGCCACTATCTGATCTTGGCCAGTCATTTGCTCAAACACCGCTTGCGCTACAGTTCGGCGATTTTAGGCTTTTGCTTGGCATCCCTGGGTCTGGTGCCGCTGCTCGGAGAAGATTTGTTTCCGGCGGTGGATGCCGGGCAGATTCGCTTGCACGTCCGCGCACCGTCCGGTACCCGCATCGAGGAAATGCCGCAACAGATCGACGCGGTGGAAAAAGTCATTCGCGGCATCATTCCCGCCGAGGAGATTGCCGATCTACTGGACATCATCGGCGGCCCCTATAGCACGCGTAACACCTTGTTTGGCAATTCCGGCACCGTGGAAACCGCCGACACCGAAATTATGATTTCGCTACGACCAGGCAACCATGCCCCCAGCGCCGACTATATCAAACGCCTGCGCGCGGAACTGCCCGGACGCTTCCCCAACCTGGAATTCTTCTTCCAACCCGCCGATCAGGTCAGCCAGACTTTGAATTTCGGCGTGCCCGCCCCTATCGACATCCAATTCATCGGTGGTAAGCCGGACGAAGTGATGCCGCAGGTCATCGCCTTGCAAAATCGCTTGAGGCAAGTTCCCGGCATCGTCGATGCGCATATTTATCAACGCATGAATCGGCCGGCGCTGGATTTGGAAATGAATCGCCAGCAATTGCAGCAACTGGGTTTGTCAGCTCGGGATCTGGCGCAAAATCTTTTACTGACCCTGAGCGGCAGCATGCAGACCGCGCCGTCATTCTGGCTGAATCCGGCCAACGGCAATTCGGTGAATATCGGCGTGATGGGTAATCCGCTGGACTTGGACAATCTGGATGCATTGATGCGCACGCCGGTCGGCGGCGGTAACGGCCAGCCGCAATTGCTGGGCAATTTAGTCAAACTGAAACGCACCGTGTTACCGGTCGCGGTAACGCATTACAACGCCAATAATGTGTTCGATATTTACGCCAGCGTCGAAGGCCGCGATTTGGGTTCGGTGAGCCGGGAAATCGAAACGCTGGTTGCTGACAGCCGCGGCCATTTGCCGCGCGGCGTCGAATTGAGCGTGCGCGGCCAAATCGAAACCCTGAAAAGCTCGTTCACCGGTTTGGGTGCCGGCTTGGCCGTGGCGATTGTGATGCTGTATCTGCTGCTGGTAGTCAATTTTCAATCCTGGCTGGACCCGCTGATTATCGTCAGCGCCCTGCCCGCCGCTCTAGCCGGCATCGCCTGGACCCTATTTTTGACCGGCACCACGCTAAGCATCCCGGCCTTGACCGGCAGCATCATGGCGATGGGCGTCGTCACCGCCAATAGCATTTTGCTGGTGTCGTTTGCCCGTACTCGCTTGGCTGATGGCGTACCACCGGTGACGGCCGCTTTGGAAGCCGCCGCCACCCGGCTCAGACCGGTACTAATGACCGCCTTTGCGATGATCGTCGGCATGTTACCGATGGCAATTGGCTGGGGCGAAGGCGCCGAACAAAATGCGCCGCTGGGCCGCGCGGTGATAGGTGGCCTGGCCTTTGCCACGGTGTCCACTTTACTGTTCGTGCCACTGGTGTTTGCCGGCGCCCATCGCTGGCTGGCACACCGACTTTCGCATCGTACAAGCTTTGTAACTCCATAAAATCTTATGAATAGCATCCCTTCATCACCCTTTGCTCGACCGGCTTCCGACCATTCGCACCGCACCCTGCTGGTAGTAAAACGGCTCGGTTTGGGACTACTGCTGTTGCTCCTGCTGGCCGGCGCCTGGCGCTTGGCGCAGAACCTACAGCAAGCGGAGAGCTTGCAGGCACAAACTGCGGCCAGCCAGCAGCGTAGCGTGATTGCGGCGCATTCCCGGCCCGGCGAGGCGACCCGCAAACTGGTATTGCCCGCCAGTTTGCGCGGCAACACCGAAACCCAACTCTACGCGCGCAGCAACGGCTACTTGAGCGCTTGGCACAAAACCATAGGCGATCAGGTTAAGAAAGGTGACTTGTTGGCGGTGATCGACGTACCCGAGCTTGAACAGGAACTGGCCCAATCCAGGGCGGCGCTGGCCCAAGTGAAAGCCCGGCTGGAACTAACTCGCACCACCCTGCAGCGCTGGACGCAGTTAAACGGCACCGACAGCGGCACGCAACAGGAATTCGACGAAAAACGTAGTGCTTTCCTGCAAGCCGAAGCCGATTTCTCTGCCGCGCAAGCCAATGTCAAACGTCTGGAAAATATCGAAGGCTATCGGCGCATCGTCGCGCCGTTTTCCGGGGTGATAACCCGCCGAGCAGTCGATGTGGGCAGTTTAATCGTGGCCGGCAGTCAGGAGTTGTTTGCCTTGACTCAAACCGACCCCTTGCGGTTGACGGTTTGGGTGCCGCAAGTCTACGCGGACGACATCAAGGCCGGCCAGGAAGTCTCGGTCAGAGTACTGGATTCGCAAGGCAAGCCGGTTAGCGCCCATGTGGATCATGTCGCCGGCGCGCTGGACCCGGTCAACCGTTCCCGGCAGGTGGATATTACCCTGCCCAACAAGGACGGTAAGTTACTGCCCGGCTCCTACGTGGAAATCTCCATCAACGTCGCCGGCAAATCCAGCCCCTTGGTGGTGCCGGCTAATGTGTTGGTGATCGATCAAGCTGGTCCGCATGTGGTAGTGGTCGATGCGGAACATCGCGTGGCGTTTCGCCCGGTAAAATTGGGCCGCGACTTCGGCCGCGAACTGGAAATATTGGAAGGCATCTCCGCCAGCGATACCTTGGTCGCCAGCCCCTCGGATCTATTGGTGGAAGGCGAAACCGTGAGCGTGGTGGAAGCTCAAGCAAAGCCGGCGGAGAAACCCAAGGACAAAACCGCCGGCAAATCGTGAAACATTTCAGTAATCCGTAGCAGGGCGAACCATCCGCTTACGATACCCAAACGGCATGTGGCGCTGGTCTCATGCCGGCCAACAAGACCGGTTCCACCGTGTTACCCGAACGTTGGGTCGCCGAACGCCCCCTACCTGAAACGAGTCTGGCTGGTCACGCACCATGGTAGTTTGACCCGGTTTCTGTAGCCTGGGTTTGGCCGGCAGAAACCAGAATGCCGGCTTGCCGGTCCGCCGGGTGATTAATTTTTGTCTACACCCTCTTAGTAAAAAGTTTCTTGGGGAAACAGCCATCATCGCTACGAACCGGAGTTTAGGGCTGAGGTTGGCAATTGCATCGGTACAAATGCCACGCCTTTGTCCTCAATCTTTGGCCCCAGCGGCTGAAAGCCCAACCGAACATAAAACGGCACAGAGGGCAGCGAGGCATTCACCGTGAAGGTCTCCGACGGGCTTGCGGCCAACGATAACGCGATGGCGCGCAACGCCAATGCCGTGCCGATACCTTGGTATTGGCAGGCAGGCGCAACAAACAGATGAAACAGATGCCGGGCATCGCGGACGGCAACGACGCCGGCAAGCTTACCGTTTAGCCAACCCACGAGATAAAGAAAATTGGCATCGTTGATATAACTGCCAATCGCTTGAGGGCTGATGCTCGAATAAAACAACTCGGCGCCGTCGCCAGCCGGGGAAATCGTACAACAGTTGGCAACACTGCAAATCAGTTGGCTGACGCATTCGGCATCGGTCGCTGCGGCGGGACGAATAATCAACGGCGAGTTTGTCGTCATGGCTCGGTAGCGGCAATGTCCGGCAAATTCTGGTAAACCAGCTCAACGGTCTGGTTTTCGGTTAAGGCTTTGACGACAGCCGGCAAAGGTTCCGCCAAGATGCCGGGCAAATCCTGCTCCAGGGGATTCATAATCGGAAAGGCCAATTTCTCCAGTGGCGGGCAAAAGTCAGCCTCCACGCCGGGCTTGTTGCCGCGCGCATCAACCCGGTACCAACCGTGTTGCGGCAGGTAAACTGCGTTCAAACCGTGCAGGCAGAAAGGCGGCTGGTCGCCGTCTAACATCAGCCGCTGGTAACACATTCCGGCCGGAATGGCGTTGGCCCGCAGCAGCGCGGCCAACAAATGGCTTTTGGCATAGCAGTAGCCGGTACCGTGGATTAACACCTCGGAGGCTTTACAGGTCACCGGGTTCAGTCGGTAGTCCCAGCTATGCTTGATTTGGTCGCGGACGAATTCGAAACAGCGCTTGGTGATTGCTACCTCATCGGCGCAGCCGTCCGCCAGTTTTGCGGCTTGGGCGACGATGGCCGGATGTTGGCTATCGATATAAAGACTACTGTCCAAATATGGACTCATCGCCGCGCGTTCGATTTTCACTAACACGCCGGTGAATAAAGAGACTATTTCTGGCATAGCCAGCAGGTCTGCGTCGCCGATATTAGCGCTTGGCAAAGGCAATGTGATGGATGCCGCTTCGATCAGCTTGGCCGACATGGTGATCAAGGTTTCCCGGAGTGCAGCGTCGGCATGATGGGCGCGTGGCGAAGCGTTCAACACCGCCACCGGCTTATAAGCAAAGCCCTCGAATGCCACCAGCCAATCCAATGCATTTTTAATGGTACCGGTGACGCCGTGAGCATATTCCGGGCTGGCGATTAGTAAGGCATCCGCCGAGGCAACGGCGTTGCGTAATTGGATCGCAACGTCTGGAGGCGCGCTTTCCAAATCCGGATTGTATAAAGGCAATTCGCCCAGCCCGGTAAACAAACAGACATCGATAGAGGCCGGCGCCAAAGTTCTTAGAGCCCGCAGCACGGCGGAATTGATGGACGCCGCCCGCAAGCTGCCGGATAAAGCCAGTATTTTCATTGCAAAGCTAAATGTTAAATACCAGGGAAAAGTGGTGGCTGTTCAGTCGAAAGCCCTTGTTAAGATACAATCGATGAGCGGAAAAGCGCTGATAGCCGGAATCCAAATGCACACCCGGACAGCCGTTCGCTTGCGCATGTTCGATCAGCCAATCGAGCAAGGCGCCGGCGAAGCCTTGCGACGTTTCGCCGCTTAGCGTGGCTAAATCATCAATATACAAAACTTTGCCCCAGGCCAAAAACTCGGCGAAACGAAAACCCGCCACGCTTTTAACCGTGCCTTGCTGTCTAACAGCCAGAATTTGGTAGGACTGCGTTTGCTGGCGGCGAACCTGAGCCAGAAACTGATCCGCCTCAATATGCGGGCGCAACTCGTGGAACACCGAAAAACAGGCTTGAATTTCGGCGTCGGTATCGGCAATAAATATATCGAGAGTCATGGGGTATCGCTTAACAAACAAAAGGATGGCCGTTGGCTTAAAAGAGCATTTCGATTTTTGCTTTCAGCGCCGAGACTCAAGAGGGCTCACTCGTGTTGAGATGCATCATTTGTTCACGCCTCGCCCCGCTGCCGGCTTGGCACGTGATCCGTGCGCGCTATTCATAAATACGATAGCGCCGATAATGATCGCCGACGCACTCAGGATGCGCGGCGTGAGCGGTTCGTTCGCGAACCAGTTACCTAACAACACCGCTACCAGCGGATTGACGTAAGCGTATGTCGCTACCAACGGGATCGGCGCATTCTGCAGTAGCCAGGCGTAGGACGCGAAACCGATCATAGAGCCAAACACTATCAGATACGCCAAGGCCAGCCAGGAGTTAAGCGATACCTGGGCCAGGTTGAAAACACTCCATTGTTCGCTTAGCGCACTGACAAGCAACAAGGCAAAGCCGCCGGCCAGCATTTCCGCGCCGGTTGTCATCAGCGCCGTCTTCGGCAAATCCGCGGTCTTGCTGTAGATAGAACCCAGAGCCCAAAGCAAACTGGCGAGCAGTAGCGCCGCTACACCGGGCATGTTTAATGGCATACCGTCCGAAAACACCGACGGACCGACCAGCAGGTAAATTCCCAGAAAGCCTATGATAAGACCGACCAGTACGCGTAGCGTCGGCCGGACGCCGTTAGGTCTGAGTGCGTCGGCAATCACCAGAAACATAGGCACGGCACCGATGATCAGTGCGGCGACGCCGGACGGGACGGTTTGTTCGGCCCAACAGACCAAGCCGTTACCGCCGAGCAATAACAAAATACCGACAATAGCGGCCGAACGCCACTGCCTTAAGGTCGGCGCGGCATCGCCGGCCAAACGCCGCCAGGCCAGCAAAATGGCGCCGGAAACCACAAAACGCAATCCGGCCGACAAAAATGGCGGTAACGTTTCAACCACGAAGCGGATCATCAAATAAGTCGATCCCCACACCAGATAAACGGCCAGCAACGCGGCCCAAACCTTAACTCTCATTCTGCAAACGCCTGAATGATTTCGGTTTCTACTTGCTCCTCTGCCAGCCAAGGGCGTAACGGCCAGGACGTATATTTTTTGTTGCCAATAATTGAGGTTAGTGCCATGGAACAGCCTATCGGTTGGAAAATCGGTTAAAGCGTATCGAAGCTTTGCTAAGACATGGGTCGCCCACCGGGGCGAAGGTTTGTAACCCGCCACGCATCCTGCAATGGCAAAGCTTATGCGGTGATAAAACGTCCATGCGTGTGAAAGTGTTGAAGAATGCCAATTGTTTGAGAGTCTGTTAGACCTAATGGTTTTGCTTATTTCTTCCGCAATAAATATCCGGAATAGGCGACAAAATCTTGGCCGTTGATCGTCTCCAGCCGAACGGTTTCCTGCATGCCTCGTCCCAGCCCAAGAATGACGGCTGCATTTTCCGATACCGGTGCAATGGGAAAAGTCAGATTATTTATGTCGAAAGTGGGGATGGAATACTCCAGCATCAAAAAACCGTCCCGTTCGCGTAGGGCGCATTTTTCCGGAACCATCGCCTCGCCTTCGGCAAGATTCACAATCTCGTATTCGCCCAGACGACTACGCATGGAGGCAGGAATCGGTACGGGTTGAATTTTTTCGCCCAACACAAAGGTTTGCCCTTGCCAATGGGCCAGCGCCAGGTCATGACCGTCGACATGGCGCACCGATACGCCCACTTCGGTCAGTTGCTTGGGTTGTAGCGGAATCAATCCCAGCAGCTTGTAGCGAATGCCGAATTTACCATCGTCTCTACCGACCAAATCCATGCTGTTACCGTTCAGCTCGGTGGTCAGAGTATCGCCATCCGCCGTTAACTTGATGTAGCCCAGCGCGGTTGCATACTGCCCTGCCGCCAGTTGCTGTTCTTGCGGGATTAAGCCGCGGGTTTCGATCACGGGTGTTTCGGTTTCTTCCGGCAGCGGCATACCGTTTTTTATCGCAACCGCCAGTTTTAGGGCTTTATCGGTGATTTTGTCGATCAAGTCGCCGGTGGGCGGGGAATTCGCCAACACGACCACGCCCAGCTTGTGTTCCGGCAGCACCGTCAGCAAGCTACGATGAAAAAGCGTGGCTCCGCCGTGTGCGGCGACATCGCCGATACCGGGCTTGCTGGTAAAGAACCAACCCAAACCAGTTTTGGTGCCCACATCCAGCGCCACATCCTGGTTTTGCTGGCGCAGCATTTCATGCAGAGTTTCCGGTTTCAATATGAGCCGGCCATTGGTTTTGCCGTCCGCCAAGACCATGGCGATAAAGCGGCTTAGGTCCAAGACATTCGCGTTCAAGCCCCCGGCCGGCATATCGCGCAGTGCCACTTCCGTCTTTTCCTGATCATTTTTATAGGCTTTCGAGGCCAGTTCCCCCTCGATGCCAAGCGAAAAAGCCGCATTCGTCATCCCGAGCGGTTTTAACAACTGACGGTCGGCATAACTGCTGAAATCCTGGCCTGTAAGCCGTTCCAACATCGTCCCTAATAAGGTGATGCCCAGATTCGAATAGGCCCAGATACGATTGGGCGGATAAGCGACGTATTCGTCTTTCAGCATGCCGACAAGCTGACTGAACGGCGCCGGAGTTTTAGTCCACATGCCATTGCCTCTATCGCCCGGCAAACCGGAATGATGCGTCATGATATTGCGCGGGGTAATCGGACCGGCCTCCGGGAAGCGGCTTTTGATCGCGAAATTTGGCAGATAGGTTTGCAACGGTCGATCAATATCCAGTTTGCCTTGCTCGGCGAGTTGCATCACCAGCGTATCGGTGAAGAGCTTGGAGATGGAGCCGACTCGATAAACCGTTTCCGGTGTGGCGGCAATCTGCCTGGCTTGATCGGCATAGCCGAAACCTTGCGACCAGACGACCTGCTGATCGTCCACCACGGCGATGCTTAAGCCTTCCACATCCTGTTCGGACATTTCCTGTTCAATCAGCCAGGCAAGATGAGCCTTGAGGTAACTGTAATCGCCGCGTTGTACCGTATCCGGCTTTAGCGGCGGCGAACCGGCGCAACCGCTTAGCAATAGCAATATCGCGCTTAAATATGTCAAATAGGTTTTCATCTGGTCCTTGAAGGGGTGATCATCGATTAGTCGGCCAGCAAGATTTTAAGCCCGTGTGGCTGGGGCTGCGAGGCTTTTACCAAAGCTAATGGGGTACGAGGATAGTATTTGGCGAGCCCATTACAGTCAAACGTTTTAACAGTGCGGCCTTGAGCCTACGCGATGGCAGACTTTAACATCGGAAGTAGTTGCGCGTTGAGTGATGATTACAGTGTTCATTTTTTGTGTAACGGTTTGAGTCAGTGTTTTGCCATGTTAGCAAACTCGGCCAGCAATGGGTTCGGAACGATCATAGCCCTACCCCGACCGGAAACGCCGTCTTATCCACCACGCGCCGCAACACGAAGCTGGAATGCACCCCGGTCACGCCCGGAATACTAGTGATACGTTTCAGCAGCAATTCCTGGTAGGCGTCCAAGTCCTTGACCATAACCTTGAGCTGGTAATCGGCGGTCTGGCCGGTGATCAACAGACATTCCATCACTTCCGGAATCCCGGCAACCGCCGCTTCGAACGCATTGAAACGTTCCGGCGTGTGTTGGTCCATCGAAATGTGGATCAAGGCCATCAGCGTCAGACCCAAGGCTTTGGCATCCAGCAGCGCCCGGTAGCCGACGATCAAGCCGCCCTCCTCCAACGCTCGCACCCGTCGCAAGCAAGGCGACGGCGATAAGCCGATGCGATCAGCCAACTCCTGATTGCTGATGCGGCCGTCGGCTTGCAGGATGTTCAAGATTTGCCTGTCGTATCGATCCAGTTCCATAAAATACCCGTTATTTACACATTAAAACAATTAAATAAACAATATTCCAGTTATATAGCAATACTCTATCAATGAATTGCGTTTTATATGGCATAAACGCAATCGCCTAGCGGACGGTTTGGCTTATCTTATCGGCATCCCATTTACCGAGAGCATTCAGCCATGTTGACCAATCCTTCTTGCAAATACCATCCATTCCCACCTGTGGCGCTTGCCGACCGCCGATGGCCCAATCGCACAATCAGCCAAGCGCCGATCTGGATGAGCACCGACTTGCGCGACGGCAACCAAGCCTTGTTCGAACCGATGAACGCCGAACGCAAATTGCGCCTGTTCCGCACCTTGTGCGGCATCGGTTTCAAAGAAATCGAAGTAGCGTTTCCGTCGGCTTCGCAAACCGATTTCGACTTCGTGCGCCGTTTGATAGACGAGGCGTTGATCCCCGAAGACGTCACCATCGAAGTTCTAAGCCACGCCCGTGAGCCATTGTTGCGCCGCACCGTCGAAGCTTTGCACGGCGCGCGCTCGGCCATCGTCCATATCGTCAACGCGACCTCGCCACCGTTTCGCGAATTGGTATTGGGCAAGAGCCGTGCCGAGGTGTTGACTATGGCCGTCGATGCGGTGCGATTGGTCAAGCAATTGACTGCCGACCAGCCGCAAACCCAGTGGCGCTTGCAATACAGCCTGGAAACCTTCACCGCCACCGAGCCGGATTTCGCCGTCGAGGTTTGCGATGCGGTCAGTGCCGCCTGGGGCGCGACGCCGGACAACAAGATCATTCTGAATTTGCCGGCGTCGGTGGAAACGGCGACGCCGAACGTCTACGCCGACCAGATCGAATGGATGCACCGCCATATCGCCCGCCGCGACAGCGTCATCCTCAGCGTGCATCCGCACAACGACCGCGGCACCGCGGTAGCCGCCGCCGAACTGGCGTTGATGGCCGGCGCCGAGCGCATCGAGGGTTGCTTGTTCGGCAACGGCGAACGTACCGGCAACGTAGATTTGGTGACGCTGGCGTTGAATCTGTATACCCAGGGCGTGGCACCGGGCTTGGATTTTTCGGACATCGATGCGGTGGTGCGTGATTTCGAGGCTTGCACCGGGCTGAGCGTACCGCCGCGCCAACCCTATGCCGGCCAATTGGTGTTCACCGCATTTTCCGGCTCACACCAGGACGCTATCAAAAAAGGCTTTGCCGCCCAGCATCCCGGTAGCGTCTGGAACGTGCCCTATCTGCCGTTCGATCCGGCCGATGTCGGCCGCGGTTACGACGCGGTGATCCGCATCAACAGCCAGTCCGGCAAGGGCGGCATCGCCAATTTGCTGGAAAGCCATTATGGCGTCGTGTTGCCGCGACGTTTGCAGGTGGAGTTTTCGCAAATAGTGCAAGGCCATGCCGACCGCCACGGCGGTGAAATCGGCGCGGGCCAGTTATGGCGATTGTTCGCACAGACGTATCTCGATGTAGCAAAGCCGTTGCGTTACCTCGGCCATCAATTGTTCGAGCATGCGCAAGGACAAGGCATACAACTGCAAATCGAGTTGGACGGCGAACCATGCGCTTTAACCGGCGTGGGTAACGGGCCGATAGCCGCCGCCGTCCAGGCTTTAGGCTCGCTCGGCGGCGCAGTGTCGGTGTGCAGCTACGAGGAACGCTCGGTCGGCAGTGGCGGCGATGCCCAGGCCTGCGCCTTTGTCGAACTGGCAACTGCGAACGGCCCAACCACCTATGGTGTCGGCCTGGACGGCAACATCGTCACCGCATCCATCAAGGCGCTGATCGGTGGCTGCAATCGCTTGGCCAACGATACCGGCTGGCAACGCGGCGAGTTTGATAACGGCGGTTTTAGCGCGGATAGCACGCCAGCCGTAACCCCTACAGAGTGAAACAGGAGACAACATTGAATACTTATCGCAGGAATGCCCAGGATTACGCACAAAACTCGCAAGCCCAACAGTAATGGGCCGAAGAACTGATGGCAAAGCCCATATGGCTATGGTCTTGCTCGAGATTGAAGCGGAGAAATCGACAAAACGTTGGCCTGCATGGCCTGAAATAGCGAAGCGTTTTCGGAAGAATGGGAGGCCTTTTTCCGTGCGAGTATTCTTCGATATTCGCACGGCTTTCATGCTCAAATGCTTATCTGATTGTGTCAGTTCGGCCAAAATTCGCCAGAAGAAACGAAAATGCCAATTGCAAAAATTCAGCCAATAGAGGCATAGAGTGTGGTGAGTTTACGATCCGCACCAATCGCGAACGATGCGGAGCACGTTGTTTACCGCATCCTCCGGGCTACCTTCAAACTGCTCCATACTTTATTTCTTTTCGTTTATTTTCCAAAATTCGGTTTATTTAAAATTAGCACGATTAAAAATTAACCCTGATTTCCCCGTAAAAACTCCTACCCGCCAAGGGCAGGTCGTTGGGGATAGCGGCCGTGGGATTGCCGGCCAAGCTGGGTTCGCGGGCGTCCACGTCGAACAAATTCCGCACCGAGAACGCCACTTCGAAATGATCGTGGATATTCTTACGGCGCAGGGTCAGGTCGACCAAAGTGTAATCGTCTATGGCAGGGCGGTTGTCACCGGCGGCCCGTTCGCGACCGATGATCCATTTGGCCTGAGGGGTGAATTGCCAGTCAGGGACAAATTCCCAGATGGTGCGCAGATAGACTTGGTGATGCGGCGCATAGCCGGCGTCTTGTTGGGCTGCGTTGTCCGTGGATTTCTGATAGGAATAGCTTCCCGCCAGTTTGAGGTTGTCTAGGGCTTTCCATTCGGCCTCCAGTTCGCCGCCGTAGCCGGTCTGGGTACCGGTGTTCTGCGCGGTGGATGAAGGCGCTTGGGTGTCAGGTACGTAGCGGATGATGTCCTTCCACCAATAATTGAAGACATTCAAGCCCAGCCGCAGCTTATCGTGGGGCCGGTAATCGAAGGCCAGCTCGATGGTATCCATAGTTTCCGGCTTAAGACCTGAATTGCCCAGCTGCGCCGGATTGTTCGTGGCATACAATTCCGCGAAATTCGGCGCGCGGAAGGCGCTGCCATACATGAATTTGGTGGTGAGGTCGTATCGGGTTTCCCACACCAGGGCCGCGCGCGGGTTTACCGTTTCGCCGAAGTCAGAATACCTGTCGTAACGCACTCCGCCGGTCAAGGCCCAGTCCTTGGCGAATATCCATTGATCCTGAACGAAAAAGAAAAAATCCTTGCGGTCTTTTGTCGGCAAGAAGGTCGAGGTGGTACCTGAGACGTCGATCAGCGGTACACCGGGCATGAAAGGAATCGGGGTTCCCGTGGCCGGATCCAGGCCGAAGTTTTGGCTGACCTTAACCTTGTAAATGCTGTCGTAGTTGATGCCGGCGCCGAATCGCAAGATGTGATTTTCAAATCCGTTATAAATCGCCGACAGGTTGCCGCGGGCATGGCGTTCCCAGTTCTCCGGGTTGCCGATGTAGCCATTGGGAAAGGCTACCAAACCCACGGGATTGGCAAAATCGATCTGGCCGTTGGCGCCGATGGGCAGGCGAGCGCCGGGGGGAAACAGGGTCAGATTACGCTCGACAATCTGGCTGGTGTTCAGGTAGCTGAGTTGCCCCGTGACCTCCCAGTTATCGGCAAACTCGGCATTCTGATAGGTCAGGTCCGCATTCCAGCGGTCGCTGCCGTAACGATTGGTGGAATCCAGAGCCTGGGCGACACCGGCGCCGTTGCCAAAATTGCTGCGGTGCTGCAAGCCGCCGCGGAACCGCCAATGGTCGCGGGACAAATCCAGACGTGCGTCCAAATTGTCGCGCGACAGATTGACCGGACCGGGCGCCAGCGAGGCATGGGGGCCCAAAGCCTGGTCCAATTGGGTCTGCAAATCGGATTCGATAATGGATTTCTGCCCGGCGGAAGTGTGGTATTCCACGCTTGCGGCCACGTCGAAGCCGGCCCATTCGCCGCCGTGCAAGGCCCAGCCGTCGTAGGTGTCGAAACTGCCGACGCGGCCACCGACCTCCGTGCCTTCAATGTCCTGCTTGGTCTTGGTGATGATGTTAATCACCCCGGCGAAGGCATCGGCGCCATACACGGCCGACCCCGGCCCGCGCACCACCTCAATGCGGGCGATGGACTGTATCGGCATACCGCCCCAAATTTGCCCCCTATCGCCGGCAAACGAGTTGCTGATGGGTATGCCGTTAACCAGCACCAGAACCTGCGGGTTGAATGCCGAATGGATTCCGCGAAAAGTGTAAATGGGGTTGTAACCGCTATTGCTGCGCGCTACGTGCAAGCCTGGCACGGTTTCCAGCACCTCGTCGATGTCCGTCGCGCCCATGGCCTTGATGTCTGCCGCAGTGACGACCGACGCCACCGCTGGCGCCTTGCTCACCGGCTGCCGAGTGCCGGTGGCGATGCTGACCATTTCCTCGCTGCCGTAAATCTGTGCCAAGTCTTCTTCCTCGATAGACGGTGCGGCCAGCGAGGCTGTCGCCCAGATCAATACTGGCGCGGCGGTCACAAGAGATACTGTCAAACTTTTCATCATGCCCCCTGCCGTGCAAAAGCGATTGCCGCTACTGAAAAAATAATGCGTCATCTACCTTGTCCACGCTCCCAATCATCCAGTGCGATCGAGTACTTCGCCATACCAAATAAAATAGGTGGTTTCAAACCGCCCCCAACTTTATTTCTTTTCCTGTATTTTCCAAAATTCGGTTTACTTAATCATAGTACGGTTAAAAGTTAACCCTGATTTCCCCGTAAAAACGCCTGCCGACTCAAGAGCAGGTCGGCGGCGATAGTCAGTCATCGTTTTGGTTTATGTCGATAATTTTCTCGATTGATGCGATTCGTGCCTCACCGCGCCCGAATCGTTTGTCTGCTTTTGCAGGAATACTTTCCGTTTGAAAACTTGAAGCTGCGGCTGCTAGGGTCGGCTTTAATCAGGGACCAGCCAGTACTATTTCGTAATCAGGCCATTCTAAGCGATTAGCGTTTTACGTTCTCGCGCTGCCCACCACTGTTGCCACCGCATTGATAAACTCCATACGCCCAAAACCGTTTTCCCGGCTTGGCCGGGCCGTGCCAGCCGTTGGCGCGCAGTTGTTCGGCAATCAGGTAATTCATCAGGCCGTGGCCGACCAGCAGGACGTTGTCGTGCGCTTCCGCCAATTCGATCAGCCGGTTTGCGGCCTGTCGCGCCCGGCATTTGGCGACCGCATAAGCTTCGCCGTTTTGCGAGAAACCGGCCAACCAGAGCAATCGACAAACCGTCACCCACGCCGTAATGGGTAGCGGTATCGCGCCGCTGCCGAAATGCGGCAGCGGCGATTCGCGAAACAAGCTATCCGCCGCAGGCAATTGGGCAAACCCCAACGCATGAGCCGATTCGACGGAGCGCAGCAAGTCGCTGCACGCCACGTAGTTGGTATGGCGCAGCTCCGCCAAGGTTTCCGGCGGCGGCCGGTCGACGATGCCGGATGCGTCGTAAGCCATGGCGATGGCGGGCAAATCCCTGCCGCGAGCCATGCCAGACAGTTCGACGGCCGGTTTGCCGTGTCTGATCAAGATGATTTGCATGTCAGCTTAATGTACCGATGTAACGGGCTTCGGCAGCGAAAAGTTTCAAAGTGCTCATGCGGCCCATTCCTACAAGTATTCGCCTTGATGCTCGCGCACCATGCGAACGGCCGGTTCTCGGATTTCCGATGAAGTTTGGTTTGACCTTTTCCGTCTCATTGCTCCCTTCTCTCAAAGGCTGGAGCCTCCAAGAAATCCGGGGCGACTCAGTTACACACGGGGCAATTCGATAAAGCGTAATTGTCATATAAACCCGGCAATATTTTGTTATGATCAGAATCGCATATGCAGGCTGCTATCTGCCTAGAATATTAACCCGGCCCTTACATTCCCGGCATTCTTCGTTCCCGCGGGGCGAGCGCCTTTAGATCGCGAAGCAAACCATTTTAAGCGCAGGGCTATCTCCTTCGTGAGAGCGGCGATATTGACGGGTTGAATTAGTAATCAAGCTAAAGGGTTAGGCCTCTTGGGGAAAATGATTTTCAAGCGCTTATAAATTGGAGAAATACGTTATGTCTAAATTAAGATTTGTTGTTTCCACATTGGCGTTGGCTTGGCTACCCAATGCGCAGGCGGCCTATAGCGGTAGTCTATCTTTTGTTCAACCTACCGGCACTGTCGTTGCGACCGATAACATTCCAGTTTGGTTGAAACTAAGTTTGGACGCCGCATCAGATCCCTTGGTTTATTCCAACACGGGTGGCGGTACCCCGCCGTTTGGCATCAATCCAGCCAACTACCCAACCAATTTTTCTTATTACGATTCAAACACTAGCCAAAGCATCTACATAAACAATGGCGTACTCATCGCCGTGAATAGTATTTCTTTCAGTACCTCTATTGGTTGTAACGGTACATTTCTGGCCGATACCTGTTCTTCCGGACCTTACGAATTCAACTTCGACACCAGTAGCCCGGACAGTATCCTCACCCAACAGAATATCGCCTTAAACCCTGGCGATAGCTTTGAGTATTTGCTTGGCAACTTTACCGCAACCAATGGCGCCGCCCCAGCCGGCAACTACGAGTTTTATGCGTCGGGATTGACTATGTATTTTTACGGCACGGTTAGGGGCCCGAAATTGGATGAAAACGGTGCGCCGGTTCTGGATGGGAACGGCGATCCAATTTTGGTGGATTTTGTTAACGCTGAAGGGAGTCTGGAAATCGCCACTACAGCCTGTGCAGTCCAAACCGGCCCAACTTGCTCGGACATATTTGCGCGAACAGTCGTCGCAGCCCCCGTACCCGTTCCTGCCGCTTTTTGGTTGTTTGGTTCAACCCTGCTCGGTTTTGTCGGCTACAGTCGTCGCGGTGTCGCCGCGCGGCTTGTCTAATCCTTGTTAATGCCTGATCTCTCTATCCTAAATATTCTTAGCCGTCAGCCCTCGAATGTGTTGGCGGTTTCTTCAATGGTTGTCGCCAAGTAGGTCAGGTTACGCGCTAGCGTTACCTGACATTTCCGCCGGTCGAAATGATGCCTTCTGATAATAAAGCATCCGTTTAAAACAAATGAGCATTTGTACCTCTGGAGTCTATTCTCTGCTACCATTCGGAGCGGTCAAGGCGGGATTGCTTGGCCGTAAATGGATTTCGGTTTTGCAGGGCAGCCTCAATGCATGATCGAGCACACCACTATCGATGAGGCGCAATATCAGAGGGACCATAATGGACAAACTTACAGCACTTTCTTTAAGCATCGGCGTATTGGCTGGAGTCGCCACATTTTTGGCGGTGGGGCCGGCTAGCGGCGTGTTCTTTATCTGGGCCGCCACCATTGCCTGGGCAGCCTATTTTTTCTTGGGTGCGACCAAGGAAGCCTTGAAAAATACTATTGTCTGCGGGATTTTCGGCGTATTCATGGCCTGGGTAACAGCGATTATCTTGACCGGTATTTCGCCGGATACCGCCTTAGGTTTTCCGGCAATGGCCGCCATTACGGTAACTTTTGCGGTCGTGGTGATGTGTCTGGCCGCCAATTTTCCACAATTGGCGACCATTCCCGCCAGCGTTTTGGGCTATTCGTCTACATTCGCCTATTTATTGCAAACACCGGACAAGTTGACGCAAGAAGTCTTGTTCGGCGCGTCGCTGAGCAATCCTTTGCTGGTGATTTCGATCTCGATTGTGGTGGGCACATATTTTGGCCAGTTGTCTGCGCAATTAGCCGCCAAGTGGACCAAAGAGTAACCATGTTTTAAGCTGAACCGTAGGGGTTACGGGCAAACACCCACTCCGATTGTTCGGCGAAAATAGGCGGAAAGTAAAAACTCCGCCTAACCATCAAAAAAATTCGGTCATTTCATTATCGTTCCGCCCAGAACTCTCTGGCTCAAAACGAGGATTCTGAGAGCCGATTTCCCTCCCATGAGTTTGGCTTCTCGCAGACCCGGAATTAGCCGCAAATTGCCAATTCATTCTGTTTTAGGTGAAAATGGCAAGTTACGCATAGTTCAGTCTCTGCCGGAATAAGCAATCAGATTGCTGATAAGCCGTGCGACGGGCTATGCACAAAGGCCATTGACTAAATGACGCGCGGGGTGTCGCTGTACCCTGTCTACGGCATTCACTTGGTCAGATACAGCTACAGGACGCATCGAGAATAACAAAAATCATGTCTACCCATTCACGACACATCCAGTTAATGGATACCACGCTGCGCGACGGCGAACAAACCCAGGGCGTAGCGTTTACGCCGATGGAAAAAGTCAGCATAGCCAAAGCTTTGTTGCAGTTTTTGCGCGTTGACCGTATCGAAGTCGCTTCGGCGCGGGTTTCGGAAGGCGAGAAGGAAGCGGTCAGCCTGATCAATCAGTGGGCGCGGCAGGAAGGTTTTGCCGAGCGCGTAGAAGTATTGGGCTTTGTCGATCATACCCGTAGCGTCGATTGGATCAAATCGACCGGCGGCAGCGTGATCAATCTACTGGCGAAGGGCAGCGAAAAACATTGCCGCGAACAGCTCGGTAAAACCCTGGAGCAACACAGCGCCGACGTCCTGCAAACCATCGCCTATGCCCACGAGCAAAGCTTGAAGATCAATGTTTATCTGGAAGACTGGTCGAATGGTTACAAAGATAGCCGGGGTTATGTCTACGGCTTGATGGAACGCTTGCAACAAGCCCCGATCAGTCATTTCATGCTCCCCGATACCTTGGGCGTGATGTCGCCGGACGAAGTTTTCGCCAGCTTTAGCGATATGTGCCAGCGCTACCCTGCCCTGCAATTTGATTTCCATCCGCACAACGATTACGGCCTGGCGACCGCCAATGTGATGGCCGCAGTGCGGGCCGGCGTCAGCGCGGTGCATTGCACCGTCAATTGCCTGGGCGAGCGCGCCGGCAACGCCTCTATCGCCGAAGTAGCGGTGGTGCTGCGCGATAAAATGGCGATGGAATTGTCCGTGGACGAAAGCCATTTGGTGCGCATCAGCGAGATGGTGGAGAACTTTTCCGGCAAGCGCGTTGCCGCCAACGCCCCTATCGTCGGCGCCGATGTCTTCACACAAACCGCCGGCATCCACGCCGACGGCGACCAAAAAGGCGGTTTGTATAAAACCAAACTGGGGCCGGAGCGTTTTTCGCGGATTCGCAGCTATGCGCTAGGCAAAATGAGCGGCAAGGCCTCGTTGAAAAAAAACCTGGAACAGTTGGAGTTGGATCTGTCGGAAGAAGACCAGAAAAAAGTGCTGGCGCGCATCGTCAGCATCGGCGACTCCAAGCAGACCATCACCACCGACGACCTGCCCTTCATCATCGCCGACGTGCTGGAAAGCAAGAGTTATCAGCACATCAAGTTACTGGCTTGCTCGATCAACAGCGGCCTGGATTTACCGTCCACCGTCAGCATCCGCGTCGAAGTGAAAGGCGAGAAACATCAGACCACCGGCGCCGGCAGCGGCGGCTTCGATGCCTTTATTGATGCCATCGGCAAAGTGCTGCCACATTACGATTACACTTTGCCGACCCTGGCCGATTATGAAATTCGCATTCCAAAAGGCGGCCACACCAGCGCCCTGACCGAATGCGTGATTACCTGGGATTGCGGCACCGAGCTGCGCAAAACCCGCGGCGTACATGTCAACCAGGTGTTTGCCGGGATTTTGGCGACGATCAAATTGATCAATATTCAATTACACGAGATGACAGGCAATCCACAGACAACGGTGTAGATACCTTGCCGTTCTGCGAAATCGCACCTTGCGGAGCCCAGGAATTCATGCGCCGCTGAACTTGGGACAGATAAAACCGGGCAACGGCTGGAAAACAGTCTTAAAATTCGCCGCTGGGTTCCGAAAATACGCTTATCGTGGAAAAACAAAATCAAAACGGCAAGATGCACGGCTCGAATGAACAACCCCGGTTCATATCCGAGCCGCCAGGCCTCCGGCAACCATCGCCAACCGCCGAGCAAGTCGCACGAGTCCATCTACTTTATTCCAATCTGCCTTTTTCCATCGGCATTAGCGGATTGCTTGCTTGCATCCTGATGTTCGTTTTAACGCCGGCAAGCAATTCCCATCGCTTGCTCGCCTGGTTCGGCATATTGAGCTTGGTTTTAATGGCAAGAGGCATACTGTTTGTTTTTTGGCGAAAACACGCTTATTCCAGCGGCGAAATCGACGATCTGGACGACTGGCTCCGATGGTTCCGCATCGGGACGATTGCCGGCGGGGTCGTTTGGGGCATCGGCGGCATCGTGCTTGCGCCGTTGGGCGATATCGGTCATAAGGTCTACGTATCCTTTGCGTTGGGCGGCCTGTGCGCCGGCGCCGCCTCGACCCTGGCGATCGACCGCCTCTCCGTAGTCGGCTTTTTATTGACGGTTCTGCTGCCGCAAATTGTTTTTCTGGCCTTACAGGACGATACGCTCTCCTATGGCATGAGCGCGATGGAAACCCTGTTTTTGCTGTTCCTATTGGCTAGTTCCAGACAAACGCGTCTGCACCTGGAGGAAAATGTACGATTGCGATTAAGGGCTACCGAAAACGAATTCCGATTGCGCCATATGCTGGAGAGCAGCCCAATCGCGACCTGCATCGAGGATGCCGTCGACGGCCGGGTGATTTTTGCCAACTTAAGCTACGCCTCGCTGATCGATACCACGCCGGATCGGGCCATCGGTGCCTTTACCACCGATTTTTATGCCCGTCCGGAAGAATATGCCGAGGTGATGGACAGGCTGAGTAAGGGCGAACACGTCACCAACCAACTGGTCGAGTTGCGTAGCCCAGGCGAACCTCACTGGATTAAGTGGACATTGACATCCTATTTTCCGGTGGAATATCAAAATAAATCGGCGCTTCTGGTTTGGTTCTACGATATTACCGACCGTAAGATTTCGGAAGACCGGGTTCAACATTTAGCCTATCACGACACGCTGACCGGTTTACCGAACCGCTCGCTGTTCCGGGATCGCCTGCAACAAGCCATCGCCACCGCCGAACGCGAACGAAGCGCGCTAGCCCTGATGTTTGTCGATCTGGATAAATTCAAACCGGTGAACGACGGCTACGGACATGGCATTGGCGACCTGCTATTAAAGGCCGTCGCCGAACGCATTGGCCGCTGTCTGCGCAAATCGGATTCCCCGGCCAGAATCGGCGGCGACGAATTTGTCGTGCTGTTGCCGGCCATCAAAACCGAGAAAAATGCCCTGGAAATCGCGGAAAAGGTCCGGTACGAGTTAAGTCAGCCATTCGAGATCGAAGGCTTGACGCTCGGCATTTCCGCTAGCATCGGCCTAGCCGTTTATCCGGATCATGCCGATGAAATACAGCAATTGATCAATCGCGCGGACACGGCGATGTATTACGCAAAAAGCGAAGGCAGGAATTGCGTGCGTATCTACCGACCCGACATGCGGGAGCAAAATTGCTGACGCCAACGGCAATGACACCAAACGCAAGATACTATTCATCGTTCCCACGCGGAGCGTGGGAACGATGAATGATTGCTCTAATTTGGCGCATCGTATCGTGGTAATTAGAATTATGTATCAACAACATCTCAAGCCCAGTTTATCCAAAATAATCCAGGTTCAGGCAGTGAATGTCATTCTTATGTATTGATGGAGCGAAGCCATGAAAATCCTATTCCTGATCGGCTTTAGCATGTCCGTGTTTTTTCCGGATTCTCAGGCGTTGGCGGAACCTATGAAGTGCGTAGTGGAAGGAAAAACTCTTTACACCGACGATCAGGCCCGTTGCGTCAAGGGAGCCATCAAGCCCATCAATGGTAGTGTGCTAATGTCATCTTCTCCAAAGAAGGGTGTAGATGCACCAAATGGTAGCGCTAAACCAGGGCTTGACCTGCCGTCCGGGCTTGATGGAATTCTTCAGCATTTCGGCATCACCGAAAAGGAAGTAAAGGATGGTTGGCAAACAGTTATGGATGCACATAAACGAGGTTCTTGGAAGGCTCCTGAAATGCCTGATGATGACAAATAGTGCTGGCGATGGGTTGGTTTCCGTCGATCAATAGTCGACTGCATTAGTATGAGGCAAGTACAGATTGGCGCGGCTTATCAAACATTGCAGAGCACGAATTGACTTAAACGCGTTCCGTGCGGATCGTTACCTCACCGCACGCTACGAGCTCGCCAAAGCCGACACTGATCGTTAACCGGCACCTGAATTGGTTTTTGCCCATTTACGATAATCCGTAAGTCGCACGAAATATCGACAGGACTTTCTTGAAAACCCTTCCGTCCCCCAAGAATTATCCGAAAAATTTCAAAGACTTGCCGCCATCCGAGACCATGGCCCGAAGCTTGCGTCGTCAGTTGGACATCGCCAGCTGCTCAATATGAGCGACTGGCGTTCAACTCGACAAATCAATCAGGAGCCCATCATGCCGAATTACGATCGACAACTTATTATTCAAGTACTCACCAGTTCCGGCGACGAAAGCATCAAATCCGGTTCGGAAGCGCTGAACAAACGCGCCACCCAGAACGGAATCAGTTCAACGGTAATCACCTACCCAGCGCATGCCTCAGGTACCAAATTCAAGATTTTAGAGTTTCAACTGCGCGAACAATTGGTGAAATTGACCGACAAGTCGCGGGTCTATATTCGAGGCCACGGTGACTGGATTGAAGCGACCTCCGGCGGTATCAAAGGCGAGGACATGGCGGATACCCTACACCGACTGGGAATGCCCAGGGTTAAAGTCATCAGCATCACGTCTTGCAAGGGCGCGCGTGGGGCCTACTTTAAATCCAACCTGCTAAGCAAGGGCGACCAAAGCTTTGCCGGTCAATTTCACGCCCGTCTCCACGACCACGGCATCGATACGACCGTCTACGCCCGCATTCATAACGTGTTCGTCACTGACGAAGGTTTTGCGAAAAAATACGGCGGCAAGCTAGGCGAAAAATCGACCCGCGATACCTTCGACGCGGAACCCGACGAAGGAATAGCCGCCGGCGACGACAAACATGTGAACCACCGCCCCGAATCGAAAATGAAATTCGAGTGGAAAAACGGCCGGCAAGAACGTAACTGGGTAGATTATGCCTGACAAATTTTCATAGTTCCCACGCCAGGGCGTGGGAACTATAAAGACGAATGCGTTCGCTACGGTAAAGTAGCCGGCTGCCGACTATCCATTTGCCACCGCGTTACTTTTCTACTCGGCCGTTGAACAAATTTTCTCCATCGGCCGAGCTTTTTTCTCGGTCATTCGAGCTGGGCGTTAGAGCGGTGCAGAAATGTTCTTCATCGTTCGAGTCCGGAGCTCGGCCGTTCCGGAAAATTTCTAAAACCTTGCAGCTCTGAGTTCGAACGTTGGAGATAATTGCTCGGTTTCCCGGCATGGGCGGCTTACTCAAGCCGATTTGGCCGCCCGGTAAATCAGCTAATACTTCTATAAAGCCCCTTCCATTCAGGTTTTGCCTAGGTTTGCCGGGGCAGCGGTTTTTCGGGGGAAGGCTTGCCACCAATCTGATAAAATCCGCAGTTTATTTATCGATCAAACATTCCCGATTTATCGCTTTAACCACTTAGCACTCACCAACCCATGAAAAATTACAAAATCGCAATATTGGCCGGCGACGGCATCGGCCCTGAGATTACTGCGGAAGCCGTTAAGGTTCTGAAAGTGATTGAAGAACGTAACGACGTAAGCTTCGAATTGTTGCCGGCTGCCTTCGGCGCCTGCGCGTATTTCGAATCCGGTTCGGCGTTTCCGCATCAAACCAAAGCCATTTGCGACGAGGCCGACGCGATCTTGAAAGGTCCAATTGGCTTGAGCCACGAAGACTCCAAGCGCATTCCCATCGACGAGCAGCCCGAACGCGGCGCGTTGCTGCCTCTGCGCCGCCGTTACAACACCTACGCCAACTTCCGTCCGGTGTCCTTGCCTAAATCGCTGGCGCATTTCTCGCCGTTAAAAGCGGAAATCATCGGCGAAGGTATCGATTTGGTGATCGTCCGCGAATTGGTCGGCGGTTTGTATTTCGGCGAGAAAGAAATGGGCGTCAACGATGCCGGTTTGCGTTACGTCCGCGAAACCCTGGAATACGACGAGTCGCAAATTCAGCAAATCATGCAGCAAGCGTTCAAATTGGCCCGTAAGCGCCGGAAATTGCTGCACAACATCCATAAAAGCAACGTGCTGAAATCCAGTGTGTTGTGGAATGAGGTGATGGAAGAAGTCGCGAAAGATTATCCGGACGTGCAAGTCGTGAATATGCTGGTCGATGCCGCCGCCACCGCGCTATGCCTGAAACCGACCCAGTTCGATGTGATGGTGATGGAAAACATGTTCGGCGATATTCTCAGCGACCAAGGCGGCGGTATCTTGGGCTCCTTGGGTTTGATGCCCTCGGCCTGTATCGGTCCGGATAAAGCCTATTACGAACCTTCGCACGGTTCGGCGCCGGACATCGCCGGCAAAAACATCGCTAATCCTTACTCGATGATAGGTTCGGTGGCGATGATGCTGGAAAACAGTTTCGACATGGAAGCGGAAGCGAAAAACGTCTGGGCGGCGATGCAAGGCGTATTTGCCGACGGCTACTCTACCGCCGACTTATCCAAACCCGGTAGCGGCGTGACCATGATCAGCACGGTTGAGTTTGGCGACAAAGTGGTTGAAAAGCTGCGCACTATGCCTAAGGTCTAAGCGGGCTTTTGGCTTTTAGACCTGAACACGATAACGGGCATAGTGCGGTCCGTCCGGTATTATGCCCGTTAAGGTCTTTATGGCCCTGACAGCCTTATGTGCGTTTTTTAAAAGCACGCGAAACGATTCCGGCTCTTCATGACTGTCGATTAGGGCGACGTGGATAATGCGCTTGTGGGAGGGAAACGCCAGCCGATACGCCGACTTGGCGGCATTCAGCACACTGCTTTTGGAAGTCGTCGCTACCTTGCTTAACGGCTGACGCTTAGGCTTGCAGTGTTCATTGTCCCGCAGCCGCCGGTTACATACTGGCGTGGTGATGCAAGAAAAAATCGATGATGGCATCGCTACGCTGTTCCGGCCATTGCGCATGCGGTTTGTCGCCTTCGCAATACACGGTTTTTACGCCATTGGCGCAACCGGAATAGGCCACGCAACCGTTGCCTATCGTATCGGGAATCGGCTCGCATTTGTTACAGGCCGCCCACCAGCCGGCCGTTTGCTGCCCGTAACCCGGAAACAGCCGGTCCTTGCTGCTGTGCATGATCATCACCGGCAAGGGTTCCGGGCATTTGCGGTCGCGTAAGTCCTCATATGTTACGCCGGCGGCACTGGGGGCAATTGCTGTAGGAACGTGCCGGGTGCCGGTCATAAAGGCTAAAGCCATTGCCGAGGTGCCGCCATCGGAATGGCCGGTTACATAGACCTGTTTTTCATCGATACACCATTTTTTGGCCATCGCATGGGGGATCGTACCCAGTTCCACGGTCGTGCTTGGCGAAAGCTCGGGATGATCGGCATAAGCAACGATAAAGCCGGAGCGGGTAGCGGGTAAAGTGAATCCAGTCATCTTCTCCGTCTTGGCGCGATTCGCGCCCGCCGGTGAAAATACCAGTAATAAAGGATGGGCAATCGATGCATCATAATTCTTAGGGGTGCGGACGTTGTAATTTATGCCGTTTTCGGTTTCTTCCCCGTACGTTTCTCCGGCATCGCCACTCAATAGGTCCGGCAGGCAAGCGCCATGCAGCATATCCGGTCGGTAAACGGTTTGCCCGAGTTCCACCGGAACGCCGCTATGATCCAGCCAGAGCATGCCGACCAGCGCTATTACCGGCAATCCGAACAAGACTTTTTGCCAACGATTGCTTTCAAAAAGATAGGACTTTAACTGCGCAATGTTCATTTTGATGGCTCCCTTGATGGGTTCGACGCTTGGTTTAGGCTTCCGGATTTTGCTTGGGTGTTAGCTTTAACGCAGCCCGGAATAAGCCGTAAGCCAGCAAAGACAGGCTGGCTATCGTTATCAGCAGCGGCGTGTAGTTTTTACCCGGTACCAACTCCAGCCCGACTGAGAACGGAATATGGGTATCCAGGCGCTTATCCTTATCAACGATAGCAATATGCGCCAGGTAATTGCCGGCGCCATAACGGCTAAAGTCCACCGAGACGTTCGCCGTGCCGGTTTTGACTTTTTGTGGTTCCTGATAAAACACCCGCGTACCATACGGCTCTTTGGTGATCTCGAATTCGACGCTGACATGGCGCAGGCTTTTGCCCTCGTAATCGAACACTAGCTTGGTGGGGCCGACGCCGGGAATGATGTTGCAGTATTCCCGGTTGCCCGACAATGTCGGGGTATACGCCGTAAAATGCACGCGTTCAAAGCCCACTCGCGCATTGCAGTTATCGACCTCTTCGGCCGCGCCGCGATGAGCGTGGGCATTGCCCAACAGCAGGCAGGCCAGCGCCAAGGTCAAGGCCAACCTTGTTCCCTGACTTTTATAACTGTTATGTGCGGTGTTCATCGGGTTCCTCCTGCAACGCGTTTAACTTAAGCTGGTCAACGCAATTAGAAATCGAAGGTTTCCACTTCGGAAAACAGAAATGTCGGCGCGCCGCCGCTGGAAATCTCGACCGCATGTGCAGCCGTTTCCTGGCCGCCAGGCGAACTTAGGCAGGCTTGCAAGTCGCTCAGTGTAGGGAAGTACACTTCCGCGATACGATGAAACTGCGCGGCGCTTTGGTCGGCATTGGATTTAATCAGGGAGGCGACGAAACGGGTTTTGCCGGCCAGTTTTTCAACGGCCATCGGCACGTGTTCGTCGGCATAGCGGCGTTCGAAGGTTTCCAGATCGGTCGGTACTGGATACATCACAATTAATTTTGCTGATTTCATAGGTTTCTCGAATGTTTTTGTAAAGGGGAGATGCTATGAGACTCCTATTTTGTTGATTAGTAAAATACCGGTTTTCTATGGAATAATAGGCTTTGCCTATTCAAGTGATGAGCTAAACATGGAAATGCAACAAATACGCTACTTCCTGGCAGTTTGCGATAAGGGCTCGTTTACCCGCGCCGCGCAATCGACTTACGTCGCGCAGCCGTCGTTGACGCAAGCAATCAAAAAGTTGGAAGACGAACTGGGCGGGGAGTTATTCAGCCGCGAACGTAGCGGCTGTCGTTTGACATCACTGGGGCGTTTGGTGGAGCCGAGCCTGAGGCAGATCTTTCGCGAGGCGCAAACCATCAAGGCCGAGGCTGTCCGCTTCAGCCGCTTGAACACCGTGCCGCTGCGCATAGGCGTGATGGCTACTATTGCCGCGCAACATCTCAGCCCGTTCTTCGCCGACTTCCAGCAAGAACGGCCGCATGTGGAATTGGAACTGGTGGTGGATAACGAGTGTAATCTGTTGCAACAATTGGACGAGGGGCGGCTGGATTTGATGGTCAGTGCGCCGACCTCGCCGCTACCGGCGCATTTACAGTCCTTAAAGCTTTACGAAGAGCGTTATGTCGTGGTTTTTAACGACAAGCATCGCTTCAATCAATTATCGGTCATCGATTTGGCGACCATCCAATCCGAGCCTTATCTGGACCGGCTAAACTGCGAATTACGCGAAACCTTGCGCGGCGTTTGCCTAGGCCGGCAGATCAATCTTTATGCGGCTTATAGAAGCAACAGCGAGGAATGGATATTGAGCATGGTGCGGGCCGGGATAGGCTTGGCGTTGATGCCGGAATTCAGTGTACCGAACCGGGGCGATAAGCTCAAAACCCGATATTTATCCGATCCGGAAATTCGGCGCACGATTTGTGCGGTTTACCAGGACTCGGCGGCTACAAATCCGGAAGTAAACCAGTTGCTGGAAAAGTTTAAAGTTGGTTTTTGACGAGGGCGATTAGCTTATCCGCGTCTTGGCTAAACAATTGTGTCAATTTGCGCACAAACCGCCGCCGCTTAGCCGGGCGAACCCGAATTAATCATCGTTCCCAGGCTCTGGCGTAGGAACGCAGCCTCTGACGCTCCGGCGTCCTGCTGAACAAGGCAAACATGGGCAGAAGCCGCTAGGTCATCACCGAAGCCAACAAAGCGCATGTCATCACCTGCACGGTAGTGGAATGGCTGGCCGTTTTCACGCGCCCGGAACCGGGCCAGTCGTCCTGGACAGTTGGCAATATCAACGCCAACGCATCGGTTTGAAACTTTACGGCTACGTGATCTTGGAAAATCATCCGCACTTCATCGCCCAGGCCCCGGAGCTGGACAAATACGTGGCCAGCTTCAAAGCCTATACCGCCCGCAGGATCATCAATCATTTGCAGCAACAAAAAGCGGAGCTCCTGCTCCAACGGCGGTGCTTTGCCAAAGCGGCGCATAAACAAGATCGCGAATATCAGTTCTGGCAAGAAGGCGTGCATGCCGAATTGATTTTGAACGAAGCGATAATGCGGGAAAGCTGGCTTATATCCACGTCAATCCGGTTAAACGCGGTTACGTGAATTTGCCGCAGCATTGGCGCTATTCTAGCGCCGCTAACTATGAGGGCTTGATGGGGTTGATGGTGATCGACGTTTGGTGACGGACGCTGGAGCGTCCGTGGCGGCACTCATTTTAACTAATTCCAAAGCAAGGAATCATGTCAGTAAAATCGTGCCCGCGGCCAAATCGGTAAACGTAAGCTTTAATCCCTTACCCACGCTTCAACCAGCCGGCTTGGTATATGCGGAGATTCGCTGGATTGCGGGTGGTTTTTGCCCGCGATGACGCAATAGATCACGCGCAGGGTGTCTGCCAGTAATAGCCAGGTGATCAGCATGAATAAGCTGGTTAAGCCGGCATTCAAATAGTCATTGAAGATCAAATGGGGCGCGTTTTTCACTTGCTCGGCTGGGAGAGCGCCGTTGGCGAGTCGGGCGGATAAATCCGCGGCATGCGATAAAAATCCCACCCGCAAATCGGCGGCAAACAATTTTTCCCAAGCGGCGGTGCTGGTGACGATAATCAACCAGGCTAAGGGGGTTGCCGTCACCCACACATATTTCAATTTGTCCGACTTCACCAAGATTGTGGTGGCTACGCATAAGGCAATTGCCGCCAGCATTTGGTTGGCAATACCGAATAAAGGCCACAGACTGTTGATACCGCCCAAGGGGTCGATGGTGCCCATGTACAGAAAATAGCCCCAAGCGCCGACTACCAATCCACTGGTCAACAAGATGCTGGGGTAGCTGTTGGTTTTCGCCAGACCCACATTACCCAGAATGTCTTGCAGCATGAAGCGGGCGACACGAGTGCCTGCGTCCAGAGTGGTCAAAATGAATAAAGCCTCGAACATGATCGCGAAGTGATACCAGGCTGCCAGCAGGTGCTCGCCGAACACCTGCGCGAATAAGCTGGCCATACCTACCGCCAGCGACGGCGCGCCGCCGGTACGGGCGAACAGCGTGGATTCGCCCATGGTTTTGGCCAGGGTCTGCATCTGCTCGACGCTCACCGGAAAGCCCCAGCTGCTGATCTTGGCGACGGCATCCACCGCTTCTTTACCGACAATGCCAGCCGGGCTATTGATCGCAAAATACACGCCAGGCTCCAACACCGATGCGGCAATCATCGCCATGATGGCGACGAAGGATTCCATCATCATCGCCCCGTAGCCAATGAAGCGGGCGTCTTGCTCGTTAGCCAGCAATTTGGGCGTAGTCCCGGAGGAGATCAGCGCATGAAAGCCGGAAATGGCTCCGCAGGCGATGGTGATAAACACAAACGGAAACAGTTTGCCGCCGAATATCGGCCCCGTGCCGTCGATGAATTGGGTGAGCGCCGGCATTTTCAATTCCGGGCGTAACACGACGATAGCAACTGCTAACGCGGCGATGGTGCCCAGTTTCATAAAGGTGGACAAATAGTCGCGCGGCGCAAGTAAAAGCCAGACCGGCAATACCGCCGCCGCGAAGCCGTACAAAATGACCATAACCGCCAATTGCGGGGCGTCGTAATCAAACCAGCTGCGTATTGTCGGACTATCATCGATCCAGCCGCCGCCGAGGACCGCAAATATCAACAACGAGACCCCGATTAAAGTGGCCTCCAACACCCGGCCCGGTCTTAAATGGTGTAAGTAACAGCCCATCAGTACGGCTATCGGAATGGTAGCCGCTACTGTGGAAGTGGCCCAAGGGCTGTGTTTCATGGCATTCACGACCACCAACCCCAGTACCGCGATCAGGATCACCATAATCATCATCACGCCTATCATGGCTGCGGTGCCGCCAATAGCGCCCAACTCGTCTTTCGCCATTTGCCCTAGTGAACGGCCATCCCGGCGGATCGAGAAAAATAGCGTGACAAAATCCTGTACACAGCCGCCAAGCACTGCTCCCACCAGTATCCAAAGGGTGCCTGGCAGATAGCCGAATTGGGCGGCCAAGGTCGGCCCGATTAAGGGGCCGGGACCCGCGATTGCTGCAAAATGGTGCCCGAACACCACCCATTTATGGGTAGGCATAAAGTCGCGGCCGTCGTCGAAACGCTCTGCGGGGGTGGCGCGGCTTGGGTCCAATACCAAAACTTTAGTCGCGACAAATGCGCTATAGAAACGATAACCCAGCGCGTAAATACAAATCGCCGCGACGATCAGCCACATGCTATTAATGGATTCGCCGCGCTGCAAAGCAATGCCGCCGACGGCGAAGGCGCCGGTCAGGGCGACGCAAGCCCAGAAAAAAATGGACGGTACTTGTTTGTTGGGGCCAGACATGGCGAGTTCCTTTGGATTGTAATCGGTGTACTGCGTGATAGAGTTCGCAAAATGGTAGCATGTCAGCGTCAATTGCTGTTGGCGGATTAGCTCGGAAACCTACTGTTTTGAACAGTTTTACCGTCAATTCGCCACCGCCATTGGCTGGTTTTGTTCAATTGGATTGAATAGGCCTTAGCCGCTGACTTGCCGGCGTATAATTAAGACTTGCTATCCATTACAGATAAAGGAGGACGAGAAGATGAACAGAACGATTTTCAGCGGTTTATGTTTGGCTGCTTTGGCTTTAATGCCGTTTGGCTTGGCTTTCGCGGAAGCCCAACCGCCTGCTAAACCCGAACATGGCGAATACCGAGACTGGCGTTTGTTGGGTGTATCTTTGCGCCACGACAAAAACAGCATGCGCGCCATTGTCGGTAACCATGTAGCTATCGCCGCCGCACGTGCAGGTAAAGTCAAACCATGGCCGGACGGCAGCATCATCGCCAAAATTAAGTGGGGCGAAAGAAAGCATCCGAATTGGGAACAAGCGACTGTGCCAGGCGAATTCACCGCTGCGGAAGCGATGGTGAAAGACAGCAAGAAATACGCTGATACCGGCGGTTGGGGTTTCGGCATTTGGGAAGGCAAAAGCTTAAAAATGCTGGATCAAGAAAAATCAGCGCCGTGTTTCGCTTGCCATTTGCCCATGAAAGACAGCGACTACGTTTATACCCTGCCTAATCTCCAATAAACGCGTTTTTTTTTTTTTTGAGACAAGAGGCGGGGTCATTCGCCTCTGATTGGGTTGCCCATCAAACTGCCGACATGGGCGGCAACACTGTTAGCCAACGCGCTTAAATTGTATCCGCCTTCCAATGCTGAAATGATTCGCCCCTGGCAGCAGGCATCGGCGATGCAAAGCAATTCGTCGGTAATCCAGCGATAGTCGTCTTCCACTAGGCCAAGTGATGCTAAAGGGTCGTCTCTGTGGGCGTCGAAACCGGCGGAAACCAAAATCAGTTCGGGGTTGAATGTTTTCAGTGCCGGCAAAATGGACTGGCGATATTTATCCCGAAAAACCTCGCCGCCGCTGCCGGTGGGTAGGGGAACATTGATAATGTTCCCGACACCGCATTCCGAGGGATGGCCGGTGCCGGGGTAATGCGGCCATTGATGGCTGGACGCATAGAGCACTTGCGGCTGTTCGCAAAAAGCCGCTTGGGTGCCGTTGCCGTGGTGCACGTCAAAATCCACGATGGCTATCCTGGTCAGGCCGTAGCGGCTGCGGGCATATTCGGCGGCGATGGCGATATTGTTGAACAGGCAAAACCCCATCGCATAATCCGGCATGGCATGGTGGCCGGGAGGGCGGGTAGCGCAAAAGGCCCTGGCGTTTTGACCGGTGCAAATTCTATCGACGGCATCGCACACTGCGGCCACCGCGCGCAGAGCCGCTGGTTTGGAGCCGGGCGATACCACGGTATCCGCGTCAAAATTGGCGTAGCCTTGTTCAGGGATAGTTGATAGCACTTTCGCTATCATGGCTTTGCTGTGTATCAAGCCAATCTTATCTTGGATATCGGTGGGAATATCGGGTGCGATTCTTTGCAATTGTGCAAATTGGGGTGCCGACAACGCTTGTTCGATCACATGGAGCCGGTCGATGCTCTCTGGATGGGCTACGCCGGTGTCGTGGCCCAAAAAATCCGGGTGACTATAGTAAAGTGTGCGCATAAGCTTACTCCTGCGGATGTTGCTTAAAGTCGTATCTTTATCGGATTGGCTTCGGCAGTGTATATCCCTTGCGCAAATATATCTATAAATATTAATTGGTTAGCAAATTTTTATTGAGCTGAGTTGTTGTGCTGGGGTATAGCGGCAAGGGGTCTTTCGTGGACAATCAACCGCTGCGGGTGATGGTGTCGGCCGTGGAAGAGCTTTGCAGGAATCGCTTGGCCTCAAGCGATTCCGCATGATTTCGACTTAAAAGATTGGCTTTGAATGAGCTTTCAAAGCTCTCTAGTCTGACTAAAATGAATGTCGGGCCAACGCTCTTCGGTCAATTGCAAATTCACCCGACTGCTGGCCAGATAAACCAAATAGCCGCCGCCATCTTCGGCAAGATTTTCAAAGGCCTTGTTCTTAAACTCTTCCAGTTTGGCCGGATTTTTCGCGCTGACCCAACGCACGGTATTGATCGGCGAAACATCGTAAGCACATTCCACGTTGTATTCGTTTTTTAGACGATGGGCGGTGACATCAAACTGCAAAATACCCACCGCACCAAGGATTAAATCGTTGTTTTTCAGCGGGCGGAACAGCTGGGTAGCGCCTTCTTCGGTCAATTGAATCAAACCTTTTTGCAGCGCTTTGGCACGGAGCGGGTCTTTTAACACCACACGGCGAAACAATTCCGGCGCGAAGTAAGGGATGCCGCCGAATTTCAAGACTTCGCCTTGGGTAAAGGTGTCGCCGACTTGAATGGTGCCGTGGTTATGCAAGCCTATGATGTCGCCGGCATATGCTTCCTCGACGTTTTTACGGCTATCCGCCTGAAAGGTAATGGCGTTGGCGACCTGGATGTTTTTGCCAATCCTCACATGATTGACCTTCATACCTTTATCGAATTTGCCGGAACAGATTCTTAAAAAAGCCACGCGGTCGCGGTGAGCCGGATCCATATTGGCTTGGATTTTAAACACAAAGCCGGTGAATTTTTCTTCATCGGGCATCACTTCGCGTTGCTCGGCTTGGCGTGATCTAGGACCTGGCGCGTATTCCGCAAAGGCGTCCAGCAATTCGATGATGCCGAAGTTATTGATCGCCGAACCGAAAAACACCGGCGTTTGTTGACCCGCCAAATATTTAGCATGATCGAATTCGTGGCTGGCACCTTTTACCAGTTCAATCTCGTCGCGCAATTCTTCCGCCTGATAGCCTAGCAGTTCGTCGAGCTTGGGATTGTTCAAGCCTTTGATGATTTCGGCCTTGGCGATACGACCGCCGTGGTGCGGACTGAACAGCAATATCTCATCTTTATACAGCTGATAAACCCCTTTGAAGCGCTTGCCCATACCTATCGGCCAAGTCATTGGCGTACATTGAATTTTTAGCACGCTTTCGACTTCGTCAAGCAGTTCGATCGGTTCGCGGCCTTCGCGGTCCAGTTTGTTGATGAAGGTCAGGATTGGTGTATCCCGTAGCCGGCATACTTCCATCAATTTGATGGTCCTATCCTCTACGCCTTTCGCCACGTCAATCACCATCAACGCCGAGTCTACGGCTGTTAATGTCCGGTAAGTATCTTCGGAAAAGTCTTCATGGCCCGGGGTGTCCAGCAAATTGATGATGCAATCATTATGCTCAAACTGCATGACAGAAGTGGTGACGGAAATCCCCCGCTCTTTTTCCATTTCCATCCAGTCGGAGGTGGCGTGGCGGGCCGCTTTGCGACCTTTGACCGAGCCGGCTAACTGAATGGCGCCGCCGAACAGCAGCAATTTTTCAGTGATGGTGGTTTTACCGGCGTCGGGGTGGGAGATGATGGCAAAAGTGCGGCGCCGCTTGTATTCAGGGAATTCCATTGATTGTTTTATTTGAATTTGCATAGTTGTGTACATAGCTATATACACAAAATTAAAAGTACATTTCCGGCAATGCGATATGTGTTGCCGGAAAATTTTGGAATTATATCGTAGATTCTTCCCAGGGGATGACGTCGTCCAAATCCCGGAATGGCCTCACATTAAAAGTAACCCAAGGGGGTCATTAAAAACGGGTCGTTGCCTTACATTGTGTGTAGCCGAAATCAAGCGGGTTACCACCATGGAAAAATACCTAGGACACGCCTATTTGCAAACCATCCGGAATCGCTATCGACAAAGCAGACTCCCCGCGAACAGCATACCAAACCCAATCCGTTTGCTCTTAATGCCGCCACTGAGCAACAATTGCAACTCATTTTTTCTCACGTCCGGGTCACCTCTAATGTGAGGCAAGGACTTTGGTCTTGCGGATACTCTTTTCTATAAGGCAATACGTTATGTCGCGAAGCAAAATAAGATCAATTCCCCGCCAACTAATGTGGCTGAGTTAAAGATTATCGCTTGGTTTTTGCGATGCGGGCCTTGCTCTGTCGCAGGATGAAGGCTTAAACAGCCCATGGTTTAGCAGTGCTCAACACGCACGGCTTAACTTTAGGGGATTGCGGCCATCTAAAGAAAATTCGGCAATTCGCTACTAATCTCCTCCACCACCTTTTTTAACCATCATGCCCTTACTCGGGTTATAGCCCATGATTGCCGCCCCCATAAACAGTAAAAATGCGGCGCCTGTAAAGATCAGCGCTTGCTGGTTAAATTGCTCGTACAACGCAAAACGAATCAATTCCACTGCTTGCGAGAATGGGTTGTATTGCGCCAGGGTTGACAATACCTCGCTAGACTCCTTGATCTTCCATAGGGGGTACAGCGCCGTAGACATGAAGAACAGCGGGAAAATCACGAAGTTCATCACCCCGGCAAAGTTCTCCAATTGTTTGATGAACGACGACAGCAACAAACCCAAGGCGCCCAGCATCATGCCAGCCAACACCAACGCCGGCAGAATCCAGACATAGCCGATCAACGGTGCTTGAATATCGTACAGCCAGGCGATGCCCAGGAAAGCGTAGGATTGCAGCACACCCACCGCCGTACCGGCGATCAGTTTGCTGCACAACAAAAACCAGCGCGGCAACGGGCAAACCAGCAACATGCGCATGCTGCCCATTTCCCGGTCGTAAACCATAGACAGCGAGCTTTGCATGCCGTTAAACAGCAGAATCATGCCGAGCAGGCCAGGGGTGATATACACCTCATAGAGAATATAAGTTTCGTAGGGCGGCGCAATCGCAATGCCCAACGCGGCGCGGAAACCAGCGGCAAATACGAATAGCCATACCAAGGGCCGCACCAAGGCGGAAACGAAGCGTTCGCGCTGATGTAAAAAACGCAGTAATTCGCGACCAACGATGCCGATCGTTGCCCGCCAGTAATGTAACAGCCTCATGCTTGCGATCCTTGAGTCAGTTTTTGGAATACCTGGCCGGGATCGGCCCAACCGGTGCTCTGCAATATCTCCGAGAGTTTGCCGCTGGCTTTGACCTGGCCCTTATGCAGCACGATCAAACTGTCCTCGGCGGCGATTTCGTCGATCAAATGCGTCGCCCACAGCACTGCTAGATTCTGCTGACTAACCAAGTCATGCACATGGCTAACGATAGCCTGACGGCTCGGCATGTCCAAGCCCACGGTTGGCTCGTCCAGCAACAGCAAACTGGGCTTGTGCAGCAAAGCTCTTGCGATTTCCACCCGGCGCTTGTGGCCGCCGTTCAATTGCCTGACCTTTTCACCGCGCCGTTCGAACATAGCCAAACGCTCCAGCTCTTCCTGTATGCGCTTGTCGGCGGCTTTTCGGCCTATTCCATGCAAGGCCGCGTGGTAGCGCAGATTTTGGGTCACCGATAAGTCCGGGTCCAGTGTGGTTTGTTGAAAAACTACGCCCAAGCGCGCCAAGGCTTGCAGACTTTGTTTTTTTAGATCAAAACCGCAAAGCTCGATGCGCCCTTCCCTGGCATCGTAAAGCCGGGTGATCAAGGAAAACAGCGTGCTTTTGCCGGCACCGTTAGGCCCCAGCAAAATCGTGCATTCGCCGGATTGCACATTAAAACTCACGGCATCCAGCGCTTTTTTCGCGCCGTAGGCAAAACTCAGGTTTTCAACCGCTAACGCAATCTCGGTCATGGTTTAACCGCCACGCCCCAAGGATAACGGCCCACCGCCACAGACTTGATGACTTTGTGATTTTCCAAATCGATGATCGATACATCGTTGCTGACGCCGTTGGTGGTGTACAGACGTTTTTGATCCGGCGAAAACGCCAGATTCCAAACCCGCTGCCCAACTAGCAAAAATTTTTCAACTTTATAGGTTTGGGCATTAATCACCGCGACGCGATTGGCCGGTCCCATCGCCACATAACCGTAACGGCGCTCCTTATCAATCGCGATCCCCACCGGCTGAATCTGATCGCTGCTGACGCCTTGTACGTCCAGTTTGATGTTCTGCACGATCTGTTTGGACGCCGCATCAATGATGGTCAGCGTGCCGGCCATTTCCGAGGTGGCCCACAATTGCTGGCTGTCGTCGGTAAACGTCACAGCGCGCGGCCGCGGATCGACCAGCGTGTTATCCGAAATTTGCCGAGTATTGGTATCGATCCAATGCAGCATGTTGGTAGTTTCAGAAGCGCTAATCGTCCATTTGTTGTCAGGGCTGACGGTAATGCCTTCCGGCTCGACGCCTACCTTGACCTTAGCGACGGCTTTTTTCGCCGCAATGTCGATCACCGTCACTTCCGCATCATCTTCATTGGACACGTACATGAATTTGCCGTCCGGGCTTAACGCGAAAGTTTCAGGGTCTTCGCCGGACGGCAGTTTGCCTATTTCCTTCAGCGTTTCCGAGTCGATTATGCGAATGGTGTTGTCGTCGCTGGTGGCAACGAACAAGGTCTTGCCGTCCTTACTTATCGCTATGCCGCGTGGCCGCTGGCCGACCGGAACGGTTTTGACCAGCTTGCCTTCGACGGGATCGAGCACGGCAATCGCATTATCTTTTTCCAGTGTGACGAATACGGTTTCGGCTTGCGCGGCCGAAGCCAATAAGACGGCGGCCATTCCGGCCATTTTTATCGGGTGCATAAATTTTTCCTTGGTATGCCTGATGTCATTTTACTGATCTATTGGGTAACGAGGATTTGCGCTTTACTAACAAATCGATGTAATCCGCGGAGATGAATGGTTATAAAACCCATAACACGCTATTTCACAACAAATATCCTCCCTTAGAGCTGGGAAGTTTAACCTGAAGCTCGGCGGGATTACATCCTTTCGCCAAATGGGAAATTATCCTAATTGAACCCGACTATTGAATATCATCGCTCCCACTTATATGGCAATGACAGCTAAAACGAATTGGCCCAGTTAATACGCCTAAGTCGGAACCCGGCTTGAGCAATCACTTCACACCCGTGCTTTTGCCAAAAAAATCGCTGAGACCTGTACGCTAGAACAATACCGAACTGACTACCATCAAGGCGAAGATATGCGCAACGCTCGGCATTTGTTATTTGCATCGCAAAATCATACAAAGAAAGTTGCCTAAAAAATTAATTTGTATCGGCAAGACTTCGCAAATGGCCGTGAATATTCACTTCGGACTAACAAGGACATAGAAATGAAATTTTATCTGATAACGGAAGACCAACTGGAAAACCTCGGCAAAAAGCACGATTCACTGCTTAAAACCGGAACCCTGTGCGATCTAATGCTGGACATCGCGTCGAATGCAGACGATTTTCAAACCTTCGATGCGGCGTTGGAAATGGCCAACAGCGAATTGGATAGGTTGGAACTGTTTTTCGATACCTGCGATTTAGTTTGAACCTATAAACGCTGGCTTTCTTGGAATCAAGCTTAGGCATTTGCTTAAAACCCGGATTCGCGTACCAGCACCGTCGCCACTTGCCGGACAAGACGATGCAACAGACTAGTGGCGGGAGTATCCAGTCTGACACTACCACGCCTTTCCCCCGGAAAATGAGCGAGGTTCTGACTCTCAGCCTCCGGCCTTAAGATGATGCGGTAAACGGCGCTTTCCGGCACAGCTTGTTGCTGCGCATCGGACCGGGCAGCAATATCGCCGCCGTGCATCGAAGCCAACAGCGCCGGGATCCGAGCCGCCCCGCCTTGATCGATACGCTCCACTCGGCAGGTTATCGGTGACATCCCCGGTTGATCGGGATAAAACACCGCACCATCGGCCTGCCCCGCCGCCTGTAAATCCTCTTCGGCCACATAGGCTTCGATCAATTGGCTGCGCGGATCGGCTACAATCAATAAGGCCTCGCCTTCCTTCAACCACTGCCCCGCTTGGGCCTGGTTGTTTAAATCCAACGCCAAGCCGTCAAACGGTGCTTGTATCGTTAACTGGGTTTGCTGATGCCGAAAACCGGCTTGCTTTGCGCCGGCCGATTCCAGTTCCTTCAGCAACACCTGCCGGCGCTGATTCAAGTTTTGCTCCAATCCCTGATATGCCAGTTGCCATTCGACCAACTGCCCTTCCAGCGAGGAATTGCGGGCTTGAAAATCCAGTTCGCGCGAACTTAGTTGCGCCAACAACTCGCCGCTTTTCACCGCTTGTCCGGTTTTGACCTGCCAGGCATCCAGGCGCGCCGCGGTTGGCAAATAGATTTCGGCGTAACGCTCCGCCTTAATCAGTGCCGGCGCATTGACATGGCCTTGCCACGGCACAATCAAAACCGCGATGCCCAGGATTAGTACCAACAGAGAGGTTCGACTCCGCGGACTAGTCCAAACATCGGCTCCCAGGTTTTTCCAGGCCGCCAGCTCAGACCAGATCGGACGCAGAATAAACCACCCCACTTCCACCGCCATCATCAACAGCCCCAACAACTTAAAGAAAAAGTGATAGACCAGTAGTGCGATACCCAGAAACAAAAAGAAACGATACAACCAAGTGCACCAGGCATAGCCGATAAAAAACCAGTGCCAGTGTTTAGGTAACGATTCCGGCAGCGTCTGATCCAATCCAAATAGCAAACGCCGTAAATGCCAGCGGTTGTAGGCAAATGCCCGTGGTTGCAGATTTTCGATTCCCAACCAGTCGGCCAACAAATAATAACCATCGAAGCGCATGAACGGACTGAGATTGATGGCCAGCGTCATGATCCAGGTTGAGGTTGCCAATAAAAACACCCCGCTACGTAACGGACCGTCCGCCAGGAAGCTCCAGGCCAAGGCCGCAAATACCGCCAAGCCCAACTCGGCGGCAATCCCAGCCCCGGCAATCGCCACCCGCTGCCGACGCGAACTGAGCTTCCAGGTTTCGCTGGCGTCGGTATACAGCATTGGATACATCACCATGAACGCGACACCCATGGTCGGTACTCGGCAACCATAGCGATGCGCGGTCAAGGCATGACCGAATTCATGTAGCGTCTTGGCCAGCATTAAAGCCAAAAAATATTGCGCCAACCCGGACCAATTGAAAAAGTGCGGAAATGTCGCCAAGAAGCGTTCCCATTGCCGGGACAGTAAAAACCCGGCCAGCAGCGCGCAACCCATCAACAACACGGCGAATTGCCCGCTGTAGATCCAGGCCAAGCGCGGATACAGCCAAGCCAGTAAGGCATCCGGTTTTAGCAAGGGAATTTTAAAAAACAGATAATTATGCAACAGCCATTGCGCCCAGCTTTGCTTGCGCATCGCCACCTGTTGCCGCAGCCGTTGCAGCCCGGCATCGCCGCTCAGGCGCAGCAGGTTGTTGTGCAATAAAAATTGAGCGAATGCGCCGACCTGACTCGCATCGAGACGCAAAGTGGTTTCGCGGTTCACGGCTTGGGCAATCGCTTCCGTTTGCCCCAAGGCCCAGCGCGCTAAAATTTCGAACTCTTGCCAGCCGATCCGAAAAAACCGGTTATTGGCCGGATCATGCAAGGTCCAGGTCGGGGCGCCATCCAAACCTTGAGGCCCGGGTAGGCAATGCAACTCTTCGCGCAGCGGCGCCAGGGCCGACGCGGCCTCTACAACCCCAGCCATTGCCGCAACCCGGACAGCGGTCGCCGAAACAGGTAATAAAACAACGTCACCCGTTGGCCGTAAAGTTTGGCGGTGCCTTTCAAACCGATGCGCGGCAATTGATCGGCAGCCGCCAAGCGGGCCTTGACCCGATACGCCAACACCTGATCGGTGCCGACTTCGGCCTGATAGCTGAGCGCATACACCTGAGCATCCAGTGGGTGTTGCGGATCAATGTTCAAAAACATCACCGCTTCGGCACCATCGGCCAGTTCGATAAAATCGGCAACCGGCACCCGCATTTCCAGTTCCACTCGCGTCGGATCGGCCAGATTCAATATCCGTTCGCCCAAGGCCACCGGCCGGCCAATCCAGTCGTGTACATCGCTGAATATTGCCACGCCGGCATGCGGCGCCCTGATTTGCGAGCGTGCCAACTGTTCCGCCAGATACTCTACTTCGGCTGCATGCTGCTCCATCCGGCCTTTCAGCACCGTCATTTCCGCCTTGCTGTCGGCATCGAACATAGCCTGCTGGGCGGTCTTGCGGTATTCGGCTTCGGATACCGCCAATACTTTGCGTGAGACTTCCAGGCGATTGGCAATATCTGTGTTCTCCAGCGTCAACAGCAATTGCTCGGCGGCGACGGCTTGATTGGGTTGAATCTGAAAGGTGTCGACCACGCCTTCCAGAGGCGCGCGAATCACCGTCGGTTGGGCGGCAATCACTTCGGCTGGGGCCAGCACTGACAGTCGCACCGGAATGAATAGCAGCAAAATTACCGCAACCGCCCAGCTTTTAAGAGCGGTGAACGTGAAAAGACCGCGCCACCAGGGCTTACGCGGCTGCAAAGCCTGCCAGGCATGGGCATAGGCATCGCTCAGTTCGGCCAGCAACACCGCTTCACCCTCCTGCCACGCTTGCTCGCGCGCCAACAGCCATCCGCCCAGTGTCCGCCCCTGAACTTTCAGCGGCAGCCATAAACCGCAGACCGGCAGCCATTGCTGCCACTCTATCCGCAAGCTCTCCGGTAAATCATCGGCATTTAATAATTGATAAGTGGAATTATTGCCGGTTTGAAACTGCCGCCGACAAACGTCGTTCAGCCAAACAATATAAGGAGCCTGCGCGTCGAGTTGGGCGATACCGGATACCGCCGCCACCGGCTGCATCGGTCTATCCAGCCACAGCGCGGCCTGACGGTATTCCACCAAACTGCGACTCTCGTTGACTATGACAAAACCTAAGGCTGCTAAATCTTCGGCGGCACGCGCCTTGCGTTGCAGCTGTAATAGCAGCGCCAGCCCCCGCAACTGGCGTTGCTGAGGGTCTTCTTGTTGCACAGCCAAATCAATGCGCCTTATCCGGGAACAGCGCCCGGCCGCTCATGCCCGCCAGCAACTCGCTATGCTTGCCGGTAACCCGGCCAGTGATCGAAACTGTTTGACTCACCGGATCGATGCGAGCACCTAAGGTCACAACCTCCGCCGAATAGTCCCGGTCCAACTCGTCGATGTGCACCTTAAATACCTGTTTTGGTTTTAACCAGCGCAGCCACAAGGACGGCACGATTAATTTGATTTCCAGCTGGCTATCGTCCAATACATCCATGATCGGATCACCCACTTTCAAATGCTGATGCTCATGCGCCTTTAGCGCCGCGACCCGACCATCGAACGGTGCGTGAATCCGACATTTTTCCAGGCCGGCCTTGGTCAGCGCGATGTCGGCTTTGGCTTCACCCAACTTGGCTTTGGCCACATCCACTTCCAGCGAACTGACCGACTCCAATTGCGACAACCGGGAATTGACGTCATAGGTCTTGCCGGCACCGTCTGCCGTAGCTTGGGCTTTTTGCAACTGTGCCTGCTGGATTGAGCAATCGAAACCCACCAGCACCTGACCTTTTTTAAAGCGCTCGCCTTCCCGCACCGTCAAATCTTTAATCACCGCCGCCACTTCCGCTGACAGCGTGGTTTCGTTGCGTGGCATTAGTTGGGCGCGGATTTCGGTTTCGACAGACGAAGATTGCGCGGGAGCCGGTTCGGCCGAGGCATTGGACAAAGACAAGGCGGGCAATAGGGCTAGCGTCCATACATACAATGATTTTCTCAGAATCACGATTTGCCTGCCCCTGTCGCTGCTTCGCTGGTATTTTCCGGCTGCGGATCGTCAGTGGCTTGCACCGGGTAATGCCCCTGGTTCCATTCCTGATCGATGGCTTCAATGGCATTGGCCAGGGTATCGACTGAGTCATCTGCCATCGTCGCCGGCAACGGATCAAAACCCAAGGACACATATAGTTTGCCCAAGGCATCTTGAGACTCGGCATAGGCCTGGCGGCGCTGCAATTCCGACAATACCGAATCGACCGACACCCGAATCCGCTCCACAGAACTCATCGCTTCGGTCAACTCGCTATTCAGTACATGGTGATGAATTTTTTGGTTAACGTCGTCCAGTTCGGAGCTACGTTGGTATTGTTTGTCCGCCAAGGCCAGCTGTTGCTGCGCCAGATGAACCTGAGTCAGAATCGCCATGTGCGCGGCCAAGCGCCGCGAATGCGCCAAGGACTCCTGGGTTTCGGCGGTGGCGATCGCTTGCGGAGCGGAGAGCAATTCGAACAGGTTTTTGGAAATCTGCGTACCGATCTCACCCCAACTTTGGTTTAACAGATAAGAGTTGGAATCGTAATTGCCGCCCAGCTGCACTTCCACACCGGGCAATAAACGCAGCATGGCTTTTTTGACTTCGGCTGAGCCGATGCGGGTCTGATACATTTCCTGCCGTAGTTCCGGCCTCAGCTGTAGCGCCAAATCGCCCATTTTGTCTATACCCAATTGCGGTTTAACCACCTGCGGCCAGGGATTAACGCTATCGTCCGCCAATTTAAAGTCCTGATTGGGCGGCAAATTGATCAAACCCGCCAATTCGGATTTGGCCATTTGTTGCTGTTCCAGCAGTCCTTCCAGGCGGCGAACAATTTCCAGCAGACTTTTGCGATAACGCAGCGCGTCCAGCGGTGAACGTAGTTTTTCCGCCTCGGCCTGTTCGGCCAGTGCCAAGGCGTGTTGCGCCTCGGCCAACACTGGCTGAATCCTGGTGGTCATCCGCTGCGCGCTCAACGCCCGCCAATAAGCACTACGCACGTCTTTCATTAAATTATGACTGACTTTACGACGGCTTTCGGCGGTCACCAAAGCCTTGTTGCCTTCCTGCTGCGCGCGGAAATAGCTGACCCCGAAATCCAGAATGTTCCAGCGCAGACTCAAATCGCCCATGAAACGGCTACGATCCTGGGACGTCGAGGTTTCCAGCGATTGCCGACCGGTGGAAATCGAACGGCTGTTGGAGGCATTGAAATTATCCCGACTTCGATACCCGGCCGAGGCCACCACATCCGGCAACAGATCGAAGCGCGCCAGGGTTGCCTGGCCTTCCGCCACCGCCCGCTCCATCATCTTGACTCGGTGATCGAGGTTATATTTCAGGGCGCGCGACATGGCCTGATACAAGCTCAACGGCCCGGTCACAGGCTCCTGCTGTTGAAACAGCTTGACCTGATCGCTGCCGATCTGGCTTTGCCGCTCTTGCTGGGTCAACGGTGCCGGCGCCAACGAGCAACCGTTCAGTAATACTGCACCGATAGCCACCGCCAATAGGCTAGGGACAGACCGATAGACGAGTATTGAAAGATATTTAGCCATAACCAGTTCCTGTTTCAATGAATTCATGCGGCATCCCGCGGTTCGGCGAACACACGCGCCAGATTTTCCAGCAAGGCGTCGGCATCCTGCTGCGTGCGTTGCGCACCGAAGCCTTGCAGCTGCGCGCTAAGCGGCATTTTGCCCAATTGAGCGCGCGGCTCTCCGCCGGCCGGCCGGCCCTGATTGGGTATGCCCTGACTACCATGACCTTCCTGCCCGCTCGGTCTGCCTTCGCCGTTATGGCGCTGCCCCGGCTGTTGAGGTTTCAACACCACGGTAATCACGGTCTGATTACCCCTGCCGTCGGTCGCGGTAATTTTAACCACCGTTCTCTCGCCGCTGCCTTCCTTCAGGCTCAATCCGCCGGTCGCGGAATCGAAACGCACCCAGGAAGGCAGACTTGCACCGTCGGCTTGAGCCGCCTGAAAAGTAACGCCTGTGCTGGTATCCAAACCCAACAATGCCTCGGCCGGCATGGTGAAACTGTTATTGCTACCGGTATCGAGCTGAGCCTCCATTTGCAGCGAGGTGGTTTGCGTGCCGGTGGAAGACATACCCGAGTCGCCGAAACTGCTCGAGAAAACCGAAGGTCCGAAACCGAAGCTGCCGCCAGCACCGCTACTGCCGCCCAAGCCACCCCCTAATCCGCCGCCCGCGCTCAACGCACCGGAACCTACCGATCCGCCGCCTGGGACGGTCGGCGCGCCGCCCGCGCCAAAGCCGGTCCCAGTGTTGATCGGCTGTATCAAGTTGCTCGGGATCTGACTGCCAGTCGTAAACGAACCACTGCTGAAGCCGCCTGATGAGCTGGAATTGAACTCCACGGTTTGCGTGGCATTGGTGACATTGACACTCGTCACTGCGAGGGTGGCCGTTGAAATGACAATTTCGACCTTACCCAGACCGTCGGTATAACTGGCGGTAACGACAATGGTTTTATCGACATACTCCGGGGCCAGAACCAGGCTGGGACCGATCCCCAGGATGTTGCCGTTACCGTCTTTCCAGGTGTAGACGATGCTACCCAGACCATCTGCATCCGCAAGCGTATTGCTGACAGTGAGTGTTTCGCCCACGATAGCAACACCGCTTATCGTCACATCCCCCGTCGGCGCGTCGTTAACATCGATCACAATCGGAACCACTGCGGTCAGCACCACATCATTGCCGGTACCGCTGGCATAGCTCACCGTGTAAAGGTCGCCATTGCTGGTCAGCTCGGCACCTTCGGCCACGTTGCCGAAAATACCGGTCGCGCCAGTGACGGCGTCGGTGCTATCGTTGTCGATCAGCCGATAGGTAGTACCGCTGATCGTTGTATAACCGCCAACCCGCGTAACGGATAGGGAACCGCCGTTCAGACTGACGATACCATTAACCGCCACCTGGTCGAAATCGGTTCCGCCCACCCCGCCGGCGCCTGCCACTTCGGCTTCCATGCCGCCGCTCACCCGCAGATTACCATTGACCGTCAGCCTGCCGATGCCGTTATTGGCGCCGGCCACGCCCGGCGCCAGCGTCGCGCCGTCGTTAATGGTCAGATTGTTGGTCGAGCTGGCCGCGAAGACACTGCCCGTGCCGCCCAGCGTTGCCCCCGACGATACCGAGAGGCCGCTGGTGGCGCCCAGCGAGCCGGTGACCAACAGCGTACCCGCCGACACTGAGGTAAGCCCGGTGTAACTGGAGGTAGCGCTCAGTGTCAGCGTGCCGCTGCCAAGCTTGGTCAGCGCGAAGCCTCCCGACACTGCACCGCTTAACGTTAACGATCCGGCGGTAGTGCCGATGGCGCTGTCGGCACCCAGCGTTACGCCGCCGCTCAGTAGGTTGGTGCCGCCGACATTGAGCAACGCGCCGGCGCTGGCGATACCGGTACCGCTCAGCGTCAACGTTTCGGCCACGGTAATATCGCCCTGAAACGACAGGGACGCCCCGGAGGACACCGTCGTTCCCCCGCCGGCGGAACCCAAAGCGGCTGCATTCCTCACCTCCAACTTACCCGCGCTCACCGTGGTGGCGCCCGTGTAAGTGTTATTCCCGCTTAAGACAAAGGTACCGCTGCCGGATTTGTTGAGATCGCCGTCACCGGAAACCACGCCGGAGACTTCGGTCGAGGTCCCATTCCCTCCGACGGTCAGCGTCCCCGAATTCAAAGACACATCGCCGGCACCGGCAATGGAGCCTATCGTTTCGTCCGTCCAGGCGGTGAAAGTTGCACCCGATGCCACCGACACCGCCGTCGTGTCGGCCAAAGCGCCGCCCACCCGATCAGCAATCAGCGTACCCGCCGAAACCGTGGTAGCGCCGGTGTAGCTGTTGTTCCCGGTCAGCGTCAACGTGCCGGAACCGGTTTTGCTCAGACCGCTGGTATTGGTGGAGGAGATCGCGCCGGAAAAAACGGTGCTGGTGTTGTCGCCGCCCGCCGTCAACCTGTAACTCAAAACAACGTTGCCGGCGCCGGCCAACGAGCCTATGGTTTCGTTCCCGCCGTTCAAAGTCAGGGTAGCGCCGCTGTCCACGGTCACCGCGCTGCTATCGCCGATGCTGCTACCGCCTTCCAACGTCAATCCGCCGGCGGACACGGTGACCGCGCCGGTGTGGGTATTGGTCGCGGTCAGCGTCAACGTCCCGGAGCCGGCCTTGTTCAGCGCCTCCGCGCCGCTGAGAATCCCCGACAGGGTGACGGCGTTGGCGTTGGTGATGGTCGCCGACGTGCCGGGATCACTGTCGTCCAGAAGGGTGATGTTGTTGGACACCGTCGTGCCGGTGCCGGTGATGGCCAGGGTGCTGCCGCCCTCCACCGTCACGGCGCCGGTTCCCAGATTCATGGCGCCGGTGGAACTGCCGGTGATGCTCACCCCGTTGGCGCCGCGAATGGTGGTGCCGCCGGAATGGCTGTTGTTTCCCGACAGCGTCAGCGCAGGGCCGCCGGTCTTGGTCAGCGCCCCCGTTCCGCTGATGATGCCCGACAGCGTCGCAGCGCCATTGGTGACGTTGATAGTGCCGTTGCCGCTTCCCAGCAAGATGGCATTGTCGATTGTGCCCGCGTTGGCGAGGTTGAGCGTGCCGCCGTTCAGGGTGACGGCTCCGCCAAGCAGCCGGCTGTCCGAAGCCACCGACACTGTGCCCGCCGTCACCGTCAAGGTGGAGGCGGCGCTGGAGTTGCCGGTATTGCTCAAAGTCAGCGTGCCGGCCCCGGCCTTGGTCAGCGCTGCCGATCCGCTGAGCTGCCCCGACAAAGTGGCGGCGCTGGCGTTGCTAATGGTGGCGTCGGCCGACAGCGCGATGGCGTTGCTGAAGGTGTTGCCGGCGCTGGTGATCGTCAGGCTACCGCCGTTCAACGTCAGCGTGCCGCCGACCATCGTCGTGGCTGTCCCTACCGACAGCGTGCCGCCGGTCACCGTCAGTGCCGTGGTGGTCGCGGCGGAGTTCGACGTGCTGGACAGGGTCAAGGTGCCGGCCCCGCTCTTGGTTAAAGTCGTCCCCGCTCCACTGATGGCGCCCGACAATGTAACGGCGGTGCTATTGTCTAGTGTGGCGTTACCCGACAATGTCAGGGCGTTGTCGATGGTAGTCGCGCCGGTGACGATTAGCGTCGTGCCGCCGGCCAAGGTCACCGCGCCGGAGCCGAGGTTGGCGTCGGTCGCCAGACTCAACGTGCCTGCGGAAACCGAGGTATTGTTGTAAGAGTTACTTCCCGACAGCACCAGGGCACCGGCACCGGCCTTAGTGATATTGAAACCGCCGCCGATATTGCCGCCGATGGTCAATTGGTCGGACGTAACGCCCAGAATTGTAGCGCCGGTCAGCGTCACGTTGCCGGACAGGATGTTGGTGCCGCTGACGTTGTAAATCGCCCCCGCGCTGGATATGCCAGTCCCCGCCGCCGACACTGCTTCGGCCACCGTGACGCCGCCCTGTAAGCCCAACGCGGCGCCGCTAGCCACCGTCGTCGAACCGGCAGTGGTTCCCAGCGCATTGTTATGCGCCGCCACCAGCGTGCCGTCGTTGACAGCCGTCGCGCCGCTGTATGTGTTGTCGCCCGACAGGGTCAACGTTCCCGCGCCCGCTTTCGTCAAAGCGCCGGTGCCGCTGACGATCCCCGACAAAGCAACCGCATTGGCATTGCTAATCGTGCCGTCGCCGGTCAGCGCGACGGCATTGCTAACGGTGACCCCGCTGCCGGTGACGGTCAGGCTGCCGCCGTTCAGCGTCACAGCCCCAGCCCCCAAGTTAGTCGAGTCGGCGACGGTCAGGGTTCCGCCGATGACGGTGGATGAGGCAAGAACGTTCGTCCCCGACAGCGTCAGCTCACCGGCCCCGGCCTTGGTCAGGGCGTTGTTGCCGGCAATGTTCCCCGACAGATTGACGGCGTTGGCATTGGTGATGGTGGCGCCCGCCGACATCGCGAGGTTGTCGTCTATGGTGCCGGCGGAAGTGATGGTCAGATTACCGCCGCTCAAGCTGACGGTGGCACTGTCCGAGCCCAGGTTGGCATCGCCGTCGATGCTCAGGGTGCCGGCCGCCACCGTAGTATTGCCGGAATAGCTGTTGCTGCCGCTCAGGACTTGCGTGCCCGCCCCGCTCTTCACCAAATTGCCGGCGCCAGTGATATTTCCCGATAGGGTCAGCGTGTCGCCCGATCCGTTGGTGACGGTCAGCGTCTTGCCGCTGGCGATAGAGATGTCACCTCCGACGGTGATGCTGTTGACCACATCGGCGTCCAGCGCAATGTTCTCGCCGATTGTAACGCTGGATCCCAGCGTTACGGTCCCCAAGCCAGAGGCGAAACTGATCGTGGCGCCGCCCGCCCGGTTGGCGATACCGACGGCCTCGCGCAGGCTGAGGCCGGTACCGTCCGCCTTTTCCGCAGCGTAAGTGCTGCCGCCGTCCGCATCATCGGTAGTGGTATCCACGACCAGCGCGTTGGTAACGGCAATGGTGAAACTCTGGCCGTAGTTGTTATCACCGTCGTTCACCCGGATCACCACCGTGTAGTTCCCTGGAGTGGTCGTGGATGGACTAGCCGCTTGAAACGTGGTGCCGCTGATATTGAACAGGTCGTAAGTAGCCCCGGAGGTGTTGGCGTCGACCGATACGACCGAGTAAGTCGGACCGCCGCCGTCGACATCGGTGCGGCTCAGGGAACCGATCGCTATATTGCTGCCGCTGTCGTAGGTGGATGCGGTGGTGGCGCTCAATGCGATAGCGGTCGGAGCGTCGTTGACGGCGGTAAGGTTTACGCTCGATGTAACGCCGGTGCTAGTCTGTGCACCCAAGCTTTCGGCATTGGCATCGGTGATTGCCCAAGTAATCGTGCGACTGGCCGAGGTGCCGGTTGGGTTATCGGACGAGCTGGAATAGGTCACCGAGCGCAGTGCGGTTTCGTATTGGGATTTGGTCGCCGTGCCGGTCAAGGTCAGTACGCCGGTGCCGCTGTTGTAACTGCCTGTAATACCGTTCTGATTGGTGAAGCCTAGCACGTCGCCGGTAGTGAAGCCGGAGGAAATGGTGGCGGTAGCACCGACCATATTCGCGTCGTCGGTGTCGCTGACCGTCATAGTCGAGTCGATCGCCGCGGCAGAGCCGTTTTCGGTGTAGGCTAGTGCCGCGCCGGCAGTAAGCACCGGTTTGGTGTTGGTCGCCGTGACATTGATGGTGGAGGTCACCGCGTCACTGGTTTGCGCACCCAAGCTTTCGGCGTTCGCGTCGGTCGCCGCCCAGGTCACGGTACGGCTAGCCGAAGACAAGGCCGGCGTGGCGGAACTACTGGAATAAGTCACCGAACGCAAGGCTGTTTGGTACTGGGCCTTGGTGGCTGTGCCGGACAGAGTCAATACGCCGGTGCCGCTGTTGTAGCTGCCGCTGATGCCGTTCTGATCGCTGAAACCCAGCGTGTCGCCGCTGGTGAAACCCGAGGAAAGTGTCACCGTCGCACCGGTCATATTCGCATCGTCGGCGTCGCTGACCGTGATCGTGGCATCGATGGCCGCCGCCGACCCTGCCTCGGTATAGGCTTGGGTCGCGCCTGCGCTTAGCACCGGCTTGGCGTTGCTCGCCGTGACGTTGATCGTCGAAGTCACGCCGGCGCTGGTCTGGGCGCCTACACTGGCCGCATTGGCGTCGGTAACCGCCCAGGTCACGGTGCGACTGGCGCTGGACGAAGTCGGCGTGGCCGAACTGCTGACATAGGTGACCGAGCGCAGTGCTGTTTGGTATTGGGCCTTGGTGGCGGTACCGGACAGGGTCAGCACGCCGGTGCCGCTGTTGTAACTGCCGGTTATGCCGTTTTGCGTGGAAAAACCCAGCGTGTCGCCACTGGTAAAGCCCGCCGACAGCGTCACGGTGGCCCCTGCGATACTGGTGTCGTCGGCGTCGCTCAAGGTAATCGTGGTATCGATGGCCGTGGCCGATCCGCCTTCGGTGTAAGGTAATGTGGCGCCGGCGGTCAGCACAGGTGCATCGTTGACGGCGGTGACGTTGACGGTGGACGTCGCACCGCTGCTGGTCGCCGGACTGGCGTTAGCGTCGGTCACGGCCCAGGTGACCGTACGGCTCGCAGAGGACGAGGTTGGCGTTTCCGAACCGTTGGAATAAGTGACCGAACGCAGGGCTGTCTGGTACTGTGCCTTGGTGGCGGTGCCGGACAGCGTCAGCACGCCGGTACCACTGTTGTAGCTTCCGGTGATACCGTTCTGGTTACTAAAACCCAGTGAGTCGCCGCTGGTGAAACCGGACGAAAGGGTCACAGTAGCACCGCTGATATTGGCATCGTCGGCGTCGCTCACCGTGATCGTGGAGTCGACGGTCGCCGCAGAACCGTTTTCGGTGTAGGCCAGCGTCGCACCGGCGGTGACAACGGGTGCGGCGTTGCCGCCGCTGACAGTCACTAACTCATCTACCGAAGTACTGCCCCCATAGGATGCGTTGTGAGTAGTTAAAAATGCATATTGCACCGTTCTCTGTGCAGTGCTCGCTCCGCTGGTAGCGGTAAAGCCAATCGCATCCGCCAATGCCTGCACCATGGTATCGGTAGCGCTACTATTAAATGAGAAAATTATCCCATTGGTGGAATCATAGGGCGTGATAGTGGCAAACGAGGTGCCGGCGGCGTAACTAGCGCCGTAACGGACGTCGGTGCCACTTACCCAAATGGTTCCCCCGCTTACCAGCCCAACCGAATCATGAGTAGAATCGTTGTTGGCGGTTATCTTGACTGTGAGATTACCACCATCCCAATAATTGTAAGCGCCCACAGTGATACCATTATCCAGCGGTGCCAATGGCGAGCCTATGCTGTAAGTCGCTGGCGTCGAGGTATGGGTACCGTTGGCGACTGCTACAAAACCGTAATAACCGCCAAAAACCCCATTCGAATCAGCCGCAGTGCCGAATTTACCGGCTACGCTGGTATTGGTGGAAAAAGTTACATTCCGGACACCTATGTAGCCGGCATTAAAAATGGCAGCGGCAGCATCACCGCCCTTGGGGTTTGCACCTCCATAACCGCCTGCGCCCCCTCCACCTGCCTTATTGTTAGAAAAGCTGGAATTGGTGATTGTCAGTGTGCCCGCGTTGTAAATAGCGCCAACAGCTTTACCCCCGGCACCGCCTTGATTTCCACCAGCGCCGCCACCGCCACCGCCGAAACCGCTGGCACCGCCACCAAAGCCTGCCGACCCTCCGTTCGTGGTACCGCCGAGACCGCCACCGCTATTGGTGCCACCCGCGCCGCCAGTGCCGCCGCCGCTTATTGTGTTGGCACCACCTGCACCGCCCGCACCGCCCGCACCGGCGCTGCCAGTTCCCCCGGCACCATTAGTGCCGCTACCGCCATTCCCTCCTCCGACGCCAGCAAAACCACTGCCCCCGCCGCCGCCGCCGCCGCCAGCACCAGCATAGGAATTACCAACGCCACCACCGCCACCACCGGTGGCAACGTTGTTGCTCAAGGTGAGGCTGTCGGCAGTTACCGTGGCGCCGTTGGCGATGTAAAGTCCGGCACCAAGCGCATCGCCGCCGGGATTGCCTGCACCAGGGCTATAACGACCAGCACCACCAGCGCCAGCCAACAGTCCTTTGTCGATGGTTAAATTATTCAGAACTACGGTACCCGAGGTAATCCTGAATACGGCACTGGTGTAATTCGCGGTGATCGTAATCCCACTTCCCCCGTCTATAGTCAGGTTCTTGTTGATGGTCAACACACCCGAGGAAAGCGTAACGGTCGATCCACCCATAGAGGTAGTATCAAAAGCGATGGTGTCGCCCGATATGGCGGCGGCAATGTCGGCGCGCAAACTTCCGGCACCACTATCAGCGCCGCTGGTCACAGTTAAGGTAGCAAGACCATATCCGTAATTGTCCATAGCCGCTTGGCTGAAGGGATTAACGGCCTCAATAGCACCGGTGGTAATTTCCAGGTTCCAATCACCGCCAATACCGGTGCGGTTATTGGATGCCGCCACGTCGGCGCCGGTAAGTTCGGCGAAACTTTGCACGAATTGGCCGCCGTCACTACTTTCCGCAAGATTGCAAGAATATATCTGAATGTCGCCCTCGGCAGTCAAAGCCTCACCGATCTGTGCCAATTGCGTGGCATGTTGCTGTAGCCTATCGTTAGTCAGCCAAGTATTCCCTAACCAAATATTGGCCTGATTACCCTCGGCGAGGATAACCACCGAATCGATATGAGTACGGTTTGCCAAGTAGTCGGCCATTTGCTGCAATCCGTCTTTACCAGCCTGCAGGTAGACCACCTCAGCATGGGAATCTACTCCGCGCAACAACGACTGAGAATCCCGCACTCTGGCATCTACAAAAATTATCGTGTCACGGGCAGGCGACAATTCCGGCACTGCCGTAGCCGATTCGGGCGGTGTGTATGCTGCAGCTGCATCAAGCAGAGTTTGAGTGTCATGCGTCGGTGTAGCGTTCGTCGCAGTTTGTAGCGCATCGCCCGAATGGGAGTCAGGTACAGATGCATCCGCAGTAGCGAGCGCAGCCCCATCGAATAAGATGCGCGGTTCTAAGGCGAAGGCACGTAGAACCTTCGGAGACGGGAACAGGGCAACGGGTGCAGAATTGCTCGCCGATGGTTTGTTACTACTGTACTTGAAGACTCTCATGGCGGCTTTCCCTATTAAATCGACTGGGCTATAAATTTTATTTACCTAGCACTTTGATACTGCTGTCCGTCTGCGCCGGTTTCGCAGAAATAACGTTAGCGCGACTATCGCGACCATCTTGCCAAAAACACATATTGGCGTACTGTTCGAACAAATCCGGCGGTAAAACAGTTGCGCGACGCTCCAGCGCCACTTTTGGACGGATGCGATGCAAGCCGGACAGACCCAAATTATTATCAAACTCAGGGGCGTCGTACTCGACCTGGGTATAGTTATGTTCGAAAGGCGTCTCGCCCAAAAAACGATAAATCAAGGGCAATACTTTGTCCGGCGCCTGGGCGAGCAGTTCGTAATCGACCACCAGTAACGCCGCCGCCTGTTCGCCGTAAAAAGCCTCTTTCAGCGCTGACCACGAAAAACCCACCAGCCGATTGCGCTGAGCCAAAGTCTCTACTCGACTATAAACCGTGTTGCGTTCCACATCGTCATTAAACAACAAGGTATTTTCGTAAGGATTGCCGCGATATAAACGCTCGATGCTATCCATAATCCAAGCTACGTTGCGCACACAAGCGATGATCTTGGCGTCGGGAAACAAATCCAAAATCGCGGGTAATTTAGCGCACCACAGACGGTTGGTATCAAACACAACGGTCTTGTCGGATTGATCGGCATAATAATTTTCAAACAAGCCGGTTAATAAGCGGCGACGCTGTTCGACAGTAACCACCGGCCCCCATTCGCTACCAGCGCTGACCTGGTTCAACAAACCTGAAAACAAAGCACCTACAGGACTGCTCATGCCAGCATAGAGGTTTGGGTTTTGCCGTAATATAGCCGCTAGCAAGGTAGAGCCGGAACGGGGTAAACCGGATATAAAATGGTACCGATGGCTCATTCGCTATATGGCATATCAAGATTAGTTTTTTGAACTATTGGCACACCGAATTCCAAAGCTTAAGAAATTTAGGTCTCACCTTAGACAGCATATTGAATGCTGTCAAACTGAAGCAATAAAATTTCAGACCAATACGATCTAGCGATCATGCTTATCCGACATGCTCTGTGAAAAACATTTAGGTACGCTTCGACCAGGTTTTAGTCAATGCCGATTCTGCGTGCGCCAGTTTTCGACAATGCCTTCCACATCCAGATCATCCGGGCCTTCGCGCCAGCTGGTGTAGTAATCGACATCGTTACTCTTCGGTTCCGGATTGGGCCGGTAGATTTGTACTCTGGTCGGTAATGGCGCGGCCTCGCCAAGCACTAACGCTTCACCCCGGCCAAGCGAGCTGAGAATATCGGCCAAGTCGCCTTCCGCCTCCGGTACCAAGCCACGAATGTATTGCTGGTCGTCGGGGTTGGTGGTGCGTAGGCAAATAAACGAACTGCATTGCGCCAGCATGGTTTCCGACAATTCGGTGGGTCGCTGACTGACCACGCCGATGGACACGCCATATTTACGACCTTCCTTGGCTATCCGTTCCATCATTTTCTTGGTGCCGTCGAATTGCCCGCCCTTTTCGCGCGGGATATAGGCATGGGCTTCCTCGCAGATCAACGTGATCGGAAACTCGCGGCGGCGCGGATTCCAGTAATTGAATTCATACGCAAGTCGGCCGACTTGCGCGGACACCGCCGGCCGCACGTCGGTAGGTACGGAGCTGAGATCGACGACGGTGATGTTGGCTTTTTTTTGCCCCAGACCGACGAATTGCCTGAGCAAATCCGCCATGCTGGCGGAGTTGTTACGCTTTTTGGGTTTTAATAAAAAGTCGTAACGCACGTCGTTGAAACGGCTTTGCATCGTCACCAGAAATTCGTCGAACTGGCCGAATAACGCACCCTTGGTTTTACCGAAATCCTTGCGCTCCTCGTTGGCGGCCTTGAATTGCATATACATTTCCGCCAGCGAAAAATAAATCGGCGTGTCTATCGACACCACGCCCAAACCAATGGCTTTGGCTTCCTTGCGTTTGAGTTGTTGCAGCACTTCGCGCATGAAAGACATCTGCATCGAAGCGCCTCTGTCGTCTCTATCGATGAATAAGTCCACCAACTCGGCGTAAGACATCATCCAGTACGGCATCTCCAAATCCATCGCATCCACGTAGTTGACCTGCTCTTCGGGAAACGCCGATTCGATACTGCCGTCCGGGCGCTTCCAGCAATATTCGCCGTGTAGATCCAGCATGATCATATGGGTTTTCGGCATCGCCCGCATCGTGTGCTGAATCAAGCTGGTCACCGTCCAGGATTTACCGGAACCGGACTGGCCGATAATCGCAAAATGCCGGCCAAACAGCGCGCGCGGGTCCAGGCTCAAGTGATAATCCTTGTGACTGGCTAACTGGCCAATGAAGAATTCGTAATCGCGAAATTTGGAAAAAATTGCGTTGATCTCGCTCAGTCCCACGGCATATACCGCCGCGCCGGGTGTCGGATAGTGGCGCACGCCACGAATGAACACATTGTTTTCGTTCAACTCGCCAACCGGGATCAAGGCAATAAAGCGGTCGGTAGCGCGATTGCCGGCAGCGTCAAACCGATCGCGTTCCCACATCTTGAACACCAGCGCCAGCACACCGATATGCGACTGGCGGATCACCACATAGGAACCGATATGGCCGGCCAGTATTTCTTCATCGCCGAGCTTGATGATAGGCGCCGCTGTCGAATGTTCTTCGGTAATACGGGCATCCATACCGTCGCCTCTGACTTCGGTTAAATGGCCGATCAGGATATTTTGCGTTTGCTGCGTCATGATGTTCTCTCTGGTAAAGCCGCTGGGCTAAGCTTAGACGATTTTTAAGGTCCGTCCCGGCGACAGCAGACTAATCATCCGCCAGGGACAGAGCAGCGGTTTTGCGCCAAAATGGCAAACAAATCCCTACAAACGCGACAACATGGCTCCACGCCGGTAATAGTAAGTCGTTGAACATTTGGCACTTTTGACTGACAAAGCCTTACGGTCTGATTATTGCTGTCATCAAACCGGCATCATTTAATATTGCACAAGAGGTGAATATGAAAATCAGCATACCCAAGGAAATCAAACCTAACGAAAACCGGGTATCGGTGGTACCGTCCGGCGTTGCTGCGTTGGTGAGCGCCGGCCATAGTGTCACTATGGAGAGTGGCGCCGGCGTTGGTGCCGGCTTCGAAGACGCGCTATACCAGGCCGCCGGCGCGCAGTTGGTGGACGGTCCGGAACCGGTATGGGCCTCCGCGGAGATGATCATCAAGGTCAAGGAGCCGATAGAACCGGAATGGTCGCGGATTCGTCCCGGACAAACGCTATTTACCTATTTTCACTTTGCCGCCAACCGCCCGTTGACCGAGGCGCATCTGGCTTCCGGCGCCACTTGTATTGCTTATGAAACAGTGCAATTGCCGTCCGGCGAATTACCCTTGCTGACGCCGATGTCGGAAGTGGCCGGCCGGCTGGCGGTGCAGGAAGGCGCGCATTATCTGGAAAAGCTCTATGGCGGCCGCGGCATGTTACTCGGCGGCGTACCGGGGGTATTACCGGCCAAGGTTCTGATTCTAGGCGGCGGGGTTGTCGGCACGCAGGCGGCAAAAATGGCCGCCGGTTTGGGCGCGCAAGTCACGGTAATGGATTTGTCGCTGGAGCGTCTGCGCCAACTTAGCGACATTTTGCCGGCCAATGTGCAGCTATTGTTTTCAAGCCGTCATGCCATCCTGGAACAAATTCGCACAGCAGACCTGGTCATCGGCGGCGTATTGGTCACCGGTGCGGCCGCGCCCAAATTGATTCGCGCTGAAGATTTAAAATTGATGCAAGCCGGCGCAGTCATCGTCGATGTCGCGGTGGACCAAGGTGGTTGCGTGGAAACCACCCATCCCACTACCCACGCCGATCCGATTTATATAATCGACAACGTCGTGCATTATGCAGTCGCCAATATGCCCGGCGCGGTACCGCGCACCTCGACACTGGCCTTAACCAACGCCACCCTGCCCTATGCCCTGCAACTCGCCAACAAGGGCTGGCAACAGGCGCTACGCGAGAATTCCGCGTTGCTAAAAGGGCTAAACATCGTGGCCGGTAATGTTACTTGCCAAGGGATTGCCGACGCGTTTGGCTTTAATTATTTGCCGCCGGATCAGTTCCTGAGCTGAACCAAGCACCCAGTCCGGCCGGAATACCTAGTAAACACCCCCGGTAAAGCCAGGGCTTCCGCGTTTCTGCTGGACTCCACTTTGTCAGATTCTAAAAGGTGATCATGATTCCGGCAGGGATTGCCGAGATCGAGGCAGTATGAATGGGGCCGACGTTTGACTGAATGCCCGCGGCTAGGCGGGCATGACAGTATTTGCTTAAATCCCACAAACTAAAATTAACCTGTGTTGGGAAGACTTACCGCTCTTTATCGGGTGATCAAATCGAAACCAACTCGGAGCCTTAAACTCAGATCACTTTAGAGAACTGCTGCTGTTTCTGCGCCAGGTATTTGTCAAACACCATGCAGATGTTACGGATCAACAGGCGGCCGGCGGTGGATATGTGAATGCCTTCGGCGTCTAAATCCAGTAAACCATCGGCTTTCATCAGCCGTAGGTTTTCCAGCTCGGGCGCAAAATACTCGGCAAAGTTGATAGCGAACTCGGCCTCGATTTTGCCGAAGTTGAGATCGAAATGGCAAATCAACTGAGTGATCACCGCTCTGCGCAACTTGTCGTCTTCATCCAAATCCACGCCGCGAAACACCGGTAATTTACCTTGCGAGATGGCCGCGTCGTATTCGTCCAGTTCCTTGTAGTTCTGCATGTAGGCATCGCCGACCCGGCCGATGGAGGTCACGCCCAAGCCCACTAAATCGCAGTCGGAATGGGTGGAATAGCCTTGGAAGTTGCGATATAGCTTGCCTTCGCGCTGCGCCACGGCCAGTTCGTCATCGGGTTTGGCGAAATGATCCATGCCGATGTACACGTAACCGGCATCGGTCAATTTCTGGCCGACCATTTGTAGGATTTCCAGCTTCACCGCCGCTGTCGGCAAGTCGCTGTCGTTGATTTGCCGCTGGGTTTTGAAGCGGCTGGGCATGTGCGCGTAGTTAAAGATCGAAAAGCGATCCGGCGCGTAGGCCAGGACTTGGTCCAACGTGGTGGCGAAGGTTTGCTCGGTTTGCAAAGGCAAGCCGTAGATCAAATCGATGTTGGTGGAACGGAAGCCTTCTTTGCGGGCGGCTTCCAACACCGCGAAGGTTTGTTCCTTGCTTTGCAGGCGGTTCACGGCTTTTTGCACGTCCGGATCGAAATCCTGCAAGCCTAAACTGATGCGGTTAAAACCCAACTCGCGCAGCTGGGCGATGGTCAAATCATTGGTTTCGCGCGGATCGACTTCGATGGAATATTCGCCGCTGTCGTCGTCGCGCAAATTGAAATGTTGACGGGTGGTGTCCATCAACTGTTTCATTTGCTCGTAGCTTAAAAAAGTGGGCGTGCCGCCGCCCCAATGCAATTGATTCACCGGGCGGCTGTTATCGAACAACTTGCCCTGCATAGAAATTTCCTGGCAGAGGTTTTCCAGATACGGCACGGCGTGCGCGCGATTCTTGGTGACGATCTTGTTGCAGGCGCAATAAAAACACACCGTGTCGCAGAACGGGATATGAAAATACAGCGACAGCGGCCCACCGGCGGCATTGGATTTTTGAATATGCTGTAAATATTCGACTTCGCCGAAGCCTTCGTGCAATTCCAAGGCCGTGGGATACGAGGTATAGCGCGGACCGGACTTGTCGTAGCGTTTGATCAAGTCCAGGTCGAATTTAATTGATTGATCCATTACTGCACTTCTTGATTGATGGTGATGCTGACGCTGGGATTACCCGACACCGCATCCAGTTGCGCCGTACCCAGCAAATCGCCGGGCTGCGACATCGCATTACCGGTTTTGGAAATCCGGGCGACGATGCGTAGCTGCTTGAAATCGGCCAGATGGGTTTGCGGTTGCATCGCCACGCTGTCGTTCAGCACCACACTGGCCGGCAGATCGGATACCTGTTTACGGATGATCGCCAATGGCATTTTTGGACCGCTAATGGCTTGCGCGTAGATAAAGACAGTGTGTTGAGGCTCCACTTTGGTTTTTAAAGCATCGTCCATCACTACTTTCACCTGAATATCAACTGACCCGGCCGATGATGCGGCGGCCTGCGGCTTTTGCTGTTCGGCCTTTGCCATTTGGATCATTTTCTGCAATTGTTGCTGGCTTTCGTTATCAGCAGGCAGCAAACCGGAGAGTTTCTGCCAATAGCCTATCGCTTGCGCGAAATCCCCGGCTTCGGCTTTAGCCATCCCGGCTAGCCATAGGGCGGTGTGATCTTCCGGCAGCAACTTCAAGGCCTGAAAAACCAATTCGGCAGGTTCGCCGGCCATTTGCCCGTTACGCGCCATCGCCAAAGCGTCGGCGTAGTGCAACATCACAGCAGGATCGTTGGGCTTGCGTTTGTTCAACTCGGCGAAGACATCGGCGGCGTTTTGGTATTGCTGCATGTAAACGTATGAGCGACCCAGCATCATCCAGCCTTCCAGATCATCCGGCTGCTTTTTAAGCCGCTCTAGTAACTGGTTGACCATGTTTGCCACATTGTCCGCAGTTTTTTGATTGCTACGCACCAACTCTTCTTTAGCTAATGCCTGCGGTTCACCCAACATGCCATATAAAAACAGGCTCATGAGCGGCAAGCCAAGCGCGATGAGCGGCACTACCCATCGCCCGGTTTTAGGGTTTGCCGCGACGACCACCGGCCCTTCAAGGTCGTCCAGCAGAGTTAACTGTAGTTCGCGATATTGCCCATCATATTGATCTTGCGACAATACCCCGTTTTGCAATTGCAATTTAAGTTCGGCGAGTTGTTGGCGGGCTATGCTGGTATTGCGTTGCTCGCCATCAGCGGTGCGTAGCGGCGTCAGTTTAAACAACGGCGGCAACAACACCAGTAAGGCCAGCGCCACTAAAACGGCTATGATTAGCCAAAACTCAAGATTCACGCGTCGTCACCTTTGTCCAGAATGCTATCGAGCTTGGCCTGCTGTTCTTTACTTAACGCTGCCTCAGTGCCAGTGGGCTTGCTGCGCAATACCCACACTGTCGCCAAACCGATCACTAAGAACAGCACGGGGCCTAGCCAAAGCAGCATGGTTTTGAGTGATAAAGCCGGTTTGTACATCACGAAATCGCCGTAGCGGTCAGTCATGAAATCGACGATGTCTTGGCGGGATTTGCCTTGTTGCAGCATTTCATAAACTTGGCGGCGCAAGTCCTTGGCCAGATCGGCATTGGAGTCGGCAATGGTTTGATTTTGACAAACCAGGCAGCGCAGTTCGGAAATCAGGGTTTGATACGCCTGTTCTTGCTCGGGTTGTTTGAAATCGCGGTATTCAATGTCGGCGCGAGCTTGATACACCAGCAGCGATAACATCAGGGCATAGAGAAACTTCATGCGCTTTCCGCCTCCAATTGTTGAATCCAGGGCAGAAAGACTTTTTCCAGATCGCCCGGTTGCACCGGCCCGGTATGCTTGTAGCGGACAAGACCGCGTTTATCGATGACAAAGGTTTCCGGCACACCGTAAACGCCGTAATCTATGCCGGTGCGACCGTCAGCGTCCATCACGCTGACGTTATAAGGGTTACCGTGTTTACTCAGCCAGCCATTCGCGGCCTGTATTTCGTCTTTGTAGTTCAAACCCACCAGCAGCACTTTATTTTGTTTGGCCAGCTCGATCAATAAGGGATGTTCTTCGCGGCACGATACGCACCAAGACGCCCAGACATTCAACAACCAGACTTTGCCCTTAAGATCAGCTTGGCTCAGGCGTTGCTCAGGCGTCGCCAGAATCGGCAAATTAAAGGCGGGCGCCGGTTTATCGATCAGCGGCGAAGGGATTTCGCGCGGGTTAAGGTTTAAACCTATCGCCAAAAAAACCGCCAAGGCGATGAACAAGAACAGCGGTAACAGATACTTCATTAACTTTGCGTAAGAGGTTTGTTAAGCAAACGATAGCGGCGGTCGCTAGCGGCAATCAAACCACCCAGCGCCATAAACACCCCACCCATCCAGATCCAGCGGATGAAGGCTTTGTAGTACACCCGCAAACTCCAGGCGCCTTGTTTGTCTAAAGGCTCGCCCAAGGCCACGAATAAATCGCGGAATACACCGGCATCGATGGCCGCTTCAGTCATCGGCATGGTTTGCACCCGGTAAACGCGTTTTTGCGGCGACAATTCGGCGACGGTTTCGCCGTTATGGCTGACAGTCAAATAAGCTTGCTCGGCCCGATAGTTAGGACCTTCAGTGCTTTTCACGCCATGAAACTGAAACACATAACCAAATAAATCCAGGGTTTCTTCCGGGGCCAAACGGACGTCGCGTTCGATGCTATAGACCGAGGTGTAGGTAATCCCGATCACAAATACCGCGATCCCCAAATGCGCCACGGTCATACCGTAAAAACCGGCCGGAATTTGTTGCAAGCGTTGCCAGGACCAGCTTTGCAGGCGTTGTTTGAACGCCAGACCGGTAATCGCCACGGTCCATAACGCAAGGCCGGTTCCCAAGGCGGCTCCCCAGGAATAAAACGGCATCAATAACGGCGTCAATAAAGCCAGGGCCACGCAAGCGGCTATCAGCCAACGTACCCGCAAGCCCAGCGCTTTCAGGTCGTCGCTTTTCCAGCGCATCAACACGCCAAGACCAACCACCAAGGCCAATGGCGCCATCAGCGGAATGAAGACGGCATTGAAATACGGCGGGCCAACTGACAATTTACCCAAGCCCAAAGCATCCACCACCAGCGGATACAAGGTCCCCAGCAAGATACTGGCGGCGGTGACCACCAAAAGTACATTGTTGACAAGCAATACCGATTCCTTTGAGACCAATTCAAAGCGGGCGTGACTTTTTACTTGCGGGGCGCGGATCGCGTACAACAGCAATGAACCACCGACCACCACGGCCAGGAAGATCAGGATAAACAAACCCCGCGCCGGGTCACTGGCAAAGGCGTGTACCGAGGTCAACACTCCGGAACGCACCAGGAAGGTGCCCAGCAAGCTCAAAGAAAACGCGAAAATCGCCAGCAACACGGTCCAGGTTTTGAATACGCCACGTTTCTCGGTGGCGGCCAAGGAGTGAATCAATGCGGTGCCAACCAGCCAGGGCATAAATGACGCGTTTTCGACCGGGTCCCAAAACCACCAGCCGCCCCAGCCCAATTCGTAATAAGCCCACCAGCTACCTAGCGTGATACCCACGGTCAAAAACATCCAAGCGATGTTAGTCCAAGGCCGCGACCAGCGTGCCCAAGCTGCATCCAGCCGACCTTCCAATAATGCGGCGATGGAAAACGCGAAGGCCACAGAGAAGCCGACATAGCCCATGTACAACATCGGCGGATGGATGGCCAAGCCTGGATCTTGCAGCAATGGATTCAAATCCCGGCCTTCGGCTGGAAAAGGAAACAAACGCTCGAAAGGGTTGGATGTCAGCAATAAAAACAAAATAAAGCCGATACTGACCAACCCCATTACCCCCAACACGCGAGCTCGGGTGGCATCGGGAATGTGCTGGCTAAAGGCCGCGACTAGTGCGGTCCAAATCGATAGAGTCAAAGCCCATAGTAATAAAGAACCTTCGTGCGCGCCCCATACCCCGGAAATAAGATAAATCAGCGGCAGTGCGGTATTGGAGTTTTGCGCAACATAAGCCACGGAAAAATCATGGCTGATGAAGCTGGCGGTCAAGCAGCCGTATGCCAAACCCATGAATAGCAATTGCCCGAACGCGGCAGGTCTGGCGACATGCACCCAGCCGGTGATCGATTTGGCTGCGCCGAAGATCGGCAAGACGCCTTGTACAATCGCCATGCACAAGGCCAGAATTAAGGCGAAGTGGCCGATTTCAGGGATCATGGTTGCGCCGCCGGTTTTTTCAAGCTGCCAGCCACTTCCGGCGGCATGTAGTTCTCATCGTGTTTGGCCAGCACTTCCTCGGCCACGAACACGCCGCGCCCATCGAGGGCCCCCTTAGCGACGATACCCTGCCCTTCCCTAAACAAATCCGGCAAGATACCTGAATATTCCACCGTCACTTCCTTTTCGAAATCGCTGAGTTTAAAGCGCACCAACAAATCGGCGTTGGGCCGCTCCACACTGCCTTTCACCACCATCCCACCCAAGCGAAATACCGCGTTGTTCGGCGCTTTACCGGCAGCAACATCGCTGGTGGAGAAAAAATACATCAGGTTTTCGTTAAAGGCTTTTAACGCAAATGTTGCGGCCAAACCTAGGCCCGCCAACATCAGGATGATCAGAAACAAGCGCTGTTTTCGGATTGGTTTCATCGCGCTTGTGACCGTTTTTGTTTGATGGTGAGTTCACGTAGCAGTTGTTTGCGCTGCAACACCGGCATTACGATATTGACCACCAACACTAATGCAGTCACGCCGTAAGCCGGCCAAACGTAGACGGCGTAACCGCCCATGTATAAAAAGCTTTCCCAGCTCATGTTTGTTTCTCCAACAGCGCCTTCACCCATTGCGAGCTGGTTTCGCGCTTCAGTAATTCCAGCTTGGCGGCCTGTAATACCGCAATCAGATAATAGAATTTGAAAGCCACCGCCATCAGCAACAGGGGTACCAACATGCTGACGTGTATGGAAGGTTTATCCATTTTGCTGACCGTCGGGCCTTGATGCAGCGTGTTCCACCATTGCACCGAGTAATGGATAATCGGGATGTTCACCACGCCCACCAGTGCCAGAATCGAGACCGCTCGCGCCGCCGCCCGCTTTTCTTCAATGGCGCCGTACAAACTGATCACACCCAGATACAAAAACAACAGGATCAATTCTGAGGTTAAGCGCGCATCCCATACCCACCATGTGCCCCACATGGGTTTACCCCACAGCGATCCGGTCACCAAAGCAACAAAGGTAAAGCCGGCGCCAATCGGCGCACTACTGATCAGCATCACCTCTGCCAGTTTCATGCGCCAGATCAAAGCGATCCCGCCCATTACCGCCATCAGCACGTAAATAAACAAGGACATCCAGGCCGCCGGCACATGGATATAAATGATCCGGTAACTATCGCCCTGTTGATAATCGGTAGGCGCCAGATAAAGCCCGCCATACAGGCCAGCACCGAGCAACACTAGAAAAATAACCGTCAGCCAAGGGATGAAGCGATCCGCCAAGGCATAAAAATACGGTGGCGACGAAGTACGATGAAAAAACCGGCTAACCGGTGCAGGGATCCAAGACATCAATTAACACTCATTTTTAACGCGGCGGCCGTTGGCAACGGCACCAGTACCAGTGCCGACAGCAACATAGCCAATAAAATATTCAACTGGGCGTCGACCGGCAAGCCGCTGGCTGCCCTATCGACAGCGCCGCTAGCGAAGATCAGTACCGGCACATACAAAGGCAAAACCAGTAAAGACAACAACATGCCCCCCCTGCGCAAACCGACTGTCAACGCCACGCCGATGGCGCCGATCAAGCTCAGTAGCGGAGTAGCTAAGATCAACGTCAGCCATAAAGTTCCCATCGCTTGCTCGGGCAAGCCCAAAAACACCGCCAGTAACGGTGCTACCAGCAATAAAGGCAAACCGGTAACCAGCCAGTGGGCGATGATTTTGCCCAATACCAAGATCGATAAGGGCTGCGGACTGAGCAACATTTGCTCCAGCGAGCCGTCATCAAAATCGCTACGAAACAAGCCATCCAAGGATAACAAGGCCGCCAATAATGCAGAAACCCAAATCACACCCGGCGCCATAGCCCGCAATAAATTAGGTTGCGCGCCCACCGCCAGCGGGAATAAGGTCACCACTAACACGAAAAAAAATAGCGGATTGGCCATTTCCGCGCGACGTCGAAACGCCAGCAACAAATCACGGCGAATGAGCGCCCAAAAAGCCTGAACTATTGGCATGCTTGCAGATGGATGCGTTTCAGATTGAGATCGGCCATGCTTAGATCGTGGTGAGAGGTCAAAACAGCCATACCGCCTTGGGCAATATGCTCGGCCATCAGCGATTCTATCAATTTGATGCCTTGCCTATCCAATGAGGTGAAAGGTTCGTCGAGTATCCACAGCAAATTATGCGTAATCAACAAGCGAGCCAAGGACAGGCGCCGCTTTTGGCCCGCTGAAAGGGTATGCACGGGATTGTCGTCGAATCCGGCCAGCTGCACTTTGTCCAAGGCTTGTTCGATGCTGTATTTACCGGCGCTGCCCAGCGCCAACGCAAACTTAAGGTTTTCCAACACGGTCAGTTCCTTTTTTGTGCCGTCGGCGTGACCGACATAAGCCATGTCGTCGTAATAACTACTGTCGGCGATTTTGCTGCCGCACCAATATATGTCACCGGCATCGGCTTCTCTAAATCCGCATAGGATGCGCAATAGAGAGGTTTTGCCGCTGCCGTTGGCGCCTTCCAGCAATAACACTTCCCCGGGGTGCAATGCGAAACTCAGATCGGAAAACAACAAACGCTCATCACGAAAACACGATAACTCACTGGCTTGCAGCGAAGCGTGTTGCGAGTTTTCCATTCATCCATCCTTAGGCTGACACATTACGAGGGGCGCTATCTTATCATTAAGCCCGGCATAGTTCGCAATTTGCCGACAGAGAAAATCTTCCCAATTATGCGATAATCGGGCCCGTTTTGATTTATCGCAGATACCGGAGATTTTGCATGACCGCATTGATAGGCATCATCATGGGTTCCACCTCGGATTGGGAAACCATGCAACATGCAGCGCAAACCCTAGAACACCTTGATATTCCGCATGAAGTGGAAGTGGTTTCGGCCCATCGCACCCCCGACAAGTTGTTTAAATATGCGGAAACTGCGGAAGGCAAAGGTTTGGAAGTGATCATAGCCGGCGCCGGCGGTGCCGCGCATTTACCGGGCATGACAGCCGCTAAAACCGCGCTGCCAGTATTGGGTGTGCCTGTGCAATCAAAAGCATTGAACGGTATGGATTCTTTATTATCCATCGTGCAAATGCCGGCCGGCATTCCGGTGGGCACCTTGGCCATCGGCAAGGCCGGTGCCATCAATGCCGCATTGCTGGCCGCCGCGATTATCAGCAATAAACATCCGCAATACCGCCCAGCTCTGGATGCGTATCGTCAACAACAAACCGACAGCGTGATTGCTACCCCCGACCCAAGACAGGTGGCAGGATGAAAATTGGCATTTTGGGTGGCGGCCAGCTCGCCAGAATGATTGCCTTGGCCGGTTATCCGCTGGGATTGAAATTTATCGTCCTCGATCCCGATCCCAATGCCGGTGCTGCCGGTTTAAGCGAACATCTGTTAGGAGCTTACGACGACCCGGACTTATTGGCGGAACTGGCCGAGAAAGCTGACATCGTCACTTACGAATTCGAAAACGTGCCTGCGCATGTCGCCGAATTCCTGTCCAGCCATACCACTGTATACCCACCCGCCGGCGCGTTGGCCGTTGCACAAGACCGCCTTCTGGAAAAGAATTTCTTCAAAGACTTGGGTATTCGCACCGCACCGTTCGCGGCCATCGATAGCCTGGTAGATTTACAAAAAGCCATGCCATACATCGGCTATCCGGCTATTTTGAAAAGCCGGCGCATGGGCTATGACGGCAAAGGCCAGGTGGTTATAAAATCGGCCGACGAACTGGAATCAGCCTGGCAAAGCATGCAAGGCGCCGCCTCCATCGTCGAAGGTTTCGTGCCGTTTCAGCGCGAAGTGTCGATTATCGCGGGCCGCAGTCCATCCGGCGAAATTGCCTACTACCCTTTGTCTGAAAATCAACATCGCGGCGGCATTTTGCGCGTTGCCGAATGTTGCGCTAACGATCCCGAACAAGCGATTGCCGAAAAGTACGTCAGTTTATTGCTGGAAAAACTGGATTATGTTGGCGTGATTGCGCTGGAATTATTTGACCTGAATGGTGAGTTATTGGCCAACGAATTCGCGCCGCGCGTGCATAATTCCGGCCACTGGACGATAGAAGGCTCGGAAACCAGTCAATTCGAAAATCACTTGCGAGCGATTCTGGATTTACCGCTGGGCTCGACGAAACCGCGCGGTTATGCGGGCATGGTGAATTTTATCGGTGGTCTGGCCGACGACTCGTTACTGCTAAACATCCCCAACGCGCATTTGCATCTTTACGATAAAACCCCGCGCAAGGGCCGAAAAGTGGCGCATGCCACGATCAGAACCGATTCTGAAACCACCTACCGGGAAGCGTTGCAGCATTTGGCCGATCTGGCGCTGGCTGTCGACGAATCATGATCTCTTAGCTTGAATCTGGGCGGTTTTGGCATGCAAACCAAAATCGCTCCGCAAAACATAGAGGCCACAACCATGAAAAAAATTTTGTTCTTGTTGTTCATATTGGCCGGCATCGCCATCGCGGCATTTGTAATTTTTAATCCTGCCCCTGCCACCTATAAATCGCAAGGCGATATTCCTTATTCCGACTTCATCCAGGATGTGCGCGGCAAAATGGTAGCCGAAGTGGTGATCGACGGCCGAGCCATCGATGGCCTGAGGCATAACGGCACGCGTTTTACCGCATATAGCCCCGGCGATGTGACGGTGATAGACGATCTATTGCAGAACGGTGTAAAGATCGTCGTACAAAGACCTTTAACCCAATCGACATTCATGCAGGTGTTTTACTCCTGGGCGCCGACCTTTTTGCTGATTGGGGTATTGATTTATTTTATGCGTAAGCAACTGCTGGGTGCCGGCGCGCAAAACAATTTCGGTAAAAGCCGAGCTAAGTTGATGACGGAGAATCAGGTAAAGGTCCGTTTCAACGACGTTGCTGGCGTCGAGGAAGCCAAGCAGGACGTCGCGGAACTGGTCGATTTTCTGAAAGCGCCGGGCAAATACGAAGCCTTGGGCGGTAAAATCCCCAGAGGCGTGCTGATGGTCGGCCCTCCCGGCACCGGTAAAACACTGCTGGCGCGGGCGATTGCCGGGGAAGCCGGTGTACCTTTTTTCTCGATCTCGGGTTCTGACTTCGTGGAAATGTTTGTCGGAGTTGGCGCATCCAGAGTGCGCGATTTATTCGTGCAAGCCAAAAAACACGCGCCATGCATCATTTTTATCGACGAAATCGATGCGGTCGGCCGGCAGCGTAGCCCTGGCAATATGGGCGGCACGGAAGAGCGCGAGCAAACCCTGAATCAATTATTAGTGGAAATGGACGGCTTTAGCGGCAACGAAGGCATCATCGTCATCGCCGCCACCAACCGCATCGATGTATTGGATAAAGCCTTGCTGCGCCCCGGACGGTTCGACCGGCAAGTGCAAGTCAGCCTACCGGACATTAAAGGCCGCGAGCAAATTCTCAGGGTACATTCCAGCCGAGTACCCTTAGCCGATGACGTCAATTTGAATGATCTGGCGCGCGGCACGCCGGGATTTTCCGGTGCCGAACTGGCCAATCTAATCAACGAAGGCGCCTTATTCGCCGCCCGCAATAATCAGCGGGAAATCACGATGAACGACCTGGATAAAGCCCGCGACAAAACCATTATGGGCGCGGAAAAACGCACGATGATTATGAGCCGCGAAGACCTGTTGATGACCGCCTACCACGAAGCCGGTCACGCCATCGTCGGTCGCCTGGTACCGGAGCACGATCCGGTTTACAAAGTCAGCATCATGCCGCGCGGCGGCGCGTTGGGCATCACGATGTTTTTGCCGGAGCGCGATGAATACAGCGCCAGCAAGGACAAATTGGAAGGGCAAATCTCCAGCTTGTTCGGCGGCCGAGCCGCGGAAGCGCTGGTTTACGGTAAGAATAAAGTCACCACCGGCGCGAGCAACGACATTCAGCGCGCCACTCAATTAGCCCGCAACATGGTTACCAAATGGGGGTTATCCGATAACCTGGGGCCGTTGGACTACGGCGATAACGAAGGCAGCTACTTGGGACCGCAAGCCAAACCCATGTCGGAACACATGGCGCGCTTGATTGATCGGGAGATCAGGTTAATTGTCGACAATAATTATCTTAGAGCCGAAACCCTACTGAAGGAAAATATCGATATTCTGCACAATATGGCGCAAGCCTTACTAGACTGGGAAACATTGGACAAACATCAGATAGATGAATTGATGCAAGGGCGAACTATCGCTCCGCCAGCGCCTGATGTAAAACAATCACTGGACGCTGGGAACACACCAGCGCAGTAGTACGCTTTTTTCACCGAGCAGAACTGGTTTCTGTCAGATATACAGCGGGGCCATTCTGCGCCAGTAGTGCCCCTGATGCGCGCGACCTTCCCATTCATACAAGGCGTGGGGAATACCCTTGGCTGCTAATATGTGACTTAACTCATGATTGTTCTGCAAAAACGGATCTTCCTTACCGATCACCAAAGTAATTTCCATTTGCTGCAAATACTTTAATTGCGCTTCGCAGTTCAGGTTTGGTAGAAAGTGCGTTGGCGTGTGGAAATAGACATGATCGTCGTAGTAGCCGTCGAACAGGTTTTTGAAACACTCCACTTCCAGCGTCAAATCGAAACGACCGGAGAAGGCTACTAATTTTTTAAACAAATGTGGATGGCGGAAAGCAATATTAGCCGCATGATAACCGCCCAAACTACAGCCGTGAGCAATGACGCAGGGGTGCGGATTCTTCAGGGCCATGAACGGCATGATTTCGTTCAATATGTAGTCTTCGAAAAACATGTGCCGCTGAATACGGTCTTTCGGCCGCCGCCAAAAACAGTAAAAAGTTTCATGATCAATACTGTCAACACAGTACAGTTGTATGTGTCCCGCTTCAATTTTATTGCGTAACCGTTCGACGATGCCGAGGTTCTCGTACTCGTAAAAACGGCCGTCGCGAGTCGGAAAAATCAGTACTTTGGCCCCGGCGTGACCGAAAACCAGGAACTCCATGTCGCGACCCAGGCGCGGGCTGTACCAGTGGTGATATTCGCGATTCATAATCTAAAGCGACGATTCCCCGAAAAAACTTTGCAGCTCCGCAATCAGCTGCCGCTCCTGATCATGTTGGCGCGGATAATCAAAATGCCCCGCATCCAATATAAACAAATGTTTGTCCGCGGCCCATGCATTGTAGATCGCAAATTGTCCGGGTGGCGCTACGACCGGGTCGAATAATGCGACTGCGGCATGCAAGGGCTGCAATGCATAACGCGCCGAAACAGCGGCATCATAATAGGCTAATGTGTCAAACACATTATGGTGAGATTGACTATAGGCTTTCAAAGCCGCGGCACTGCCGCTGGTAGGCAAACTTAAACGCAAGGGTTGGTTGCCAAAGGTGGGCACATTTAAGTGCACTCTCTTGATTCTGGCGTCCCATGGCGCGGCCAATGCTCCGATTCCGCCACCAAAGCTAATGCCCATATAGCCGATCTTATCCGCGTTTGCCGGATAACGCTCGGCCAGAACGGTTACAGCCAGCCAGAGATCTTCTACACAGCCGCCGATCACGTAATGATTAGGATCATCGATGTCTTGCACGACATGTTGATTCGGCTGTTCCGGCAAGCGCTCGCAGCGGCTGCGAGATATGCCGCGAAAGCAAGGAAAAAGTAAGGCTGCCCCCGGTATGTTGAGATGAAAATCGGGTTGCTCTCTGCCGCCATAACCATGGCCGACCACTATGCTCCGAGTAATGGGTTGCGCATCCGGCTCAAGCAGCCAGCCGGCAATATGAAAATCATCGGTAGACCGATAGCTTATGTCATAGATCCGGTAGCCCCCGCGCTGGCATTGGTAATTAAGAGAAAATTGCGGAGAGACCGTTAAGGCTTTTTGATATTTATCCCGCCAAAATCGACTGAAATCGGCAGGCTCTTGCGGCGCCGGAACGCTTAACAAATCGTCGAGACCGTAGCCATAGCCAGGATCATAGCTGTAATAATGATCGAATAAGCTCACTGGCAAATCTGTCTGGTCAAATTTTGCTTAGGTCCGTATGCAAGCCTAATTCGCAATGGAACAACGACAATAAAGTGGCGACGAATGCCGCCACTCGAAAATCATCTAAAGTTAAACACCATTCACATATTGTGTGGGTTGTGTTGGATTTTGAATTCAGCATTCGCCGTCAATCGACGATTTTGAATTTTTCTCTGGAAGCATCAACCATATCCCGCAATTCCTTTCCGGGTTTAAAATGCGGCACATGCTTTTCTGTTAAGGACACTGAATCGCCGGTTTTGGGATTACGCCCTAATCGTGCTGAACGATGGTGTAATGAAAAACTGCCAAAACCTCTAATTTCTATCCTATCGCCACTTGCTAGAGTATCGCTCAAGTGGTCAACAACGCATCTGACTGCCAATTCAACATCTTTAAGCGCGAGATGAGGCTGCTTTCGTGCCAGCATCTCTATCAATTCTGATTTTGTCACATCCAGCCCTGAATAATCAAAAAAGGGTGACATGACCCAGTCATGTCACCCTTGGAGATGGTTTTACTACTTGTCCATTTGTTTAAAGATATCGCCTAATGTGGCTGTGCCAGCATTTTGAGACGAGTAATCTTTAATGGCATTAGACTCTTCTTCGACATCTTTCGCTTTGATAGACAAAGAAATAGATTTAGTCTTTTTGTCAACACCGACAAATTTGGCTTCGATTTCTTCGCCCTCTTTCAACAGGGTACGCGCATCTTCGACGCGGTCACGTTGAATTTCAGAAGCGCGCAAGTAGCCTTCGACGTTATCGGCCAAAGTCACAATCGCACCCTTAGCATCGATTTCTTTGATGACGCCTTTGACTAAGCTGCCTTTTTCATGCACAGCAATGTAGTTTTGGAAAGGATCTTGCTCTAACTGTTTGATACCCAGCGAAATACGCTCGCGCTCGGAATCCACAGCCAAAATCACAGTCTCGACTTCATCGCCTTTTTTGTAATTGCGAATAGCTTCTTCGTCGTTCTCGTTCCAGGAAATGTCGGACATATGAACCAAACCGTCAATACCGCCGTCCAGGCCGATGAAGATACCGAAATCGGTAATCGATTTGATTTTGCCGGAGATTTTGTCGCCTTTGTTATGTGTAGCGGCAAATTCGTCCCATGGATTCGAACGGCATTGTTTCATGCCCAGCGAAATACGACGACGTTCTTCGTCGATTTCCAGAACCATAACTTCAACTTCATCACCCAATTGCACAACTTTGGATGGGTTGACGTTTTTGTTGGTCCAGTCCATTTCGGATACGTGCACCAAGCCTTCAACACCTTCTTCGATTTCCACGAAGCAACCGTAGTCTGTCAGATTGTTAACTTTACCGAACACGCGAGTGCCGGCTGGGTAACGACGAGCAATATTTTGCCATGGATCTTCATCCATTTGTTTCATGCCCAACGATACGCGAGTTTTGTCTTTATCGAATTTCAGGACCTTAACTTTAACTTCCTGACCGATTTCTACGCACTCGGACGGGTGACGTACGCGGCGCCATGCCATGTCGGTAATGTGCAGCAGACCGTCAACGCCGCCCAGATCGATAAACGCACCGTAATCAGTGAGGTTTTTAACGATACCGGTAACAATCGCGCCGTCTTGCAGCGTTTTAACCAATTCTTCGCGCTCTGCGCTGTATTCGCTTTCGACCACCGCACGACGTGACAACACGACGTTGTTGCGTTTTTGATCGATTTTGATGACTTTAAATTCCAGATCGCGATTTTCCAGGAAAGCGGTATCGCGGATAGGACGCACGTCAACCAGAGAGCCTGGCAAGAAGGCGCGTAATGCACCGACTGCAACGGTGAAACCGCCACGTACTTTGCCGTTGATACGGCCGACGATGGTTTCTTGGGTTTCAAAGGCTTTTTCCAGTTCCGCCCAAGCTTTGCTTTTCTTGGCTTTATCACGGGAAAGAAGAGTGGCGCCCAGGCCATCTTCGAATAAATCGAGAGCAACCTCAATTTCGTCGCCTACGTTGACCTCTAGGTCGCCATCGGCATTCAGAAATTGCCATTTAGGAATGACCCCTTCTGATTTGGCTTGTGTGCTGACGATAACAAATTCGTTTTCGATATCAACAACGGTACCAATTAGCATTGCGCCAGGACGCATTTCGGTCTTGGCATAACTCTCTTCAAACAACTCTGCAAAGCTTTCGCCCATCTCTTCTTTCCCAAACTTGCTAAGACTCAAGCAAGCTTTCTCTTCTCTGAATTAAAATAAAGTCACCGATAATAATTCGATAACCACCAATAGCCTCAATTGACTAAATTTACTACCTGCTCAATCACTTGCTGAATAGTCAAACTGGATGAATCGATATAATGCGCGCCTTCCGGCACGGTGAGCGGAGCAGTAGCTCGCTGCTGATCGCGACAATCGCGTTCTTCTATTTCCCGAGTGATTTGGGGAAGGTTAGCATCAATCCCCTTTTCAATCAACTGTTTATATCGTCTAAGCGCCCTTTCCTCGGCACTGGCGGTGAGATAAACCTTGATTTTGGCATCCTTAAAGACAACGCTGCCCATGTCTCGACCATCTGCAACCAAGCCCGGAAGTCTTTGAAAATCCTTTTGTTTTTGCAATAGCACTGCCCTCACCTCAGGATACGCGGCAATGATGGATGCGGTATTGCCGGTGGTTTCGGAGCCAAGTTGGCTAGTAATATCGGCGCCATCAAGCTTAACGATCAACTCTTCGCCACAATCGAATTCTAACGACATAGCTTCAGCGACTCGGCAAATAGCGGTTACGTCCGATAACTCGACACTGGATTTTAAGACTGCTACAGCCAACGAGCGGTAAATCGAGCCGCTATCTAGATAATTCCACCCCAAAAGTTTTGCAACGGCACGGCTAACTGTGCCTTTGCCGGCGCCGCTGGGGCCGTCTATGGTCAATACCGGTACTTGCATGTTAAAAGCTCGTCAGTACCAAACCCAGCTTGGTCGCCAAGTCGCGGAACTCCGGAAATGAAGTATTCACGTTCGCACAATCCTTGATTGTGATCGATCCGGAAGCACGCAAGCCGGCAATCGAAAACGACATAGCGATACGGTGATCGCCATGGGATTCGACTTCGCCGCTACCGATATGGCCACCGCCATTAATAACCATACCGTCTTTGGTCGGCTGGGCATCAACCCCTAGAATTTGTAAACCATCCGCCATGACTTGAATGCGGTCTGATTCCTTAACCCGCAACTCCTCCGCACCAGTCAATACAGTTTGGCCTTCGGCACAAGCAGCGGCCACAAACAATACCGGAAACTCATCGATCGCCAGCGGTACCAAATGCTCAGGAATATTGATACCTTTCAATTGGCTGGAACGCACCCTGAGATCGGCAACCGGTTCGCCACCCACTTCTCTTTCGTTCAACACTTCAATGTTAGCGCCCATCAACCTCAAAATATCAATGATGCCGGTACGGGTTGGATTAATACCGACGTGACGCAAGGTCACATCGGAATCGGGCGCTATACTGGCGCCGACCAGAAAAAACGCCGCCGAGGAAATATCGCTGGGCACATCAATACGCGCCGCAGTTAACTTGCCTTGGTTAGTGATGCGCGCGGTACTGCCTTCGCGCGTGACCGGGTAGCCAAAACCGTTCAACATGCGCTCGGTGTGATCGCGGGTTGGTGCAGGTTCGGTGACGCTGGTCTCGCCTTCGGCATACATGCCGGCAAGCAACAAACAGGATTTGACCTGGGCGCTGGCAATCGGCATATCGTAATGAATGCCTTGTAATTTGCCGGCTTTACCTTTGATATGCAGCGGCGCGGTGCCGTTTTCCTGGGTAATAATCTCGGCCCCCATCAATGCCAACGGCGCGGTCACCCGTTTCATCGGCCGCGATTCCAGCGACTTGTCGCCAGTCAACACCGTATCGAAAGGCTGACCAGCCAACAAACCACTCAGCAATCGCATGGAGGTACCCGAATTACCCAAATACAAAGGCGCTTGCGGTGCTTTTAAGCCGTGCTTGCCAACGCCATGAATTGTCACTTCCCCATTAACCGGCCCTTCAATCTTCACGCCCATGGACCGGAAGGCTTCTAAGGTAGAAATAGCATCTTCAGCATTCAAAAAACCGGTGACATGCGTGACGCCTTCCGCTAACGAGCCCAGCATGATGGAACGGTGCGACATGGATTTATCGCCAGGCACACGGATTTCGCCGCGCAAGCTACCGCCCGGCTGCACTTGAAAAGTAATGGTTTGTGACATGTTAATCTTCTTAGTCTTCTTGTTGATCGAGAAAACGCTGCCGGGCATTTCTGGCATACGTAAAGGTTTCGAACAATTGCGCGGCTTGATCCTCAACCAGCAATTGTTCTATTTTGCTTAATTCCGCTTGAAACTGCCGGATCAACGGCACGATTTCCTGCTTGTTCGCCAGGCAGATATCCTGCCACATGGTCGGATCGCTGGAGGCGATGCGGCTGAAATCCCTGAAACCGCCGGCGGCATATTTAAATATCTCGCGCTGTTCGTCCTTACGCCCCAGCAAACCGACCAAGGCGAAAGCCAGAATATGCGGCAGATGGCTGGTGGCGGCCAGCACAGTGTCGTGATGTTCCACCGTCATCACCGAAACGCTGGAACCGATCTTTTCCCAAAATGCATGGATTTTCGCCAGCGCCAGCTTATCGGTGCTTTCTAGCGGCGTCAGGATCAGGCGGCGATTGACAAACAAATCGACGGTCGAGGCATCAACACCGCTGCGTTCCGCGCCGGCAATCGGATGCGCCGGCACAAAATTAGTCGGTACGCTGCCGAATACCATTTCGAGCGCAGATACCACGCTGCCCTTAGTGCTGCCGGCATCGCTGTAAATAGCATTCGAGTTCCAGTGCGGTTTAATTTGTTCGAAAATAGCCTGCATGCTACCGACCGGCGTGGCAACGATTACGCAATCGGTATTTTCCAGCGCTGAAGCTATGTCGGTGTAAAACTCATCAATGACGCCGAGTTGTTTGGCCAATTGCATATTCGGCAGATTTTTCTCGCGGCCATAGGCAACAACCTCACTGCATAAACCCTGCGCGCGCGCGGCTCTGGCTATCGAACCGCCAATCAAACCTATGCCAATGATGCACAGGCGGTTAAACACCGCTCAACACCTCGCGCAATGCGTTTATAAATATTGCGTTTTCGCGCTCGGTGCCGATGCTGACCCGCAGGTGGTTGGGCATTTCATAATTGGCTACCGGTCGCACGATGACACCCTTGCGCAACAAGGCCTCGTAAATAGGCATGGCCGCCTGTTTGACATCCACGGACACAAAATTGCCGGATGAAGGAATCCAGGGTAAATCCAAATCCTTGAACGCGTCAGTCAACTGCGCCATGCCCGCATTATTGAGAGCCACGGTCTGATTCAGGTAATCTGTGTCCCCCAGCGCGGCTTCCGCTGCGGCTAATGCCAGCATGCTGCAATTGAAAGGTTGGCGCACTCTGTTCAACAGATCGGCGATGTCAGGGGAGGAAATCCCGTAACCGATGCGCAAGCCTGCCAACCCATATGCCTTGGAGAAAGTGCGGGCTATGATCAGATTTGGATAACGATTCGGCCAATCAATAGATTCGGCTCTAAGGGCAGGAGCCACGAATTCATGATAAGCCTCATCCAAGACGCACAGCACATGAACAGGCAAATTGGCGATGAAGCTTTCCAGTTCATCTTTATCCAGCAAGGTGCCGGTCGGATTATTGGGATTGGCGATAAACACTAGGCGTGTTTGCGGACCAACTTGTTCGCGCATCGCTGGCAAATCATGGCCGTAATTTTTGGCCGGCACGACTTTGGCTTTGGCGCCGACGGCTTGCGTCAGAATCGGATACAACGCGAACGCGTGCTGGGAAAATACCACTTCCAATTCCGGTGTAACAAAAGTCCGCATTACTAATTCCAGAATCTCACTGGAGCCGTTACCCAAGGTAATTTGTTCGGGAGCCACGCTTAATTTAGCAGATAGCCCGGCTTTCAACGCAAAACCGCTGCCATCGGGATAGCGGGTCAGTTCGGGCAATGTCGCTTGGATGGCGGCGGCAACTTTCGCACCGGTACCGAGAGGATTTTCATTGGACGCTAACTTAATGACTTCTGCTATACCCAGCTCGCGTTGCAATTCTTCAACCGGTTTGCCAGGCACGTAAGGCACCAGCTGTTGAACGCCGGCAGTAGCAAGTTCTAAAAATTTATTCATCGACCTAAGATTAAATAACGGCTTTTGGATAAGAGCCGAGGATTTTCAACATTTTTACGTTGTTTTGCAGAGTTTCCAGGGCTTTGGCAACATCAGGATCATCTCGATGACCATCGATATCAATAAAAAACACGTATTCCCACAAGCCCTGCCGCGATGGCCTGGACTCAATATGCGCCATACTGATGCCGTATTCGGCAAACGGCCCCAGAATTTTATGTAGCGCGCCAGCCTGATTGCCGGTAGATACCAAAATGGAGGTTTTATCGAGTCCAGTGGATGCCGGCTGCTGCTTACCGATGACGATAAAGCGCGTGGTATTGTTGGATTCATCCTCGATATGCTGTTCGATGATGTTCAACTCATACAATTCGGCTGCCATCAAACCGGCTATCGCGGCCTTGTTATGATCCAACGACGCGAGCCTGGCGGCTTCGGCATTACTGCTGACCGCCGTGCAAGGCACACCAGGCAAATAGCTATTTAACCATTGCCGACATTGCGCCAAGGATTGCTGATGGGAATAGACTTCGTTAATCGCGGCTAATGTATCCATTTTGCCGAGCAGATTTTGATGCACGCGAATTTCCACTTCACCGCAAATTTGCAATGAGGTGGTCATGAAGCGATCCAGCGTATGCGCAATCACGCCTTCGGTGGAATTTTCCACCGGCACCACGCCGAATTGGCAATGACCGGTTTCCACAGCTAGAAAAATCTCCGGAATCGTAGCGGCCGGGATGCCTTTGACTGCATGGCCGAAATGCTTGAACGTCGCTTGCTGAGTAAACGTGCCGACCGGCCCCAAAAAGGCGACTTCCAAGGGCTTTTCCAAGGCCAAACAAGCCGACATCAATTCCCGGAATAGATGCACAGACGCATCATCACTCAACGGGCCGGGATTCAGCTCTTTGATTTTACGCAACACTTGAGCTTCACGATCAGCACGATAAAAACTACCGGTTTCACCTTCTGCCATTTTGGTTCTGGCTACTTCAATAGCACACTCCGCTCGTCGATTGATCAACTGCAATATTTGCTGATCAATCGCGTCGATACGTTCGCGCAGCTCCGATAAAGGAATAATCGCCGTCATTTTTGAATTGTTTAGTGAGTACGTTCGAACTCGGCCATGAAATCGATCAAGGCATCGACCCCGGCTTCCGGCATGGCGTTGTAAATACTCGCACGCATGCCCCCGACCGAGCGGTGGCCAGCAAGCGTACTAAGGCCGTTTTTCTCGGCCAACGCCAAAAATTCTTTGTCCAGCCCCGCATCCGCCAACACGAAAGGCACGTTCATTCGGGAGCGGTAGTCTTTCACCACCGGATTGCTATAAAGGCTGGATTCATCGATAGCCTGGTAAAGCTTGCCGGCTTTACGAATATTATGCTGCTCGATAGCTGCGATACCGCCTTGCTGTTTCAGCCATTGCAGCACCAATCCCAACAGATACCAATTATAGGTGGCAGGCGTATTCAACATGGAGTCGGCTTTTGCCTGTTGCTGGTAGTCGAACACTGCCGGCACGGTTTTCGGTGCCAAGCCTACCAAATCGTCCCGAACGATAACCACGGTCACACCGGACGGCCCCATGTTTTTCTGCGTACCGGCATAAATAATACCGTAGCGGCTAACATCGACCGGACGCGACAAGATATTCGAGGACATATCACACACCAACGGTAAATCGCCGGCATCGGGCACTTCGGAAAATTCTACGCCGTGGATGGTTTCGTTGGATGTGTAGTGCAAATAAGCAGCATCTTTATCGATATTCCAGGTATCGAACGCTGGAATAGTGGTGAATTTTTCCGCTTCCGAGGTAGCCGCAAGCTGTACTTCGCAATATTTACCTGCTTCCTTGATTGCACTAGTCGACCATGCGCCGGTATTCGCATAACCGGCCTTGGTTTTACCGTTGAGAATATTCTGCGGAATCATTGCAAATTGCGCGCTGGCGCCGCCTTGCAGGAACAGCACTTTGTAATTAGCAGGAATGCCGAGCAGTTCGATCAGATCGTTTTTCATCGCTTCGGCTATGGCCATGAAATGCTTACCACGATGACTCATTTCCATCACCGACATGCCGCTATCTTGCCAATTCAACATCTCTTGCTGGGCTTGCTGCAACACCGCTTCCGGCATCATTGACGGACCGGCGCTAAAGTTATAAATCCTTGCCATGCTTATTCCTCTTCTCCGCCTTGTTCGGCGCTATCTGCTGGAACATCGGTTTCGTCAATATCGCCTTCGGCGTCATCGTCTTCATCGCCCAGACCATCAATGCGATCCACGCCGACGACTCTTTCGCCCTTATCCAGACGAATCACCGTGACGCCTTGGGTGTTTCTACCGACCACGGAAATTTCCTTGACCCGCGTCCGCACTAAAATACCGCCGTCGGTAATCAACATTATTTCGTCGGTATCGTTGACCAATACCGCGCCAACTACCGCGCCATTACGTTCGGAAGTCTGAATCGCGATCAAACCCTGACCGCCGCGTCTATGTTGGGTAAACTCTTCCAGTTTGGTCCGTTTGCCGTAACCGTTTTCGGTGATATTCAGCACCGTGCCTTCGCTGGCGATAATCAGCGAAATGACTTTTTGACCTTCTTGCAAGCGAATGCCACGCACCCCGGTAGCGGTTCTGCCCATCGAGCGCACATCGGTTTCGTTGAAGCACACCGCTTTGCCGTCGCTGCTGAACAACAATACGTTTTGCTGACCGTCGGTAATCGCTACGCCCACCAAGGTGTCATTTTCGTTTAAATCTATCGCGATTTTACCGTTGCTGCGTTGACGTTCGAATTCAGGCAACGGGGTTTTTTTCACGGTACCTGAAGACGTTGCCATAAAAATGTATTTGTCGGCACTGTATTCGCGGACCGGCAACATTGCGTTAATTTTTTCGCCTTCTTCCAACGGCAATAAATTCACGAAAGGCTTACCGCGCGATGCCCGGCTGGCGACCGGTAAATTAAACACCCGCAACCAATAAACTTTACCGGCAGACGAAAAGCATAAAATCGTATCGTGAGTATTTGCAATAATCAGTTTTTCGACAAAATCGTTTTCCTTCGTCGCTGTCGCCGACTTGCCACGTCCACCGCGACGCTGAGCTTTGTAATCGCTGAGGGGCTGGGTTTTTACGTAACCTTCGTGCGACATGGTCACCACCATATCTTCTTCGGTGATGAGATCTTCAGCGGATAGATTGGAGTAATCCTGAACGATTTCGGTGCGACGGGCATCGCCGTATTGGGATTTGATTTCTTCCAGCTCTTCGCGGATCACTTCCATCAAGCGCACGTCATTACCGAGAATATGCAGATATTCGTCGATCAGCTCGAGCAATTGCTTGTATTCGTTGACGATTTTTTCTTGTTCTAAACCGGTCAAACGATGCAAACGCAAATCCAGAATTGCCTGCGCTTGGGCTTCCGACAAGCGGTAAGCACCATCCGCCAAACCAAACTCAACGGATAAATCATCGGGCCTCGAACGGTCGGCATCGGCTCTATCCAGCAATGCAGCCACCAAGCCGGCTTTCCAGGTCTGCGCCAGCAAACCCACTTTAGCTTCTTGCGGATTCGGCGAAGATTTGATCAGCTCGATCATTTCGTCGATGTTAGCCAGCGCAACCGCCAGGCCCTCCAGGATATGCGCCCGCTCCCGCGCCTTCCGCAAGTTGTAAATCGTTCTACGGGTGACTATCTCGCGACGGTGATCGACGAATGCGGCGAGAATCTCTTTCAGACCCATCAGGTGCGGGCGACCGTCGTATAGCGCCACCATGTTGATACCAAACACGGTCTGCATCTGGGTTTGTTTGTACAGATTATTTAGCACCACGTCCGGCACCTCGCCGCGGCGCAATTCGATGACCATGCGCATGCCATCCTTGTCTGACTCGTCGCGCAGGCCGGAGATACCGTCCAGCTTGCCATCTTTGACCAATTCGGCGATTTTTTCCAACAAGCGGGCTTTGTTGACCTGGTATGGTAGCTCAGTGGTGATAATGGCTTGGCGGCCGCTATCGCCTATGTCTTCAAAATGGCTGCGGCCGCGCAGGTAAATACGGCCACGGCCCGTGGCATACGCTTCAAAAATACCGGAGGCGCCATTGATAATACCGGCGGTTGGAAAATCCGGTCCCGGCACGATTTGCATCAATTCCGGAATAGTCAGATCGGGATTTTCGATCAAGGCCAAACAAGCGCTGATAATCTCGCTGAGATTATGCGGCGGTATATTGGTTGCCATACCGACCGCGATACCGGATGAGCCATTGACCAACAAGGTTGGCACTCGGGTTGGCATGACGGTGGGTTCGGATTCGGATTCGTCGTAGTTGGCGACGAAATCCACTGTTTCCTTGTCCAGGTCAGCGAGTAATTCATGGGCAATTTTCGCCATCCGCACTTCGGTATACCGCATCGCCGCCGGCGAATCGCCGTCCACCGAACCGAAGTTACCTTGACCGTCAATTAACATGTAGCGCAAAGAAAACGGCTGAGCCATGCGGACCATGGTGTCGTATACGGCTGTATCGCCATGCGGGTGGTATTTACCGATCACGTCACCGACGATACGTGCCGATTTTTTATAGGGTTTGTTCCAATCGTTCCCTAGTTCGTTCATCGCATAAAGCACGCGACGGTGCACCGGCTTGAGGCCGTCTCTGACATCGGGAAGTGCCCTGCCGACGATGACGCTCATGGCATAATCGAGGTAGGATTGTTTCATCTCGTCTTCGAGATTGACGGGGATAATTTCTTTAGCGAAGTCTGACATGGGTCCGTGGTTCCAGTGCAGTCGAAAGCTTATCGATCGACGGGTTAGCCTGAAGCATCAATTCCATTTACGCATGGCTAACAGGTTTATAAAGCCGTCGATTATAGCAAACGCCACCCTCTGCCGTCAGGCAAAAATCTCGGTCAAAAAGTTTTGCATCGCTTGCCAAGACCGGCGATCAGCAATCGGCTGATAAACTGTACCAAAATCGGGATTATTGGCCACAGGGTTGGTAAACGCGTGCATCGTGTGGCCGTAACTATGCAACTGCCAGTCCGCACCTGCCTTGGTTAATTCGTCTTGCAAGGCAAGTACTTGCTCAGCGGAGGCCATGGGGTCATCATAGCCATGCAACACCAGTACCTTGGCCTTGATTTCGGGGTTCGGGATATTTTCAGGCGCACCGAGCAAGCCATGAAACGACACAACCCCGCGAATATCCACACCGATCCGCGCCAAATCCAGCGCACACAAACCGCCGAAACAAAAACCTATCGCCGCAATCCTAGCGTTGTCGGCCCATGGCATTAGTTTGACAGTGGATAGCGCCGCCCGTAAGCGCTGTTGCAATTTCCCCCGATCTTGTATGAAGGGTTGCATCAATACGGCGTTTTGTTCCGGCGTCTTTCCCAGGACGCCTTTGCCGTACATATCCGTAGCGAACGCCAAATAACCCAGTTCGGCCAATTTGAGGGCCTTGTCGGCCACAAACTGGTCTCGTCCGCCCCAAGCATGATGGATCAGCACCACCGGTCTCTGCCCAATAATTGCATCGTCATAAGCAAAAAAACCTTCCAGTACCGTATCGCGATCCAGGTAACTGACGGTGTTCGACATTATTGCCATAAGCTTTTTCCTATCCCGTTAATCACAGCTCGCCAGTTTGTTGCAATGCTTGCAAAAATCCCGCCGATGCCTCTTCCACCATATCCAGTACCCGCTCGAAACCATAACTACCACCGTAGTAAGGGTCTGGCACTTCGCGTTGATTCAAGTGCGGCGCATAATCGAGAAAATGCCGAATCTTATGGCTCAAATCAATCGGACAGGCTTCTTTTAATATGGCGTGATTTTCGTCGTCCATTACCAGAATGTGATCGAACGCTTCAAAATCTGCGGATACAACTTTGCGCGCCCGCAGATGCTTCAATTCAACCCCTCTGTCTCGAGCGGCTTTTTGCGCACGCAGATCGGGCGCGTCGCCAATGTGGTAGGCGTGGGTACCCGCGGAATCTATTTGAAAGCGTTCCCCCAGATTTCTTGTAGTCACCAAATGAGAGAAAACGCCTTCCGCGGTGGGCGATCTACAGATGTTACCCATACACACAAACAAAACCTTGATTTTCCGCATAGTTGTTAAGTTTTTAGAATAGATGACGCTAAATTGTAAGCTATACTCGGTTGGCATGTCTTCAGGACGGTACTGGAAAGACAGTTAATACAAGAAATTTAAAGCGTATTTTAGGGGAGTTTCGAATGTTGATGATGAACTGGCATTCTGTAGGGGTAAAGGTGGTTTCTATAACCATGTCGGTGCTAACACTTTTAGGCATAGCGATTTTGGTTGTTTACTCAAGCTTTGAGAAACAAAAGCTGATTGACCGGGAAATCAAAGCCTCGCGGCAACTACTCACTTTGTCCGAATCAATCCGCGACAATGTCGTAAAAAAATGGGAAGCAGGCATCTACACGCCTGAGCAACTCATGCAATTGGTCGAACAAAAAGGTAGCTCAAAAGCCAGAGAACTGGTGGTCGCCACCGTACCAACAGCCAATGCCTGGGACGTCATCGAAGCGGAAGCCAAAGAGCATGGCTTTCGTTTCAAAGCGCCGTCTCTTAACCCCAGAAATCCCCGAAACGCCGCCGATGACATCGAACGTCAAGCGCTGGAGTTTTTCAGAAGCAATCCTTCCGCCCAAGACTATAGCTACGTAGACGAAGAAAAACAGGAAGTCCGCTACTTACGCCCCGTCAAATTGGTCAAGCAATGCGAAATATGTCATGGCGACCCCAAGACCTCGCAAACTCTCTGGAATAACGAGAAGGGCCAGGATTTACTGGGATATCCTATGGAAAATCGCCACGCCGGCGACTTACATGGCGCATTCGAAATCGTCACCCCATTCAGCGTAGCCCTTGCCGAGCTGAAGACTAATACCTTTTACGCTATCGGCTTCTTGTGCATAACACTGATCATCATCGGCTTTACCGGCTACTTCACGATGAGCAAAATCATCATCGGTCCGCTGACGGCATTGGCTTTGAAGCTGCAAGACATAGGCAGTGGCGAGGGCGACCTGCGGGCTCGTCTGGATGCGAGCGGCAAATCGGAGTTTGCCTGGATCGCATCGAGTTTTAATACCTTCGTGCGCAAAATAGCCAAAACCATCGACCAGATCAGTTCCACCAGCGAAAAACTGGCCAGCTCTTCTCACAAGCTTGCCAATATCACCCAATCGACTCAAGCCGGTGTCGAGCGGCAATTGCACGAAACCACCTTAGTGGCCAATGCGATGAAGCAAATGACATCCACGGTGCAAGAAGTCGCCAAAAATGCCGTTAGAGCATCGGAAGCAGCGGAAATCGCCGACCGCGAAGCGTCTTCGGGCAAAAACATCGTGAAAGATGCCGTGCATGGTATTAACAGCTTGGCATCTGAAGTGGAAAATGCCGCCAATGTGATACACGAGCTGGAAAACGACAGTAACAGCATCGGTGAGGTATTGGGAGTAATTCAAGGCATTGCCGAACAAACCAATTTGCTGGCATTGAACGCCGCCATAGAAGCAGCCAGAGCTGGCGAGCAAGGTCGAGGCTTTGCGGTAGTAGCGGATGAAGTCAGAACCCTGGCCAGCCGTACCCAAAACTCCACTTTGGAAATCCAAAAAACTATCGAACGCTTGCAGGACCGCGCGAAACAGGCCGTGGCAGTGATGGAAAACGGTAGAAGCCGCGCCAACTCCAGCGTAGAGCAAGCCGCATCCGCCGGTGGTTCGATAACCACTATTAGTGAACGTATCGATACCATTAACGATATGAATAACCAGATAGCCAGCGCTGCCGAGGAACAAACCGCAGTTGCCGAGGAAATCAATCGTAACATCAGCAATATCAGCAGGGTATCCGAAGAGACTTCGATTGGTGCAAAAAATACTGCGGATGCCTGCCACGAGTTACTTGACCTGGCGAATCAGCTGCGCTCCATGGTTGGAAACTTTAAGACCTAGCTAAACCTCTATCCGTTTGGCCCTGCGTAACCTGGATTCAGGCGACGCCGGGCCCTGAACCGGTTTAAATTTATAAGGTTTGTTCGCCGAGGCTGGCTATAATTCACTAAGAATAATTACAGTTTCGTAGCTTAAGGATGAAGACATGCCCACAAAAATGAACCAACTGTTCGACCAGATCCACAAAATTCCGCAAGTACCCGAAGTCGTAAGATCCCTCATCAATCAGCTAAACAATCCCAACGCGGATATGCTCGACATAGCCAAAAACGTGGAAAAAGAGCAGGTGATTGTTTTAAAAATCCTGCGTTTGGTCAACTCCGCGCATTTTGGTTTATCCCGTAAAATTGGCTCTATAGATGAAGCCATCACCTTACTGGGCATGAACCAGCTGAAAACATTGGTGATCGCATCCGGGATTGTCGGTGTGGTACCGCAATTGGATAATTTCGATGTCAAACAAAGCTGGCGGAATAGTTTTCGCACAGCAGGTTATGCAAAATGGTTCGCGGCCCAAGCGGGTCTGGCGGCCGACATCGCCTATACAGCCGGACTAATCAGCAATCTGGGCAACCTACTGATTCACATTGGCAGCCCCCGCGAAGCCAACGAAATTGATCAGCATGTGAAAAACGGCAACGTTAGACTGGAAATTGAGAAGAGGCGCTTGGGCTATACCAGCCCGGCGGTCTGCGCGGAACTTTGCCGTCGCTGGAAATTTGCTGACGAATTAGTCGAAACCATCGAGCAATCGGCGGAACCTTTGGTCGCGGAGACGCCTAACAAGTTAGCTTGCACAGTTTTCCTCGCCCATGCAATCAGCGATTACCAAGATCAGGGTTTGGATGAAAATCAGATTTTAGCCTCGTTACCCAATCAATTAACCGCACTTTTAGGCCTATCGGAGCAACTTCTTAAGGAAAAACTGCCGGATGTTCTAGCGGCTAAATCTGAACTCGACGGCCTTTTGGATTAAAAAACATAATTTTCAATAATCGTTCAGACGAATTTATTTGCCTGAACGATTGCCATACCAGTCTAGCTATTTAAGCCCCCGCCTCATAGAGTCCACCGCACCACCGAGTATCAGCGCGCCGTCATCCCCAAATTGACCGCAATGTGAGCAAGCTCGGTGGTAGTGTCCACCTGGAGTTTTTTCTTGATTTGCGTGGCGTAGTTCGCCACGGTTTTATGACCCAAACACAGTTGATCGGCGATCTTATGCACCGTCAACCCTTGGGCAAGCAAACTAAATACATCGAACTCGCGCGCAGAGAAACCGGCGATTATCGCGTGATAACCGGTATGCTGGCGTTCTTCACCGCCGCCCTTGACCAAACCGCGCTCGACATACTGCTGACCGGACATAATTGCCGCTATCGCTTCGGCAAGAATACCCGGAGCGCTATTTTTGGTGATATAACCCTGCGCGCCCGCTGCCAAGGCCCGGCTGACATAAACTTGTTCATGATGCACACTAAAAACTAAAATTCTTGCCTCACTATCGCGCTGAATGATCCGCCGAATAGTTTCCAAACCGCCAATCCCCGGCATGGACAAATCCATCACCAACATATCAGGCTGCAATTCTTGATAAAGTTGAATAGCCTGCTCACCACGCTCGGCTTCGCCTATTACTTCGACACTATCCCCCGCCGCCAACAGCATTTTAAAGCCAGCCCGCACCACCAAGTGGTCGTCCACCAACACGATTTTTATCTTGTTATTCATACGAGCGGGATTCGTGCATTAACCAACATACCTGAGCCAGGACGAGACAGCACCTGCAACTCACCATCCAGCGACTTGATGCGTTCTTTGATACCCAGTAAACCAAAGCCTTGACTGGTAGTCTGCAAATCACAACCTCGCCCGTCATCCTGCACTTTAAGCTGTAAACAGGCCTGCGGTAGGTCGAGCTTTTCCAAGTCGATAGTCACGCTATGCGCTTGTGCATGGCGCACGACATTGGTCAAACACTCCTGAATCACCCGAAATACCTGAATGGTTAGATTTTTATCCAAACCGTCCACGGCGTCGCTACAGCGAATCGTCAGCCGCAGGTCGGCATTGCGTTCCGACCAATGATTTACCATCTCTTCCAAGGTGGCCTTCAATCCCAACTCGGTCAAAACCAAAGGATGCAATTGCTGCATCATCGAACGCACCACGGTCATTAAATGATCGCAAATTTCCGAGATTGTTGTGGTTATTTTAGCGGCGTCGGCTTTGCGATGTGCTGCGGTTACCGCCATCACTTTAATAGCCGTCAGGGATTGGCCGAACTCGTCATGCAATTCCTGAGACAGGCGTTGGCGTTCTTCTTCCTGAATCGCCAACGAATGCTGCGTCAAGGCCCGGTTTTCCTGGCGGGTTTTCTCAAGCTCCACCGTCATATGATTGATTGCGTTGGCAATATCATCGAATTCCTGTGTGGAAAATGGCGGCAATTGTTGCCGATATTGACCGGTTTCGATCAGGCGCAAGGCATCCACGATGACCGCAATCGATTTCAAAGACTTATTAAATACCAGATTGACCGCTAGAAAAGTCAACATGGTCAACAAGGAAATCGACGCAAAAAACGCCACGCTTTCCTGCCAGACTTCGGTGATTTCATCGAGCGGCTGAGCCTGAATGATCAGAGTCAACAACTTGCCGTCCTGCATATTCAACTGGTGCTCTACCTTGGGATAATCGCCCTTTACCAAGCGGATAAACCAGCTAGGCGGCATTTCTTCGGGATTGGTCGGTTGATTTTCGCCAGCGAAATGGATCAGTTGTCCATCCGGCTTTTGCAATTGGATACTCAAATGCCGCGTTTGCCGCAACGCGCTGAAGCGGGATAAATCGTCGCTTTGTTGAAATACTGGGGTATCGGCAATGCCCAAGGTAATCAGTTGCAAGGCCAGATGAATCGAGGCATCGACCTCCTTCTCGACCGCCTGGCGCGCTTGCCAGACCGCAATCGCCCCGCCCAATACCAAAATACAAACCGAAGACAGCAGGATGCGACAGATAATCTGGTAGCGAAGGCTCATAATACGGAGTGCATTGAAAACCCTCTATTATCCAGCCTAGCTTCCCGCACAGCTATAGGAAAAATTCTTATTTATTTCCTGCCCGGAAGATTCGCAATCTGACGACCGTCACTATTTAGCGCGCCAATATTAATTTAGCCGACCCAGACCCGGGCATTTCTGAACATCCGCAACCACGCGCCCTCTTCCAGCCACTCAACCGGATGCCAGGAGTTTTGTATCGCTCTGAAGCAACGCTCCGGATGCGGCATCATGATGGTAAAACGACCGTCGGCGGTGGTTAAACCGGTAATGCCTAGCGGCGAGCCGTTCGGGTTGGCCGGAAAGGCTTCGGTTTCATTGCCGTAGTTATCGACATAACTGATCGCGATTTCGGCTCCGGCAGGGTTTTGGGAAGCGAACTCGGCGCGGCCTTCCCCGTGAGCCACCACAACCGGCAGTATCGAACCCGCCATGCCTTTGAAGAAGATCGAAGGCGACGCTTGCACCTTGACCATCGCGACCCGCGCCTCGAATTGTTCGGACAGATTGCGTTTGAACTGCGGCCAGCGTTCAGCGCCATGAATAATCTCCTTCAGGCCGGACATCATCTGACAACCGTTGCAAACACCCAAACCAAACGTATCGGGACGCGCAAAAAACGCGGCAAATTCATCACGCGCTTTCGGGTTGAATAAAATCGATTTGGCCCAGCCGCCGCCCGCACCGAGCACGTCACCATACGAAAAACCGCCACAAGCCACCAGACCGGTAAAATCCGCCAGCGACACCCGGCCGCCGATGATGTCGGTCATGTGTACGTCAATTGCCGCGAAACCGGCTCTATCGAAGGCTGCCGCCATTTCCACATGGCCATTGACACCTTGCTCCCGCAAAATCGCGACTTTGGGTCTGACCGCATCCGCGAATTTCGCAGCGACATTGTCGTTGATGTCGTAAGTCAACTGAGCCGACAAGCCTGGATCGTTGTCGTCAGAGATACGCTCGAATTGTTGCTGCGCGCAATCCGGATTGTCGCGCAAGGCCTGCATCCTAAAGCTGACTTCCGACCAGGTTTGTTGCAATGCCGCGCGCTCAGCACTGTAGATTTCGTCGCCGTTCCGAACGATACGCAACCTTTGATCAGAGCTTAATTTACCGACAATATGGGTGAATTCGTCGAGTCCGGCCTGATCCAGTATTCTTGCGACATGATCCAATTCAGCCGTTTTCACTTGCAGCACTGCGCCCAACTCTTCGTTGAACAAGGCCGCCAATACATCGCTACCCAAATCGGAAATATCCAGATCGACACCCTTACGACTGGCGAACAGCATTTCGGCTACCGTCGTCAGCAAGCCGCCATCGGACCGATCATGATAAGCCAGGATCAGCCCCTGTTCGTTCAAGGCTTGAATGGTGTCGAAGAAACGCTTGAACAAACCGGCGTCGTCCAGATCCGGTGCCTGGTTGCCGAGCTGATTGTAAACTTGGGCCAGCACCGAACCACCGAGACGGTTCTTGCCCCGGCCAAGATCGATCAACAGCAACACGCTATCGGCATTTTTCAACTCGGGAGTCAGTGTAAGACGAACGTCATGCACCGGCGCGAAGGCGGTGATAATCAATGATAGCGGCGACGTCATGGTCTTGTCATGCCAGACGCTTTTCATAGACAGCGAATCCTTGCCGACCGGAATCGCAATGCCCAATTCCGGGCACAATTCCATGCCTACTGCCTTAACGGTATCAAACAGCGCCGCGTCTTCGCCGGGGCTGCCGCAAGCAGCCATCCAATTGGCGGACAATTTGACATCATTAAGCTTGCCTATGCGAGCCGCCGCCAAGTTGGTCAAAGCCTCACCTATCGCCATACGGCCGGAAGCCGGGCCGTCAATCAACGCCAATGGCGTGCGTTCGCCCATTGCCATCGCTTCGCCAGTGTGGGCATAAAAGCCGGAAGCCGTGACCGCGACGTCAGCTACAGGCACTTGCCAAGGACCGACCATCTGGTCGCGAGCGACAAGCCCCGTTACCGAGCGGTCGCCGATGTGAATCAAGAAGCTCTTGTCCGCGACGGCCGGAAACGCCAAGATCCGTTTCACCGCTTCGGCCAATTCGACTTTTTCCAGTTGCAAGTCGGGCAAATTCTTGGTCAAACGCTGGACGTTTCTATGCATTTTCGGCGGCTTGCCGAACAATACCGACATCGGCAGATCAACCGGCTTACCCCCAAGCCATTCGTCGCTCAGCGTCAGATGCTCGGCATCAGTCGCTTCGCCGATCACTGCGTACAGGCAATGCTCGCGTTTGCAGAAGGATTCGAATAATTCCAATGACTCAGGTTTGATAGCCACCACATAGCGCTCCTGCGCTTCATTGCACCAGATTTGCATCGGCGACATACCCTTGTCGGCGTTCTGCACCTTGCGCAATTCAAAACGGCCGCCGCGATCGCAATCGTGAATGATTTCCGGCACCGCGTTGGACAAACCGCCGGCGCCTATGTCGTGGATAGAGACGATAGGCGTATCTTCGCCCAACGAATTACAGTGGTTGATCACTTCCTGGCAACGGCGCTCCATTTCCGGGTTTTCGCGTTGCACCGAGGCAAAATCCAGTTCCGCCGCACTTTCGCCGGAGGTCTGCGAGGACGCCGCGCCGCCGCCCAAACCAATCAGCATCGCCGGACCGCCGAGAATCACGATCAACGAGCCGGCCGGAATCGGATGCTTATCGACCAGCATCGGCCGGATGTTGCCCATGCCGCCGGCAATCATGATCGGTTTATGATAGCCGCGATATTGGTTCGCTTCCCCAGTTTCCGCCGGTTGTTCGAAGCTGCGGAAATAACCGGCGATATTGGGCCGGCCGAATTCGTTATTAAACGCCGCGCCGCCGATTGGCCCTTCCAGCATGATGTCCAACGCCGAGACGATGCGCTCCGGCTTGCCGTAATCCGCTTCCCAGGGTTGAGAAAAGCCGGGGATTTTCAGATGCGAAACGCTGAAGCCCGTCAACCCGGCTTTAGTCGCCGAACCGCGACCGGTGGCGCCTTCGTCGCGAATCTCGCCGCCGGAACCGGTTGCTGCGCCGGGATGCGGGGAAATCGCAGTTGGATGGTTGTGGGTTTCCACCTTCATCAGCATGTGCGCCTGTTCTTCTACATAACCGTAGGCGTAGTTATTAGCTGCATCGCGGATCAACACCTTGGCTGTAGGACCTTCCAATACCGACGAGTTGTCGCTGTAGGCCGACAGCACGCCTTGCGGGTTCAGAGTGTGAGTGTTGCGGATCATCGCGAACAAAGACTTGGCTTGCTCTTCGCCGTCTATCGTCCAACTGGCGTTGAAAATTTTATGCCGGCAATGCTCAGAGTTGGCCTGAGCGAACATCATCAGCTCCACATCGGTCGGGTTGCGGCCTAAGCCGATAAAACTATCGGTCAAATAATCGATCTCGTCGGCAGACAAAGCCATGCCTAACTCTGTATTGGCTTTAACCAGTGCCTCCCTGCCCTGTTCAATGATCGCCACGGTTTGTAACGGCTGAGGATCGTGTTCGGCAAACAAATCAAGTTCAGCCTGATCGTAAACCACTTGTTGGATCATTCTGTCGTGCAGTAAAACCGCCAGTTGGTGTTTAACGGCATCGCTCAAAGTATCGGTAGTGGTAAAGCGATATTCGATACCGCGCTCAATGCGTTTTACCACCGACAGGCCGCAACGCTCGGCTATTTCCGAAGCCTTACTGGACCAAGGCGAAATAGTGCCCAAACGCGGCACCACCCACAAGGAGAAAAACGGGGATTCAGGCGATTCGCCGTTCCCTTCCACCGCCGCATTTTCGCTGTTTTCATCGCTTTGGCCGTAATCGAGCAAGCGTTCCAGCATCGCCGATTGCTCTGCGGATAGCTGCCCATCGATTTGTATGAAATGCTGAAACCGGGCAGTAACGGCAGTAATGCTGCCGGCGACTGTCTGTAGTTCGGTCAGCAGTTTTTCAATACGAAAACGGGAAAGAGCGGAGGTTCCGGATAGGGTCAACATGGGCTGTGTTTGAGTCGATTTTTATAGCTGAAAGAGATAAATACGGGACATTCCGGACGTACAACGCGGTAAGCCCCAAACCGCAAGCAATGCGGCGATTTTATGGGGCGGCTGCACTATCGGCCGCGCCATCCGACTTGTCAGGGGTGCTGCTGGGTATATCCTGGTTGATGCCTTCGGTAATTAATCTTAGCAACGAAGTCGCAGCGGCATTTGACAGGGTCTTACCGTCACTATCTTGCACGGTCACTTCGGTAAGCAGTTCATCGAGTTGATGCAGACTTACCCGGTATTCTTGTTCCTGACTAGGATCGTCACCGAATAAAAAAGTAATTTCGTCAAGAATGGAACCGTCTTCCGGCTTGATCGCGTCAGGATCGTATTTTACGAAAAAATAGCCTTTGTCCATATTCCGCTCAACCACTTCCATTTTTTGCCGGCTCAAGGCTTTGCCGACTATCCACCACGCTTGAGTGGCGGATTGATCGATTTGTAAGCTGCTGACGCCACTGCTGCCGGCTGCTTGCACGCTACGCCCGGAGCCAGCTGCTGCCGATACAGTCTCTTTTGTTTCGGTCTTCTCCGGCTTGCTGGGTACGGGTTCGACGGCATCCGCGACTGCCGCAGATTGGACGGGCTCCTGCTGCACCGGTGCTGGCGTTGGTTCCGGCGCATTGCTTACCGGACGCGTCGCCAGGGTCTTGGTTTTCAGATCGTCCGGGACGACTAATTCGGGGATTTCAGTTGTAAATTGATAATCTCTTTCCTTATCCGGAAACCAGCTCTTGATGGTGCTGCACGAGGCATTTAACAGCAACGCAGAGACCAGCACCACACGACCGTATAGGCGAGTTTTCATGATTATAAAACGCCGGCTTGATGCATCGCCGCGCGTACGGTCGCGAAACAGTCCTCGGTCAGCCAAGTCAAAGGCAAACGGATGCCTTGGCCCATCAAACCCATTTCAGCTACTGCCCATTTCACGGGGATGGGATTGGATTGAATGAATAGACTGCTATGTAAACCGGTCAATTTGGCATCTATCGCCTCCGCAGTTCCGCGATCACCACTCATCGCCGCAGTCAGCATTTCATGCACCAATCTTGGTGCCACGTTGCCGGTTACGGTGATGCTACCGTTGCCACCCAACAAACAAAATTCGCAGCTGGTGGCGTCGTCGCCGGTATACAGCGCAAAATCGTCGCCAGTTAAATCCCGGATTTGTTTAACCCTTTCCAACTTGCCGGTCGCTTCTTTCACGCCAACGATGTTATCGATTTTCGACAGTCTACCCACGGTTTCCGGCAACAAATCGCAGGCGGTACGGCCCGGCACGTTGTAAAGGATTTGCGGAATGTCGACCGCTTCGGCGATGGCTTTGTAATGCAGGTACAAGCCTTCCTGAGTCGGCTTATTGTAATAAGGCGTTACCAGCAAACAGGCATCCGCGCCCGCTTGTTTGGCTTTTTGGGTCAGACGAATCGCCTCGCGCGTACAATTGGCACCGGTACCGGCAATGACCGGTATCCGGCCCGCCACGCAATCGACGATAAACTTGATGACTGCACAATGTTCGTCTTCGTCGAGAGTTGCCGATTCGCCGGTAGTGCCTACCGCGACCAGCGCGTCGCTGCCCTGCTCTATATGAAATTCCACCAGCCGTTTCAGACTGGGTTCATCCACCGCACCGTCTTCCGTCATCGGGGTTACCAGCGCAACGATACTACCTTGAATCATGCAAATCTCTCGTGTTTAGGTAAATAAAACCTAGCCATTATATCAAGCTAACCCTGAAAACTCAGCTTGTTATATTTGCCGGGCGACCAGAAGTCTATCTAGCGCGTTGGCGAAATTTTGGACATCTTTGGCCGTCATAGCCGCGGCGCCACCGGCTGTCAAACCGTTATCACGCAAGCCCTCCATGAAATCGCGCATGGCCAGTTTCTCGCCGATATTCTCCGCCGTGTAAGCTTCGCCGCGCGGGTTAATGACAAAACCCTGTTTGGCTATGATTTTTGCGGCCAGCGGAATATCGCCGGTAATCGCCACATCACCAGCCCGCAGATGCTCGACGATATAATCATCAGCCACATCGAAACCGCCGCTGACGCGAATGGATTTGATATAGCGGGATGGCGGCGCGGCTATGCTTTGATTGGCTACCAGCAGCAATTCCAGCTGTCTTTTTTGGGCGACGCGAAACAATACCGTTTTTATCAAATTGGGACAGGCGTCCGCATCCACCCAAATCTTGATTGCCACCGTCATTGCGTGATCTTCGTATCCGGTTTTATGCGAATATACCAACCGTAATACAAGGCATAGGCCACCAAAAACACCAGATATCCGGACCACAAAATATCCGACGCAAAATGCCCGCCCGAGGTCATCCGGGTAAAGCCCAAGGTCCAAGCCAGCACTATTGTCAGCAGAAAATAAATGGCTTTGTGGTTTTGCGACAGAAAATACAATACAAAAAACGTATAGCCCACCGAGCAATGGCCGCAGACGAAGGATTTATCCGGGGTGTGGCCGAATTTAGCTGGTGGTACATACTGATGCTCGCCGCCGAACTGGCTGACATGCACCGGCCGGGGTCTTCCCCAATGATCCTTAACAATAAGATTAACTACCAGGCCCGGACCTAAAGCAATGACCAGCAGAATATATAAGGCCTTCCTGCGAAAACGTTGCGTGTAGGCATGAAAATGACTCAGTACATAAACTGCCAACGCGATCAGACCGGACCACAAGGTGAACGGAAAAGCATAGTCGTACAACAGTTTCCAGGGCCACCAATGCTGCGTCGGCCAGACATCGCCGGGATTTTCCGGATGATAAAATAAGGCCGCCAAGCGTAAATCCAGGTCTGTCACCCCAAACAAGAGTGTGGTCAGTGCCGCCAATAGCAAGACGAGCACTAGCTCATTGCGGGCGCGCCTAATTTTCAGATGGGGCATATCCTTCCTTATCTAATGTTTGCCGAACGGCTTCCGGCCAAAACTTTAGGTTTTCACCCAAGTACAGGTAATACGGGGAATTTGGTTTGGCGGGATTGGGAACTTGCGCCAAGAATCGAAAGCTTTGGAACGCCGCTTTCAATTCAGCAGGTACGTTTTCCTCGGGGGTTTCACCAATCACAAAGCCGTTTTTGCCGATATACGCTTGCGGACCGGACCAGACCTCGTATTGGGATGTCACCAAACCGCTGGGTTCGTAACGATAAACCTGTGGATGATCGGGCAAATAAAACGCCAACTCGCTTGCCAGATAACGATGACCCAAGGCTACCACAAAGGTATTATCCAGGTTGGGCAAACTGATCAAGCGCTCGAAATGCACATTAATTGCCAATTCCTGCCAGCTGTTGAAACGCTTGGTGGGATCGAACGCGGTGTTTTGTAATTTAAACACTTGTAACACGATGGGCAGCGAATAGGTCAACAGCACCATCGCCAAACCCAGCCCCATGCCGTATTTCAAGGTCCTTTTCCATGCACCCGCCAGCCCATTACCGGCCAACAAAATCAGGCCGGTAAAATAAAAGGGCATCGGCCAATTACCCTGGGCTTTTTGCAGAACGCTGAGCAGCAATACCCCCAATAATAAAACGGGCCCCATCAATAACAAAAACCGTTGCTCTGCCGGCAGCCGTTTGAAGTTAAACGCGGCTTGCGTGCTACTGATCACTACCAAGAAAAACAGTACCGGCGAAACCAACAACAGCTGATAAAGCAGGAAATCTCTGGCCCATTGCAAATGCTTAAGGGCTCCAACTGGTTCGCGGTTACCGAAATGGCCTTTGCTATGCCCGAACATTACCCAATCGTGTTGTTGGTTCCACCATAAAATAGGTACAGCAGCGACCAAAATGGGCAGAAAATACCACCAAAATTCTTTTTTAAGATAGCCGCGTCGCTGACTATCCAAGCCCAAAAATATCAGCAACATTAACGGCAAAATCAATGCAGATTGCTTGCTCAGCAGACCCGCTGCACTAACCAATCCCGCCCATAACCAGGCGCGCGCTTGCAGGTCGAACAGCGCCCGCCTTAAGTAATACACGGTCATTATCCAGAAACAATACAGCGGTGCATCGATGGTCATCAGAAAGTTGGCCAACACATTGATCGGCGTCGCCAACACCAGCAGCAGCGCCAAAGCGCCACCGCGCGCACCGTAAAAGGCCTTTGCTGTGGCGTGAAAAAACCACAAAAAAACCGTACCCAACAGCAGCGCCGGCAAGCGCACGGTAAACGTGTAATCGCCCAATAGCCAGGTAAACGCGCCAATCAGCCAAGCTATCATCGGCGGCTTGCTGTAATAACACCAATCCGGTTGTCGCGACCAATCCCAGTAATAACTTTCATCACCGATCAAATCAAAGCCGTTGATCAGCAAAAATCCACCGCGCAAAAGCATAATCGCCAGCAGCAAAGCCAGCGTATGCGCGTCCATCCAGCGTAACAATCTCTCAGACATAGGCTGTTACTCCCATTTCTCCAGATAATGCAACAACAGTTGCAGGCTGCGTTGCCCGCGAAATTCGTTAATATCCAGCTTGTAGGCTGCATTGATTTTCCGGCAACCCAGCCATTTCTCGGGATGATCGGCAAAAAACGCTATCGCATCCAGCAACTGGCCGCTAAACGGCAAGCGCAATACAAACTTTAAATGCTGCTGACCGACGATCCGGCATTGGATCACATCGAACACGCCATTGAATACCGGTTCCGGAAAGGTTTGCCCCCATACCACCGCTTGCTGGAGTACTTCCGCAAATGCCACGGTCATGTGCTGCTCATCCAGTTCGCCGTCGGAATAGACCTTCTGCTCCAGATCCACCGACTCCAATTTCGCCGCCACCGTCTCGGCAAAAGCCAAGGCGAAATGCGGATAGTCATGCAATTTAATCGTCAGACCCGCCGCCATCGCGTGGCCGCCGAATTTGCTTAAAATCTGCGGATGTTTGGCAGCAATCTCGCTAAGCACATCGCGAATATGCACGCCATTGATGGAGCGTGCCGAACCCTTGATATCACCGTTGTCAGAAGGTGCAAATGCAATCACCGGCCGGTGTACGCGGTCTTTGATCCGCGACGCCAGAATGCCGATCACCCCTTGATGCCAATTGCCGTCGTACAAACAAACGCCGGCCGGCACATGTTTTTCGTCGAGAGCTTTCATTTCCGAAAGCAAAGCCATGGCCTCGGTCTTCATTTGCCCTTCGACTTCTTTTCTGTCTTGATTCAAGGCATGCAATTGCTCGGCTATGTCATGCGCCAATTCAGCATCGTCGGTCAGCAAACACTGTATCCCTAACGACATATCGTCCATCCGCCCGGCTGCGTTCAAACGCGGCGCGATGGAAAAACCCAGATCGCTGGCATGAATCCCGGACAATTGTTTGCCTGCGACTTCGGCCAAGGCCTTGATGCCGGACTGGCATTGCCCTGAGCGGATTCGCAGCAAGCCTTGATGCACCAGAATCCGGTTGACCTGATCCAAAGCCACCACGTCCGCGACCGTGCCCAAAGCCACATAATCCAACAGTCGCGCCAAATTCGGCTCGGGGATGCCCGATTTTTCAAACCAATGCAATTCGCGCAAACGAATCCGCAAGGCCATCAGGATGTAAAACATCACGCCCACACCGGCGATATGCCGACTGGGAAATTTGTCGTCCGGCAAATTGGGATTCACAATCGCATCGGCAGCCGGTAATTCAAGACCCGGTAAATGATGATCGGTGATCAATACCTTAATACCGGCAGCCTTGGCGGCTTTTACGCCCTCGATGCTGGAAATGCCGTTATCCACCGTAACGATAATATCGGGCGTTTGCCGCTTCACCAGTTCGACGATTTCCGGCGTCAATCCGTAACCGTATTCGAAACGATTGGGCACCACAAAATCCACCGCGCCGGCACCCAGCAAACTCAAGCCCTTTAAGGCCAAGGCACAACTGGTGGCACCATCGGCATCAAAATCGGCGACCACGGTAATTTTTTGCTGTTGTTTGATCGCCGATACCAGATGCTCGACCATCTCCTTCATGCCGGTCAGTAACCACGGCGAAGGCAAACTCGCCAGGCTACGCTCCAACTCATCGGCACTCTGCACGCCCCTGCTGCTAAAAATCCGTTGCAGCACCGGGTCCATCTCACCGAAGTGCGGATTTTTAGTCTGCACCGGCCTGGGCAGGATGATTTTCTTAACGCTTTGCAGATACATATCAGCCAATAAAAAAGCCGGCAAATGCCGGCTTTCCGATGCTCATCGTTAGACTCACATCGAATCCAGAATGGCTTTTTTCACCGCATCCAGCGTGGCGTCGATCGTCACCGGATGTGCGTCTTTACACTGACTGATGGCAATATCCGGATCCTTGATACCGTTGCCGGTCAAGGTACAAACAATTTTGCTACCCTCCGGAATATTACCGTTGGCGATGTCATGCAAAGCGCCAGCCAGCGATGTAGCGGAAGCCGGCTCACAGAAAATACCTTCGTAGGACGACAACATTTTTTGTGCGGCCAAGATTTGCTGGTCGGTGAACGACTCAAACCAACCGCCGGATTGTTTCTGCGCTGTCCAGGCGCCATCCCAAGATTGCGGATGACCGATACGGATTGCCGTAGCCACGGTTTCCGGGTTATCCACCATCGCTCTGGAAACAAATGGCGCAGCACCGGCGGCTTGATACCCGCACATCACCGGACGTTTTTTAGTGACGGCTTTATGCGTCGCGCTATCGGTCGAATATTCTTTATAACCTTTCCAATAGGCGGTGATATTGCCGGCATTACCGACGGGCAAGCAGTGGAAATCGGGAGCATCGCCCAGCGCATCGACGATTTCGAATGCCGCGGTTTTTTGGCCGTCGATCCGATAGGGGTTGATGGAATTTACAATGGTGACGGGCGCGTGATCGGAAATTTTCTTCACAATATCCATGCCGGCGTCGAAATTGCCGTTGATCTGGATAATTTGCGCACCGTACATTAGCGTTTGCGCCAATTTTCCCAACGCAATCTTGCCTTCCGGAATCAATACAAAGGCTTTGATGCCGGCGCGCACTGCATAGGCTGCCGCAGCCGCCGAAGTATTACCAGTGGACGCGCAAATAATGGCTTGGCTGCCCTCTTCCACGGCTTTGGTCACCGCCATGGTCATACCGCGATCTTTAAACGAACCGGTCGGATTCAGACCTTCGAATTTAACGTAGATATCGACATCTTTACCGATCAGTCTGGGGATGTTTTGCAGTTGAATCAGTGGAGTATTGCCTTCGCAAAGGCTGATCAGACGGGTGTCGGCGGAGACCGGCAAGCGGTCGCGGTAACGTTCGATGATGCCTGTGTAGCGGGTTTGAGTTGCCATTGTTTATCCTAAAGTTTCCAAGCGAATGCGCGCCACTTTACCGCTGACCGTCGCCAGCGCTTCGATGGCCGCAATCGCGGCGTTCATTTCTTTTTCTAAGGTCAGTTGCGTCAACATGATGATCGGCACGGAAGTCTCGCCTTGCGGCGGCTCTTTTTGGATCAAGGCTTCAATGCTGATGTTGTGCGCGGCCAGTATTCGGGTCACGTCGGCCAGCACACCGGGCTTGTCTTCGGCGGTCAGACGCAGGTAATAAGCGGTTTTAATTTGCTCGGCAGGCAAAACCGGAATGTCGGCAATCGCATCGGCCTGGAAGGCCAGATGCGGCACGCGGTTTTCAGGGTCGCTGGTCATCGCTCTGACCACATCGACCAGATCGGCCACTACAGCGGAAGCAGTCGGCTCCGCGCCGGCGCCGGCGCCGTAATACAAGGTGGGGCCAACCGCATCGCCGCACACCAGCACCGCATTCATCACACCATCGACATTGGCGATCAAGCGGCGTTTGGGAATTAGGGTCGGATGCACACGCAACTCAATGCCGTCTTCGGTTTTCCGGGCGATACCCAAATTTTTGATCCGGTAACCCAGCGCTTCGGCGTACTCCACATCCAGGCGGGTGATTTTGGTGATACCTTCCGTGAAAACTTTCTCGAATTGCAACGGAATGCCGAAGGCGATTGACGCCAGAATGGTCAATTTATGCCCGGCATCGATGCCTTCCACATCGAAAGTCGGATCGGCTTCCGCGTACCCCAAAGCCTGCGCTTCGGCCAATACGTCAGCAAAATCGCGGCCTTTGTCGCGCATTTCGGTGAGGATGAAGTTACCGGTACCGTTGATGATGCCGGCCAACCATTTGATGCGGTTACCGGCCAGACCTTCGCGGATGGCTTTGATGATGGGTATGCCGCCAGCTACCGCGGCTTCAAACAATACCATCACGCCTTTTTTGCTGGCTTCCGCGAAAATTTCGTTACCGTGTAGAGCTATCAGGGCTTTATTGGCGGTGACCACATGTTTGCCGTTGGCAATCGCAGTTAACACCAGTTGTTTAGCCAGATCGTAGCCGCCGATCAACTCGACGACCACATCGATATCAGGATCGTTGACGATCTCGAACGGATCGACCGTCAAGGTGATGCCATCGGTAGCGCAAATCCGCGTCCGATTCAGGTCGCGCGCAGAAGCACGGGTGACCACGATTTCACGGCCGGCCCGGCGGGCGATTTCCCCGGCATTCCTTTTCAGTACGTTGACGGTGCCGCCACCGACGGTCCCCAATCCCAAAACCCCAACTGTTACCGGCTTCAAACCTGACTCCTAGCGTTATACCCAAAAATGGCGGCGATTATACTACGTTGTCTTTTTTCAGCATATTGCGGATGCTGCGCAAGGCCTGGCGGGTTCTGTGCTCGTTTTCGATCAAACTAAAACGGATATGATCGTCGCCGTGTTGACCAAAACCGATACCCGGCGATACTGCTACCTTGGCGTCGATGATCAACTTCTTGGCAAATTCGATGGAGCCCATTTCCCGATAGGCTTCCGGGATCTTCGCCCAGACAAACATGGTCGCCCTCGGTTTGTCCACATGCCAACCCATCGCATTCAAGCCGTCGCACAGTACATCGCGGCGAGCTTCGTACATGTCGCAAATTTCCTTCACGCAATCTTGCGGACCTTCCAGGGCAGTGATCGCCGCCACCTGGATCGGCGTAAACGTGCCGTAATCCATATAGGATTTGATGCGAGTCAAAGCGGCCACCAAGGTTGGATTGCCGCACATGAATCCTACCCGCCAGCCCGGCATATTATAACTTTTGGATAAGGAGAAAAACTCGACGGCGATGTCTTTCGCACCTTCCACTTGCAATATAGACGGGGCCACATAGCCATCGAACACGATGTCCGCATAAGCGATGTCGTGGACGATCCAGATATTATGTTCTTTACAAATCGCCACCACTTTCTCGAAGAAATCCAGCTCCACACATTGGCAGGTTGGATTACCCGGAAAGTTTAAAATCAACATCTTCGGCTTAGGCCAGCATTCGGCGATGCCTTTTTGTAATTCTTCAAAAAAATCGACGCCGGGCGTCAACGGCACATGGCGAATATCTGCGCCGGCGATCACCACGCCATAGGGATGAATTGGGTAAGCCGGGTTAGGCACCAACACTACATCACCGGGGCCCAGCGTGGCTAAAGCCAGATGCGACAAGCCTTCCTTCGAGCCTATGGTGACAATGGCTTCGGTATTGAAATCCAAATCAACATCAAAACGCCGTTTGTACCAACCGCAAATGGCTTTGCGCAACCGAGGAATACCTTTGGATACCGAGTAACGATGCGTGTCGTCGCGCTGCGCCACTTCCACCATCTTGTCGAGTATGTGCTTGGGCGTCGGTTGGTCCGGATTGCCCATACCGAAATCTATGACGTCCTCGCCTTCCGCTCGGGCTTTGGCTTTCAGCTCGTTGACGATATTAAAAACGTAAGGCGGCAGGCGGCTAATGCGATGAAATTCTTCCATTAATGACTCTTAAGATTCTGATTTTGGAGACGGCTTCTAAAGAAAAGCCGGCTAAGGTACTGTTGTTGCAGAGCGATGTCAATTTCGGTGCAGCGGGGCGCGTCCGAAAATCGTGATCGGGCGGAATTTAGGGTTGTACGGCAGTGGTAGTCAAAACTTGATCTGCATCTGCTCTCTGCTGATGCAGATAAGAACCGCCGACTAGAAAAGTCAGCACCAATAGGTACAAAACTGCGGCAATATTTTTAACTTTCTTGCTGTCGTCGTGACGCTGGTTGTTCATGAATTAAAGTCTCGTGAATATATAGGCTGTTACCGCAATTGTAACGCTTGCGCAATCAACTTAGAATGAAAAGCTCGAACTAAGCGCTCGGCCAAACAATGACCGCCGTCCGCAACCGCGATTTACCAAAACAGGACATGCGATCAAAATCCTCCCGGGCAATCGGAATAAACTGGCAATCCAGTTCGCTCTGCCGGCCGTCATCCGGGTCGGAATCATGCATATACAAACAATCCTTATCAAAGCCACTCATCACTACCCAATGCGGGGCCTTTTTCCGGTCCATCGAAAAGGTACTGATCAAGATTAAAGGTATAGCCCCGGCTTCGAAGGCGGCTATCAAATCGTTTTGCGTGACGTTGGCATAGTGTATCGCCACGCCCTGCTCCGCCGCTTCGCGCTTGAAGCAGGTATCGACCAACTCGACAATCTGCTTTTTATCCTCGCTACGCACGCTATCGATAAACAAGGAACCGGTTTGATTGATCCAGACTTCCACTGAGAACCTTCGACGCTTCGCCGCCAGCGCCAAACCTATCGGATGGCAACCGCCGTGCCCGGAGGTCATAAAAATCGTCGTCGCTTCGCGCCAAAGTTCGATTTCCTGTTCGCGCGACGGCAAATAACTTTTATTTAAAGCGTGCATCGCCATCATTAAGGCCGCCGGGCCGCAGGTAAACGGCGTGGTTTGCCGCAGCCAATGTACCGAGCGGTGTTGTGGGGTGTCGCGATAACGGCGGATGCGCTTTTGGTAGCGCAGCGCATCTTTATGATCTTGGTAATAGTCGCGATACAAACCAAACTTTTGAAAACCCAAGGCCTCATATAAGCGGATGGCTGGGGCATTGTCTACGCTGACTTCCAAGCGCAAATACAATCGGCCGTCGTCGCGCGCGGCTTGCTCACCGGCCAGCATTAAAGTCTTGGCTATGCCGTTGCCGCGTAGTTGTGGCGCCACCGCCAGCGAATAAATCCGCGCTAGGCGGGTGCCGGGATGATAAATGATCAAAATATAGCCGGCCACCAGCCCCGCCCATTCGGCTAACAACAGGGCGCGATGATCGGAACTCAACCAATGCCGGAAACTGCGCCGGCTTAATTTATCGCTAGCGAAGCTGGCATTTTCCAACGCTACCAAGCCCTCCAGATCGGCACTTTGCGCCGGACGCACCGCCAACTTGTTCGCTAAGGCCGGTAAAGCGGTCACGACGAAACTCCGCGCAGCGCTTGGCCCAGCACTTGCCGAGCGCGAAACAACACCATTTCCTGCCAGGCGTTGTCGTTGGGACAAAAATGATGGCGCATCACCATGCTATGCGCGAAACGTTGATCGTGATTATCCTCCACAGCCCAAAGCTGGTGATCGCGCAGCAGGATTTCAAACAAGTGGTCGGTGCTGTAAGTGCCGAACTCCAGCGTCACGTAACAACTTTGCGGATTCATGTTCGCGTGCCACAGATAATCCAACAAGCCCAGTTTCGGCACCGAGCTGGAAGTACCTGCCAGCGGCAGCGTCACCGAATCCCCGTACCAACGCTGTGCGACCGCCGCGCCAGCGCTGTCGGGTTGATGGTCACAGATAATTTCCCCGTAGCCATAAGGCCCCAGACCGGTATGCAAATCCACTACAGCCAAGCAGCGTTGGCCCAGATTGTGACGTTGAATCAAATCCTCGCAGACTAGGCGACCATGGGCCGGCGCTATGCCACCAAAAAACGGCCCGGACGGGTCGCGGTATTGTCCGCCGCTGATGGCTTTTTCCAACGCGACTCTGCCGTATTCCTGGGTAAAATCGGCAAACGCCTGTTGTCTTTGCCCAGCGTCCGCCACGAATAACCATTCCCGCAACAAGTCGTAATCCGGGTTCTCAGGTAAGGACTGCGAAAAATCCACCGCATTGCGATTTAAATCCACACCGTCGGCATCACACCGCCGCGACCAGGCATAACCCCAAGGCGTCAGGGCGTGAATCAGCAATATCGCCGTGTCGCTCGGAATGTCCAGCTGGCGCTTGCTTACCCCTTGCAGCAAATCAAGCTGTATCGCGCTGCCCGCAAAGCCTTCCACGCCGTGCGTCGCGGCGATGACCACGACTAGGTTGTCGGCATTTTCATCGCCTATCCAGGCAATATCGGTCAGCAAAGATTCGCCGTCCGGCCCGAGTCCGGCGCATTGATAAATCTCATGCCGCACCGGCTGTTCCATCTCTGTGATTAGCGACAACCAAGCCTGGCGGGCACTAGCATAACTAGCCTGGAATACGCTGGTATCGATTTCGGTGCCGAATGGGGACAAACTCATCTGCATACTCAAATGTTCGGAGACAGTAATTGTACAGTGTGGCAAACCCCTAAGCCGCAAGCAATAGGCAGTCTTAGAGGGAATTTCAGAATTCGGCTTGTCTTAAAACTCGACTGGTTTCAAAATCCCCGCCTAACATAAACCTACCGGGCACTTTTTACCATGGCAAGCACGCTGCTGGTCGTTGACGACCTTTCGGATTGGAATCCTTATTATCCTAGCGACCAAGTCGTCAGCTTTGAAGACTATCTGGCCAGCGAACAAACCGACCCCGATCAACGGGTACGGGTGATAAACCTGTGCAGCAGTTACACCTATTTGTCCGACGGCTATTATTGTTCGCTGCTGGCCGAGGCCCGCAATCACCATGTGATTCCGTCGGTCAAAGTCATCAACGATTTGGGCAAAAATGCCTTGTATCGGCTGCAACTGGAAGACTTGAACCAGCCGCTGGCGCGCGCCTTCAAACATCAAAACAAAAACGGCGAATTTACCCTGCACAGCTATTTCGGCACGACACCGGAACCCGCTTTTCAGGAATTGGCGCGGCTACTGTTCGAGCGTTTCGCCTGCCCGATACTGGAAATTGCTTTGCGCTTTGACCAGCAATGGCAAATCACCGACCTAAAAGCCGTCTCGCCCAGGCAACTGGACGATTCGATGCAGACCTTGTTTGCCGACGCGCTGGATCGCTTTAGTAAAAAGGTCTGGCGGAAAAGCCGAGCCAGAAAGACCGCGCGTTACGATTTGGCGATTCTGATCAACCCCTCCGAACAATTACCGCCCAGCAATCGCGGCGCGCTGAAAAAATTTATCGATGCCGGCCGGCAACTGGGCATTGATGTGGAATTGATTACGCTGAACCATTACGGCCGCCTGCCGGAGTTCGACGGCTTGTTCATCCGCGAGACCACCGCGATCGACCATCACACTTACCGGTTCGCCAAAAAAGCGGAAGCGGAAGGCTTGGTGGTAATCGACGACCCGACGTCTATCTTGCGCTGCGCCAACAAAGTCTATCTGGCCGACCTGTTTCGCACCCATAAAGTACCCTCGCCAAAAACCTGGATCTTACACAAGGGCAATACCCAACACCTGGATAATCTGGAAGCCATCGCCGGTTATCCGGTGGTAATCAAAATTCCGGACGGCTCGTTTTCGCGCGGCATCGTCAAAGTGCATAACCGCCAGGAACTGGAAAGCAAAGTTGCCGAACTGTTTGAGCAATCCGCACTATTGCTGGCCCAGGAATTTTTGTATACCGATTTCGATTGGCGCATCGGCATTTTCAACCAAAAAGCCCTGTACGCCTGCCGCTATTTTATGGTGAAAAACCATTGGCAGATTTACCGCCACGGCGCTAAACGCACCGACAGCGGTAACTTCGATACCTTGCCGACTTTCGAAGTACCCAAAGGCGTACTCGACGCCGCGTTAAGGGCCACACAACCGATAGGCAATGGCTTGTACGGCGTCGATGTCAAAGAAATCAACGGCAAAGGCTATGTCATAGAAGTCAACGACAACCCCAGCATCGACAGTGGCGTGGAAGACAAATATCTGGGCGATGAATTGTACAAAGCCATCATGGCGGAATTCCTGCGACGGATGGATAACCGCAGCAAGGGCGTTGCTCAATGATCGATAAACCGCTCGACGTACTTTGCGTCGGCCATGCCAGTTACGATTTGGTGTTTTCCGTGCCGCACCATCCCGGCGCCGATGAAAAAATCGTCGCCGACGACTTGCTGGGCTGCGGCGGTGGACCAGCTGCCAACGCCGCCGTCACGGTCGCCAAACTAGGCGGCAAGGCCGGTTTTTGCGGCTATTTGGGTGACGACGTGTATGGCGACAGTCATTTGCGGGAGTTGCAAGACCATGGCGTCGATACCCAGCTTGTTGTACGCGGCGCTTCGCCAACCCCGTTATCAACGGTACTGGTCAAACCGAACGGGCAGCGCGCGTTAATCAGTTACAAAGGGCAAACCAGCGCGTTGCCGGCCAAGGCTATCGACTTTGACGACTTAGACGCCAAAGTGCTGTTGTTCGATGGCCATGAGCCGCATATTTCCCTGCGCTTACTGAATCAGTTAACTCACCCAGTACCGACGGTGTTAGACGCCGGCTCGCTGCACGATGGCACTTTGGCTCTGATGGACAAAGTCGAATATCTGGTCTGTTCGGAAAAGTTTGCGCTGCAATATGCCGGCGATGAAAACCTGGCCTTATCCAAACTGGCGCAAGTTGCCCCGGTGGTAGTCATTACCCTGGGCGAACACGGTTTGATCTGGCAACGCGGCCAGGAACAAGGCAGCCTCAACGCGCCGCCTATCGTCGCGATAGACACCACCGGCGCCGGCGACGCCTTTCACGGAGCCTTCGCCGCCGGCCTTGCCAAAGGCTTGAGCTGGATAGAATTATTGCGCTACGCCAGTGTCGCCGGCGCGTTTTGCTGCTCACGGATGGGGGCGAGGCCGGGCTTACCTAACTTGAGTGAGCATCAGAACTTGCTGGCTAGCTGGCCGGCAAACGGTGAATCAAAATAGAAAAGACACGAAGCTTTCCGTCTATTCCGGTTGCCAACCCAATGATCAAGTGATGCAAATAATGAATAAGCGAGTGGAATTGATGCTTAGCGCCCGAATGGGGGCCTGTTTTCAACCGCGCTCTAGCAAATTGTACTCTGATTGAGTTGTATCCAAATTGAAAACTGCTGTCCATTCAGGTGACTTGTCGGTCATCAATTCCCATGGGATTGTGCAAGCGTAGAATGAGGTTACTTGGAAAACGCGAATTGATATTAAGCCGATGCTGGGATTGCAAAAGTAGGCTGGGTAGAATGATAATGAAACCCAGCTTCGAAGCCGATAAGTTTCGTTATAAAAAGATTGGTTTGAATACAAAGAAACTCGGTTATTTCAAGACTTCTGCTGGGTTTCGCGTTGCTATACCCAGCCTACGGCCCTGAGAATATCGGGCATATGAAACATAACCATGCAATAAACCGGACCTGCGCGAAAAGCTGCGCTGGAAGGTTGTTTCCAAGTTTGGCCCTCATGACAGGGGGCGCTCTTGCTGGGAAGATGCGACAGGAGAGGTGAATGACTGAGAAGGAAGGAGCAGATCACAAGATTTTGGATGTGGCAGTCGTTGTCGGGGCTGTTCCGGCAGTTCTATATTTATTCGGCACGGTGGCACTATCAGCTACCGCACACGGGTACGTAATTCCATCATCTCTAATCCATGCTGAGCCTTGGGACATCATCGCGGAGGGGGCCCGCGCGTTTCTCGACCTGATTCCTCGGTCGCTGAAAGTAGGACAATGGACTGCTGCTGTTGTCGCAATCCTAGGGTACGCCGGGTTAGCTGATTCCATGCGCGCGCACTCTATGCTTAGATTTGCTATTGCGCTGCCCCTAGCTCTTATTGCTCTTTGTAGCGCAATTGCGCTGGCATGTGATAAAGATGCGAGTAAGAGCCTAAAAGAGGTGGTTGCGTGTTCTAAGGACGCGGAGTGCGTAACGACAAGGTCGCATACTACTGTTGTTATCAGCCGAAAAGATGGTTCGACACAAACAATCGATGGAGTTCTGTTGGATATTTCGAGTGATTACATATTTGTCAGGACACCGGAGTTCATGCAGATTGTTCCTAAGGGAGACATCATCGAGATGCAGCTTTTCCCGTGGAGCGATAAGCAATGATGTCCAACCAGCGTATCAACCTGGCCCCAAAAAGCTCCGCAACTATCGTCGCTAAGCTTTTTAGGTCACGTCATAGTTATCGTTAGAGCCCAACACATGTCGCTACCGCAAATATTCCAGTGGGTTGTAAGCGCCCATCTGGACGACCACAAAAGTGCCGAACTTGTACTTTTGAAGGGGCACCTTCTTCTTGAGGTAGCGATTGACAACGCCGCAAAACAATTTCTCGAAAAAGAAAAACATGAGAACTTCAGCGAGCTCTCATTCCACAAAAAACTGCAAGCGCTCAGTTCCCTTCAAACACAAAGCCCTTCAAACATGCCCAAAGCCATCGAACATTTGCATGCGCTCAATCGCATTCGAAATCGTCTCGCGCATGAATTCCAATTTACGGGCGGAAAGGATTCCTTGGCTCAATGGTCTCAAGCCGTTCTATCTGACTTTCCAGGCGTCAAATTTCAGCGGCACACATTTCGAACAAAACTCATCCACGCGATTGGCGCGCTTGCTAGCGTAGTCGTTGATCCGAGGAGCGACTTCTCTAATGAATCGGCAGGCTCCAACCCCTCATTCAACGGGACGCCTGACGGCGCGCGTTAAATCGAACGTTATGCGTCCTGAAATCGCGAACCTCGTAAAGCTCGGCACTTTGCCATCAGAGCACGGAGCTTCTCCAGGGCGGATAAACAGAGCGTCATCCACCGCCTTAGGAGCCTCTCGATGCATGACGCTATCGCTTATGCATCCTACGACTGCGGACGGTTATATGGTGGCAAACGAACAGTTAGAGGTCATTGAAATTGCTTCAGCATGAGGCAGTTCTTGACCGATAGCCGCGCAAGCCCGCCAACAATACATAGATCCATTGCATTCAAGTCTAGGGCAATTGGTTAGTGCCCGGTATGATTTTTTTCGGGGTTGGGATTTCCCCCTCATTCGAGCCTTGACGCCTCGCGCTAATCGCATTGAGCTATTCGCGAAAACCCCGTTCGCTCGGACTCATACTAAAACGCGTTGCCACCTGGCTTTGAAAGCTGGCCGGCAACACAGAAAGTGTTGCGACGATAGTAAATGGCCTCGTGCGCGAGCTTAATCCCGTTGCGTGCAAGCCGTTTTGCCTTGCGGGCGAACGAATTTGCCTCGCCCGCAAGGCTTTTAGGTTTAATCGCAAGGCTTGGCAGCTTGCGCGCAAGGTAAAAAAGATTGCGACGATGGCAAAATACCTCGCGCACAAGCTGAAACGGGTCGTGCGCAAGGCACTTTGCCGGACGGGCAAATCAATTTGCCTCGCCCGCAAGGCTTTTAGGTTTATTCACAAGGCTTGGCAGTTTGCGTGCAAGGTAAAAAGCTTCGCGACGATAGCAAAAGACCGCGTGCGCGAGCTTAAATGCTTTGAGCGGAGCGTCATCCGCGATGTTGGCTAAGCCGCTCGGGGCGTGACGTAATTGTTTATGCATGCGGTGATTGCGGACAATTTTACGGCGGCACATGAACAGTTTGATGTCTTTGAAATGGCTTGATGAAAGCAAGTGGCCTTGATGGAGGCGAGGTTTCGAAGGCCAAGTCCTTTCAATTGCCGAAGTGGGTTTGGTTGCCGGCAGCCGACGCCCTCGATTCCGCTAACGCTGCAACGAGGCTACAATAGCCCCTCATCGTTGCAGTCACTGACAGTCGATATGCAGCCATCGACTTTTGGCCGAACTTGCTCTATCACGGTAACCGGAATATTTCGTCTTCTTTTGAAAAGTCAGTAGGGTTTGCGGCACAAACATTAAGATATATTTTCCAAATCAATCGCCTTCTTTCACCCATTAAGTCAGCAGACTCCAAAAGCCGGCTAACGCTCGAAATACGCCAACAAAAAATCGATAAACGTCGTCAATTTGGCCGGATAAAAGCGCCGTTGTAGATAAGTGGCGTAAATGGCCAGCGCCGGTCGGCGATATTGCCTGAGGATTTCCACCAATTCGCCGCTTTGTAAATACGGCGCCACCGACAATCTCGGCGCTTGCACTATGCCCATACTCAGCGCCGCTGCCTGACACAGCGCGCGACCGTTATTAGACGCTAACACCCAATCGGATTTGATTTTTTTCAGCTCGCCATCGACGTTAAACAACCAAAACTCGCCGTGCGGGGTATCAATGTAGTGTAGGCATTGGTGATTACTCAGTTCGTCTATGGTTTGCGGACAGCCTTTTTCTGCTAAGTAGGCCGGCGAGGCATAGGTACACAATTCGGTCTCGGCAATCTTGCGCGCCACCACGCCCGGATCTAAGGTATCGGTCACTAGCAAGGAAATGTCGATGCTCCCTACCCGCAAATTAGGCGGCTTGTTGTCCAGCGACATTAAAATTTTCACTTCCGGATATTGCTTTAGATAACGTTCGATGGCCGGCACCATGTACATACCGCCGAAATCGATAGGCGCGCTGATTTTAATGGTGCCTTTCACCCGTTCGCCCAATTGCGCGGTGGAGGCTTCCAAGTCGGCCAAGTCTTCCAGCAATTGCTTGCTGCGGTTGTAGTAGGCTTCGCCGGCACTGGTCAGGCTTAGACTACGGGTGGTGCGATGTAGTAGCACCACGCCCAGCGAAGCTTCCAGTTGGGCGATGTATTTGCTGATCATCATTGTCGAAAGCTTCGACTCTTTGGCAACAGCGGAAAACGTCCCGAGCTCGACAATCCGGCAAAAAACGCGCATGTTGTTAAACTTATCCATCGCAGCATCCAATATAAACTTAAAGTTTATATTTTATAAACCAATTAGCCTCTTTAAACCAGAATGTCGCTTGGCTACAATGCAGCCCGGAGATAGTCGTTACCCCGTCTGGTTTGCAGTTTAGGCCAGACGTTTTTTCATCCACCGAGGTTTTTATGAGCAAAATTCACAACGAAGTACTATTAGCCAACCGCGATTATGTATCCAGTTTCAACAAAGGCGATTTGGCTATGCCGCCCGCTCGTCAGTTTGCCATACTGACCTGCATGGACGCCCGGCTGGACCCGGCGAAATATGCCGGTTTATCCGAAGGCGACGCCCACGTGATCCGCAACGCCGGCGGCCGCGCCAGCGACGACGCGATCCGCTCCCTGGTTATTTCCTACAAATTACTCGGCACCAAGGAATGGTTTGTGATCCATCACACCGACTGCGGCATGGAAACCTTTACCAACGAGATCATGAGCGACTTGTTGGCCAGCAGCTTGAAAACCGCCAGCGTCGATGCGACAGGCTGGCACGACGGCGGCGAAGGCCCCGGTTCGACAGATGGCAAGTACATCAACTGGCTGACCATCAAAAATCAAGCCGACAGCGTGCTGGAAGACGTTAAACGGATTAAAGCCCATTCGTTGGTACCTAGCGACATTCCGGTTTACGGCTACGTTTACGACGTAAAAACCGGCCGCTTGATCGAAGTACCTGAAGCGACTGCTGCCGGCCAAGCCAGCTAACATTTGCTGCCAGCCTTAGGGACCCGTGTTCTATTGCCAAATAGACAGGAGCATTCCCGTAGAAAGTGACGTTATAGACCTCAAAGTTAACCTACTTTGACCAATGCGCTCCCGCAACTGCGGGAGCGCCCTAATCGCCAAAGATTGCGCCGGCCTGTCCAGATCAGTATCTGGCATAGATATGACGCAAACGACTTCTTCGCCCAACTGGGCAAAAATCTGCGCCGAATCTAATCTTCACGCGTTATTTTGCTCAACAACTTGGGATTGACACCGAGGTTCAACGCATTGTTAACCCGGCCCTATTGATCACTGGCATTCCGTTCGGGTTGAGCGCGTCGAAGCCAAGGCCCGTGTGCCCTTCTGAACAGGCTCAGGGTAAACGGCATTTAAAGGCCGGGAATTATGTGCACTTAGCCTCGAGCCGCGTAAGCCCGCCACAAGGCCGTTGTCATGCCAAAAAAAAGGGGCCTTTCGGCCCCTTTTCTTTAGCTGCCTGCTAAAGCTCAGTTAAAGCTGGAACCCGGTGTTCCAGGCAATTGCGGCATGGTTTGCTCTGGGAATTCGCCGGTCAGCGCATTCAAAAACGCGACGATGTCAGCCACGTCGGCATCCGACAACTCTTGATTTAATTGCAATTTACCCATTAACCAAACAGCTTTATCCAAGGTTTTTACCGAACCGTTGTGCATGTAAGGTGCAGTCAAAGCCACGTTACGCAGAGTCGGAACTTTAAACATGTGCTCGTCGCTTTCTTTTTTGGTGACTTCCGCCAAGCCTTTGTCTTTTTGGAAGTGGTATTGCGCTTCAAAATAGCCGCTAGGGTTAACAGGGAATTTTTGGAATACCCCAGGGCCGTTAAATGCCGGACCACTGTGGCAACCGGTGCAGCCCAATTCCACGGCTTTTTTCAGACCGCGTTCTTGCTGTTCGGTCAAGGCGCTTTTATCGCCTTTGACATATTTGTCGTAAGCGCTATTCGGTGTGATCAAAGTTCTTTCGTAGGCGGCAATCGCTTTGGTGGCGTTGTCTTTGGTAATGGCTTCGGCATCGCTACCGAAGGCCACTTCGAAAGCATGGCGATAGCCTTTAATGGTTTTCAAGCGAGCGACCACGTCATCCCAGCTTTTCATGCCCATTTCGATAGGGTTGGTGACTGGACCTGCCGCTTGCGCTTCCAGGCTGTCGGCGCGGCCGTCCCAGAATTGCACTTTGTTGAATGCAGCATTCCAGACCGTTGGTGCACTGCGGCCGCCGGTTTGGCCATTCACGCCCATGGAATTTGGCCGATTATCTTCGCCACCCAGCATGGTGTTGTGACAAGACGCGCAAGAAACGGTGCCCGTGGAAGACAGACGCGGATCGTGATAAAGCATTTTGCCCAGTTCAACCTTTTCGGGGGTTGTTGGGTTGTTGGCAGGCGCTGGCGCCGTGGTGGGCAGCGCATCTGCCGCCATAACAGACATCGAACTAGCCAGCGCTATCGCAGAAACCAGCATACGAAATTTAAACATGAGATCCTCCTAAGTAATTATAGTTAGCCTTGGGCTACCGAATTGTAAGATATTGACGCTGGGCAGGTAAATTAAATTGCATCGTCACCGAATGTAAACTGAAAAGCCGCGGACTAGACTGGCGTTAAAACTTTTGCAGCAACTCACTCAGTTGCGTCAGCGCCTCGTCGATGGCAAATCGGTCGATTTTTTTGGCGATCTCCTCCAACAAGGGCAAATACTGATGACCGGCCATACTACGCTGTAATTGCTCCAACATCGTTTCGGCCGCGCCTAGATCGCTTTCCAGTAACTGCGACAATTTCTGCAAATCCGCCGCTATCTCGGCGTCGGCAACCGGTGCTGTAGGCTGATCCAGGCCGGACGTTTGACTGTCCGCCGCTGTTTGCAAGGCTTGAATGTCGCCGATTACTTTACGCAAAAATCCTTCCATGTGCTGCAAGTGTTCGGCGGGCGGAATTTGATTCTGCTTAAGTACAATATCGACGCCGGCGGCGGCTTCGAATAAATCGGTCGCCCCCAGATTGCCGCTGACACCTTTCAAGGCATGGCAACGCTCTTCAGCCTGCCTCAGTTCGCCGGCATTGATCAAGCCGCGAATCTCGGCAACCGCATCCGGGTAGTGTTCTTTAAAACGGTATAGCTGTTTGCGATAGGCATCCGGATTGCCGCCAATCCGCCGTATGCCTTGCACAATATCCAGACTGGTCAAGGTTTGTAAATCTTCGGGATAATCGGCAATTTGATAAATCCGCGCCGCTTCCTGGCTCTGTCCACCGTCGGCCGTGAGCGGAATCCAGGTTGCCAAGGCTTTGAACAACCGGTCGGGATCGATCGGTTTGGTGACATGATCGTTCATACCCGCCTCCAGGCTTTTCTCGACATCGCGGGCCATGGCATGGGCGGTCATCGCGATAATGGGCATAGTCGCATAGCGTTGATTGCCCTCGGATTGCGCCAAGGCCCGAATCTTGACGGTGGCTTGCAAGCCGTCCAGCACCGGCATCTGGATGTCCATCAACACCGCGTCGTAATGATGTTGCCTAACCATGGCGACCGCTTCCTCGCCGTTCATCGCTTCGTCAACCTGGATCTCGTGACTGCGCAGCAATTCGCAGGCAAATTCGCGGTTGATTTCGTTATCTTCCACCAGTAACAGCCGAATACCTTGCAGTTGTTTGATACCGGCAATGTCCGCCCCGCCTAATTGCTTGAATTTATCCACCACCCCTAGCACCCGGCCGCGGCCCAGTGCGGATAGAATCGCATCCAGTAACGAGGACGGCGATACCGGCTTGATCAAAAAGCCATCAATACCGGCCCGGCCCGCCAAACGCATCACATCTTCGCTACCGTAGGCCGTCACCATGATGATCTTGGGCTGCTGCACCAGGCTGGTGTCGGCACGAATTTGCCTGATCGCCTCGTCACCGTTCATACCCGGCATTTTCCAGTCCATCAACACCACATCGAAAGGCTGATCGGCCGGCATATCCCGCAAAGCAATCAGCGCGGCGGCGGCACTGGCCGAACAGCTCACCCGCAACTGAAACGGCCGCAACATATCGCTGATGATTTCCCGGGAAGCCTCGTTGTCATCCACTACCAATACCCGCACCTCGGCTAGCAATACGCCTATGCTTCGCTCCAGCGCGTCTTGATGCAGCAAGGTGTCCGTAGCAACGCCCAAGCGCACGGTAAAACAAAAAGTTGTGCCCTGCCCCAGTTGCGACTGCTCGATCCAGATCCGTCCGTGCATCATTTCCACGAGGGTTTTACAGATGGCCAAGCCTAAACCTGTGCCGCCAAAGCGCCGGCTGGTGCCCTGATCGGCTTGGGTAAACTCTTGAAACAGTTTTTTCTGATCGTCTTCCGACATACCGATACCGGTATCTCTGACCGAAATCCGCAAATCGATAGTGCTGTCGGTCTTGGCCAGGCAATAGAAAGCCAGTTCCAATTCGCCGGCTTCGGTGAATTTAAGCGCGTTGCCGCACAAATTGGTCAACACCTGACCGAAACGCAAGGGATCGCCCAACAATACCGGCGGAATTTGCGGGTCGTGACGGATCAGAAACTCAATGCCTTTCAAGCCGGCTTGGTAACCGATCATATCGGCCAATTGCTCCACCACGCTATCGAAGCGAAATTCGGTTTCTTCCAGCGCTAATTTACCGGCCTCGATTTTCGAAAAATCCAGAATATCGTTAAGAATCCCCAACAAGGTACGCGCGGAACTGTGCGCTTTTGCCAAATAATTGCGTTGCGACGCGGTCAATTCGGTCTGCAAGGCCAAATGCAACATGCCCAGCACGCCGTTCATTGGCGTGCGAATCTCGTGCGACATATTCGCCAGGAACTGGCTTTTAGTCTGGGTGGCCGACTGAGCGGCGTCTCGAGCCTCTTTCAACGCCAGCTCGGCCTGTTTGCGCAAGGTCACATCCTCGTAAGTACTGACGAAACCGCCATCGGCTATCGGCCCGCCGCTGATCTCGATGACCCTATTGTCCAACCTTTGCCGAGTAAAATTGTGCGGCTGAAAACGTCTTATTTCTTCCAGTAACTGCTTGAGTTCGGCATCGGGATTGCGGAAGCGCAACTGCGGATCGGTCAAATCGAACTGCATGAAATCGGCATGGTCCCTGCCCACTGCCAGCATACTTTCCGGATAACCGCGCACCTCGCTGAGCTTTTTATTCCAAACCAATAACTTTAAATTGCTGTCAAAGGCTATCAGGCCCTGCGACATGCTATCCAGCACTGTTGCCAGCATCACGCTGTTATGCGCCAATTTGGCGTTGATATCCGCCAACTCCATCGTGCGGGCAGCCACGCGTTCTTCCAGACCTTCGTTGATGCTGGCCAATAGTTTTTCATTCTCGGCAAGCTGCCAATTCAACGCCAACAGTTCGCTATCGCGGGCTTCGATGGTGGCTATCATCGTATTAAAGGCTTGAATCAACGCCCCTAATTCATCGTTACTCTCTTGTGTGGCGCGCAAGGTGTAGTTTTTTTCACTGTTGATAGTCTCGACGGTTTTCTTCAACCTGACCAGCGGACCGGACACCACTTGCTGCAAACTGGAAGCCAATAGCAAGGCGAACAGACCGGATAACATCACAATACCCATCGCCGCAGCCAAAAAATCCCGCCACAAGGAATCCAGCTCCGCCAGACTGGAGGCTATCCAAACCCTTCCCAAGGTGCGACCGTCCAACGCTATCGTTTCGCTAACGGTGCAATATGCATCGTCGAATCGCGGCCGCTCGATAGCCGAAGGCTCCGGATGTTGAGGCGGACAGGCCAAGCCGGGTTCGTAAAGTGCAAATAGCTGATTGGCGCTATCATAAATACAGGCCGATACCACGCTCTGCTTGACGCTTAAAGCTGCCAACGTCGCGTTGGCGACACCGCTGTCATTGAAGGACAAGGCCACGGTACTGCGACTGGCGATGATACGGGCCAGAGAACTCAAATCCCGACCCATATCCTGTTTGACCCGCATGTGTTCCTGGGCGATAAAACCGGCCCCCGCCAGCAGCAGGGACAAGATGCTGGTTGCCAACATGATCAGCACCAACTTGGTTTTAATGGTCAGATCGCGTTTAAATTCAGCCTGGTTTGTCATGGGTTTCTGAAGTGAATTAACGGACGATACGGGCGATTTCCATCAACAAGGCATTGACTTTTAATTGCGCGCGGCGCACGGCGTCGGGATTGATTTCCAGCTTGATTTGGCCGTTTTCGCTATAGAACCCGATACAGCCGCCCCGGCCGGCAAACCCCTCGGCATCGCTGACAGTCAATATCTGATTGCTGCGCACCTGCTGCATCAAGGCTTGCAACTCGGGTGCATCATGGTCGATATACAAAATCTGGCAAACCTGCGGGTCGTCTATACCCGACCAGATTTGCAATAAATGCCCCTTGGTATCGCGGCTGGCCAAGTCGCTCAGCAAGTTAACGATAGGTTCGGCACCAACGATGCAGACATGCAGCGTATCGTTCATCAGCGCCGGCCATTCCACGAACTTGGTGAAATTGAACACATAATTGGCCTTGGTTTTGGCGTTGAGCGCGTCGTCGTCGGCAGCGGCGCCAAGACTGCTGAGCATCACCCACAAAAATAAACCCGCGCTCACTAACTTCCCCGGCATCAAAACTCCAGGCGGGCGGTCAATTTCACCGTCAAACTCGGTCCGGCCAGCACAGTAGACGGCGTACCTAAATTCGGCGAGGCAAAGTCGCTGTTAAATGCCGCATAATTTTTAAAATCGAATAAATTCAACACATCCAAACGCAGCTTCATCCGGGTGTCGTGCGGCGTATCGAAACTTTTTATCAGCGCAATGTCGACTTGTTTGTACCCCCACCACTGCCCCGGAAAAATAAAATCGCTACCGGGCGGCGTAAAGGTATCGAAGCGGCAAGCACCACTGGTACAGTTGACGCCGGAGCGGGTGTCGGGCGTCGCCAGCGTCAGTTTGGTGGAAAAAATCAAATCCCACGGCAAATCGACACTGGCGGTTGTCACCAATTTATGCTTTCTGACTCCGGCGGTATCCAGCCAGCCATTGGTGTGGGTATTGGGATGCTCAAACAAATAGCTGCTGTTATCGAAGAAAGACTGCGGTTTGTTTTCCTCGGAATCGGTAAAGGTGTAGGCAACAGTCATTCCCCAGCCGCTGTCTTTGCTGTACGGTTTTTCCGCTTTGACAAATACCGAGTTGGTTTTGGTCTGTACGCCGTTATCGAACAAGATCAATTGCCCAAAACCCGGTACAGCCTGAAAGGTACCGCCGAACCCGGACCCGGCTGCGTAAAAGCTACCGTCGGCATTGCGACCGCCCAGCAAACCGACCAAACCGTTGTAACTGTGTACGTGCGACACGCTGACCTCGGTATACCAGTCGCCGAAACGATTGCGCATGCCGATATTGAACTGGTCGGCATAGGGCGTGCGCAGATTGTTACGCATCAAATTGATTTCCCGGCTGCTACCCGTACCTGCACCGGTCAGCGCGGACAATTGCGCCGGCGTATAGTTTAAATACTCGGGATTCCAGGCAATGCAATCAACGCCCCCAACACAATCGTAATTGGGGTCGCCCTGAAAATTGACGCTAAAACTGGGATAACTGCCCTTGGTTCGTTCCAGTTGCAGCACGTCGTAAATATGGCGGTCGTAGGCCTTGGCGTAGCCGCCGAACAACACATGCCGTTGGTCTTCGAATAAGTCGTATGCCAACCCTAATCTGGGTGCAATATTATTGCTGTCGGCCGCCCGATTAGCACCGTTGCTGAGGTAGTTTTCGATGTCGTAACCGGTATTGGCGTTGTGAATGTTGTGCCAATTGCGGAGCGCGCTGCTGACATCGCCGGGTGTGACATGATTCAGATAACCGGGGTTGTATTCGTAGTCCCAGCGTACGCCCAGGTTTACGCTCAGATGTCTATTAGGGTTCCAATCGTCTTGCAGATACGCGCCAAATTGCGTCACGTCAGATTGGGCGGAACCGTCGCCGCCTCCGGCTAATGGCGTTGCCCAGCGCACTTGATACGGGTTGCCGGCAGGATTGTTTAAATTTAAGCCGAACTGCGGGTGGTAAGGGTCGCGCTCCACCGCGCCAAGTTCTATCTGTTTGACTTTAGCGCCCAGCTTTACGACATGAGTGCCATGCCAATCCAAACCGCTGAAGGTTAGATCGTCTTGAAAACCCGGCCCGCTCTGCCCCTTGTCCTGATAATTGGTCGCGCCGCCGCTATTCAGCACACTCCGGCTACTCAGATTACCCCCACTCAAACTGCCGTCCAGGCGACGCAGCAGCAAACCCGCGCTTTGCGTGGCCGGCAATTGCTGCCAATTAGCATCTTCATAAGTAAACCGGGCTTCGTTGACCCAATGTTCGGCGCTATATTGATATTTAAAGTCCAGGCGTTTTTCACTGTTACCCTTTGTTAACGCATAAGACTCGGCGTTTTGACCGCCAATGCCCAGGGTTTCGGTTTCGTCGCGCAACTTAAACGACACTTCGATCAGGTTGCTGTCGTTAAGCGCCCAATCCAACTTGCCGAAAAACAAATCCGCCCTGAACGGCCGGTTCACGCTGCCCAGTTGCGCCTGATACGGTTCGGTTAAGAGGGAGCCGTCGCCAGCGCTGACATTGGCGTAATCGTCGTTGAGTTTACGTTCGTATGCCATGAAAAAATGCGCGACATCCTTGGCGATGGGACCGCTCAAGGTCACACCAAATTGCGCTTGCTCGGTATCGCGCTTGCCGCCCGCCAGTTGTTCGCTGGGGGTGACGCTGCGCAGATCTTGATTGGTATGATCGTAAAATGTTTCGCCGTGAAAGGTATTGCCGCCGGATTTGGTCTGCACCGAAATTGCCGCGCCGCCGACTTGATCGTACTCGGCTTTATAGTTCTGGCTGATAACCTTGTATTCGGCAACGGCCGATTCCGGAAACACATTGCCGCGACTGGAATCCTGCCCGGCTACGCCGCCCCTGACCACATAGTTTTTCTGGCTAACGCCATCGATAAACAAATTGACGCTATCCGGACGTTGCCCGCCGCTTTGCAAGCGGGTACTGCCATTCTCATCGTTTACCACATTCACGCCGGGCGCCAGGTCGGCATAATTTAGAAAATTGCGGTTTACCTGCGGCAAGCGCTGCATTTGCTCGGGCGTTAGATAGGTAGCCAACTCCGCGGAATTGCCCTCACTCGTGTGTTCGGCAACGCTATTATCATCGCCTAACGCAACGTCTACCAAGGCCACCTGCCCCACTTGCAGCGTCAGCTCTTGACTGTTTTGCTGGCCGTCCAACCCTAACACCTTGAGCTGGTAACGGCCGGGTTTTAACGCCATCAGCACATATGAACCGTCGGCTCGGGAAAAGGTCCGCGTGGAAAAACCCCGCTCCAGGCTGGTGACGATGATTTGCGCGCCTGCCTGAGTGTCAGCCCCCCGCAGCGTGACTTGACCACGAATTGTCGCCGCACTGATGTCGGCCTGCACCGGATTACTCCAGCAGATTATCGTCAGCAGTACGCTGGCGGCGCTTGATAGCCGGCAGACCATGAAACTGACGATAATCTGCCAAGCTATCGTCTTGCGCAGAGGATTTTCATTAAAAACCGGCCGCACCCTAAAACTCCATACTTGCTTTAGCATCAGACTTGCCTGGATCAGACTTATTCATGTCGTCACCCGGATGCCGTTTAGATTCAATCATGGCGGGGCGTCCCCAGTGGTTGCGGTATCGGCTTACCTAGATAAAAACCTTGCGAAAAATCGATGCCCAACTCAACTACCTTGGCTTGGATCTCCGCACTCCCCACAAACTCGGCAACGGTGCGCATGCCCAAGCGTCGCGCAGCATCGACGATGACACGAGCAATCACTTCAGAATCGGGATTGTCGATAATATTCATAATGATGGAGCCGTCGATCTTTAAATAATCGATCTTTAACCGCAATAAATGCACGAAGTTGGAATAGCCACTGCCGAAATCATCTATGGCAAATTGACAACCATAGCCTTTCATACGATTAACAAACTCGCGCACGTCCTCGTAACTTTCGATACCTTCAGATTCGGTGATCTCCAACACAATGCGCGAACCGACGCCAGGCTGAGAGAGTTTCTCGGCAATAAAGCTCACAGTATTGGCATCGATAATATCCTCTACCGTTAGGTTGATACTCATCTCCTCCTCCGAGTCGGGCAAGGCTTGCACGACTTGTTCGATCATGGTGCGAGTCAAGGCGGTATATTGCCGGGTACGTTTTGCGACCCCGAGAAAGCTGGGCGGAATCACGTTGCCGTCTTCGTCTATCATCCGCATCAGAGCTTCGTATTTGACGACTTTGCCGCTGCGATTGTCGACGATGGGTTGATAAAAAGGCACGATACGGCCGTCGGCCAAGGCACTGCGAATCTTCTGGCTCCAATGGATGTTGTCCTTGTAGTGCGATTTGATCTGCATCTGATCGGTATATATCAAATAATCCCGACGTTCGATTCTGGCGCGCTCCAAGGCCAGGGCCGCATGCGTATAAGGATTGTCGGCACCTGAACAGATGCCGGCCGTCACGCGGATATTAATCTTGTCTTCGCCGCAATCGATCGCTTCCGATTCCAAATGCTTGATAATTCTGTCTATCAATTGCTCGAAACCACCCGGATCGCCACCGTTTTTTGAGAGCAACGCAAACAAATCGCCGCCGATGCGATAAGCCTGCGCATCGGCGCCGCTCATTTTTTGCAAACGCTCGCCAATTTCCAACAAGACTTTATCGCCGTTGCGCAAACCGTAAAAATCATTGATGGCTTTGAATTGATCGATATTGATCATACCCAGCATCGATTGCTCGGCATTTGCCAAATCCTGCATCAATTTCACTCGATTGGGCAAACCGGTTAACGCGTCCGTGGTCTGTTCCCGAATCAACTCTTCCTGTTTGATTAAATGAGTGACATTCACGCTGGTAGAGATAAACTCGCGAATCGCGCCGTCGGCGTCGAGGATGGGCACGATGGTGTTGTTGATGTAAATCACCTCGCCGCTTTTAGTCAGGTTGCTGTAGGTGCCGCGCCAGATTGCTCCGCCTAGAATCGTGTTCCATAATTCTCTATGCAGACAGGGAGCCGCGTCGGGATCTTTGAGAATCCGACTGGTTTTGCCAATCACCTCCTCGCGGGTGTAGCCGTAGGTTTGCACAAAGGCATCGTTTACAAAGGTGATCACGCCATGCGGATCGGTCCGGAATACGATATTGGACACATCCGTGGCATGCCGGTATTCGTTCAGACGTTTGACCCGGCCTTCCAGAGCGCGGCGTAAGCGGCTCAGTTCCAGATGCGTTTTGACCCTGGCCCTTACTTCATCGATGTCGAACGGCTTGGTAATAAAATCGGCGGCGCCCATCGAAAAACCGCGAATTTTTTCGATGGACGCTTCGACTATCGTCACAAAGAGGATGGGTATCCCCGCGGTTCTAGGATCGCTCTTAAGCCGCCTACAAACCTCATAGCCATCCATACCCGGCATTCTGACGTCCAGCAATACCAAATCAGGAGGCGTCGGGCCTTGCGCCAACTCCACCGCGCGCATGCCTTCTGTTGCCACCATAATGCCGTAATCATCCTTAAGTGCTTCGAGTAAACCGTGGATATTTTCGGGAAGATCATCTACCACCAAAATAGTCGGCCTGGGATTGAGCGATAGGGATTTGTCTTTGTTCATCGTCCAGGGAAATAGTTAGACTAGCGTTGCCAATTCACCCCAACGATTATAGTCTGCCATAGCGTTTCCGATAGGTGGCCAGCTCCAAATGCAGTCTAACCCGGGCTATAAGCAACTCGGGCACCACTGGCTTGAGTAAATAGTCGTCGGCGCCCAATGCCATACCCTTAATATCATCGCCGGCTTCGGCCGCGGCAGTGACAAAAATGACCGGGATTTCAGCCGTTGCCGAATCACCACGCAGAGTTTGCAACACCTGGTATCCGTCCATTTCCGGCATTTTTATATCCAGCAAAATCAAATTCGGCGCTGGCGCGCGCCGGGCTATCTCCAGGGCTTTTTCACCGGAAGTAGCCGCCATCACCGCATAATCTAGCCGCAAAATATTCAGCAAGGTATGCAGGTTTTCGTGAACATCATCGACGATCAGAATTTTTGGTTTTTCGTTTGAAATACAAATATCGTTCATGTGGCTCCCCCGCTCACCCCGATAGGCTATAGACAAAAAATAAGTTCACCCACCAATAAAATCCAAAGCAAACCCGTGCGCAAACTTAGTTCATGATCCACTGAAGATCAAAATTCAACCATTTATTCATCGCCGACAGAACATCATCAACCGAGCCCAAGTAGCCGCGGCTCAGACGCTAAGCCAATGACTAAAATTGGATTGCCTTTTAGGGAAGTAACAACTGCGTAGAACTCAGGGGCCAAGTTAATAGCCGAGAAAATACTCGCCTGAATTGCAAAATGACCGCGTATCCATTATCCTAGTCGGAATTGGGCAGTCGCTATCACGGCGACAAAAAGCAGATTAAGCTCTGAAGCGATCAATTTCTGAAGCACTACATCCGCGGATTGGCCCAAAAATCTATTAGGAGAGATGGCCGAGCGGTCGAAGGCGCACGCCTGGAAAGTGTGTATACGGCAACGTATCGAGGGTTCGAATCCCTCTTTCTCCGCCACGATTTAACTTATTGAGAAACATGACGTTTTTCAATTTTAGAGCCCGAAATAACGGTGTGTGTTAAAAAACACTGTCACAAAAGGGGCTTTTTTATGGGCAAAATTCCTTACCTGTTCAGACGGAAAAACGTCTTTTATTTCCGTTTAGTCATCCCAACCGAGCATCAAAGTTCGCTTCTTTTATATTAATCGATTAGATGGGTTTCGCTATCCATGCGCGAATGAAGAACACGGACAATTTCAATCTGATTGGATTCTTTTTGACGATAAAACACAAGGTGTTTGCCGACTGGAAGCTTGCGGTAACCGGGGAGAATTTCGCTACAGTCTCGCCCAATGAGCGGATTTGTCACCAAATCATAAAAGCTTTGGTCGAGCAAAGTTAAATAACGGTTTCGCTGTTCAATGCCCCATGTTTCTTGGGTATAACGACCAATGTTCTTTAAGTCTGCTTTAGCGGCGTTGGTAAGTGAAAATTCCAGCATCAGTGATGACTTTCACTGTCGAGTTCTTCGAGCAAACCTTTCAATGAATAATCAGCCGCTCCGCTTTCTTCACCCTGTTTAAGCGCAAGTCTTAGGGCTGATAGCTTTGCTTCTCTCTCTTCCAATAGGCGCAAGCCTGCCCGGATTGCTTCACTGGCTGAACCATAGCGACCGTTGCTAATTTGTTGAGCAATGAACTGCTCGAAGTGCGTGCCGAGTGTAACGCTTGTGTTTTTTTGCATGGCAAACCTTTGTTGATCTGATCGGATATTTATACCATTTAATATTATTTATTGGTATATATCGGCGGTGCGAGAACCACAAAAAATGCAGCATCAAAAAATGATGCAAAAGCTTTTTTGCACTGTTACAAACACAAAAACTAACTTTCGGGGTTATGTCAGAATTCGAGCTCGCTGAGCACCAAGAAGCGATTCACTTGCTTTGCAACTTGCTGCAAATGTTGCACTGGCTTTCAATGAACTGAAATCAGGAGCAATCTGCGATGTTAGCGCTTTAGAACTGATGTCACCGACTGTTTCAAATGTCTTTTAGCAGCTGATTACGCTCGGATGCTTCTATCATGCTTTTGAAGCTTTCGACAGCGTCGATCAGCAGCGACTGCTGATTGGCCTCCGGCAACTGGTTTTGCCCGCATTGCTCCAGCGCGTTGATCACAAAGCTGATGGTCAGGATATGAATATCTACGGCCGGCAGATAGACCTCGTCGCTGTCTTCAGGTTCTTTCAGCACGGCAATTAGGCGGCTCAGCAATAATTTCGCCAGCACATCCTGAACAATCGCAATAGGTATAGCCAGCTCACCGGCAATCTCGGCAGCACTTAAAGGCGCATGCAATTGACTAAAATTTTTGACTATCAGATGCATAACTTGCAGGGCCACCAGCTTTTTCATGGCAAAACTCAAATGCGCAAAGCGGTTGTTGTTGCGATAGGTTTGATAGTTTTGGGTATAAAACGCCATCTCGCAGCCGAATAACACAATCATCCAACAACTTTGCAGCCAAACCACAAATAAGGGTAACGCCGCAAAACTGCCGTAAATGGCGTTATAACTCGACACGCCGATCTGTAAGCTCAAATACGCCCATTGCAACAGATGGTAACTAACGCCCGTCACGACGCCGGCGAGAATGCCGGCGTGAAAGCTTATTTTATGATTGGGCATAAAAATAAACGTGAAGGAAAACAAGGCGGTCATCAGCAGGACAGGCGACAAACTCAGCGCATTAACTACCAACCAGCTGGCGAACGCCGGCAATTGAATGACGGTAATAAACCAGGTAATTTGCGTACTGACAAAGACGGTGATGCTGCTGGCGGCGATCAGCAACACCGGCGCCAACAGCATCAGAGATAAATAATCGCTAAATTTACGGCCCAAGGACCGGCTCTTGCCGATTTTCCAGATGTAGTTGAAAGACTCTTCGATATTGCCTATCAAGCTGATGATGGTCCAAAACAGCACAACAATACCTATCCCTGCCACCACTTCGCCCTTGGTGCTGTCCAGCAGGTTTTTCGCAAAACCGATTAGTTGCACCACCAACGCATCTCGCTCCGGCATACGCTGCAACAGTTCTTGCTCCAGCATGGTTTCAAAGCCAAAGCCCTTGGCAATGCCAAACAACATGGCAATGACCGGCACTATCGACAAGATGCTGTACAAAGTTAACGCGGAGGCACGTAGTTGGCAAAGATCGAGACCGAAACTTTGCAAGGACAAAATAACGATTTTTAAATACTTGATCAGTTTTTCTTGGAGATAAGGCAGATCTTGCTCGTGCAGCAGCCAAATATCGTCTTGAATGAATTTGAATATTTTGTCGTGCATGGCTGGACTTGGCGGGCGGCGGTAACTGGGAAGATAGAATCCATTCTCCGCCGACAGTATAAATTGAAAAAGCGGAGTTTATCTCAATACGTCTTGCGCCCCACGGACGAGCCAGCTACTCGGTCGCGTCAGGTTGCGGCGCTATCCGAGCTTATTGCACGTCAAACTGTAAGTTTGCCAATCTGGCATACAGTCCGCTTTGTTTTCGTAAATCATCTGGCGAACCGGTTTCGACGATGCGTCCCTGATCCAACACCACGATGCGGCTGACTTTATTCACGGTTGCTAAGCGGTGCGCGATAATCAAGGTGGTGCGTCCTCGCATCGCCGCATTCAAACCCTGTTGCACCAATACTTCTGACTCCGCATCCAGGGCGCTGGTAGCCTCGTCCAGTAACAACAGGGGGGCGTTTTTCAGAATAGCCCGGGCGATGGCGATACGCTGGCGTTGGCCACCGGACAGGCGCGTACCGCGCTCGCCGAGGAAGGTTTGGTAACCATCAGGCAAGCGGTCGATGAATTCCGCCACCTGCGCCAATTGCCCCGCCGCAATGACTTCCGCATCGCTGGCATCGGGTCGGCCGTAGCGGATATTCTCCAATGCGGAAGTTGAGAATATCACCGCGTCTTGCGGCACGATGGCAATTTTGCTCCGTAGTTCCTGCAAGGACAGGTGGCGAATATCCTGACCGTTTAGGCGGATGGTGCCGTGGGTGACATCGTAAAAACGCAATAATAATTGGAACAGTGTGGTCTTGCCGGCACCGGACGGACCGATAAAGGCAACACTTTCCCCTGCGGCTATGCTCAGATCAACCCTATCCAGGGCGGCGGTTTGTAAGCGCGAAGGATAGCTGAAGCTGACTTGCTGAAATTCAATCGCCGCTTTGTCGCCATTTGCCAAAGGCTGGGGTTTGGCAGTATCGACTATCGCCGGTTCGGCATGCAGCAGTTCCAGCAAGCGCCCCGTTGCGCCGGTCGCCCGCATCACATCGCCCCAGACTTCGGCTATGGTACTGACCCCACTGGACACCAGCGTGGCGTAAAGTACAAAAGAAGCCAGTTGCCCACCGGTCATAATACCGGCGTTGACCTGGTTGGCGCCGATCCAAAGCACAAAAATGATAGAACCCATCACGGCCGTGATGACGATAACAGTCAATGCGGAACGAAACCGGCTGCGTCGGACGGCGGTGAGGAAGCTGATTTCGGCGCGCTCTTTGAAGCGGTTCGCTTCGCGACGTTCCTGAGTATAAGCTTGGACGGTAGGTACAGCATTGAGGATCTCGCCGGCCAACGCTGAGGCATCGGCAATCTTATCCTGCGATTCCCGCGACAGCTTTTTTACTTTCCGGCCCATAGCCAAAATCGGTAAGGTCAGCAAGATCATCAGACCCAATATCAGCGAGAACAGATGCAGACTGGTCACCGCCAGCATAATCATGCCGCCGACAAACTGGAATAAACTGCGCAACCCCATGGATATCGAACTACCTACCACGGTCTGGATCAGCGTGGTATCGCCGGTCAGTCGGGACAACACTTCCCCGGTTTGCAAGGTTTCGAAGAACTGCGGCGACTGGGCCAACACCCGCTCGTAAACCGCGCTGCGCAAATCCGCCGTCACCCGTTCGCCAACCCAACTGACCGTGTAATAGCGTGCGGCTATAGTCACAGCCCACAGGCAGGCTAAGCCAAATAGAGCAAGAAAGTGGCCATCCATGCTCAGCGAACCCAACAAACCGCCTTGCTCAGCCTGTCGCTGACCAAAACCAAAATCGATAATGTCGCGGAACGCCAAAGGCACTAACAAAATCGTCGCCGAGCCCAGGCACAAAAGGCAAAAAGCCAGAAACATACGGCCTCGATAGGGACGAATAAACGGCCAAAGCGCCTTCAAGGTCGATATTTTGCGGGTGGGATCGATGTGTTTAGACTTGGGAGCTGGCATGCCAGTACCTCTTGGATGGAGGGGGTTTTGACGAAATATAAGACGTCAAAAATAAAAAACCCGCTAAGCCTTGCGGCTTAGCGGGTTTTTAAAATTTCTTTGACTACCATAAAAGGTAGATGGTACCGAGGGTCGGAATCGAACCGACACTCCTTTCGGAACCGGATTTTGAATCCGGCGCGTCTACCAGTTTCACCACCCCGGCAAAGAAAGCAGCATTATACTGAGTTTTTCAGAAATGCCAAACATTATTTTACGCCACCAAGCTCACCGCTGCTTTCAGCTTTTTCATGGCATTTTGTTCCAATTGCCTGATGCGCTCGGCCGAGACTTGATAACGATCCGCCAATTCGTGCAAAGTGGCTTTGTCTTCCACCAGCCAGCGGCTAGCCAGAATATCGCGGCTTCTGTCGTCCAAACCGGCCATGGCATCCATCAGTAATTCTTCCTTACGGTCTTCCCAGTCGCTGTTTTCCAACAATAAAGCCGGATCGGCACCGTGCTGTTCCAGATAAGCGATAGGCGCTTGCGCATGATCTTCGCTGTCGTCGCCACTCGGCTCAAGCCCTACATCGCGACCATCCAAACGCCGTTCCATTTCGTAAACGGTTTTAACATCGACATCCAGATTTTCCGCAATCGCTTCCGCGTCGTCTTGCGATAGGTAGCTCAAGTCCTTTTTGAATTTACGCAGATTAAAAAACAGTTTGCGCTGCGCTTTAGTGGTAGCGACTTTAACAATGCGCCAGTTTTTGATCACATATTCGTGGATTTCAGCTTTGATCCAATGTACGGCAAAAGACACCAGACGCACGCCCATGTCCGGGTCGAAACGTTTTACCGCTTTCATCAAGCCGATGTTGCCTTCCTGCACAATGTCCGCCAATGGCAAGCCATAACCCGCATAGCCTCTGGCCACATGCGCCACAAAACGCAGATTAGACATCACCAGCTCGCGCGCGGCGTTCAGATCGCCTTCATCCCGGTAACGCAACGCCAGGTCTTGCTCCTGCTCAACGCTGAGTTTGGGCATTTGAGATATCAGGCTTAAATAAGAATCAAACGTCCCAACCGATAAATTGATCGGTAAAGCCAAGCTATTGTTCATATCACCCTCGTTTCCGGTGGAATAAATTAACGATGACCAAATTCTAGCACTCGATCAACAAGAGTGCTAATAATTTAGTAAAAATCATTTAATACAGTTAGTTACACTGAATTTTTGGTCAATTGAAAGGCAAAACCCACAAAAGATGCCGCCTTTACGAATTCCGGCCAAACTCGTTAAAATGGCGACTGACCCGATATTCGCCGCCCACCTCATAAATAACCACAGCCATTTACTCGAACATGTCAGCTTCCGATAGCCCAGTTTCATCCAACTTTATCAGACACATCATTGCCGCCGATCTGGCCGCCAACAAAAACAACGGCAAAGTCGCCACCCGCTTTCCTCCCGAGCCCAATGGTTACCTGCACATCGGTCATGCCAAATCGATTTGCCTCAATTTCACGCTGGCCGCCGAAAACAACGGCACTTGCAATTTGCGCTTCGACGACACTAACCCGGAAAAAGAAAGCGTCGAATACATGGAAGCCATCGAACGCGATGTGCAATGGTTAGGGTTTAAGTGGGCCGGCAAATACCACGCCTCCGATTATTTTGAGCAGCTTTACGCCTATGCGGTGCAATTGATTCAGCAGGGCGACGCCTATGTCGACAGCTCTACCCCAGAACAAATGCGCGCCGACCGCGGCACCTTGACCGAACCCGGCAAGGAAAGCCCGGACCGCAGCCGTTCCATCGACGAAAACCTGGATTTGTTTACTCGCATGCGTGCCGGCGAATTCGCTGACGGCCAATATGTATTGCGCGCCAAAATCGATATGGCCTCGCCTAACATTAATATGCGCGACCCGACCATTTACCGCATCCGCCGCGTGCATCATCAACGCACCGGCGACGCCTGGTGTCTGTACCCGATGTACGACTACACCCATTGCATTTCCGACGCATTGGAAGGCATCACGCACTCGATCTGTACCTTGGAGTTCGAAGATCACCGCCCACTCTACGACTGGGTGCTGGACAAATTGCAAACCCCTTGCCATCCGCAACAAATTGAATTCGCGCGCCTACAATTGGAATACACCATCGTCAGCAAGCGCAAACTGTTGCAATTGGTTACCGAAAAACACGTCAATGGCTGGGACGACCCACGCATGCCGACCATTTCCGGCCTACGCCGGGCCGGCTTTACCCCGGAAGCTATCCGGGATTTCTGCGAGCGCATAGGCGTTACCAAAAACGATTCCTGGATCGAAATGGGTGTGTTGGAAAACTGCATCCGGGAAGATTTAAATGAACGCGCGCCCAGAGCGATGGCTGTTTTAAGACCCTTACAAGTGGTGATCACCAATTGGGAAGACGGCAAAACCGAAACCTATCAAATCGCCAACCATCCGCAAAAGCCGGAAATGGGCAGCCGTGAAGTCAGCTTTTCCAAAACCATCCTGATCGAACAAGACGATTTCATGGAAAACCCACCCAAAGACTTCAAACGCTTGGTCGAAGGCGGCGAAGTCAGACTGCGCGGTTCCTATGTCATTAAATGCGACGAAGTCATTAAAGACGGTGCCGGCAATGTCATTGAACTGCATTGTACTTACGACCCCGCCACCTTGGGCAAAAATCCGGAAGGCCGTAAAGTCAAAGGAGTGATCCATTGGGTATCCGAGCAACACGCCATCCCCGCTGAATTGCGTTTATATGACCGCTTGTTCAGCCACCCCAACCCCGACACCTTGGACAACTTCCTGGACGGCATCAATCCCAATTCGTTGGAAGTATTGAGCGATTGCCGAGTGGAAGCTAGTTTAGTCAACGCCACACCGGATACTCGTTATCAGTTCGAGCGCACCGGCTATTTTTGCCTGGACTACGCCGACAGCACGCCGGAAAAACTGGTGTTTAACCGCACCGTGACCTTGCGCGATAGTTGGGCAAAGTAGCCGCAAAATCGACCATGGCCGCGCTGCAACCATTAGCTAGCCATCTTCAAACCCAAACCGGCCAATCTTTACATAACCACCGCCTGAGCAGCGTCGGTGGTGGCGACATTAATAGCGCCTACCGACTGCAAGCCGCCAACATCGACTGGTTTATCAAATTAAACCGCGGGGACTTGGCGGCTATGTTTGTTGCCGAAGCGGCCGGTTTACGCGAGTTGGCAGGCATAGGCGCGGTGCGCGTACCAAAAGTAATTTGCTTTGGTGAGTTTCAACAACACGCTTATCTGGTATTGGAATTTATCGAATTGGGCTCATTACAGAACCGCAGCGCCAGCCTATTCGGCCAACAACTCGCCGCACTGCACCAAAGCCCGCAAGCCTATTTCGGCTGGCCCATCGATAACACCATTGGCTCCACCCCACAACACAACGCCGGACACGAAGATTGGGTAAGTTTTTGGCAGCAGCAACGCCTGGGCAAACAATTGCAGTTTGCCGCCGCCAATGGTTATCGCGGCTCACTGCAAACTCAAGGGGAAAAACTGCTGGAAAGAATAGGCGATTTTTTCAGCGACTACCGCCCGTACCCATCCTTACTACACGGCGATTTATGGGGCGGCAACGCTGCCGCAGATAAGCAAGGGCAACCGATAATCTTCGACCCGGCCTGCTATTACGGCGACCGCGAAGCGGATCTGGCCATGACGGAATTATTCGGCGGTTTCAGCCGCGATTTTTATGCGGCGCATCAAGCCGAATATCCGCTGGACAGTGGCTACAAAACCCGCAAAACCCTTTACAACCTTTACCACATTCTCAACCATCTAAACCTGTTTGGCAGCGGCTACTTAAACCAGGCCAACAGCATGATCGGCCAGCTATTGGCAGAATTGAACTAATCAATCCTGCCGCCTTGCCACACAGCAAAAATAGTCAGTAATCCGTTACTCCAATATCGGTATCACCATTCTTCGCCAGCCTCACTACCACCCACGAACAGACGATAGGCTGGATTACCCGTCTCGTCATGATACGCCAGCCCCACACTCGACAAACATTGTTCGAAACGCCCACGCTGCTCGCCGTCGATCTGCAAGCCCATCAAGACCTTGCCAAAGGCTGCGCCATGATTGCGGTAATGAAACAGACTAATATTCCACTGACTACCCAGCGACAGCAAAAACTTCAGCAGCGCGCCAGGACGCTCAGGAAACTGGATGCTGTAGACGCTTTCTTTTAATTCGAACGGCGCATGACCGCCGACCATATAGCGGATGTGATCCTTGGCCAGTTCGTTGCCGGTCATATCGGTCACCGGAAAACCGTCTTCAACCAGTTGCTCGATCAGATGCTGGCGGTCGTTTTCCGCGCCGCTGCTGCTGATACCGACAAACACTTGCGCCATGCGCGCATCGAAATAGCGGTAATTGAATTCGGTGATGCTGCGCTTGCCGATGACTTTGCAAAATCTTAAAAAGCTGCCCGGCACTTCCGGTATTTCTACCGCCAGCAGAATTTCTCTATGCTCGCCTACCAAGGTGCGCTCGGCAACGTAACGCAAGCGGTCGAAATTGATATTAGCGCCGCTGTCGATGGCGATCAGCGTGTGTTGCTGCAGATGCTGTTGTTCGGCGTATTTTTTCAAACCCGCCACCGCCAACGCGCCAGCCGGCTCGGCGACCGAGCGGGTGTCGTCGAAGATGTCCTTGATGGCCGCGCAAATCTCGTCGGTACTGACGGTAATCACCTGATCGACGTACTGCCGGGCGATGCGAAAAGGTTCCTCGCCAATCTGCTTCACCGCCACGCCATCAGCGAACAAACCGACTTGTTCCAATATCACGCGCTGACCGGCGCGTAAGGCTTGATTCAAACAATCGGCGTCGTCCGGCTCCACCGCGATGACTTTAATATCCGGGCGCACGAATTTGACGTAAGCGGCAATGCCAGCCACTAGTCCGCCGCCGCCGACCGGCACGAAAATCGCGTGAATATCGCCGGTATGCTGCCGCAGGATTTCCATGCCAACGGTGCCCTGCCCGGCTATCACGTCCGGGTCGTCGTAAGGATGGATGAAGATCATACCTTTTTCGGCGACCAACTCCATCGCGTGGGCGTAAGCATCGTCGTAAGAATCGCCATGCAGCACAATTTTCGCACCGCGCGCCTTGACCGATTTGATCTTGATTTCCGGCGTGGTTTTAGGCATCACAATCAAGGCTTTGATCCCCAATTTTTTGGCCGCCAAGGCCACACCTTGGGCATGATTGCCGGCAGACGCGGCGATAACGCCGTGAGCGGTTTGTTGCGGTGTCAGCGAGGCAATCTTGTTATAGGCGCCGCGCAATTTGAACGAGAACACCGGCTGTAAATCTTCGCGTTTTAGATAGACCTTGTTGTTGGTTTTCTCCGACAGCGTAGCGGCAAAATCCAGCGGGGTTTCCTCGGCAACGTCGTAGACTTTTGCCCGCAATATTTTTTCTATGTATGTCTGCATTATTGTCCTCGGCAACTGCTGGCGCAATTGCCGTCCATGCTTAAGTCCTGGGGCTGTTTAGGCGAAGCTGCCTGGAGCCGTGTCGGCGTAAAAACTGCTGAGAGATCAGCGTCAATCGGTTATTATCCCATACAATGACGGGTTAAACGCCGTGTCAGATTTATAAGAGCAATCCATCAGGACCATCACCATGACTCAAGACGAATTAAAAAAACAAGTCGCTCAGGCTGCCCTGCAATATTTGAAAAACGTGCCCATCATCGGCATGGGAACCGGCTCCACCGTCACCCATTTAATCAATCTGTTGGCCGACTGCGATTTCAAAAGAGACATCGAAGGCGCGGTATCCAGCTCGGCTAAAACCACCGAACACTTACAATCCATCGGCATTCGCGTCATCGACCTGAATCAATCCGGCGATCTGGATATTTATGTGGACGGCGCGGATGAAGTTACCCCACATAAAAAAATGTTGAAAGGCGGCGGCGGCGCATTGACCCGCGAGAAAATCATCGCCGGCGCCAGCAAAAAATTTGTCTGCATCGTCGACGAAAGCAAATGCGTGGATGTGATGGGCAAGTTTCCGTTACCGGTTGAAGTATTACCGTTATCGCGCAGCTTCGTGGCCCGGCAATTGGCTAAACTGGGCGGCCAACCCGAATTGCGCATGAACAAGGACACCGGCGTTAGCTATATCACCGACAACGCTTGCGAGATTCTGGATGTGCATAACTTGAGCATTCTGGATCCAGTCGAATTAGAAAAAACCATTAACAATATCCCCGGCGTGATCACCAACGGTCTGTTTGCGATCCGTGCCGCAGATGTGGTGTTGGTAGGTAAAGGTAGCGAAGTGATTACTTACTAAACCGCTTATTGCGACAGGTTGTCCAGCGCGACGACCTTAATCGCCGAAAAGCCGGCAGCGCCCTACCCGTCTAGCCTTGCCGGCTTTTCTCCATTAAATTTCTGGCTGCCCAGGCCGTTGAACTCTACAATATCCGCCCATCGCAGCCGCCGGCTGCTCTGCTTTTGCAACACTTCTCAGAGTATTTAGGAACTACCATGTCTGACATTGAAATTGCCCAACAGGCAAGCATGCGCCCGATTATTGATTTGGCCGACGAAAAATTCGGCATTCCCGCCGAACATCTGGACCCTTACGGTCACTACAAAGCCAAAATTTCCCTGGAATATGTCAACAGCTTGAGCGATAAATCCGACGGCAAACTGATTTTAGTCACCGCGATCAGCCCCACCCCTGCCGGCGAAGGTAAAACTACCACCACCGTGGGCTTGGGCGATGCTTTGAACCGCCTAGGCAAAAAAACCATTATCTGCCTGCGCGAGCCTTCATTAGGCCCCTGCTTCGGTGTAAAAGGCGGCGCGGCCGGCGGCGGTTACGCGCAAGTGGTGCCTATGGAAGACATCAATCTGCATTTTACTGGCGACTTTCATGCCATCGGCGTGGCGCACAATTTATTGTCCGCGTTGATCGACAACCATATCAATCACGGCAACAAACTGGACATCGACCCGCGCCGCATCCAATGGAAGCGGGTGATCGATATGAACGACCGGGCGTTGCGCAGAATCACTATCGGCCAGGGTGGGCCCGCTAATGGCTATTTGCGCGAAGACGGTTTCGACATCGTCGTCGCCTCGGAAGTAATGGCGATTCTATGCCTGGCCACCAGCCGCGCTGACTTAAAAGAACGTTTGGGCCGTATCGTCATAGGCTATAAATCCGATAAAGTCACGCCGGTTTACGCCAGCGATCTGAAAGCTCACGGCGCAATGGCGGCCATCTTAAAAGATGCGATCAAACCGAATCTAGTGCAAACGCTGGAAAACAATCTGGCGATTATCCACGGCGGCCCATTTGCGAATATCGCCCACGGCTGCAATACCGTCACTGCCACCAAAACTGCCTTGAAACTAGCCGACTATGCGGTGACCGAAGCCGGTTTTGGCGCCGATTTGGGCGCGGAAAAATTTCTGGACATCAAATGCCGCATGTCTGGCTTAAAGCCCTCGGCAATGGTATTGGTCGCGACAGTACGCGCTTTGAAATTCCACGGCGGTGTAGCTAAAGACGACTTGAACCAGGAAAACCTGGCAGCGCTGGAAAAAGGTTTTGCCAATCTGGAACGCCATCTGCATAACATCACGACGCATTACGGGCTGCCCTGTGTCGTCAGCATCAATCATTTTACCTTCGACACCGATGCCGAAATTAGCCTGCTGCAACAGAAATGCGAAGCGCTGGGGGTTAAATGCGTAGTCGCCAAACACTGGGCGCACGGTGGGGCCGGCGCGGAACAGCTGGCTCAAGAGATACTGAACATCGTCGATCACCGCGAGCCCGGCTTTAATTTCGTTTACGACAGCGAACTGCCGCTATGGAATAAAATCGAAGCCATCGCCACCAAACTTTACGGCGCGGCAAAAATCAGCGCCAGCCCGAAGATCGTCGCCGAGTTAAAGGCGCTGCAAGCCAACTACGGCCATTTCCCGGTCTGCATGGCCAAAACCCAAATGTCATTTTCCACCAACCCCAACGCCAAGGGCGCACCGACCGACCACGTTGTGGAAATCAATGAAGTACGCCTGGCCAACGGCGCCGGCTTCATCGTAGCAATTGCCGGCGACATGATGACCATGCCGGGCTTACCGAAAGTACCGGCGGCAGAGCGTATCGATATTAGCGACGACGGCGTCATCAGCGGTTTGTTCTAAATCTAAATATAGAAAGGCGAACGGAGTCGATTCGGCGAGTTTTTTTGAACGCAATCGGCCCGTTTCCCTCGACGTTGCACGTAGCAGGTATAAGCACCCTGGACTATGCTTGAGCATATAAATAGTCGCCGGGAGTGGACATGCTTGACTTGAAAACCGTTAAATTCAGCCACAAAATAGCGGCCCTATCGCTGATACCGTTGGCGGGCTTACTGCTAATGTCCTCCTTCGTGGTCTACACCCATATTGTGGAGATGCAGTCAGCGGGAAAGATTATCTCTTTAGCCGACTTTTCCGTGTACGCCAGCGATCTGGTACATGAATTACAAAAAGAACGCGGTTTGTCGGTGGGGCATTTGGGTAGCGGCGGCCAGAAATTCAAAGCAGAACTCGAGCAACAACGCTTAGCCACCGACGAAAAGCTGAAACAACTGAATGCGTTTCTCAAAACATTCGACACCAAAGCCGCCGCAACCAATCTGAAGGCCGGTTTGGCGGCGGCAGACAGGCAAATCGACCAACTCGACGAGACTCGCCAGTCAGTCACTGCTCTACGCGCCAGCGGCGAAGCCACCATCAATTACTATTCCAATCTGAATGCCGCTTATCTGGCCATCATCGCCCAATTGCCGCAGTTGAGCACCAATGTGCAAATCAATCACAAACTGGATGCCTACGCCAATTTCCTGAAAGGCAAGGAACAAGCAGGCGTGGAGCGGGCAGTATTGGCCAACACTTTTGCCAAGGATGCTTTTGGGCCTGGCATGTATGAAAAACTGGTGACTCTGATCGCTTTTCAGAATACTTATCTGGATATTTTTGCCTCGGTAGCCCCCCAACCGTACCTGGATTTTTTACAACAAACGCTGCGCGGACAGTTCATTGACGACACTGCGGCCATGCGCAGCAAGGCGCTCAGCCATGCCGACAAGGGCGGTTTTGGGGTGGACCCGGCCCACTGGTTTGCGATGCAAACCGGCAAGATCAATCTATTGAAAGAAGTGGAAAACTATATCGCCAAGGACACCATAGACTCGTCTAAGGCGATTGAAAGCAGCGCCATTCGCCGTTTGTTGTTCAACGGCGTGTTTATATTTGTGGTGGCGGGCTTATCTTTTTCGTTATTTTGGATACTGCGCAAGGATATAGCCAATCAGTTGGGCGGCGAACCGTTGCAGGTCAATAATCTGGCGGTCAATATCGCTGCCGGCAAACTGGAACGGCGGGGCATGCCGCAAGCGGAGCAACATGTCGGCATTTTTGCCGCAATGCTGACCATGCAAAAACGTCTGGCCGATGTAATCGGCACTATCGGCAGCTGTTCTGCGCAAATCGCTCAAGCCTCTACTGAAGTCAATAATGCCGCGCAAACACTCAGTCAAAGCAGCTGCGAACAAGCGGCCAGCATCGAACAAACCAGCGCCGCACTGGAACAATTGACCGGGTCGGTGGAGCACAACCACGAGAATGCGCAGACTACGGAAAAAATTGCACTTACCGCCGCCGAATCGGCGCAAAGCGGTGAACAAGCAATCAGAGACACCGTGGTGGCGATGAACAAAATCGCCGAAAAAATCGGCTTAATCGAAGCAATTGCCTACCAAACCAATTTGCTGTCATTAAACGCTTCGATTGTCGCCGCCAAAGCGGGCGAACACGGCGCCGGCTTCTCGGTGGTGGCGACGGAGGTTCGGAAGTTGGCGACCCGCAGCCAGGATACTGCCAACGAAATCGGCGAACTAGCCAATACCGGCCTGGACATCGCTCAAAACGCCGGCCGTATCTTCAGCCAAATGCTGCCCAGCATTCAAAAAACCGCTACGCTTGTACAGGAAATAGCTACCGCATCCGACGAACAGGCTGCCGGCGTCCGGCAAATCAGTCAAGCGGTAGGACAGTTGGACACGGCGATTCAGCATAACGCGGCAGCTTCAGAGCAATTGGCCGCCACCGCGGAAGAGTTAAACGATCAAAGCCAAACGCTAATGCGAGAAGTTGGTTTTTTTAAGATGCACTAACAAAAAAGATGACGGAAACAACATGAACAAATTCGTTTGGGAAAATCAATATTTGCTCGGAAACGAAGTGGTTGACCAACAGCACAGAGAACTGTTCGATCTAGCAAACCAACTGGTGAACTCGAAAGATACGCAAGCGCTAGCCGAAAACATTATGTTGCTTTATCAACACGTTAGAGAACATTTTCAAGCTGAAGAAGCCTTTATGAAACAACACGGCTATCCAGAATATCAACATCATGTGCAAACGCACAATTTGATGCTCGAGAAACTGATCGCGTTTAGTCAAAAAATCAATCGGCAAAAATGCCAGGAATTAGATGTGTCTGGCTTCATGCGCGACTGGCTTAACCATATCCTGGAGGAAGATGCCGCTATTAATGCTTATTTCAAAATCCACAAAGAACAGAATTCAGACCATTCACAAACCGTTTAATTTCACAATAACTAGGCCTTAATATGAGCGAGTTTATCTGGCAAGAAGACTACACAATAGGTCACGCTAAGGTGGATGCCCAGCATAGGCAATTGTTCGATCTGGCAAATAAAATTGTTGAAGCCGGTAGCAGCGAGGCATTGACGCATTTGTTCATGCTGTTTTATCAGCACGTCCGTGAGCATTTCGAAGCGGAAGAACAGCTAATGAAACAATGCCGATATCCGGGTTATATTCAACATATATCCGCACATAATCAGATGCTGGAAAAGCTGAACGAAATTTCCGAAACAATTTTCGATAGACATTGGCAACCGGCTGATATAAAAGCATTTGTCACCCGGTGGGTGTTGGTACATATACTTGAAGAAGATAAGCTGCTGGGAGAATACCTAAAAAATCTTCCAGCATAGCTCCCAGATCAAAAGCTAGTCCGAATTGACGATCAGATGCTCTTGAGATTGCGCCAAATCGGTTAGTAGCGATAATTCGTCCAGCGACAGCACCCGGCTAATCGCCAAAAGTATAATAAAAACGTCATCGACACGCGCCATGGCTTGAATAAAATCGGTACGAATGTCGGTGCCGAAATCCGGCGCCGGCTGGATGTTGGCGGGAGGAATTTCCAAAATTTCCCGGACCTCGTCCACCAACATCCCTATCAGTTGCGAACCCTCGCTGGTTTCAACCGCCACCAACACGATACAACTGCGTTTGCTGACTTCCGAGCAATGCCGGCTTAAACGCGCCGATAAATCTATAACCGGCACCACACTGCCGCGCAAATTGATCACCCCGTGAATATAGTCCGGCGTCAAAGGCACCCGAGTAACGTTGGCAATTTCGATAATTTCCTTAACATCCAGAATGCTGACCGCAAAACTTTCTGTCCCCACTAAAAAAGTCAGGTATTGGCCTACCTGCTCCTGAACCGCTACTGCGTGGCCGGTTTCTCTCCGAATCAGATTACTCATGGTCTGCTCTCCAGAGACTAAAAGCGCTCAAAATCTTGGTCGTTAAAATCCAACGAGTTGTCGGCAAGGTTATTCACTGCTACCGGTTTTTTAACATAGTTTTGCGCAGGCCCTCCGCGAGACTGGCGCTTAGCGGCTGGCGGTGTTTTACCAAAAGATTGCGACTTAGTACTGTTGCCATCCAGTTTGAAAAACGCTACCGCATGCTGCAACTGGGTGGCCTGTCCATTTAATTCCTCGGACGTAGCGGCTAATTCTTCGGCGCTGGCGGCATTTTGCTGAGTCGCTTTATCAAGCTGGCGCATCGCATCGTTAATTTGATTAATTCCACTGGATTGCTCCATGGACGCCGCATTAATTTCCTGCACCAAATCGGCTGTTTTCACAATATTCGGTACTACCGCAGCGATCAAGGTACCGGCTTTTTCAGCTATCGCTACGCTGTTGGTGGCAAGCTCGTTGATTTCTTCCGCAGTGACGCGGCTGCTTTCCGCCAGTTTTCTAACTTCCGCGGCCACTACCGCAAAGCCCTTGCCGTGTTCGCCGGCAGAGGCCGCTTCAATCGCCGCATTTAATGACAGCAAATTGGTTTTATAGGCAATATCCTCGATCAAACCAATTTTTTTGGCGATGTTCTTCATGGCCAGAACAGTCTCGTTCACTGCTTCCCCGCCGTCACGGGCTTCCCCTGCCGACTTGGTTGCCATTTGTTCGGTGACATGGGCATTTTCGGTATTTTGCTGTACCGAAGAATTGAGCTGTTCAATCGAAGAAGTGGTCTCCTCGACGCTAGCCGCCTGCTCGGTGGCCATCTGACTCATGGACTGAGCAGTGGCGCTGACTTCTTGAGAGGCGCTGGCCAAGGTATCCGAATTGGAACGTACTTGCGCCACCACTTGACTGAGCTTATCGCGCATATCGCGCAATGCCTGTGCAAGTTGACCGATTTCATCTTTGCCGTTAACGTCCAATTTCGCGGTCAAATCGCCTTCGGACAGCGATTGAGCAAACTTAACCCCAATGGTAATCGGCACGGTAATCAAGTTCGCCAGGAACATCGCGATGATGACGCCCAAAATCAATGCGGCAATGATGGTGCCGATAATAATTTTATTGGCCTCATCGACTAATTGGTCGGCGCTTATAGCAGCAGCAGCTAATTGCGCATAACCCGCCTCTTCGGCAGTTTGAGCTTGTTTAACCACATTATCAGCTGCTTCCAGCATATCCTTGCGAATGCCGTTGCGTTTATCGTCGTTATCAATCCACTCTTCGGCCGCTTGTTGATATTCGCGGGTGCTAGTCCGGGCGGTGTCTATCAGACGCAAGGCTTCTTCAGAATTAACGATTTTTTGTAAATCATCATATGCTTTCAATAAAGCAGGCAAGGCTACCTGCATTTTTTTCCAAGCAACTCGGTCTTTATAATTGACCTCCTCCTTTTCGGCCCGCATGATTTCCATGGCTTTCATGTATATCTCAGTCGCGCCTATATAGCGTTGGACGTAGGCGTCCAGTTCCGGACCCGTCACACCCTTTTTCTGGGCTTCATTGTATAGACGTACTTGACGATCCTGAAAGTCGTCGGCAGCTTTGGCAACCGCGTTGCCTTTGGTGGTCATAGTTTCCACAGCGGCTTTGTTCAATTTAATGGAAGCCACCATCGCTCGAAACTTCTCGGAGAAATCCAAAGTACCCTCACGCGCCAGTTTAGACTGGTTAAGCAATTCAGCGTTGTTAAATTGCTTCGCCTGTTGATCAACTTTATCCAAAGAACCGAGAACATTTTTGATACTTTCTTGAACTTTATCGGCATCGGCGTCGCTTTCAGATATTCGATAAGTGCGCTGCGCCATGACAGTTTGTAATGCAGCTCGCTCTACACCCGTCGCATATTCCACCGACTTACCGTTGTTAGCGGTAATCGATTCAATTGCTTCGGCAAGATAACCAATGTATAGTTTGGACAAGCCACCGAAAGCAATAGTAATTGCCACCAGTAGCATCGCCCCCGTCAAGATTTTTGTTTTTATTTTTAGGTCGTTAATGTTCATGCTCTTTTCCCTCTATTAGGAATATAACTGTAAGAAATCTTTAACTTACTGGATTCGCTGCGACGTTAAGAATGGTGCCGGTCGGCTTTTATTTTTGATGGCGGCTTGAATCAAACCTTGCACATCCAAAATCAGCGCGACATTGCCATCGCCCAGCACGGTTGCGCCGGTGATACCGTTTAATCTTTCGAACACTTTGCCAAGCGGCTTGATCACGGTTTGATGCTCGCCATGCAATTCATCGACAACAAACCCGGCCTTGGTTTGCCCGAATTTGACCACCACCACGCTTTCGCGCTTTCTATTAATGTCGGCGATTTGGTTATGGAAATAGTCGCCCAAACGTAAATATGGCAAGACCTGGCCGCGTAAATTAATGTAATGCTGTAATTCATCAATCTCGCATTCGTTGGCATTCATCTCGATGCATTCGTCCACCATACTCAACGGGATGATGTAGCGGTCCTGACCGGTACCGACCATAAAACCGTCGATAATCGCCAAGGTCAGCGGTAAGCGTATGGAAATGGTGGTGCCCTCGCCTTCTACGCTGTCTATCTCGACGGAGCCGCGTAAGGCTTCGATATTTTTTTTCACCACATCCATGCCGACACCGCGCCCGGATAAATTGGTGGCTTGATCCTTGGTGCTAAGTCCGGCGGCGAATATCAGATTGTGAATGTCTTGTTGGGACAAATCGTGATCGGGTTTAATCAAACCGTTGGCTAGTGCTTTGGCGAGTATTCGCTCGCTGTTCAAACCAGCGCCGTCATCGGCGATTTGAATCACGATATGCCCGGATTCGTGGTAGGCATTGAGTTGCACGGTACCTTGTGCCGGCTTACCAACGGCGAGCCGCTGCTCGGGACTTTCAATGCCGTGATCGAGGGCGTTGCGGATCAAATGCGTTAATGGATCGTTGATTTTTTCGACGACCGTTTTATCCAACTCGGTTTCGCCGCCGCTGATAAAAAGTTCGATGTCTTTATTCAATTCTTTACTAACGTCGCGCACCACCCGTTTAAACCGGGAAAAGGTTTCGCCAATTTGCACCATGCGCAATTCCAATGCGGTATCGCGAATACTGCCGACTAAGGCATTCATGCTGGCGGCCACATCGCCGGCATCGCTGAGGCCATGCCGCTCAACGATCAAATTCATCGCGGCACTGGAAATCACCAGTTCACCGACCAAATTGATCAAATGGCCTAGTTTGGTGGCATCGACCCTAATGTAATTGGCTTCGCTTGCCAGTTTTTGTTTGGTCTGCTCCTGTTTTTTCAGCGCTTGATCGACCAATGGCTGCTGTACGACGTGTTGCTCAACCAGTATTTCGCCCAACGGTTTGCCGGGAGCTTCCTGTTCCGCATCAACACTCGCCTGCTGGCGTTGCAAGGCATGATTGACATCATTCTGAGTCAGGGCGCCGACCTGCACCAGCATATCGCCCAAACGCTTAACATGATTGTCATCCTGAGCATTCAACAGATTTAGATATTCCTCTAGTTTGGAATTGGGCGGCAAAATTTTGATATCGCAATCGTCCGCGGCAAAGTCAAACACCGCCTCTATCGTCTGTTTATTCGCATCGCTCTGAAAAGCAATTTTGAAATGCAAATAGCAGCTTTCCGGATCCATGTCGTCACCGACCGGCATCTCCGAGGCTACGGTAAGAATTTGTTTAATCTCTCCCAAGGTGCACAGATAGCGAATAAACGACAAGGGATCCATGCCGTTTCTGAAAGCATCTTTCTGAAACTCTAAAGAAATGAGCCAGTTGTCGTCCACCGATATTTCGCCGCCGCCTTCAATTTCCAGCTGGACAATATCGTCGCTCTGCTGCATGTCGGTCGTTTGCCGTCCGGTCAACTGCCGAATCAAACGTTCTCCGTCCGCCGCCAAACTCGCCGGTAATGCAGCGTCTTTCTGCGTCAAACAATGTTCGATCAATTTAGCCGTGTGATCCTTACTGTCCAGTAAGACAGAAATCAATTCCGCGTCGATGCTGTGTTCACCATTACGCACCTTATCTAGAACCGACTCGGCTTCGTGGGTAAAGCCCACAATGGCATTGAAGCCAAACAATCCGGAAGAGCCTTTGATGGTGTGCATGGCCCTGAACAAACTATTGATGGTTTCGCTATCGTCCGGTTTGCTCTCCAGAGACAACAAAGCGTCTTCCATATCCGTCAACAACTCTTCAGCCTCTTGGGCGAAAACCGTTAAGGCAGCATCAAATTCGCTCATGATGATTTCCAATCTGCGGAGATTACGATAGGGTCCCCGAAATGCTTACTCAGGTTAAGCAGTTCCAACACTTCAACGACCGCCTCGCTATGTTGACTGAGGCTAAAGCTGATATCGCGGCTGACGGCTTCCTGCTTTAGAAACATCAGTAATTGCAAACCGGCACTATCTATTTCAGTGACATCGGCAAGATCGATTTGGATGTCCTTAGCCGAGCTCAGATACTGGGATAGTGCTTGTTTGTGTTCCAGCACCGAATAAATGGTTAATTCACCCTGTATAGCTAGCTGGGTGACGCCCTTTTTTTGTTGTTTTAGTTGGATAGCCAAGGTTTTCTCCCCTTGTGCGGCGGAGTTGTTTTTAAGGCAACACCAATTTGGACACCGCGTCGAGTAAAGTGGGGGCCTGAAACGGTTTGGTCAGCCAGGCTTTCGCCCCTGCCGCCTTGCCAGCCTGCTTTTTATCGTCGGCGGCTTCGGTAGTCAGCATCATCATCGGAGTGAATTTGTAAGCCGGCAATTTTTTGGCTTCCGTAACAAAGGTTATGCCGTCCATATTCGGCATATTCACATCGGTGATGATCAGATTGATTTTTTGCCCGGTTAATTTATTCAGCGCATCCCGGCCGTCGCAGGCCTCGATCACATCGTAACCCGCGCCTTTAAGGGCAATACCGACAACCTGCCGGATGGATGCCGAATCATCAACAATCATGATGGTTTTAGCCATTACTCAATCCTTCATTGAATTTAGAAAAATGTAATCTCGTCGTTGGCGGAAGTACTTTGGTGACTCACTGCCGTCCCGGAAGAGTGATTCAATAATTCTTCCGGCATCGTGTAACTGAGCTCCATTCGAGCCAAAGTTGCCCCGACATCGAGACTATTCGCTTGGCGCTCGCCGCTATTACGCGTGGCGTCTACCGCACTTTGCAGGCTGTTTAGATTGTGTTCGACATGCGACAGCATTTGGCTGACCCGATCCTGAAACTGGAAGGCTGTCAATACGGAGAAAATTTCATCGCGAATTTGCGCACTGTTGCCGCGCAATTGGTCTGCATCGTTTCTGAACATATCCAAAGCGACCCGCAAATCGTCCAGCGCGGTGCGGATGGCGTGCTCAGCATCGCGTATCGATTTGTCGTCGGAAGAGCCGGATGCCTCGGACATTTTCAAGGTAGAGGCCATGGCTTTGTTGATATCGGAAATTGCGTGACTGATCTTTTCCCCGGTAGATGACGAAAAACCGGCCAGTTTACGGACTTCGTCGGCCACAACCGCAAAGCCCCGGCCATTTTCGCCTGCCCGGGCAGCTTCGATAGCGGCATTAAGCGCTAATAAATTGATTTGTTCGGCGACCTTGCGCACTTCCTGCGCCATGGTGTCCAGTTGACCGGTATGCGCGGACAGTTTACGAACCTCGTCGACTACCGCGTGCTCAACGTCTTGAATTTGACTTAAAACTTTTAGAACCGCAGTCAAGGCATCCCGGGTTTCGCTGAATAACACGTCGACACTGCGGCCTTGACGGCTCTGCGCCCCACCGGAAATCAGTCTCTCCAATTGATTGACCATGGCTGCAAAGCGGCTGGTCAGCACGGTGATTTCCTGTTCGGTATGCGTTCTGGAGGTTTGTACTTGTCTGAGCAGAATGGGCACTACTTGCAGAAACAAACGCTCCAGCTCGATCGCGTATGCTTCAAGATCTTGCAGCTTTAAGTCTTCGTCGCCACGCCAAGCCTTATTAGCTTCATTCAGCACGGCTTGCTGCTTGTTGTACAAAGTAGACCCGACCAGAACGCCGGCAAAGCCAAGCGCAGCGGTGGCTCCCATGCTGATCAAACTGAAACCGGTTTGCACGCACGCTAACAATCCGCCTATCACTCCCAGCCCGACCGTCAACAGATAAAAACCAAGTGGACCGGGGCTTTTGGCTATAGGATAAGGTTTTCGAAGCATGGGAATTCCGTTTGGGTTTTGGGTATGTTAAGGATAGTAGAGAGTTTTAAACTTGCATTCAACCCACTACCATCTTAGGTTTTTCGTTAATGTTAAGTTCTCAGCAATTCATGTAATTAATTACTGACATAATTGCTTCGTAAATCCTTACTAACGGAGAAGATTTTATTAGCATCGCCCCTATCACGACCGAAGAATTCGAACGCTTCAGACGTCTGATTTACGACCATGCCGGCATCGCTCTGACACCGGAAAAGAAAGTCATGGTAGCCAGCCGGCTAGCCAAGAGACTCGACTATTACCAGCTGCATAGTTACGGCGAATACTATCAGCTGGCTATCAGCCCCGATTATCCTGATGAATTTCAAACGCTGGTCAACATTCTGACCACCAATGAAACCTATTTTTTTCGAGAACCCAAACATTTCGAATTCTTCCAGCAGCAGATTCTTAAACCTTGGCGCGGCGAGCAATTTCGGGTTTGGAGTGCGGCCAGCTCGACAGGAGAAGAAGCCTATACTTTAGCGATGGTACTGGCGGAGAACCTAGGCATGCGCAATTGGGAGATTTTCGGCTCCGATTTGAGTACCCGGGTGCTGGAAATTGCCCGTCAAGGCGTATACCCGCTGGACAGACTGGATCATATGGACAAACGTCTGCTAGAAAAATATTGTCTGAAGGGCGTGCGCAGCCAGGAGGGTTTTTTTCGCGTGGATAACAAACTGCGCAGCCGAGTCAAATTTGATCAGGTCAATCTGATGAGTTCACTGCCGCTAGCATTGGGTAGGTTCGAAGTGATTTTTCTGCGTAACGTTCTAATATATTTCGACCAAGACACCAAAAAACAGGTAGTCGAACGGCTGATTACCGCCCTAAAGCCTGGCGGGCATTTCATCATCAGTCATTCGGAAAGCCTGCATCGGGTCACCGAACAGTTACAAATGATCAAACCCTCGATATACAGGAAACCATGAAAGTCCTGCCCTTCAGAGATACCCAACGTATCGTCATCGACCCGGGCGAGTTCTATGCCTCCCGCCAGCCGGAAGTCATTTCGACGCTGTTGGGCTCTTGTGTGGCAGCCTGCCTATACGATCCGATCAATCGGGTATTTGGCATGAATCATTTTTTGCTGGCTTATCGCTCTCACTCCCACAATGTACCTATCATTGAGTCCGAAGAAGGCCGCTACGGCATTTATGCGATGGAATTACTGATCAACGACATGATGAAACTCGGCGCCAACCGGCTGAATCTGCAAGCCAAATGCTTTGGTGGCGGCAACGTTTTAAAGCTGCGAGAAGACAAAAACCGCAAGGAAACCGTGGGCGATGTGAATGTTTTATTCATCAAAGAGTTTTTAAAAAAAGAAAACATTCCTATGCTTAGTGCCTGTCTCGGCGGCAATATCGGCAGAAACGTCCATTTCGTCGGTAGCGATTATTCGGTCTTTATCAAAAAAATCGACCACAATCAGCAACTGTCTCTCGAAAACGAAGAACGTCGCTATTGGAAGAAAAACATCGACGAACACGAAAAATCCAGAAGCAACGCCGAATTCTGGTAACCGGTTCAAGACCACTCTAACAGGCAAACCCAAGGACACTATGACAGACACAAAAGTATTTATTGTCGACGACTCTGCGGTGGTACGGCAGGTTTTGACCGGCTTGCTCGACAGCCTGCCGGGCATCAAAGTGATTGGCGCCGCGCCGGACCCGATCTTTGCCTTGACCCGCATGGAAAAAGACTGGCCGGATGTCATCATCCTGGACATCGAAATGCCGCGCATGGACGGGATTACCTTCCTAAAGAAGCTGATGCACGAACATCCGACGCCGGTGGTGATATGCTCGACGCTCACTGCAAAAGGCGCGGAAGTCACGATGCAGGCCATGAGTGCCGGCGCCGTTGACATCATCACCAAACCCACCGTTAACCTGAAAGGCTTTCTGCAAGACTCGAAAACGCTGCTGGCCGATGCGATTAAAGGTGCTTCGCATGCGAGACTAAAAAAATCGGCGGCCCCAACCGGCAAGCCCCTGGATGGCAGCCCGAAATTAACTGCCGACGCAGTGATTTCCCCAACCAGCTTGATCTCGATGACGGAAACCACCGACCGTGTCGTCGCGATTGGTACGTCAACCGGCGGCACCCAGGCCTTGGAATACGTATTGACACGGCTACCCCGCACCACGCCGGGTATCGTCATCGTCCAGCACATGCCCGAGGCGTTTACCGCCGCATTCGCCAAACGGCTGGACAGCCTGTGCCAGATCACTGTCAAGGAAGCCGAGCAAAACGACCGGGTGATTCCCGGACTGGCCTTGATCGCGCCAGGAGGCAAACACATGTTGTTGCGCCGGAGCGGTGCGCAATACCGGGTAGAAATCAAGGATGGCCCGCTAGTGAGCCGCCACCGTCCCTCGGTGGACGTGCTATTCCGTTCCGCTGCGCAAGCGGCAGGCAAAAATGTGCTGGGCGTAATTATGACCGGCATGGGCGACGACGGCGCACACGGCATGAAGGAATTGCACGATACAGGGGCGCTGTGCATAGCCCAAGATGAGGCTAGTTGCGTGGTCTACGGCATGCCCAAGGAAGCAGTGAAGCTGGGTGGCACGGATGGTGAGCTTCCGTTATCAGCTATCCCCAACTTGATTATACAGTCGCCGAACCGGGCAAAATTCTTGAAAGGTTAAAGAGCAGGTTTAATTACAACTGGCGGCAACGATAACCGTAAAAGGCGATGTACAGATAGCACGTTAAAGGGATAAAAAAAGCGTGCTGAATGCCAATATGATCGGCAAACGCGCCTTGCAGCAGGGGTAAAATAGCCCCCCCAACGATGGCGGCGCAGAGAATGCCGGAGCCTTGACCGGTATGCCCTCCCAAGCCGGTTAAAGCCAGCGAAAAGATGGTGGGAAACATGATGGAATTACACAAACCCACCGCTAGTATCGTAAACATCGCCAGTGTGCCGCTGCCCAGCATCGTCGCCAATACCAAAGCAGCTGCCGCCAAGGCGTTAAACGCCAGCACCTTGCCGGGATGGATTTTCTGCATCACCACCGAACCGATAAACCGGCCGACCATCGCCCCGCCCCAGTAAAACGACACATATTTGCCGGCATCCTGCTCAGCCAAACCGGCAATATCCGGCTCGCCGAGAAAGTTAACCAGAAAACTGCCAATCGACACTTCACCACCCACGTAAACAAAAATCGCCACAGCGCCCAATACCAAATGCGAATAGCGCCAGGCGCTGCCGTCAGCTGCGTCCGTCGCACTCGCTTTGGATTGCAGGTTAATCCTCGGCAACTTGAGCATCGCAAACACTGCGGCCATTAAGAACAAGACTGCCGTCAGAAATAAATACGGATTCTGCACCGCCGCCGCTTCCGCCGCTTGATAAGCCGACAATTGCTCAGCGTCCAGCAGTTTTATCTCCTCGGCACTTTTAACCGCATTCGACAAGATAAACAACGCCCCAAAATACGGCGCCAGCGTGGTGCCCAAGGAATTGAAGGCCTGGGTCAAGGTCAAGCGGCTGGACGCGGTGTGCGGATCGCCCAACACTGTCACGTAAGGATTAGCGGAAACCTGTAACAAAGTAATCCCGGAAGCCAGCACAAAAAATGCCCCCAAAAACAAAGGGTACGAATGCAGCCCCGCCGCCGGATAAAACAGTAAACAACCGCAACCGGCAATCGCCAAACCGACGATGATACCGCCCTTGTAATCGATTTTTTCCACCAGATAACCGCTGGGCACCGACATCAAAAAATAGGCGGTGAAAAAACAGAACTGGATCAACATCGCCTGGGTATAGCTCAGCGTAAACACCGCCTTCAAATGCGGAATCAGGATGTCGTTAAGACACGTAATAAAGCCCCAAATAAAAAACAGCGACGTCAGAATAGCTAACGAGCCCGTATATGACTGTCTACCTCGGTTTTGTTGATCCGGCATGAGTTAATCCCGCAAATTGATTTAGGGTTTGGCAACGTGGAAACGTGCGAATTCATCACCGACCATCACCTCAAACTCGCCCGGCTCGACGATGCGCCGCATATCCACACCGATAAACGACATATCCTGCGGGGTTAAGCTAAATTGTAAGGTCTGCTCCGCGCCGGGTTTTAACTCGACCTTTTTAAAGGCCTTCAACTGTTTGACCGGCCGCGACACCGACGCCGCGACATCGTGTAAATAGACCATGACGGTTTCCTTGCCGGTCAGCGCGCCGGTATTTTTCACCTTAACCGTCAGATCGATATTCTCGCCCATCGCAATGCTTTCTTTGCTCAGACGCAGCCCACTGGTTTGGAACGTGGTGTAACTCAAACCATGTCCGAAGGGATACAGCGGCCGATACTGATTGCTCTCGAAGGCCTCTATAGGCTTGTGATCGTACATCACGATATCGTTGGTATCGCGCGGATAGGAAATCGGCAATTTGCCGCTGGGATTGGTATCGCCGAACAAAATATCGGCCATCGCCGCCCCGCCTTCCATGCCCGGCAAAAAGCCCAATACCACCGCCTGAGCCTTGTTAGCTATTTCGGTGATGATACGCGGCCTACCGCCGAACGTGACTAGAATGACCGGCTTGCCGATTTCGAATATCGCTCTAGCCAATTGCAACTGCACCGGGTCCAGATACAAGGATTCGATATTGCCTTCGGTTTCGGTATAGGTTTTTTCGCCTAGCGCCAAAATCACCACATCGTGCTGCCGCGCCTGAGTCACCGCCTGCTCGATATTAATTTCGTCGCTGAAATTTTTCCCGCCCACGTAAGTTACTTTACCGCTGGTTTTTTGCTGCAGGGCTTGCAACAAGGTTGGCTTGTCTTTGGGATACAAATGTTCCGCGGCACCCTGCCAGGTGATGGTCCAACCGCCGTTCATCACGCTTAATAAGTTCGCGGTCGGCCCGGTAACCAGAATGCTGGCCTGCTTGCTCAAGGGCAGAATATGCTGATCGTTTTTCGCCAAAATGATGGCTTCCCGCGCCGCTTGCCGATTGGCAGCAACTGCGTCTTCAGTGACAAAGTTGCCATTTACAGCCAGCGCGGGCTCGTGTCTGTCGAACAAGCCGCTTTGATACTTCACCCGCAAGATCCGCGATACCGCTTCGTCGATGCGGGTCATCGGCACTTCGCCGGTTTTGGCTAAATCCAAGAGTAAATCGTAAAACGAGTAATCAAACGGCACCATGCTCATATCAATGCCGGCCATGACCGCCATCTTGACCGCTTCGCGCGGCGAGGCCGCGAGTTTGTCGCGGGTGTATAAACGGCTGATGTCGGCCCAATCGGATACAGTAAAGCCTTTAAAACCCATCTCGCCGCGCAAAATGGTGTTCAGGTAATGATGATTGACGTGACCGGGGATGCCGTCCACTTCAGCTGAGTTGATCATCACCGTCGGCGTACCGGCTTTCACGCCAGCCTCGAAGCCCGGCAGAAAATATTCGCGCAACGCCCTTTCGCCTATCCAGGCAGGGGTGCGGTCCTTGCCGTTTAAGGGATAGCTATAGCCGACATAATGCTTCAAGCAAGTCGGCGCTTTGTCGGCTGCCGCAAAATCGTCGCCGTGGTGACCATGGATATAGGCACTACCCATCGTCACCGCAAGATGCACGTCCTCGCCATAGGTTTCCCATAAGCGCGGCCACAGCGGTTGCCGGCCGATGTCCATTACCGGCATGAAATTCCAATCTAAACCAGACGCCTTGACTTCGCGGGCGGTCACTTCGCCTTCCTTGAAAGCCAGATCAGGATTAAACGTGGCCGCCATACTGATGGCTTGCGGAAACAGCACCGCGTTTTCGGTATAGGTAGCGCCATGAATTGCATCGATACCGTAGAGCACCGGAATTTTCAACCGGCTTTTCGCGGCCACCTCGCGTATCGTCTGGGTCATCCGTCGCCATTTTTCGATGGGCTGGGTTTGATTATTCGGCGTGGTGGGCGTGTTCAGGATCGAGCCAATATGCCGATTCAATATGGCGTCTTCCAGTTTGGCCTGATCGATCGGATTATCGGCAATCTCGCCGTTGACCACCGAAACCACGCTAAAGTCGATCTGGGTCATTTGCCCGACTTTTTCTTCCAGGCTCATTTGCGCCAACAAGGCCTGGACCTGCGCTTCAACATTGTCGTTTGTTTCTTCTGCACTCACGCCGGACTCCAAGGCCACGAATAGGGAAAGAATTAAAAAAACTAATTTTGTTTTCAAGAGATTTGCTTGGTTTGAATGATGCCTGCTCAATCGCTTTGTATGCCTGCCGTCCGCACGGCAACAGTCTGCTCAAAGATAGCAAGGCGCTCGCAATTATGGGTAAAAAGAAATTATGGTTATGAATCTCGCAACGCTACAGACGCACGTTAACGAAGTAGCCGGGATAGTGTATCCAGACCTGACTGCGATGTCCCCTATTTTATAAGCAATCGCGCCGCAGACAATGTAACGAAATCAGGCCTGGCTTGGCTTTTTACAGGACAGGTGATAAACCTTGTACAGCCCGGCTTCACCAGCCGCAAATGCTTGCGAATCAGCCTCGTCTATGCGTTGCACATGACTGAGTTCGATCACAAAGTCCTTGCCGTATAACGCGATGATTTCGTCGGAAACATCGTCAGTCTCATCGCTAACACATTCCAGTTCAAGGTCCTCCGCAGTCAACAGCAAGATAGTCGCGGTCTCCGGCACGATGTGCCGCAGCTGCGACACATATTGCCCGCGAATATCTTCGGGCAAGGCGGTTAAGGCCGCCCGATCGTAAACGGTGTCGATTTTCCCTAATTCGGCGGCGCTTAACGCAAAATAATCACCGCACAAAATACTTAATCTGCCGCTACGCCACAGCGTAAATTTACCCAAACGCCGCCGCACCGGCCGCAGGCGGTTTTCTTTAAAAAAGGCCTTTACGGCTACTTCGCTTAATTCGACACCGATGACCTGATGCCCTTGCTCGACCAGCCAAAGCATATCCAGACTCTTGCCGCACAGCGGTACGAAGACCCGGCTGCCTGGGGCCGCGTGCAGGCTCGGCCAGAATTGCGCCAGCAAACTATTGACGGCAATCTGATGAAAATCGGTACGCCGGTCGCGCCAAAACTGCAACCACAAGGCGTTATCGCGCCCGGTCATGCCGCTTCCCCAACGACCACTTGGCTGAAGGTCAGAAATCGGCCTTTGTAATGCTCGCCGTTTTCAGTCAGACGTTCGGCAATCCGGCTGGTACAGCCATAGCCCAAAGCCGTCATTTCCCGGCAAAATCCCACACGATTGCCGCGATCAGGATCGACAATAATGATTTGTGCATTCGGCGCGGCGTGCCGGTCGATGAAATTAGCCAACTGCTCGGGCTGCTGACGTTCGTAAAGCACATCGCTGCCGATAATCAGATCAAACTGACCCAAGCCCGGATTGCCGATTTCCCAATTGCCGGTTTTATATTGCAACGGCCCCAGTTTATTTAGCAGCAGATTTTCGTTAAGAAACGTCTCGCTCAAAGGATGCCAGTCGCTGACCGTAATATCGCCAGCCCGCCGGTGAATCACCAGACTGGCCAACCCCAAACCCGCGCCGATTTCCAGGACGCGCTTCCCCACCAAATCGACACTATGCATAGCCAAAGCCAACACCCGCGCGGACGGCCAAACCTTGCCGAACAGCGACCAACTGGCGGACGAAATCCCGGCCAGCTCAGCTTCGCCGAACGGATCGGCATATTGCTGCAAATCGGCTAAAGAGCGAATCACGTAATCGAAACCGGCAACGGTGACGGTCTCGAATTTGACACGATAATCTGACATTGAGGGTTACAGCGACAAGGTTGTGCATCAGGAAAAGGTTCTGATCGAAGGGCACAACGCTTCCTGAAAAGAGGCATGCAGGCCGAAAAGGCACTCGCGGAGTTACCCGGAAACGGGAGACTGTTTATGCAGGGTAACACATTGTTAGCGCTAACACGGCAGTAGCTAACTCAGTGATTACGAATTGGAGGGCATGGATTCAAAGCTTTGATAGCGTGACGCTGACCGATAGCAGCTATACCGCTCTCCTCTCAAACCAAAATCGCTCGACATGTTATGCGGGAAACAATTTATCCCGCGCATTTTCCAGAATCGCTGTCACGGCCGGATGCTTGAGTTTACGGCGCATGGTAATCGCATAAAAGCGCTCATGTACCGAGTCGATGCGGCCGATGGCCTGCACACCGTACTGGCTTTGGATTTCCACTTCGACATTACTCGGCGCGACAAACAATCCCACCCCGCCGCTACCAAAGGTTTTAATTAACGCGCTGTCTTCAATTTCGGCCTGGATAGCCGGGCTAATGCTTTCGGTGTCAAACCATTGATCCAGCGAACGCCGCAACGACGTATTGCCGGTCGGCAGCAAGAACGGCGCGCCGCTCAAGCAGCGCGGGAAGTTTTGACTATAGGTCGCAGCCAATGCCGGCGCGCCGAATACGGTCACTCCGCATTCGCCCAGCAGATGATTAAACGCCTTGGCACCACTGGTAGGTGTCAGCGGCGCATCGGACAAAACGATATCCATCCCTTGCATAGCCATCTCGCTCAAAAGACGCTCGGTTTTGTCCTCGTAACAAAGAATCTGCACCGGCTCCGGCAATCGGAATGCCGGCTCTATCAAACGGTAAACCACCATTTTCGGCAATGCGTCCGCGACGCCCACCACCAAACGCAAGGCCCGTCCGGTGGGTCGGCCTTTTAAGGTATTACTTAACTCTCTACCCAGCGAAAAGATTTCTTCCGCATAATTAAATACCAACCGACCGGTGTCGGTGAGTGCTAGTTTACGGCCTTGTTTATAAAATAATTTTTCGCCGATTTGCTGTTCCAGAACCGCTAATTGGCCGCTGATGGTCGGTTGCGCCAAATGCAGTTTTTCGCAAGCGCGAGTGATGCTTTCTTCACGTGCGACATTCCAGAAATAAAACAAATGTTGGTAGTTGATACGTTCCACAGCACTCAATATATAGAAATTTACGATGAATTCATTCTAAACATTCTATTTAACAATATCAAAATGCTGCGCTAGGCTATGACGCAACCGTAACCTAACCTGAGAACTGAACATGCAAAAGCTAAAAGCACTGCACGGCGAAGACAACGCTCCAAGTACCGGATCCGCGGCAGCGGAGTACGACAAGTCAGCGTTCGAACTGGATAACCTCAGCGCCAGCCAAATCCTCAGTGATCGCCTGGCCGATGCCCACTGCGACGACAAAGAATTACGCAGTTCGATACGCCTGCTCGGTTCGATATTGACTAAAGTGCTCACCGCACAAGCCAAGCCGGAAGTCGCTACCGCCGTCGCGCAGTTGCAACGCAAGTTTGCCAGCTTGATCCGAGAGGGCAGCGCCAACCGCCGCCGCCAGTTCATGGAGATTCTGGAAGACCTGGATGCGGAAGAAATAGGCGAAGTGGTGCGGGTGTTTAACGGCTATTTCAGCCTGATCAATATCGCCGAAGAATCGCACAATCTGAATTTGCGCCGGCAAAACCAGACCGGCCGCTACTGGCCCGGCTCGTTTCACGACACACTGATCAAATTGCGCGATAGCGGTGTCAGTGCCGATAAATTACAGGTTTTATTGGACGAGATGCTGTATTTGCCGGTGATGACCGCTCACCCCACCGAAGCCAAACGCCGCACGGTCAAAAGCGCTTTGCGCAATGTCTTTCTCAGCCAGGAGGCCTTGGACGATCCACGCTTACGTAGCCAACAGCGCAGCGAGGCCCTGGACAAGCTGCAAGCACAGATTCAATTGCTGTTAAAAACCGACGAAGTGCGCGCCCGTAAGCTGGGCGTGGCCGACGAAATCGACGCCGGTTTGTTTTATTTTTCGCTGTCGCTATTTCAGGCCACCACCTTGGTTTACCGGAACTTGCAACGTGCGCTTAGCGATGTGTTTGGTGCCGACGTTGCCGGCCAAATCCGCATCCCCAGCTTCCTACGGTTTGGTTCCTGGATAGGCGGCGACCGCGACGGCAATCCGAATGTCAAGCCGGAAACCACCGAGCTGGCCTTACGCATGCAGGCGCAAACCATCATGCAGGAATATCTTGCCCGCCTCGATCAATTGCGCGGCCAGTTGTCGCATTCTTACGGCCTTTGTGACTTGGCGCCGGAATTTATCGACAGCCTGCACGCCGACCGCGCCATGTTGGGCGCGGCGGTCGCGGACTTGGAAAAACCGTATTTGCAGGAACCTTACCGGCACAAACTGATATTAATGAAATATCGGATGCAATCCACCTTGCAACGCGTGCAACAACAGTTACAGGGCCAACCGGAACAAGCCAATCGCCATGCCTATGCCAGCGTCGCTGAGTTTTTACAAGATCTGCGCTTGATCGATGCGTCCTTGCGCAGCCACGGCGACGCCAACATCGCCGATCTTGAATTAGCCGATCTGATTCGCTTGGCCGACGTGTTCGACTTTCACTTGATGCAACTCGATGTCCGACAAGAATCGATTCGCCACAGTGAAGCGGTCGCGGAAATCCTGGCGGCAGCATTGAATATTGACTATCTGGCGCTGGACGAAGCACAACGCATCGCATTGTTAGCCGAGGCTATCGCCGCACCGGGCGGTCTGATGTTCGATGCCGCAGCGCTAACACCGGCCAACCGCGAAACGCTGGAGTTGTTTACGGTGATGGCAAAAATGCGCCGGGAAATAGGCCCGAATTGCTTTGGTAAATATGTGATTTCCATGACTCATTCGGCCAGCCATGTCTTGGAAGTCTTGCTGCTGGCTGCACAAGACGGCTTGGTCGGCAAAATTGGCGGGCATTGGCATTGCCATATCGGCGTCAGCCCCTTGTTCGAAACCATAGACGATTTAAACCGCATTTCCGACGTGCTGACACAATTGTTCGATACCGCCTGCTACCGGGAGCTGTTGCGCGTCAGCGATGACCGCCAGGAAATCATGCTCGGCTATTCGGATTCCTGTAAGGACGGCGGTATCCTGGCATCGGCTTGGGGCTTGTCGCGCGCGCAGCGGCAAATTATTGCGATCAGCGAGCGTTACGGTTTGAAATGCCGCTTATTTCATGGCCGCGGCGGCACCGTCGGTCGCGGCGGCGGCCCAACTCACGAAGCGATTCTGGCCCAGCCGCCCGATACCGTGCGCGGCCAGATCAAATTTACCGAGCAAGGCGAAGTGCTGTTTTATCGGTATAACAATATGGAGACGGCGGTCTACGAATTGACCATGGGCGTTACCGGCTTGCTGAAGGCCAGCGTCAGCCTGGTGCAAGCCGTACCGGAGGATCATGCGGAGGATTTGGCGGTGATGGACGAATTGGCGCGGATCGGCGAGCAAAGCTATCGCGACTTAACCGAACGCACACCCGGCTTTTTGGATTATTTCTACGAAGCGACACCGGTGGGCGAAATCGGCGGCTTGAACATCGGTTCGCGGCCTTCGCACCGCAAAAAACTGGATCGCTCGAAAAACTCGGTGCGGGCGATAGCCTGGGTATTCGCCTGGGCGCAATCGCGGCAGACGTTTCCGGCTTGGTACGGCATCGGTTTCAGCTTGGCCAGCTGGTGCGCCGGCAAACCCGAGCGCTTGGAAACGCTGCGCCGGATGTATCGGGACTGGCCGTTTTTCCGCAACCTGCTCAGCAACGCGCAAATGGCATTAAGTAAATCCGACATGAACATCGCCCGCGAATACGCGCAATTGTGCAACGATCCGGAAACCGGCAAACGTGTTTACAACCTAATAGCCGGCGAACATCAGCGCTGCGTGGAGTGGATATTGGAGATAGCCAACGCCGACCGCTTGCTCGCGGAAAACCCGGCCTTGGCGGCATCATTGCAACGCCGCGATGCCTATTTGGGCCCGCTAAACTATCTCCAGGTATTTTTGATCCGGCGACTGCGGGAAATGAATACCGAGAATGCCGCCGACAGCCCTTGGATGAAACCCTTGTTGCGCAGTATCAATGCGATTGCCGCGGGTATGCGCAATACCGGCTGATGTGATTAGCCCGGCCCTGAAATACCGTTCGTCCTAAGCTGGTCGAAGGACTCGCCAAATCAGGCTTAGACAGGCTTAGCGCAAACGGTGGTACCCGGATTAAATAGGGCCGGGTTAATAACAAAGGGAAGCCGGTCCGGAGTGGAGCGAATTTAGGTTATTTGTACAATATTTGTCATCAGGACATCGTATAACGAATGCGCCCTTCTCCCCTGAATAGTGAGAAGGGGCTTTTTCGGCAGACTCTAAAAGGGAGGAGAACCATGCAAAAAGCCTACGCATTGGCACACTGGTTGAGAGTAATCATCATTAATACCGGGCACTGGCTGTTCGAAAACAAGCCTGCCATGGCAATCTTGACCCTGATATTCTTATATAACTTTGGCGACACCTTGCTACCCTTTCTATGGCACATTCTGCATCTGGCGATCGAAGTAGTCGAAATGCTGGCCGAGCATTTTTTGGAACATGTGTTTGGGGTAACGCCGCGTCAAGCCGAGTTCATTGTGTTTTGGACCGGTCTGACTTTGCTCGGTACCGTGGTTTGGCACTTGTCGTATAAAGCTTATCTCGTGGCCGTGCAAGCATGCGAAGCCGCTTGGCAGAACTGGTGTGAAAAAGCCGGCCCGGCCAAATTACTCGCGACTCTTAAGCTGACACTTTTGTTGAGCATACTCGGCAAGACCATGCTGTTATTCGTTTAAACCGATAGGATTTCGTTACGTATGAGCACCGCCTCAGGATTTAAGGAACACCCGCACCGAAAACAATCGACGCTGACCCTACTGGAGTTTTTATTCGGCTTGCTGGAGATGCACAGCCAAGCCCAAGGACTTACGGAGCGTTTGATAGAATCAGCCGGCGACGATACTCAGGCAGCGCTGGTCGCTATCGGCGACCATTTGGGCTTGAACATGGAGAGTGTGCTGCTCACACCAACCGCCGCCGCAAATGCCTCCGCCCCGCAAACCCCATTACTAACCAGCCTGTCCGACGGTTACGGCTGGATAGTCCTGTACGGATTTCGCGGCGGCAAAGTCAGAGTGGCTTTGGCCCAAGGTGAGGTTATCGAAGAGCGCCTCGTCAAGCCGGCTGACATCGGTAAATTACTGGGCCGATCCGATGCCGGCATTAGCGAATGGCTGTTAGCGCAAGCTCAGGCGCCGTTTGAGAATGCCGTCAGCCAAGACCATCACGCGCACATGCCGCCATTCCGCCGCTTGCTGGAATTGTTACGCGCCGACCGCCACGATCTCTGGCTATTGTTGGGCTTGGCTTTGGGCTCCGGCTTACTGGCCCTGGCTTCGCCGGTGGCGGTGCAAGCGCTGGTCAATACCGTGGCGATGGGCGGCATGGGTCAGCCTTTAATCGTGTTGGCGACCATCCTGTTTTTCTTTCTAAGCTTCGCCGGCGCGGTCTATGTGCTGGAATCCTATCTGGTGGAAATCGTGCAGCGGCGGATTTTCGTGCGCCTGGCCGCCGACTTGGCCCATCGCTTGCCCAGGGTGCGTAGCGATACCTATGACAGTCAACACGGCGCGGAACTGGTCAATCGCTTTTTTGATGTATTGACCTTGCAAAAAGCCGGTTCGTCGCTGCTATTGGACGGTTTGAGCACAGTGGTGCAAACCTGCGTCGGCCTGATCATGCTGGCCTTCTATCACCCCTTCCTCTTGGCTTTCGATGTGGTTTTGCTGTTGGCTATCACAGCGATAGTATTTTTGTTGGGCTGCGGCGCGGTCACGACGGCGATTCAGGAATCCATCAGCAAATATGCCTTGGTAGCCTGGCTGGAAAACGTGGCCGGCAACATCCAGACCTTTAAATTCGGTAACGGTGCCACGATGGCCGCCAACCGTACCGACCAACTGGCACTGGATTATTTAACAGCCAAACGCCGGCATTACCGGGTGCTGTTGGGCCAAGTGATCGCCTCTGTGGCCTTATATGCCATCGCCAGTACGGCCTTGTTGGCTATCGGCGGCTATCTGGTAATAGACGGCCACTTAACCTTGGGTCAATTGGTCGCAGCGGAACTGATCGTCTCGTCGGCCTTACTGGCATTGATCAAATTCGGTAAACATCTGGAAGGTTTTTACGACTTGATGGCCGGCACGGACAAGATCGGTCATTTACTGGATTTGCCTTTAGAAACTTCCGCTGAGCTGGATGCAGAATTCAATGGTCCGGCGTCTTTAACGATCAGCAATTTGAAATTTGGCTTCAATTCGCAGCGACCATTGTTCGCCGATTTTTCCATGCACGTACAGCCGGGCGAAAAAGTCGCGATTTTAGGCGGCCCCGGCAGCGGCAAAACCGCTCTGGCCTCGCTATTGAGCGGGATGCGGCAAGCACAAGCCGGGCAGATACAAATCAACGGCCAGGCTCTGGACGATCTGCGCCTGAGCAGCTTGCGGCAGAACATCGCGGTGGTCAGCCGACTGGAGATTTTTCACGACAGCATGCTGGAAAATGTCCGGCTCGGCGATACGAACTTGAGCGTCACCGATGTCGAGCGGGCCCTAGCCAAGGTCGGCCTGACCGGCATGGAGTTGGATACCGTGATGAGTCCCGGCGGCTCACCGCTTGCCCATAGCCAAGCCATACAAGTCATGTTGGCTAGAGCCATCATCGCCAGCCCCGCCTTGTTGATCGTGGATGGCATACTCGATGGGTTGGACACCGGATTGCAGCAGCAGTTGGCACCGGCGCTATTTGCCGCCGATGCACCCTGGACGCTATTGCTACTGACCGGAGCAACCGAAACAGCCGCGCTTTGCCAACGCGTTATTCATTTGCCCGGAGCCGCCCATGACTGATTTACAGATTAGGCTGTCCGCGCTATCGGCGGCCCACACCCCGCGCCTGGTTAGCAGTTTAGCGCGCTCTTGCGTCTGGTTATTTTTGTTAACCCCGCCAGCCCTGCTGCTGACACCCTGGCAACAAAACATCAACGGCAACGGCCGGGTCTCGGCCTTTGCGCCGCTCGAACGTCAACAGAATTTAGATGCGCCGGTTTCCGGGCGCATCGTCAGTTGGCATGCTAAAGAAGGCACCAAAGTTAAGGCCGGCGATTTGCTGATGGAAATAACCGATGTCGATCCGGAATTGCTGGAACGCCTGCAACAACAACGCGCGGCAGCTGCTGCTAAATTGGCGGCCAAGGAAGCAGAGCTAAAGGCATACCGCCTGCAAATCGACAACTTGATTGCCACCCGCGATTTACAAGTGGCTACCGCGCAATACCGGCTGGATGTGGCAAGGCAACGCGCGCGCTCGGCCAGCGAAGCCATCGCTTCGGCACGCGCTACCTTGGAAGCGGCCAGCGTGCAAACGCAGCGTCTGCAACGGTTGATCGGCGACGGCTTGGTGTCTCAACGTGATTACGAAGTCGCACAACGCGATGGCATCGTGGCGCAGCGCAGCTTAAACAGCTCCCAAGCCAGTCTGGAAGGCGCTTTGGCCGAACAACGCGCCGCCGAAGCGGAAATAGGTCGGATTCGCGCCGATGCTCAGGCCCGGATTGATTCGGCGACTGCCTCGGCCAACAAAACGCAAAGCGAACTGGAAGACAGCCGCAGCAGCTTATTGAAAAGCGAAGTGGATGTCTCCCGCCAGCAGTCGCAACAAATCAGGGCCCCCCGCGACGGCAGCATCCTCAGACTGCTGGCCAATCCGCAGAGCGACATCGTCAGACAAGGCGATCCGCTGCTGGTATTGGTGCCGGACATGGATGTGAAAGCCGTGGAACTGTGGGTGGACGGTAACGATGCGGTACTGATCACCCCGGGTCGGCATGCGCGTTTGCAATTCGAGGGCTGGCCTGCCCTGCAATTTGCCGGCTGGCCGGAAGTGGCCGTGGGCACCTTTGGCGGGCTGGTAGCCTTTGTGGATTCTACCGACGACGGCAAGGGTAAATTCCGGGTGCTGATCGTGCCCGACCCCAAAGACCGGCCCTGGCCGGCTGAACGCTTCGCCCGCCAAGGCGTGAGAGTGAAAGGCTGGGTCTTGTTGAACCGGGTAACGATGGCCTACGAACTGTGGCGTCAACTGAATGCCTTTCCGCCGCAAATGACTACGGAAGCGCCAGCAACCGATCTGGTCAGACAAAAATTGAAATAAGCGCTTATGAATCGTTTTGCATCCCGTCACCACCACACAGGGGCTACGGCCAAGCAGTTGCGAGCCTGCGGGCGGCTTATCGGCACAATATTGCTGATACCTTTACTGGTCAGTTGCGGACAGTATCTCGATACCAGCCCCGACCGTAAACTCGTGAAGCGGGTGGAAGAACGTCTGAATCCCGATGAAGGCTTGCCGCTGCCGGCCATCTCGCAGTTGCCGCCGCAAACCGTGGAGCAGGCCTTACCCAAGTTTAAGGAAGGCCGGCCAAAATCGGCGACCATCCTGCCCCCGCCCAGCGCGGCTAAACCCGAGTTACCCAAAGTAGCGCCGGAAGCTAGCAAGCAGCTATCCATCTCGGACGTGCGCAGCATGGCTTTAGAAAACAATCTGGACCTGAAGATCGCCCAGGCCGACCCGAAAATCGCTGCCACCGCGGTTAGCGAAGAAGAAGCCAAATTCGACGATTTGATCTTTGCCAAGGCCAAATACGGTAAGAAAAATACACCCGCGCAAAATCTGGATGTGGTCAGTTTCACCCCGGTCGACCCCACTTCTCCGCTGAAGAACGAAATCGATAAACTCACCGCCGTCCCGCAAGAGACCGAAGTATTGGATATGGAAGCGGGCATCGTGATTCCTTTACGCACCGGCGCAAAAGTCACCGTCAGCTCGCCGTTCGACGGTAAACGCCAGTTTCGCGGCGTCGCTTCCGACCAATATCAGAATGCGCTGCGCTTCTCCATCAGCCAGCCCTTGCTGCGTGACGCCGGTATTTCCAATAACGTAGCAGGGATCCGCATCGCCCGTTACGAACAACAAGCGGTAGACGTAAAAACCCGCTTGCAGGCGATTCGAGTGTTGGCGATGGTCGAACGCGCATATTGGAGCCTGTATGTCGCCTGGGGCGAGTTGGACGTGCGCCGCCAACAGTACGAAAACGCCTCGAACAACCTGAACATGGTGAGAAAACGGGTGGCGGAAGGTTTAACTGCCAGCGTGGAAATCAACCGTGCCGAAATCGGTGTGGCCGAACGCCTGGAGTCGCTGATTATCGCCGAAACCAGCTTAAAGACCCGCCAACGCCAGCTGAAATTGTTATTGAACGCACCCGGTCTGGATTTGGATTCGCAAACTCTGTTGATCCCCGATACCTCGCCGACCCTGCTGGAATTTAATCTCGACCGCGAGCAGCTGGCACAACGCGCCTTGGACGGCCGTTTGGAATTGCTGGAACTGGAATTAAAGCTGGCCGCCGATTTGACCAAGATCGATTATCTCAGCAATCAAACCTTGCCGATGTTTATGCTGGATTACAACTACGCCGCGCTGGGCCGCGACACGTCGTCCTACGGCGGCGCTTTCGATCAGACCTTGAGCGGCAATTATTCGGATTGGTCGGTGGGCTTACGCGTGGAAATCCCCCTCAGCAACGAGCTGCGCCGCGCGCGTCTGGACCGGGCCGTGCAGGAACGCATGCAACGTTTGACCACCCAACAACTACGCGAATTGAGCGTACGCCGGGAAATCTACGACTCACTGGATCAAATGAGCCAGAACTGGCAACGCATTCTAGCCACCCGCCAAAACGTGGTGCTGGCCGGCTTGAATTACGACGCCGAACTCAAACAGTTTAAGGAAGGCCTGCGGACGATGACCGAAGTACTGGAAACCCTGACTCGCCTCGGCGAGGCGCAGCTGCGCGAAGTGCGTGCGATCGGCGACTATCAAGTGTCGATGATAGATCTGGCGTTTGCCACCGGCACCTTGCTGGGACATAGTCGGGTGGATTTGGGCCTGAACACCACCCCTCATTAGGGGCTAGGTAAGCGATAAAAGCAGCGCGTTTATCGCTTACTGATTTGTAGCTAAGGGGCAGCTGCTAGTGATGACAACCTGAGCCATGGATATGGCCGTGGGCCACTTCATCGGCTGTCGCCGGTCTGACATCGATAACTTCCACGTCAAACGTCAAATCTTCGCCGGCTAAAGGATGGTTGCCGTCGATGGTAACATCGTCGCCGTCGATCTCGACGATGGTGATAACGCCGGGGCCGTGGCTAACGTCGGCATGAAACTGCATGCCAATATCGATATCCATACCGTCGAACATTTTTTTGGATACCACTTGGATCATTTCTTCGGACACTTCACCGTAAGCCTGATCGGCCGCTATAGTGACGTTGAATTTATCGCCTGCTTGCTTGCCGTGTAAAGCAGCTTCCAAACCCGCAATAATGTTGCCCGCGCCATGCAAATACAACAACGGCTCTTCGCCTCTGGAACTATCCAGCTGCTCACCGTCTTGGTTGGTTAAGGTATAATGGATGGAAACAGCCGTTTTGTCTGTGATTTGCATAAGCGTCTTCGCTGGATGAAAAAAAGCCGACATCATATAACCTTTTCCCCGAAAAAACATGTCACGCTGGCGACCGCCCCGCCCTAAATCTTCGCCGTACATCACCGCCGAAGGCTATCGCACTCTGGAAACCGAGCTAAAACAGCTCTGGGAACGGCGTAAAGATGTCACCATTGCGCTGTCAGCCGCCGCCGCAGAAGGCGACCGCTCGGAGAACGCCGAGTATATCTACCGGAAAAAGGAACTGCGGGAAATTGACCGGCGCATTCATTATCTGCAAAAACGTTTGCCGTCACTGACAGTGGTGTCCGAAAAGCCGGGCAATCGTAATCAGGTGTTTTTCGGCGCCTGGGTGACGCTGGAAACCATGGATGGCGAAGAAATCACTTATCGCATCGTCGGCGCCGACGAAATCGATACCACGGGCGGTTTGATCAGCCTGGATTCGCCTTTAGCTAAAGCCTTATTGAAGAAGATGCTGGACGACGAAATAGCCGTCCGACACGCCGAGCAAGAAACGCGGTATTACATCACCGCCATTCGTTACTGAACGACCATGAGTAAACAAGCCTCGTTTGCCCGTTTAAAGTGGTTTGTCTTCATTCTGTTATTGACTATTGTCGAAATTGGTCCGGTTCCGCTGATGGGTTTGACCCTGCTTTATATCGTGGCCTTTCGCCCACGCTGGTTCAAGGACTTGGTCGACCGCATTTATTCATGACAGAACCGCAATACCTGTTTGTCTACGGCACACTGCGCCGAAGCCGTCAAAATCAAATCCAACACCCGTTTCTCGCAGATTGCGATTACATCGGCGATGCATTTATCCACGGCGAACTATACGAAATTGATGCTTATCCGGGCACTATTGCTGGCGGAACAAAGCTGGTCAAAGGCGAACTGTATCTAATGCAAAACCCCGAACAAACGCTGCCGGCTCTGGATATTTACGAAGAATGCGCCGCGTATTTTCCGCAGCCGCACGAATACCTCCGCCGTGAACTACAGGTAAGTTTGCCGGATGGACAAACCGTTTTGGCTTGGACCTATCTTTACAATCGCCCCGTGAACGAACTAATGCGCATCCACAGCGGCGACTACCTAAACTATTTGCAGGAACACACATGATCAGCATTATCCAGCGCGTGACCCAAGCCAAAGTCACGGTAAACGGTATCGACATCGGCGTGATCGGCACCGGCGTCATGGCCTTGGTGGCTGTCGAGAAAGCCGATACACCCAAGCAAGCCGACCGTTTGCTGGAGCGGATTTTGAATTACCGGATATTTGCGGATGCAGATGACAAAATGAATCTGAGTTTGCGCGATATTCAGGGCGGCCTGCTGCTGGTACCGCAATTTACCCTGGCAGCCAATACCGATACCGGCAACCGGCCCAGCTTTGCTTCGGCGGCCCCGCCGGAATTGGGCCGGGAATTATTCGCGTATTTGCAACAGCGTGCGCAGGAGACCTACCCAGCTAGCCAATTCGGCAAATTCGGCGCAGATATGAAAGTAGCATTGATCAACGACGGCCCGGTAACTTTTACATTACGTTGCCAGGGAATATAGCTCAGCAACCAATTTTTGGCATCGATTTTCCTACCTTCTCATTGACCCATCGCCAGCAAACACCCCATACCGAGCTTTCAGGAACCAAAAATAAACTGTGTTAAATAACACATTTTATTTGCCTAACGCGCACCTTACCCCTACAATTGCGCCTCCTTTATCACCAACCGAGAAATACATATGAAAATTCAACATTTGCTCATCGCCTTAACCTTGCCGGCTTTGCTGACCCTGACGGGCTGCGAATCCGCAAAACCGGTCGAAGCAACTGCTGAGCCTGCGCTAGTGGCGCCAGTAACCGCGGCACCGGCTGAAACCGCCGCCCCCGCGCCAGCGGCACCCGCCATGTCCCCGGAACATTGCGCTAAACATAAAGCCGATGCCGCAGCGCACAATTGCGTTGAGCATTGCGCCAAACACAAAGGTAAAAAAGGCAAAGCCTGCCTAAAACATTGCGCCGATAAAGCCGCGGCCGAACACGATTGCGCAAAACATTGCGCCGATCACCCAGGCGCTAAAGACAAAGTCTGCGCCCAACATTGCGCGCAAGATGCCAATGCCAGCGCCCACCAATGCGGCACCGAGCATTGCGCCCATCACGAAGCCGCCGCTGCCGCCAATTGCAGCAGCCAGCATTGTGCCCATCATCAAGGCGGCGCAGCCCATGATTGCAGTGCGGATCATTGCAAAAAGCACGGCGGCGATATGGCCGATTGCTGCGGCTCCGCGCATAAATGCGATAAGTAATCTGTAATCTCAGATCCGATTCGGGTTTAACTGCGGCGACTACACCATCCGCAGTTAGGCCCGATAAAACCAGTCCAGACCTGTCAAATATTCCAATACCGCCTTCCTTCACGCGGCTGGATCCAGCCTCTTCACTCCCACCACTTTATTCAACAGCCAACAGGCGCATCTTTTAGATTGCCGAATCGCTTAAATCTGCGCTAAATTCTCAACCTGTGCCACGTCAGTCGGCCGGACATTTTTATTCAGCAATAGAGGAGCTTATGGCCGAATCCAATCAAAATCCCGCTATCGCCGCCGCGATCATTGGTGTAATCGGCTCGATCAGTGTCGCTATCATCACTAACTGGGATAAATTGACTGGACAGCAGAAGGACGCCGCATCGCCCCCGGCTCAGCAAATTGTGACGGCAACTTATCCGCCGATTGCCAAGACAACACCTGCGGTTGTCGAGTCTTCTCCGGTCATCGACATCAGCGGCGACTGGTATAACCCCGCCGCGCCGACTGCGGGCGGCACCCACATAGACCAACAAAGCGATAGTTTTGAATTCCAGGGATGGGGGATGCTGGCGCAAGGCATAGGCTACACATCAAAGGGCAGCGGCAATCTGATCGCCCAAACCCTGACTTACGATTACACCGCACAGTACCAAAACGGCTGGGTATCGAAGGGCAATTGTACCGGCACGGTAACGCCAAACGGCGCTAAGATTACCGCGACGTGCACTGATACCATCATGGGTACCTATGTGTCCGCCGGCGTGCGGCAATAAAGCTGGATAAGGCGCAGACAACGATCCATAGGAGGCTGTCTGCCCTTGAACTAAAACATCTAGCGAATGGCTAACAACGCTCTTAGCACATCGACCCGGCTAATCATGCCGACAAACTGATCGTTTTGAAAAACCGGAAAACTCCTGGTCGGCGATTCCTGAAATTTACTGGCCACATCCACGAGACTGGCATCGGCATCAACAAATTGCGGGTCTTTGCTCATGAACTCTCCCACCTTTCCGGCCATACTTTGGTTGTAAGCGGATTCGACAAACACCTTCATGCCGTCTTTTTCGGAAAATATCCCCACCAACTTACCTTGCTGGTCCACAACCGGCACGCTAGTCACTTTGTGGTCCAATAAGATTTTAACCGCCTGAGAAATTTCGGTATCGGGGGTAACGGTAACGATTTTGGTCGACATATAATCGACTACAGCTATTTTGGCTAGCATGGTGTACCTCCTGTTATTATTTTTTATTCTAAGCTTGGACAGCCATGTAAGCGACCGGTTCAGCGATCAGCTAACTTCTGCCCTATGCGATTATTATAAAAATTCCCCGCACTAGCTAGCTTTATTATTCCCAGCAACATGGCAGCAACGGCTACGGAAATGCGTTGTGATCTCGGTGTTGAAAACCATGTCCGGGTTAACGGGTTAATTCCGTATTTATCTCACCCACTAATTCGCTGTAACCGCCCTTTCCAAAAAGCCGCCGCTCTCTACCGGGAACGACAACATGCATGCTTCGGATTAATCAGCTACAAAATGACTATACAACTCGCGTATCAGTCTAAACTTGTCAAACCGCACATTGACGTTTCTGCTAAATATGGACACCGCTTATGCTTGATTCCCTTAGTAATCACTCCGGACCCCAGGATTTTTCATTACGCAAACTATTGACGGTATTAACTGCCACAGTGGCTTTACTGCTGGTAGTCGGCAATATATTTGTCTGGATTAGTCACGGCAAACTACAAACAGCGGAAACCGAAAAGCAGCGCTTGGTAAACGCTACTCTGGCGTTTAAAAATGTTCGCTATCACGTGGTGCAAATCCAGCAATTTCTGACCGATGCGTCAGCGGTCGGTGAAGACGATTACAGCGAAGCCTTAGCGGAAAAAAACGCCGCTCATGCGGAACTGACGAGTTTACTGGCGATGATGCCGGACAAGAAACCGGCGATTAAAGACGCCGATAACGCCGTGAGCGAGCTTTATGCCACCGGTGAACGCATGGCAAACGCCTATTTTCAGCAAGGCCGTGAAGCCGGCAACCTGATCATGAAAGCCCCGGAGAATGGCTTCGACGCGGCCTCGGAAATTCTGGCCGACAAACTCAATCAGCTTGCCGGCACCTTGGAACAACAAGCCAACGCCGCATCGCAGCAACAAAATCAGATGCAAAACCAAATGTTTACGGTCAGCGCCACGGTTGCCGGCCTGGCTTTATTATTGATCGTGTCCGCCAACGTCTGGCTAACGCGAAAATTATTTACCGTATTAGGCGGCGAACCCAGCTACGCATCAAAAATTGCCGGCAGTATCGCCAAGGGTCAGTTGGACATCAACGTCGCCACTGAGAAAAATGATACCAGCAGTCTACTGGCTATTATGAAGCTGATGGGCCAGGAACTGACCAGCCATATGCGCGAGATCAACGCGGTTAGTAAGCAAATCGGTCAGTCTTCCTACCAAATATCCAATATCTCCGGCGGCATTTCCAATGCCAACCGCTCGGAACAGGCTCGATCTTCCGAGGTAAAAACCGCTACCGAACAACTACGTACTACGACCGAAGAAGTCGAACGCTTTTCCGTAGAAATCCGCCACCGCACCCAGGAAACGCAAAACACCGCGCAAAAAGGCATCGTCGCCGTTAACGAAAATCTTGATGAAATGCGCCGGGTTGTGAAAGAAGTGGAAAGCGCGGAAGCGAAAACCCTGGCACTGCGTCAGGCCAATCGGCAAATTCAGGATATTACCACCACGATCCGTAACATCACCGAGCAAACCAATTTATTGGCCTTGAACGCCGCCATCGAAGCCGCCAGAGCCGGCGAATACGGCAGAGGCTTTGCCGTAGTGGCCGATGAAGTGCGGAAACTGGCACAAAACGCCTCCAGCGCTACCGCCGAAATCGCCAGCATTATTGGCGAATTAACCAAAATCATCGAAGAAAACACGCACGCGATGGGCTCCATCATCCAGACCACCAAACAAGGTATGGAAAAAGCCGAAACCACCAGCGTAGTGATTAACGAAATTGTCGGCCAGATAGCGGAAAACGCCGGCACTGCGCAACAAATTTCCACGGTCACTCGACACCAACTGGATAATGTCAACCAGTTACAAGCCAGAGTACAAGCCTTGTTCGAAGCACTGGGCCAGAACGAATCGAAAGTGCATATCACTCGAACCATCAGTGATGATCTTTACGTGGTGACCGAAAAAATGCGCAACATGTTAGAGCACTTCAGCTTCGATGCGCAGTGGACGGCAACACCAGCCGCCAACGAGCACCGCAAATTTCCACGCAGCAGCCACTATTTGCTGGCACATGTGGAAATCGCCGACTTGGTTCTCGACGGGGTCACCGCCGATTTCAGCATGTCCGGCGCCTGTTTGCGTCTGCCCGTGGCACTGCCCTGCCCGCTAAACAGCTCCATTACTATTCAGCTGCGCATTCCGTACGACAATATTCAGCAATACGAATCCCAACTGCCACTGGAGCTTACCTGCACCCTAGTCTGGCACAAACCCGTGGATGGCGAACACCACTACGGCGTCAAATTCAACGAATTCATGTCACCGGAGTCCGCACAGAGTTTAAAAGCCTGTTTTGCCTTTTTCAATCACTCCGCAACCTATTAGCCGCGGTTTGAAAATACTCGGCTCAAAAACTCAATCGAACGCGTTGCAGCAAGGGCATTTCCAATCGACGTCCGCTGGCCGCGTCGGGTGCACATGATTCAGCAGTTTTTTCGAGCCGCCGAAATCATGATAATTTTGGCAGACTTTTTCGAACGCGGCCTTGGGCGATGCGGCATAGCTAAACTTAAATTTGGGATATCTGCCCACGTGTTGTTTCAAGCGGGCGTTTAGGTCGGTTTCCGAACGGCCCACGTATTTGACGACAAACTTATTGGTTTTTTGATTGATAATGCCCAAGGCATAATTGCCCTCGGCGCTTTCGGTGATTAGTTCGTTGATTTTGGCATTGCTCAAATCGTAAGCCCCTTGCATATCAAGTGAAGCCATGTGTCCTCCTGTAGCGTCTAGCTATTCTTATAATCAAGTCGTAGGTCTGGCAAATATGCCTGATAGCAGGATAATACTCTCATCTGGGTCAAGTATTACTTTAAATATTGCAAGTTCAGTCCGACGCATTTGTAAGGGGCTGCTCGACCGGACAGAATATACCGCTTAGGATTAACGAATTTTACAGGTGTCCACACCAGGAGCCGGGATGCATCGCTTGATATTTTCGGAGTGTTTGGCAAGTGTTGTTTGTTTGCTGCTGGCTTTCCCGGCGCACAGCACCGAATGGCAAGTCGGCCCGCAGCGCGCGCTTAAACTGCCTAGTGCCGCTGCGAGACTGGCCAAAGACGGCGATGTAGTCAGTATCGATGCCGGGCTTTATCGGGGCGATATCGCCAGCTGGCCGCAGCAGCGGCTGACCATACGCGGACTGGCAGGCGGCGCCCATCTGGAAGCGCTCGGCAATTCTGCGGAAGACAAAGCGATTTGGGTGCTAAAAGGCAACGACGTTGTCGTTGAGAATATCGAACTTTCGGGTGCAACCGCGCCGGCTCTGAACGGCGCCGGCATCCGCTTCGAAGGTACTAATCTGACCCTGAGGAACTGCCATTTCCATCACAACCAGATGGGCATCTTGACCGGAGTTAACCCTGACAGCGACATCGTGATCGAAAACTCGGAGTTTAACGACAATACCGTCGATTATCCGCGCTACGGCAAACTGGGCCATAACATCTACATCGGCAATATCCGCCGTTTTACCCTGCAAAATTCTTATGTCCACGATGCCAGCACCGGCCATAACGTCAAATCGCGGGCCAGGGAAAACTATATTCTTTACAATCGCATCACCGACGAACGTAACGGCTCCAGTTATCTGGTGGACTTACCCGATGGCGGCGCCGGCTATCTGATTGGGAATCTGTTTCATCAGGGTGCAAACACCGAAAATGCCGCAATGCTGGCGTTTGCCGCCGAAAACAACCAAACCCAGCCGAATCAACAGCTTTATCTGGTCAACAATACCTTCGTCAACGATCATCCCGGCGGTGCATTCCTGAATAATCACAGTATCGCCACAGCGATGTTAATCAACAATCTGTTGGTAGGCGAAGCCACCGAACTGGTTGGTCCCAACCTGGAAAACCACGACCTCAAGGCTACGGCCACCGTGTTAAGCGATCCGGCAAGTTACGATTACCGCCTGAAGTCAGATGCCCCGGCAATCGATCAAGGCATCTCTCCCGGATTCGCCGCCAACGGGATGCTGCTTAATCCGCAATTTGTCTATCGCCATCCGCGCGGCAGCGAAAAACGCCGCCAACAAGGACCGCTTGATGTGGGTGCCTACGAATTTATCGCCAAACAGCCGGATTAAACCTCAGCCGAACAAAGCCAAGGCCTTTTTCAACGTAGACCACACCCCCCAACTAAGCGGAATCAGCACATAAAGCCAAAATACCGCCAACAGCCAGGGGCTGGAAGATTTACTGGTTTCTGAGTTATTCATGGATTGCCCCCTGCCTTGCTTAATGATCGGCGTCATCGGCCGGATAAATACCGTCCAGCTCGTCGAAATCGCCGTGTTTCATGTGATGTTTCTCGTGTACCGGCCGTATCGACAGATTGGCAATAAAACCCACCACCAATAATCCGGCCATGATGTACATGGTGACGTTGTAGGCATCGGCCTTTGCTACGCCCTGGTTTATTTGATATTCGCGGATGTAATTGACCAACACCGGTCCCAACACCCCGGCAGTGGACCAGGCCGTCAGCAAGCGGCCGTGTATGCCGCCAACGAAACGGGTGCCGAAAATATCCGCCAGATAAGCCGGAATTGTGGAAAAACCGCCGCCGTACATACTCATAATCAAGGCGTACAACAGCACGAACAGCGCCATATTGCCGGTCATACCCATGGTAGGTATCGTGGAATACAAGCCAGCGCCCACTGCGAAGAAAATAAAGTAAGTATTTTTACGGCCGAGAAAATCCGAAGCCGACGACCAGAAAAACCGCCCACCCATATTAAACAAGCTCAGCAAACCGACGAAACCGGCCGCCGAAGCCGGCGTTACCGAGCCTTTAAACATCTCTTGTATCATCACCGAGGCTTGACCCAACACACCGATGCCGGCTGTCACGTTCAGACACAACACCAGCCACAACAAATAAAACTGCGGGGTTTTCAGGGCTTGGTCGATATGCACATGCTTGTCGGTGATCATTTTGTTTTGCACCAACGGCGGTGTCCAGCCTTCCGGTTGCCAGTTGGGCGGCGGTATGCGGATGGTCAATGCGCCTATCAGCATCGAACAAAAATACAGGCCGCCCATCACCAAAAATGTTTGCACTACCCCGACCGATTCGGCCGATTTGAACTGGTCCATCAGCAGCACCGACAAGGGCGCGCCTATCATCGCGCCGCCGCCGAAACCCATGATGGCCATGCCGGTTGCCATACCGCGCCGATCCGGAAACCATTTGATCAAAGTCGATACCGGCGACACATAACCCAGGCCTAGGCCAATCCCGCCGATTACCCCGTAACCGAGATAAATCAACCAGATTTCGTGCAGGTGCACGCCCAGCGCAGAGATCAAAAAACCGCCGCCAAAACAACAGGCCGCGACGAACATCGTTAAGCGTGGCCCGACTTTTTCCAGCCATTTGCCGCCGAACGCCGCCGACAAACCTAAAAACACAATCGCCAGACTGAAGATCCAGCCCAGCGTAGTCAGCTTCCAATCGTCCGGCGCGGAACTAGCGACACCTATCACTCGCGTCAACGGATCATTAAACACACTGAATGCGTAGGCTTGGCCGATGCACAAATGCACCGACAAAGCCGCCGGAGGTACCAACCAACGGCTATAGCCGGGCTGCGCGACGCTATGTTGTTTGGAAAAAAATCCCGACATACTTGAATCCATTGTTTAGCTAAATTATCGATATTGGCGTTTTCCCGCAGCGCCGGCCTATGCGACATTTTAGCATTGCCGGCCGGCAGGCTTTAAATCCAATATCGGCCAAGCCGCGTCCTGATACTTGCTGTCTGCATCAACGCCAAGCCTGCAAACAAAGCCATATACCGCAAACCGACCCATTTAATTAACACAGATTAATTAAAAAATTAACACTTGATCTACCGTATTCCCCGCCACTCTGGGTCTTCAGATCTCGGCACACTACTTGCTGTCTCCGAAAAGCCTTATAACTTCTAAATACCTGACTAAAAAACAATGAAAAAAACCAAGTTACAGGATTTTCCAGTTGCCCAAACCGGCCAACTAGCAGGCGTCGCCGCCTTGCTTTTTTCGCTGCACGGCATCGCTAACGCCGCCGAGCCATCGCCGACCGAGGATCTAAAAAACAGCGAGACAACCAGCAAAACCAAAATCGCCAGAACCGCCAACCAAAGCCAAACCAGCGACAATGCCACTACCCTGGATACGGTCACCGTCGCTGGAACGGCCCCATTTAATCCACCCAACCAAAAACCGCAACTGGATACCGAAGCCGCCACCGGCAGCCGCTTGGGCCTGACGCCTCGCGAGACGCCGGCTTCGATCACCATCATTGACCGGGCGACTTTCGAAAAACGCGGCGCTCAGACTACGCAGGAAGCCTTGGAAAAAGCTCCAGGCATACTCGTATCGTCGCAACCCGGCTCGGCCGGTTCTGTATCGATGCGCGGCTTTACCGGCGCGCAAATCACCCAGTTATTCAACGGTATCACCGTGCAATATGATGTCGTTGCCGCTCGGCCCATCGACAGCTGGATCACTGACCGGGTTGAGGTGTTGGGCGGACCGTCTACATTCTTATACGGTCAAGGCGCGGTAGGCGGCTCGGTCAACTACGTCAGCAAAATCGCGCATCGCGGCCTGGATGAACACCACGGCTTGGTCTCGCTGGGCGAATATTTAAACCGCAGAGCTTCCTATGGTTTTAACGGCCAGCTCGGCAATACGGATAACTGGCTACAAGCGGACATCAGTTACTTAGGTTCCGAGGGCTATATCGACAACACGGAAGCCGATTCCGGGGTGATGTCGTTTTCCTTGTTAAGCGACATTACGTCCAAACTGTCGCACACCATCGCCTTTGAGCACCAGATGGAGGATCGTGACTCTTACTGGGGTACGCCGGTACTTAATCCGGTGGTCAACGGCCGAATCGTACCCTGGGGCACTGAGGGATTGGGCCCCAACGAAGGGCAAATAGACCCCGGCACCCGCTTTAAAAACTATAACGCAAGTGGTTCGGTATTTGATCAGCAGGTGTTTTGGTTACGCGACATTGTCGATTATCAACTGTCCGATAACACGCAATTCAAAAACACCTTTTACTATTACAAAGCGGATCGCCAGTACTTAAACGTAGAAGGTTACGACTGGAACAGCACGAATACCCTGATTACCCGTAATAAATCGTTTGCGGTAAATCACGATCAGGCTCTGGTCGGCAACCGATTCGAAATCGTGCATAGCAGCAATTGGTTCAGCCTGCCTTCGAAAGTCTCGGCCGGGGTCGACATTGCCTACAACAAGCAAACCCGCGCACCCAGCATGGAAAGCTCGTCAGGCACCGTCAGCATCGTCAATCCATATAATTTCAGCACCGGCACCTACTACGACAACCCTTTAGCCACCGGGCCAATCACCAACGCCCGCAACGAGTTGTATACCGTCGCCGGCTATGCCGAAAACCGCCTGACCCTGGTGCCCGATCTGAATTTGATCACCGGCGTGCGGGTGGACGACATACGCTTGGATTCAAAGAATCTGCGCACGTCCTTTGTTGCACCAACCGCCACCAACCCCGCCGCTTTCGGCCGCCGCTGGACCGCTGTGACCTGGCGCGCAGCACTGATGTACGACATCACCTCCACCTTTAACGTCTACGCGCAATACAGCACCGCCGCCGATCCGCCATCCGGCATTTTGACCACCGGCACCTTCGCCGCGCTGCAAGACTTCGACCTCACAACGGGCCGGCAAGCGGAGGTGGGTACTAAATTCGACTTTTGGGACGGCAAAGGCTCGGCGACGCTGGCGGGCTACTACATCGAACGCAAAAACCTATCAATAACCGATCCGACGGACCGAAATCGGCAGTTACCAATAGGTGCACAGTCCTCTGGCGGTGTGGAGGCCAATGTCGGCGTACAACTCAACGATCAATGGAGCGTACAAGGCAACATGGCCTATGTCGATGCCCAGTACGACAAGTTCCTGGAAACCGTCGGTACCAGCACGGTGTCAAGAAAAGGCAATCGGCCGGCCAATGTCGCCAAATGGGTGGCCAACGCGTGGCTAACCTGGGATTTCGATGCCGATTGGCAATGGAATTTTGGATCGCGCTACGTCGGCGACCGCTTCGTCGATACCGCCAACCTGATCAAAACCCCGGCCTATGCGGTATTCGATACCCAACTGTCGTGGAAATTTAACCCAAAAGCCACCGTCACCGCGCGGGTTAAAAACCTGTCCGACGAGCAACACGTCGAATGGGGTAGCGGCGGTAGCGCCCCGTTATTCTTTGTCGCTGCACCGCGTACCTTCATGATGGAATTGAAAGTAGACTTTTAATGCTCACCAGGTTCAAGCGCTATCTATACCTGAGCCATCGCTGGCTGGGTATAGTGCTATGCCTGTTTATGGCGATGTGGTTCGTGTCCGGGGTAGTGATGATGTATATCGGCTACCCCAAACTAACGCCGCAAGAAAGGCTGAGCGGCTTACCTGGCTTGGCCGAGGAGCGCTGCCGCATCAGCCTGGCGCAAGCACTGGCCGCTACTGATCAACCTAAAAGCCCCGATAGCGTGCGCTTGACCAGCGTGGCCGGCGTACCGCGTTATGTGTTTGCTTACGGCAAAAAGCAAATTGCCGTCGATGCCGAAACCGGGAACCGTATCGATCAAGTCACGCCGGCTCAGGCGTTGGCATCAGCCGGGAATTTTCTGGCAACAGCCAGCGGCCATTATCTGGACAGCATCAATGAAGACGCCTGGACGCATTCCAAAGCACTGGACGAACATCGCCCGCTACACCGAGTGCAAATGGACGACGAGCAAGCCACGCTGCTTTATATTTCCAACACTACCGGCGAAGTCGTACGCGACGCCAATCAAAACGAACGCATCTGGAACTGGCTGGGCGCCTGGATTCATTGGTTGTACCCGTTTCGCGGCGGCGCACTGGATAATTACGCTGCCGACATCATCATTTACACCGCGCTGGCCGGTTCGATATTGAGCCTGTTCGGCATCGCGGTTGGCCTACTGCGCTGGCGGTTTAAAGGCCGGTACAAGCACGGCACGAAAACCCCATACCGCAACGGCTGGATGCGTTGGCATCACTTGCTGGGATTGGGCTTTGGCGTAATCGCTTTCACCTGGATACTCAGCGGCTTATTTTCGATGAACCCGTGGAAAATATTCGATTCCACCGCTGCAAAACCTAGCATGCAAGCCTACATGGGCGGAGAAATTTCGCCACAATATTTCCCATTATCCGTGCCGGAGGCTTTGGCTCGCTTCCAAGAGACAGGATTTCAAGTACGAGAAATCGAATGGCGCTTACTGAACGGTCATGGATATTACATCGGCTTTGACGCCCTAGGCCGCAGCCGTATCCAGACGGCACAGGCTAATGGCCTGGTTTTCGAAAAATTCGGCTGGCCGGAACTGCAAAATGCGGCGGAACGGCTAATGGATCAGAGCAAAATCACCCAGCAAAGCGTGTTAAACGAATACGACTTTTACTACTACAGCCGCGCTGCGCATACCATGACCGGGCACATCGAAAAACGTTTGCCTATCCTGCGTCTGGAATTCGCCGACTCCGACAGCACTTGGCTGCATCTCGATCCCTACACCGGTAACTTCAGCAAACTCGATGCCGGTAGACGCGTCAGCCGCTGGCTGTTTGCTTTTTTGCATAGTTGGGACTGGCTGCCATTACTAAACAATCGGCCAATCTGGGATATTTTGTTGATAGTGTTTAGCACCGGCGGTTTGTTGATTAGCGCAAGCGGCATCATCATCGGCTGGCAGCGCGTGAAGCGAAAGCTGTCTACTCCTTAAGCCAACCCAAGACTACCGACACTTCCGAGCAAGCGGGAGCCCAACCATTTGGGATGAGTACTATCGCAGCATGATCGGCATAATCATTAACGGTTAGAAAACTTCAGCCAAAACGCTTATTCTGTGACGACTAGCGTAGCCTCGCTGAGTATCCCCTTCTACCGAAACGCCAAATGCTGCGGATACTAAAACCATGAACGACTCAAGAACCCGCCTGGATAAAAGTAAAGTATCCCCCGGCAAAGCCGGGGGCTTTATGTTGTGAACCGCTCAAAGCCGTAAATAGGGTCGCTAACGCGGCCCTTTCATAATAGCCGCCAATAAGCAGCGACTCATTGCCAAAGGTTCAGTTGTTCAATTCGCTGGTCTTCCTGTTCTTGATGCCGGATATATTCCCGAATCATCGTCTCATCCCGACCCACGGTCTATACAAAGTAACCTCTTGCCCAAAAATGCTGGCCTACAAAATTTCGCTTCTTTTCACCATAAACCCGTGCCAAATGAATCGTGCTCTTCCCTTTGATGTAACCTATTACCTGTGAAACCGCATATTTCGGCAGAATCGAAATCAGCATATGCACATGATCCGGCATCAAGTGACCTTCCAATATTCGACTCTCTTTTTTGGCTCGCTAGCCTTCGAAACACCTCACCCAAATGTTTACGCAACTCCTTGTACAGCGTTCGGCGACGGCATTTCGGAATAAACACCACATGATATTTGCACTCCCATTTCGAGTGACTTAAGCTCTCGTTCTCGTCCATCAGGCTCTCCTCTTCGCGTTTGCTTGGCGGCTCACGCGTCCGAGTGTCCTGATGGACTCCTCTAAATGTCAAACTTCAGCTGTCTCCCCGGCAGAGCCGGGGGATTTCTCATTTTTGGTTAAAATTGGCACAAATTTATTGGTTTGTAGAAATTTGCGTACTCACAGTTTCGGCCGATTGTGTTGAAAAAGGCGGATTTTTGAAAGTCAGTGGGAACTGCGTTTTGATTGATTGCCGTGGTTTTGCAGAAGCTGGCAGGTGAGTTTTTTGCTTTCCGGTGCGTAAATATGGCTTATATTGCCGTTATGCGGGTATCAATTGGGGTACTGGCTCATTGATGGCCAACCTCTTCGCCATTCGCCTTGCGGAACGTCCGGGGAGTCGCTATTTTTGCCGAAAGATTTTTTCGGGCATCCTGCTGGAAAAAATCGGCAAAAATTACGCGACCGCTTATGCCTACGGCGCCCCGATTCATCCGCGTCACCTCGTTCCGACCCAACAAGGGGTCGAAACATCGGCTCTCGCATGACTTAACGCCGTGTCGCGATGCCTTGCAGGTTTTCTCCGCTTCGCTGCGAAAACCCGCCCGGCGCTACGGCTATCGGGGACTAAAAATCTTCACTTCGCTGGCGCTCCGTTTCCAAGATTTTCAGCGCTGGTGATTACACCGGGAGTTTTGATCGTAACAACCTTGCGTGCGTTCAGCTTATTCAAAATTCGACTCATAAATCCTACCCTACTTCCTACCCTACTTTCGGCATCGGATTGGAGTATATTTTATCGAACCAAGCTGGACAATAAATTTGTAACTTATAGTTTTTTAACAAGAATTTAGGACGACAAAAAACACTATAGGACTTTTGTTAGAAGCACTAGCTCTCCGCCATATTTCTAAAAATGCCTTGTTTAACAAGGCATTTTTTGTTTAGTAGACTCAAACAAGCAATATTTGCTGCAAAACGATGCTACGAAGAATAGTATCTGGATTGCGATCCGAACCCTGAATACACTTCCAGCTGACGCGAAGGCAATCCCCATTAAGCCGAAGGGATATAAAAATATCAGGGAGGCACCCACCATGCTTTCGAACATACCCTCGCAAATCTCGAAGGTGCATTCAACAACCTTGACCGCACCTCCAAGACATTTATCTAGTCGCCCCTGAAAAATTTCGACTTTTTCAGGGGCGACTAGATTACTTTTGGCGACGCACAAATCAGCCTGGAGCGAATTTGAACAGCCCATAAACTGACACGAAGCGCGAAAACCAGGGATGGTTTTCGTAGCGAAAGTATCGCGTTTGCCCGTCCACGAACCGGCGTTAAATCAACCCTCGCGGCAACGCATCATTATTTGTAAAAAAAGGCAGTTCCGCGTGGGCACAAAAACCGTGCCCACCCGGCTTGTTAGAGATTCTGGCATCAGCCAGCCACTCCAGTTTAAACTAAGGCTTTATCCTGCCTATCCTCGCTGTTAGCCAAAAATTGCACTTTTGATGAGATAGCTCGGGCCATCATGCGTTTGATATACCAAGCCTGCCCGGCTTGCATTGAAAAATATAAAACAGAAAAAAACTCAACATCCAGCCAACGGCAGGCACAGCAACAACCGCAGTATTGGCACTAACATTGACTTGGTAACCGCTCGTACGCTGAATAGACGTGGCTATACCCAATATATTTATCGTATGAGAGCCTGCATTAAGGGTATTTTCAAATAACCAAGCTTCATTGGCGCTTTCTGGATGTTTGTCCAAAGGGCTGCCATCAAGATTTACTGCATATAAAAGACTTCCGGCATTAGTTTCCAGTGAATTAACAGCAACCCTAACCTGACTTGTGGTGTGTAAAGTAAAGGTCCAGTCATCAAGAACATTGGTCTCAATATATAGGCCGGTTATAGTGCCAAAAAGATCGTGCGGCGTAAGTTGACCGTATTGTAAAGTTCCAAGCGTAGGGCCATATCCGGTAATTGAATTCCAAGTTAACGTCGATGCATTAATTTTCACTGAAAACAACACCAATATCAGGCCTAATATCTTTAAATATTTGTTCATATATTGCACCCTACCCTGATTATAAATACACAGTTATCTACGCTTTCCCATTAAGAACACTCAAATATTTTTTAACTCCATGATGTTTATTTCTGGTTTATTGCCTGTTCAACAATATGCTTTGAAGCTTCTTCCAATAAAATCTGGGTTGACGTTACTTCGCCGCCAAAATTGCGGAAAGTTTCGTACTTTGTTCCGGGCGCGATTTCCAATCCGGTAAAACGTTCGGCGCCATCGTAATCAACCAACACTTTACCGCTTTTTGTATATTTAGCGTTGTAAACCAACGAGCCTCGGCCGGCGCCAAAGCCCACCGTCAAACGTAATGCCGCATTACCCGGATCAAAGTCTGAAATTGCTACATCCAAGTGCGTTGCATTGTCTTCGGTGACTAGATTAAACCCTTCGGTTAAAAGAGCGGCCTGAATATACCGGGTAAGTTTATCGACAATATCCGCATTTGCGCCCGTGACTTTTACCGTAATATCTTTCCCATAACTGGACACATTTTCAGAAGAACCCGTATTGAGATGATGCGTTGAACACCCGGTTAAAAGCCATGCCGATAGAATCAAAGAAAATATTTTCACCGTTACCTCTTTTTCTGGTTACCCTTCAAGGCATGTTAACTCTTCTTTAGCCGCACTGCGGCGATTAGGCCCGCGGCGCGGGCAGTAAATCCAACCTTAAAACAAGCCTAGCATTAGTGAGTCACCGTTTGTACAAACAGGCAATTCTGCGGGCACAAAAACCCTGCCCGCCTGAATTATATAGTCTGCCAATAAAGCCCGACGATACCGATTATCTGATCACCGTTATTGAGGTTTGGAAATTGCGCACCGAGTCCCAAACGCCAGTTGCCGACCAACGGGTAAATCAGCTTGACGGTTTTACTACCGACGGCGTTGTTCCCAGACCAATAATCGCCGTTCAGCCTTAGCCCATCCCACAACGGAATTTCAGCGCTGAAGTGCATACCAACACTGTCGTGGTTGGCTATACCGGCGTTGGCATAGTAAACGCCGGTATCGATATCCACATCCCAATCCGGCAGATGGCGTTGATATTCCAGATAAGACAGGCTCATAAAAACGTTATTGGGTTCGACGATGCCAATACCGCTTTGCGTACCGACAATGACTTGCAGGTTTTCCGTGGTCCAGTGTTTTTCCACGTTAAACAAAATATCCGGCTGGAACGGCGCCGCCGGCGATGTGGTGGACGCAAACTGCGCGTTCAGAACACTCAAGCCCACATCCCAACCAGCCGCCAAACCAAAGTTCGCCGATAAGTTAGCCACCGCCGCGTTAGAAAAGATATTAGTCTCTTGTTCCACATCAATGGCTGCCGGCTCGGTGGTATCGATGTCGGGTAAATTACGCGTCGCCCTTTTTCCGGACGAGGCAGACTTTTCCTTCGCGGCCACATCGACAACACCCAACACCGCCCACGCCAGCCACACCAATGCCAAGGCCGTTGATATATTGAAATATCTTGTCGTCTGATTCATTGATTGATTGTAAGCGCTCAGCTGGAATATGCTGAATCCCAATATTTTCTTTTGACCACGCGAAAGGCTACTGGCTCGCGAACCGGCATTAAATCAGGCTTCCCGCAGAAAATCATTGTTGATGCAAACCAGCAATCCCGCGTGGGTACAAAAACCGTGTCCACCCTACCCGGCTGCGACGATCAGGCCTGCAGCGCGGGCAAGTCCGTCGTTCCCACGCAGCGCATGGGAACGAGGAATTGCGGTTAGGTTTGGAGGGGTTGGTTTTGCCCCGTATGCCGCGCCGAGCACCGCAGCTTTTGCCGAGATCAGCCCGCAGGGGAGCGGCAGGGATGCCGCTCGTTTTCGGAGGGGCAGGAAGCCCCTTCCGAAAACCCTCGGCAAAAGTGAGGAGCGCAGGAAATAAGCGGCATCCGGGTCGCCTTTTCTTTGGATACTTTCTTTTGGCGACGCAAAAGAAAGTATCGCGGTTGCCGGTCCGCGAACCGGCGTTAAATTAGGGTTCGCGGTAGCGAATCATTATCTGTACAAACAGGCAGTTTTCCGCGTGGGCACAAAAACCGTGCCCACCCTACCCAGCTATTCCGCCCCACCTTTATTATTATTGCCTGAGTTTTGTGCGACAGAACCTGATTGCGAACTTGGTGCCGGCTGAGTTGTTACTGGAGCAGGAGCAAGTTGCATAGTAGGTATTTGGGCACCCGCTGCTGCAACACTCAAACCACTCGGAAATTGCTGCATAGTTGGGATAGAAGCTCCCTTGGTGAATAATTGCAAACTTGGAACTGATGCCCCATCTAAGGCAATGCCATGAATTCTTTTTTGAGACATATTGACTCCATTTTCAAGATTGAAGATTACAAAAACAATTGTTGTGATAACAGCAAACACAAATGACACGGCAGAACCCAAGTTTGCAATATCCGTTAAGGCTGCTGCATGATTCTTCTTTGTCAGGTAAGACGAATCATTTTCTAAGTAGTACTTTTCAGCGTATTCCAATTGTGTCGAAAGGCCTTTTTGACTGACAAAAAACGACGCAATTGTTGCTACGATTGATATGCAAAATAGCACCCATGACATAGGCAAAAGCCAAGCAACTATTGCGTTTTTATATATGACAAAATCTTTTAGAAACCCCAGGGAAAAACCTAAAAAAGTTGTCCCGAGAGAAAGCACAGCTTTATCATAGTTCTCAGTATTCGAAAGCTGACGCCGCAAGACATCCTCTCGATATTTTCCAAATAATTCATTTCGAATTTTCTGTTCGTCGTCCATTTTGATTCCACCACATAATGAACATTATCAGAGGGTTATTATCTGAAGGTGCCAAACATCAACCGCACTTACTCTCCCCACAATTCAAACAAGTCATACACCCATCCATCAACACCATCGCCTTGGTGCTGCACTTGTTACACAACACAGCTTTCTCCGGAAACGCCTGCCCTTCCGATGCACCATGCTGGGCTTCAAACTCCCGGCGCTTTTCGTCCAGTAATTGCTGATGATGATCGCTGAGCTTGTCTGGCTTGATCATGCCGATGTGTTTCATATGCGATTCGATGGCGTGGCCGATTTCCGCTACCAGGGACGGCATGAAGACCCCGCCTTTTTTGAAATATCCGCCTTGTGGATCGAATACCGCCTTCATTTCTTCCACCAAAAAGGTGGCATCGCCGCCTTTACGAAACACCGCCGAAATCAAACGGGTCAACGCCAGTACCCATTGAAAATGCTCCATGTTTTTGGAGTTGATGAAGATTTCGTAAGGCCGGCGCTCCTGATGCACCGTGCCCTCATTCAGGATGATGTCGTTGATGGTGATGTACAGGGCGTGCTCGGACTGCGGGGTTTTGATCTTATAGGTGGAACCCAGCAGCATCTCCGGGCGCGCCAGATTTTCGTGCATTTCTTCCAGCGAAGGTTTTGCCACTTCGGCTTCCGCCTGCGCAGCTGCTTCCAGATTTTCTTTGGTCAGCACTTTGTAGCCGACGATTTTTTTGTTGATTTTGTGTAGGGTCATGGGGGTATCTCATATTCTGTGTAGGTTGGGTTCACCCAAAGGGTGTAAAAGGCGCCAGCCGTAACCCAACACTCATCAAGGCCAAATGTTGGGTTACGCTAGGCTTTTATGCCCTGCGGGTAAACTCAACCTACGTATTTTGATTATCAAAACTTGCCGTAATAGCCTTCTTTCAAGGCATCGAACAAGTTCGCTGCGGTGTGAATCTCGCCGTCATATTCCACATCTTCGTTACCTTTAAATTCCACCACATGGCCGTCTTCCAGGGTGAATTGGTAGGTGGTGTTTTCCAAATCGGATTCTTTCACCAACACGCCTTGGAACACTTCCGGGTTGAAACGGAAAGTGGTGCAGCCTTTCAAACCTTGATCGTAGGCGTATTCGTAGATGGACTTGAAGTCTTCGTACGGATAATCGGTCGGCACGTTGGCGGTTTTAGAGATCGAGGAATCGATCCAACGCTGCGCGGCGGCCTGAATATCCACATGCTGTTTCGGCGTGACGTCGTCGGCGGCAATAAAATAAGCCGGTAATTGTTGGTTTGGGTCTTCGCTATACGGCATCGCCTCCGGGTTGACCAGATGGCGGTAGGCCAGCAATTCAAAGGAAAATACGTCGATTTTTTCTTTGGATTTTTTGCCTTCGCGGATCACGTTACGTGAATAATGATGCGCAAAGCTGGGCTCGATGCCATTGCTGGCGTTATTCGCCAAGGACAGCGAGATAGTGCCGGTGGGCGCAATCGAGCTATGGTGGGTAAAACGGCAGCCCACTTCCGCCAGTTCCGCGACCAATTCCGGCAGTTCCTGCGCGACTTTTTGCATGTAGCGACTGTATTTAGCGTGCAATACACGCCCTGGGACTTGGTCACCCAGTTTGTAGCCGTCGGCTTGCATTTCCGGGCGTTTGTGCAGCATTTCGCCGGTGACGGTGAATAGCTGGTCCATGATAGGTGCCGGGCCTTTTTCTTTCGCCAGTTCCAGGCCGGCTTTCCAGCCTTCGAGAGCCAACTCTTTGGTGACTTGTTCGGTAAATTCCAGCGATTCTTCATCGCCGTATTTCATACCCAGGATGGTAATAGTAGAACCCAAGCCCAAATAGCCCATGCCGTGGCGGCGTTTGCCGACGATTTCTTCACGTTGTTTTTCCAGCGGCAAGCCGTTGATCTCGACCACGTTATCCAGCATGCGGGTAAAGATGCGGATGGTTTTGCGGTAGCCTTCCCAATCGAAGCGGGCCTCTTTGGTGAAGGGTTTGTCGATGAAACGGGTCAGGTTGATCGAGCCCAACAGGCAACTGCCGTAAGGAGGCAGCGGTTGTTCGCCGCAGGGGTTGGTAGCGCGGATGTGCTCGCAAAACCAGTTATTGTTCATTTCGTTGACCTTGTCGATCAAGATAAATCCTGGTTCGGCATAGTCGTAAGTGGAGGACATAATGATGTCCCACAAACGGCGGGCCGGCATGACTTTGGTAATGCGGCACGCCACCAGGCCGGCCTCGTTGACCACATAACCTTTTTTATTGGGCAGATCACGCCAGACGATTTTGTCGGTATCGGTCAGATTCAGTTTATCGACATTGGCTTCGCGCTCGGTAACCGGAAAGGACAGCGGCCATTGACCGTTGTTTTTAACGGCTTCGACGAATTCGCTGGTAATCAGCAGCGACAAGTTGAACTGGCGCAAGCGGCCGTCTTCGCGTTTGGCGCGAATAAAGTCCACCACGTCAGGATGTGCTACGTCGAAGGTGGCCATTTGCGCACCACGGCGGCCACCAGCGGACGATACGGTAAAACACATCTTGTCGTAAATATCCATAAACGACAGCGGACCGGAGGTGTACGCACCGGCACCGGACACATATGCATCGCGGGGTCTTAACGTAGAAAATTCATAGCCTATACCGCAGCCGGCTTTCAAGGTCAGACCGGCTTCGTGGACCTTGTGCAGAATGTCGTCCATCGAATCTTCGATGATGCCGGACACGGTGCAATTGATGGTGGAGGTAGCCGGTTTGTGTTCCAGCGCGCCGGCGTTGGAGACGATGCGGCCTGCCGGAATAACGCCTTTACGCAAGGCCCACAGAAATTCTTTGTAGTGTTTTTCTTGCAGCGCCTTGGTTTTCTCCACGCTAGACAGGGCTTTGGCGACGCGCTTGTAGGTATCGTCAATGGTTTCGTCAATCGCTTTGCCGTCCTTGGTTTTTAAGCGGTATTTACTGTCCCAAATATCCAGGGAAGCACTTTGTAGCGGGATTTCGGTGGTGTCTTGCGTCACAACATGAAGTTTTGCGGTCATTCGTGGATTCCCTTTTCTAGTTGAATGGTTATTGGCCTATCTCAGCACTCCGGCACGGCTAAGATATTGATGTTTATTGGGTTAAAACCGAAAAACACTACAGCCTGGCGACATACTGCATATAGTGTCTATGTGAAAATTCTAGCACAACATATTGTGTTGTCAGCGGGAAATTTTTACTAAATAACCCCGCTTGCGGCTTTGTTTTTTTAACTCAAGGAGTTAGCGGCGGCATTTAATTTTAATTTCGCTTTAGATAGCCCAGCCATAAGATTACTGTTCTGAAAACAGCAAATCGATTTTTTACGATAGCCAGCTATTGCATAGTATTTTTGGCATGCTGGCACATGCCCGAGATGAGCCAGCATGAATGCGTGAGCCTTGACTCAGCCGGTATTTTTTAGAGAGCTAGACAATTTCGCCTAAATATCCAGAAGCGCCCATTACCCAGGCAAACATCTGGGCGAACCCATTTTTAAGGGTTTCGACATTGTCGAGTGGGCTTGTGATGACCACAGAAGTCCATAGACAACTATGCGCCGGGAAAATAGCTTACTACCCGATCATACAAGCCGGTGACATCGACAAATTGGAGGTTTTGGCTTGGGGAATGGCGGACAAGCAACACCGTCGGACAAGTTTCAATCTACCCGCCCCACGATTTGACAGAGCTACCCATTGATCCATTCACAACCAGGATTCACGACATCAATTCCGGTGACTCGCATAAACCATCGATTCAAGAGGGCGGAAACGTGCTAGATCTCAACCTCGGCAGTGCCGGTCTAAATTACCGATAGCCGTTGCCAAGCGTGGCATCAAGGATACGGCAGTCGAGCTGGGGGTTTGAAACCGTTTACCAGAATCTGCTATCTTTCTCGCCCCGATATCCTATCGCCGCAAAACTGGCGCTCTTTACCGATAGTTTTAACATCCAAAATTGATCCATGAGTTTCGACTTTAACGCTTACCTAAGCCGCATCGGCATAGCCAAACCGGAGGCCACCCTCGCCGGCCTAAGCCAATTACAGCAAGCGCAACTGAGCGCTATTCCGTTTGAAAACATCAATCCGCTGCTGGGCTTGATACCTGATTTGGAAACAGCGGCGTTGATGAAAAAGATCGTCGCCAACCGACGCGGCGGTTACTGTTTCGAATTGAACGGATTATTTGGACAGGCGCTGGATGAGTTGGGATTCACTTATCAGCCGATTATGGCCAGAGTGCGGATGGGGCGTAATGAAGGTGGACCGCGCCTGCATTTAGCGTTTATCGTGGAAGCTGAAGGCGACTCTTGGCTGGTCGATGCCGGCTTCGGCGGGCCCAGCCATTATCGGCCACTACGCCTGAATACCGAGCAGGCGCAAAGCCAGGACGGTAATCAGTTTCGGTTGCGCCATGAAACGGCATCGGGAGAAACCGTGCTAGAGCGACTGCAAAACGGTGAGTGGTTCGCGTTATATAGTTTCGACCGCGCTAAGGTACAACGCTGCGACCTGGACGCGGCTAACTTGGTGTGCACAACCTGGGATCAATCACTACTGGCACAAAATCTGTTGATCTGCCGCAATACCGCCGAGGGCTGGGTGCAATTATTTAATACCAATTTTTCGCGATACCAAGCGGGTGATCAAATCAGTCATACAATCGAAAACCGGGCGCATCTAAGCGATTTGCTGAGCGAACAGTTTGGTATCGAACTTGATTATCAGCAGTTGCACCCGCTCGCAGAACGGTTAACTTTAAAGTAGCTACGAATAGATTGTGCGGGGCGCTGTGGTTGCATCGGAGTTGGCCTTCAAGCCGGTGCCATCTTTTTGGCTCAATCGTTTTTTATCTGAAATGTCTCGCATCACTGACACATCTGGATAAAATATCGAATGCGTTCTAGCAGCAAGGCAAACCAGGAGTTAAGACAATGGCTTTGGCATTGAAAGATCGGGAATCCCACACTTACGGCGACTATCTAAACTGGCCGGACGACGTGCGTTACGAATTAGTAGACGGCGATGCTTATTTGATGTCACCCGCGCCGGATTTGCCGCATCAGGATGTGGCGGGGGAGATTTATCGTCAAGCAGCTAACGCGCTGCAAAACAAAACCTGTCGGGCATTTATCGCACCGGTCGACGTACGTTTACCCAAAGATCAGGAAGCCGACGAATCTATCGATACGGTCGTACAACCCGATGTGTTGGTGGTATGCGATGGCAATAAACTCGATAAACGTGGCGTACGCGGGGCTCCGGATTGGGTAGTCGAAGTATTATCTCCCTCCACCGCAGGTCATGACCAAATCAAAAAACGCCAGCTCTACGAGCGCCACGGGGTACGCGAATATTGGCTGGTTCATCCGGTGGATCGGGTGTTAACGATATACAGCTTGGCAGAGGGGGAGTTCGGCAAACCGCAACTTTACCAATTGGAAGGCGAAACCCAGGTTGGCATTTTGCCGGAAATTGTCATCCGTTGGGACGAACTGGCTGCGCGCTTGCCTACGGATTATTGACCGGAAACTAGAGATTGTCATCGATCCATCCGCAGGCCTCATAACATGGCCGAGCCAGATTGGTCCGAGCCATATGATGTCAGGTAAATGATTACGCTTTAAACACCAATAGCCTGGTGGGTGCTGAGGGGTTCGAACCCCCGACCCTCGCCTTGTAAGCGCCAACCAATAACAGGCGAACACATCGGGACACGCTGAAACGTCCTATGGATCAAAAGGATAACAGAAATTGCCCGAAGGTCAAGCGTGTTTCGATGCGTTTGGTTTGTGTCTGAATGTGCCCTAATATGTGCCCTGCCTTGCGCCCTCGGGCAAAAAAACCGATGGTCTATAGTGCCAAAAAAAGCCGCCTGCATTACTGCCAGGCGGCTTTTGATCCGGCTAACCGATCAAGTTACGGCATGCCTAGATACATAGCATGGGTAAACCCATAGCCCACATCCACATTCGACCGAACCGGCCCATGAGTTTTACTCGGAGCCACTCGCATCGTTGCGGGTGAATTGTCGAACCGGACATTGACATCAACCCCGCCTTTCACCGACCCAACAATATTTTTTTGGTAGCCCGGTGCCCGCATGCCTTCGCCGCTGGGTAATTGAACCCCCGAGAAATCAGGCAACAACGAGGCAACCGATTTACCCAAGAACATGGGCACGCTGCCAACCAGTTTTAACAGCGGATCGTTCGAAACCCAGTTACCGATATATTTGAACATATCGATTAGCGGCTGGAAAAAATCCTTGATCTTGCCGAATCCCTCCTTAAGCCGGTTGACGATACTATCCCAATTATCGATTATCAACGGCGCCGCGACGATGGCCGCTTGTGCCAGCAACATCAACGGGTTTAACTTCATGGCCGCCGTTATTGCGCCGATACCGCCCGCCAAACCCCAGGCCGCAACTTTCAAGCCGACAAAGGCGCCGGCCATCTTCGCTGCTGTCATCACCGCCGGCCCGTTTTGATCAATAAAGCCGGTGAGATTTTCCGATATACGGTTGACGGAATCGGCGGCCGCCTTGAGTTCCGGCGCATACTGGCTGCCGAATTTCGCCATGAAATTTGACCAGGTACCGCCGGCTGTCTCCACCTTGTTAGTGAGCGTGCCGGCGGAGTTGGCTATTTTGTCCATCAGACTGCCTTGGTTGGCCATCGCCTGCACTTGCCGGTTATAGCTTTCCAGGGTGATCAGCGCGGCTTTGCTGGCGTGCTCCTTGCCGAACAGGTTTTCCAATTTCGCAAAGCGTAGCTTGCTCGGTAGGTGGTTTATTTTATCCAGGTCGGCAATCAGCTTTGGAATGCCGGAGAATTTATTCAGCTTGGTGGCCTGGTTGATAATCTCACGAATGCCGGTACCGGCCTCTTCACCTGAAATACCCGTGCTGGTAAAGACCGAGACCAACGGCAGCATTTGGTTTGCCGCCTTTAGGCCTTCTTCACCAGCGACTTTCAACGGGCCAGAGACACGGGACATGGCATATTGCAATTCATCCAGCTTGGTGCCGTTGAACAACACCCTTTGAATAGAATCGGCAAACGGCACCATATCACTGTCGGCAATGTTAAACGCCCGGCTGAGCTTACCCATTGATTCCGCCGCACTGTCATAAGTCACATTGATGTCTTTGCCAACGACGCCAAGGTATGAAGTGGCCCTCAATACGCCATTGGCGATAGAGTCAGCATTCACGCCAAAGGCTTTTAGTGTTGACGACATCGCGTAAAAGTCGGCTGTTGTTCCGGGTAACTGAGTTCCCAGCTTTATCGCTTCCTCGCTGATTTTCTGGAATACCGCCGGGATACTCCCGTTCTTATCCATCAAGGTGTTTTGCAGGTAGGCTGCGGAATTCTCTAAATCCATAAACGCTTTGGCCGGTACCGCCATCGACGCGGCAAAACCCGCGCCAAACATCGGCGCACCATCGCCGACAACTCTTAACTGTCTTTTGAATACATTAAGGTTTTTGGTGATGTTTTTCAGCGCTGGTGACATCTGATCTACCATTCTGATAACTGCTTTTAAATCGAAATCTTTTGACATGATAATTCTCCTGTCAGCTACTGGACTGAATACAAGCGGCCGTTCCGTTCGTGTTGGGTTTTAAACCAAGGTGGCGCGTCGCTCGTTGCCGACCGGCAGAACGCTTTGCCTTGATCTTTAAATAACTCGACCGCCCAAAGTTTTATCTCGGGATGAGCGGCTTCAAGTTTCTGCTTAATTTCGGCTAATTCTTTTAGCTTTCGCACCGTTACGCTTTTCACAACATCCTTTTCAAATGTTGTGTCCAGATAGATGCCTTGGCCTTCCTGCCTAAGCTCGCAGCGCGTCAAAAAATGCCCTTCGGCAGTGGTAATGGAAAATCCCATTTTTTTCATAACATAATCCTCGGTTAACGCTTAACCATTGGCTAAGCGTGGCTGACATGCCCGCCCTTGCGCGTGATTTAATGTCTTTAGCATTTGTCTGCTCAGCCAATAGTCGCCATAGGTAAAGAATCCGGCTCGCTGCCAGGGTGGCCTGTCAATAACGCCAAAGTGAATTAGCTCGCTTTTGATATGATCGCCAGCGAGTTTGTTGGACTGGCGCATTTAGCTAAAAATCGCTTGGATGCGGCCGTCAATATCGGCAATACATGAAAGCAATCGTTTGTCATCGACAACCAGGGGCAAGGCGCGCAATTCTTCATATATGCCGTTGAGCAGGCCCGTTTTATTGGGCGTTAACGGACCGGCAGACTGTACGCGTTCATGCAGATTATTGACGGCCTGTTGGATGATCAGGGGCTTCAACTGCTGTAGCTTTTGTTCCTCGGCCTGAATAGCGGACAACACTTTGCGCCGTCTGCCTTCGATCTCCGTGGCCAGCTCGCTATATTTGCGCTGGGCTTGCGCTAGCTTAAGCGTCGAGTCGGCAACCTCTTTCTCGGCTTGTGCAAGCTGATCGGTTGGCAAATCACGCAACGCTTTGGATAAACTCTGGATTTTTTCAGCACAAGCCTGTCTTTCGTCCGAGCGTTCTTGCAAATCGTTCTGAAACAGCTCATCGATAATTCGCGATTTTTTCAGGATACTTTCTAAGAATTTCATACTAGCTCTCCATCCATTAATGGCCGGGCTATGACCTAAGCCATAACCCGGTTGCGAGTTGATTACGCTGGTGTTAAATCACCGCCGCGAATTGCCCCTGTTTGCTCGATAGCAAGCGCCAGCCGGCGCTCGGCTTTCACTGTAAGCAAGCCCTTGGTGAAGTTGTCGCCATCGCTATCTGACACTTCAATCCCTACATCCTGCCGATCAAAGATCGACGCAGCGGCTAAGGCATCAAGAACCGCGAAGGTATCGATTGTCACGGAGCTTGTCTCGACGACCGGCACACCGAACAACATCTGCTGGAAGCCATTGGCAATATCACTTGAGCTGACAGCCGCCGGCGTGGAGGACAACAGATCTAAATCAAACGCTAACCAGTCCGCCGGATTAAGCAATATGGCGCTCGGCGTATAGCCCGCTGAGCGCAAATCTGCAATCACCTTGCGGATTAAGCGATGCTTTGGCAACGGTGTGCCGACCTGTGCGGCGGTGTAGCCGTGCGCGCTGAAATTCCCGGTTTGCAGCAACCCACTCATATTCGGCGCCGTACCGTTACCGTTCACAATTTGTGCATCAACACGGCGTTGAACGCCGTACATCAGGCGGGCGTTGATGTACGCGGCCATGAGGGCGTTATCCGCCGCCAGTTGTTTGCTGACCTTCATAAAATGCGTTACGGTCGATACGGGTTGTTGAACCAGGGTGACAGTTAAGCTAGATTCACTCGCCGATCCCCCTTCAGCGGTCTCTGCGGCGGCATTGGTGAACACGTTCTCACGGCTGTATTCAATCAACGGCGAATCTGTCGGAAAATGCTGGAATAAATCCTCAACGCGCAGCGGCGCAAAGGCCCCCGGCACCATGCCGGGGCGACGGTCGACGCCGCCAATATTACCGCTCCCGGTTAACGTGTTATTCTGAATATCGAATTTCGCACGCGCTCGGCCCCCGCGCATCATCTCGTTAAAGGTAGCGTTGTTAACGATTTGACCACCCCAACCTTTAGAAAGCCCGCTAAAACTGCCGCCATCGGCACCGGCTACGCGTTTTTGCTCTAACATTAACAGCCTGTCAGCAAACTCGCGCTGGCTCAACTGGACATCATGTAGTGCATTTTTAGTTTCGGTAGAGACCCGACCAGATTCCTGAAGCTCTCTCTGGGCTTTCATTTGGAAGTCGGCGAGTGATTTTTCCACGCCGTCCAGCATTTTCATAACCGCGTCGGAGTTGCCGACCGTGCCCGCCATCAGCAGGCCAGTGAATAACTGACTGTGATCGAGCGCGGCCAGTCCGGACAGTCCAGCGGCGACCTCATGAGGTGCGGCGCCAACATTGAAAGCCAGGACCAGCAGTCCAAAGGAAGCCATGCAAAGGCCGATAAATTTAAAAGTCTTCATAAATATAATTCCTGTAAAAAATGTGTTTAGTTGAGGATCGATTTGGGTATTTTTAAATTTTCCAATCGTTCCATAATTTCGTCGTCGGCGTTGTCGACTGCGGGCCGATTGACCACGTTTTTCAATCTGCTCACAAAGGCGGTTGCTTCACGCTTAGTGAAATGCAAGTCTCGAAGCAATCGCTCAAAGTCTCGCTCGTTCTCCAATTCATCGAAGTCCGGCTCACTCATGGGCGACATCTTGAAGCGGTGGTCAAAGGACCGGGCTTTGGCTGCCAAGCCAACACGACCTATAACCTCATCGCAGAAGCCTAACGTCTTAGCTTCTGTTGCTGATAACCAGCTCTCTTTGGCCATCATGTCAAGAACGGTCTGGCGGTCCAGGCCGGTGCGCCGCACATAGATGTCGGCGGCGCTGCTTTGGAGCTTATCCATCAGGTCCGCCATGTCGCGCAGCTCTGCCGCATCGCCATAAGCCCCGCCTTGGGCGTTGTGGATCATCAGGAAAGCATCTTCCGGCATGGTGATCCGGTCAGCGGCCATCAAGATAATTGAGGCCGCGCTGGCCGCCAGACCATCGACATGGCCCAATATTTTGGCCGGATGATTTTTCAGCGCGTTATAAATCGCCAAGCCATCCAACAGGCTGCCGCCAGGGGAATGAATGTTAAGTTCTAGCGTGGTAACGTTACCCAGCGCCCGTAATTCGGCAATGAGTTCTGCCGCCGTAATGCCACCACGCCCAATCTCGTTAAAGATGCTGATTTTGGCGCTTGTGGCCATTTGGTTTTTGATTTGATACCAATTTTTCATATAGTTATCCGAACGGAAGACGACAAAAAGCCGTCGGGTTAAAAATCCGTGTGATGTAGTACGAGTGACTGGTCTGGAATGCAGCGTCGCGCCGCAGGTGGGGCAAGTCTGACGCGGTCGGCGTCTCGCCGATTCGCTAAGCCCTGCCAGCATCGCGCCGACAGAGTTATCACGTTTATAGCACACGGTTAAAAATTTTCAAGTTATTTTATTAGGCCAATGGCCCGCTTCAAATCGCGCACAAAAACAACTGATTGAGACCGGCTATAGCCCAGCCGGCGTAGGTTTTGTTCTATCTGCCGAATCGTCACACCGTCGATTCGGATAGGCTCAGACTCGAGCCCTAATACTGTTCTCAAACGATTTAGTAATTTCATATTTCTCGATTTCCTGTATTCATAACCCCTCTCAAATGGGCTTTTTGGATTTGCAAAACTTACTCCAGCAAAAATTTAGCTAGGGCGACGCAAAGGAAGCTGAACGGCCTAGAGTTTTGACCCACCCTCCCCATTGCTATACCCCCTCCCAAAACTCGCGGCCCTGCAAAAAACTAATTGCTATCGGTCTAGGCTGGGGTTGCTTTTGACTTTTCACCCGCCCCCCCTGGACAGCTGCCCAAGATAACGGGACGGATCACCCGTAATTTTTCAACAAGTGGACGGCTGCAAGCCGCGGCGCGTGTGGCTTTGCTGGCAATCCGTCCCCTTGTCACCTGATTTTTTCGATAGTGCTTTCTTTCGTGTATTTGCATAAGTGTCCTGTTGTCGCTGTTACTCTCTATATCTCTTACATGTGTGAAAAATAAGGGGACAAGGGGACACATAGCCCCGCATCCCACGGATAGCAAGGCCTGAGCACGCCCCGTTATCCGTCCCATTGACGGTAATAAACAGGGCCACATGGTGACTAATCGCGCCGTGCGTCATACTCACCCAGCCACTTGATAGCCGACTGCTGCCGCCACCCCTCAATATCCCGCACCGCAAATAAGGCAACCTTCTCGCGTTTGCCGGTCGAGCGCTTACACATCATCGGCAAACACCCCAGCTCAGCCATCACCACCCCAATAGACTTGGCGCTGTACTTATCACGCATGGCCTTTGCCACATCGATAGACCGCACACAATCAACGTTGAACGGGTAATCGCCGGCCGCTATCATGTCCTCGATCTGATGTTTGAGCGGTGACTTACTGGTGCCAATCAGCTCCGATTTGAACCGAGTCAAAGGCGCTGGTTGTTTGGGATTAAAGTCGCTTAGGTCACGATCCAGCAGCCAGCGGACCACCAAGCCATTGCCGCCGCCATCGAGCCACCGCGCCAGGTCGTTGTAATATTCCTTAGGTCTGGGTACCGCATCGGTCCATACCGCAAAATAGCGGCCGTCGCCCTCGGATATGTGCAAGGCATCTTTATAGTTGGACATAAAGATGGCCTGAACAATATTCGGTGTTTCGTAAAACCCCCGCCCGAACAAGCGCACCCGCAGCATATCCGGTGGCGCGGCTAGCATTGGTTTCAGTTTGTTTTCCAGGTTCAAACCCTCGAATGTTTGAATCTCCTGGAAAATAACCAATTTGGAATGATGCAGATAATCGGTGAAGGATTCCTTCAACTCGCCCGCCGGCGGCTCACAGACATTGGCAGAACCCAGACCGTAGCGCAGCGGATTAAGCAGCATGTCCTTGCCGACTCGCGAGGTTCCCGCAATCAACAAAGCATGATTGATTTTGCACTGTGGCCGCTGCAAGGTGCTGGCCATCCAGTTCAAGATATGGGCTTGCTCAATTGGATTGGGATACAGGTAATTCAGATGCTCCAGCCACTGTTCCACATCCTCACGTGTCGCTTCATCAGGCAAACGGACGCCGGGATCGCGCCAAATATTCCAAAGCACCGCACCGTCACGATGAACCGGGTTATCGGTTTCGCCAGGCAGATAAATCAGACCATCAACTTTGATAGTGGCCGGATTTTTTAGAAAAACCGCCGAGGGTTTGTGGTCAGGAAAGACATGCAGAAACGCACCGTCAAAGCCGTCTCGACTCAACTCGTTGCGCGTCACGGTATCGAAAATCCGATTGTGATTTTTCAGAAATACAAAGCGCTTAAATTGCTCAGCGTTGCCGGGCGGCGTCGCATTGGGTTTACGCTTCGGTTTATTTGCTTGTACTTGTTTTGATGTTTCTGTCTGAGCGGCTTCAACCTCATAAACCGACAAAGGCGGCTCAGGTGGTCGAGATACTTCCGGCGGCGAATAACCGTTGCCTTTGGCAATGCCAAACAAGGTAGCCAGGTTTACCCCGCCACCCGGCTTGAATGAATTCCAAACTCGCCTTTGATCAGCCAGGTTGAACTTATCCGACTGCTGCGACCATTCACCCCACAAACCAAAGGCCTGATCACTTGCCCCGGTTGAGTGTAACGCCATGCCTATGGTGCGCCATTGGTCACGGCTGTCAAAGTCCGGAATAAACCCCAATGCCGCCCGAATTTTCTTAACCTCACTCACCGGCAAAAGCTTGGTGTTTTCCGGCTGATGCTTTACCGCGTGTTTTTTATCGCGCAACTTTGCCAGCAAATTGCTGGGCAACTCTGGCAATTTTGCACCCTCCAAAGGCGATGCGCCATCCCAAAAATAATCGCCACCAGCGACATGATTTGATGGCTCTACGACTATAAAACCGCCATCGCCACGAAGATCGATACCTGGGTAAAAATTGGTTGTCGATCGACATTCCGGGCCGGCGTATCTGAAACAGATGTGACTACCGCCCGAACCCGTGACTTGTACAACATCATCCGGAATAGAGCCTAGTTCGCTCTTCAACTGCTCCAGCGCATCATCACCCCCATGGCGAGGATCGACATCGAGCACAAAAATACCGGATGCCGCGCCGGTTCGAATGCCGATATTTGCTTGCGGCCATTTGTTAAACCAGGCATTTAATGTCTTTGTATCCGTAGCGGCATCAAGCAGCCCTTTCTGCAATAGCGGATGTTTGCCAGCAGACCGGCAATCACTTTTGCCGCAGCTGCAGATACCCCGCTCAGTAATCCAGTGCAACGGCAACACTGGCCAGCCCAGCGCCGCATATTTCGATGCGTACTCAAATCGGGATTCAATTGTTGGCACTGGACAACCTCTTGTAATGCGCGGTAACGAATGCCACCCGGTTACCCCGCAAACAAGTCGCGCAATAGCCATCACGCATTAAGCGCTTTTTGCAGGTGCCGCCGCATCGCCGGCATTGCCACATAGGTTCCTGCTTTTTGTAACAGTTCTTAAATTTCATCATCAAAATCACCCATTCTCATTTGCCATCGGTCCGACTCGACCGCAATCCGCGCGGCCACGTTGATAAGTCGTCTGAAAGAGAATTAGGCTTTTTGACTAGCAAACCACTGTGCAAACAGTGGCTCGTTGATATAAAACTTCCGAGCAGCCAAGATCACCGCGCCAGACTTTGCCAATCCGTTGCGTGCGCGATTACGCATGAACCAAGTTAATTGTCCGGGTGTGAATTTGTCCGAGTGTTTTTCCTGGAATTTTTCGAGTATCAGGATGTTATCCAGCGCAGGTGCGGCTGGTTCGATTGGGTTTTGATTCGCTTGCATGAGGTCACCGTTGATTTGTGAGAATCCGCCGCGTTTGGGGGCGTTGGCAAGCAATATACAAAGATGGGAGAATTGAAACTAGCAAAAGTCAGAAAGATAACAGTTTATTTTTATTAGTTATCTTTCCTTTATTTATCAGTAAGATACAGCATTAATGCTGGAAGTTTCTACGAGATAAAAAACTAAGCGACCTTGATTTACCTGGGCTAAAACGGTGCTATCAACGTCCCGACCTGCGTCAACCGTCACTGTCTTTAATAGGGCTCCAGTTTTCGTCAATATAGTTTCCGGCTTTGATAATGGTATTTGGGAAAAGTACACCGACAAAAATTTCAATCGAGAGAAAGGACAGCCTTTTTATGCTTTCGGGTAACCGGCCAATTTCAACCATATACGCAATGTGCTGCGTAAAAAACCGAATGACATCACCCGGAGATCGTCTTTTAGAAAATCTCACAGGATTAAAATAAACAGCATCTTCCTCATTTTCAGAAATGTATTGGCCATACGCGAGAATAATGCTTTCAATTGATGGTAATGGATGATCATCCCAGTCCCATATATCCGGCAATTTTGGTTCAACAAATTCAGTGTAGATACAGTTATTCCAGTTGCTGACACCAGGTAGTTTTCCGTCTGTCTCTTCTGCCGTATAGGCCGCATGATGAATGGATTCAGCTTTTTTCAGTAATGCAGGGTAGACTCTTTCGCTTGGCAAGCCGGCCCGATCATAGCCTCCTAGGTTCTCGAGATCTTTAGCCAAATTTACGACCTCAATCGTTTTATCGAGTATCTTTCGCTTGATAGCGTCAGATTTTTTAGTATTTGTCTGGATCGTTGCCGCAACTTGTTTACCCCAGTAACCAGAAACCTTTAAAGCAAAGGCAAAGTGCACCCAATGTTCTGAGTGCTGAAGCAAGCTACCAACCTCTCTAAGTGCTCGAGTAAGTACGGACATTTTATTCCGTAGAGCTAACACCATTTCGTTAAACGGATCGTTATCTGGAAGTCTTTTATCTAATGCAAAGACTTGCCACACATCGCGAGGTAGTTTTTGTTTACTGCTCCAGGCAATGATTTGATCAAGATCAGCATCATATTTTTGAAGCAGATTCATCATCAATATTCTTGTAATATCATCCTGAACAGGGAGCGGATACATAAAACACCTCTCAAGTTTAGTTCTCACAAATAGTTACCAAGCCAGGCGGGTGAGAAATCCGCTTTTCGATTGGCCGATCTAGGCTTGGTAAAACGGGTTAAGCCGCCGCTGGTCGAGGCGCCGGCGTGATGTTGGGGCGTGGTTTCTGGCGGGCCTGCCATAGGTCATACTCGGCCTGCATACGCACCCACGTTTCTGCGATTGGACCACTGGTCCAGGCTTCCAATCGAATCGCCATGTCTGCACTGATCGCGGCCTTGCCGTTGATGACCCGCGACAATGCCACACGGGACACACCCAATTCCGCGGCCGCCTCGGTAACGCCTATGCCCAGTTCGGGCAAGACATCCTCTTTCAAAATACTGCCCGGATGGAGCGGGTTGAATTGGGCGGTCATGCTGCCGCCTGCCGATGTACCGACAGTTTCAGCCCGACCGCCTTAGTAACGGCCAGCAGGGTTTTGATGGTGGGGTTACCTTTGGGCGACAAGGCCCGGTATAAGCTTTCGCGTTTAATACCGGCGCGCTCGGCTACCTCTGTCATACCTTGCGCTTCCGCAATCTGCCTTAGTGCCGCCAATAACGCTTCGCGGCCGCCGGGCTGGTCAACCTCTTCTAGCGCTGCTGCCAGGTATTTATTGGCAAACTCAGGATCTTCGCGTAATAGCTCGATAACCATTTGGTCGTGTGGTTTTGATGCTTCACTCATGGTCTGTTCTCTGCTTCCAGTCTTTCCAATAGGCAAGGGCTTTGTCGATGTCGCCCTGTTGTTTGCGCTTGTCGCCACCGATTAGTAACAGCAGCAGCTTGGCCCCGGCCTGCGCGTAATACACGCGATAGCCGGGACCGTAATCGATGCGCAGTTCCCATACGCCGTCTTGTATGGGCTTGCAGTCGCCAAGATTACCGGCGGCCATGCGTTGCACCCTGGTTAATATCCGGGCGTCGCTTGCCGATCCGTCAAGGCTGATAGCCAATCCTTGAAGGGTAGCCGCCCATCGGCGGCCTGGTAGTCTTCAACTTGATACATTGTGAATTATAAGTTACAAATAGACAACCGCAAGGAATTTACCGTTCCGCGCTGGCTTCGCTTTCCGAGGCATAACGCGGCTCGGCAGCTTCGACTATTTGATGCAGATTCGACGCCGCCATCCTGGCGCCATCGACCAAGGCTGCCAAAACAAATCGATCTTCTATGGTGTCGTCAGCCCATAGTCGCGCCGACAACGCTTTGGTCAATTCTTCGATAGCATTGATAAATTTGAAAGCGTCTTGTTGCGCGTCGGTCTGAAGAATTGAACTTAGTTCCGCCGATGCCGCGCGGGCGGCATCGGCCTGCGCGGTCATGACAAGCCGATCCTTTATAGCGGCGTCTTTCCATAGGCGTTCAGACAGCATTGCGGTTAATTCTTCGATAATGTTGGTGAGTTTTTCGCTCGTATTAAGACCATTGGTGTCATGTTCTTGGTTTTCTGTGTTCATGGTATTCTCCAAATTATTTTTGCCGAATGGCGGCAGTCATCACCCGCTCGACCAGCTTCGATTTGTGCTCGGTGGATAGGTGCGCGTAGCGTTTGGTGGTTTGGGTGGATTTATGGCCCAAGACTTCGCCGACTTCATACAGCGACGCGCCGGCCATCGCCAGTAAACTGGCGGCACTGTGGCGTAAATCGTGAAACCGGAAGTTTTCGACGCCCGCTTCTCGTAATGCCTTATCCCAATGTTTTTTGAACTCGAACGGTCGCTCCGGTATGTTCTCGCTGGCAAACAGCAAACCGGCACCGACCCGGCGCTGCGGGCGTAGAAGATCCACTACAAAATCCGGCAAAGGACACCACCGCGGATCGCCGTTCTTACTGGTTGCCAACCTGGCCAGATTGTTCTCGAAGTCGATGTCGCTCCAGCGTAGGTTCAGCAGCTCGGCTTTACGCATACCGGATGTCAACGCCATCAACACCAGTAAATGCAGCTTGTTCCAATCTGACTTTTGGCAGGCACTCAGTAACCGAATCCGCTCACCTTCATCCAGGAATCGATTGATCTGATTGTTGACCTTGCGGGCGGCTACCCGAGCGACCGGATTGGCCACAATGTAGCCCTCGAAGATCGCATATCTGAAAATAGCCGACAGCACAGTGCGATAACGATTGACGGTAGACGGCGAACGGTCGCGATTAATCGCCTTGGCCTTGCCGGCGCCATCGCCGCGCAGCACCTTGCCGGCCTCGAACGCTTTAAGCTGTTGGCGGATCATATCCGCGCTAATATCAACCAACTTATAATCACCCAGGCAGGTTTGCCAATACTGCGCGCGCCTGGCTTGGTTCACTGCGTCCTTGCCTTGCCACTGCAGCATGTATTCGTCGACAAGATCAGCAAACCGCAAACCGGCGCCACGCGAACCTAAAGCCTCCATCATTTCTTGATCAGACTCGATACGCTTGGCCCACGATTGCGCATCGCCTTTGCGGGTGAAGGTTTTGGATTTTATTGCAATGCCGCGCTGGGTGATGATCGCTTTGTAAACGACACCCGTCTGACGTTGAATTTTTCGGATGGTGGCCATTAGGCAGGCCTCTCTTCGCTGAAAGCTGCCGAAAATTGCGGCAAAGCGTAGTCTCTCAGGTCGAGTGATAGCGCAAGCTGCCGCAATGTTTCCGGATCAGAGTCTACCGGTAACGATTCAAGCAATCGCTCATATACGTCTCGGCCCCGTGACAGGGAATAAAGTATGCCTTTTCGTGGATCGTCATCACCCTCGCCAACATAAAAGCAGCGCAGATCTTTAAGGCAATACCCTGTCAAGCCAAAAACGTTGCCAAAGCGCCGCGCCTCACCCTCTGTGGGAAAGCCGGGAGAGGCCAACAAATGATTGTCAGGATGATGAACAGTCCAAAGTCGAATGACTGGGTGGTCGTAGGCGCCGCATGTCGTGCACTGCACGCTGCCGCCGTCGGGAAAATACGGATAAACCTCAGCAGGCAAGAAAAACCCTTCAGGATCACCGCATGAAGGACAATACGCAAACCGGTCAAATAGGAAATAGTCTGAAATTGCACTAGGAACGACCGGACCCGCGTTGTGTTGACTTTTAGGAATATTGGTCATGTCATTCCACCCCGCGGCTAGTTAACGGCTCCACGACCTGTGGAAACCTATCGAAGACCAAGGGGCTGCTTTCCGAATAATTGCAGCCAACATCCTCAGCCAAACAATTGATGGTGTTCTGTGCATCACCGGCAATTGAGTGTATTGCCTGGAGCGCGTTACGTAAAAGGCGTGGGTTGGTATGAAATTTTGTACTTTCAGACGCGCAAATAAGCAAGTCTGAAATTAATTCGATTAAATCAAACGCTTCTTGCGAAGTTTGATCGATTTGAGTGATTGTTTGTTTGAACGTTTGGACATCAGCACCAGGTTCTGGTCGTGATGTTGATGGGGTTTGTTTTGAATTTATTGCGGACATAAAAAAAGCCCTCGATGTAACACAGGTTCTCTGGAACCTTTTTGAAAAAATCCACATGAGCCCTAAACGGTGCCCTGTGGGGTTTTTTTCAACGTGTTAAACCGATGGCTTTATGATTCTTATCCTTAAAAATCAATCAGTTATCTGGTAGCGGGGGCAGGATTTGAACCTACGACCTTCGGGTTATGAGCCCGACGAGCTACCAAGCTGCTCCACCCCGCGATTGATTTGACTTATTATACAGATCTTAAATTATTTAGCAAGCAATAAACATGCTATTTGTTAAATAATGCCAACAGATAAGTTCCTTATGTGCTTGCTGTTGCTTTTAAAATCTGATTATTAGGGTTGGCCGGCTGGCAAATCCGCTGTACTCAGATCGGTATTTAAACAGGTCGGATGACCGAAACCATTTGCACTAACACCGGTACCTCCGTTCGGATTGGTGGTAATGTCGTAAACGATATTATCAGGACGCTGTGGGTCGCCACTCACTCCCCCGACGCCGACGATGTGGTCAAGCCCCAGATTATGCCTGACTCTCCAGGCGATATTATGATCGGCACAAGATGTGTCGCCGCTTAAACCGACGCCACCGACCAGCGTTTTACCCACTGAATACAAGCCTAGGCCACCACCGAATACATTAATGCCACCAATTTTTGACCCAACCATAGGATCTTGATGAGTACCGTTTAAGCCTGGATTCCCACCGTAAGCAACGCCGGTTTCAACTGGATTGCTCTCTTGAAGTCCGAATAAACTACCACCAGGCTGTACCGCTGAATATAAATTCGCTGTCGATAACGCCAAACCATTGGGCTTGCCGGAACCAGCAGAATCTGAGGAAGAATCAAGACTGAGCGAATTGGCTGTGTTGGCTTTTTGCGCTGAGATAACGCGACTGGCCGGCCACTGTGCGCCCCGATTGGTGCCGGAAAACGCTACGGCACAAACCACGCCGTCACGATTAACTAAAGTGGCCCACATATGCAAATTAAGCCCGCTTTCCTCCGCACTCACTGCGTCGTCAAGTGCAGCTTTTAATGTGGCATGATTGGGCAAACCCCGACAGGCATGCCCCGCCCCTTTATTGTCATCTTTATCGGCGATTGCCGCACCGGTGTTGGCCAGCATCAAAAGTGAAGCAGCGAATAACCATCGTGTATTCATAAAAAGCCCTCCTAATTGTTTGTATATTTATTAGGCTTGAGGCTTAATATTTTCCGCAACGCAGCCTTCAATCAGTCCCCCAAACCGACATGGATTTTAGTCGCATGAATTATCATGGGTCAAATGAGAACAATGCCAAAAAACACTGACTGTTAAAAAATCGTTAATTCAGTTCAAACTGAAAAATCAAACCAGAGGCGCATAATCAAGGCGGCAAAGACGCCTGCCACCACGTCGTCCAACATAATGCCAAATCCACCGTGCACGTGCTTATCGAGCCATTTGATCGGCCAAGGCTTGACGATGTCGAACAAGCGGAACAACACAAAACCCGCCAATAAGCTCTGCCAGGAAAAGGTTATGCCGGTCATCGTAATCAAAAATCCGGCTACTTCATCCCAAACGATACCGCCGAAGTCATGGACTTGCAATTTTTTAGCGGCTTGATCGCAAATCCAGATACCGATGCAAACGCTGACCAGCGTTACCGTTAGATAAATCCACTCATCCGTTTGCAGCAAAGCGAGGTATAGCGGAATAGCGGCGAGCGTACCCATCGTGCCGGGCATGGTTTTGGATAAACCGGAACCGAAACCAAACGCCAGAAACAAGGTAGGGTCTTTGACGATTTGCAACGCACTCAAACGTGCGTTGCCGTAATGCTCCTTAAGAAAAATGCTCAAAACCCTTCACCTCGAATGCCTCCACAAACCCTGCCCTATTCATCCGCAAACCCGGCTCGGCCTCGATACGCCCCACACAAGTAGCCGCCGGCAATGATTGACCACGATCCGCCGGCACAGTAAAACACAATTCGTAATCGTCGCCGGCAATCAAGGGCATGCGCCAATCGCCGCTGTGCTCGATAAACTCTCTCACTGACGCGGATAGCGGTAAGTTGTCCCATTGCAAACACGCACCAACGCCGCTTTGTTCCAAAATATGCCCCAAATCGGCAGCTAGTCCGTCGGAAATATCGATACAGGCATTGGCGACGCCGCGCAGCGCCAAGCCTTCCGACACCCGCGGCTGTGGTTGGTTAAAGCAACGCAAAGCCAACTCCTGATCGGAGCAGGCATAACCTTGTTTAATTTTCAGCCCCAAACCGGCATTACCCAGTTGACCGGTGACATAAATCAGATCACCTGCCTGGGCCCCGGAACGCAATAGCGCCCTACCCTGCGGCAGCACCCCCATCGCTTGCACCGTCAAAGTCAACGGTCCGGACGTGGTGTCGCCACCAATCAAATCGACATTATGTTGGCGGGCCAGGTTGATAAAACCTCGTGAGAACGCTTGTAGCCAGGTTTCATCGACTTTGGGCAAGGTCAAAGCCAATGTCACCGCGAACGGCTCGGCGCCCATTGCCGCCAAGTCACTTAGATTAACCGCCAATAATTTATGACCCAGCAGCTCAGGATCCGCGTCAGCAAAAAAATGCACATTCTCGACCATGGTATCGGCGGTGACCGCCAATTGGTAGCCGGACGGAATGTTCATTAGCGCGCAGTCGTCGCCTATGCCCAATTGATTAAACGGATGCCGAGGGGCATGCACCGCAAAATAGCGGCGGATAAGATCGAATTCGGCGATCGCCATCAGTTTTGGATTTTCGCCTGCTTGGCGGCTATCTCGACGGCGCGCTGTTTTTGCGCGACTTTATCGAGAATACCATTCACGTATTTATGACTGCCGTCGGCGCCGAAATCCTTGGCCAGATTGACGCCTTCGTTAATGATGACTTTGTACGGGGTTTCCAAGCGGTTGATCAGCTCGTATGCGCCAATGCGCAGGATAGCGCGTTCCACCGGATCGATTTTTTCGACCGGCCTATCGACGAACTCGGCCAGCGCGGCGTCTATCACATCCAATTGTTTCGGTACGCCATGAAACAGCTCGCTGAAATAGGTTTTTTGCGCGCCTTTCAGATGCTCTTCTTCCAGAAAATAAGTTTCGATACGGATCAGGCTCTCGCCGGACATTTGCCATTGATACAGCGCCTGTACCGCGCACTTTCTGGCGTTGGTTTTTGCTTGACTCATTAAAGACCCAGGTTATTAAAGAGACTGACCATTTCTATCGCCGACAAGGCAGCTTCCGCGCCTTTGTTACCGGCTTTGGTACCGGCGCGTTCGATCGCTTGTTCGATGCTGTCCACCGTCAACACGCCAAAAGCCACCGGCACGTCATATTGCAATGCAACTTGCGCAATACCTTTCACGCATTCGCCAGCCACATATTCAAAATGCGGTGTGCCGCCGCGAATGACTGCGCCCAAAGCGATAATCGCATCGTATTTTTTGCTGGCAGCAATTCGTTGCACCACCATCGGCAACTCAAACGCGCCAGGCGCTTTTACCAGAGTGATGTCATCTTTATTCGCGCCATGGCGAACCAATGCATCGACCGCACCGCCTTCCAGTTGTTCGACGATAAAGCTGTTGAAGCGGGAAGAAACGATGCAAAATTTGCCGCCTTGCGCGGAAAAATTGCCTTCCAGAGTAGTGACTGCTGCCATGTGTTTACCTGTTGTTGAATGATTGAAATCTTTTAAAATCAAAATCAATGCGTCGCATCGATATGCTCGACCACTTCCAAATCGAAGCCGGACAAGCCTATGTATTTTTTCTGCGCACCCATCACTTTCAAACGCCGCACGCCGAGATCCGACAGAATACGGGAGCCGGCCCCAGTGGTACGCCAATCCGAATCGGCACTTAAATCCTGACTGTTTTTGACGCCATGATCCTGCATTTGATAGGTGTGAATAAGTTCTACTAAATCTTTGTTGTTTTCTTTCTGGCGGATAATCACCAACACACCGCGCCCTTCTTCGGCGATATATTTCAAGGCTTCCCGCACCGGCAGACTGCAATCGCTGCGCTTGGAAAACAATAAATCGTCGATCAAATTACGGGCGTGGACACGTACCAACACCGGTTCGTCGCCAGCGACATTGCCCATCACCAAGGCCAGATGCACATTATCGTCGTTGCAATCCTGGTAGGCATACAATCTAAAATCGCCGAATTCGGTCGGATAGACGCATTCGCTGATCCGCTCCAGGGTATTTTCGTGTTTGATGCGGTAGTGGATCAAATCGGCGATGGTACCGATTTTCAGATTGTGCTGTTCGGCAAACACTTCCAGATCGGGCCGGCGCGCCATCGAACCGTCGTCGTTCAGGATTTCGACAATCACCGCCGCCGGCTCAACACCCGCCAGCCTAGCCAGATCGCAACCGGCTTCAGTGTGACCAGCCCGATTTAACACGCCACCGGCTTGCGCCATCAATGGAAAAATATGTCCGGGCTGCACCAGATCGCTCGGCTGGGCATTTTTCGCTACCGCCGCCTGCACGGTTAAGGCGCGGTCGGCGGCGGATATACCGGTTGTCACGCCGGTAGCCGCTTCAATCGATACGGTGAAATTGGTGGTATAAGGCGTATTGTTGTCGCTGACCATCAGCGGCAAACGCAACTGCTGACAACGTTCACGGGTTAAGGTCAGACAGATCAGGCCACGGCCGTATTTGGCCATGAAATTGATGTCTTCCGGCCGGGCAAAGGCCGCCGCCATCAACAAATCGCCTTCGTTTTCCCGGTCTTCATCGTCCATGATGATGACCATTTTGCCTTGGCGCAGATCGTCGATGATTTCTTCTATGCTATTCATTTAATAAAGCCTGCGTTTTGTAATAAGGCCTCGGTGACACCGCCTTGACTATAAGCTGCGGTTTCGCCTTTCATCAAGCGCTCCAAATAACGGGCCAGCAAATCGACTTCCAGATTCACCTCGTTGCCGGCTTCGGTGCTACCCAGGGTGGTTTCTTGTAAGGTATGCGGCACGATGTTCACGGAAAAATACGCGCCGTCGACCGTGTTGACGGTGAGACTGATGCCGTTGATGCAAATCGAGCCTTTTTCGGCGATGTATTTGGCTAGCGAATCCGGCGCCTTGAATTTGAAGCGGATCGAGCGGCCATCGGCCTGCTTCTCGACCACTTTGCCGATACCATCGACATGACCGCTGACGATATGTCCGCCCAGGCGGCTGGACGGCGTCATCGCCAGCTCCAGATTAACCGGCGTACCGGTACTTGCTGTCTTTAAGGTGGTGCGCGATAAAGTCTCGTTGGAGACGTCGGCGCAAAAATAATGTTCGCCCAATTCCACGGCGGTCAGGCAAACGCCGTTCACCGCAATGCTGTCGCCCAAGGCGCATTCGCTCAACGACAGCTTGCCGGTATCGATAATTAACCGGCAATCGCCACCTTTAGGCTGGATGGTCTTGATTTTGCCGATGGCTAAAATAATCCCGGTAAACATGGTTATCACTCTATAAAAGTAAAAATGTCCGTAACGATCAGCGCTGCGCTGGCTCGGAGGATTGCTTTGGCGCTTGGGGGGGCGGGTCTTTCTTTAGCGACTTAGCCGGCTTACGATAAACATCAACGGTTTGATAGGTGCCGCTATGATAATCGTAGATTTCGATTTCGTGCTTTTCGCCAATCAATTTGCCGCCTTGAATCTGCAAGGTACTGGTTTCCGGGGTATCGTCCTCATCCGCCGTCGCCGAAGCAGGCAGCAGGCTAAATACCAATGTCATGACAATAATACTTTTCATCGTTTCAATCGGTTTTTGCTTGATAGCGTAATCTTAAATCCGGTCCAATTTGCCGGGCTTCGATCAGGCGCAGTGTTTTTTTATCCTGCATGGTCAGCATGCCCGGCAGACTAAATAGGCCGCGCCCTTGATCGCCCAACACACACGGCGCCATGTAAATCAACCATTCATCGATCAGTCCGCTATTGAGCAGCGCACCATTCAGCGTGGCGCCGGCCTCCACCCAAGCCGTGTTGATTTGTAACTCGGCCAGCAACTTAAAAACCTGTACCAAGTCTGCGCGCCCGTTCCGCGCATCGACCTGAAAGACTTTGCAGCCCACGTCGCGTAATTTCTGCTGTTTTAGCGCGTCGTCGCTACAGGTAATAATCCAGACGTCTACCGCATTGTCCAACAGTCTTGCGGTTAAGAGCATGCGTAATTGCGAATCCAGCACCACTTTGACCGGCTGCACCGCATCGAAATCGACGCGCGCATTCAATTGCGGATCATCGTACAACACTGTATCGATGCCGGTGACAATTGCGCTGCTGGCCGCCCGCAAGATCTGTACGTCTTGCCTGGCTTGGGCGGATGTAATCCATTGACTCTCGCCGGAGGCCAACGCGGTACGGCCGTCCAGGCTCATGGCCAGCTTGCTGCGTATCCACGGTAAACCCAGCTGCATACGTTTAAAAAAGCCTTGGTTTAGCTTTTCTGCTTCTTGCTGCAAGACGCCAACCAGCACCTCAATGCCTGCCTCCCGAAGTTTTTGCAAACCGCGCCCAGCCACCAGGGGATTGGGATCCTGCATCGCCACCACGACCCGGCTGATCCCGGCAGCGATCAGCGCGTCGCTGCAAGGGCCGGTTTTACCATGATGGCTGCAAGGCTCCAATGTGACATAGGCAGTGGCGCCCCGCGCGTTATCTGTTTTAGCCAGCGCATCGACTTCGGCATGGCCAAATCCGGCGCGCTGCGTCCAACCCTCGGCAATCACGTTGTCGTCTTTGACCAGCACACAACCGACATGCGGGTTGGGATCGGTTGTGTATTTGCCCTTTTCCGCCAATTTGACGGCGCGCGCCATATAGGCCGCGTCTTGACTAGGCGTCATGCTTTTGCAGATTTTCGATCATCGCGGTGAATTCGGAGACATCCTGGAAGCTGCGATACACCGAGGCGAAGCGTACGAAAGCGACATGGTCAAGTGTTTGCAATTCTTGCATCACCAGTTCGCCCAATTCGCGAGCCGGAATTTCGCGTTCGCCCTTCGCCGTCAGGGCTTTTTTGATGCGGCTAAGCGCCGCTTCGACGGCGTCCACTTGTACCGGGCGCTTTTCCAGGGCCCGCTGCATGCCGGACCGCAGCTTGGCTTCGTCGAAACTTTGCCGGGCGCCATTGCGTTTAATGATGCGCGGCAAGGTCAATTCAACCACTTCAAAGGTAGTAAACCGCTCTTTACAGGCCACGCATTCGCGGCGACGTTTGACTTGATCGCCGTCGTCGGCCAAGCGGGTATCGATCACCCGAGTATCTTGTGCAGAGCAAAACGGACAACGCATAGTAAAGAGCCAAATCGAGATTCAAAGGGCGGCCATTTTATTACAGAATGGCTTTATATTGAAATCGGCTAATAAACGGCGCGTCATTCGTTCAATATCCCTTTCGCGACCGAGCGGATATGCACGTCGCGTTGCGGAAAAGGTATCTCGATATGGTGGGCCAGCAAAGCTTCGTATATTTTTGTGTGCAGGCGATGGGTAACGACCGTTCTATCGCTGAGTTCGCGGACGAATACGTTAATTTTGAACTGTAGGGCACTATCGCCAAAGCCGACAAAGATCACCAACGGTTCCGGGTCGCTCAGCACTTGCTCTACGCTTTTTACCGCATCGGCCAGAATTTCCTCCACCATTGCCACGCTGGTGCCGTAGGCCACGCTGACCGGCACCACCACCCGGGTCACCGTATCCGACAGAGTCCAATTGATCAAGCGGTCGGTAATGAAGGTTTTATTCGGCACCACCAACTCTTTTCTATCCCAATCGACAATATGCGTCGCTCGCATTTGAATGCGGCTGACCCGGCCGGTCACATCGCCGACCGTCACCGTATCGCCAACGCGAATCGGCCGCTCGAACAACAAGATAATGCCCGACACCATATTCGCGAAGATCTCCTGCAAACCAAAGCCCAAACCCACCGACAGCGCGGCCACCAGCCATTGCACTTGCGACCAACTGCCGCCCAGCTCTTTGGCAACCGCCAGAAAGGCGATGGTTATTAAGGAATAACGCACTAACTGGATCAACGCATAACGACTGCCGGCGGTCATCGCGAACTTGCCGGCGGTTACCAAATCCACCAAGGCTGGAAAATTGCTGGCAAACACAAAGGCCAGGCCGCTGTAAACCAAGCAAATCAGCAAATTGATCAGCGTGATGGGTTGTAATGTTTCCTTACCTTCCACCATTTCACTATGCTGCCACAGCACGACCTGATCGAACACTGTCAAGGCCGGCAAAATATCGCTCCAGATCATCCAGAAACCCATCAACATGATCACCATCACTACCGTGGTCAATAACTTATGGCTTTGCTGATTGATTTTGGAAATATCCAGTAATTGCTCTTCGACCGGATAGCCCCCTTCCAAGTTGGCGCTACTCACCGCAGCTTGTTCGACCTGTTTACGTTTTTGCCGGGCGTTTTTTAAAGCCAATTGCCGTTCCGTGTTGCGCAACCAACGCAATACCAAGCCCTGGAATAATACGGTGATAAAGATCAAGCGTAGCGTTAGTAGCAGCTTTTCCTGCAACTCCAATGCGCTTTGGTAGTAGCCCGCCACCGCAAAGCCGATGATGACCAGCGGCGTCAAGACGGCGATACCGTACCAGAGGTAACGCAAACTGCTGAGCCAGCCATCGGATTGTTGATAGAAGTTTTTGCCTAAGCCGGTTATGGGTTGCGTGAGGCGATGCAACACGTAGCTCATCATCAACATCATCACGATCATTGCCGTTCTACCCAGCGCATGACTGTGTTCCGAAAACAAATCGCTACCGGTCATCGCGGTGATAAACACGCAAGGTACCAGCACGAATCGCGCCCATTTCATTTGCGCGTAAAGTAACTGGACCGCATGTTGCGGCCACTGCAACAAGTTGTCGGCGACACCGCCGGGTTTAAACAAACGAAACACGAATTGCACTATGCACAAGGACACAGCGGTGGCGGTCAGGCCTTCGGCAAAAGCATGGCTAAACAGATCGGCCCGAACGTTCAATATCAACACACCAGCCATCCAGGCCATAAGCAATGGACCCGATAAGGAGAGCAATAACAGATATAGCAAGCTGGATAAAATTTCCGCAAATTCTTGATTGACGGCTTTTTTTCCTAACAGCTCCGTCAAGCGCTGTTTGACGCCGGCACGAAAGCGCCAGTGGAATATTACGACACTCAAACCACCGAGTACCAACAGCGGGAAATGACTAATACCGTCCCAAAAACCGCTCACCACCCCCAACCAGTTCCCGGGACTCATAAACCACAGCAAGGAGGAGAAAATATCTTGCAGGAAATATTTGTCGATAACCGGGGCACTTGGCACCCAGAGCAAGCGTTGATCCAAATACGCGCTAAATTTGTCGGCTATACCCAGCATTTGCTGCAAACTAAAATCGACATCGCCCAGCACGCGGCCGTATTCGTTGTAACCATTAGCCAGTCTTGCCACCAGATCTTTCTGATCGTTCAGCAACATCCGCAGCTCGGTACGCACCCTCAGCTTTTCCGAGTCGGGTGTGTTCTCCGGCAACTGGGCAATACGCGTCAACAACAGTTGATTAATATCGACCAGGCCTTTTTTGGCTTCATCCAGCTTGAACATTTCCAAACTCGCCAGCGCAATCTGATTTTGAATCTCATCGCTCAAGGTGCTGTATTGTTTGCGTTGCGGCAAATTACGGCGCTGTTCGCGCAGTAAATTACCCAAGGCCGGACTTAAACCCGCCAGGCTGATTTTTTGCTCGGCGCTTTGAAAGTCCTTTTCCAGTTGTTTGTAGCGGACGTCGATTTCGTTTTTCTGGAGCGAGTACAGCTCCATATTTTTATTGATTTCCTGCAAACTGCGGTTGAACTGCATGTTCTCTTTCGTGGCAGCGCGAATTAACGGATGCTTGCCCTCCGCTTCTTTTTCCGCCTGCAATAACGCTGCTTGTTCTTTGTCGGTTTCCTGCTGACGCCGCTCAAGTAGGAAATTATCGAGGTCGGCAATCACCAAGCTCTGCTGCTCGCGTTGCAAGGTCAACAGATGGACACGATCTTTATTGGTTTGCAATTGCAAAGGATTGCTAAGATTTTCCAGCTCCAGCGTTTTCAACGTACTGTTTAAGAGGCGAATCCGGCTATCCAGCTGCACTTGCCTGGCTTCTTTTTGATAAAGATTATCGCCGGCTTCAGACGCCAACACTTGCTGTTCACGCTGACTGGAGGCCTGCTTACTCTTGATTTCGGAGACTTTTTCCCTGATCAATTGCGGGCGGCCGCTCAGTTCGCCCAAAGTGGCTTCGATACGGCTAATCTCCGCATCCAAATCGCTAAGCCGGGTTTTTTCGATAAGCAGCCGTTGCTCTAACTCATCCGTCGGAAAAATCGCTAGTTTCTCCGGCTTACGAGTTTTCAAATTGCTTTCAGCCTCGGCTATTTGTTTTGCCAATTGCTTAACTTCTAGCGGCAAGCTGTTTAATGCCTGCTTGAACGATTCAGCCTGTTTATCCTGGGCCTCCAATTCATTGAGGTTGTCTTCGCTCTCATGATAAGCGGCCAGAATCCGGTTTTTCTGCTCTTCAGGCAGATTTTGCTTGTCTTTGACGGTCTGAATACGTTGTTGTATGTCGGCAAGCGATAGCGATTTAATCGCCGGCTTTTGATTTGCGGCGTGGGCTAGGTTTAAACTGATCAGCAAAAACAGCAAACAAAAGGCAAAGCCGGATCTTAAAAAATTAGGTTTCATGCGTTGGCTGGATAACAAAATAAATCTAAAAAACACATTATAAGAATGGAAAACGGATTGAGCGAACTGGAAGGTGTTATTAAATATCGCCTTGATCATCAGCATAACGAGTTCGCTGCGGACATCGACATCAGCGAACTCAATGCCTGGCGTAGCCTGTTTTATCGCTTGCGGCTGATTGGGCAAATAGCCGAAAAATACGCTGGGCTGGGGTTTGGCAACATCAGTCGGCGCCTGGTTCCCGGCGGCCAAGAATTTTTGATCTCCGGCACTCAAACCGGACATTTGCCGGTTCTTGACAAACAACACTATGCGCTGATCGAAAGCGCATCGCCGGAACGTAATGCCATCAAGTCGCGCGGCTTATCGCAACCGTCCTCGGAAGCGCTCACCCATGCCAGCGTTTACCAGCAACACCCAGCGATTAACGCCGTGATACATGTGCACTGTCCGGAGTTGTGGTTGCAGACCGACCGGCTGAATCTGGCTTTTACTGCGGCAAACGTGCCCTACGGTACCCCGGAAATGGCCAATGCCGTTGCCGCGTTATTTACCTCAGGTAGACTGCAACAAACTGGATTATTCAGCATGCTCGGCCACGCAGACGGGATTGTGGGGTTTGGCGCGACCTTACCCGAAGTGTCCTGCTTATTAATCGAGCAACTCGCCAAGGCCATGGCTATTGAGCAAAACCGGCCGTGGCTTTAGAATACCTGCATTCATTAGCATTTATTAATTTTTCTCATGCCGGACATTATCATTTACACCGCTAAACTCTGCCCATATTGCACCATGGCAAAAAAACTTTTTGATCGCAAAGGCGTCGGCTATACGGAAATCAATGTGGATGCCGAACCTGGACTACGTCAGCAAATGATGGAAAAAACCAAGCGTCGCACCGTACCGCAAATCTATATCGGCGAGCGACATATAGGCGGGTTTGATGACTTGCATGAGCTGGATATGAACCACGAGTTAGATCCGTTACTAAGCGCTTAAGCGGGTCAACACTGGTTTTGACATACCTTCCTGGACATCATCTTTATTGAATGACGCCAATTGCGATAAAGCGCCGTGTATTATTTGTCTTGGATAAATGACCGGCCTAAAAATGCCCAAAATACATGAGTCAACGGCGCAAGCAGCCCATTGGGGTCTTATTTGACGATCACCAATTGCAGACCAAGGCGGGTGACCAATTCGTTGCTCTCTACCCAAACCACTTTGCCCAAAGCGCTCAATCCAAGTTCGGCAGCCAACAGCTTAACCGGAGCGTTGATCTTGATGCAGGGATGATTACCCGTTAGTTTCAAGCACATGCCCTCTACCGAGCGATTCACGCCTTCCACACTGAAACGCTCTTTGTCGATAAACAATTCGGCTTTAAACGCTTCCAGTTTGCGGTAACCGCGCCGCTTGCGCCAGAGCTTGTGGGCATTGTGCACGACATCGCGAAACTCCATGCCCATCATGATGCGATTGCGTTCGCGTTTTACCCAAACGATATCGACTTCGCCAGCCAACATCAATTCCGCAACAAATATTTCCGCTCGCCGATCTTCATTCAGCAACACTTCAAAATCCTGGATAGTGGTGAGCAGGTCACCAGGACTGACTTCGACCATCGCGCCTTTCAGCGACACGTCGTAGCAATTCAGTTGCAAGGTTTCGCCGCCAACAAATAATTGGCCTTCCGCGTTAAAGTTTTTTCGGTACTCTTTTCTATCCTGAAACATGATCGCAATCTCTCTATAACGTCGGTCAAAGATAGCTTAATTTTGGATTTGCGTTGCGCGTCGGTAGGCTTTACCTACCCGCACCATCAGCAATTCGTCAGTCCGTTAAGCAAATCGGCCTTGATGTCATCGATATTTTCCAAACCCACCGAAATTCTCACCAAGCTGTCTTTGATGCCGGCCTCGGCGCGCGCTTCCGGCGTCAGGCGGCCATGCGTAGTGGTCGCCGGATGCGTGATGGTGGTTTTAACATCGCCTAGATTCGCGGTAATCGACAGCATGCGGGTGGAATCGATCAACTGCCACGCATGATCTTTGCCGCCTTGCAATTCAAAACTGACCACTGCGCCGAAATGCGTCTGCTGGCGCTTAGCCAACTCGTGCTGGGCATGCGATTCCAATCCAGGGTAATGCACCTTGGCAACCGTCGGTTGTTGCTCCAGCCATTTGGCCAGCTCGAACGCATTATCGCAATGCGCTTTCATGCGTAAAGCAAGCGTTTCCAGTCCCCCTAAAAACACCCAGGCATTGAACGGACTCATCGTCGCACCGCCGGTACGCAGATAGGGATACACGTATTTCTCGATCAATTCTTCGTTGGCCACCACGGCGCCACCCACGCAACGCCCTTGGCCATCGATGTATTTAGTCGTGGAGTGCACCACCAAGTCCGCGCCCAAGGTCAATGGCTGCTGCAAGATCGGTGTGCAAAACACGTTATCAACCACCAACAACACCCCATGCCGATGGGCAATGTCCGCTAATACCTTAATATCAGCGATTTCAATTAACGGATTGGAAGGCGTTTCCAGAAACAGAAACCGCGTATTGGGTTTAATCGCCGCTTCCCAGGCCGCCGGCTCGGTCAGGCTGACAAAATCGGTCTCGACGCCAAACTTGCCGAAATAATTCTGGAAGGTCAACACTGTGTTACCGAACACACTGCGCGAACAGACCACATGGTCGCCGGCTTTCAGCAAAGCCATGCCCACGGCCATGATCGCCGCCATGCCCGAGGCAAACGCCAGACAACGCTCGCCCTTTTCCAAATAAGCTAAACGCTCCTGAAACGCGCTGACGGTCGGATTGGTGAAGCGCGAGTAGATATTGCCGGGTTGTTTTCCGGTAAAGCGCAGGGCCGCTTCCTCAGCCGATTTGAACACATAGCTGGAGGTAGCGAAAATCGGGATGCTATGTTCGTCTTCGTGAGTGCGCTTATGCCCGGTGCGGATGGCCAAGGTTTCCGGGGCGTAGTCTTGCCAATCAAATTCACTCATTTCGGGTCCTGTTACTTTGCAACTTGCATCTCTATGATAAAGCTGCTGCTGTTACGCAATTCCTGCGCATTGTCATTGCGCAAGGCTTCGATGCGCGCCAGATAAGCATCGTCGATATCGCCGGTAATGTAATCATGACTGAAACATGACGTATCGAAATGCTTGATGTCCGGGTTACCTCGACCGACGGCTTCAATCAAATCATCCAAGTCTTGATAGATCAGCTTGTCGGCGCCCAGAGCCTCGCAAATCTCATCCTCCGTGCGATCATGCGCAATTAGTTCATGCGCGGCCGGCATGTCGATACCGTAAACGTTGGGATAACGTACCGGTGGCGCCGCAGAGGCAAAATATACTTTATTGGCACCGGCATCGCGGGCCATCTGGATAATCTGCTCGGAAGTAGTGCCCCGCACGATGGAATCGTCCACCAGCAATACATTCTTACCGTCGAATTCCAACGAGATGGCATTCAGCTTTTGCTTCACCGACTTTTTACGCATTTTTTGCCCAGGCATGATGAAAGTCCGGCCGATATAGCGGTTTTTCATAAAGCCTTCGCGAAACTTCACACCCAGGTCATGAGCAATTTGCGAGGCGGCGGTGCGGCTGGTATCCGGGATCGGAATGACCACATCTATGTCGTGGTCAGGCCATTCCCGCTGAATTTTTTCGGCCAGTTTTCTACCCATCCGCATTCTGGCTTTGTAGACCGAAATATTGTCGATGATCGAATCCGGCCGGGCAAAGTAGACATATTCAAAAATACACGGACAGTGATCGACGACTTCCGTACACTGCTGGGTGTGTAACTGGCCGTCTGCTTCGATAAATACGGCCTCACCCGGCTCGATGTCGCGAATCAATTGAAAATCCAACACATCCAGCGCCACGCTTTCCGATGCGATCATGTAATCAGTGCCGTCATCATTTTCTCGCTTGCCAAACACAATCGGGCGAATACCATGCGGATCCCGGAAGCCCAACACGCCAAAGCCGGCGATCATGACCACGACTGCATACGCGCCACGGATACGTTTGTGCACGGCTCTAACCGCTTGAAACACATCGTCCACAGTCAGTTTAAGTTTGCCGAATTGCGCCAGTTCATGCGCGAATACATTCAACAACACTTCCGAATCAGAATCGGTATTGATATGGCGTTGGTCATCCATAAACACCTGATATTTCAATTCTTCGGTGTTGGTCAAATTGCCGTTGTGCGCCAGCGTCAGGCCGAACGGCGAGTTCACGTAAAAAGGTTGGGCTTCAGCCGAACTGGTGCAACCGGCGGTCGGATAGCGCACATGGGCAATGCCCATATTGCCTTTCAGCTTCATCATTTGCTTGCTGGAAAATACATCCCGCGCCAAACCGTTATCCTTACGCAAATGCAAACGGCTACCGTCGCACGTAACGATGCCGGCGGCGTCCTGGCCGCGATGCTGAAGTACCGTCAGGGCGTCGTACAAATCCTGATTAACACTTTGATTGGAAACAATAGCGGCAATACCACACATAGCAGACCCGAGTTATCGATAATGGATGTAATCCGCCAAACCGGTCGGCATGTGGGTTTTCAACCACACTGCCAAGGCTTGGAACGGAGGAATGAGAAGGGATTGTTTCCACCACGGATCTTCCGGCAACGGCGTTAGGCCGGCCAGCATCACCAAAAGGGAAACCAGTACCGCCCCGCGGGCAATACCGAATAACATACCCAGCAAACGATCACTACCGGTCAAGCCGGTTTTTTCGATAAGCTGACTCAGCAAAAAGCTGATTAAACTACCCAAAATCAAGGTGGCGAAAAATAGCAACGCGAATGCGGCGGCGATTCTGGCAGAAGGATAGCTGATGGTGGATTGCAGTAACACCGAAACATCCCGGCAGTACTGCGTTGCAACCCAAACCGCCACCATCCAAAGCACCAACGCAAACGCTTCTTTAATAAAACCGCGCAGTAGACCCATTATCGCCGAAATCGCGATAATGGAAATGACGACGTAATCCACCCACAGCAACTTGGCCCAGGGTACAAAATCCAACATGGTCTAGCCGGCTAAATCAAACAATACGAGGTTGGCAAATGGCTATTCGTCCGCCGAAACAAAACTGTTGACGTTAATTTGCGCCAACTTAGCCTTCACGGCCTGAGCCTTGGCTTTATCGACGATAGGCCCTATGCGCACTTTAAAAACGGTACCTTTATCGCTGGCAACCTCTCTGACCGATGCGGCGAAACCTTGTTGCTTCAGATTATCCTGCAAACTGACTGCGTTAGGTTTTTGACTGAAGGTACCCACTTGCAAATACCAGCGATTGCTGTCCTCGGCCGCCGCCGGCGCTTTGCTGGCCGGTGTAGCCACCTGTGCAGGGGCCGCAACTGCCGCTACCTCTGCTTTGGGTTCAGGTGATTTGTTAACCGGTTTAAGCACTTTCGGCGTCGGACTGACCGCTTGTAAAGGCTGGACAGCAGGCGCCGGCGATTTGCTGGGTTTGCTGAGGACTGCCGGCGGCACGTCTTCCGCTTCAGCAGGTTCCTCATCGACTTGCGCGACCGCCGCCGCTGGCGCAGAGGGTTTGGCAGCCGGCAGACTCCGTGGCGCCGGCGCGGTGTCTTTGGCGGTCAATTTAACTTGCGGCTTAGGCGCTTCCAACTCCGCTTCAGATTCGCCTTCTTCCAGCACTTTCACCGCTTGTTTGGGTGCATTTTCAGCAGGCAGAGTTTCCGCTACCTCTTCAACTTTTTCCGGCAGAGGCATGATTTCCACATCCTGAGCCTTGGCGGGTAGCTCGGGGATTTTCAATTCATTGATGCTTTTGCCGGTTTCGTCGATCGGGTCGTCAAATAACATCGGCACGAAAATCGCCGCCAATGCGGTAATGACCGCCGCACCAATCAATCGCTGCTTTAACTCTTGATCCATTCTGATCACCTCTATGAAAATTTCGATAAATATTCGGATACTAGAAAAAAAGAACCAAAAATCAAAAGCAACTCGTCTTGCCCGGTGTTTTGCCGAGCAGCTTGAAATGCCTCGGTAAAATCGGCAAAACCGCTACGGACATTGTCCAGGCCTTGTTGCTGAAAGATGGTTTCTAACATATCCGCACTAGCAGCGCGAGGATTAACCAGCGGCGCTAAGTACCAAGTTGTCACTTTGTCGCGCATCATGTTCAATACGCCGGCAATATCTTTATCCCGCATCATCGCAAAAACTGCGTGTATTCTGACTTCCGGGAAGTATTCGTGCAAATAGTCGATTAGTGTTTGCACAGCTTGCGGGTTATGCCCCACGTCAAGCAAAATTCGCGGCGAGCCGGCAATCAATTGAAAACGTCCGGATAACTGGGCACTTTGCAAGCCTTGCCGAATTGCATCGTCACTGATCGCTATTAGAGGCTGTAGGGTTTTTATCGCCATTATCGCCGACGAAGCGTTTCGATATTGGTGCTCACCCTTAAAGGCCGGCGCTGGCAAGCGACTGATTTGCGTATCAGCAGACCGCCATTCCCAGCCGTCAACCTGTTTCTGATACGTGAATGCGTTGCCCATTTGCAGTACGGTGGCCCCCACTTGCTCCGCCACTTCGACTACCGAGCGAGGCCCTTGTTGATCGCCGATTATCGCCGCCACGCCCGGCCGGAAAATACCGGCTTTTTCCCGACCGATGGCTTCTTCGGTATGACCCAGCCAATCGACATGATCGAGTGCTATCGTCGTCACAATCGCCGCATCGGGATCAACAATATTCACCGCATCGAGCCTGCCGCCAAGACCGACTTCCAGAATTTGTATATCCAGATCGGCGTCGGCAAAAATACTCAATGCCGCGAGCGTGCCAAACTCGAAATAACTCAAACTGGTCTCGCCGCGCGCCGCATCAATGCAGGTAAAAGCATCGCAAATCATCGCATCGTCGACAGGCTCACCATCAATACGAATACGTTCGTTATAACGCAAAATATGCGGCGATGTGTAAGCACCCACTCTATAGCCCCCGGCGCGATATATCGCTTCCAGAAATGCCACGCAGGAACCCTTGCCGTTGGTGCCGGCAACTGTGATGGTCAGCGGCTTTTTCTGCTCGGGGTTAAGCTGCCGATATACGCCGGCAACCCGTCCCAATCCCAAATCGATAGGCCGAGGATGTAATTTTTCCTGCCAGTCCAACCAGGCTTGCAGCGAATCAAAACGTGTCATTTCGACCGTATTTATTCCTGAGGCTGCGGATTATCGCTCTCACCCTGATTGCTTAATGGCTCACTGTTAGGAATAACTTCCACCACGTCGGTGTTACTGCTGCGCCCGGCACACATAATAGCCAGAATACTGGCTATTTTTTCGCGCATCTCGCGGCGATCAACGATCATGTCTATCGCTCCGTGTTCCTGCAGAAATTCGCTGCGCTGGAAGCCTTCCGGCAACTTTTCACGAACCGTTTGCTCGATGACTCGCGGACCAGCAAAACCGATTAAGGCGTCCGGTTCGGCTACGTTTATGTCGCCCAACATCGCCAGACTGGCGGAAACACCGCCCATAGTTGGATCGGTCATGAAGGAAATATACGGAATTCCGGCTTCGGCTAATTTGGTTAAGGCCGCGCTTGTTTTGGTCATTTGAAACAGCGAGAACAAAGACTCCTGCATTCTGGCACCGCCGCTGGCAGTAAAGACGATGAACGGCACACCCAAACGCAAACTTTCGTTCACGCCGCGCACGAATCGCTCACCAACCACCGAACCCATCGAGCCGCCCATGAAACCAAAATCAAACGCCGCAGCGACGATACCGGCGCCATTCAGCGTACCTTTCATCACCACCAACGCATCGTTCTCGTTGCTTTGTTTTTGCGCTTGGCTAATACGGTCTTTATAGCGTTTACTGTCCTTGAACTTCAAAGGATCGCTGGGCTTTAATCCAGCACCGATCTCTTGACGGCCATCTTCATCCAAAAACATATTCAGCCGTTTGCGCGCCGAAATGCGTAAATGGTGATCGCATTTTGGGCAAACGCTTAAGTTTTTCTCTAGCTCGGCGTTGAACAAAATCGCATCGCAACGCGGACATTTATTCCACAAGCCTTCCGGCACGGTGGTTTTCTTCTGCGAGGATTCGGTTCTGATGGCAGAGGGGACCAGTTTTTCAAACCAACTCATTCGGTGTAGTCTCCGCTTGAAAGCTTAAACATCCATGGCTGCGCGCATGGATTTCAACAGGGTGATGATCTCATGCTTGGCTTGCTGAGGATCATCAAGATTTGCTTCTATTTTACTGATTAACGCGCTACCTACCACGACGCCGTCGGCAATCGCGGCAATGGTTTTCGCGGTATCGGCATCCTTCACCCCAAAACCAACCCCAACCGGCAGCGCTGTATTCTGACGAATCAATTGCAACTTTTCTTCGACATCGGCGGTATCCAGATGACCGGCACCAGTGACGCCTTTCAGGGACACGTAATACAAGTAACCGCTGCCCACCGCATCCATTTTCTGAATCCGTTCAGCAGTTGTGTTGGGCGCCAATAGAAAAATTTGATCGATGCCGCGCTCGCGCAGCATATGAACGCAAGCCTCGGATTCTTCCGGCGGCAAATCCACGGTCAACACACCGTCAACATCGGCGCGTTGCGCGGCATTGGCAAAGTCTTCGTAACCCATGATTTCTATGGGATTTAAATATCCCATCAACACCAACGGGGTGTCCTGATCGGTTTTCCGAAACTCCATCGCCATGCTCAATACTTTTCGCAAGCCGACATGGTGAGATAAAGCCCGCTCGCTGGCGCGTTGGATCACCGGGCCATCGGCCATCGGATCAGAAAAAGGCACTCCCAGCTCGATGACGTCGGCACCAGCCGCCACCATTTCGTGCAGCAAGGGTACGGTAAATTCCGGATACGGATCGCCGGCGGTAATAAACGGAATCAAGGCTTTACGGCCGGAGGCTTTTAATTCGGCAAATTTGTTGGCTAAGCGGCTCATAGACTGATGCCCTCGCGTTGCATAATGGTCTGCATGTCTTTATCGCCGCGTCCGGATAGATTAATAACAATGATTTGATCCTGGCGCATGGTGGGGGCCAGTTTCATCGCGTAAGCCATCGCATGGCTGGATTCCAGCGCCGGGATAATACCTTCCATGCGGGTTAAGGCATGAAAACCCGCCATCGCTTCGTCGTCGGTAATATTCACATACTGAGCGCGGCCGGTATCTTTCAGCCAGGCGTGCTCAGGGCCAACGCCGGGATAATCCAGGCCGGCGGAGATAGAATGGGTTTCGATGATTTCGCCATCGTCGTCAGCCATCAGATACGTGCGGTTGCCGTGCAAAACGCCAGGACGGCCGGCACATAAAGGTGCGGAATGGCGGCCGGTTTCTACGCCGTCACCGGCCGCTTCGACGCCGATCATTTTCACGGACTTGTCGTCGATAAACGGATAAAACAAGCCGATGGCATTGGAACCGCCGCCCACGCAAGCAAGCAGTACGTCGGGCAAGCGGCCGGTTTGGTCTAGACATTGTTGACGGGCTTCGCGGCCAATCACAGCCTGAAAATCCCGAACCATGGCGGGATAGGGATGCGGACCGGCTACGGTGCCAATAATATAAAAAGTATTATCGATATTGGTCACCCAATCGCGCAAAGCTTCGTTCAATGCGTCTTTGAGGGTTTTAGAGCCTGATTGCACAGGCACCACGGTGGCGCCCAACAACTTCATTCGATAGACATTCAGGGATTGGCGGGCCACGTCCACTGCGCCCATGTACACCACACACTCCAAACCCAGACGGGCCGCGACAGTCGCGGTGGCGACGCCATGCTGACCGGCGCCGGTTTCGGCGATGATGCGGGTCTTGCCCATACGTTTAGCCAACAGGGCTTGACCGACCGTGTTGTTAACTTTGTGCGCGCCGGTATGATTGAGATCTTCGCGCTTCAGATAAATCTGCGCACCGCCCAAATGCTTACTCCAGCGTTCTGCATGATACAGCGGCGACGGTCGACCGACATAATCCTTGAGATCGGCATCCAACTCAGCGAGGAACTCCGGATCCTGCATATAGCGCTGATAGGCTTCGTTCAATTCGGTAATGGCCGGCATCAGCGTTTCCGCCACAAAAATACCGCCGTAAGGCCCGAAATGGCCCCGGGCATCCGGCATATCGTATCTTTCTGTCATAGTTCTCAAGTCGCTTGATTAGTTTTTCTTATAAACGCAGCCATTTTCGCTGCATCCTTGATGCCTTTCCCGGCCTCAACACCGCTGCTGACATCCAGTGCATACGGTTTTACAGCTTTAATCGCTTCCCCGGCATTTTCCGGCGTCAATCCGCCCGCGAGGATGATCGGCAAACTGCGGGTCGTCGGAATCAAATCCCAGTCAAAACCGCTACCGCTGCCGCCCTGCACGCCCGGATGATAAGCATCCAACAGTAATCCGGCCGCATCGTGATATTGCTGTTGCAAGCCGGCGACGTCCGTATCCGCTTGCATGCGAATGGCTTTGATATACGGTTTATCGTAAATCCGGCAATCATCGGCAGGCTCATTGCCATGAAATTGCAGGCAATCCACCCTTGCTTTACTTAATACTTCACGGATCAACGCCGGCGCGGCATCGACGAACAAGGCTACCACGTTAACAAAGGCTGGCAATGCTCTACTGATGCTTGCGGCTTGTTCGATGCTTACGTTTCTTGGACTGGGCGGATAAAACACCAAACCAATCGCATCGACACCCAAATTAGCCGCACAAAGCGCATCTTCCACTTGGGTAAAACCGCAAATTTTAACGCGGGTACGCATCTAAAGCCTCACAAAAAATGGCGGCGTAGGATAACACAGCTATCCGATATGTCATGTCCGGACCAATAAAAAAAGGCTGACCCTTGTCAGCCTTTGTCCGGCGGCTCTTCAGGCGGGCGTCAATGGGCATGATGATGGTCGTGATGATGACCGGCAACACCATGCGTCGTTTCGTCCTGATGACTATCTTCCGGTTTCAAATCTTCGACTTCGGTTTCTTCATGCGTTGCCGCCAAACTATCCTCAACAGCACCTTCGTGTTCATGAGCGCGCGCCGCCGCTTGATTGACTTGATCCGCAGCGTGCACCGACACGCCATGTTTATAGACCATCAGGCCGCCCAGATCGGCGGTAAACGCCAGCAACCCGGATAAAATCGCCGCCAGCAACAAGTACAGCGTGTTAGCTGGCCCGGTTATCAGCCCTTTGCTAAACAAACGCCACGCCGACAGTGCAGTAGCCAGACTTAATACCGAGATACCCAGGTGCTCATGATGCTCCATGATCTCGTGAACATCACCACCATGCGCCACACTCCCTGCCGCCACTAAACCGGCCGCCACGGTAAGCGCGGCAAACACGGTACCCAGATACAGAAATGCGCCGGCTATCTGCCGCCACTCCGAGCGCTTCGCCAAGCTGCCGATCAAATCCAGAGTGAAGAACATAGTCAACAACGCAATCGGGAAATGCACCAGCAAGGGATGAATATTTTGTAACGCAGCAACGCCCGGCAATAAACTATCCAGACTTTCCGAAGGAGATTGCCGCACCAACACTTCCAGGAAGGACAATAAGCTCTCCACCCCACCGGCCACTCCTCCACCGTTGTCGCCGCCACCATGCACGGCGAACGTCAAGTGATCGTTTAGACCCCACATAAAATCTCCCCCGCTTCAGTTTTGCGCGGATACTACCACGATAGGCCTTAGCCTAGTTAATCGTCACTTGGGTGGACATAGTCAAGGCCCTGGTTTTACTTTCCAAAAACTCGGTGCCTTGTTGCTGGATAAACATCACTTGCAATTTCTCCGCATCGGCAAGTTTCATCCCTTCTTCCTGCCCCAGGCACAATAAAGCGGTAGACCAGGCGTCGGCTATGGTCGGGCTTTCGTTAAACACACTGACAGCAACTAAATCGTGCGTTACCGGCTTGCCGTTGCGGGCATCCAGAATGTGGCTGTAACGCTTGCCTTTGACGTCGAAATAATGCCGGTAAGTACCCGAGGTCATCACTGACATCGGCGACTCCTTCGGCAAGGTCACCACTTTGTGCATCTTTTGTTCGCCCGGCAGCGGTTTTTCCACCGCAATACGCCAGGCCTTGCCGTCCGGTTTGCTACCCAGCGCTTTTAATTCGCCACCGATTTCCACCAGATAGTTTTGGATACCCAAAGCCTCAAGTGTGTTGCTGATTTTCTCGACACTATACCCCTGCGCAATTGACGACAGATCAACTCGTACATTGGGCAGTTTTTTCGACATATGGCTATCGTCCACCAGCTGCAATTTGTCCATGCCGATATTCGCCAACGCTAATTGCAAGGCTGCATCGTCTGGGATAGTCAACTCTTCTCCCATGAAACCCCACATCTCGAACAAAGGCTTGATGGTCAAATCGTAACAACCCAGACTGAGCTTGCTGACGTTCTCGGCCACTTTAAACAAAGCCACGATTTCGTCGCCGACCAGCTGACTATTTGTCGACGGGTTGGCGTTAAATTGTTCGATTGTCGAGTCCGGTCGGTAATTGGATAAGGTTTTATCCAAATCCAGGAAAACTTTTTCAACTTCAGCGCTGACTTGCGCATCATCCCGCGCTTGCGGCGTCCAATAACTGATGTGATACGTAGTACCTTGCGCGAAACCGCTAAAAGTCTTTACTGGCGGCAGCGGCTCCGCACATCCCAGTGCCAGCAACAATCCCAGTATTACCGCGATCCATCCTTTCCGTAGCATTAAACCCCCGTGCAATTAACGCAAAAGCGCTGAAATAGTTTTGAAATGGCTATGCCGAGCATCCCGCAACCATTCGAACAACACCGATTCGTGACAGCTCAACGTGACACCTTGCTGCAGCATGCGCTGCAAGGCGTAATCTTTATGCTTGACTTGGCGCGAACAAACCGCATCAGCCACCAGATGAACTTGATAGTTTGCACTTAACAACTCAAGCGCGGTTTGCAACACGCACACATGCGCTTCCTGACCTATCAGCACCACTTGCTTCCGGCCAGTATCGGCCAGGGCTTGCATGAAACCCTCGGCAGCGCAGCAGGAAAAACCGGTTTTACTGAAAACCCGCGAATTGTCCGGCAAGCACTCGCTGATCTCCGTTTGGGTGGGTCCAAGCCCTTGCGGGTACTGTTCGGTCAACAGCACCGGCACATTCAACAAACCGGCGGCTTGCAGCAAGCGTTGGCCGTGCTTAAGCATCTGCTGTAGGTCTAACGCAGGCATAGCCGTCGACAAACGTTCCTGAATATCCACCACCAGCAAAACGCTATTATCCGCGTCCAATAAATTGGGATGCATCGTCATCGAAATTAGCCGTGCTTCATGATGCGCGCTCGGTCTCGCTGCCAATCCTTGTCTTTGGAAGCTGCGCGCTTGTCGTGCAATTTTTTACCTTTCGCCAGACCGATTTTCAGCTTGGCGCGGCCCTTGATCCAATACATCGATAGCGGAATCAGGGTGTAGCCTTTGCGTTCCACCGAGCCGATCAGCTTGTTCAATTCACGTCGGTGTAACAATAATTTTTTCTTGCGTACCGCGTCCGGATTGACGTGGGTGGACGCCGACAATAAAGCCGACACATGCGCCCCACTCAGCCAAGCCTCGCCGCGTCTGATCTCGACATAGCTCTCTTTCAGCTGGATCCGGCCGTCACGCAAGCTTTTCACTTCCCAGCCCTCCAACACCAAACCGGCTTCGAAAGTCTCGTCTATGGTGTACTCGTGGGAAGCCTGACGATTGACCGCGATGGTGTTATCGGTGGCTTTGTTGTCCTTCTTGGATTTTTTGGCTGCCATTCTGTAGCGAAGTTTTTTTAAACTGACTGAAAACGTGAATTTTGATATTTTACTCACACACCCGTTAAATAACGATATAAAAACACAAGGGCTCCCCAACATGACCGATAAAACCCCATCCATCCACGGCGAATGGTCCTCCCGCTTCGCCTTTATTCTGGCCGCCACCGGTTCGGCGGTCGGTTTGGGTAATATCTGGAAATTTCCTTACATCACCGGCCAAAACGGTGGCGGCGCTTTTGTGATCGTGTATTTAATCTGCGTGGCAGCCATCGGCATACCGATCATGATTGCGGAAATCATGATGGGCCGACGCGGCCGGCAAAGCCCGATCAACACCATGCAAACCTTGGCCGAAGAAGCCAAAGTTGATCCACGTTGGGGCTATTTGGGCTGGATGGGCATGATCGCCGGTTTTTTAATCCTGGCCTACTATAGCGTGATTGCCGGCTGGTCGATGGCTTATATCTTTAAAGCATTCTTCGGCGGCTTCTTCGGTACCGACGCCGGCGAAGTGAAGGAAATGTTCGCCAATTTGATGGCCAGCCCGATCCAGCAGATTTTCTGGCACACCGTGTTCATGTTCATCACCATGCAAGTGGTGATGCGCGGGGTGAAAGGCGGCCTGGAAAAAGCCGTGCGCTTTTTAATGCCGGCCTTATTTGTGATCCTGATTATTTTGGTGGCTTATGCGATGGCTTCCGGCTCCTATGCGCAAGGCATCCACTTTTTGTTCAGCCCCGATTTCAGCAAAATCAACGCCGACGCGGTGCTGACCGCGATGGGCCACGCCTTTTTTACGTTAAGCTTGGGCATGGGCGCGATCATGGTTTACGGCTCTTACCTGCCCAGCCATGTCTCGATTGCCAAAACTACCTTTTTTATTGCCGGCGCGGATACCGCGGTAGCCTTGCTGGCCGGCATCGCCATTTTTCCCTTGGTGTTTGCCAACCAACTGGAAGTTGCCACCGGACCGGGCCTGATCTTTCAAACACTGCCGTTAGCCTTTGGTCACATGAGTGGCGGTTGGTTATTCGGCGTCCTGTTTTTTGTACTGCTGTTTTTCGCCGCCCTCACCTCGTCAATTTCTTTGATTGAACCGGCCGTGGCCTGGCTGGTGGAAAACAAAAATATTGCTAGGCAAAAAGCCTGCGTCTGGGCAGGCACCGCTTGCTGGGGCTTGGGCGTGGCGGTGGTGTTTTCCTTCAACATCTGGTCCGGTTTCAAAATCTTCGATAAAAATCTGTTCGAACTACTGGATTACCTGACCGCCAACCTGATGCTGCCTTTGGGCGGTTTGTGCATCGCGGTGTTTGCCGGCTGGATGATGAAACAAGCCCATGCGGAGCAGGAACTGGAACTGCCGACGCAAGGCTTTCAGGCTTGGCAATTTCTAATCAAATACGTAGCGCCGGCAGCAGTGTTCATCGTCTTCTTACATGTACTCGGGGTGCTGTAAATGATCACGGTTGTACAAAAAAGCGCCTTGGTCAAATTCTCCGCTAAACAAATGTTTGATCTGGTAGATGATATCGAGTCGTATCCCAAGTTCTTACCTTGGTGTTCCGGCAGCAAAATATTGAAACGCGAAGGCAACATCGTCGAAGGGCAAATCGACATCGCCAAGGCCGGCTTTCATAAATCCTTTACCACCCGCAATAAAGTCGATCAAGGCGGCAGAATCCAGATCAGCTTGCTGGACGGGCCGTTTTCCTCGCTAGAGGGCTTTTGGAGCTTCATGCCGCTACGCGAAGACGCCAGCAAAATCTCACTGGACCTGGAATTCGAAATCTCCGGCATGCTGGCTAACTTGGCCTTCGGCCCGGTGTTTAATCAAATCTGCAACACCATGGTCACCTCCTTCACGCAGCGCGCCAAAGCCTTGTATGGCGGATGAAATGATCGCGGTGGAAGTGGCTTACGCCACGCCGGATCAGCAATTGCTTATCCCTGTCAGCCTGGCGGCAAACTCCACCGTCGAACAAGCCATAGAAGCTTCCGGCATCTTGCGGGAGTTTCCGGAGATTGATTTAAGTCAACAGAAGGTGGGGATTTTTGGGCAGGTTTGCGGTTTGGACAAGTCCCTCAGCGCAGAAGATCGCGTCGAGATTTACCGGCCTTTAAAGCAGAATCCGATGGATGCGCGGCGGGGGCGGATGCAGAAGTAGTCTGGGTAATCATTCGCTGAAAATCTTGGAAACGGAGCGCCAGCGAAGTGAAGATTTTTAGTCCCCGATAGCCGTAGCGCCGGGCGGGTTTTCGCAGCGAAGCGGAGAAAACCTGCAAGGCATCGCGACACGGCGTTAAGTCATGCGAGAGCCGATGTTTCGACCCCTGGTTGGGTCGGAACGAGGTGACGCGGACGAATCGGGGCGCCGAAGGCATAAGCGGTCGCGTAATTTTTGCCGATTTTTTCCAGCAGGATGCCCGAAAAAATCTTTCGGCAAAAATAGCGACTCCCCGGTGATGGTTAACGAATTTGATTTAGGCAGTGCTAAATGAAGACACACAGTTGAAATGAAAAGATATTTTTATTTTTTAATACGTGTTGACAACCTAAATGACGCAATGTTTTGCGTCATTTAGGTTGTCTAATTGTGGTTAGGTTTTTCGATGGAAACTCAGCAAATCGAAACAAGGCTCCAACATTTCTTTGATCAAATCGCGACGATTCAGCATTATCAAAGACTCTCGGAGAGGATTACCAAACAGACAATTCAAGACCTCTACGAAAAAGACAAACAGCTTGCGACACTCACCCCGGAACATAGAGAAGTTTTTGACTCTAGCCTTGATGTATTTAGCATCTACAGTCCATATACTGGAGAAAATCGACCGTATTCTGTAAAGAAGTCAACTATCAAGGACACAGCAAAACTAGTTCATCTTCACAAGAACAGGCAGTATCAATGGCTTCTGGTGGAAGCATATGAGTTATTCGAGGATTTCATTGTTTCAACATATGAGCTAATTCGGGAGGACAACCCTGAATTTAGGCTGAGCAAAGATAGTAACAAAGAATTATTGTCCAAAGACCTCAAGCGGAAAGTACATCTGATTCTCAGTCGATTTAGAGAGAAAATTGCAGGACTGAAAACAATTGAGCAGGATAATAAAATCCAGAAGAATCTGAGGCTCTATCTTAATATCATTGAAAAATTCAGGCACATTATTGTTCACAAAAACGGAAAGACATCTAATGTAGCGTTGGTAACGGATCAAATACTAAAAACATCTTGCCTGCTTAGTGATAAGGCAAGAGAGCCTGATGCAAGAGCGGTAATTAACGACTACTTTGGCGCTGAGGACTATGAGGGGGTGATAGTCTTGGTTGAAAAACCAGTCTTTAATTATGGCGGAATATCAATGCACATAAATAGACATGATGACCTTCTGAATATCATGCTCAGCTATGCCCTTGTGTTATCGCAGTGCTTGGTAAATCATTTTCACTCAAACAAAACCTAACATGGCGCTCAACCGGAGCGCGGTTATAATGCGGCTTTGTTTTTTCTGCTTTCCGGGCCGCGCCCGGTTAGCTCTACGTTAGGCGGCATGCCAATCACTATCCGGCCCGTTTCTGCCCAGGACGCGGACGACTTTGTCTCTGCCGCTAACCGCAGCCGTCGACTTCATCATCCCTGGGCTACTGCTCCCTGCGACGAGGCAGCCTTCACTCGCTACCTGGCTCGCTTTGACAATCTCAACCACTTTGGGTTTGTTGTCGTCCACAAAGGCACAGGTGAACTAGTAGGCGCCATCAACCTCACCAACGTCGTCTACGAGGCGTTTCGCAGCGGCTATCTGGGCTACTTCGCGTTCAGCGGATATGAGGGTCGTGGCCACATGAAGCGCGGACTGTCTCTGGTCGTCCAGCATGCCTTCCGTAGGCTTCGGCTGCACCGTTTGGAAGCCAACATTCAACCAGACAACTTGCCGTCAATTGCGCTGGTTCGCGCGTGCGGCTTCAGCAAAGAGGGCTACTCGCCGGCATACCTCAAGATCGAAGGCCGCTGGCGAGACCATGAACGCTGGGCACTCGTAAGGGGCCGCACAAATCCCGCCTGACTGATCGTTCAACCGAAGCGCCGACGCCAGGCCAACAGCACCGTAGGCTGGGATGAACAACGTGAATCCCAGTATAAAAGCCGTCAAGCTGGGTGTCGCTACCCATTAGTTTTCACAAACTTCAGGGTATTGGTAAATATGCTAACCGGCATTAATGCCGATCAATTTCCTTCGCTTGTGCCCCGCTATCAATGGCTTTATCAATCAACATCACGCTACCCCTTATCAAGGCGGCAAAGAGCAATATGGAAAAGACCAATCCCATCGGTAATATACCCAGCAAACCGGCGATAACAATGGTCAGCATAGCTATGCCGGTATTTCCTATCTTAGCGATCTTCATTTGGCCTCCCGGACCGTTTATCGGTCGAAACGAAATCTCGCATTCACTATATCGGCTTATTGAAATTCAACAATACACGCAAGCGGTAATTTATTGTTTTACTTAATAAAACAGTAACAATATTAAGTGTATTTGTGATTCACCCCTATTCGATGCAAACAGCCACCCGATTTTTAAATTAGGCGGCTTTGTCCAACAACTCCAGGCCTCTAAACACCGAACAACGCTTGAACACATCCAGTTCCGGCGCCAATTTCTTTTGCTGACAGAACTTAGCGACCAATTTGGTCAGGCCCTTGATGTCGCGGCCGGTGGCACCGGGAAAAATGGCCGCCAGTTCGTCGATCAACTCTTCCTTGACCGGCAGGCTAAATTGCTCGGTCATCACTCGCCAGATTTTGCATCGATCAGCGTGATCCGGGGCGTGATAGCGCAACATGGCGATACAACGGGAAATGATGGCTTCGTCTATGTCGTCCACTCGGTTGGTGGTCAAAAACAGCAGCCCGTTGAAATACTCCAGCACCCGCAAGAACACACCTACCACGGCATTAGAAGCCAGGTTGTCGGCGCGGCTTTTGATGTACACGTCGGCTTCGTCTATCAACATCACCGCGCCCCAGCGCTGGGCACGGATCAAAGTGTCCTTCAAGGTTTTTTCCATCTCGGCGACGTTTAAACCCAACTGCCCGGAATGCACCCGGTACAAAGGCCGCTTGATGATTTCCGAATACACCTCGGCGGTCAGCGTCTTGCCCACGCCGGCCGGTCCGGCGCAAAGCACCGTGGTACCGCCGGATTTGCCGGCGACGATATCGTCCATCAGCATGTCCATTTCCGCCGTCAGGATGTCGATCAAATCGGTTTGTTCCGGCGGCAGTATCAGCTTTTGTTTCAATTCCGGTTGATAAACATAAGGCTGGGTGTCATCGACATACACCCAGACGTGGTGATGCAATTCCAAATGAAACATCAGGATATAGCCATGCACCGGCATCTCCGTGAACATACCCTTGGGTACCTCGGCTTTGGCGGCTTCCATCGCGCTTTCGGTTTTACTGTCGTAACGCATGCTTTTGCCGGCTTTGCGTAGATAAGTGCCGAGAATGTCGCCGGACGCGTCCAGACTCAACGCCCGTTCGCTGAGGATATTTTCGTCGTTGACCAAGCGGCAGATCCCGCCACCGGAGGACATGACTACCGTATTCTTGCGCGTCCAGTCGCTGCTGCGATGGCTGGCGGTTGGATCCTCGGCGTATTCGCCGGTCCCCCAGCCGGAAAACTGCTCGCCATAGCGGGCCCGCCAATCGAAATACCGCGCGGTAGCCTCATCGTAACTGGCGATTAATTCCGGGGTTTCTTTTAAATAACCTTTGGTGGCAAAAATTTCCGGGATGGTTTTGTTAGCCAAATCTTTGCTCCGGATGATCAGGCTCTCAACCATGATTTTACCCTTGGTGTTGGCTTTCAATTCGATCAGGATCCGTCCGGCTTCCTCTTCTCCCGGTGGGGTGTAATCCAGGCGGGTGACCAGATAGGCCAAGGTTCTGCCGGACGGCTGCACATGAAACAGCCAACCACGCAGCCCGCCATCCAAAAAATAGTTGGCAATGGCCGGCAGCAGCATTTCCAGTTGATCGACGTTATAACGATGGCTGTCATCGGCCAGCGCCGCTTGCAAGGCTATCAATAGCGCCGCTTGCTGTTGTAAGGCTTCACCGTGTTGCAAGTAGATGTCGGCCAGACTGGCTAATTCGGCCTCACTGAGTAAATCGTAAGGCACTTGCGCCTTGGTGCCAAAACGCAATTGCTCATTGATGCTTTGCAAGCGCGGGTGATCGTTAAGCAGTTGTTCGAGATGACGTTTGTCGATGGTTAATTTCATAGCATCAATCCTGTGACGGTAAGGCTAAACAAAGTACTTCGGCTAAATGCAGGGGCTTGGCAAAGCCGCCATTGCCGATCTGCTGCTGACAAGAGAAACCATTGCTGACCAGCAGTGCGTCAGGTTCGGCGCGCAGCGCTGGAAATAAGGCCAACTCGGCCATGGCTTGGGCTTGGTCGTAATGCTCGGCTTCGACACCAAAATTGCCGGCCATGCCGCAGCAGGACGATTCGATCAGCTCGAATTTCAAATCCGGCAGTTGCTTGAGCAGTTTGCGAACCGACTTGATGGCGCCGACTGCTTTTTGGTGGCAGTGGCCGTGCAGCAGCAAACTATTGACGCCGGGGATGGCTTGAAACTCGATAGGCCAACGCTTTGCGGCTTGTTCGCGGACGATAAACTCTTCCAGTAACAAGACCTTTTCCGCCAGCTTTTGCGCCGGTTCGCCTAAACCCAGCTTTAAATATTCGTCGCGTAAACTCAGAATGCAGGATGGCTCCAGGCCAATGATCGTGCGCCCCGCAGCGACATGCTCGGCTAGCGCCGCCACCATGCGCTGCGCTTCGATGCGGGCCTTATCGATCAGACCGTTGGAAAAATAAGTGCGGCCGCAGCATATGGGCCGATCAGCTTCATCGCCAGCCAAGGGCGTAGCGATATGAACATGATAACCGGCGGTATTCAGCAGCTTTTTAGCGGCTTCGGCGGCGGCCGGATTGAAGTAATAATTGAAGGTATCGACCAGCAGCACAACCTGTTTCTCGACTAACTCCGGATGCAAACTTAATTCGGATTGGGCTGGCACCTGAAACGCTTGCGCGGCAGGTTCCGGCAAGCGGACTTTGGCGCTGATGCCCAGCCAGGCTTCGCCTAAACGCGCCAGCAGCGGCATGCGATTGCGCCATTGAATTAAGGGCCGGAGCGCGCGCCAACGCAGTATTTTCGGTAACTCCGCCCACAAGCGCCGCCGTAGCGTCAAGCCATTGCGCTGCACTTGCTGCGCCAGAAACTCGGCCTTGATCAAGGCCATGTCCACTTCGTTCTCGCACTCGCGCTTGCAGCCTTTGCAACTGATGCACAAGGCCATGGTTTCGGCGAGTTCCGGATTGAAAAAGGCGGCGTCATTATCGGCGTTCAAAGCCGCCTTCAACGCCCTTACTCGCCCCCCCGGCGATAAACCGGGATTTTGCGTCACCCTAAAACTGGGGCACATCACCCCTTTAGCATCCCGTTCGCATTGCTTGCTGCCGATGCACACTGCCACGGCCTTGGCGAAATCGGCACCGTGTTTAGGAATATCGGCATAGGCGTCGCCCATCCCGGCGTTTTCATAAGACGACCAATCCAGAAACAGTTTCATAGGCACCAGGCTGAATAAAAACCTAGATCAAGCAAAAACAAAGCCAGTCGGACCGGCATAGGGCGGATAAACGCAACGCATCCCGCTTTCCCGTCAGTGCTTGGCGGATGCGCTGCGCTTATCCGCCCGGCCTTTGCTGCGATTGTGACAATTCCCCACCGGATTGTTGCTCAGCACGCTGTAGCAAACCCGACAATCCGCGGGAGCCGCGCACGTTTTGTCACAGCGTTACCGGGCCAAATTACCGGCGACCCCAGGTAATTCGGGTCACCTATTTCGGCACAAATATTGCGGTAATTAGTTTTTTTGCCTGGGAAAATTGAAGTGGAATTAGAAAACTGCGATACCCGCTATTTCATTAGCTATAGCGGCGTAAAACTACCGTTGAAACTGGTCAACGAACTCGAAGACGAAAGCCATCTGGAAAACCGCAACACTTACTTTCGCGGCTGCTACGATGCTGATCAGCGTCTGATGCTGCTGGAAAAACTCGTCTACGGGGAAGTGGAATTGCGCCATGTCTACGCCTACCATGCTAACGGCACGCTGGCCGAAGCGGAAATTACCGATGCGGATGGCGAGATCAACCTATTGCGTTTTGACGAATCGGGGGCAGCTTTGGAATTGGATTAACAGGCAGGTGGAAAACTCATGAATATTTCCTCTTCCCCAGAATCCAGTGTTTTTTTCAACAGCCGGTTAGCCAAATACTGCCGAACCTCGAAGTCGTGGAATAGATTCATAATCCTTTGCCATAGGCAATCCGCCACCGCCTGAAATACAATATGCAGTTACCGCCTTGACAGCGGCAACCGACATTTTGTTTTTTATAAAACCGCAAACCAGCATGAGCAAAGACATCCGCATCCAACGCCTCAGCGGCGACGCCCTGATTCAATACATTCCGGAACTGGCGCGACTGCGCATCGAGGTGTTCCGGGATTTTCCGTATTTGTACGACGGCGATTACGAGTACGAGAAGAAATACCTGCAAACTTACATAAACTGCCCGGAAAGCGTCATCGTGCTGGCGTTCGATGGCGACGCCATCATCGGCGCATCGACTGCGATTCCATTGAAATACGAAACCGACGAGGTCAAAAAACCATTCGTTGAGAACGGCTACAACCCGGATGAAGTGTTTTATTGCGGCGAATCAGTGCTTAACAAAGCCTATCGCGGCTTGGGCATCGGCGTACGCTTCTTCGAACAACGCGAAGCCCATGCCGAAGATTTAGGCGGCTTCAAACATATCACCTTCTGCTGTGTTGAGCGTCCACTTGACCACCCGCGCCGGCCAGCCGATTACGTGCCGCTAGACGCTTTCTGGAACAAGCGCGGCTACGTCAAACATCCCGAGCTGAAAACCACTTACACCTGGAAAGATCTCGACGACACTGCAGAAACCGCCAAACCCATGACTTTTTGGTTGAGAGAAGACCGTGCCTAAAATCGCCAGCGCCCAATACGACATCAGCTTCCTGGAAACCTGGGAAAACTTCGCAGCCAAGGCTCGCCGCTGGGTAAAAGAAGCTGCGGACAACAAAGCCGAAATCCTGCTGTTTCCAGAATATGCCTGCATGGAATTGGCATCCTTGTTTCCGAAGGAAGTTTATTCCTCACTAAACGGCCAGCTAGATGCCTTGCAAACCTTGCTGCCCGGCTATCTGGAATTGTTCAAAACCCTGGCTGCCGAGTACCGGGTTTATATTCAGGCCGGCACCTATCCGGTCAAACACGACAGCGGCGAATTTCGCAATCATGCTTATTTCTTCACCCCGCAAGGCGACGTGGATTATCAAGAAAAACTGACCATGACTCGCTTTGAGAACGAGCAGTGGCATATTTCGCGCGGCCTGGACATAAAATTGTTCGATACCGTATTCGGTAAAGTCGCGATCAACATTTGCTACGACAGCGAGTTCCCACACTACGCCCGCCAGCAAGCCGAACGCGATGCCAGCTTGATTCTGGTCCCAAGTTGCACCGACACCGAAGCAGGCTATTATCGAGTCCGCATCGGCTGCCAGGCCCGCGCTTTGGAAAATCAATGCTATGTGGTGCAAGCCTCATTGGTCGGTAACGCAGATTGGTCGGAAGCGGTGGATGTGAACTGCGGTGCGGCGGCGATTTACACGCCGGTAGATCGTGGATTTCCCAACAATGGCATTTTGGCGATTGGTGAATACAATCAGGCGCAATGGGTGTATGCCGACCTGGATTTAGCGGCTGTGGATACCGTGCGTCAGGAAGGCCAGGTGTTCAATTATCGGGACTGGCCTAAGCAGTTCGATTGCCAATAATCGTTTCTTTGGAGAGGACAAGTCAAACTCTTGGCTTACCTGTCATACAATTCTCGGTCTTGCGGTCAGTGCCCAGCGGAGAGAATCCGCTCTATAGCAGTCAGCGCCGCCAATGCCGACATGGCAAGCGAAATACTGCCTTTGGGGGCGTTCGATTCGTCCAGGTTGATACGAAGCAACGTACCGGGAAAACTTTCTCCGACCCAGCGAATTGGGCCTATTGCCGAGCCGACACCCAATTCAATGACCACGACTTGTTGATGCACGGCCTGTAAACGCCAATCCAGATATCGCTTTTGTTGTTGCCGGGCACGATGCTCTAACCAAAAGGCATCGTCAAACATCAAAATATTGGGACGGGCAAATCCGCCGCAATCGGGGCAAAAAGGCAAGGAGCCCTGGGCTATCATACTGTGGCTGTCCACCGTTAGCTGGAGTGTTTTAATAGGCCAAATTCTTTGGTTACAAGGCATGCAACATTGCAAGTAATGGATCGAACCGTGACATTCGTAAATGCTTTCTTCGGCAAACCCCGCCTTTTGAAAATGTCCGTCCACATTGCTGGTGTAAACAAAACCCGGATTGGGCTTGCTGTCGAACCAGCTTTTCAACAGTTTAAAACCGGCATGCGGCTGCGTATTTCCATACGAATGGTAACGAGCGCCGTAAAAGCCCCAGGCGCGTCTCGGTTCGTTAAAAAACCATTGCGGATTCGCTAGATCCTGGAACGTCAAGCCTTCGGCGGCATAGCTTGGATGTGTGCGCCAGAAGCCTTGCTTGCCGCGGAAATCCGGCAAGCCGGAATCGACACCCATGCCGGCACCGGCGGTAATCAACAGCGTGTCCGCATCGGCGATGGCTTGGGCGGCACGCAAAATCGCGTTTTGTTGGTTCACGCTGCATTTCCCGCTTGCTGTGGCCTCTTGCGGCGCAGGTAACGATTATCTGACATCTTATTGGCTCCAGTGATTGCAAACAGACAATCTACCGGAAGCATGCGACAAAACCGGTCGTTTAATCTCGACATTTTCACATTGCGCCTTAGTTTAAAAACAACAAAGTTTTCGCTTGAGCAAGCGTCACTTTTTCGCCGAACAAGTTGGTATAGGCTTGCAACTTATGCAATGTACTCTCCAACTCTCTGACGTCCGAGCAAATCCGCCTAGCGATAAGGCGAGCGATGTCCATGTCCAACTCGAAACCGGCACTCATAGCCTTACCGCGAAGCATTTCAATTCGAGCATCATAGTCTGGCATGACAATTTCCACGGATAGGCTATTGATAAAACGTAATTTCAGCCACTCATTTAATTGTTCGAGTTCATCAATGGATATCGTTCCAGCCAGCGCTATTTGTCGTTTGCTCTGGGAAACATTTTCAAGAAGGTTAAGAAAGCCTTCCCAAACCGGCTTTTTATGGATCAATAGTTGAATATCATCAACCAGCCATAAGTCAACACTTTCAAAATATTCGATTAATTTTTCTTCTGAGTCAGAACGAATCGCCTGCACCCAATCGTGCACAAATTGCTCCGCGGATTGATAAATAATCGAAACATCCTGTCGCTGTAGCGAAGCGGCCTTGGCAATCCCTTTAAGCAAATGTGTCTTACCCAACCCAATGCCGCCGTAGATGAGGAATGGGTTGCAACTCCGCACACCATTTCTCGAAAACTCAATACACGCTGCTTTGGCGAGCCGATTGGCTCCAGCTTTGACAAAGTTGCCGAAGTCATAGTCGCCGGAAAGAAAATCCGAATAATTGCTTATTGGACAAATCGACAGCTTGTTCATACCGCAAGCCTACATACCGTATATTTTGCCCAGCAATCGAACGGTTTCGGCAAACGTTTGCCTTAGCGAATCCGGCTCCAGCACCTCTATATCCGCACCGAATCCTCGCAACCACCAACGCAGTTGCAACGTATCTTTTACCGAAGCCTGCAACCGGAAATAACCGTCCTCGAGCGCCGTAATCCGCTGATCGGTGCTCAGCGGCGTTTCCGACAAGTGCTTACGCACCCAGGGAGAAATTTTCACTACCAGCTGAATGTCGGCGTCAGGCGCAGTTGGGTAGTCGAACTCGCCGGATGTTATATAAATATCCGGATCGTAATCCGCAGGCACGGTAACTGCCTTATCCAGCAATATAGCCTGTCCGAAACGATGCAACGCCAATTGTTTTACATCCTGATAATCCCACAACGTCGCCAGCAGATAAGCCACATTGCCCCGGAATATCAAGCCCAACGGGTTGACTTCGTACTGTTTGGTGGCTTCGTCCCGCCGCAGATAGCCGGCTGAAAAACGCCGATTTTTCAACAGCGCTTCGTACACCACCTTCAATACCTCGGCATCGATTTGCGGTGACAACAAAGATTGATTAGCGGGAATCGCTCTGACTTTATCCGGCCAATGGGCCAATGGCGAATGTTTCAGCGTACCGTCGGCCAACGCGAAATAATCGGCCAAATGCGCTCTGACGGATAACGGCAATAACGGAATTAAAAACTGCTCAACTAGTTTGAATGTCAGCGCCTCATCCGCCGACATCAATGGAAATTGCATACGTGCGGATTGCTTCGGCCAGAACCAGCATAAGGGCTTGGTTTCATCCGAACTGGTGAAGGGAAACAAGCCTGATGAAGACAGCTTATTTAAATCCCGCTGCACCGTCCTGATGTCCACCTCGTAACCTAAGTCTTGTAGTTTTTTCAGCAAATCCGGGGTGGTAATAGACTCCGGTTCTTTGGGGATGAAGCGGAGCATTTGGAAGTAGCGGAGGATGGTGTCCATTTTAAAACATCAATAATAACCTGAAGCATATTTCACGAAAATTTGATCAATTTCAATAACTTTAAATCCAGTAATGTGTGCTATTTCTTCTACGGCAAGAATTGCTTTTTCACTTGAAAGTTTCAGGTTAAATTCTTTTTCCAATATTTCTTTGACTCTTTGGTCAGGCTTTACAGTATCAATTCCGAAGTTGATTCGAAGATGTTGAAAGGTTGCCACACCGACATTTTTAATAGATCCGAGAATATCATTCTTCCGCTTATCAAGTTTTGCATTTTCAGCCCAATTTTTCATTATTTCATAATCTTCGTTAATTGAAACAGAATCGCCAAGAGTCAATATTTTTTCAACTAGGGTCTTTAATGTATTGTATTTTTTTTCATCTTTATGACCCCATACATTTTTAAATTCTTTATAATCTTTTGTCGATAACATTTTTTGAAGGTCTTTGAAAGTTAGATGGGTGTAATCTTCTTTTATTCTTGCTATGTGTGGTTGCACTTGTCTGTTGTAATCTCTGTTTGCTGCAAGAACGACATCCATCAACGTAATAGCAGGAATTATGTGTCTTTCAACATTTAAAAAATCTGCTGCTTGGTTTTTAGCGGCATCAATTATTTTCATTCCTTTAAATTTATGAATCCCATGAGACTTTTCTTTCATTGGGCTATTTCCTAATCGCTCAACGATATCGTTAATTTCCGCTGCTGTTTTCTCTAATAGCATAATATTCTTCTCCAAAGCCAAATTGATACTACCAATTTTTTACCGAAACTAACGTACAAACCCAATTTGCGCGAACGCCTCCCCCTTCGCCTCACACTCCTGCTCCAGCACTTGAATCATTCTTTCCGGCTGTGAAATTCCCCCTAACACCGCGACTTGCCGACTGACCACGGCAAAGTCACCCGGAGTGAGGTTGGTCAGCCGCTGGACTTGCTGATTGAATATAGCCAAGTTTTCCGGGTTGGACGGTAATTGTCCGCGAAGTCGTTGGCATTCCCGTTGGAACAATAGCCAGCGTTGATTGGGGCTGAGGTAATCGAATTTCACCTTGAAATCAAAGCGCCGTAAGGATGCCGCATCCAACTTATCCATCCGGTTGGTGTTACAAATGAAAATACCGGAGAAGGTTTCCATCTGGGTGAGCATTTCGTTAACCTGGGTAATTTCCCAGCTTCTGTGGGCACAGTTGCGGTCGCCTAGCAAACTGTCTGCTTCGTCCAATAACAGGATACTGAGTATGTCGTTCATAATAAAACGCAATGACTGGATTCGTTTCAGGCTTCCCTGCATATTTAATACAAGCCGCAATAGGTGGATTGCCGCCAAACGTTGATAAGCGTCGAATTGTTGGCGTTTAGAACTGCGCCTGTGAGCGCTGCGTGTAGGCCGCATAAAAGTAGAGAAAGAATTTTTAATCATGACTGACTCCACCGACAATATTTTGATTGGAGCTAGAATAGGGGTATAAGCGACAAATACGGTCGCTATTGTGGTGGATCTTCTGCTTAGCCCATTTCGACAAACGCACCACGAACGGAATCAATAAACCTGTGGGCACTGAGCCAGTCGAAGGACTTAATCGCGTATCCTTATCATGTCTCAGCCCCGTCTAATCGTTTAAAACTAAAGCCACTTGCTTTAGCAAAGTTTATCTCCTTGGCTTTTGCACCAATTCTCCTAAACTTGCGCAATGCCGAAAAAACAGTGCCCGCAATAGCCAAGCCCGGTTATTATTGAGGTGTTGTCCATTTACACGCCCCGGCGGAGATATGCATGCTTGACTCAATCGCTCTTGATATCCAGGCTCTGGTCAATCTGCTAAGCAGGTTAAGACCGGAATTGCTGGATCAAATTTGCGCGAAACATCCCGGTTACACCGAAACCCTCAGGCCCGGAAAATTACTTGGGCAAGACAGCGCTTCGCAATCGCAGTTGCTGGTCGATTTAGCCATGAGCACCAAGGGCCTAGTCAAGCAGGAGTGTTTGAGTATTTATAATTTGCTGAGCGCGCGTTTGCGAGGCTCGGTGCGCTTACGTCTGATCGGCAGCACCATCGCCACCTTGTCGGCCGGCGCATTGATAGCAGCCTTGACTCAGGGAATACCCAAGCTGGTACTGGCGTTTGCCGTATTGACGGTATTCGCGGCGGCATTCATGCTGGTGGGCGAATGCCTAGAAGGTTATTTCGGCCGGCAGCGCGGCTTGCGAGAAATGCAGGATAGGTTGTTGAAAAACCTGCTGGATGTAGCCGATGTTGAAGCCGAACTGCGCCTGATGGAGTTTCGCGGCAATTTCGACGGCATCGAACCGCAAATCCGCAAATTAAATACCGTCGCGATCACCAGTCAGCAAATCCAACATCTGGTCGGCTAAGCACATTTCCAGGCCTAAAAACTTAAACTTCAGGCTGAACCTGGCCCGGCCGACAGATACCTAATTCAATAGCGAAGCTTCAAATCGCATGCCCCAACCAATCGACTAGACAGCGAATTGTCTTCACTGGGGAATTGATTCACATCGACACCACAACCCAAGTTTACCGGTCGGCTTTTGCGTTTTTCAGTCGGATTAATGTTTGCCGTGCTGCGCCCGGCATTACTCAACAAAAGATTCGAGCTATCAGTGGCATCGGCTGCCAGCGCTTGATCCGATGGGGTCAGAATTAACGCGGAGGGCGTCTCAAAGCTTTCGGGAGGCAGTGCATCCGCGAAAACGTTTAGCGCACAAATAACTAGCAAGCCGCCGATGACGGCGGAAATCGGTTTGGACTGCTTTAGAAACGAAAAATCATGGGCTTTCATGATTTCCTCCTGTTCCAAAGTTGACGTTATGAGCTAGGTGGCCAAATTCTTCTTCCAAAGAAGACTGTCCGACCCACTCGGTCTAAGCTATCCGCCGACAGCGGCCAAAATTACCGTCAAGATTAACAATCGGCTACAGCAAATCGGGTTCCTATCTAAGCACTGATCGCTTAACACATTTTTAATTCGTTACTGCGAACCATGCCACAAATGCAATCCCGGAAACGTCACTAATAATAGTACGATCACGGTTGATTGGCGAATTTTAAAACGCTTAGTTGCAAAATTTTTCTTATGATAGTCAATTAGTTGACAAACAAATCTCATAAATTTTCGAGCATAATTGATGCCAAACCACTAGGATACACACCAAACTAGGCAGCAAATTCATTGCAAGCCGGGTTTGCTGTACTCAGGCTTTTTCTCATAAATCCTGTGAAAACCAAACTACCCCTTTCCCCAAATCAGTTAGACGGATTTAGGGCATGGCAACGTTGACCGGCCTGCCCAGTTGGGCAAACCGCTTGAGCAGTGCCGCTTTATGCAACAAAGCCGATTCAGTTGTAGATAATGTCGGTTTGAATGCCCGTCAGCGGCATTTAATCCTGGTCGAAATTTGTGCTGATTGCTGGTTTGCGCGTTTTCGATTGCAAGTGGCAACAGCTACGTAACACTTGCACTCAATAACTGTTGCCCTACAAACACCTCCTAAACACAAGACCCGGGAAATTGGTGCTCAGCAAGCAATTCAGCAGTTAATACCAACTAAAATCCCTCGCTATCCGCTCGCGCCTAACCCAACTTTCGCCCTAAAAACAATCGATAAATAAACCACTTAGCGTTCTTACCTGCCATCCATACCAAACATAGCGACGCTATTCGACAATCTGGCACAGCTCGTGCTGTATTGGAAATCAACAGCACTAATCAAAGCCTATTTAGCGTATCAAACAGCCGCCTACTTAGCGCGGCACAACAGGGAATATGGCATTTATATTTAAGAAATGGGGAACAGTGGCATGAGCAGTCCTTTAGCGACTTTTAATAAATTTGCACCGGCGGGCGCTCCCGCAGATTGGGACGCGGCGGACGTTGTTTCGTTAAAACCGTCTGTCGCTCAATTGGCCGAAGGTTTAACGCATTCGCGAGTCGCAGTTGCGTTGGGGGATTTTAAGTACGTCACTGAAACGCGCGATCATAAATGGGTAGATTTTCTATTAATCGGCGTGCTGACGATTTTTATCCATAACACGGTCGTCGACCACTTCAGAGGCGCTGCGTTTGAGCAAGAAATAGTCGAGCCGATCAAACCTGAAACCAAAGTCCAAATCACGCTGACCAGACCGCAACCCAAACCGGTGCCGCCACCGCCACCCTTGGTCAAACCTAAACCACCCACACCCAAAGTAGTACCACTGAAACCGCAAAAGCCTAAACCCGTGGAAAAAGTGGTAGAGCAAGCACCCGCGCCCGATCCGACTCCGGTAGTAGATACCGCGCCGGTTGCGCCTACGGCGCCGCCCGCCCCGCCAGCGCCAGTGGTTGAAGAAAAAATCACCGAGCCGGTTGCCGACGCGGCTTACCTGCACAACCCGCTGCCCGAATATCCCGAAGTTGCTCAAGAACGCGGCTGGGAAGGCAAAGTGGTGATGAAAGTACACGTGCTGCCCGACGGCACCACCGATAGCGTTACCGTCAGTAAATCCAGTGGCCAGAAAGTCCTGGACGATGCTGCCGTCAAAGCCGTTCTCAAGTGGTCTTTCGTGCCGGCCAAACGCGGCGATACGGCGATTGCCCGCTACACCACGGTTCCATTCACTTTTAAATTGTAATTATTTTTTGAGGATCAAAAATGTCTGATATCGCAACCAATGTCATCGTCGATGGCACCCTGAACACCTTAATCGCCGCCTCGGTCGTGACTTGGGGCTTAATCCTGATCAAAGGCGTGCAACACATCCGCATTTCGTATCACAACCGCCGTTACAACAAAGAATTCTGGAGCGCGCCCAATATTCAGGCCGCCGCGCATCTGGAAAACCAGGATGGCCCGGCTGCCCGAGTCGCCGGTATCGGTTTTTCCACATTGATCGAGACTGACGGCGGTGCGTCTACCCATGACCTGGAACACACCTGGGACAGACAGGAATTGTTGGACAGACGCTTGCGTCAGCAGATGCAAAAAGAACGCGGCTCGCTGGAAAGCGGCCTGGCGGTGCTGGCGACCATCGGCAGTATCTCGCCGTTCGTGGGCTTGTTCGGTACCGTGTGGGGCATTATGGGCGCCTTGACCAATATCAGCAAAACCGGTTCGGCCAGCCTGGAAGTGGTCGCCGGCCCTATCGGTGAAGCCTTGATCGCTACGGCAGTGGGTATCGCGGTCGCGGTACCGGCGGTTGTGGGTTACAACTTTTTTATCCGCCGCAATAAAGTGGTTTGGGCCTTCCTGGACGACTTTGCTATCGACTTTGTGCATTTGGCGCTAAAAAGCTCATTCATCATCGAACGTGCCGGTAGCAAACCGGCATCAGCGGCAGCTTCCGCACGTTTGACCGATGTCAGCGGCGGCAAAAAATCCAGCATCAAAGACACCCATGAAGAATTAATCGCGAAAGAGGCGCACGCATAATGGCATTTAATACCAAAGACGACGGCGGCGATGATGTGATGGGCGAAATCAACGTCACGCCCCTGGTGGATGTGATGTTGGTGCTATTGGTGGTGTTTATCGTCACCGCCCCTTTGTTAACCCAGGCAGTGCACGTCAATCTGCCGAAAACCGCCGAAACCGCGCCGCCGGACGACAAAGCGGCGTCTTACTTAAGTGTCGATGCCCAAGGCAAAATCTACATAGATAAACAAGAGTTTCCGTTGGAAATTATCGAAGGCGAGTTGAAAAACCGCCTGGCGGCCAATCCCGAGTTCGCGCTGAATTTGAACGCGGACGACGCGGTGCAATACGGCATCGTCGCCAAGGTGATGTCATCCATCGAACGGGCCGGCGTCACTAAGCTGTCGGTTCTGACCGTTCCGCAATAAATCAGGAACTGGCCGGGTAGCAAGTTTACCCGGCCGGTTAATCGCGGCGCCAAACGCTGCGGCACCAGTACAACCAGAATCACGCCAATACCAAGGATGCAGCTGCTGCGTCCAGGGTTTATTTGCGTTTAGGCACAAACTTTTAGGAGAACTTTAGGATGGCGCGCAAGACCGCTCAAGACTTTCATCCGGAAGCGTTACAAGCTTTTGATAAATACGTACATGGTGATATTTCCCGGCGGGACTTTTTATCGTCGGTACCTAAATACGCCCTACTCGGCCTGACCGCCGAAGCCTTGCTGGAAGCGCTTAACCCGCGCTTCGCCGAAGCAAAGCAAGTGGCAGACGACGATCCACGTATCAAAGCCACCTATGTGGAATACCCTTCCCCGCACGGTAACGGCAAAATTCGCGGTTACTTGGTGCAACCGGCCAAAGCCGTAGGCAAACTTCCGGTAGTGCTGGTTATCCACGAAAACCGGGGGTTGAATCCGCATATCCAAGACATCGCTCGCCGCCTGGCCTTGGACAATTTCATTGCCTTCGCGCCGGATGCGCTGTTTACGCTGGGCGGCTATCCGGGCGATGAAGACAAAGCCCGCGAATTGTTCCAAAGACTGGATAAAGAGAAAACCCAGGCCGACTTTTTGGCTGCGGCGCAAGCCATTAAAAAACTGCCGCAAAGTAACGGGAAGTTGGGCGCAGTTGGCTTTTGCTACGGCGGCGGCATAGTCAACTTCCTGGCCACCCGTCTGCCGGATCTGGGCGCTGGCGTACCGTTCTACGGTGCCCAACCTGCCGCCGATCAGGCCGCAAAAATCAAAACCCCTTTATTGATCCATTACGCCGGCGTCGACGACCGCATCAATGCCGGCTGGCCGGCTTATGAAGCGGCCCTGCAAAAATCTGGCGTCAATTACGAAGCCCACACCTATCCAGGCGTGCAACACGGCTTTAACAACGACACCACCCCACGCTACGACGCCGCCACCGCCAAACTGGCCTGGGATAGGACCGTCAGTTTCTTCAACGCTTATCTGCGCGACAGTTAAACCATCGGGAGGATTTCAATGAAAGTGGAAGTACATATTTGGGATTGGCCATTACGACTGTTTCACTGGTTGCTGGTCGTGGCCGTGGTCGGCGCTTACGCCACCGGCAAACTGGGCGGCAATCTGACCGACTGGCATGCTCGCTTCGGCAGTTTGATTTTGGGCTTGCTGGTATTTAGATTGATCTGGGGCTTCATCGGCACTACCCATGCCCGTTTCGCCAGTTTCTTTCCGACCTTTTCGCGGCTAGTGGAATACGTCAAAGGCGAATGGCAAGGCGTCGGCCACAATCCGGCCGGTGCCATAGCGATTATCGCCTTGCTGGCGGTGTTGAGTTTTCTGGCTATCACCGGCTTGTTCGCTAACGACGATATTGCTTTTGAAGGTCCGCTGTTTCATGCCATCGACAAAGAGGTCAGCGATAAACTCAGCGGTTGGCATATTTTTGCAGTGAATATCCTGCTGGGCTTGGTCGCGGTGCATGTCAGCGCGATTGTCTTGTACCAACGCCTGAAAAAAACCAATCTGGTTGTCGCGATGCTGACCGGCAAAAAGCAATTGCCTAAATCCTTGGCGCCCTCCCCGATCAAACCAGTCGGCCCGATCCGCTTCGTGATCACTTTGTTGATCGCGGTGACGGTAGTCTGGGGCGTTTGGAGCGGCGGTTTTGTGAATTATCTGGCGCCCTTGGCCAGCTTCCAAACGGCTACGGCCAATCCAAAAACCTAAATGTTACTTTTTCTACAACACCACAAGGAGTTAACCCCATGAAATTGAAACTGGTAATCGCACTGGCGCTGGGCGCTGTCACGTCGGCGGCTGTAGCCGGCGATGTGGAAGACCAGATCCGCTTCCGTCAATCCGCGTACTCGTTCCTGGGCTGGAATACGGCGAAAATCAAAGCGCAAGCAGCCGACCATCCGGAAACCTTTAACAAGGATCAGGTGATCGCTGCCGCGAATGCGGTTGCTGCGGTCGCCAATTCCGGCCTACTCAGCCTTTACGGCCCTGGCACCGATAAAGGTACCGGCTGGAAAGCGACGCGTCTGAAACCGGAATTCTTCGAAAAACAGGACGAGGTGAAAGAAATCGAAGCGACTTTCATCAAGGAAGCCAACGAATTGCAAAAAGTGGCGGCTAACGGCGACGTAGCGGAAATCAAAGCCCAATTCGGCAAAGTTGGCGCATCTTGCAAAAGCTGCCACGATTTAATTCGGGTTCGCGAATAAATACGTCTGCCCCGAACGCCAAAAATCCATGAGGCTTTAAGGCATTTCTAGCCAGCAACTCGGCTTACCGGGACTTGTCCGAACCCTATTTGGACGAGTTCCGCATCTAAAAGTATGGACAGAAACACCAATTCGATCATGTTGAACAGCGGGTCGGATTGGGTTTGACCACTTCCCTAAAAACGGCATGCCTGGCTTAGTGCCTGCATTTCTAATCTTGGCATATTAACTTCAAATATTATCGTTTTATTTAATGAGTTAGTTTCGCTACCCTTTGCGTTTATTAGCAAACCATCAGTTACTAGGGATTTACTGGACAGATACTCATGCCTTTACAACAATTAGTCGAATATTTTAACGATAGACTGGAGCAGGAACACAATAATGGCTTACGGCCATTTGTGCTAGACAACGGCGCGGTGCACGGAGTATTCGGCCCGATCTGCATAGGCAGCAACTTATCGCCTCTGCGCCAGACTTTGCGCACAGCAAATGTTATCGGTCACATCGCGCAACTGAACGTATCCACTATCAACAAACAGACCATTGGAAGCAGTGAGCTGGAACAATACCTGGCCCTGCCCCAGACCGAACAGGCCGATGTCGAGTCCATCATAAACTTCGACCGGATGTCGCGAGCAGTGCATATGCTGAACTATTTGCCGCAAGCACATCTCGACGAATTATTGTTTCTGGAAGTCGACCCGCGGCATATTCTCGGTGTCAAAGAAGATCATGGCGCTTATTTTGAAGAGGTGATCGTGGCTTGCGGCCTGCAAACCGCCAATGTCGCCATCACATTGACTGCAAACAACGCTTATGCCGGTTTTTACCAATTGCTGCTAAAAGGCCTGAACAACTATCAACGCCGCGGCTACCAATTGGCGTTGAAGTTTGATTATCACTCGCTGGAAAAATCGGCCTTCGAACTCATCACCCGTGCGGCACCCAACTTCGTCGGCATCTCGGCGCTAGAATTGGACCGTATCCGCGACAATAAACTTCTGGAAAAACTCCAACAGTTAAGCAGTTTGGCAAGATCCATAGCCAGCCAAAGCTTCATGCTGCAGATCGACGATAAACGCACAGCGGCATTGGCTCGCAATACCGGCTTCGAGTTGGTACAGGGGGACTATTTCGAACAAAGCGTCCAGTTATCTGCGGCCAACGGCTAATGAAATAGTTTAATCATGCCGGACACTTCACAGGACACTCTTTATACCGTCTTTTGAGGTGAATATGAGCGAGAGCAACCAACACAAACGTCCCGAATATAATTTGTAATTAGTGTTATGGTTCACGCCGCTTGTCGAATGAGTTGAAAAAGCAAGGATTTGCTGTTGGGCGATATAAAACGCGTCAGGTGATGCTGCAACTCAAGCTGAAAGTGCGCTATCCCAAACGCTATCAATCGACAACGGATAGCAATCACTCGGGGAGTCGCTATTTTTGCCGAAAGATTTTTTCGAGCTTCCCAGCAGGAAAAAATCGGCAAAAACTACGCGACCGCTTATGCCTGCGGCGCCCCGATTCGTCCGCGTCACCTCGTTCCGACCCAACAAGGGGTCGAAACTTAGGCTCTCGCATGACTTAACGCCGTGTCGCGATGCCTTGCAGGTTTTCTCCGCTTCGCTGCGAAAACCCGCCCGGCGCTACGGCTATCGGGGACTAAAAATCTTCACTTCGCTAACGCTCCGTTTCCAAGATTTTCAGCGAATGAGGCCATTTTTCCCAATCATCCAGATCGGTAACTTAACGTCGTAAAACCCAATCAAGTTTAGGCGACCGGCATCATAAGCGTCCTCAGCATTTGCCGCCTATTGTTTTAACGTAGGCTTTTCCTCTAATTTCACTTGCTTTGTTTCTAAAGCAGGATCCCTGCCAGAATCGCGCTGGTTTTTCAAAGCTTCCCAAGCGACAATAGCCAATGGGAATGACATAGACCACCAACGACCAATCGATACTTGTCGAAGGTTTCCATCAACAGTGCTTCTATAAACCAGGTTCTGACCTTTGCCATGGCAAACAAACGCAGTCCTGAGTAATCATCAAAAGCCATATGCTGTCCAGGTAGCAAAGCTTTAGCGGTACGGGGGTCGAATTGCATTTTGGCATAGGCTTTTTGAAGCGAATGATGGCGCGCGGCTAACCGGAAAAAACCCAGTCTAAAAGGTGAACTACAGGTAAGTTTTGATAAGTGTCGATAATGTTATGCTCAACAGAAAACAAACAAATACTACTTAGGCGTAATCTACTGACAAATGAGTAACCAAAAAACACAAGGCACGAAGCAAGACGAGAAAATTCAACACACGCCGATGATTCAGAAGTGTATTACCCATGAAATATAAGGATTTTTTTATATTTTACTTAATTTACTATACTAAAACCTATACTGTCACTAATGAAACGCCTCATCGTCTCAATTCCTTGGCTTTTAGGTGCCAGATCTTCACAACACACTCTTTTTTATCGAACACCTTAACAAGTTTGCATGCTGCCCCAACAAACCCACACGACGCGGATCATGTGCGGCCGATCGCCAATACCGGACACATAATCGAAAAAAACCAAGTCGCTTATATCGGCCTGGACTCGTTATCGGATGGCATAGTGGGCAGTACGATTGGCTCGATTCTGTTGGCCGATTTGGCTGCTGTCGCCGATAATAAGGCGCTTCGGATCGACCAGTGAATGTGTCGTCGACGAGGCGACTGAAGTCATCAACGATCCTTTCATTCAAGTTTTGAACAAAGGCCGCAGCACAAAATTCCGATTGTTCATCGCCACACAAAACTTTACGGATTTTGCGGCCCGTACGGGTTCCCAGGATAAGGCCCGCCAGTGCTGGGTAACGTCAATAACCGATCGCCCTGCGCATCATAGACAGTGACATCTCTGACAATCTGCCCAAAACCCCGCTCAAACACATCATGCGCACTCAGGGCGTCGCCACCAGTTCGCCCAATCCCAAGATCCTGCCAAAGCGGACGTGATTAGCCTCCAAACCGTCCGGGCGAGGGCTGTCGCCAAATCAACAATGGATAGGATTGGATCAGTCTAGTCGACTCAAAAAGGTCGTGTTGTCGAAACTATCGGGCTCTATATACAAAAAACAAGGTCAACAATCCGGTATCGGAAATGTTCGATTAAAACCGATACCCTCTACCTGTTTGCATACCCAGCGGCATAGCCGTGGAACACCTAAGTATGTCACTTGTGCGCCATCGGCCGTGCAGGCATACAAATGACAGGTTTTTGGTCGTATTTGAATCGAACCGGGGCCGAACCCTTATGTCCTCCCTTGGCCACGATGTAAAAATTCAAATTTCTTTTAAAGGCAAATATATATCAGTGATCAACTCCTGTTCGGACACATCTGGGAAGAGGTTCAGATAGTGAAAAAAACAAGGAAACTCCCGTAATTCTTCATTGCTTTCTGGCAACCATGTCCCATATAAAAAACGTATCTTGTCGTCCATTGCTTCATGCGGGCCTAGATGGCGAATTACAGCGCAACGCCCTCCTGGGATGATTTTAGTCAGGATACCTTGCGGATTCGCCGGCACGTCAGTTTCGACTGAGCCGCAGAGGTCAAATCTGAATTTTTCAGGGGGCGTGATTTTGGGGTCGTCGTAGGCGAGTCCGTATGTATTGCTGGTTTTCACCGGGGACAATTGGCTGGCCTTGCGCCATTCGATAAAGACCCCGACCGAATCGTTCAATGTCTCAACCGCCCCACGGTGCTCTAATACGGCGACTTTGGTTTCTTTAAATTTCACTATGTTTACTTGCATGTTGGTTTTTCCTCTGGGTATGGGTAGCCGATATTTTTCATGCCAGGACTTCCATTGCGGTTTTTTTCTGAATTGTGAGGGTGTCTGGCCAAAGAGTTTTTTAAATGCACGGGCAAACGATTCCGGATTTTCGAATTTGGCATCAAATGCGATATCGATAATCCGCAGATTTTGGCTAAATGCCAACTGGTACGATGCTCGTTTTAAACGTATCAACTGGATAAATCTGAAGACATTAATCCCCGTATACTCAGAAAATTGCCGATGGAAGTGATATTTCGAAAATAAGGCAATCCGGCTTAATCTTTCTACAGATAAATCTTCATCAAGATTGTCCCGGATGTAGTCACATACTCGGTCCATTCTGTCTTTATAAGAACATCTCTGCATAGCTAGGTCAGTCATTGTTCCAGTAATCTCTAATATCTTCTAGGCGGTGATTATTCTGTCATGCTCCAGAATGGGTATCCTGATCATAATTGCTATCCTAAAAACCAATATTTTTCCTATTGTCGCTAGCCAGATAAATGATGCGGACTAACGCACCTGCTAGTAGTGCTTACGCTGGTATCAGTGCAACCATAATGTCTTAAGCGTACAAGTTGATTGCATTTTTGCACCGGAATACGAACCGGTAGGCACACGCGGCAATTCCCATTAAAATGCGTATCCGCCCTCTTCACATTGAATCGAAATGCCGTTAAAACCCGTGCTCTGTGCCATGGCTATTGCGTTGACCATCGGCACATTGCTGACCTATATACCTGCTATCGTTAAAGGCGCCGTTCAGCCGCATCTGTTCTCCTGGGTGATTTGTGGCTGCACCATCTTCGTGGCATTCCCTGCCTATCGGCGGCAGGGCGATTTGACCATTACCCATAGCGACTGGGTTTTTTTCGTGGCGGCCCTATCGGCTTTGCCGACATGGTATCTAACCGCCGATGCTCTCTGAGCGGTAGTCTACGCGCTGGGTTTCGGGCCGACGGTGTGTAAGTCTATGCACAACCGGACAAGCGAATCGCCAGGATTTTTCGGCCTGTTTGCGCTACGCAACCTATTGGCGATCCTGGCGTTGGAACATTATTCCTTAACCACGCTGCTTTTTCCAGCCGTGATTGCATCGGCCTGTGGGCTTGTCATGGCACAGATTGTGGCTCGGCGGCGCGGGTGGCGGCAGGCATGACCGATCAATCGAAACGCCAAGCGGCCAATGACGAGCCGTTTCCCGCCGCAACCGACCGAGCCAACGACCAGCGCATTCTCGAGTCGTGGGCTAAAAATGCCACACCTTGGACGACCGCCATCCGCGAACAGCAAATCGCCAGTCGCAGACTGGCCACCGATCAAGCAATCATCGACGCTATTACCGATTTTGCACCGGGCTCGGTGCTGGATGTCGGCTGCGGTGAAGGCTGGCTGGTGCGAGCGTTAACCGTGCGCGGAATCCTGGCGTCTGGTGTCGATGCCATTCCGGCATTGATCGCACAAGCTCGCCGAGCCGGCCCGGAGGCCTATTATCTGGCGTCTTACCAAGACATTACGCATGGCCAATTCCGGTTTCAGGCCGACACGTTGGTGTGCAACTTTTCCTTATTCGGAAAATCCTCGGTCGAAACGCTGTTTGCCGCGCTCGGAACCTTGTTACCCAATAGTGGACAGCTGATCGTACAAACCTTACATCCACTGGCAGCCTGCGGCGACCAGCCTTATAGGGACGGCTGGCGTATCGGTTCATGGCAGGGATTCAATCGGGACTTTATCGACCCGCCGCCTTGGTATTTCCGAACCCTAGCCAGCTGGGTGGGTTTATTCGTCGGCAACGGCTTCGAGCTAACCGAAATCCGCGAACCTAGCAATCCCGACACCAACCAGCCGTTGTCCATTCTATTCATAGCAACCGTCAAATTGCGGACTTAGAAAATCGCTTTGCTGCAACAGCAATATCTCTCCTATTCCCCCCAATTCAACTCGCTCCTCCAAGCGCCAACCGCTATGATCGAACAATCTCCGCCATTCCCGCAAGGTCCGTTCGCGGCCTCGCGTTGCCATCAGCATTTGCATATCAAAACTGGCACCCGCCAAATCGGTTCCGCTGTCAGCCAACACTAGTTCCAGAATCACCACCCTGGCGCCGCTACCGGTACTAGCACTGGACAGATTGCGCAACAACTGAATACAGTCGGCGTCGCCCATGCCATGTAACACCGCACTAAGCAGATAAACGTCGCCGTCATCCCGTGCAGTAGGCGCAGCAGTCAACAGGTCGCCGGACTGAAATTGCAGGCGGGCCGGCAACGCCGGCTCGACATTGCCGGCCCAATATTCACCCGCCACTTCCACTACGGTGGCACGGTCGAACACCGTTGCGGTCAGGTGCGGGTGGCGTTTCAATATCGTCAACGCTTTACTGCCTTTGGAACCACCAACGTCGATGACGCGGCGAAAACGCCGCCAGTCGAAGTCGGTGGCGAAATGGTCTCCCGTCAAAGCTTCGACGCTGTCCATGGCCTGGGCGAACAGCGCATTGAAGTCGGCGTGCCGGTCCATGTAGGTATAGAACGGCTGGCCGTAAACCGATTCGAACGGCACCTGACCGGTGCGAACGCCTTGTTCCAGTTGTTCGAACCAGGGACGGCTCATTTCCGGCGAGTTATGCATCAATATCATGGTACGAACTGATTGCGGATGATCCGGACGCAGACAAGCCGACAAGCGGTTGTTTCGAAAACAGCGAGGCGAAGGTTCTTCGAAAACGCCCATGGACGCAGATTAACAATGCCAAAAACGCCCTGCCAGCGCTTTCGTTAATCGAAATGACTATGTTGATTGAATGCGGGTACAGATTTACCGGCCTTCTGTTGACACACCGTGGGCTGCCGGGGGCAACGCTTCAAATGCCTGCGTAGTATTCGAATCAACCGGCGCTAAGACGGCAATGGATTTGGCAAGTCAAGTCCAGAGTGTTTTTAAAGCCGACGGATGGTTTCATAGCTACCTTGAATCCCCCACAGAAATATCCCGGATAACACTCCATTTTTCAGTATGTGTTTTCGGCTATTGATTATACCGTCTGGACGGTATAGTTTATGACTCCATGAAACAAACTCAAAAAACCAATACCCGCGAACGCCTGCTTGATGCAGCCGAAGCCGTCGTGATAGAGCAAGGCGTCAATTCGATGACCCTGGAGGCCGTTGCCGCGAGAGCCGGTATCAGCAAAGGCGGGCTCCTTTATCATTTCCCTTCGAAAGATGCCGTCGTGCGGGGCATGGTTACGCGCATCGCATCCATCGTCCAGGAAAGGTTCGCGGCGGATTTAGCCAACGAGCCTCCTGGACAAGGGCGACACACCAGGGCGTTGTTGCATATGCTGTTGGATACCGAGGGTTCCCTGGCTCCCCGGCTGCAAGGTGTGGCCGGCCCGTTATTGGGCGCGGCATCCAGCAATCCGAAAATGTTGGAGCCGATACAGAATTTTTTTCAGGGTGTGCATCAAGGCATGCTGGACGACGGCTTTCCGGCGGATCGAAGTTGGCTGGTGCTTGCCGCCCTGGACGGACTCAAATATTGGAAAATTTTCGGCATCCTGCATCCCTCGGAGCAGGATTTGGCGGGGCTTCGACTGTTGCTAACACAGATCATTGATGAGGCATCATTGTGAAAAAGACCATCTCCTTTATCATCGTTTTGCTAATTATTGCGGGAAGTGCAAGCTGGGTTTATCGCACGTACCGCGGCGAAAATAAGACCACGCTGACCCTTTACGGCAACGTGGATATACGCGAAGTCACCCTCGGTTTTCGTGTTCCCGGCAAGCTGAGTAAACTGCTTTATGACGAAGGCGACAAGGTCAAAGCCGGCGAGGTGATGGCCAGGCTGGACGACGAGCCTTATCGCAATCAGCTCACCGGAGCCCAGGCTCAGGTTGATTCGTTGCGGGCGCGCCTGAAGTTGCGGGAAACCGGCAATCGTCCGCAAGAAATAGCACAAGCCCGGTCGCTGGTCCGCGAGCGCGAAGCCGCTGCCGTCAACGCCGAACGCTTATTCAATCGGGCCGAAGAATTATTGGCCGACAAAGGCGTCTCGATTCAGGAGCGCGACAATGCCGAGGCCAACCACCAAGAAGCCCAGGCAAGACTCAAATCCGCGCGCGATAATCTGGCGCTCCTAGAAGCCGGGTTTCGCAGCGAGGATATTTCCCAAGCCAAAGCCGATCTTGCGCAAACCGAAGCCGCACTGGCCACTGCCAGTTTGCAGTTGCGAGATACGGTGTTAACCGCGCCGGTCGATGGCGTCATTCTCACCCGGGCACAAGAGGCAGGCGCCATCTTGCAATCAGGCACGCCGGTATTCACGCTTTCCCTGGTGACTCCGGTTTGGGTGCGCGCCTATGTCCATGAACCCGACCTGGGCCGCATCCATCCGGGCATGAAGGTTGAAATCCGCACCGATTCCGTTGGCGGGAAACCTTATAGGGGTCAGATTGGCTATATTTCCCCGCGTGCCGAATTTACCCCAAAGACCGTAGAAACCGCGGAACTACGCACTACGCTCGTCTACCGGTTACGGATTGTCGTTGATAATCCCGATGACGGGTTGCGTCAGGGTATGCCGGTCACCGTCAACTTAGACGAAAGCACGCTGAGCACCTCCGCCCCGTCATGAGCGATGGCCTGGTCATACTCGACTCAGTACGGAAAACATTTCCGCACTCGGTCAAGCCTGCATTAGCAGGCGTCTCGGCTGTGTTAAAGCCGGGGCAGATTACCGGTTTGGTAGGGCCGGACGGGGCCGGCAAGACCACGCTCATCCGGCTGATGGCCGGATTGCTGGCACCGACTTCCGGCAGCCTTTCCGTAGACCGTTGCGACCCGATTCGCGACGCGGATAAGCTGCGCGCCTTCATCGGCTACATGCCGCAAAAATTCGGCCTCTATGAAGATTTGTCGGTGATCGAAAATCTCGAGCTCCACGCCGATCTGCGTGATTTGATGGGCGATGAGCGCGTCGCCACCTTCAAGCGCCTACTGGCATTTACCGATCTTGCCCGGTTCACCAGCCGATTGGCCGGAAAACTGTCCGGCGGCATGAAACAGAAACTCGGGCTGGCCTGTGCGTTGTTGGGCCGCCCCAGGTTGCTGCTGCTGGACGAGCCGAGCGTGGGCGTCGATCCTATTTCGCGCCGCGAATTGTGGAAGATGGTCCATGAACTGATTTCCCAGGGCATGACGGTTGTGTGGAGCACGGCGTATCTGGACGAAGCCGAATTATGCGCGGAAGTGCTATTGATGAATGACGGACAATTGATCTTCTCCGGCAAGCCGGCAGATCTCACTCAGCGTATTCATGATCGCAGCCTGCAAATCAGGCAGATAACCGGCAACCGCCGGCAATTGCTCGCTAGAGCGTTGCGCCAGCCCGAAGTCTCGGATGGGGTCATTCAAGGTCACGCCGTTCGACTAGTGCTCCGCGAAGGTGCAGACCGTCCCAACCTCAAGGAACTCGATGCCGGCGACGAGGCGGAACTCGTGCCTGTCGCGCCCCGCTTCGAAGATGCGTTTATTGAAGCTCTCGGGGGCGGCCCGGGCGGCGATTCGGTTCTGGCGCAACGTTTGCAGCCGGTGCCAGGAGATGATGAAACCGTGGTCGAAGCGGTGGCGTTAACCAAGCGCTTCGGCGACTTCACCGCGACCGACCAGGTGAACTTCAGGGTCAAACGCGGGGAAATCTTCGGCCTGCTCGGGCCTAACGGCGCCGGCAAATCGACGACGTTCCGCATGATGTGCGGACTGCTGACACCTACCTCGGGTACGGCTCGCGTCATGGGCATCGATCTAAAAACCAGCGGCAGCGAAGCACGTCAATGCCTGGGTTACATGGCGCAGAAATTTTCGCTGTACAGCAATCTGACGATTGAACAGAACCTGAAGTTCTTCTCCGGCGTTTACGGTTTACGCGGCGCGAGGCAAAAAACCGCCATGGCGGACATGATCGAGGTCTTCAGGCTACAACCATACCTTGGCACGACGCCCGACACCCTGCCGCTGGGCTTCAAGCAGCGCTTAGCGTTGGCTTGCGCCGTCATGCACCAGCCGGCGATTCTGTTTCTGGACGAACCCACCTCCGGCGTTGACCCGGTGACGCGCCGCGAGTTTTGGACCCATATCAACGGCATCGTCGAAAAAGGCGTCACCGTCATGGTCACCACGCATTTCATGGATGAAGCCGAATATTGCGACCGCATCGCGTTGGTATTTCGCGGCAAAATCATCGCCGCCGGCTCTCCCGACCAGCTCAAGGAACAAACCGTGTCCCCTCGGCATCCCGATCCATCGATGGAAGACGCGTTCATTTCCCTAGTGCAACAACATGCTGCGGAGGTCTCGGCATGAAATCCCCCGTATCCTTGCGTCGTCTTCACGCCCTCTGCCGAAAAGAGACCTGGCAAATTTTGCGCGATCCCAGCAGCAATCTGATCGCCTTCGTTCTGCCGGTGGTGATGCTGTTCATTTTCGGGTATGGCATCAACCTCGACTCTACCGCCGTGAATATCGGTTTGGTGCTTGAAGATACCAGCCCGGAGGCCAGACATTTTGCGGACAGTCTTTACGGTTCACCCTACTTTGTCGTTCATAGCGCCGAGACGCAGGCCGAGGTCGGGCAGGCGCTGACCGAAGGCCGGGTACGGGGCTTTGTGGTGGTACCGGTGGATTTTGCCGAAAAACTTAAACAACCGGCCGGCACCGCGCCGCTGTTGGTGGTGACGGACGGCTCGGAACCCAACACCGCCAACTTCGTGCAAAATTATGTGACCGCTGCCTGGATTGGCTGGATGCAACAACGTGCCGGCGAACGCGGCGAACTGCCGCCACCCGGCATTAGCATCGAACCGCGCTTCTGGTTTAACCCCGCCGCCGAAAGTCGCAACTTCCTGATTCCGGGATCGATTACCATCATCATGACGGTCATCGGTGCGCTGCTGACCTCACTCGTGGTGGCCCGGGAATGGGAACGCGGCACGATGGAGGCGCTGCTGGCCTCGCCGGTTACCCGGACCGAATTGCTGTTAAGCAAGCTGCTGCCTTATTACGTGCTCGGGATTGTTTCGCTGTTCCTGTGCGTCGGGGTCGCGGCCTTGATGATGCACGTACCATTTCGTGGTTCGCTGCTGATTTTGTGGGGGATAGGCTCGCTGTTTCTGGCGAGCAGTCTTGGCTTGGGCTTGTTGCTCTCCACCGTGCTGCGCAACCAGTTCGTCGCCGCCCAAGCAGCCCTCAATGCGGCCTTTCTGCCCGCACTCATGCTCTCGGGTTTTCTGTTTGAAATCCGCAGCATGCCCGCCATCATTCAATACGCCACCTATTTGATACCGGCCCGCTATTTTGTGACTGCCATCCAGACACTGTTTCAAGCCGGCAATGTTGCACCGGTTTTGTTGCACAGCGGCATGTTTCTGGTGTTTGCCGGCAGCTTCTTCATTGGCTTGACGGCGCTGAAAACCCGCCGCCGTCTGGAGTAATGATGTTCTCACGCATACTGACGCTCATCATCAAGGAACTCGAGATGTTGCTGCAAGACCGGCAAAGCCGCATGGTTTTGATCGTGCCGGTCATCCTGCAACTGGCCTTGTTCCCCTTTGCGGCGACGCTGGAAGTCAGGAACAATACGCTGGCGATTTTCAACGAAGACTCCGGCCGCGAGTCCACGGAATTGATGCAACGTTTCTCGCAGGCCCAGGCCTTTAGCCAACTGCTCGCACTGTACAGCGAAGCCGAGCTGCGCTACGCCATCGACAACCAGGAGGCGCTGATCGTGATCCGTTTTCCGCCGGATTTTTCGCGCGATATCGCGGCAGGCCGTCCGCCGAAAATTCAAGCCATACTCGACGGTCGCCGCTCCAACAGCGGCCATATCGCCCTCGGCTACGTCCAACAAATCGTCAACGACTACAGCAACGAGCGGTTTAAATTGCAGCAAAAGAAAGCGCCGTCGTCCCTGGTTGTTCGTCACTGGTTCAATCCCAATCTGAACTATGTCTGGCATATATTGCCCAGCCTGATCGCCATTATCACGTCGATCAACGCGTTGATCGTCACGGCACTCTCGGTCGCGCGCGAACGCGAACAAGGCACGCTTGATCAACTGCTAATCTCGCCGCTGACGCCCGGGATGATCATGATCGGCAAAATTATTCCGGCCATTCTGGTGGCCGTGGTGCAGGGGACGATCATTTTGCTGGGCGCCATTTTTGTCTACCGCGTTCCGTTTGCGGGATCGCTGTTGCTCCTTTACGGCAGCATGATTTTTTACTGTCTGGCGTTGGCCGGATTCGGGTTGTTGATTTCATCCGTTTGCGCCACGCAGCAGCAAGCGTTTCTCGGGGTTTTCAGCTTTGTGATGCCGGCCATCCTGCTGTCCGGCTATGCCTCGCCGGTCGATAACATGCCTGTCTGGCTGCAATATCTGGACTGGATCAATCCGATACGCCATTTCATTGTCATCGTGAAGGGGCTTTTCCTCAAGGACATCGGCTTTGTCACGCTGCTGCATAGCTTGTATCCACTGCTGATCATCGCCGTCGTGACATTGAGCGCGGCAAATTACTTATTCCGCAAACGTTTAGCATAACTGTTGGCAACCCAGCCCATGCCCAATTACCACCCGTCAACGGATAGTCATATGAATACAAAAGCCGTGATCTCCGCATTATTCATCCTCCTGGCAGCTGGCTGTACCGTCGGCCCGGACTATCAACCCCCGGTTTCCAATGCACCCGCGCAATGGAGCGGCAAGCTTTCGGACAGCATTGTCGGCCAAAATGACCAGGTCGGCGAATGGTGGAAGCTGTTTCACGATGCCGAATTGGACTCCCTGATCGAGCGAGCGGTCATGGCCAATCTCGACCTACGCATCGCCGAGTCCCGCGTGCGTCAAGCCCGAGCCCAACAGGGTTTTGCCGAAGCGGACTTCTGGCCGACGCTGAATGCCTCCGGCTCCTATGCCCGGCAAAAACAAAGTGAAAATCAGCCCATCCTGGGATCATTGCCAAAATCATCCAACATCCCGTTTGAAAACGATGTGTACAAGGCCGGCTTCGATGCCACATGGGAAATCGACATCTTTGGCGGCAAACGCCGGGCAATCGAAGCTGCTACTGCCGAGTTGGCCGCGATGGAATACGGCAGACGCGACGTGCTGGTGAGTTTGCTATCCGAGGTGGCACGATATTACGCGTTAACCCGAGGCGCGCAACGGCAACTGGCCATTCTCCAAAACCAGATTAAGGCCCAGGAAGAAACGGTAAAAATCACCCGGAGCCGCGTCGATCACGGATCGGCGGCGGAATTAGAACTGCAACGCGCGCTGGCGCTACTTGCGGGCATACGATCGCAAGCGCCGATCATCGAGACCTCGGTTCAATCGTCGATTCACCGCCTGGGCGTGCTGCTTGCTCAAAATCCCGATGCCTTGAATACAGAACTGTCCGCAACGGCGGCTATTCCGGCACCGCCGCCGCAAGTCCCGGTCGGATTGCCGTCGGACCTGCTGCTTCGCCGCCCCGATATATTGCGGGCCGAACGCTTACTAGCCGCCGAAACGGCCCGTATCGGTCAGGTGAAAGCCGAACTGTTTCCCAAGTTTTCACTCACCGGATCGGTAGGCGCCACTAGCATCAGCGCCAGTGATTTTTTTCTGCCCGCTAGCCGCACCTGGTCTATCGGTCCAACCGTGCAATGGCGAATTTTCGATGCCGGCCGGGTGCTTGCCAGTATCAGCGCCCAGACAGAGGCTCAAGACCAGGCTTTGCTGAATTACCAAAAGATCGTTCTCACTGCATTTGAAGAGGTGGAGACCGCGCTGGTAAGCTACGCGAAAGAGCAGGAACACTACCGGCTGCTGGAACAGGAAGTGAGTGCCAATCAAAAGGCCGTCGAACTCGCCAACCAACGCTACGCCAAGGGATGGGCTGGTTATCTGGAGTTACTCGATGCGCAACGCGCGTTATATATGTCTCAGGATGACTGGGTACGTAGCGAACGCGCGGTCACCTTGAATCTGGTTACGCTCTATAAAGCCCTTGGCGGCGGCTGGGAAGCGAACAGTGATCAACCTATTGAAGTAAAGTAACTTATAGTCTCCGCACATCCAATTTCGGCACTAAAGTGTCGAGCGGCGAATATCGCTCAAATAAATTTCATCTCGAATAGTGTTCAAAAACGCCTGTAGCTCGCAAACCAGTACCGCAGGTTGATCATACACGATGAAATGCCCGTTATTTTCGACGACGAGCTGGCGAGCGTTCGTGGACAGATGAGCCTAGAGATGGTTTCGTCAGCCAGTTGAGGTGCATCATTCGCCCACACCTCGCACCGTCGCCGGCTTGGTCCGTGAACCGTGCGCGCTGTTCATGAATACGATCGACCCGATGATGATCGCCGATGCGCTCAGGATGCGCGGCGTCAGCGGTTCTTGCGCGAACCAGTTGCCTAAAAAAACCGCCACCAGCGGATTAACGTAGGCATAAGTCGCTACCAGCGAGATCGGCGCATTCTGCAGCAGCCAGGCGTAGGATGCGAAACCGATCATCGAACCGAACCCTATCAGATACGCCAAGGCCAGCCATGAGTCGACTGATACCTGGGCAAGGCTGAAGACACTCCATTGTTCGCTTAGAACACTGACGACCAGCAAGGCCAATCCGCCGGCCAGCATTTCCGCGCCCGTCGTCATCAGCGCCGTCTTCGGCAATTCCGCGGTCTTGCTGTAGATTGAACCAACGGCCCAAAGCAAACTGGCGAGCAAAAGCGCCGCCACACCGGCCATGTTTAACGGCATACCGTCCGAATACGCCGTCGGTCCGACCAGCAGGTAAATTCCCATGAAGCCGATGAGCAGACCGGCCAGTACGCGTAGCGTCGGCCTGACGCCGTTAGGCCTGAGCGCGTCGGCGATCACCAGAAACATAGGCACGGCGCCGATGATCAGCGCGGCGACGCCGGACGGGACGGTTTGTTCGGCCCAACAGACCAAGCCGTTGCCGCCGAGCAATAACAAGGTGCCGACAATGGCGGCCGAACGCCACTGCCGCCAGGTCGGCACGGCATCGCCGGCCAGACGCCGCCAGGCCAGCAAAATGACGCCGGAAACCACAAAACGCAACCCGGCCGACAAAAATGGCGGCAGCGTCTCGACCACAAAGCGGATCATCAAATAAGTCGATCCCCACACCAGATAAACGGCCAACAACGCCGCCCAAACTTTCGCCTTCATGCTTCGAACGCCTGAATAATTTCGGTTTTCGCTTGCGACGAATAGTTTTTGTTACCTATGATTAAGCTTAGTGCCATGGGACATCCTATCGGGTTGGAAAATCGGTAAAAGGGTTCTCAATGCGAATCAACTGAATTGCTTACGCTCCCGCAATGCCTGGCGTTGGGCCGGAACGATAAGCACATACGCCGATCAGGCGGTGAACGAACAACGTGTCGTTCGCCAGTTTCAATCGCCGCCGGAGCGCGGTGAATTTGCGTTAATTCCATTACTTGTTAATTAGGAACTTTCGATCCGGCGTCAAAACATTAACCCAGTGGCAAGTTTCAGGACGGATTTTACCTCCTCGCCGTTCCAGCGGCACCTTGCAATTATTGACGCGCTGATTGTCGGCCGCTTTGCTGCCTAACCGCTCTTTCGCAGTCAAAGCAAATCGCTTGACTGGCTTAGGTTCTTCGCCGCCAACACTTTCAGACACATGGATCAGTAACATCGTCGCCAGAGCAGCGGCTACAACAGCGGATTTAGTTGAATATCGCATGACGACTGCTCCTACGTCGAATGAAAGTCGGTATGACAATACTGATAAATTCGATATTCGAAACTCCGATTCTTGCGATTGAAGTAGATTCATGCCGTTATTTGGCATCGTGAAAGATAATGCCCAAGGCGTAGCGCTGATCGGAACGGATACGGCTGACGCCGTGACGCATATTGACGCGGTAATAACCACGACTACCCTGTAGAGGGCGGCGCTGCACGGCGAATATGCCTGCATCGCCCTGCTCTAACGGCACCACTTCCGCACGTGATTGCCTGCGTGGCCGTTGTTCAGTCAGAATGAATTCGCCGCCGGTAAAATCGGCATTGGGTTCTGAAAGCAAAATCACGACTTGCAACGGAAACGCGCAGTCGCCGTACAAATCTTGATGAAGACAGTTGTAATCGTCTTGCCGGTAGCAAAGTAGCAGCGGTGTAGGTTTACACTGTCCTAGCTGATGGCAATAGACGGCGAAGTCAGCATGGTTTGCCGGAAAATGTGGTTCCAAACCCATTGCACACTGCCAGCGATTGGCGATGTCTACCAACGGGGCGTATAGCGCGCGACGCAATTCAGCAATAACATCCGGTAGCGGATAACGGAAATACCGGTATTCGCCGCTGCCGAAACCATGTCTTGCCATGATGACGCGACTTCGGAACAGTAAATCATTGTCGTAAAGTCCCGCTAAAGACCGACAAAGTTGCGGCGACAGTAATCGGTCAATGACGGCATAACCTTGGTTATCGAGGTCTTGGCATAGGGACGGCCAGGATAGTGTTTGCAGTTTTTTGAAATCATCCATGTCTTTACCCGCCACTGGAAATCAGTTCCCATAAATGTGCAGCGACCAAAGCCCGCCAGGGCGTGAATTTTTCCAACCATTGCCGGGTTTGGTTTTCATCCATCGGCTCAACAGAGTTCAATAACAGGTGTAATCCACGACGAACTGCGGCATCGCCATGCAGTGAACCGTCCAACCATCCATAGCCGCGTAATAGTGCGTAATTGACGGTCCAAGGGCCAATGCCGCGAATCTTCATTAATTGTTGACGAATTTGTTCTATCGGCGGCTCTTTTTGAGCGTCATGCAATTCTAATTCACCGGACACCATCATCTGACTAACCATCAGCAAAGTTTGTGCTTTGCTTTGTGAAAATCCGGCCTGGCGCAAGCCGACTAAGCTTAAAGCCGTTACATGCCGTGCATCCGGATAGCAATACAAGCCGCTGGAATGTTGTAACCCAATCAATTGAATAAACTTACGCCTTATCGAAATGGCGGCGGCAACGCTGATTTGCTGTCCGGTGATTGCCCAACTTAGGGCTTCAAATACAGTCGGCGCGACCGGTACCCGCAATCCCGATTGCTTGTTGATCAACAACCCTAGCTGCGGATGTTGACCAACACTTTCCTCAAAAACGTCAATGGGCTGATTTAATCCAAGCATTCGAACTGCCAGCTCGGATAATTCGTCGACTTCGAATGATTCCGGCGTATCATTGATGTTCAATTCAATTTCAACCCACTGGGGTAAAAACCGCAAAGACAAACAGGCCGTTGATCCGTGCCACAATATCCCTTTACGTAACCGGTTGGCCTCCACTGATTCTGAAACGGCCAAGGTATCGCGGACATGAAAAGATAGAATATCCTGCAACCGGTAATTCGTAGGAAGTGGCAGCCTACATGAGAAAATACCGGTGCTCATGCTTGACTCTCCCGCCGCAACAACTCCGCTTTACGCTCCACTCCCCAACGATATCCGGACAAACCGCCGTCCGAGCGGACGACCCGGTGACAGGGAATTGCGACCGCCAAGGTATTGGCCGCGCAGGCGCCGGCCACCGCGCGCATTGCCTTCGGTGCGCCAATGCGTTGGGCAATATCGGTGTAACTGACTTTCTCGCCCACCGGGATTTGCAGCAATGCTTGCCAAACCCGCTGTTGAAATGCAGTACCTCGCATATCCAGCGGTAAATCCAAGCCGATGGCGGGGGCTTCAACAAAACCGACCACTTTGGCAACCCATTGTTCGAATTCGTTGTCACCGCCGATCAGTTCAGCCCGAGGGAAACGGTCTTGTAACTCCCTGGCTAAGCGGTCCGGCTCGTCGCCTAACGCAATGGCACAAATTCCGATGTCGCTGGCCGCCACCAGAATAGAACCCAGTGAGCATTCACCCAGGGCAAACCGAATTCGGCTATTGGTGCCGCCGGCACGATAGTCGGATGGCGTCATACCTAACAGCTGCGGCGATTTTTCATAAAACCGGCTGTTGGAGTTATAACCGGCATCATAGATGGCGGCGGTTACCGACTGACTTTTTGCCAGTTGATTCCGAACCCGGTTACTGCGCTGAGCTGCTGCATAGGCTTTAGGTGTCAAGCCAGTGATTGCCTTAAAAATTCGATGAAAATGAAAGGCACTGAGTCCGGCAATAACCGCCAACTCGGTAAGGCTAGGTTCGGTTTCCGCTGTTTCCAGCAAGCGGCAGATTTCGGAAACTTTATCGGCATAAAGTTCGCGCAAGGCAGGTTGATCAGGTTTACAACGCCGACAGGGGCGGAATCCAGCCGCTTCAGCTTCGTCTCGACTAAGATGGAACTGCACATTTTTCGGTTTGGCGGTACGAGCCGGACAAGACGGTCGGCAATAGACGCCGGTAGTTTTGACCGAGTAGAAAAAGCTACCGTCGGCTGCTGGATCGCGGGCCAGCACGGCTTGCCAACGAGGATCGTTCTCTGTGGGCAAAGCGTCAGTTTCAGTCGGGTTCGGCATGTCGGCTCCGGATTTCGTTCATTCGCGCCGTTAATTTACCCAAATCACAGTTCTTGAACACTCCGAGTCTTGCTTTCAAATTCAAATTAGCTTGCTATCAAAACATCTGGAGCATTACTTAACCGTCTAAAGCGTTATAAGCTTTTGAAGATATGTGCCGACAATCTTCCATCAACGACTCGGCACAAACGGGATGGCAACTTCATTGCCATTAAACGCTAGTACTACTTCTCTCCTGCCGGTTCAATAGCTCAGGAATCAGCGATCGGATGCGCTCAATACCTGCGTCAATTGCCAAGCTTGCGGCATCTTTCCCATATGCCATGCCTTGCAAGTAAACAAATTGTATTGAATTGAGGCCAACCGTCTGCAATGCGTAACGCAAATAATCGCTGAGGAAATCCGCTTGATTGGCCCGCTCACCTTGATGAAAACCGCCGGATGTGAGCACAACAAAAACAGGACGATCATTTAGCCTTCCGATTTTCCCAGTCGGCGTAGCATCAAAGGTACGGTCAATCCGCAATACATAGTCGATCCAGGCTTTCAGCGCGGCTGGCACCGTAAAATTGTGCATCGGCGTGGCAATGATCAGCAATTCGCAGGACTCCAGTTCCCCAATCAAGGTCTCGGATAGCTCAAATGCCGAGCTATCGTCAGCAGCTCGATCCAGCACGGCTGTGGCGTAGGCCGCCGACGGCAAAATCATTTCCGGCGCAGACAGCAGTCGGTGTACGACTTCGGCAGTTGGCCATACGGCATGAATTTGCGCCAATAGAAACTCTACTACCGACCCGCCGGAACTTGCGTAGGCATGCGGACTACCGTTCACAACTAAAACCCTAGGCATGGCTAACGCCATTGAGGCTTTCGACAAAGTGCATGCCTTTGGCTAATAAGCCTTGCCGGTAATAAAACCGCTGGGCATAAGGCATGTACAAGCCAGTATCGAGCACCAAATTTGCACAATCAAACGTCAGAGCGTATTTTCTGACATATTCGATTAAGCTTTTTCCGATACCACCGTTTTGGTTAGGTGGTTCAACTACAAGATCATCCACATACAAAAACTTGCCATACAGCAGGTTTTCGCCCAGACGAAACCCAATCAGACCTTGCCATTGCTGGTTATGACGAAATCCCGTCAAATGATAACCGGCTTGAGCTTGCCGTTGCACTTGGGCTACAAATGCCGCCGCATCCGGCAAATGGGGACGAAGTATGCTCATCAGTGGGTAAACCGCCACGATGTCATCGTTTTCAATAATCTTGTCTATAGATTGCATCATTGAATTCCGCTTACCCGATTTCCGGCGGCGTTCTCGATGCAATCATTAACCGGTTCCAGGCGTTCATTTCGGCTACCGCAAGTGTCAGGTCTGATAATTCGTGTTCACTGAATTGCGCTTTAGCTAGCTGATAGACGGATTCCGGTACCTCGGCGTCCCTTAACGCCGTGACGGCCTCTGCCCAAGCCAAAGCCGCCAATTCTCGTTCGGTAAACACATTGGCTTCCTTCCAGGCTACCACCAAATGGACCTTGGTTATAGATATGCCGTTCTGTTGCGCCAATGGCGCATGCATATTGATGCAATACGCGCAGCCGTTGATTTGCGAGATGCGCAGCCGTATCAGTTCGAGCAAGCCGTGATCAAGCCCGCAGTCCTGTATGTAATGATGCAAACCGTACATGGCCTGATAGCCGCTGGTTTGATAGCTGAAGCGTTTGGTCATGAGCTACTCCTAATACTGTCGGTCAAGTGAAATTGGTGCTATTCTCGCCAATCGAATGGTTTAATAAAAATACCAATAAGTGAAAAAATTACCAAACCAATTTACCGAAAAAGAATCGTGAGGCTAGCGGAACAGATTGAACTTTCCATTGCAGCGAAACCAGCGCAATGCTCGATCAAAGACTGGATTTACAGCGAGATACGCTTGGCTATTTTAAGTGGCCGTTTGAAACCCAAGGCCAGACTGCCCACTACCCGCGATTTTGCCAAACACTACAGTGTTTCCCGCAGCATGGTGGTTTTGGGCTATGAACAATTATTGGCGGAAGGCTATATTGCGTCCCATACTGGCAAAGGCACGTTTGTCTCAGCCAAACTGCCGGATAGTCTGGATAGTGCACCCGCCCCACAAAACCGCGCCGCAGTTTCGGCAAAAGGCAGGCTATCGCAACTGGGTCGAGTACTGGCGGACAGCCCATTCTTTTACGGTGCGGCCGAGCCGGCACCCGTTCCGTTCAAACCCAATCAACCGGATTTCGAGCACTTTCCGTTGAATATCTGGAACCGTATTGCCTCCAAACGTGCGAATGCCTTGCGTCCGCGGAAAATGGGTTACGCTGATCCGACCGGCTATCATCTGTTACGCGCTTCGATTGCAGAGCATTTACGGTATACGCAGCGCATTACCTGCACACCGGAGCAAGTGATCATCACCAACAGCGCCCAGCAAACCCTGGATTTGTGCGCACGCTTGCTGCTCGATCCTGGCGATACGGTGTGGATGGAGGACCCCGGCTATCCCGGCGCGAAAACCTTGTTTGCTGCCGTCGGTGCACGGGTGCATGCCGTACCGATTGATTCGAACGGCATGGATATCGAAGCGGCAATTCAAAAGACAGCATACGCCAAACTGGCCTACGTGACGTCCGCCCACCAATCGCCGATCGGCCCGGCGCTGAGTCTTGAGCGCCGAATCGCGCTACTAGAATGGGCAGAGCACCATCAAACGACGGTACTCGAAGACGATTACGACGGCGAATTCCGCTTCCACGGTACTCCGATGGCACCAGTCAAAAGTCTAGATGCCACTGACCGGGTAATCTATATGGGCACGTTCAGCAAACTGTTGTTTCCGAGTATCCGTTTGGCTTATGCAGTGGTACCGAAGTGGCTGCTAACACCGCTTGCGTCGGCAATGAGCCTGACCTGCCGCCATGTCGGACTGGAAGCCCAAGTGGTGCTGAGCGAATTTATTGCCGAAGGCCACTACGCCAGACATTTGCGACGGATGAAGATAATCTACCAGGAACGCGCCGAAACGTTTATTACCGCCTGCGATAACCAGTTGAAAGGTCTGCTCGACGTTTGCCCGATTTCCACCGGACTCGATGCCTGTGCATACCTCCCGGAAGGGTTCGATGACGTCGAGGTAACCCAGCGCTTAAAACAAGGCGGTATTGAAGCACGACCGCTTTCGTTTTACGGCATCGAACGTAAGCCGCCCAGCGGTTTGGTTTTGGGTTTCTCGGCGTTCAGGCCGGAGCAGATTGTCGCTGGAATTTGCCGGATAAGCGAAATTCTATGAAATGGTTTAACCCCCTGGTTTTTCCGCAAATTCTTCGTTCTTCCCTTCGGATCGGCTGATTTATGTTTCGAAACAGCTTGCTACGAGGGGAATTGGTATGTTTTAAGGATCTGCTCACGACACCGCCATTAAAGACTAGCGTAGATTGCATCCGCTGAACAGGCTGAGTATCATGCTAAGTTCTTGATGTCGCATCGGGATTCCAAGTCACTCATATAATCGGCTCGGACTGAATTATGTCACCTTTCAAAACATGCCACTCGTTATCCGTTCCGAGCGTAAAAGCGATGAAAACGCGATTGAGGGAATTACTCACCAAGCGTTTGCGTCGCATCCCCACAGCAGTCATGCCGAACACTTAATCATCCGCGCTTTGCGTGAGGCCAATGTTCTCACCATCTCGTTGGTGGCTGAACAGTCTAATGAAGTGGTTGGCCATATCGCCTTTTCGCCTGTCACTATTTCAGATGGGACGTCTGGTTGGTTTGGCCTTGGGCCTGTATCGGTACTTCCATCAGTTCAAAAACGAGGCATTGGCCGAGCTCTTATTGAACATGGTTTGTCGCAGTTGCGCGAACTTGGCGCCGATGGTTGCGTATTACTCGGCGAACCGTCGTTCTACAAGCGCTTTGGCTTTTCCAACAGTCCCGGGCTTTATGCTACCCGGCATTCCCCAAGAGTTCTTCTTGGCACTTTCCTTCGGCTCAGGTTATCCGCCAGGCAAAGTTAGCTATCATGCCGCCTTTTTCACCAACAACTAAATCCTGCAACCAATCAGTTCTGAGCCCAAAATGGCCCTGAGCAACGATTTCTAACGCACTTGCTCGATCCTGCGCTGTTGTCGACGCTCCGGGATACTTCCTCAATATAGAAATCACAAATCTGAAGCGACAAATTTTTCCACGCATCCACGCCGCTCTTTGTCTGCGCTCCGGTCAGACCTGCATGCTGACTGGTATGTGTCGGCTATTACAAGAATCAAAACCGAGGCAATAGGTTAGAAAAAAGTATTACTTTTTTTTATATTCGTGATACTTTATTTGGCGTAATTGAGCCGCTTCCATGCCCGAACACCAAGCTTATCGGCGACGCCGATAAGGATGCCGCTCGACATGAATCAATTGTCAATTCAACCGAAGGCTAAACCATGACCAACCGATACAAAATGAATCCGCATGCCGAATTTACCGGCCAGCGCCAGCCGAACCAGTCGGCTGACGCCTGTATTACTTCCATCAACGTGAGTAAAGTCACGAACGTCGTTTTTAAAGGTAAAACCGTGCCGACCGGTATTTTTAAGCTAGCGGTCAGCGGCTTGGTTCACATCGGCACGAACGGCGTAGAAGACGACGAGCAAGCCGATTTACGCTGCCACGGTGGCTCGCATAAAGCCGTATATATTTACGGATTGCCAGGATATGCCTATTGGGAGTCCTTTTTGGGGAGAAAACTGACGTCGGGTACCTTTGGAGAAAACCTGACGGTAGACAATCTGACCGAAGACACCATCCGTATCGGCGATCTTTTGATTTGCGGGAAGTTAGTGATGCAAATCAGCGAGCCGCGCATATCCTGCTTTAAATTGGCGATGACGCTCAAGGAAGACCCAGGATTTTCAAAAACGTTTTTGGAAGACGGCCGGGTTGGGTTTTATGCGCGGGTATTGCATGCGGGGACCGTGACGGCCGGCGATCGCTTGATACACGAACCCGTTTCCACGCCATCGCCGACGATCCGCGAGTTCGTTCGCGCTTGTTACGATCCGAATACGACGCTGGCGGCGCTGAAATTTGCGCGAAATGCCGTGGATTTATCGCCGGAATGGCAAGCGTTGCTGAGCAAGCGTGCTTCGGCGCTGACGCTGGCCCGCCAAGGCAAGGGGTGGTCCGGCTTCAAGGCCTTTACCGTAACACAGCGCAAAACGGAAGCTGCAGGCATCTTGTCGTTATATTTAACACCGAACGACGGCGCGGAATTACCAGCGTACCTGCCGGGACAACATATTTCACTACGCGCGAAACTCCCGGAGCACGGTGCGCTGGTTAGACCCTATTCGCTGTCTTCATGCCAGACGGTTGCCAATACTTTCCGAATAACGGTCAAACGAATGCAGGCTATTGAGGAAAAAAATCAAAGCGCGTCAATGTCGCGTTATTTACACGATTCTGTGCAAGTCGGCGACGAACTGCAGGTCAAGGCGCCCGGTGGGCGCTTCTTTATCGAGGAAACCGACGACTCGCCTCGCGTGCTATTCGCCGGCGGCGTTGGCATTACGCCGCTGTTTGCCATGTTTGAACACGCCGCCGCTTCGCAGTGCGAGACCACGCTGGTTTATGCCGTCCGTAACGATAGTGAACGTTGCTTCCAGCACACGCTATCGAAGCGCTTTGCAAAATGCACCGCCATCTGAAGGCGATTTTTCTAGCCGAAACCGCGTTCGAAGCTGGGCCGTCGGAATACACGAAACAAGGCCGCATAGACGAGGAGCTGCTGACAGAGCTGGATTTAGAGGCAGCAAGCTTTTTCTTGTGTGGACCTTTGGGGTTTCTGGACGAAGTCGAAGGGATATTGAAACACGCGGGAATTCCGGAAAGCCGAATTCATATCGAAGCCTTTGCAGCGCGTTCTAAAAATACAACCCAGCTCGCAATCGACGCAGCAGGTGCAGAATACACCGTGACCTTCAATAAATCCGGTGTTTCCGTTCGATGGACGGCCGATCAAGGGACACTACTCGATTTGGCCGAAGCCAACGGACTGCGTCCACCATTCGCTTGCCGCGCCGGCACCTGCCAATCCTGCACGACAACAATTCTTTCCGGTTCCGTCGATTATCTGGAACTCGTCGACCCTCTGTCACCCGAGGAAACCTTTATTTGCTGCACCATACCAATTTCGGATGTGGTATTGGACCTCTAAATTTGTTGTTTAAGTGAACACTCAACGGGCGCCATCACTTTTCCGGCGGATGTGAAAAAGGATGCAATTGCGGAATGAGTGCTGCAACGAGTTCCAGTCGCCCCCACAGCACACCGCGAAGTGTGATCATAGCGTCGGCGATTTGCTGTACTTTCGCCGGCGGCCCTTGCACCAGGATCACCTCCAACGTCCGCTCGCCGTCGAGCAACACGTGGAGCGATGAAATGACCTCCGCAATATTTTGACGCTGCAAGTCGGACAACTTTTGTTGTACGCCAGTCGCCAAATTGTCATAAAACAGCGTTATGGTGCCGACCATCACGTGATCGCCGACTTCGTTACGATGTTCAACGAGCGAGCGGTGGAGGATTTTGGCGATGGCTTGAGAACGATTGGCAAAGCCGCGTTCGTTGACCATAGTGTCGAGTTCGGTCAACAGATCTTCCGGAAGTGTCATACTGATCCGGCTCGCCAGACGTTTTGTGTCGTTTTTGATTTCCGAATTCTTAGAAGTGTGCTTAGTCATTTCAATTCCAGATTATGTCGTTATTAAGTAACCGCCAAAACACGTTGCCCTCCGGCGAACCAACCGGCTTTGGACGACTTTCACATAGGCCCTACTTCCGTATTTTCCCATGGTTACATACCAAGCGCCGGACGAACCGAAAGGCTTTCCGGGAACCTGGCCAGTGTGCCTACAAATTACCGGCGCCTTTGAGCAAGCACATCAACCGAACTTCCTCGAGCCATGACAAAAGTGCCCACAACCGTCTCGGCTGCCTGCATTTCGTTTGCCGCAGACCCTGCTCCGTTGCAGCAGAGGTTTCCCGCAGGTTAATCGGGCCATTTTATATTGCCGAAGCAGCTATATGTATTCCGATTTGCATTAGGCCTTTTACGCTTATCGACCAAGACATTTATGCTGAGCCTGCTCATCGGACATTACGTCCTGCGGGAATAGCCCTCCGTGAGTCACAGGATTTGGTTTTACCCATCTTGGCATCATGGGTAGTTTTGGTGAAAATGCACTAAAATCAGCCTCTCCTGCAGAACGCTCGATACACCAGAGCTTCGACGCTTGACAACGGGGTTCGGGGTGCGATTCAAACTGAGGCGGGGTAATCTATTCATCTTTGCCACTGATTTGCTAAGAGGAGATACCATGGTACTGAGTGATGAAGCCTTGTTGGAACGCCTGAACGAACATCCAGAACTACGTAGCCGGGTTGAATCGATGTTACTGGTTGTCGCAGACGAGAAAGGCGAGTTGCAAGAAGCTGACGCGGCGGAAATGCAGCTGATCGAACAGATGAGGCGGATGGGTCAGGAGTCGTTACAGGCCTGGGCAAGCGGACAAGCCAGCAAGGCCGTAGCGGTGACTGGACGAGAGACCGGGGTGCGGCGCGCAGGTAAAAAAAACTCCAATGGCACAGCACCTTTGGTGAAATCAGCGTAGAAGAGATTCAGTATCGCCGCGGAAACCGGCACATTCGTCCTTTTGTGAATCGGGCCAAAGTGCGTAACCGCGGCTGTTCGCGGCCTTTACAACGGGTGGTGACCGACTTTGGGGCCGATGTCGCCTTCGCCCAGGTCGAGGACAAATTGGTCGAGCATTACGGACTCCTCCTTGCCGAGAGCACGATACGACGGGTGACCGAAGCGCACGCCCAAATCATCTATACGACGACACCGGTTGATGAGACCTGGCCTGATGCAGCGGGGTGCCGGGCGGTCGTCGTGGAAATGGATGGCGGCATGGTGCCGATTGTCGAAGCCGCGCAAACAGACCGGCGCAAAGGCAAGACCTTGCTGTGGAAAGAAGCCAAGCTTTGCCTGGCGCACGCGGCGGGCAGTCAAACCTTGAGCTATGGCGGAACGCTGCAAGGCGATGTGGAGGTGGCAGGCAAACAACTGTTTAGCTGTGCCAAAAGCGCGGGCTTCGGCAAGACGAGTCAGGTGCATACCGTTGGCGATGGTGCCGAATGGATTGCGCGACAAGTGGCAGAGCGCTTCGGCAGTCGGGGCGGATATCTGGTCGATTTCTATCATGTCTGCGACTACCTGAGTGCCGCCGCCGCAGCGATCCATCCGAATGCAGATGCGGCCAATGCATGGCTCAACCAACAGAAGGACGCGCTCAAAGCCGGGCGTTGTGGCGATGTCACCGCGTCCCTGCGAGAGCACCTTGAGGTCGGTGACGTGACGGATAGCCAAGCGTCGATAAGGGCTTGTCACCGCTATTTGAGCCGCCGCCAGGATCAGCTCGACTACCCAACCGCATTGGCGAACAACTTGCCGATTGGCTCGGGGGAAATTGAGAGTGCGCATCGCTATATTGTCCAGAAACGGCTTAAGCTTCCGGGATCGTGGTGGTGCGCCGCTAACGCCGATCACATGCTGGCCTTGCGCTTGAATCGCGCTAACCGGCAATGGGACAACTATTGGAATCAAGCGAGGAAGGCTGCTTGATTGGACGCATCAGTTTGAATCGCACCCCGGGGTTCGAGATCGCTTGATTTAATAAGGATTATTTGACAATGCACATCACTATACTCACTTTCCAGGGATTCAATGAACTGGACTCCATGATTGCGCTCGGCATTTTAAACCGAATCAAAAAGCCGGATTGGAGGGTTACAATTTGTTGCCCTGAGCTGCAAGTTACGTCTATGAACGGTGTCACGGTACATGCACAGTCAACCCTTGAAGATACACACTTAGCTGATGCCGTCATTATCGGTAGTGGCGTTCAAACACGACAGATCGTCAACAACGCTGAATTGATGAATCGAATTACGTTGCAACCGGAACGCCAACTGATCGCCGCGCAATGCTCAGGCACACTGGTCTTGGCAAAGCTTGGACTATTAGGCAAGATTCCAGCCTGTACCGATTTAACGACAAAGCCTTGGGTGCAAGAAGCTGGGGTGGACGTTCTCAATCAGCCTTTCTTTGCCCAAGGCAACATCGCAACTGCCGGCGGATGTTTAGCATCCAGCTACTTGGCGGGGTGGATTATTGCCAGAAGTATAGGCACGGACGCAGCTGCCGAAGCACTTCATTACGTCGCACCTGTAGGCGAGAAGGACACTTTCGTTGCCAGAGCATTTAGTAACATAGAACCTTATTTACCGCGATGACATTTAATCGGGTAATACCCCATCATCACTTGATCGCTGATTAGGGAATCTTGGGAATATTTGCAAAATAGGCACCATGCGTTTCTAGACTAAAAGTTAGCCATACATCCATTCCTTGCTTTCTTACCCACCATCAATCATGAAAAAATACAATCTATTGATTTTAGTCGTCCTGTTAAGCCTGACTTTGCCAAGTCAAGCCGGTATTTTGCCTAAAGGCGCAAGGAGCGAATTTGCGCAAGTAAACGGTATACGTCTGCATTACGTCAAAATGGGTAATGGACCTTTGCTAATTCTCCTACATGGCTGGCCGCAGACCTGGTATGAATGGCATAACATAATGCCTAGTCTTGCTGAAAAGTTTACCGTTGTCGCTCCGGATTTACGTGGTTTAGGGCGCTCAGAAAAAGCTCAAACCGGATATGACAAACAAACAATTGCTAACGATATAGCCGAACTCATTAAGCAATTTAACGCCAATTCGGCATTTGTCGTTGGTCACGACATGGGCGGTAAAACGGCTTATGTCCTCAGTCTGCTACACCCCGAACTGGTCGCCAAACTAATTCTGGTGGATTGCATGCCACCAGGAACGGAGAACATGGACTCTGCCAAAGGCGGCATGTGGCACTATGGATTTCATATGGCGGAAGACTTCCCGGAAATGTTGACCAAAAATCGGGAGCGGGCATACATCACAGCGCAAATGAGAAAATGGGCTTATCGAAAAGAGGCCATTACTTCGCAGGCGATAGACGAATACGCCAAGCACTATGCCAGTCCCGGGGGCATGACCGCTGGATTTAATTACTACCGCGCGTTGCCGGATGATGCCAAGCTGGCATCCAGCTATGCAGACAAAAGTTCAGCATGCCCATTCTTACCCTAGCAGGACGCCATGGTGTGGCCGATAACCTTTTCTTAGCAATGAAGCCAAAGGCCGATAACCTCCAAGGAATGATTGCAGAAGCAAGTGGGCATTTTGTACCCGAAGAAGCTCCGGCATTTTTGCTAGAACAGATATTTCGTTTCTTTGCCCCTGATTCTGAACCGGTGCCAAACAGCCAATTGCTGCCATAAAAGATTCTTTGATCGTTACTGTGTACACCACGTTATCAGCAGCCCCCTATGTACTACTGATATTTTCTTGGAGAAAAATCATGAACACCAATGTCGTCGAAATCGTCAGATGGAAAAGCGCACTTGGCATTACCGGCCAAGCAATGATTGAAGTCCTGGGCCTTGTCCCTGATCTCAATCCATAGGTGGCTTCATCGCCAAGACGCTATACAAAAATGGCGACGAGTGGGTCAATATTTACTATTGGGAAACTACGGAAGATGCACACCTTTCGAATGAACGGATGGCAGGTAAAGAAACTTTTAGCCGGCTATTTTCCTTGGTTCAACCAGAAACTGTTTCCATTACTGTCATAAGCAAGGTTTGAGGCATGGGCTTTCCCGTAACCGAAAAAGAGAAATTGCTTTCGCTCAAAGGCGTTGGTGAAACCGTCATCGCACGCTTGGAGCAAATTGGTTTCTCATCACTGTCGCAGTTGGTCGACGAAGACCCGGCCTTTGTCACCAAACAAATCTCTCAAATGATGGGGTCAACCTGCTGGTACAACAGCCCTCAAGCAAGAAACGCCATCAAGGCAATCATTACTCTTGCACAGAGAGACGCCAAGTGAAATCGGCTTCAAAAACATGGCGCTCAAGCGGGACGGTCACTATCATGCTCGCCCCTTCGCTTTCGTTGGACATGCTAAACCAATCAACGATTGGATCGCCGAATTACAGCAAATCACACATCAGGAATAGAGAATGAAGCAAGCGTTAATTATTTACCCTGTTTTCGCGGTCGTATTACTCACTTTCATAATTGGTATCTGGATGCTTAGGCTCAGAATCAAAGCAGTTAAAGAAGAAGGTTTAAATCCAGCCTATTTTCTGCTCAACCGTGGCGCTAAGCTTCCATACGGTTTGGCAAAAGTAACTCAGCACTATGACAATCTTTTTGAAATGCCCGTGTTGTTTTATGTGGCCTGTTTGTCCATTCTTGTCACTAGTAACACCGATACTGTCTTTATTAGTTTAGCTTGGCTTTTTGTTGGCGCTAGGTATATCCATGCTTTCATCCATACGACCTATAACGGTTTAAAACACGGACGCCTTGCCTTCTTGGCGGGTACATCAGTTATTGCTGTAATGTGGTTAAAGCTATTGGTCCAGTTGCTTGGTTCGTAATTTAGGCAAGTCATCGGCCTATCAAGCCGATCAAAAAGACGCGCCCCTTACCGTAACGTTAGCTGTCTTGAAGGAGCCCAATTGAACGGCCCGAGTCCATTAAACAAACACCCCATGACCGGTTTCCCGCAGGTATGCTTCATAAAGAACACTGTGGCGAATCCGAATATCGTTATCGGGGACTACACCTATTATGACGACCCGGAAGATTCGGAAAACTTTGAACGGAATGTTCTTTATCACTATCCGTTCATTGGCGACCGCTTGATCATCGGCAAGTTCTGCGCACTCGCCCGTGGGGTAAAGTTCATCATGAATGGCGCAAACCACAAGCTTTCCGGCTTCTCTACCTTTCCCTTTCAGATTTTCGGTAACGGGTGGGAAAGCGTCATACCACAGCCAAATGAGCTACCTTTCAAAGGCGACACCATTATCGGAAACGACGTTTGGATCGGATACGACAGCCTCATCATGCCGGGCGTAAAGATAGGCAATGGCGCGATCATTTCCTCACGTTCAGTTGTCGTCTCCGATGTTCCTGCTTACACAGTTGTCGGAGGAAACTCCGCAAGACAACTCAAGCAACGTTTTTCTACAGAGGTCATTTCCGAACTTGAAGCAATCACGTGGTGGGACTGGCCGATTGAAAAAATATCCAAGCACTTGGCCGTTATCGTCTCGGCTGATATTGCAGCTCTCCGGGCGTGCCGCGATGGATAACTTTTGGAGTCGTATAACATCGGGTGTGCAAGCGGGACTGAGGCTCTCGCGCCCGATCCTTAGCTGGTTATACTTAGGCAAAAGCCTGTAAACAACGGAGCAAACAATATGAACCGTACACTTCTTATGAGGACGTTAGCATCAATTTTATTGATAGCTATTTCCTCCAGTTTTCCTGGGTACGCCCAGACACCGGAACCTCGCTACAAAGCGGTAGCTTTCGATTATTTCGTAATCTTTGATCCCAATTCAGTCGTTGCCGAGGTTGAAAAAGTTTTTCCAGGCAAAGGCATGGATTTCACCAAGGCGTGGCGCGCCAAACAATTTGAATATGGCTTTTTGCGCTCCATCACGAAAAATCACGAGGACTTTTTCAAGGTTACGGAAGATGCCTTACTTTACACCATGGAGAACATGAAGCTAGAAACCACCGAAGCCCAGAAAAAACAACTTCTTAGTGCCTATCTTTCGCTGAAACCGTGGCCTGACTCCGTAGACGCTTTAAAAAAGTTAAAGGCTTCCGGCGTAAAAATCATCACCATCTCCAATTTCAGCAAAATGATGCTCAAGTCCAATGCCGATAACGCTGGAATTGCCGATTTTTTTGATGAGCTATTAAGTTCTGAAATCAACCGCACATACAAACCGGATCCGGAAGCGTATGCCTTGGGAATACAGCATCTTGGCTTGAAGAAAGACGATATTGTCTTCGCGGCTTTTGGCGGTTGGGATGCCTACGGTGCAAAAAGTTTCGGTTATCCTACTTATTGGGTCAATCGCTTCAACTTGCCAACGGAGAAATTAGGTATTCAGGCAGACGGAACAGCCAATAATTTCCAAGGGCTGCTGGACTTTATTTTAGGCGAAGAAGCGGGCAATTAAAGGGAATTAGGTTTTGCAAACACACCCGGTTTAACATGGCGCTCCACCGGACTTACGCGAAAAGCCGCACTGGCCTCAATGAAAACGTTAGCCAGCTCACTTCGACCAACAACTCAGAATTCGATTGCGTCTTATCGAGGAGAACACCGTGAACACCATGTACGACAAACCGTTATATACCCAGGGTTGCAAAACCAAGTTCGAAACGGCGTTTGCCCAAACCTCGGCGCTGATTTTCGCGATGCCCGGCTATGTCTCCCAATCGCTGCTTGACTCATAGCCTATAAAGTTTGGTCAAACAGTATGAGAAATCTCGGCAAAGCGTCGTGGGCAATGCTGACCGCGGCTGGCATTCCGTCCGCCGACGCGTTGAAAGCAATGGGCGCGGCGACGGCATTCGTGGCCGTAAAACGTACGGGGTTAAAACCTAGCGCCAATTTGCTATGGGCATTGGAAGGTGCGTTAACCGAGCGCAATTGGCAAGACGAAGCCAAAACCGACCGGTTATCGCTACTTTCCCAAGTCGACTGGCTGGAAAGCGAGGCGATAAATCATTAAACGGCTACAGACATTCAAGCTTGGAAATCGAACGAATAAAGATCGGACGACTTCTTGTTTCTGTGTAAAATCCGATTAAAACAGTACTCGGGAAACTAGGCTGTTCCGCACAATACTCGAGAGGTTTGTTCAGCACAATAGATGAACAGATAAATACGGTCCGTTGCCGTCGGTCCATCTGATTGAATCGCTACGGCTGAAACCTTACTGACTATCGTTACTTCGTGCTGATCATATACGAAAAGGAAAAACAAATGCGGAACAAGATTTTATCTGTCGAAGTAAATTTAGCAGTAGATATGCGGTTAACCATCTAATTGTTAGAGCGCAAACACGAAAAGGAGTAGGAATGCCAAGTGTCTTAATTGAAGTACGGCGGCAATATACACAAGAGGAAGAGGTTGCTGTCATGGAGGCAATTCACATGGCTTTGCGTGAGGCATTCAAAATTGTGCCTGGTTACAAAAACGTTCGCCTTATCATGCACGAACCTCACCGCTTCGCTTATCCCCCTGCTCGTGAAAAACCGGATTTTTATACGCACATCAGTATTGATGCGTTTGCCGGTCGTTCACTTGATACAAAACGAAATCTGTATAAGGCAATTGTGAATAACCTTGAGCCATTTGGCATCCCCAAAGATCATGTAAAGATTCTTCTCAGAGAAATCTCGCAGGAAAACAGGGGCATTCGCGGTGGGCAAGCGGGCTGTGATGTTGAGCTTGGCTTCAAGGTCGAGGTGTAGTTTGCGCTCTAACGAATAAGGTTAGATTGTGTGAGCAACGCGAACCACAATCTGAACCGGTTGTTGGACAAGCCCGGTGGTCACAGTGCTAACGGTATTCTTGATTTAAGAAAATAGCTTTTCGGAGTTCTTGGGTCGCGAAGGCCTGGTTACCGCTTCAAGACCCAGAACTCGCATAGGAGTGGCGACCTATCGCTTCGATGGCATCGGAAGGCCGCTTTTTGGGATGCTTTAGCCTGATTTTGGCCGAACAATAAAGGCATTGTCATCGGCACATCTCTAAACGGCCTCGGGAAGAAGATTGCGTTAATTGACTCCTTGAGTGAAGTGGATGTTGCAGAAATTTCCAAGCTTGCCAAGAGCGCAGGTTCTCCAATATGAGGCTGAGCGCAGGCATAACCCGGCAGTCCACACGGACGTTGCGCGATAAAGCCGCGCAGCACCGGTGACTTTTACGTTAGGCTCCATAGAAAATACGCTCATGGATAATCATCGCACTATAGCAAGACAGTTAGCCCAGACATCGATCGCTGCCGGGAACCCTCTTGACTGGTTTGAACAGCTATATGCCAAAGCTCGTTTGGATGGAGTTTCTATCCCTTGGGCGGATCACACACCCAATCCGAATATGATTGAGCTTTTTCAACAGGTTGATGGTCAAATCTCTTTTGGTCGAAGGGCGTTGAAGGTTGGGTGCGGCTTGGGTGACGATGCGGAATGGCTTTCCGATCTTGGCTTTGAAGTAACCGCCTTTGACATTTCGCCTACCGCTATTTCCGAATGCGGGAATCGATTCCCCAATTCCAAAGTCACATATGTGATTTGCGACCTTTTTCAATCTCCGGAAAATTGGCTAGGGGCTTTTGATTTGGTGCTCGAATCGTACACACTTCAAGTGCTTCCGCCTGAGTTACGCGCTAAAGCACTAAAGCAAATTTCCGGGTTTGTTTCGTTCGGGGGTTATCTTATGCTCATCGCCCGATTGAGGGAGGAATTGGAATCAACAGGCTTGATGCCTTGGCCGCTTGTACGAAGAGAAATTGAAATATTGACTTCACAAGGCTTTGTCGAAAGGTACGCCGAAGATTATTTCGACGGGGAACAACCCCCAGTGCGTAGGTTCCGTGGATGTTATCAGCGGAAGGCATAATATTGCATCGGGTCAGAGGAGGCCGAAGCCTCCGTCTGCCCACAGAACCGTGCGTACGGGTCCGTACACGGCTCCTCACGCAAGATAGACCCATTGAGACACTTCAAACCAGTGCGCTTGCTTTTGGTCGGATCGGACAGCTTGGCCCTTACCCTTTATAAACCAGTCATTGGGATAGGCTCTCGATACTGCTATCGTCTTGCTGAGTGCCCATCGTTTCCGGTTTGTAAACGCAACCATCGCAGCCTTTCGTGATACCCCTCTTTTAACCAGCGTCCGATAGAGATTCCTTTTAGACTTCTGCTGATCAACCAACCTCGCCCTCTGTCGTCGTCGGATATGCGCCTCTATCTTCACTAATTGCGCTGGATAGTGGCTTAGACTGAAATAATTCGACCAGCCTACATACCATTGATTGATCGACTTTAGGCTGGTTTCTATATCCTTATTGGTGCCGCGTGGCGTTAGGGCTTTGACTTTATCCATGGCCGTTTGCAGGGCTTTTCGCGCTATCGCTATCGTCCCGTTCACTACCGTAAAGCCCAAAAACTTTACCCCTTCTGATCTCGCCACCTGGCTTTTCTCCCGGTTCACCTTGAGCTTGAGCTTACTTTCTATAAACTGGCTAACCGTTTCCATCACGCGTTCCGCCGCTTTTTGCGATTTCACGAAGATATTGCAATCATCGGCGAACCTGCAAAATGCCAGGCCGCGTTTCTCCAGTTCTTTATCCAGTTCGTCCAGCACAATGTTACTCAGCAGGGGGCTTAGCGGCCCGCATTGCATCGTGCCTTCTTCGCTCCGTACCACCACGCCGTTGATCATGATGCCGCTACGCAGCATCAGCCCGATCAGGCGCAGTATGCGTTTGTCGGTGATCCGTTGTCCCATTCGGGCTATCAGCCGGTCATGGTGGATTCCATCAAAGAATTTCTCCAGGTCTATATCCACCACATACGGCTTACCACTGTTGATGATGCATTGCGCCGTCTGCACCGCTTGCTGTGGGCTTCGTCCAGGACGGAAGCCGTAACTATGCGGCGAAAAATGCGGCTCAAAGATCGGTTCTAGCTGCAGTTTTAGCGCTGTTTGCACCACGCGATCCCGCACCGTCGGAATCCCCAGCAGTCTTGCCCCGCCCTGCGGCTTAGGGATTTCCACTCGGCGTACCGGCGATGGTTTGTAAGTCCAGTTCAGCAACTCTTGCTGTAACCGGCTTAGCTCTTCTTCTAGACTTCGAGCTAGTCGACGATACTCATGTGCCCGCGCAAAATAAGAGATGGGTGGTTGTTAAACCAACTGGCAGTCAGGGGGCTTGTCTTCTCTTAGCGCAAGCCTCAACGCCAGAGCAAAGAAAAGCCGTCGGCAACCAAACAGGAGGCCGCGTCCAACCCAACGACAAAAACAGGAGTTGGCAGCCGTGATCACTAACTCTGTACTTGAGGCGACCTGCACAAAAAAACGCGCAGGTACCTCAACTCCAAGTTATGCCTCATGGAGTCGCGCACGTGGCTAGGCTATTCCATCTCACTGGTTTGGTTGCGTTGACAACTACACTCATCGCGGTCATCTACTTCGCCTGGGTCATCTACTCGGCTCGGGAGTACACTGCGAACACCGTAATTCCTCGCTATCACGCAACCCAATACCCGCTGGCGGTATCCGACCTGTCCCCACGACAAATCGAGATATTGCTCAAAGTCGAAGACCCACGCTTCTTCGAGCACAGCGGCGTTGATCTAACAACGCCAGGCGCCGGCATTACCACAATCACGCAAGCGCTGGTCAAACACCTCTATTTCGAGAAATTCCGTCCGGGCGTTGCTAAGTTGAAGCAAACTGCCATCGCCAAATTCGCGCTCGATCCTTTAATGCCGAAGAGCGATCAACTGCGACTCTTCATCAATACTGCCTATCTCGGTCCCAGCGCGCATGGTTTTGCCCAGGCGTCGGAAACGTTCTTCGCCAAGCCATTTGCGAACCTCACCGAAGACGAATACATCGCCCTTGTGGCAACGTTGATCGCTCCGGCTTCGTTCGACGTCAAGCGGTACCCAGAGCGCAACCGTGAGCGAGTCGAACGGATCAAGCGGGTCGTCAGTGGCGAGTACGTTCCTCGCGGTCTCTTCGATGTCTTCTACGGCAAGCTCGACAAGGACGTTCGGCAAAACATCCCTCCCCTGTCCTACTTCGAGTCTTACTACCAATGAACCCGCCACTGAGGCAAGAACTTTCAATAGAACGGACCTTTGCGAAAAGCTGCTCGGACCGCTCATTTCCGCATTGGGCCGCACAACTTCACCCATGGAGTCTTTTCAATGCCTGAAAATGTCGCAAGTCAAATTGAGACCGCAGAGGCGCAGCTAAGGCTTGCCATGCTTACTTCTGATGTCGAATCACTTGATGCTCTGATTTCACCGAACCTCATCTTTACCACTCATTTCGGCTCGGTGATTTCCAAACAAGATGATCTTGAGATGCACCGTTCCGGTACACTTAAATTCCAGACTATCGAACCGTCGGAACAGAAAATATTGACTATTGGCCACATAGCCTATGTCACCGTTCGTGTGCGATTGTCCGGAATCTTCGGTGGTTCGCCTTTTCACGATGACATCCGGTTTTCACGCGTATGGCAACTGTCTCCGAACAATACTTGGCAAGTCATCGCTGGCCAGGCCACCGTCGTGCGAGCCTAGCAACGATGTGCGCCACACCCAGTATTCCGCTGAGCCGGCGCAAAAAGCCGCACGCCGGCGAATTCAAACGTTAAGCCCGACTAGAAACCACTCCAATACACAGTACATCTAGGCTCCCGTGCACTAAAGGCTACACAGAGCATGCGGCGTGACTGATTCCCCAGTACGAAGCCATGGTGTTCGAGGAACAACACCGTGCCGAACCTCACCTAATAACAACGACTCCGGGGCACGTGCCGGACATTGGCGCCGGTACTGGTGTGGATGCCGCTTGGTTTGCAGCGCAAGGACACAGTGTTGTTTCCGGTCTTGAAGACGTTCGATCAAAAAGTGAAGCGCTGTACCGTCGATTATTGCTTAGCACGCTTCCACAATTCGGGCGATTGCCATCGCTTCCGTCATCGGCAATAGTCTAGCGGCAAGTCAACGGCAGACATTCGGCGTCACCAGCTTTGCAATTACCGATGCATCGTTTGCGAAGGCCGCGAAGACGGGCGCGTCCAGTATCGTTAGGCTGATACGGGTTGCTATTGTTCATAGCGACGGAAGCCATATCGGTTAAACTCCGTGTTCGGTTACCAGCGTGTAATGTTCGACAATTGGAAACGGATCATAGAAATGGTGCAGTAATGACCGCCATTCTTCGTATTGGGTGGAGCCACGAAAACCCGTCGTATGATCTTCCAACGAAGCCCAATTCACCAACAACACGTATTGGCTGGGATTTTCGATGCAGCGTTGCAATTGATGCGAAATGTAGCCGTTCATCGTTGCAATAATGAGTGATGCCTTATGAAAGGCAGCCTCAAAGGCCAGTTCCCGACCGGCGATGACGTTAAGCGTTGCAATTTCTAAGATCATTTTTCCTCGATTTGACAAAGGCTGCATCAAAACGTTTGTCGACCACAGAGTTCGTCAAACGGGGTCATGATATGTTCGCGGTAGGGTTTACGTTCGGCTAACGCACCGTTCCATCTGCGAACATTAGGGATCTGTGGCGTGGGAATGCCCATTTCAAAATAACGATATAGCGAAGTGGCAACCGGAATATCGCCCATCGAAAATTCATCACCCGCCAAAAAAGTCTGCTCAGCAAGATGCGCATCCAACATGGCCAAATGTTTTTGGCAGCGCTCCGAGGCATTTTGAATTTTTTGATGGTCGTGTAGCGCCTCAGGTGTTCGGTAAAAGCTCCAGAACAAATCCAGAAAATCGGGTTGCAGTGTCGCCAGCTCCCAGTCCATCCAGCGTTCCGCCAATGAGCGTTTGGCAGGTGTTTTAGCCCATAACCAATCGTGACTGTATTGGGCGCACAAATAGCGAACAATGCTGTTGGATTCCCAGATCGTGATGTTGTCGTCGACTATTACCGGAATCCGCCCGTTGGGGTTCATGCCCAGAAACTCGGGTTGGTCGAGCCCGCCGACACTACCGCCGGCATTGATGTGTTGATAAGGTAACTCCAGCTCACCAATAGTCCATAACACCTTCTGCACGTTGTATGCGCTAGATCTTCCCCAAATTTTAATCATGTCGTACCCAGTACATTGTTAATAAACCCTTGCCAGATCGGGTTTGGCGTCCAGATTTCCCGCATTGGATAACTCTAGTGCTCTTCGTTTTCCGCCAGATACAACCGGCGATACAGATAGATAAAAACGGATACACGCTTATTTTTGGCGCAATGTACCCAGATATTACTACCATCGAATGCCTTAAGAACGCCAAAAAATTGTTTCAGTTGATCACATTCTGGTTGTTCCCATGCCACGGGAATTTGAATATAGGCGATGCCTTGCCGGGTAATCAATTCGGCCTCGCCGGGCAGCGCGTTACTGGCTGTCGGCGGTGCCAGATTAATCACCACATCAATGCCAAAAACAGGCAGTTTGGCAATGTCGCTTTCAGGCAGCTGGCCGGAACACCACAACCAATCGAATACCTGATGCACGTTTTCGGCATCCATGGCGGCGAGCGTCGGATTTAACGGCGTATTGGGCATGATTAGCCGTTTATCAGCGTTGGCGATCAGCCGGATGATTGACACCATCCCCGGTTGGCACTTCGCCCAGTTCAAACGGATTAACGCCTTCCAGGCAGCCGACGTTGTAGCCGTACTGGCTAGGCACCGATCGGCGTTGGTGGTGGGTATAGATGCCGCAATTCGAACAAAAATAATGTTTGGCGCTCATCGTATTAAATTGATAAAGCTTTAAGACCTCTTGACCCTTAACGACTCTGATACCCGAAAGCGGAACCGATGCCATAATGGCCCCTTTGCGCCGGCATAGCGAGCAATCGCAGCGGCGCGGATCGACGATGCCGTCGGGAAGATCGAGTTCGAGTTCCACCGCGCCGCAATGGCAGGTGGCGCGGTGTTTGGCATTAATGATTGTGTTGCCTACTTTTTTGATCATGTCGGACATGAGCGGTGTATCCTCTGTGTTTTTTAAACGTTGATTTTGTAATTCTTTCGCCGTGCATGCCGCGAAATCCTGTCGGCAGCTATATTCAAGCCCAACGCGGCGGAGGCATGCGGCTCGAAGCTGGGACTGTATCCGCCATGCAATGCGATGGTTTTCGGGGACTCAATCATAGTGTGCAATCCTTCGGCTGGGGGAAATCAGGCTCGCAAGGGCCAAGCGGCGCAGACTTACACAGGGCGGCAGATAGAACCGTTTGAAGCGATTATTAGCCGTTAAGTTCTTTAACATAGACGCCATATTCCACTCCGTGAATTTCGGGAGTATGGGATACCCACCTAAACCCCATCCGTTGGTACATGGGCATGGCGACTTCCATGAGTTTACTGGTATGTAAAGCGAACACGGATGCGCCGTCTCGCTGGGCACGGTGGATACATTCTTCGGCCAATGCACGTCCGATACCGAGACCACGAGAGTTCGGGGCGACGACGAGCATCCGCATGATAGGCCATTCGGGCCGAAAAAAGTTCGCTTTCGGGGCGCTGGGGCCAATGTATGCAACGGCACCGACAATCTGCCCCCCCACTTCGGCAACAATAATTTCCCCAACATCGGCAAGAGCAGACATGTTGCCGATCTTTGCCTGAAACGCGAGCCAATCCAAGTACACGTCCTTAAACTGCTCGAAAGCATCAAGCGCTAGCGCATTGACCTGCATCGCGTCGCCTTGCTGAAAATCGCGCAGTATGGTCAATGGAAACTCTAAACGATTAAGGTTTGAATTCACCCGCCTGCACGGCAGTTTGCGCAAGCCCGGCGTTATCATTGGTTTGGCCTTCGCCGCCTGATTTCAGACTGAAGGGTTTGGCAAATTCGCTTACGGCGCCGACAAATTCATCGGCTTGGTCCTGCATGATGAAATGTCCGCTGTTCCTGACAAGGATATGCCAAGAATTGCTGGACAGACGAGCTAGATCGTCCTGCTCGGCCTGTTGAATTCGGGCAAGCGCTTTTTCCGCTTCGACAACTTTGCCCGATCTAGCCGCTTCGCGCGCGATTAAATCCGGGTCCACCAAATTACCGGCGGTTAGCACCAATAACGGGAGATTGCCTAAGCTGTCTGGAGGCGGCGTGGCTGGATCGAGTCCTTCGCGCATCACGGCAATTTCATTGACAACCGCACGTGCGGTATCAGTGCGGTTCTGTAGCGCCGTTTTCGCGGCCAGGATTTCCGCCGGCAGCGGAGAAGGCCGGCGGTCGGCATCGGCAATCCCCAGCAGCCTTACGAGACCAATTCGCGATAACGGCTCGGCCACTGCAATCTGCATGGCTTGTTTCCGATAATCCCATGCAGCATAAAGATACTGGTGCATGGGGCTTTGCTCGTGCGTCGAATCGACAAGAACGATACCCTGCGTATCATCGGGAAACTGGTGATAGAAAGCGCGCACGTAGATGCCGCCGCGCGAATGACCTACCAATATAAACGGCGGGGCAATGCCCGCATTGTTCAGCAATGTATGCAGGTTTTTGGCTACCTCTTCCGGCTGGATGGCAGTATCTATGGGATCGCTCCAGCCCAGTCCGGGGCGATCATAGGCGCAAACGCGCATGGTCTGTGCAAGTTTGGTCTGAACCGGATGCCAGCTCAACACATTTTCGCCAAGGCCCGCTTCGAGAACCAGCGTTGGCGTGCCTGAGCCCAGGCAGTAAAGATGGAGATTCATGCCGTTCACCGAAATCATGCGCCCAGGCGGCGGGAATGCGGCCAGGTCGGCAGCGGTTCTTTCGGTTTGGTAAACGACTCCCGCCAAGGTGGTAAGACAGGCGATCGCCAAGCCGAAGAGCCAATAGCGCGAACGCCGCCGCCATGCGAATTTCATATCAACGAACGGAAGATTGGATGGTGCGGGCGTTGCGGACAATTTCCGAACTGGTTTCCGGGCTTCAACTTGCGTTCCTCCAACCCACGGAATAAAGCCATTTTTGATATTGCTCGTTCAGATCGGGCGGTGTCGGAATATTCTCGCGAGCACTTTGCGCGGTTAATTCGGTGGTTCTTTCCTCAATGGTATTCAAGCCGACCGCAAGCCGTCGATCGTTGACGGATTCGGGATTCTCGATTGGATAAGGTTCGAGTTGTCCGTTCTTATTCGGCTGGAATTGAGTTCCGTAAATTTGCGGCTTTCCGTCGTACATGCGAACACGGTCTTCCAGAAACGCCACCTGCCAAGGCATCACGTCGTTGTTGGCGGCGGCTTGCTTCAGCAACGACAGGCAATGCCGCATGAATGGAGGATTGCCAATGGCATGTTGCGCGATCAACCATGCGGCCCAAGCCCCCTCCTCGCCGACAAGACGGTTTCCGGGCCAACCATATTGCTCGATGATGGCCGCCAAGCGAGCAGCATTGGCGATATGTACGGCTTCCATGCGCGGGTGATAACCATAGCGACCCAGAGAGCTATCGGCGACCAACGCCTCCCGTACCGAGAGGTCGTTTTTTGCCATTGCCACGAGTTCCTGGCTTAACGTTTCGTTTGAATGGTTCATAGGCGCTCTGTTTTGGCAATTAGTAAGAGGCGCTTCAGTTTGTGCCCACCGGCGGACTATCCGCCGCGCGGCACGTATCCGGCTGCCAATCAGCGTAAAAGATTAATCTGCTTTAAGCGGACGGTCGTTTGATCAAGAGCCGAATCCAAAACCACGTCTCGAAGGTTGCTCCAACGATGAAGGCGGTGTTACCAACACCGGAATAGCCGGCCAGATAACACGCCACGGCTACCGCTAAAATCATTACGGTTATGATGTGATGCTTCATATCTGCACTCTCCTATATCTACAGTACTTTCATCTTAGCCAGTTCATAACGGCCTTAGTGGCAAGCAAGCCGCCGGCTATTCCACATACATACCCAGCCAACACATCAGGAAAAAAGTGGGCTCCCACATTGATTCGCGACAAGCCTACCCATAGCGCCATAACAGCCAACAAAAACCGATCGCGAATTTTTAATAACGGCCAAAACATCGTCATGATCAGCATCGCAAACGCCGAATGGCCACTGGGAAAACTGTGTCTTGATTCCGGCAAAGCCAAAACGGTAACACGACCTGGGCAGCACGGCACTAGGTCTTGGCATGTCGAAACCGATCTTCAACAGCGCCACAATTCCCGCTGTCACCATATAACCGAGCATTAAACGCATTAGCAGCTGTTTCATGCCTTGCAGCGATGGGAGCCGCTCCGTATTAACCGGAAACAGTTGCCGTAACGCGATCGCAAGGAGTATTGCACCAAGTATCCAAGGTATATTTCTGAAGTCGCCGACCGCAGTACCGGTCAACATCAGCGCATCAATCAAAGGCCCATGCCAGCTATTAACGGCGTAAAAAATTTCCTGGTTCATGCCGAACCAATCATACAGAGCATTCATGGTTTATTCGCTTAATGTTTCAATGGCCGGGATCGGCAAATGGTAAACATAAAACTGTTCGTCGCGCGTCCAACCGGTTGTTCGATAGAGTGCCTGAGCCTCGGTGTTGATTGCCGCCGTCGACAAAGTCAGGCGAACAGCGCCCAAGGCGGCCGCATATTCGACTGCCGCAGCCATGAGCCTGACTGCAATGCCTTGTCTACGAAATCCGGGATCGACGAATAGATCGTTGAGAATGTAGGCTCGAGCCAGCGAGACGGACGAAAAGCTGGGGTAAAGCTGAACAAAGCCGGTGGCTCTATTGTCTTGCTCGGCCAGGAACAATACCGATTCGCCGTGTTCGGATCGATCCCGCAAAAACGATTTCGCCGCATTCTGATCGCTGGGTTTACCGTAAAACCGGCGGTAACCGTCGAATAACGGAACGAGTGCATCCAGGTCGGACAGCGTGCCTTGACGAACGGCAAATGGCTTCATGACGGCTTCCTTCAATGGTTGTACTCAGGGTTTGGCTGCATCAGCGACCATGTTTGCCATGGCCGGCTGTACTGATTCGCGCAAAGCCTTGATCACGCTATTTTGGTTTTCCGGCGGCTGGTTTTGGCTGACTTTCCACTTGCCTTGCAGCCGCGTCACGCTGATTTCGATGCCGACAATCTGTGCTATCAAGCGTTCGGTAAAATCAGCCGGGGCGTCCGATACAGACCAGGACTCGGGGAAACCGGCTTCGAATTCCGCCGTCATAGCCTCCAATTGCCGGCGAATCCAGGCTGGATCATCGATAATCTTTAGCGTGCCGTAAGCATGCACGGCGGCATAATTCCAGGTAGGCACCACCTTGCCGGTTTGGGGTTTGGTCACATACCAGGATGGCGAAATATAGGCATTTTCCGCTTGAAACACCGCCAGCACATCCGTCTGTTGACCGAAATCTGTCCATAGCGGATTCGATCGGGCAACATGGCCGCGCAAGCTGCCGTAAGGTGAACCGCCCTCCTCCGCCCAATGCAGCGGAATGTGGTTGGCGTTGAGGCCGTCGGCTGATAAGTTAACCAGCGTCGCCAGCGGATAATCGCGTATCAATGTCTGCATGACATCGATTCTGGGTTCGTCGAAATGCTTAGGGATATACATGAGTGCTTGCTGGATGCTTACTGTTTAAGTGTTGATGCCGCTAGACATTGATTTTGTAATTCAAGCTCACTTCGTCGCCGTGCATACCGCGGAATCCCCAATTGCAGGCCGGGCTTTCAACAATGCAAATTTCGATGTCCTGGTGAGCAATACCGATCTGTTCCTGAATGCGATCGAACAGAAAGCGGATGAGCTTTTTCTTGGTAGCCGTTTCCCGTCCCGTGATCATGCTGATTTCGATAATCGTATAAGCGTCGGTTCTGCCGCTGGGTGCGAAAAAATCCTCCTTTTCCATCGGAAAAAAGCGATGGGCTCTTTTATCCACCGGAAAATGCAACGCGTCGACGACGCAGTCATGAATCACGTCGGACAGTTGCCGCTTGATGGGATTGAGATGATCTTTGATGCCGTATATTTTGATTTGTGCCATTTTGATGATAACCGTTGATATGTTGGACTTTAGTATTACGTTACAAACATCCATCTACTAAAACGAGTTTACTGGTGGTCGCTTGATGGCGTAATGAAAAAAGCGTTTGTGCTTCGGGGTCTTGAAGAAAGCCGTTAGCTTGTTCTCGTGATGGAAACTCGATGACAACAACTCTTTCAGGCCTCCAATCACCCTCTATAACGGTAGGTGGTTCGCCCCGGACCACGTACCTTCCGGAATGTTTTTCTATCAATGCCGGTATTTTCGAGATGTATTCTCGGAATCGATCAAAATCATGAATCGTTAGATCCAAAATGAGATAGGCATTCATAGGTTTGCCACGGCCCTTAAAAAAGCCGAAACCAAAGGATGCGGTTGTTGCGGCGTGGATCGGGCTTGCGGCACAAACAAAGTGCCGATGAAAAACGGATGCCCCGGCCACTCGATCACCCGAATCTCGCCTTCGGCTTCGGCGCCGCTGATTTGCATGGGACCTTGTTTCAGCGCATCGACATAGTCCGGGTTGATACCGAAATTACAGTAATACTGCTCGGTAGCCGTCATTGCAGCGTAAATGGCTGCCACGCGCGAATTGGGCTCGAAGCTTAGTTGCATCTCACGCCCGGCCAGCGAACAAGCCAGCTGCGAGATAAATAAATTCGAGGCATACGGATCGTATTCGGCATGCTGCGCGTCTTTAAAGCCCAGTACATTACGGGCATATTCGATAATCATGTGCTGAAAGCCGCCGCAGGTACCGAAGCAGGGAATGTTGTTTTCTCTGGCATCGCGAATCGCAGCCAATGTCTTGTCCATGTCTTTGTACGGGCTGCCGGGGGCGATCCAGATGCCGGCGTAACGTTCGAACAACGCATGATCGATGTCGGCGGTCGAAATCCAGTCGGCATTGACCTTTAACTCCAATTTTGCCTTGGCATGTTCGATGGCGGTGTTGGTGGACAGATGCGGCGGAAAAGTCGGGGTGTATTCTCCGAGTAATGCGATTGATACGGTCATGAATGGGTAACCTCCTTGTTTAACTTAACGTTTTGATCGACATACATATCGTCGGCGCGGCTCGATACAGGCAGGAATAATGGGAAAGTCCGTCCAGTACCGTGATGTTCGAACAGCCGCGCAACGCCGATGCAAAATAATCCGCCATGGCAACTGGCGACCAGTCGTCTTCGGCGCCGTGCCAAATATGAGTATCGACGCTGATATCGGCCAGCGTCGCTTTCCAGGGCTGCACGTAGGCGATGATGTCGCGAGCATAGCGTAGCGAATCGCGCTTGAAACAGGTTTTGAGCGTTCGGATCATAGTGGTCCGAAACACCTGATCGGCCACCAACGCTTGGTCTTTGGTGGCCGCGCTGGAAAATAACATTCGCAACAACAGGCCGGGAAACCTACTCGCCAGCCATCCTTGCACACTAGCCAACCATTGAAATGCCGACGGGTGATTTTGAGCCAGCCGGAAAACGGCTTTTCCCGCCGCCGCGTCGATGAAGTTGCCGGCATCCAGCGGCGCAGCCGCGGAAACCAAATGCAGGCTGCGTACCTGACCGTTCATCGCGCGACAAACTTGCAAGGCAATGAAAGCGCCGATGGAGAAACCGATAAAATCGACGGGTTTATCGCCAACCTTCTTGGCAATCTCATCGGCTATGCATTGGTAATAAGCGCAGCCTTGCAACCGAGGGTCGATGGTCGAGCGATCATAACAAATGATGTTCAGATGATGTTGTTTGCCATGAAGGTCAAAAATTTCGCATTCGTCAGGCGAACCCGGCGTACCGTGGAAATAGATCACCGGCTGGCCGTCGGCGGCGCCGAATTGGCTAAATTCTAACGATGGCATAACGGCGGCACCCTGTGTTTCCAAGACTCGGCTTGTTCGAGCTGGGCGGCCAGTTGGAACAGTAGCCGGTCGTTACCTGTTGCGGCCATGAACTGCACGCCATGCGGCAAGCCGTCGTCGCTCCAATACAGCGGCAGCGACATGGCCGGTTGGCCGGTGATATTGGCAAGCTGGGTGAACGGCGTTTGCTGCACGGCTTTGGTGATGATCGCATCCAGCAAGCAGTTGGAGAATAGTTTGTCGGCCAATCCGCTCGCTAGCAATCCGCGCATCAGCCATTGTTCCAAAACATTGGGATCGAGCGCATCGGACGCCAATGGTGGCGTGGCGACCGTCGGCGTCAGGATCACATCGTAATGGCGATGAAAATCCGCCAAGCGCCTGGCAATCCGCTGCCAGACTGCCAGCGCCTGATGTAGCTGTTCGTCGCTCACGCCTTTGCCGATGCCGGCCATCAGCCGGGTATTCAACTCGATGGCCAGTTGAGGCTCGGTCAAGTCCAGCCACTGCACCATGTTGGCGACATCCCGCGTGGTATAGTAAAAAACCACTGTCAGAAAGGCGCGCATCAATTCGCGACCGTCGAAATTCCAGGCCGCATCCTCCACATCGTGGCCGAGCGCTTCGCAGTGTTTGGCGGCTTTGGTTGCGGCAGAAAGACAGTCGCGGTGTATCAATGTCTCGACAGGCGCCTGGTTGATCAGCGCGATTTTCAGCCGTTGCGGTGGCTGCGTGGTGGCATATAGATAAGACTGGGACGGCGGCTTGGTCGCAGAGTACACCTGATCGGTATTGCCGGCCACCCAATCCAGATAGGCGGCGCTGTCGCGTACACTGATCGTGCAGACATGGCTGACCACCGCCCCACCCCAAGCCTTCGATAAATCTTCGAAGCGATTCAAGCCTCGGGACGGCTTGAAACCGAAGATGCCGCAATAAGAAGCCGGCAATCTGATTGAACCACCGCCGTCGCTGGCATAGGCCATCGTCACGATGCGGGCCGTTACGGCTGCGGCGCTGCCGCCGCTGGAGCCTCCGGAGTTAAGGCGTAAATCCCAGGGGTTGCGGGTGCTACCGAACACGGCGTTGTTGGCCAGCGCCGATGCGCCGAGCTCGGAGGTGTTGGTCTTGCCGAAGGTAATCAAACCGGCGGCATTGAGCCGGGCGGCCATCTCGCTGTCGGCGGCGGGACAATAATCCTTCATCGCCAGGCTGCCGTTCGACATCGGGACACCTGCGAAACGCAGCATCAGGTCCTTGACCAGAAACGGCACACCGGTAAACGGTCCACGCTTGCCCAGGTTTTTCACCAGCGATTCCGCCCGTTCGTTCATCGGCGTGACCACGGCATTCAGTAACGGATTGAACTCAGCCAATCGCGCCTGAGCGGCCTTCAGTAATTCGCCAGCCGAAACATCGCCGGCTTGCACCAGCTGTGCCAAGCCTAGCGCATCGTATTGCGGATATTCGCTGAATGGATTCATCGCTCAGACAGCGGTTTGTTAGCGCGGGGCATGCCAGTAAACAACATCAACACGCCAACGACCACGACCACATCGGCCACGTTGAACACACCGGTGCGGATTGGCCCGATGCCGATATTGATAAAATCCACCACATAGCCGCCGTATATCAATCTATCGATCAGATTGCCCAAGCCGCCCGCCAACAACAACGCGTATGCCAGGAGCGAGGACGGCGAGCCCGACTTGGAAAACAGGACGTAACCCAGCAAAGCGATCAACATTCCGGCTACGCCAAGCGAGAATAAGCCGTCGCGCAAATTTTCCGGAAATGACGTCCCAGTCCCAAAAATGCGCCATGGTTATGGGCCACCTGCAAGCGTACAACATCACCCCAAAACGACCAGACTTCGGTTTCGGACAATAACGACTGGGCCACTGATTTACTGGCCTGGTCGCAGCCGACGCAAGAAATCAGCACAATAACGGTCAAGACCATACGTTTGGATAGGTTCATTCAATATCCCATGATTAGCAGTTGAATATGATTTTAAGCTAGCATTATTGACTAGGTGCGGCTTCCGCTGACTGAGGCAGATGGTCGGCGATTGCAAACCACGGCGCTTTTGAGCCGACCATGACATGGCGCATCGGTTTACAGCCTGGGTCACCATTTACCGTACCCAATGCTAACCCAAAAGCATCTGGAAACGCCTGATCTGCAATGTACTGCAAGGTAGAACCGCACACCATGCAAAATGTTCGCCTGACATCAGGGGATGAGCAATACTCTCCCAGTAGGTCACTCCCGTGAATCCATCGAAAATCTCGATATTCTACGTATGCCCAAGTGGCAAATGCCGCCCCTGTTGCTTTTCGGCACATAGTGCAGTGGCAATTGCGGGCAAACCGCAGCGGGTTCGCTATTTCATATTGGACGGCACCGCATAGGCAACTGCCTGTTAATTTACTCATGATGATTTACCTAGACACTGCCTTAATCGCTATTATGGTAGTCATTCGGTTGACGACTTCGTTAAACGCCATCCTCAAGCCACAGTCGGCAAGGATTTTCACAACGTCGTTTGGTGAAATACGGACTTTATAATAGGAACTCACTTTTTGCTGCCAGCCGTTTTCCGTTTTAACCTGCAACAAATCCGTCACCCGCACCCTGTCTGCTTCATAGTCCAAACAGCACGTCAGAATTTTTGTGTCGTCACTTTTTACGGGGATGAAGCGCTGATCGCCCGAGAGTGCCGCTGAATAATCACGAAAAGATAGGATCAGTTTTCCGCCTTCGATTAATGATTCGCAGCAAGCGATAACCAATTGCCGAATGTCATCCAAACTTTCAAGATGTGTCAGGGTGTCTCCCCAGCAAATAATTAGCTCAGGTTGGGGATCAGCATATTTTTTTACCTGACGAATATCGTCATTAAAGCCGGTAACGGAAAGTCTCTGCGTATTGTCGAATAATTCGGATAAAAGCTGTTGGTTAAAATCAATCGCTTTTACCGTATATCCCAATTTGGCCAAGGAAACACTTTGTATACCATGCCCTGCCCCCAGATCTAAGGCGATTGAAGTGCTATGTGGCGATAGGCCGCTGGCTACCAAAAATTGTTGATGTTCTTTTTGCCTGGCATCGAAGTCTCCAACCATCCATGCATAAATATCGCCAAGATGCCGGTCGTAGTGTTCTTTTGCGGTCATGCTATTTCCTGTGGTCTTTCAGTTATTCGATTCCCAATACATCGTGAAATTTGAGTTTTGCTACTTTGCGAAAATATAGTGCGCCACTCATTGAATTGCGCATCTGTTTGACGATTTAGAGTTTTTTTCCAAAATAATGAATGGCATGGGTTTTTGCACCTGAAACGGTCGTGGCCTCAGCTACAAAATGGCTGATTTCATCAAATAGCGATAATTCTTCAACAATCTCTGTAGGAACAAAATGTTTCATTGCCACATTGAAAGATGCTGTGAATGTGCCTGATGAAGAATATTGGATGTTTTCCGACTGATGAAATTCGACGCAATAAATGATGCCACCGTAATTCAGCGAATCATATGCCGATTCGATGATTTTCATGCGCTGTGCCTGAATGGGAATGCAGGTCAGTACGGCACAAAATAAAATGACATCGAGTTTTCCAATATCGACCGGTATTTCATGACTATCTATGTAACGCAGGTCGAGCGTTGGATAGTGTTTTAAGCCACGCCTAATCATTTCGATTGACGTATCTACGCCTGTTAAACAGCCGTATCCTCTGGCGTGCAGCTCGCTCGTCACCCTGCCATAGCCGCAACCATAATCCAGGATTTTTGCATTCTTGCTAATTAGCGTTGCTAACCTATCCCAGTCCGGCTCAAGCGAAAATGAGATTTCACCGGCTATTTTGTTCCATGCATTTTGCTGGGTATCGACAGGCGCTACCGGGTTATTGGAATTCACTCGGCTTCCTTAGACGTAGCGTATGTGTTTAGTGATGCGGAGTTCGAGGCAGAATCGTTAGGACTTCGGAAAATGGGAGTATTTTGTACAGCACTCGGGGTAATAGTCTCGACCATTTGTAAAATCGTCTTCGCCACTTCGTGGGCATGACGATGATTGGTCATCAGGGATATATGATCGGCTTCTTCTATGGTTCGCAACGAGCTATACTTTGATGAATCCAACCAATTACGTTGTTGTTTCTGATGCCAATGAATGAATTTTGCGGCGGTCTCCGCATCCAGCCCAGTAAATTGTCCTGCTACGATTACCGCTACCGGCAGATTACTTAGAGGTTTCAATGAACGAATTTGCTTCAATGTGTCCGGTAGAAAGCGGTATTCCCAAACGACAGTTTTAAGGTAATCGGTTTGGGACAGGAAGGCGTTGGCGGTCGCTTCCGTATCGGGGGGAAGTCCCGCGGCAAGATTGAAAAGTCCCAAACCGAGAACCGCGCGCATTGCCCCGACTGAAGCCAGATAGGGAAATACCTGGACGGTGGGCGGCGTCCAGTCTTCGACCCTGGGCAAATCGATCTCGGCATAGGTTTCGAGTACCGACGGGTTGGTCGCATCGACCAGAACCAAGCCTGCCACATCCTGAGGGTAATTGGCGGCGAACATGCGCACATACGCACCGCCGATAGAGTGGCCAACAAGAATGTAGGGTCCGGGAATATTCGCCGCGCTCAATAAGCGGTGGAGTTGCCGACTGGTGTTAACGGCATCCATGGGAAGATCGCTTGGCGCACTCCAACTGTATCCGGCTCTATCATAAGAGCAGACCTTCGCGCTTTTTGCCACTTCCGGCTGTATCCAGGCCCAAGCCAGTGAGGAAGCGCCTGCGCCGCCTTCGAGAATCACCGTCAATGGTCCTGAACCCGTGCAATCAATATGAAATGGATGCCCGTCCACTTCGACCATCCGGCCAGGAGGAGGGTATTTTGCCAAGTCGGCCTTTACCGCGAAGTGTTGGTAAATGGACCCGGTTAGTAGCAATGCGGTTAACAATACCAGCCCAGTCTTTATGGTACGTAACGTCCAGCGTCCAATGGTGCGCAATAGCGTAAGAATATTTGTTGCCATTTAGAGCGCTCCAGCCAGCGATTCCTTGAGTGGGATATTGGTATTCAGCCTGTACCAGTCATTGAACCGCTGACGATAGGATTCGAAGGGCTCATGCAGTTCCATACGCGGATCGTTACTAAGGGCGTAGGCCATGCCTTCGATCAGCCACTGCTCACCGGTTAGCAGCGCCAAGCTGCCAAAGCGGTCGGCCTGCCAATGATGGATGAGCTCATGCGCCACGTAGTGTTGTTGCCAAGCTCGCGGCGCAATGGCGATAGCGAAACTGCCCAAGGTGAATCCAGCCTTGTTCGATAGGCCGAATGCAGACCGGCATTGCTCCGTGCTACAAAAGATAATCTTCGGCTCGCCGATAGACAAGCCCCATTGCGTTGAAAGATAACTTTTCGAGTCATAGAGTAGTGATTCCGCCGCCGCCAGCCGAGAAAAATCGTCTACACATAGGTTTTGTTCGTTGCAACGGACGCCAAATGCTTCCGGAATCAACACCCGAACCGGTTTGAAAAAAGCAAACGCAGAAATCGGCAACAGCAGGAAAATCACGACTAACCATCTACGGTATTTCATCCACCTTTCTCCATGGCATCTAACGCAAAGTACTCGATTGCTTAGCCATTTGTCGCTAAATTCTGCCTCATTTTCCGACCGCCAACCGGAAAAAGACCATTATGCTGATAAAAACTTAATGTCCGCTCAAATTCCGGGAGCGGCGGCGTGCATAACTCAATGCACGACCAACCGTGCTGTTGCCCATAAATTCTAATCTGCTCAATCAACAGAGCGCCGACCCCCGAACAGCGAAATTCAGGAATAACGTAAAACTCTTGAATGACGCCTATTTTGCCGCCGGCATATAACGCATACGTTTCGGTGATGGTCGAAACAGCAACTGGGATATTATCCGACCAGCCAACAATAGCCGCGTAGTGACCAGCGGATAACAAGGCTTCACAGCGCTGAACCGTACCTTCCAAATCAATATCGAAATGCTGCGCATGAGTACGCTCGCAGATTTCCTGAGTCAACTGGACAACCAGTGAACCAATAACTTCTGCGTGGTCTGGTGTTGCTTGTATAAACTCCAATTTCATTCGCGTACTCACATGCGACAGTTGCTTTAATCCAAGTTCGTTATTTAGGCTTGATGAGCAGCATTTGATTACCGCCGCGTTGAAATTCGTAATCAACCTTAACGATCTGTACGTCAAAACCTCGGCTAGCCAATTCTTCGCTGACGAGGGAAAGATAAGGCGAAATTGATCCATCAAGCGCAAGCAGCGGAAATATCCGCACCTCCCGAGCTACGCGCAACATTTCCTGTAGTGCCTGAAGATGAAACTCTGCCGACAAGTGTGCGCTATACAAAAACAGAAAATGCGACGACAAGGCAATATCGAATTGTCCGTTTGCAAAAGGCAGTGCTGGTAACTCTCCGGCTATGTATCGGCCTTCTTGCTTGCCCGATTCGAAATCGGCGAGGAAAGTGTCCATGGCCGACATGCGGATTTCTCCGAGCGCTTCTATTGATGGAATGACATACCATACGTAGTCGGTTTGGTTGTAACGCATTTGAGCCATGACAGTTTCATAGGTCTCCGCTATGCGGCTTTTAATCTGCTCGACATCAAAGATATAGACAGGATCAACAGAAACCACTGCACCGCCGCGTTTGGTCAGTTCAGCGTTAAACCCTGCAGGCCCGTCACCACAGCCCAGAATATGTCTGCCAAGATCGGCCTCGGTCAGACCAAACATGTCGACATATTCGGTGTATGAACGTCCCCAAGGTACGACCTTGTCCAGTGTAAAAGCCATCCAATGTTCCCTAAATGTTTCGGGTTTCTAACCCGGTTATTGCGCTTCTGAATGTTTGACAGCAAATCGCCCGATGCGGCCAAGATGGGTAAAGCCAAATCCCTCCGGGCATTTGAGTCCGTAACCCAGCGCCCGATCGAAGCCGATGTGGGCACACCAGATTAAACCGGCACATTGCAGTGCCGGAGACGGAACCGTAAAACCTATCACCAGGCTGGTAATGGCACCGATGTAGGAATGTGCGGTGTTATAGCTAATGGCGCCAACTTTGGCGCCGGCGAAATAACCAAGCAAAGATAGATCGGGCACCAGGAAGTAGATTGCGAAAGTACTCCAGTCCAGATCGAGTTTTGCGTAAGCGATACAGGCTGCAACTAGCATGCAAAATCCCTCCAGCCGCAATAAAACACGAACGGCACCTGTTGTTTCACCTAGCATTTTGACTCCAGCAATTCCTGCATAGAAACTGATTGTTTTGGGTTAATTACAACTCAGGTTGATGTCTTGCAACAACTGTCAGTGTTGACAGGGTATGGTTTGAAACTTGTAATTTCCGGCGCGCAGCCCGCTTATTATCCGGCTATAACTGCAATCCAGGATTTGCTATGTATCGACAAGCTCTCTTGGCATATTGCATCTCACTCGGCCCCCATGAATGCCAACATTAAATTCATTTGCGCAGCCAACATGGGAACGCCGGTGTGGATGACTTTCCCTTGTCCGGACGCTTCCTGGAGTAGCGGCGTCATTTCCGGTGCTATAACGCATTCGGCTACCAGATCACAACGTCTTATCATCTGTTTGGCAATCGGCAGATCATCATTTGGTTTCATGCCGAGAGAAGTGCCGTTGATCGCGATGTCGTAGTGCGAAGTTGCCTGGATTGCTGTTGTTACCTCAACTTGAGGATAAACATCAGTGACTCGCTCCAACAGACCGCTGGCTCTTTCCGGTGTTCGATTCTGTATGCAGAGTGAAGCGCAGCCGTGTTTTGCAAGGGCAAAAGCAATAGCCGATGCCGCACCTCCGGCCCCGACCAGAAGGACGCGCGCACCTTTCACGCTGTATCCGGCTCCGGCTAATCCGGCAATAAAACCCTCACCGTCCAGCATGGTGCCGATGAGGCGGCCGTCTCGGTTTCGGCGAACCACATTCACGGCGCCGACCAGGCGTGCCTCCGGGGTAAGTTCATCGACTAAACGAGCAGTAACGACTTTGTGAGGCATGGAGACGACTGCGCCGCCAAAGTTGTTTAAAGTTCGCAGGCCTGCAAAAAATGACAGGTAGCCTTCGGCAGACACGTGCATCGGCAACATAACGAACGAACCCAAAAGCCCGCTGTCTTGCAGTAATGCGTTTGCCATGGCGGGCGTTCTAGCCTGGCTGACGGGGTCGGCGATGACGCCAAGTATTTTGGTGTTCCCGGTAATCGAGGCAAGCATGTATTTTCGATTCTGCATAAAAGTGAGGCGTTGTCCCTTTGCATGTCATGTTGGATGATATTGATATACTCCATATTTCCAATAGCCGCCGCCCGGCTTTGAGGGACCAACCCAGTTTCTGGCTAACAACTCCTGGGCGATGAAGTAATTAACGAAACCATGTCCCACCAACAAGACACTTTTATGCTCACGCGCCATGTCTATTAATGTCGATGCGGCAACTTGCGCCCGCTTTTTTGCCATGTAGAGCGATTCGCCGTTTCGCGAGAATCCAATTACCGACAGACACCGCAACAGTATGCCCCAGGCTTCGACCGACATCGTCAATGTACCCTGTTTGAAATGAGGGATAGCAATTTCCCGAAATAGTGGATCGCTCAGTAAAATATCGCTAAATCCTAATGCCTTGGCCGACTCTAAAGAACGAGTAAAATCGCTACATACGGCAACATGGCATGCCGAAGCGCGCTGCTTGGCGGTTTCCGGCGGTTCGTCCGCTATACCGGATAAATCATAACGGCTGATAATCTCGCCTATGTCCCGCGCTTTGGCTTTGCCTTTTAGCTCGACCGTGGGCTTACCGTGCCTGATTAATGTGATTTCCATCACTGCACACTCATGCAAAACGAAGACAAATTGACCAGCGGTTGTGGTACAGGATGAATTAGGTGTGCGGTCGCCAATTGCATGGGGACAAACGCCACGCCATTTTCTTCGATGCCAGGGCGTTGCGGCTGAAAGCCAAGCCGCGCATAAAACGGCACGGCGGGTAGAGAAGAATTAACCGTGAAGGTTTCCGACGGTTTTGCGGCCAACGATGATTTGATTGCTGTTAACGCTAATGCCGTGCCGATGCCTTGGTATTGAAACGCGGGCGCCACGAACAGATGAAAAACATGCCGCGCGTCGCGGACGGCAACTACTCCGGCCAGCGTATCGCCGAACAAACCCAGCAGATAAAGGAAATCGGCGTTGGTGATGTAACTGCCAATAGCTTGGGCGGAAATGCTCGAAAAAAACATCTCTGCGCCTTCGCCGCTTGGGTTAACCGTACAAAAACCGGCAACGCTGTGAATCAGCTGGCTGATTGCGTCGGCATCTGTCGGCACAGCGTGACGGATGATCAACGGCGAGTTCATGAATACGCGGTCGTTTCGACGTTCATTGGTTTGTAGCGATAAAGTCCGGCAAATTGTTGTAAACCTGTTCGACGGTTTGGTTCTCGGTTAAGGCTCTGACGACTGCAGGCAAGGGTTCCGCCCGGATGCCGGGTAAATCTTGTTCCAAAGCATTTACAATCGGGAACGCCAATTTTTCCAGCGGCGGGCAAAAGTCCGCTTCCACACCGGGCTTATTGCCGCGCGCATCGATCCGGTACCAACCGTATTGCTGTAGATAAACCGCGTTCAAACCGTGCAAACAATAAGGGGGCTGGTCGCCGTCTATGGTCAACCGCTGATAACAAAGTCCGGCCGGAATATCGTTGGCGCGCAACAGCGCCGCCAGCAAATGGCTTTTGGCGTAACAGTAGCCGGTGCCGTGGATTAATACCTCGGAAGCTTTGCAGGTCACCGGATTCAGCCGATAGTCCCAACTATGCTTGATCTCGTCGCGGACAAATTCGAAACAGCGTTCGGCGATTTCTTCCTCGTCAGCGCAGCCGTCCGCCAACTTTGCGGCTTGCGCGACGATGGCGGGATGTTGGCTGTCGATATAAAGGCTACTGTTCAGGTATGGCTTCATCGCCGCGCGTTCGATTTCCACTAATACGCCGGTGAGTAAAGAGACTATTTCCGGCGTAGCCAGCAGGTCTGCTTCGCCGATGTTCGCGCTCGGCAACGGCAAGGTGATCGATGCCGCTTCGATCAGTGTTGCCGACATCGTGATCAAAGTTTCCCGGAGTGCGGAATCGGCATGATTGGCGCGTGGCGAAGCGTTCAATACCGCTACCGGTTTATCCGCAAAGCCCTCGAATGACACCAACCAATCCAGCGCATTTTTGATGGTGCCTGTAACGCCGTGGGCATATTCCGGACTGGCGATCAGCAAGGCATCCGCCGAGGCCACTTCGTTGCGTAATTTCGCCGCGACGGGCGGAGGCGCACTTTCCAAATCCGGATTGTATAAGGGGAGTTCGCCAAGCGAGGTAAACAAACAGACTTCGATTGAGGCCGGCGCCAACTGTCTTACGACCCGTAGCACGGCGGAATTGATGGACGCTGCCCGCAAGCTGCCGGATAAAGCCAATATTCTCATTCCGAATCTAGGTGTTGAATGTTAGGGAAATGTGGTGGCTGCTCAGTTGCAAACCCTTGTTAAGATACAATCGATGCGCATGATGGCGCTGATAGCCGGAATCCAAATGCACGCCCAGACAGCCGTGCGCTTGCGCATGTTCGATCAGCCAATCGAGCAAGGCGCCGGCAAAACCTTGTGTAGTCTCGCCGCTGAGCGTGGCTAAATCGTCGATATACAGTATTTTGCCCCAGGCCAGAAACTCGGCGAAACGGAAACCCGCCACGCTTTTAACGACGCCTTGTTGTCTAACAGCCAGAATTTGGTAGGACTGCGCTTGCTGGCGGCGAACCTGGGCCAGAAACCGGTCCTGCTCGAGATGCGGGCGCAGCTCGCTAAACACCGGAAAACAGGCTTGAATTTCGGCGTCGGTATCGGCAATGAAAATATCGAGAGTCATGGCTACGGCTTAACAATCAAAAAGGTGGCTGTTGGCTTAAAAACAAAATACAAGGCATAGCTGAAACCTATACCAGCTTTGCTAGATTAGACGCTATTTACAACCGCCTAACAACTGTCAATATTGACAGCTTATATTGCTGGTAAAGCTTCAGGACATATAGAGTTTCGGTATGTTCACCATTTAGGATAAGCTTTCGAACAGTACTAACGACGGTAGGCCCATGAAAGCTTGGCAAGAAATTCAACTTCAAGCGTTACAAACTAGCGATAGTGAACATCAGCTTTTTCAAACCATTGTTTCGTTGGCTGCGGAGTTGGGTTTTGACTACTGTGCCTACGGACTCAGGTTGGCGCTGCCGCTGAGCAATCCGAAGATCGTGAAAAAGAGTAATTATCCAACGGCTTGGCAAGCGCAATATCAGACAAAAAACTATTGTGCGATCGATCCCACCGTCAAACACGCTCTGCGTTCGCCTCTGCCTATCCTGTGGACGGACGGTTTGTTCGCTTCGACGGCGGCGTTTTGGGAGGAAGCGCGTTCGTTCGGATTGCGTTATGGTTGGGCGCAATCCATGCGGGATGTCCCTGGCGCAACCGGCATGCTCTCTTTAGCGCGATCCGATGAGCCGCTTAGCGAAACCGAGCTTACGGCCAAGGCTTTCAAAATGGCTTGGTTGACCCAAAATGCGCATATTGCCTTGTCGCGCAGCGTGTTACCCAAATTGCTGCCGGAAGCGGATACCAAATTATCGAACCGCGAGGTTGCAGTACTACGCTGGACTGCCGATGGCAAGACTTCCGGCGAAATAGCCAGCATCATGAAAATAACAGAGCGGACCGTTAATTTTCATATTAGCAATGCCGCGACGAAATTAAATGCGGCCAACAAAACCTCGGCAGCCGTCAAAGCGGCGATGCTCGGTTTTTTATAAAAACCACGCTGTTGAATCTGATTACCGAATCCTTGTGATCATTGCGGAAACGAACTTCGGACCTGTAAAGCGTCTTTCAGCGATCGGGAACCCCTGATCTAATAGAAGGCGCGGTCCAGCTGGAAAATGACACTGATTTTCGCAAGCAATACAGGAGCACTGGATTAATTTCTAACGGTCATCAATCCGCCCGGATTCCATACACGCTTAGCCAAATCCAACCACCGTCACAAAGCGAAACCAAAGAGTACCTAGAATGATGCAGCTTGACGCCCAAGTCGCGAAGCGATACGGCACCCAGTTTACCGCCATATAAATAAATGCATGGGCATACCTGAGTACAACAAAAGCCCACGCAAGAGCGATTTGAACGTTGTCAGCTTCTTTCACTACCAACATCAATAGACAAATCACATAAAAAAGCGGTGGTACTTGCATCAGATTATTGAAAGTTCGAGCCGGACGCTCTAATCGATCATCAGCCGGGATATCCGACTTGTAATCCGCGAAATACCCGATCGATGCATGTCCTCGAATAACGGCAACATTGCGTGCGACGACCATAATCAGCCATACCAAAGCCGTCAGCGTAAAGAGCGCAGCCATGGGAGAAACAAGCAACTCCGGTCGCACAGAGTGATGTTCACCGGCTAATAGCCAGAATAACCAAGCTACGACCGAGCCGACAATTATGCAAGGAGCTGCGTAAATCCGCAGCAACGAGATATTGGTGGCAGTAGAATTTATTGGCGACATATACGATTTCCTTATGAACGTGGTTTGCGGAATAAGCCCCGGCTGATATACTTGCAATATGCAACTAATTATCCCATTTCAATTGCAAAACGCAAGTAAATAAGCCAGATGTCCGACTTGAAGCTCGAAAATAGATGCCCAATTGATTATGCCCTCGAAGTGTTCGGAGACCGATGGACGCTGCTCGTACTCCGCGATCTGATGCTAAGTGGCAAACGGCACTACCGAGAGCTGATGACGTCGAAAGAAGGAATCGCAACTAACATTCTGGCTTCGCGATTGAAGAAAATGGAAGCGGACGGACTCGTTATCCGCAAACACAAGCCCGAAGACAAACGCCAAGTGTTTTATGAACTAACGGACAAAGCACTTGATCTAGTCCCTGTGCTACTCGAAATTAGCCGCTGGAGCGTGATTTACGACAAACATACGGCAGCACCACCGGAACTCATGCGCCGCTATCAAGAAGAGCCGCAGCAGCTAATAGCAGATTTGCAGGAAGCGGCACGGGTCCGGCAAACCTGATCGTGTTTGCAACAAAAACGAAAATTTGGATGTGGCTTTCTACCCCTTTTGCCAGATCAAAATTTTGTAAGGCATTTTTACAACGCCCATTCCCCGGAAATTTTGGACTGATCGCAAATACCAGTCATCAACAAGACCGGCAACAGCCGGAACAGCACGTCAATTCGACTCTTCATGCCGTTAAAACCTGCCACATCGACCGTTCGATTATGGGCACACAACCTCATGGTATTTCGTCTTTTGCATTCAGCGCCGAGACTCAAGTGGGTTCACTTGTGTCGAGGTGCATCATTTGCTCACGCCTCGCGCCGCTGCCGGCTTGACCCGTGAACTGTGCTCGCTGTTCATAAAGATGATAGCCCCGATGATGACAGTCGATGCACTCAGAATGCGCGGCGTGAGCGGTTCTTGCACGAACCAGTTACCTAAAAACACCGCCACCAGCGGATTAACATAGGCATAGGTCGCAACCAGCGAAATCGGCGCATTCTGCAGCAACCAAGCATAAGATGCGAAACCGATCATCGAGCCAAACACTATCAGATACACCAAGGCCAGCCATGAGTCGGTCGATACCTGGGTAAGACTGAAGATGCTCCATTGTTCGCTTAGAACACTGACAACCAACAACGCAAATCCCCCGGCCAGCATTTCCGCGCCGGTTGTCATCAGCGCCGTCTTCGGCAAATCCGCGGTCTTGCTATAGATAGAACCAACGGCCCAAAGCAAACTGGCGAGCAATAGCGCCACCACACCGGACATGTTTAACGGCATGCCGTCCGAAAACACCGACGGACCGACTAGCAGGTAAATTCCGATAAAACCAATGACCAGGCCGATCAATACGCGTAGCGTAGGTCTGACGCCGTTAGGCCTGAGTGCGTCGGCAATCACCAGAAACATAGGCACGGCACCGATGATCAGCGCGGCGACACCGGACGGAACGGTTTGTTCGGCCCAACAGACCAAACCGTTGCCGCCGAGCAATAACAAAGTGCCGACAATGGCGGCTGAACGCCACTGCCGCAAAGTCGGCGAGGCATCGCCGGCCAGACGCCGCCAAGCCAGCAAAATGACGCCGGACACCACAAAACGCATTCCGGCCGACAAAAATGGCGGCAGCGTCTCGACCACAAAACGGATCATCAAATAAGTCGATCCCCACACCAGATAAACGGCCAACAACGCCGCCCAAATCTTCGCATTCATTCTTCGAACGCCTGACTAATTTCAGTTTCTACTTGCGCCTCTGCCAGCCAAGGACGTAAGGGCCAGGGCGAATAATTTTTGTTGCCGATGATTAAGGTTAGCGCCAAGTGACATCCTAATAGGTGGAAAATTGGTTAAAAGTTATCGAAGCTTTGCTACAAAATGGATTGCGGACCACCGCACTTTTCAGCGAAACCAAGCGTAAGGCCGCAATGACTTCGCGCGTTCACCAGATCAAATCGGCAAACAATAGGCGCTTAATTTGGATACTGAAATCTCAGATTCTTGCGGTTAAATTAGATAACCACGACTATCCGATTAAAAACAGCAACCCCAGCGCGACGGCTAGAGTTGCTGAATAGCGTCAAGCGATAGCTGTCAAACGTTCCGATACCAAAGATAACGCCGGCGATTCGCGTGCCAAACGGTAGGCAATCACATCAGCGACGGTCAATACCGGCATCTGATGGCAACGGCCAAACTCGACGATTTCCGCCAGGCGCGCCATCGAGCCGTCGGGGTTGGTCAGTTCGCATAACACGCCGTAAGGCTTAAGCCCAGCCAACCGCATTAAATCCACCGTCACTTCGGTATGACCAGCGCGCTCCAATACGCCGCCCGGCCGGGCCTTTAATGGAAATACATGGCCGGGCCGGCGTAAATCATCCGCTTTGGCATCGGCCGCAATCGCCGCTTGCACAGTCCGAACCCGATCAGCCGCTGAGACGCCAGTGGTGACACCGTGTGCCGCTTCGATTGAGACGGTAAAAGCCGTACTGTAGCGGCTGGAATTATGCTCCGCCATCATCGGTAACCCTAAAGATTGGGTTTTTTCTTCCGGCAAGCAAAGGCAAACAATGCCGCTACAATGTCGAATCAGCATAGCCATTTGCGGCACACTGAGGGTTTCGGCGGCAAATATGAGGTCGCCCTCGTTCTCGCGCGCCTCGTCATCGGTGACTAACACTCCCTGCCCTCGACGCAAAGCGGCTAACGCGTATTCCACGCGTTCGTTCGCATCGCCGAACGGGGTCAATAAAGTCTGATTCATGGTAAAACTCCTAATAAGTTATGGAAGCACCAGAATCAGGGCTGAAAGATAATATTTACGAGCAGAAACAAGCCTTCCGGACACGACAAAACGTGTGGAATACTTGGCGCTGTTCTCTTTCATCCGGACTATGACCGTCGGCTCTGGCGTTTCACCAGATCTGCTGACCCGCATTCTCAACAACTGCGATTGCGGCGCTCGCGGGCTCCTCGAGTCAAACCCGAGATACCGCCGGTGGGGAATTCCGCCCCGCCCTGAGTACAAGCGCGGTCATTTAATGAAAAACAGGTCTGAGCGTCAAGTTAAATTGCCATTGACGGATTGACTTGCTAACCGGAACGAAGGTTTGTAACCCGCCACGCATTTCGAACGTTCCCGCGTCCCTGTACGCGATACTCGTTTCTGCTTATGGGCTACTTCACTTTGCCGCAACAGGCTTGCAAGACTTAAGGCTGCAACCTCGCCAATCGGTGCAGGCCTATCGTAGCCGGTGCGCCGAAGGTTTTGCGAAATTCGTGGCTGAAATGCGCGGAGTCGGTAAAGCCGGAGGCGTGTGCCGCTGTGGTAAAGTTTTGGCCGCGTATGATTTTACGAATCGCCTTGCGCATCCGGTTCCAGGCGCGATAACGCCGGAACGGCACACCGATCTGTTCGGTAAACAGGTGCTGAAAGCGCGACGGCGACAAACCGGCTTGCATGGCCCAGGTCATCACCGGTGTTAGGTCGTCGCCGTATTCGGATAAATAATCGACGACACGCGTCAGGCGCGGATCGATGACGGCGGAGTGGGCGCGCCGCTTGGCGTATCCCAGTAGGTCCAGCAGCGGTTCCGTCGTCCAGTCCGGCTTGTAGCGGTCTTCGTACAAGTCGCGCATGAAACGAATTTCGCCGCCGTTGCCGACCAAGGCGCCGTCGAGCGCCCGGCTATTGTTGATCAGCGGCTTGAAGGCGTCGGCGCCGGCGACGGTAGGCTCGATATACAGTACGGTAATCGGCTCGCCGCCGACATCCAGTTCATGCAACACTCCGGCCGGAATAACGGCAGTGCAGCACCACAGCCAATCGCCGCCTTGGAGACGCAAGCGAAACTTGCCGTAGAGGCTAGCCAGAAATACCGGCGCGCCGTGCTGGTGGCTGGCGTTGTAGTACAAAGGACCGGTGAAATACGTACGGCCGTCGCGAATATCCCATAGTGCGTCGAACGGGTTATCGCCGAGTGCAGCACGTTTGTACAAGCGCGGTGTTTCCTTCATTGTTTACACTCCTCGTCGCTGCCAGCCACAAAATTTAGGCGAAGTCTAGCCCAAAGCCGGTAGCGCGGACAATCTACGTTCCGCCAGCGCTTATCCATAAACAATCCGACGAGGAAAACCATGACCGCACAAAACCCTGTCTCCACCGCCAATCTGATTTTGTTAAGCTTTGGCGGACTGTGTCTGCTCATAGCATTGGCCATCGCCTGGGTGCTGGGCGTCACCCTGTTTTTCCCGGGCGGTGCGTTGGCCGCCCGCCTGGCGGAACGCGACGACATCATCCGCGCCCATGTCGATTACCTGATGATGGCGCAGTTTTTACTGCTTTTTTTCCTGGGCTTCCGCCAATTCGCCATAGACCCGCCGTATTGGCTAATCGCGGCTTGTTGCTTCGGCGCATTCTTCAATCCGTTGGCGTTTTTGCTAAGAGGCCTGACGCCCAAGGCCGTTGCGACAATCCCGGTCGAACCGCACTTTCCGCTCCAGGCGGCGCTGAGTTTTTCGTTGACCACGATCGGTTTTCTTGGGGCTATTGTGCTGATAGCGCGGGCGGCATGGAAGATGCATTTGGCGAGAAATTGAAACGCCGCTATCAACATCCGAACCAAGCTGGCATGCAAAAGGCGGGATTCTCCGCAGCGAATCTTACTCGCGCGGATTTTATTGATCGGCAGCTTTAGGGAGCCGGTGTTGTATTTCTAAAAAATCGAGCACTGCTAGTTTATCCTTTGATCGGCACCATGACCTCTGTTAACATCCCATCATGATTAACGTGTTCCCAACCCTGCTGGCTATTATTACCACCATTTCACCAATGGTGGGTTAGCACGTTTACTTTCTACTGCAACCCGCCCTGAGGCGGGTTTTTTATTGCCTGTCTCTTGGTGACTTATCCTACCAAGGAGATCGATATGGCATACCATCCACTTAAACAAGTTATCGAAGCTGCTGACAAAGCAATCACTGAAGAGGACTTCGATTCATTGATGGCTTTCTACGCAGACGATGCAACGCATGTCATCAAGCCAGGCTTGATTGCAACAGGCAAGGAACAAATCCATAAGGCGTTCCTCGCAATTGCCGAATATTTCAACCATAGTCTTGTGGTCAAGCAAGGCGCGATGCATGTCATTCGGAGCGGGAATACGGCTCTAGTAATCATGGAAACCGTTCTGGAAACGACCGATAACACAGGTGTGACGAGTTGCATCTCACGACGCGCCACCTATGTATTCCGGGAGGACCCTGCCGGCAAGTGGCTTTGTGTTATTGATAATTCGTATGGCACTGACTTACTGGGAGCCATGTAAAATGTCAAAACTACTGCCAACACTGCATCTGCTCTGCGGAAAAATCGCCTCTGGCAAATCGACATTGGCAAAGGAACTGGCCAAGACTCCGGACACGGTGATCCTCAGCGAGGACACTTGGCTTGCACATCTATATCCAGACGACATCAAGACTGTGGCGGACTATGTTCGGTGTGCTTCAAATTTGCGTGGCGCGATCGGGCCACACGTGACCGATTTACTTCGTATAGGTGTGTCCGTGGTATTAGATTTTCCAGCCAACACCGTCGCAAACCGAAAATGGATGAGATCTCTTATCGACAGAGTCGAATCGGAGCATGTACTGCATTTTCTTGATGTGTCGGATGACAAATGCTTGACACGTTTACGTGCGAGAAACACGTCTGGCACTCACGCTTTTGTAGTGGCTGATACCGAATTTGACCTAATCACGAGTTACTTCGTAGCCCCTCAGCAGGAAGAGGGTTTCAACATTATTCGATATTAGATGTTCTGAATCAGTCTAAATGGCGTATCACTGTCGTGTCCGTTTTGCTTTTGCGTTTTTTACGCTGAGCCCGTAATGCCGCATCGTACGAGCGGCGCGCCCAGATAGCGGCCTGCTCGCGCTCTTCCATAAACTCAGCAGGTGCCTTGTAATACGACATTTTCGCCATCTTGCCTTCCCGCTGATAGGCGAATTGCGCAAGCCCCTGTTCCTCGAAAAACTTTGCATTTTCAGCATCCGCCTTGAGATAAAGGGTCTCGTCGGCCACCAGGGCAAACATCAAGCCATCGTGGTAGACCCCATAGCCCCCGAACATCTTGCGGATCTGAATGCTCCCGAACAGTTCGAACACTTCCGGCAGATAGGCGATAAACTCGCTCATCGGAATAACTCTTGATGGATGATGGCACGATTAGAAACACTCATAAAACCCGTTTTGACTGGCGGCGGCCGCTAATGGCAAAGCTTACGCATTGATAAAACGTCCATGCGTGTGAAAATGTTGAAGAATGCCAATTGTTTGAGAGTCTGTTAGACCTAAAGGGTTTGCTTATTTTTTCCGCAATAAATATCCGGAATAGGCGACAAAATCTTGGCCATTGATCGTCTCCAGCCGAACGGTTTCCTGCATGCCTCGTCCCAGCCCAAGAATGACGGCTGCATTTTCCGATACCGGTGCAATGGGAAAAGTCAGATTATTCATGTCGAAAGTGGGGATGGAATACTCCAGCATCAAAAAACCGTCCCGTTCGCGTAGCGCGCATTTTTCCGGAACCATCGCCGCACCTTCGGCAAGATTCACAATCTCGTATTCGCCCAGACGACTACGCATGGAGTCGGGAATCGCTACCGGTTGAATTTTTTCTCCCAACACAAAGGTTTGGCCGTGCCAATGGGCCAGCGCCAGGTCATGGCCGTCGACATGGCGCACCGACACGCCCACTTCGGCCAGTTGCTTGGGTTGTAGCGGTATCAAACCCAACAGCTTGTAGCGAATGCCGAATTTACCATCGGCTCTACCGACCAAATCCATGCTGTTACCGTTCAACTCCGTGGACAGGGTATCGCCATCCGCCGTTAACTTGATGTAGCCCAGCGCGGTTGCATAGTGCCCGGCCGCCAACTGCTGTTCTTGCGGGGTTAAGCCGCGGGTTTCGACCACGGGTGTTTCGGTTTCCTCCGGCGGCGGCATACCGGTTTTTATCGCAACCGCCAGTTTTAGGGCTTTATCGGTGACTTTGTCGATCAAGTCGCCGGTGGGCGGGGAATTTGCCAACAGGACCACGCCCAGCTTGTGTTCCGGCGCCACCGTCAGCAGGCTACGGTGAAACAGTGTTGCGCCGCCGTGTGCGGCCACTTCGCCGATACCGGGCTTGCTGGTCAAGAACCAACCCAAACCGGTTTTGGTACCCACATCCAGCGCCACATCCTGGTTTTGCTGCCGCAGCATTTCATGCAGGGTTTCCGGTTTCAATATGAGCCGGCCATTGGTTTTGCCGTCCGCCAAGACCATGGCGATAAAGCGGCTTAGGTCCAAGACATTCGCGTTCAAGCCCCCGGCCGGCATATCGCGCAGTGCCACTTCCGTCTGTTCGTGATCATTCTTATAGGCTTTCGAGGCCAGTTCCCCCTCGATGCCAAGCGAAAATGCCGCATTCGTCATCCCAAGCGGTTTTAACAGCTGCCAGTCGGCATAACTGCTGAAATCCTGGCCGGTAAGCCTTTCCAACATCGCCCCTAACAAGGTGATGCCCAGATTCGAATAGGCCCAGATACGATTGGGCGGATAGGCGACGTATTCGTCTTTCAGCTTGCCGACAAGCTGACTGAACGGCGCCGGAGTTTTAGTCCACATGCCATTGCCTCTATCGCCCGGCAAACCGGAATGATGGGTCATGACATTGCGCGCTGTAATAGGTCCGGCGTCCGGGAAGCGGCTTTTGATCGCGAAATTTGGCAGATAGGTTTGCAACGGTTGATCAATATCCAGCTTGCCTTGCTCGGCGAGTTGCATCACCAGCGTATCGGTGAAGAGTTTGGAGACGGAGCCGACTCGATAAACCGTTTCCGGTGTCGCGGCAATCTGCCTGGCTTGATCGGCGTAGCCGAAACCTTGCGACCAGACGACCTGCTGATCGTCCACCACGGCGATGCTTAAGCCTTCCACATCCTGTTCGGACATTTCCTGTTCAATCAGCCAGGAAAGATGAGCCTTGAGGTAACTGTAATCGCCGCGTTGCACGTTATCCGGTTTTAACGGCGGGGAACCGGCGCAACCGCTTAGCAAAAGCAATATCGCGCTTAAATAGGTCAAATAGGTTTTCATCTGGTCCTTGAAGGGGTGATCATCGATTAGTCGGCCAGCAAGATTTTAAGCCCGTGTGGCTGGGGCTGCGAGGCTTTTACCAAAGCTAATGGGGTACGAGGATAGTATTTGGCGAGCCAATTACAGTCAAACGTTTTAACAGTGCGGCCTTGAGCCTACGCGATGGCAGACTTTAACATCGGAAGTAGTTGCGCGTTGAGTGATGATTGCAGTGTTCATTTTTTGGGTAACGGTTTGAGTCAGTGTTTTGCCATGTTAGCAAACTCGGCCGGCAATGGGTTCGGAACAATCATAGCCCTACCCCGACCGGAAACGCCGTCTTATCCACCACGCGCCGCAACACGAAGCTGGAATGCACCCCGGTCACGCCCGGAATACTAGTGATACGTTTCAGCAGCAATTCCTGGTAGGCGTCCAAGTCCTTGACCATAACCTTGAGCTGGTAATCGGCGGTCTGGCCGGTGATCAACAGACATTCCATCACTTCCGGAATCCCGGCAACCGCCGCTTCAAAGGCGCTGAAACGTTCCGGCGTGTGTTGGTCCATCGAGATGTGGATCAAGGCCATCAGCGTCAGACCCAAGGCTTTGGCATCCAGCAGCGCCCGGTAGCCGACGATCAAGCCGCCCTCCTCCAATGCCCGCACCCGTCGTAAGCAAGGCGACGGCGACAAGCCGATGCGATCGGCCAGCTCCTGATTGCTGATGCGGCCGTCGGCTTGCAGGATGTTCAAAATTTGTCTGTCGTATCGATCCAGTTCCATAAAATATCCCCTATTGTCATAGCAAAACAACTAACCATCGTATTTCTATAAACATTGGCAACATTCTATCAATGATTGGCATTTTAGATAGCATAAACGCAATCGCCTAGCGGACGGTTTGGCTTATCTTATCGGCATCCCATTTACCGAGAGCATTCAGCCATGTTGACCAATCCTTCTTGCAAACACCATCCATTCCCACCTGTGGCGCTTGCCGACCGCCGATGGCCCAACCACACGATGACTCAAGCGCCGATCTGGATGAGCACCGACTTGCGCGACGGCAACCAGGCCTTGTTCGAACCTATGAACGCCGAACGCAAATTGCGCCTGTTCCGCACCTTGTGCGGCATCTGTTTCAAGGAAATCGAAGTGGCGTTTCCGTCGGCTTCGCAGACTGATTTTGATTTCGTGCGCCGCTTGATAGACAACGCGTTGATCCCCGACGACGTCACCATCGAAGTGCTAAGCCACGCTCGTGAGCCATTGTTGCGCCGCACCGTCGAAGCTTTGCACGGCGCGCGCTCGGCCATCGTCCATATCGTCAACGCCACATCCCTACCGTTTCGCGAATTGGTATTGGGCATGAGCCGGGCCGAAGTATTGGCGATGGCCGTCAATGCGGTGCGGCTGGTCAAACAATTGACCGCCGACCAGCCGCAAACCCAGTGGCGCTTGCAATACAGCCTGGAAACCTTCAGCGCCACCGAGCCGGATTTCGCCGTCGAGTTTTGCGATGCGGTCAGCGCCGCCTGGGGCGCGACGCCGGACAACAAGATCATCTTGAATTTGCCGGCGTCGGTGGAAACGGCGACGCCGAACGTTTACGCCGACCAGATCGAATGGATGCATCGTCATATCGGCCGCCGCGACAGCGTTATCCTCAGCGTGCATCCGCACAACGACCGCGGCACCGCGGTAGCCGCCGCCGAACTGGCGTTGATGGCCGGCGCCGAGCGCGTCGAGGGTTGCTTGTTCGGCAACGGCGAACGCAGCGGTAACGTGGATTTGGTGACGCTGGCGTTGAATCTGTATACCCAAGGCGTGACGCCGGGCTTGGATTTTTCCGACATCGATGCGGTGGTGCGTGAGTTCGAGGCCTGTACCGGCCTAAACGTGCCGCCGCGCCAACCCTATGCCGGCGAGTTGGTGTTCACCGCGTTTTCCGGCTCGCACCAGGACGCCATCAAGAAAGGCTTTGCCGCCCAGCAGCCCGGTAGCATCTGGAACGTGCCGTATCTGCCGTTCGATCCGGCCGACGTCGGCCGCGGTTACGATGCGGTGATCCGCATCAACAGCCAGTCCGGCAAGGGCGGCATCGCGCACCTACTAGAAAGTCATTATGGTGTGGTGCTGCCGCGCCGTCTGCAGGTGGAGTTTTCGCAAGTGGTGCAAGGCCATACCGACTGCCAAGGCGGCGAAATCGGCGCGGAACAGTTGTGGCAGCTATTTGCCCAGACTTATCTCGATGTGGCAAAGCCCTTGCGTTACCTCGACCATCAATTGTTCGAGCATGCGCAAGGGCAAGGCATACAGCTGCAAATCGAGTGTGACGGTGAACCGCGCGATTTAACCGGCGTGGGTAACGGACCGATAGCCGCGGCCGTCCAGGCTTTAGGCTCGCTCGGCGGCGCAGTGTCGGTGTGCAGCTACGAGGAACGCTCGGTCGGCAGTGGCGGCGATGCCCAAGCCTGCGCCTTTGTCGAACTAACGGCTGCGAACGGCCCAACCGTCTTTGGCGTCGGCATGGACGCTAACATCGTCACCGCATCGATCAAAGCCCTACTCGGAGGCTACAACCGTTTGACCAAAGATACAGGCTTTCAGCGATATCACGAGTTAGAAAGAGGCGGTTTTACCGCGCTAGCGCGCCAGCCGTAAACCCTACGAAGTGAAACAGGAGGAAAATTGAACACTTACCGCTGGAACGCCCAGGATTATGCCCAAAACTCGCAAGCCCAACAGCAATGGGCTAAGGAACTGATCACGCAATTGCAGTTAAGCGGCCACGAAAATGTACTGGACTTGGGTTGCGGCGATGGCAAAGTCACGGCTGAAATCGCCAGAATCGTCAATCGCGGCGCAGTGGTCGGCATCGACAACTCGGAAGCGATGATAGCGCTGGCCCAAAGCCGATACCCGAAGCAGCAATATCCCAACCTGTCGTTCCAAGTCATGGATGCGGTGAACTTAAGCTTTGCTGACTGTTTTGACGTGGTTTTCTCCAACGCGGCGCTGCATTGGGTCAAGCAACATCAACCTGTGATCGGCGGCTTATACCGAAGCCTGAAAACCGGCGGCAAAATCCTGCTGCACATGGGCGGCAAAGGCGATGCGGCCAACATGCGGGCGGCGATTGACCGGGTCAAGGATTCGGCGCCATGGTCGCAGTATTTTGTCGGCTTCGAGTTTCCGTATACCTTTTCAGCGGTCGATGAATACCCGGTGATGCTGGACGCCGCCGGCTTTAATGTCAAACGGCTCGAACTCGTCGCCAAGGACATGAACCACGACGGACGGGAAGGTCTGGCGAGCTGGATTCGAACCACCTGGCTGCCGTACACGCACAGGATTCCCGAAAACCATAGAGAATCGTTTATCGAAGCGGTCTGTTCGAGTTACCTAGATCAAGTGCCGTTGTGTGCGGACGGCCAAGCCCATGTGGCGATGGTCTTGCTCGAGGTCGAAGCGGAGAAATCGGCAAAACTTAAGCCGACGTTTCCCTGAATAGCGAAGCATATTTGGAGGTGTGAGAGGACTTTGTTCGTGCGAATATGCTTCGGTATTCGCACGGTCTATTTACCTGGAGAATTATTTGACAATAGTCAAATTTGGTCGCCTCGCCGACTTGCCATCCGCAATGAGATCACGATCCTTTCGACCACCAAGTGCTGTAAGCATTAGTCCGAATGTCAGTTCATCTATTTCTTGAGGTAAAACCATCAATTCACTAGCGACATCATTTTTAGAAACCCCTTCCGCTCGTAATGCTGCAAATACCTTCGATAAGACTTGCGAAGTTTCAAAAGACGATCCATCCGGTTCTTTGTTACGCCCATATTGGGATAGTTGCACGCAAAGAGTTCTATAGGTCCAATCCGTCGTGAGACCAAGTGAGTGCAATCGGTAGTTCAAGGCAGCAGCGGAAACCGTCCAATATTTCTTGTGAGCTATTAGGCTGGGTAGCGTAGCCGAACGTGGTGCGTTTGCCAAAATGCTCTTTCTAGGCATAAGGAACGCTGAGGCAAACGCATTTGCATCCCTTTCCGCCTCTTGCCCCTGTGGCGCGCCGTGCCTATGCATAATCAAATGTCCCAGTTCATGCGCGGCATCGAAACGGCAGCGTTCCGCTGTCTTGTTGGTGTTAAGAAACACGTACGGCTTACCGCCATACCACATCGAAAATGCATCAACTTCCCTGGCATCAATAGCCAACGAAAATACGCGTATACCATTTGACTCCAGCAATGAAATCATGTTCCTAATTGGCAATTCTCCTAGCCCCCAATAATGCCTGAGTGCATCGGAGTAGGCTTCTGGATCATGCTCTTCACCTGCTGCTGGATATAGATCGCCTTGATCCGACCTGGGAGCCGCTTGTGAAATTGAGCTCGCTCGTAATCCATTTCTGTCGAAATCAGGCATCTTGGTTTGAGGTAAGTCAAAGCGTTGTTCAATCCATTCGCTCAACAAGAGAGCAATGCTTCCAGCACCAAGCGCCATAGCTCGTTGAGATGATGTCATTTTTGTCAAAGCTCTAAAACTCGCAATATCCGGTTTTAGTTCATCCACATCCGAAGCACAGAAAAAGGCCACGGGAAAACCCAAGACGCGAGATATTCGATTTACGGTTTCAGGTTCGGGAATGGTAGCTCCACATTCATAAGCGGATACCGAACGTTCTGAAACTTCAATTCGCTCTGCGAGTGCGCGCTTTGTAATGCCACGGCGCTTTCTAGCCAAGGCAAAGCGAGTGGAATTAAACATCATGAAGCCTTACGTCGGATTGGAACGTCAATTTCCGGAACATCAGGCATGTTGACATCAATAAAATCACCTTCGCGCGGAATGACAGGAAGGATTATGCGTTCCTTCCAAGCCTTTATTTTTCCATTTGAAATCAGAGAGGGCAATGATAATTCAGCCCGGACTTCTTCATCAGATAAATGTATCAGTAATACCCAAGTGCTTAAGCCCGCTTTTTCGATTACTGGAGGCAAAAACTCGGCAAATAAATCAAATTGATTGTTAGCACTAATAGCATCAATCGTATTGATACCTTTAGGACATTTGTTCGAAGGGCTAAGGTGAGCAAGGCCTGTGCATTCATCGCCAGTTGTAACGGCAATCGCAAGATTACCAATTGAATTGATCGTTAATTCATAATTACCCTGATCAGACTTAAGCCAGCCATCAGGACGTAAATTATCGCGCAATGCTGCAACTGTCTGCGCCCACATAGAATAACCAAAGAATATTCGAGGATGATTTGCAGTTAGCAGGGTTCTAGCCAAATATCCCTGCCTAACTGCTTCTGATAAAGTGGTCACGGTCAGATCGAGCTGCGAAAGGCGGTTAGTTACATCGGAAAACTCGGTACGAATAGGTACTAGCACAATAAATATCCTTGAAGGAATCGTCGCAATTGACTTCCGGTTATTAGACCTCATATGAGGTTAAAAAACAAGAAGAGACATTCCATTCGTTGTTTCTAAATTGGCTATAACCGATTAACACCACTTTTTAATTCATCCAGCCTAATAGCTCAGGGTTCGCGATAGCGTTCCCTGACAATTTGACTGGCGGCGAAAAATTTCAAAGCGTTCAATATGGCGTACCGTCCTTGTGGGCGAAGCGGAAGCTATTATCGACAAACGCAGCCAGCAAGTCGTCGTCCGGGTAGACGACTTGGTCACCCGCGCTGCGGTCGCCGATTTCCAGATAGACGACGTCGCTCGCCGTTTCGTTGACCAGCCGGTGGGCGTCGCCGCTGCCGGCTTTAAAACCGGCGCACATGCCGGGCGACAAGGGCGTGGGGCCGGCGTCGGTGTACAGGGTTGGGCAGCCTTGCAAGATGTAGATGAACTCGTCCTGTTTGGCATGAGCATGGCGCAACGCGGAAATCGCGCCGGGTTCCAACTTGGTCAGATTGACACCGAAGTTTTGCAGGCCGAACAAATCGCCTAACGCCCGCTTTTCCCGACCTTCCAACCGGGCGCCATGCACGTCCAAAATGGCTTGCGGATACAAAGATTTTCTCGCCCGTGGCGGCACTTGCTCCGCTACGATGGCAATTGGGAACGTTGACTCAGTCATTCGGAACCATCCTAAAAGGGTTAAAAAATGCAAGCTTAGTCGACAAACGGCGCACAGATATAATCGATGGCGCCGTAGTCGCAACCGCACTGGCTTAGCAACGCGGTGATTTGGCCGCGGTGGTGGGTTTTGTGGATCAACAAGGTGGTCAGCATGGTAGCTACAGCCAGATTTCTATCCTGCCCGGTGGACAGGCTGCAGAAGGCGATGCGCCGTTGCAAATCGTCGGCTTGCAAGCCTTCGATCCAATCCAGCAAGGCTTGGTCGCAATCGGCTTGCGCCGCCCGCAATTCGCCGAAATCGGCGTAAAGTTCCAAGTCCAAGCGTTGGTATGGCGCCGTTTGATCTTGCAGCCGCGCCAGCCAGACGCGATCGCCCAGCAGCAAATGGTTCCAGGTGCCGTGGATGGAATGGAAAAATACGCCGCGCTCCCGTTTGCGTTCGTCGTCCGTCAAACTGGCGCAGGCGACGTACAAACGCTGGTTGACCCACTGGCTGTAACGCGCCTGCAACTGCAAATTTTCCAATAAATTCATCTCTCGCCTCCGCACTCTTGGTCTATGGTCCGCCGAAAGGCCTGTTGCAAGCGTTGGAACACCGGTCCTGGGCAACTAGGCAATGCACGGCAATCGATACTGGCCACCGCTATCAGTTCGGCGCCGGTGCCGGTGCCGGTCAACAAACATTCGTCGGCGGCGTACAAATCATACACGCCCAACGGCTGTTCGCTAGTGTCGATGCCTTCGGCTTGCGCCAATTCCAGCACTAAATCGCGGGTGATACCTTCCAGTGCGCCTTCGCTGCAAGGCGGCGTCAGCAAGCGGCCATTGCGGACGATGAACACATTGTCGGCGGTGCCTTCGGCCACCCGACCTTGGCCGTTGAGCAGTATCGCCTCGTCGGCACCGGCATGGTTGGCTTCGATTTTGGCGAGAATGTGGTTCAAATAATTCAGGCTTTTGATGCGCGGATCCAGGCCGTCGGCCGGCAAGCGGCGCACCGACGATACGATCAGCCGCGCCCCGGCCTGTTGTTGGCCGATGGCTATCATCGTCAATTGGTCGGCGATGGCGATGACATTGGGCTGCGAATAGATTTTGGGATTCAAGCCCAATGGCCCGGCGCCGCGCGTCACCGTCAGCCGGATATAGCCGTCGTCGTCTGCAAACGCTTCGATCAGCCGTTCGATGACAGCCTCCAATTCCTCGGTGGAGTATGATATTTCCAGCGCAATCGCCCGCGCCGACAGCGCCAGGCGTTGCAAATGCCGTTGCAGACGAAAAGCCCGGCGCCGGTAAAAACGTATGCCTTCGAACACGCCGTCGCCGTAAAGTAGTCCGTGGTCGTTGACCGGGATACACGCTTGATTGGTTGGCAGCAATTGGCCGTTCAGCCAAGTTAGCGAATGGGTACTCATAAAATGCTCCTGATGTTAACGTTGGCATGAAGATTTTCTGCCGGCCAAGACGCAGGCGACGACTACAGAGGCGGTTGCCAATTGTTCAATCTCGACACTTTCACCGATCAACCCCGAACCGGCTGCCATGCTGAGAAACGGCTGCAGCAATTGCAGTTGGCCGATCTGCGCGGTGCCGCCCAGCGCTAAACCGCGATACCAGGCAAAAAATGCCAGATACATGCTGACCACACTGACGTAGGCGAAGCCCAACAGACTAGGCCAGCCGACCAGCTCGATGCGCGACGGCGCGGCTTCCACCACCCACGGCAATAACAGCGGCGCAGTCATCAACAGCGCCCAACTGATGGTTTGCCAAGCGCCTAGCTGTTTCGCCAGCCTCGCGCCTTCGGCATAACCGTAGGCGACGCAGGCAATGGCCGCCAGTAAATACAGATCCGCTTGCTGCAGCCCTGCCGAACCGGAAAGATAGACGAAGACCAGGATGGCCATACTACCCAATGCCGTTGCCAGCCAGAATCGCCATGCCGGCCGCTCGCCCGATAACAGCACGCCGAAACCGGCGGTCAACAACGGCGTCAAGCCGACCACCACGGCACCATGCACCGCCGAAACTTGTTGCAAGGCCAATGCCGACAGTAGCGGAAAGCCAATCACCACACCGCCGGCGGTTGCGGCCAACCTCAGCCATTGACTGCCTTTTGGCAAACGGCCGCCTCGCCACCACAACGCGAATGCCGCCAGCAGGGAAGCGGCGACCGCTCGGCCCAAGCCGACAAATACCGGATCGAGTTCCGCCACCGCAAGCCGGGTAGCCGGCAAGGTCAGGCTAAAACCGAGGATGCCGGCGCAGCCGAACCAATAACCGCGCGTCAGCTCGGAAGGTTGGGGAAGCGTCGTAGGGTTACGGCCGCCAACGGAAAACTTGGCGCGGTTCAACAAGCGGAATTTCATAGTCTTGCCCTGTTTGATTGGAGGGGCTACTTTAGACTATGATCAGACTATCGATACAGATGCAAATTCTGTAAATTACATCGATACAATTTTGACTGATGATAAATTGTATCGATACCTAAACGCCGAAACTGTATTGCAACTGCCATGAATCTTCGTTACGAAAACCTCGCCGAACATTTGCTCAACGCCATCGCGCAGAATCTGTACCGACCAGGGGCACGCCTGCCCAGCGTTCGTCAGCTCAGTCAGCAACATCAGGTCAGCACCGCAACGGCGGTCAGCGCATTGCGGCTTTTGGAGGACCAGGGCCATCTCGAAGCCCGCCAGCGCTCGGGTTATTACGTCAGGCCGCGTCCGCGCTGTTCGCTGCAGGAACCGGCGATTTCGGCGCCGCCCCGCGAACCGTCATTGGTGACGGGTCAGGAATTGGTATTGCGGTTGGTCAAAGCCGCCAACAACCCGAACATCGTGCAATTGGGCGCGGCGGTGCCGGCGGCGTCGTTTTTGCCGACGCAAAAAATGGCTCAGCTGTCGGCCAGCGTCGCCCGCCGTTACAGCCAACGCATTGCCAATTACGAGTTTCCGCCGGGCGCGCCGGAATTGCGCCGGCAAATCGCCCGGCGCATGTCGGAACAGGGCTGCCCGGTCGATCCCAACGACATCCTGATCACCAACGGCTGCCAGGAAGCGATGACGCTGGCCTTGAGAGCGGTTACTAAGCCGGGCGACGTCGTCGCCGTCGAATCACCGACCTTTTACGGGCTGCTGCAAGTTATCGAATCGTTGTCGCTACGCGCAATCGAAATTCCGACCCATCCGCGCGACGGCATCGCGCTGGACGCGCTGCAACTGGCCTGCGAGCAATGGCCGATCAAGGCATGCATCGCGGTGCCCAACTACAGTAATCCGCTCGGCTATTGCATGAGCGACGAACGCAAACGCGCGCTGCTGGAGTTGGTCAACCGCTACCGGATCGCGCTGATCGAGGACGACATCTATGGCGACCTGGGTTTCGGCCCGCAACGGCCGTCGATGGCGAAAAACTGGGACAGCGAGGGACGTGTGTTGTATTGCTCGTCGTTTTCCAAATCCCTGTGTCCCGGTTTACGGGTGGGTTGGCTGGTGGCCGGGCCGTACCTGGAACAAACCGAATATCTGAAATACGTCGGCAATCTGGCAACGCCGACTCACGCGCAATTGACAGTCGCGGAAATGCTGGCCAAGGGCGGCTACGAACGGCATCTGCGCCAGGCGCGCAACCAATACCGGCAAGCGGTGGAGAGAATGACGGCGGCCATCGGCGTTTATTTTCCGTCAGGCACCCGCGTTACTCAGCCGGAGGGCGGCTTCGTGATCTGGGTGGAGCTGCCGGAAACTGTCGATGCGACGGCGCTGAGCCGGCGCGCGTTGCAGCAAGGCATCAGCATCGCGCCCGGCCCGATGTTCTCGGCGACGCAAAAATACCGCAATTTCATCCGTCTCAACTGTGCTGTCGATTGGGACGAGCGGGTCAATCAAGCGTTGGTCAGGTTGGGGCAGATGGTCGGCGAGGAATAGTCCGGATTGTAATTCCCAAATGCCCTGAGTCATCCAAAATCAAGCCTTCGAGTCAATACAGCTCAGCTAGCCAACGAGCGGTTTTATCAAATTAAAGTAACACCTCACTGTCGATTTTGGTCAAGACCCAGAAGCCATTCAAAGCTTTGTGTCGCTATTGACTATATAGCGCCATTTAATTTGTCACTAAACTAAAAGTCGCGCCATAAAAATGCTCTTGGTGGTACACATAATCCTCAGCCACCATCAGCACACCCAAGTCACATTCCTTCCGATCATAAGATCAAGTAAAAAAGCAAGGCCAAACTCAGAGGATCGGCGAAAAACAACTTAAAGAGAGGTTTTTCGAACATATAGAATTTTTGGCAACGTCGTAAACTCGCTTCAAAACCATAACGGTGAGCTCGCGATGTTAATTATTCACATAAAAAAACACGGGGTTAAGCACCCTGGCGTTTCAATCCAAAACCCTATTAAGCATCTTTGGATTGGATTGTTCAGTGGCCTTTACCTCATCAGCCAACCCATGGAATCAATGGCTGCCGATCCCATTCAAGCCAATGGCTACAGCCTACACTCCCCAGCATCTAAAGCTAAATTACAAAACACGCAGTGGGGACAAATTGCCCGTAGACATCGCATTGATCCCTATATTCTGTATGCCGTTGCGCTGACGGAGTCGCGAAAAAACGGTGAACAGAATTGTGTCGTGCCCTGGCCCTGGGCCATCAATAACGCTGGCAACTCCTTTATTCCTAGCAGTCAGCAGGAGGCCAAAGCTTTGCTCAATCAAATGCTGGATCAAGGCAAACGCAATATCGACGTCGGCATCATGCAAGTGAATCTGCGATGGCATGGCCACCGCGTTGCGAAACCCGAACAACTCTTGATCCCGAGCACCAATCTCGAAATTGGCGCTAGCGTACTCTCAGAGGCCATCCAATCGGTGCCAAACAATCTCGCTCATGGTATTGGGCGATATTACAGCTGGAAAAATGAGTCGGCAGCCATCCAGTACGGGCAAAAAGTGATTGCCTTGGCCGATCAAATCCGCGAAATTCTTTAGCCAATAAAGGATTCCACCATGGATGAGAATCTCTACAAACTGAATCTCGACTACCTCATCGTCGCTCAATCCTTAATTTTTTCCGAAAGCGAACAGAAAGCTATGTTCTGCCTGGGCTTAACGGCAGACGCGGTTTCATTGCTCAGAAAGATGCCGCTCGAACAACTGAAGAGCCTGGCACGAAGCGATTGCCTGACCTTTGTTCCCCGTTTCAACTCCCATAAATGGAGCGAATTCCTAAAAACCCCAAAAGCCGAAGTCCCGGATGTACTCGACGCACGAGCGATCGACTTACTGATGCTTTTGTCCGCCCACCCTCCAGAGTCATGAGCAGTCATTGCGCCTTTGCTACTCGGCTCAATGATCAGTATTGGGCCTATCAATTACTGAGACGAAAGTTGCGTACAAAATTGGCCTGCCGGGCCATCAAAACCTTGCGCCCCAAAGACTTGTGTAACCTTTATTTTTCGCTGCACCGAGAAAGTCCAGTATCTGGGCTAGTTCCCAGCATTACGTCGATGCCGCAAGCGCGCGAGTCGTTTCTGTACATGGCCCTATTTGCTTCAATCTATCGAAGCGCTTGTCCGGGTGATATCAGATCGGAAATAGATCTGAACGCTATGATTTTTGCCTGGGATACTTTTTGCACAATCTATCCCAACCATATTCTAGAACGCCGACCGTTTGGCCGCATACGACCTGCAAATTTCGATGAAGCCTGGATTATCACCGAAGCAATGAAAGACGGACTCGCTGAACTACCTTACTGTACAAGCTGCCATTTGCCCTATTTGGTTATTCATGGCTGCAAATACCAGCAGGTCTGCCAAATGTGCGTGCTAAACCAGATGCGTAAATCCAAATACCTCATTGGCTAATTGATTCTTTCCAAGAATATTGGGATAGTAGCCACTAGAATTCAGGATCTGCCGAATATTCGAAGTGGAGTCCACCAATGGCGACATTCTCATCCCAATTAAGCCGAAAAGACACTTCCAAACCCTCAGTCTTTGCCGGACATCATGCTACCGTGATTTGCAACGAATGTAGCCGATCCATGGTGCCTAGAGTAGTCGTTTACTATGGCAGACCAACCAAGTCGGTTTGCCCTTTCTGTGGCGTGACGTTTGCGCGGTTTCCGAGTGGATTGAAGAAGTTTTTGCAGCGTTTTCACACCCGCACATTAACTAAAAAGCACTTTAATTTTTTTAGCTTGGCAGCTGGATTATTTGGATTAACATTCATGGGCAGTTCAAAAGGCATGCTGCCTGAAACACTTTCTACATTTGCCCTATTTGGTTTCGTTACTTTTACTGCCCTAGCATTAGCAGAATTAGTTTTTCAGTGTATTGAACAATTGGCAAATCGTCTTTCCCATGAAAGTAATTACTATTGGGCTACCTTAGTGTTTGTAGCCTGGGTACTGGGGAGTATTAACAATGAACTTACCGTACCAATTATCATGCTCTCATTTGCCATGATTCTGCGAGGGATTATTGTTGGTTTTGGACAAATTCTTCGCAACAAATAATTCATGGTTCTTAATAATTAATTAGTCCTCTAGCTCGATTAAAGCTACTAATCTGATCTATGAGATCCATGCGATTTTGGCCGGCTGCACTCATCAATAACTTTGAAATATTGTTGCCATCAATGTCTCCTTCCTCTTTGATCAATTGTTGTTTTGCTGCGGCCAAATTTCCGCTATATCCTCCACCAACTGATATTCCAGCGAATGCTTCAAACATTGCTGCTCGGTAATATGTTTTTTGACTTGGCGTTAATTTGTCACCGATTTCATTAATTCTTTGGTCTGCCCAAGCCTGGGTAGTTTGAATAAAACCGGAGTAAGATTTAGAGGCTCCGTATTTTACGGAATCCCAAAAGCTTGCTCCGTTCGAGTAAGCTTCTGTAGTATTTGAAGTAAATTCTTTAATGCTTTCAGCACCAGAAGAACCCACGGCTTCGATATTCTTGGCGGTATTATAAATACTCCCTCCCAGGTAATCGTATGTTGCCTCCGCTACCGAAGGCGTGTCATTGGCCGCTGCCGCAATCGATTGCCTAAAGTGCTCCGCTTTGACATTCGCCAATTGACCGAAACCTTCTCTTGAATTTTGTTCACGCTCTGCCAAATTACGATCATGTTGTGCGTCGATATGGGCTTCGCCGCCGGCAATTTTTTCCGTCGCTGAACCAATATGCGCCTGAGCACGCTGATTTAGCGATTCGGTTTCAGCGCGTGGGTCTTTGAGATTGGCCTGTTCGACTGATGCCTGAACCCTGCCAGCTTCCGGAGCGCTGGCTTTCAGGGATTCATTCCGGCTGGCATTCCAGCTTTGATCGGCTTGCGGCGCATTAAACGCATCGCCGAGCAGCTGGTAACCCGAGATTTGCGCCTGGTACGATTGTTGATCGTCCAGCGTGCGGTAGCTGGGTGACGAAAATCCGGTCAATAACGACATGCCGGCGGCCGCATAGGCTTGATCGGCATTGCTGATCCAACCCGACGCTTTCCATTGCGAGGCTAGCCGTTGCGTATCGCCGCGCAAGCCGTATTGATCAAGTGTGCGATCCAGACGTTCCATCAAGCCAGAATCATGCGCGATTTTGTATCCCGTTTCCGCCGCACCGAAACTGGCTTGTGTTCCGAAGCGTTGTTGAGCCGATAAAGTTTGTTGATAGGATTCACTGGCGGATACCGCATCGGTTGCGCTGTGTTGTAGCGAGGACAGTGATTGATTTTGTAAGCCCATCGATGCGACGTTTCGGGTGCCGGTTTGTGCATCCATTGCTAGGCTTTTCGCCAATCCGGCCTGATAGCCTTGGCTGTCGTTGACCGTTTGGCTGATGTCCGCGGCAATCGCATCGGACTTGTCCTGACTGACTTTGAAATCGTTCTGCAAGCGGCCAGATATTGCGCCGCTGAGTTGGTCGCTTCCCAGCTTGGCCCCGGCATTGGCACTGCCGGCCACCAACGCCGAGAACTGATCGGCGGATATGCCAGTATCGGCATGCTTCTTGGCGAAGGCTTCACCGAACTGACGATTATAGGCATCGGTATAACTGGAACTGCTGGCAATCTGATTGCCAAGCGACCGGCTGTCAAACGCATCGTTACTGATGTTGGCCGACTTCGAGGCCGTGGACGACACACTGTGCATGAAGCTGCTGGTAGCCTGTTCCGAAGCACTATAAGCCGACGATACCGCCGAACTCATGTCCTTGCCGGCGGTAAAGGTGGGTAGCACTTTGTCGACGCCAGTTTGGGTAACCGCCGACAACGGACTGTATTGATGCTGCGATTGGGCATTCAAGACCGGCGCCGGGCTGATCACATCGGGCGTGGCAATTTTTTCATTCACGTAATCGCCGCCGTCCATGCGTCCCAGGAAATGGGTGGCGGTTACCGCTCCACGATAGATCAGCATCAATGTGATCGCCGGTGTGGACGCCGCCAACATACCGCCAATCGACAACCATTGCTGTAACTCCATGTCCAGTTGGTAAATCCCCATCATCGACGGCAGGTTGTAGGTCGCCGTGGTTAGCGCGGCCATTTTACCGGCGGCGGACATCTGGATGAACAGATTGATCACCGCCAGAATCGGCATCCACAATTGGATCCAAAGCAACATCGAGAAATAACCGATATTCATCCGGATACCGACATTGCCCAGCATCACTACGAAGGCCATGATCGGGGCAATGGCATAACTCAAACCTTCGATGAAGGCCATCATGGGTCGGACGATCTTGGAAAACAGCGTTTGTTCGGCCGCCCATTGAGTATTGCGTTGCTGAATGGCTTGTTCCACCATGGCCGCTTTGTTCCAGTGCAAACCGTCTTCATGCCGGCCAATCACGCCTTTCTCGAACATGGGCATGATCGCTGACATCAGCATGTAATCGGCGGCATCAATAACACCCGGCCCTGCCAGCGCATCAAAGGCATCCTGGATTTTCGGCACCGTATCGGCTGCTGCCGGCACACCCAGGGTGGGCTGCAACAAACCCTCCAGCGCCGTCGCGAAATTACCGGTGGCCACCACGCTCAAATCGGCCCAGGCTTCGGTGCAGGTTTTGGTTTGTGGTTGGCCGCCGACAAAGATTTGGGTCATGTAGATGTCGGAATCGAAGCGGATGGCATTCAACGGATCGGCGTCGCGCAAGATGGCATCCACCGATTTCTGATTCAGATCGACACCGGTCAACGTGCATTCCCGCACGTAATTGGCAAACGAGGTTTCCATGTCGCTGCCGGCATTGGGTACATTGGCCGCGCCTAAATTCACCCGCGACAACAAATTCTTCCGTACCGCCGTTAGAGTCTGCAAACTGTCGGCAAAGCCATTGCCGGTCATCGACGGTGTGCCAAAGCCTTGTTCGAACAATCGCGTGGTTCGATAGCCCATGTTCGACATCACACTGCCGACCACGGCCGGACCTAGCGGCACGTTGTCGACCACCACCACGCTACCGCTATAAGCATCCTCAATCGACACCCGCACCGACGGCGCATATAGCATCAACCACAACACATACGCCAACAGTAAATCCTGATAACGGATGCCCCGGCCGTCCCATTGCAACAAGGCTCTAAGCATGACGATGATGACACCAATCAAACCACCCACGGCAGCAGCGGTGCGATAATCGCCGGTGCCAGAGATCATCGCCACGGCATTCAGTACAGCTTGCAGATAGGCAGAATCGCCTACGGAAAAGATTTCAAACATAGGAGATGGCCTGTAGAGAAAAGATAAGGACTAAGGCGTCGGCCAGGCGGTACCGGAAGCCGGCAATTGCGCCACGGTACCGTAATGTTTTGGCTTTACGGTATTCATCAATTGCTGATAAAACGCCATCAGGGTTTGCGGATTGCCGTAGCGGCCGGCGATGGTGACGTACTCGTCTTGAATCTGCTCACGGGCATCTTTCAAGGCATCCATCAGCAATTTGGCGTAGGCATGGTCGTTCATGTGCGCGGCGGTTTGCACGGCATTCAGTAAATCATTGACAATTAGTTGCGCCAGTTCCAAGGCAATCACCGGTGCCGCTTCTTCGGCCCACATCCTGGCAATGCCGGCATCTTCCCTCGCCAAGTTATGGATCATGCCGCCGATGGCATCCGGCACTGTTTGCATGAAGGCTTTTTCGCTGTCGGTGATTTGACCGCTGTTGGTCGAGAATTTGTAGATAAGGCCGTTGCCGGTATTGGCCGAACCCAGCAGGATATCCATCACCCGTTGCTTCAAGCCCACCAGATTGACGTTCTGGACGATGGGTTTGAGGCACTGATCGGCATCGTGTCCATCCGAACAGGTGTACATCCTGACGGTTTGATAACTATTGCCGGCGTCATTGCCGTACATCAGATCCTTGATCCGCAGCACCGGCGGCGGCGCGCTGACCGCATTGTTTTCGCCTTTGCCGTCGGGCGCGGCTTGAGGCGCATCGACGATCACCGTACCGGAAATACTCATCGCCGCTTCCAGCAAATTGTTGCCACCGAAGCGAAACCAACCGCCGGCATTTTGATTGACCAAAGCCCGCCAGACCAGATTGCCCTGAATGATCTTGGTCATGTCGGCCGGGTCGTTTTGCTTCACCTGCTGTACCGGATCGCCCAAGGTACTGGTGTTGGTCCAGCTGGAAAACACATCCGAAATGCCTTGGGTAAACGAGGCATTGGACAGGTTGGTTTTACTTTGCAGGTCGAAGGCTTTGACAGTGTCGTTGACCAAGCCCTGTGCCAACCGGCAGGAGTTGCTGAACATCTGGTTCATTTCCTGGATTTTCTTTTGCAAGTCGGTCATCACCGACGCACACCAGGGGCACATGGCGCCGACGGCGAGTTGGAATGCATAGCCTGAGGCATTGGCGGCGACATTGCGCAGCAATTGCACGAACTGGTTGAAGTTGATGAAACTGAAGCTGCCGGCAAACAAATCGATACCGCCACAACCCGCGCTAAATGACGGCGGCACGAACGAGACCAGGTTGGTATTGGTGATGCCATTGCGCGCCACCAGGCTGCCGCCGGTAATCACGCCACGGCGCTGTCCCAGATGCGCGGTGGGTGCCGTGAAGTTGGTCATGGTGCCGAACATGCTGTCCATTTCCTGTTGCAGGTCGGCATAGGCTGGAACGGAACTCTCGATCAACAGAATCAACACCAGCACCTGGCGGTAGCGCAGAGACAATGAAAGCGAAATCATGGTGAGCTCCCCATTTGCGCACTGCGTTGCAATGCCTGGATCAGTGACAGTGGATCTTGAGTGACCGCAGGGCTGATGCTACCGGCGGCCGGTAACAACATCGGTGTGTTACGGATGCCCTGAGTGGTTTGGTATTGCGAGGCATCGATCCAACCGGCTTCCTTGGCGGCCAGCAGAATCCGTCCGGTGACTTCTTCCAACGACAACGCGCCTTGCGCCAACGGCACAATTTGCTTGGGCGGTTTCATCAGGAACAGCGCCGGGGTTTGTTCGACGCCCAACATCGCCGCTTGACCGTTATCCCGTTTGAACTGGCTGAAAAAGCCGTTCGGCGTCGGCAAACCATCCAACGACACGGGATATATTTTGAAACCGTAAGCGTTTTCCAGCATCGCCAGAATCGGTGCCTGCACATGGCAATAAGGGCAATCGGATCGAAAGAAAAACAAAATGCCGGCTTGGGCGGCAATCGACTTCAATGCCATTTCCGCCACCACGTTGGCCTGATGATTGGCTTCATTGGCCGCATAGGTCGCCACCGGACGGCGCACGGTTTCATCCAATTGCGGATCGGACATCACCACGTAACGCGCGGCGTTGGTAAAACGCTCAGCTTTGTCCATCATCACCCGCTGCAGGTAGTAAAACGCCGCCACATTCTCGGGACTGGGATCGTCGAGCGCCTGGTTCAGGTAATGCTCCAGGTTTTGCTTCAACCAGGCCGAGGAGAGCGGTTGGGGTTCTGCAGAAGGCTGTACTTGAGTTGTGTCTACAACTTCGGTTTCAACGACGCTGGGCGGTTTGATGTCAGGCTTGGGCTTTTCCTGGGCGGCTTGAATTTCGGGTCTGGCTTTTTTAACCGGCTCCGGCAGCACCTCATACCAAAACCAGCCGCGTTGCTTGTCGGAGAAATAGGAAATCTCGGGCGCGCTGTCTTTTCCCATCGCCAGTGAGGCTCTGAGACACAAGCTTATGATGATTGGCAAAGAAATGGCGTTTCGGTTCATCGCGCCATTGTCCGTCAGATCTTCCCAGCGACTTTTGCAGCTGACGACGAAAACGCCATCAGCTGCAAGATGATTCGAAAAGCGATCGCAGATCGCGACCGGAACGGCAGACGATCGCAAATTCGGCGTCAACTGCAATCGGTATCCCATATCGGTTGCCTAAAATGCTGGCGTTATTGCGAACGGACGATAGCCCGCAAATCCCAATAGGAATTCGACTTTCGATTTCCCTACTGTAGTAGGGAAAGGTGGCAACCGTTAACCGGCCCCTAATCCGAAGTTATTTCCTAGGTAGGCATGAATCACGCCGTTTTGCGAAGGCAATGCCTAAATGAACCATCGAGAAAATGACAGTGATATGCCTACTGCGTTAGGGATTTAAGGTGCAAATACCTATGCACTAAGGCGCTTTCCAAGGTTCGCAATGAACAGAAAACTCCATTAGGCATTGTCCATGTCTATCCCTACAGTTAAGTAATAGGAAAATTCATGTCCAGCGAACGACCCGTCAACGCTCAGTCCACTCTCACCGAACAAGACATATTGCATTGGATCGAAACCCGGTGCGATCATCTCCAGGCGCAAGCCAAAGTATTGGTCGATGATTATTGGCGCCAATTGAAAAGCCAGCGCCAGAAACACAGCAAAAGCGAATCGGGCCGAATCGGCGTCCGCATCCGCTGCCGGGAAAACCAACGCGGTTTCAGCATTGAGTGGTATCGCATGGCCACGTTACGACAAAACGGTCAAACCAAGCCAATTGCGCAGTACGTTAAGAAAGGCCGCGGCTATCGTTATCCGCTCGGCAACCTGCTGAAGGGGGAACCCGCCTGGGAGACGGAATTAGTCGAAGAACTGGAAACCGAGTTTGCCCATATCCGGCAACAGCTCGATCGATTGGGAAAAATTCGGGATGCTCTGCAGCGTTATTGCAGGGTAATTGAAGCCGAAGCCAATAACAAATTCATCGGTTGATGATTGCAAGATTACGAGCATTGTTCCAATCGGCTTGCTAGAAAGATAGACCCCGATACGGCGATTACCTGTCGGTCGGGATGGCCATTCAATTTCAACGATTAATACATCCTGAAATCCATTCGAATGTCTGGAATTCGGCGAGCAAATTGAAATTATCACTGTGTCATAACGGCCAATAGCGGTCTGACAGTATCATCAAATCAAATCCCTAACGGTCCCGAAAGCAGACATTTAACGTGAACGCTCACCCGCTCGTGTTCACGGCGGACCAAGAAAACACGAAACAGCTTGCTGCCCCGTGGTGAGTGGCACGAAAAGTTAGGCAAGGATACTAAATTGATTTGGTTCGTTATTCACCACATTTATGGTCCATATATTGTGTCAATCTCTATTTGGACCGTTTAGCACCCGTTTGTTGCCTAGGTTTGCAGACTGCAATCTGCCCCACCCAGCCAGAACTGAGATAAACAGCCAGGCGGAGGCTGGTAGCGGCACGGCAGCCGGAGCCGCAATGAAACCATGGAGAACGCTATTAGCGTAGAAACCCCCTACTACTTGTCCGCTGTCATTGATGCCATCAGCCCAAGTATTATATTCCCCCGGAGCATCGAGAATCGTATAGGTGCTGCCGTTGAAGACGAAACCATGTGACCACCCATTGGTGTCGTTGAGAATTCCAACCACCTGTCCGCTATCATTGATGTCTCGGGCCGAGATGTTATATCCATTAGGGGCATCGAAGGTAGTATAGGTGCTGCCGTTGTAGACGAAACTGTGAGTACCCGTAGCGTCGTGAAAGTCTCCCACCACCTGTCCAATATTATTGATGCCAAAAGCCCAAGTATAATCAGCGTTAGGGGCGTTGAGAGTAGTATAGGTGCTGCCGTTGTAGACAAAACCATGGCTACCAGTGACGTCGTAAAAGTGACCCACTACTTGTCCACTATCATTAATGCCGAAGGCCTGGGTATTATTTCCATTAGGAGCATCGAGAGTAGTATAGATACTGTCTTTATATACGAAACCATGGCTACCAGTAGTATTATCAAAATCTCCAACGACTTCTCCTGTATTGCTGATATCTCTGGCAATGGTGTCACTCACTGCATCAGGAACGGCTAAAGCAGCATAAGTGTTGCCGTTGTAAACGAAGCCATGAGTGCCGTTATTTGTAAGAACACCTCCTACGACCTGTCCTTGATTATTAATGCCCTCAGCCCAGGTCCAGCTAACAGATGGAGCATCAAAAGTAGTGAAGTTATAAGCCGAAGCTTGCACGACTGAAGTAAAGGCAAACAAGCTGGCTATTAAGGCTCTGCTAATAACCAATCGTTTGAATGATTTTAGATCTAGAGAATAAGACATACATACCTCAATATTAGTTTTTTAAAATAATGGGCTGGAACATCACCTTCCCCTGACACAAATTCCCATCCTTGGATTTCCCAACACCTAGTTGGGGCGCTCTAGCTTGAATGGTTCGCACGGCATAATTGGAAGGAACTAACCCCGGTTCTGTGAAAATGTCTTAGATTAAGCGGTCATGGGCACCAAAATAACCTAACGCTTATTCTACTTCACAACCAGGTGTCAACTACATACTTTTATCTTTGCAGTCAAACGGGTCGAGTTAAGTCATCCATGATATCGAGTGAGCTAGAAGTCCCCTATGACCAACTGGGAGCTATTAGCCTCAAATCAAATTTTAGCCCGTGTAGCTCCGATTAGCGAAAGCGTAATCGGAGGAATGTTGACTTCGAAATGTGCGATTACGCAAGCTAATCGCACCTACATTCTGAATGACAGCTAATTGGCCTTTTACTGTCACCGCAAATTAAATCTTATCTGGCGACAAAGGGTCGTCATAAGACGACCGAGGGCGTTCCATATAAGCCCAGTGACAAACGCCTCACTAGCATTTGTTTCAAAAACGAAATCCTGGCTATCACCAGTCCCTATATATAGATTAAATAAAGATTATATATAGATTAGCACCTTCGATTTTCAGCGTGAAAAAATCGCTGAAGCCCGCGAATAGCTTGGCCTGCGGCGATTTCCAATTTTGCTCGAAGCGTCGGTCTAATGCCGTGTCAAACGTCGGCCTAATGCCGTGCTTTTTGTCGGTCTAATGCCGTGCCCGTCGGTCTAATGCCGTTACCTTGTCGGCCGAATGCCGTGCCTCCGTCGGTCTAATGCCGTATCCGCGTCGGCCTAATGCCGTATCGAGAGGCTTCGACCGACCCAAAATAGCGTCGGTCTAATGCCGTGCTTTTTTAGTGTTGTTTATCTTCCAAAAAACGTTGCTGACTGGGCGTCGGTTGGCGTTTGATCTTCACCATATCGTCAGCGAATTCAAAGCTAGCCAAAGTATCAATGCTAACCAAAGCCTCCAACGCTTTACCCAACCGATATTTGAAATCGCGCAGGGTTTTTGAGCCACTACCGCTCAGTCGGTGAATGGTGATAATTTTCATCGGGAACGGCGCGGCATGGGACGACAGGAAACCGTGTAACCATAAGGCCAAGGGTTGTTTGCGCAATTTCTGCCGCTGTTCGAATTCAATGTAGGTGTAGCCCTCCTCGAACAGGCGCAGCATGGATTCGGTTAATTCCACCACGTAGCGCTGCGTCAGTTCGTCACGGTAATAGCGCAAAAAGCCTTTTTCACCGAAGGCATCCCGGCCGTGAAAGGTGATTTCGACAAAGGCGCCGCCCAAGCGCGCCATCGATTCTTTCAACCATTCATGTTGGCTTTTGCCGCTACCGCGACCCAATGCCGTCAACAGGGCATGGGCGCTGAAGGTCACGCTAAATCCCGGTAATTGTTGCCGGGACAAGTGCACGATCTGCATCCAGACATCAAGGTCCGATTGATTGAGTTGTATGCCGAGGTAACGAACCTCGATCCCATCGACCGCAGCCAGCAAAGTGCGTTTTTTGTAGGCAATGCGCTCCTTGCCTTGGATGCCGGCGAACAATGCGCTCCGTAAGCAAGCATTGGGCGTACCGCGTATCGCCGACGGCCAATTGGGCAAAGACGTCAAGGGTTCGACGACCCGCAATTTGGCCTTTTTCCGCTCCGTCAGAGATTGAAAACGTTCGGTGAGATTATCGAGCGAATGGTTGGTGGTATTTCTGTCCATGACAGCCACCTCACTTCTTCAAGCTGCCTGGATGACAACCATGACTCATTACGTTGTGCGGAATTGGCATGGTTTTGACTAACGCCTGCTCCTCCGATGTCATATCGAGCTGATGATGGCAATATTTTCGCCAAGCACGTTCTATGACCAGTGTATCGTCATCCTGGCGATCGGGAATGTGCGACGCGCTGACATCGAGAACGCGATCCGATGAGTCGTCACTTGCCACGTAAACGCCAAGCGGCTGATCGACTTGCCTGACGACGTGTTCAATTGATGCAGACCGTAATACCGAACCGCCCAATCCACCTGTCTGCCAGGCATTATCCAGGCGCCAGGGTTGTTCGGGTTGAACCGGCACAATCGATTCGATGACGGTCTCGCTCACGTGTTCGGCGGCATTGGGCCGATTCAGCGAATTACAGGCCGTGCCGCACACTGCGGACACAAGACAATGGATTGCGAGCGATTTGGATTTCATGAGAGCTCCAGGGGTAATTAAAGGGAGCTCGTTACACTAAACACTCTTTTGCGAAGCCTGCTTGCAGCTGACGTCGAATTCGTCGCCAGCTGCAAGCGACGATTGAGAAATTCCCGGCAAGATGCGGCGTTATGGAAAATACGCCTTCGACGCTCATTACTCGCATCCGCCAACGTCTGTTTGGCGTCGAGTCCGCGCTTGTCGCTCCGGTTGCGACAACGATGGATGAAGACGTGCCGCGTTACCCACCGTTCATGAAGGGTCTGCCGGCTGCGCCTGTGGAACGCATCCTGTCCGGTCAAACGGAATTGATTGCTGCTATCGAACAGGCGCTGGCCCTGCCGGATAGTCTTTATCAAACCATAGCTGCGCCGGTCATACGCCGCTATGCCGCCTTCAGCCACTTGTTGCCGGCTTCCGAATCGCATCATCATCGCGGCGCCGGAGGCTTGTTTCGGCACGGATTGGAAGTTGCCCATTGGGCCACTTTGGCTTCTCAAGGCAGTTTGTTTGCCACATCAGCATCACCCAAGGAACGAAAAGCACAAGAATTACGCTGGCGTCTGGCGGTCTGTTTTGCCGGGCTATTGCATGACATCGGCAAACCGGTTGCCGATATCGCCGTGGTCGACACACAGGGGCAACATACCTGGAACCCTTGCGATGAAAACATCACCGACTGGGCTGTACGAAATGAGATCTCCCGATACTTTCTGCGCTGGCGGGACAACCGCCATAAACGCCATGAACAGTTTTCTGCCTTGGTGATCGAGCGCGTGCTGACTCGCGAAGCGCGCACATTCATTCTGGAGTCCGGCCCCGACATCATGCAGGCCATGCTGGAAACCATTAACGGTTTGGACCGCGGCTCCAAAGTTTACGCACTGGTGATAACCGCCGACTGCAAAAGCGTGGAACGGGATCTGAAAGCGCACTACCAAAACATCGACTCGGCCTTGGGCATGCCTGTGGAAAAGTACCTGTTCGACGCCATGCGCCGATTGGTCAAGTCCGGACAATGGACCGTCAACGAAAAAGGCGCTCGGCTATGGCGTTTTGAGGATGGCCTGCATATTGTCTGGCGTGCCGGTGCGCAAGACATCGTCACATTGCTGGCCAAGGACAAAGTGCCCGGCATTCCGCGTGACGAAGATACCTTGGCGGACATTCTGATCGAACGCGGCTTGGCAATCCCTAAGTCCTGGCCGGATGGCCGGCAATACCGTTATTGGCAGATGCAGCCTGAAGGCTTGGAAAATACGCTGTATCTGTTGCGCCTGAAATCCGCGGAACTCATTTTCAGCGGCGAGCCGCCGCTCGTTGTTGTAGCGCGCGAAATCAACGAACCGGATGCGACCATCGTTAAAGCCGACCCCGATACGAATCAGGCACGGCAAATCAGCAAACCGGCAAAAGCCAAGAATGTCGCGGCTCTGAAGCAATCCCAACGCACTGATAATCCGAAGCCAGTTGAGCCAAAAGAACCCCAAATAGAACCTGCTCATGAAACCAGCGCTGAACTCGAGCTACCGATCCTCGAATCGGCGCCAGGCATTTTGAATTCCTTGCCATCAGATCCCGATCAAGGACTGTCGCAATCCAAATCAACCGATGACGCCTCTTCGTTGTGTCAGACAAAAAAACCGAAAAACAAAACGCCAGCCAAAACGCCCATCACAGAAAAATCTGATTCAGCGACAAAACCCGATCTCGCCACGACGGATACGAAAAGCATTTCTAATCCGGTCGACAGCGCCAAGTGCTGGTTCGAAAACCACGGCGATGCCGGCCAATGGCTAATGGACATCGCCAGCATGCTCAATCAAGGCCAATGGCAATTAGGCAGCGATATTCTGGAAGTTCAGGACAAATACTTGCTGCCGTTTCCGGCGACGGCTGAAAAACTCGCCGTCGATCCGCCCCAGTTCATCAAAATCCTGGAGGACAATGGTTGGCTGGTGACCGACGTCCTGTCGCCGATGCGTAAGGTACAAACCATCCAATCGGTCCGCGGCATCCTGCTGGCATTGGAACCGAGTTTGGCGTTGAAGGCATTATTGAAATTCCAAGCCAAAGCCACGCTTACAGCGTCATCTCCGCAATCTCCAAGTAGCAATACTGACAAGACCGGAGATCAACTTAAGGCTTCTCAGTCTCAAGACGCGACGCCTCTGGAGACTAAGCCTGTCCAGCCCAAATCAAAAGCGATCGGCAAGCAAAAATCAATCAGCAGCAAGGCGTCAGACAGTTCGGTCAATTCCGAACCTGATAAGGCAAGCGCTCCCCTAACAACCCCACCGGCAAAACCCGGAACAATCGACTTGCTGATAACACATGTGCGGCAACAAAACATTCCGCCCAATGAATCATCGCCAGACGGTCACTGGCACACAGTGTCCAATACCGCGCTGGAACAATTTTTAACGCAACATCCTACGATCAAGCGCACTCGCCTGATGCTCGATATCGCCAACCATCCGGATTGCCGCTCGGTCAGCGCCACGGAAGGCATCCAGGTTCGGTTACGCCCATGAAATCCGATTACGACTACCAGTTTCCCTGGCGGCCGATCTTCGAGGTGTATGCCATCTCGGGTTGGTTGGGCGGTGCCGGATTGGCATATTGGACCAATCGCTGGTCGGGCTTGCCGCGCGAACCCTTCGATTGGCTGATGACGGCGTGTGGAGTGATGGCGTGTTGGCGGCTGTCGCCGGCGTTGAGTCTCTGGTACCGCAAACACCGATTGCGGCAGTTTCGGTTCCAATATCTGGATGCCGAAAAGCTGGTAGCGATGGTGAAACATCATCCCGAGGCCTTGTGGTTCGGCTGGGGATTCGATTGGGTGCAAAAGCATGCGCAATTGGCCTATGAGATTTTGAAACGCGATGTCTCGACGCTGATTCCCAGCGATCATCAACGTATGGGTTCGGCCTGGATTCATGGACTGGAAGTCTCCGAAGGCGACATTCGCCAACCCTTGCAACATACCGCCGGCCATACATTACTGGTCGGTACCACTGGCGCCGGCAAAACCCGCGCCTTCGACGTGTTGGTGACACAAGCTGTATTGCGCGGCGAAGCGGTGATCATCATCGATCCCAAAGGCGACAAGGATTTGATGGCCTGCGCCAAACGGGCTTGCGCCTTGGCCAAGCGCCCGGATCGCTTCGTGTATTTCCACCCGGCGTTTCCGGAAGACAGCGTGCGCCTTGATCCCTTGCACAATTTCAACCGGCCTTCGGAAATCGCCAGCCGCATCAGCGCCATTTCGCCTAGCGAAAGCAGTAACGACCCGTTCAAAGCCTTTGGCCAAAAATCGCTGGATAACGTGATTCAAGGCTTGATGGTGATCGAAGAACGGCCAACCTTGGTCAAGCTGCGTCGTTATTTGGAAGGCGGTCCTTCGACATTGGTGATTCAGGCCCTGGAACGCTATTTCGACAATAACCTGGGCCATTGGCGCCAAGAGGCGCGGCCTTACCTGAAGAACGCCAAGGACATCGATTCCAAAGCCGTGGGTCTGGTGCGGTTTTACAGAGAAGTCGTGCAGTACCAATTGCCCAATTTGGATTTGGAAGGCCTGTTGTCCTTGTTCGAACATGACCGGGCACATTTCAGCAAGATGGTCGCCTCCTTGATTCCGATCATGAACATGCTGACCTCCGGTTCCTTGGGGCCTCTGCTATCGCCCAATCCGCATGACGTGGATGATTTGCGTCCCATTACCAATACCGGCCACATCATTGAAAAAGCCCAGGTCGCTTACATTGGCTTGGACTCGTTATCGGATGGCATGGTGGGCAGCGCCATTGGTTCGATTCTGTTGGCCGATTTGGCCGCCGTTGCCGGTGATCGTTACAACTACGGCGTCTCGGATAGACCGGTGAATGTGTTTGTCGATGAAGCGGCTGAAGTCATTAACGACCCCTTCATTCAAGTGTTGAACAAAGGCCGTGGCGCCAAGATTCGACTGTTCATCGCCACCCAGACCTTTGCCGACTTTGCCGCCCGCACCGGTTCTCAGGACAAAGCCCGGCAAGTGCTGGGCAACGTCAACAACCTGATCGCGCTCAGGATCATGGACAGCGAGACTCAGCAGTACATCACCGACAATCTGCCCAAAACCCGCTTGAAATACATCATGCGCACCCAAGGCGTGGCCACCAGCGCAACCAATCCCACGGTGTTTTCCGGCAATGTCGGTGAGCGCCTGATGGAAGAAGAAGGTGACTTGTTTGCGCCGCAGTTACTCGGACAATTGCCTGACTTGCATTACATCGCCAAGTTATCCGGCGGCCGCATTGTCAAAGGCCGCTTGCCGATACTGCGGTCGGAACTGAATCGACAACGGGATCACCAAGGTGCCAGCTCATGACCCGCAATCTGTTGTTCAGCCTGATGCTTTGGCTACTGGAAGTGATCCTGGTGGCCAGTTTCGTTTCCGACCGCTGGACGCGTGAACTGCAACGGGCCGAAGACCGGATGATGATCGCCTATTTTGGCGCCGATAAAGAATCACAGATCAGTAAAACCGCGCAACGCTGGTTTGATCGCTTATTCGTTACCACCGGCATCCGAGAAAGCGTGTTCCGCTACTTCATCCCGACCGAGCGCGAACGGCAGATGTCCAAAGGTTTCGAGGATGTGGGCCGTAACGATTTGTTTCCCTTCATCGAAAGCCGGCTCAACGTGCTGTGGGACACGATCTTTCAAATGATCAAGCGCCTGACCACGGCGTGTATTTGGTTACCGTACCTGGCGGCCGCCTTGCTGCCGTTTGTCGTCGACGGACTGGTGCGGCGCAAGATCAGCCAGACCAATTTCGATTACCCCAGTCCCATGGCGCATCGCTACAGCCTCTATCTGATCCTGGGAGCGCTGTATCTGTTGCTGGTCAGTTTGACCTTGCCGTTTCCGATTCCGCCACGCGCCGTCCCGGTGGTTTTTTTTGTTGTCGCTTACGCCATCAATGTGTTGCTAGCCAATACACAAAAACGGATTTAAGGACAAAGCATCTGCCGGTCTGAGTAGGATATTTCGCGATATTGGGCGCGTATTTTTAGAAAGATTATTCTCGCTTTTGCAATTCGAACAGATAAATCTAACAATGCGCTCATCTTTCTCTTAAGGAACCTCTGAAAAACTGCCATTTTGAGCGGCAGTAATTTCCAAGATTGGTCAAAGATTTCAATAATCGACCGTTTTTTCATCAAACGAGCCGGTTTTTCTCGAAAACAAGCCCATTTCCAAGCCTATTTTCAAATTCCAGGCGCAATGAGGCATCGACGCTCATACGCATCACCGCGCAGCACATTGGCAATCGCGGTTAAAAAGGTTAATCGGGCGGCGTTTTTGGCTATACCACGATAGCGATTCTTGGCGTAACCAAAGCGGATCTTAATGTCTCGAAACACGTGTTCGACCTTGGCGCGGCGGCTTGCCAACTCTCTGGCTGCCGCCCGCAGTAACTGAGCCTCTTCGCTGTCGTCTTTCGTTAGCTTAGTCAGTTTGCCAGGGCGCATCGCAATCACGCAGATCGGTGGATTTTCGGTGGGCATCTCGGGGCGCTTGTCCAAGCCTTGATAACCGGCGTCACCGTGCACGAATTGCTCTTCGCCGTGCAGCAAGGCAGCCGCTTCGGCTACGTCGCTTACGTTCCCTGCGGTGACTTTGAGCGTATGCACCAAGCCGGTTTCGCTATCGACGCCGATGTGAAATTTGCTGCCGAAAAACCATTGATTACCCTTTTTGCTGGAATGCATTTCGGGGTCACGTGACTGGCTTGTGTTTTTGGTCGAGGTCGGCGCGGCAATCAGGCTGGCGTCGACGATGGTGCCGGCTCTTGAAAACAGCCCGCGTTCACTCAGCGTTTGGTTGATGGCTTGGAAGATTTGCTCGGTCAAGCCGTGCTGTTCCAGCAAATGCCGAAATTGCAAAATCGTGCTCTCATCGGGCACGGCTTCCAGGCGAATCCCACAAAAACGTCGCAGGGACTCAATCTCGTACAGCGCGTCTTCCATGCCAGGATCGGAGTAGTTGTAGACAATCTGCGCTACGTGAACATGAAGCATGGCATTCAAGGCAAACGGCTTGCGGCCATACCCTTTACCGGATGCGTAATGCGGTTCAATCACCGCTCCCATGACTGACCACGGCAACAGCTCTTCGAGTTGGTTCAGAAACTTTTCCCGCCGTGTGAGTTTACCTTTGTTGGCGTATTCGACATCCGCAAAACTAAGTTGTTGATACTGTTCCATGCGCGTTATCTCGAAATCAGGGCTGTTGCTGAATTATATCGCTCGCCGGTAATTAATCAGAGGTTCCTTAACCTTTAAAGGCTTAGATTTTAGATTCGGCGTGAGTTCTTCTGACTAATTTACCTATTGTGCGTTTGAAGCGCGCATTGGTTAAATATACTAAATAAAGAATAGTCAAGAACGCGACTATGTATATACCGATTTTACTTTTGCTGGCTGGTTGCCCTACCCCTGCCTTAAAGTTCATGTGCGCATCCAGTCTATCGCCGTTATCTTGCAGCAAGGTAATATGAATCAGATATTTGCCTTGTTCAGCTACTCCATCCGGCATATTTAATACCACGGTTCCGGACTTGTGTTTCTCGGCTTCCGAAAAGAAAACCCGTTTTCCTTCAGGCTCCTTGGTGACTTCAAATTCGATCGCCATGTTGCGGTAACGCTGATCTTGGTAGTCGAATACCAACTGCGTCAGCGTGTTGATATCGGGAAGGCTGCCGCAAAAATCTTTAGCCGGATAAGCTTTCGGTTGATAAGCCGTGTAATGCAGCCAATGATCTTTTTCCAGTTCGAACTTGCATTGGTCGGTATCTGTGCCGGCCGCACCGCCGTGCGCCCAAAGAATGGTTGAAAAAATCATCCCCAGAAATCCAAGGAAACTCTTTCTGAATATTTGTGTGGTTTTCATAGACCTTCTCCTAAACGTTAGTTACTGCTATTAATCGAGCCGAATCACTCAAGCCCAATATGGAATAATCAAAAGTAAAAAATAAACCAATGTAAATTTTCATCAATATAAAAAAAGCCATGTACATATAGATAATGAAATTTATAAAAATTGGTTTTACCAAAAATTATCTAATTAAAATTAGACTCAAGATAATGCAAATATATTTTGAGCTAATTGGTCGTTTTCAACTTCTTCTGAATTCTGATTTGTTTTTATGTCATCAATGCTCGATTCATGAATTTCAAATATAGGCGGCGCAATAATTTTTCCTTGCATCAATTCATCAATTTGAAATTTGTCGATGGTTTCCCAATCCAGAAGCGTATACGCCATGTTGTGCAGGATCTCGATATGCGCTTTGAGAATGGTTTCGGCGCGTTGGTAGTTGCTGTCCACCATATGCCGGATTTCTTCGTCGATGATCTGTGCCATTTGTTCCGACATCGGCTTGGCTTGTGCCCCCATGTAACCGCCTTCGCTATCGCCATAGTCCATAGGCCCTAGCCGCTCCGACAAACCCCATTTGGTGACCATATTCCGGGCCAGTTGCGTGGCTCTTTGGATGTCGTTGGAGGCGCCGGTGGTCACTTTGTTTTTACCGTAGATTAAGGCTTCCGCGACCCGGCCGCCGAACAGACTGGATATCTGGCTTTCCAGCTTGTCTTTCGAGGCGCTGTACTGATCGCGCTCGGGCAGGAACATGGTGATGCCCAAGGCGCCGCCGCGCGGCATGATGCTGACTTTGTAGACTGGATCATGCTCGGGAACGATGCGGCCGACGATGGCGTGGCCGGCTTCGTGATAGGCGGTCATCAACAACTCTTCGCGGCCCATCACCATGGTGCGCTTTTCCGCACCCATGATCATCTTATCGCGAGCTTTGTCCAGGTCATTCATGGTCACCACCCGCTGGTTGTGGCGAGCGGCGAACAGCGCGCCTTCGTTGATCAGGTTGGCCAGCTCGGCGCCGGAAAAACCGGGGGTGCCGCGGGCCAGGTCGTTGATGTTGACGTCGTCGGCCAGGGGAACCTTGTCAGCATGAACCTTGAGGATTTGCTCGCGGCCTTTGATGTCCGGCAAGCCGACCTGAACCTGGCGATCGAAACGACCCGGTCTGAGCAGGGCTTTATCCAGGACATCGGCGCGGTTAGTGGCGGCGATGACGATAATGCCCTCGTTGCCGCTGAAACCGTCCATTTCCACCAGTAACTGGTTCAAGGTCTGCTCGCGCTCGTCGTTGCCGCCGCCCATGCCAGCGCCGCCGCGCTGCCTGCCCACCGCATCGATTTCGTCGATGAAGATGATGCAGGGCGCGCGTTTCTTGGCCTGCTCAAACATGTCCCGCACCCTGGAGGCGCCGACGCCGACGAACATTTCCACGAAATCGGAACCCGAGATCGAGAAGAATGGTACTTCGGCTTCGCCGGCAATAGCGCGCGCCAGCAGGGTTTTGCCGGTACCCGGTGGGCCGACCATCAGCACGCCGCGCGGAATCTTCCCCCCAAGTGCTTCGTATTTGCCGGGATCTTTCAAAAAATCCACCATTTCCACCACGTCTTCCTTGGCTTCCTCGACGCCGGCCACATCCTTGAAACGGACTTTCACCTGATCTTCCGCCATCAGTTTTGCGCGGCTTTTACCGAAACTGTTGGCGCCGCCACTCGCACCCATTTGCTGTTTGCGCATGAAGTAAATCAATACCGCGATAAACAGCAGAGTCGGCGCCCAGGAGATTAAGATAGTCATGAAGGTGGACTGCACGGGCGGTTTTTCGACCTTGATTTTGACGCCATATTCCAGTAATTCGTCGATCATCCGCGAATCGTTGGGGTTATAGGTGGCAAACCGGGTGCCGTTCTGGCGGTGGCCATCGACATAGTTGCCGTTGATGGTCACTTCCGTGACGGCTTTTCCTCGCACATCCTCTATAAAATCCGAATAGGAGATGTCGTAATGCGGATCGTAATTCGGCAGACTGCGGCTGAAAATCGCATAAACAACCAGACCGATGGCGGTAATGATCGTCAGAAAAATTAAAAGTTTTTTCATGGAAATGCTCCGCATCAGGTTCAGTGTCCAGGGTTCAACGTTCAAAAAAATTGGGTCAACAATGTGGATGTTTTGAGTCTTGTACCTTGTGTACGGACCTATTTTTCATTATTGAAATATCTGAAAAAGTCAGAATCCGGCTTCAATACCAAGGTGTCGTCGGTCTTCTCGAACGCCGTCTGATAAGCCTGCAGGCTGCGGTAAAAGGCATAGAATTCGGGATTCTTGCCGAAGCTTTTGGCGTAAATATCCGCCGATTGAGCGTCACCACGGCCGCGGATGTTTTCTGCATCGCGTCGGGCGTTGGCCAACAGTACCTGCCTCTGCTTGTCGGCTTCGGCACTGATCGATTCGGCGCTTTCCGAGCCTTGCGAGCGGAATTCCCGCGCGACCCGTTCGCGCTCGGCGCGCATTCTTTGGTAAACCGAACTGCTGACTTCCGGCGGCAGATCGATGCGTTTGATACGGATATCGATCAGCTCGATGCCGAATTTACCGGCTACCGGCGTCAGTTTGGTCAACAGGGTTTGCCGCAGTTCGGTGCGGTCTTCGGAGATTAGCTGCTTGATGGTACGGAGACCAAATTCGCCGCGCATTGCATCTTTCAGGACTTGCTCGAGACGCAGATTGGCTTGATAGTCATCGCCTCCAACCGTGGTGTAAAAGAGACCCACATCACCGATTCGCCACTTGGCGAACGAGTCGACAATCACGTTCTTCTTTTCGGAGGTAAGAAAACGCTCGGACTTGGTGTCCAAGGTCAGTACACGCGCATCGAATGTACTAACGTTATTGATGATGGGGGTCTTAAAGTGGAGTCCCGGCGTAAACTCTGAAGCGACCATTTCACCGAGACGAAACAGGATAGCCTTTTCATGCTGGTTGACATGAAAAACCGACAGGTAAGCCAGTACCAGAAGGGGTACAAAAGCCGGCAATAGCGTTATGGTTTTACTGTTCATGGTCTACTCCGGCTGGGGCGCAGTTCAGTGTTGGTAGCCGCTTTATGAGAAACGCCTTTGTCGTTAGCCTCGCTGTCGTTGTTGACCTCGGGAGCTTGGGGCGTTTTCGCGGTTGCACTATGGCTTGGGGTCGATTGCAACGGCATATAAAACTGCGGCGCGTTGCGTTCCGCTTCAATCATGATTTTGTTGCTGCTGCTGTAAAGCTTTTCCTTGGCTTCCAGGTACAAGCGTTTGCGGGTAATGGCCGGGTTTTTCTCGTATTCCACCAACAACTGGTCGAAACGCTCGGTTTCGCCCTTGGCCTTGGCGACTTTTTCCGCCTCGTAGGCTTGGGCTTCCTGCAACAAACGAGCGGCGGCACCGCGGGCCTTGGGGATGATTTCGTTGCTGTAGGCTTCGGCTTCGTTGATCAGCCGTTGCTTGTCCTCGCGAGCGCGGATGGCGTCTTCAAAGGCGCCTTGCACTTCTTCCGGCGGCTGGGCATCCTGCAGGTTGACGCTGGCGATGGTGATGCCGGCGTGGTAATCGTCCATCGCCGCTTGAATCTCGCGTTTGATTTCGGCGACGATTTCACTGCGGCCTTCGGTGAGGATGAAGTCCATGTGGTTGCGGCCGATCACCGCCCGCTCCACGCTTTCGGTCAGTTGTTTGAGGGTGGCCTCGCTGTCCTTGACGTTGAACAGATAGTCTTTGGCGTTGTTGATCTGGTATTGCACAGCCAGGCGGACGGTAACGATGTTCTCATCGCTGGTCAGCATCAGGGAGTCCTGAGGCAAGGTAGCCGATTTGGTAAAGCGACTGGAATAGCCGATTTCGATAAAGCGATGCTGCTCGACATTGACGATCTTGACGGTTTCGATCGGCAGCGGAACATGCCAGTGCGGGCCGGGCTGGGTGGTGTCGATGTAAGCACCGAAACGGCTGACGACGCCGCGGTTACCCTGGTCGACGATATATACGCCGCTGACCAGCCAGGCCAGGGCCAGCGAGCCGCCCAATACCGCGCCGACATTCTGCAACGATAACCGGTGCTTGTGGTCGCGATAAAAATCGGCGCCGCGTTGGCTGACTTGTTGCCAGTATTTGTCGGCCTCGGTCTTCCAGTCGGTCGGCAGCGTCGGTTTGCTGGTGTTGTGTTTTTCTGACGACATGGTCGCTCCTCTCGTTATCGTTGGTTTACCTGGTTTTTTCAGCCATCGTTAGGCTCAAGAAACGGCATCAGGTCATAACCGAAGTTTTGTTTTAGTTTTTTTAGGGCTTTATTCTGTATTTGCCGAACCCGCTCGCGGGTGACGTGCAATTGTTCGGCGATGGCTTGCAGTGTCATCTCGGTGTGATTTTTTAGACCAAAACGCATATTCAATATCGCTGCTTCCTTCTCGGGAAGACTGGCAATGATTTTGCCGAGGTAGAGGCTAAGGTGTTGGTCAACGAGTTCGTCCAATGGCTGAGGAAACTGATGCTGTATAAGGCCGGACATCAGTGTTTGATCGTCTTTCTCACCGGATAGCGATTCATCCAGGGAATGGGTAGCCTGATAGTAGCTACTGATGGTTTTAATCTCTTCCAGCGATAGTTCGCAGCGGGCTTGGAGTTCCACCAGACTCGGCCAACGCTGGTGTTCGAGATAGCAATTTCTCATTGCCTCGAACACTACTGAGGCTTTTTCGGCCATCGCAATCGGAAGGCGAACCACTTTTTCCTGCTTGACGATCAGTCTGGATATGGCTTGTTTGATCCAGAACACCGCATAGGTGGAAAAGCGTATCCCTCGACTGGGATCGAATCTGTCCACCGCTCTGATCAAACCGATTACCCCTTCCTGCATTAAATCGTCAAAACTTAAGGTGCTGGTTTTGTATTTATACGCAAGAAAAGCCACAAGACCAGTATTGGCGCCAATCATTCTTTGTCGGATGTCTTGCAAATGACGGCGGGAAGTTGCCAACTCAACTTTATGGGCGATGTCGTTGGGATATGTATGTAAAGTTCGATCGGCAATCCGAATCAAAAATGCTGGAAAAAAATGTACATCTTCCAGACGAACTGATTCCGAACCGTTACCAACAAAAAACTGATTTTTGTTTTGTAAGGGGAAGTGCGAGGTGAAATGGGATTTTACAAGATCGTTATTTTGAACAATCTCCTCGTCAACGGTTTTATCATTAATATTGAATGAATAATCGACACTTTCACCTTTGCTAACCAATAGTTGATCAATCAAATAACCATAGGCAATAGGATTTTCTAGAAGTAAGCGCAGAAGTTCATTTTTTGCCTTCTTCATTTCCAAAGCCAAGTCTTGGATAGCTAGGGTTGGTTCCTGGCCAGACAACTTAGATCCGACTTTTATATCTATAGGCTGATTAGATAAATCAACGAATGACTCTCCTGAGGTTGGAACAGAGCCTTCTGTGACTACACTTATTGGATGAAAAAAGCCTAATGCCATGACTGACTCACTAAACACGGATTAAAATGGTTTGTATGCTATCGCTGATCGCATAACTTCAGCGTACTTTGGAAAAATCTTACTGAGTTTTAAAACATCTGTTAAATGTATAAACTTTATGAGGTCATTATTAATATTCATTAAAATCAATTATCTGTTGTCATTAGTCATCTACTAGGCAAATCAAAACAGGGCCATGATCAAAGGTTTGTTAACAAGAGCACTGATATTAGTGATAATAAAGGCTTATAGTTTTCTTCTAATTTTTAATTAACTAATTGATTTCGTGTATTTTATATAAATTTATAATATCACTATAACTCTATCATTCTATGAATATCTTTGATCTCACTGACTTGAATAAATGTTAAGAAATAGGATGCATGAATAGCTCCATCAGATACCACAAGTAGAAATTACTTTCAACTATCACCCTTGGGGAGTTTATATAGCTGATAGATCTACTAGCGGTATTTTGTTTCTGATGGAGCTAGTCATATATCTTTCTTAAATTATCTAAAATAGCAACATATCGCTAGATAAAAATAAAACAAGGAAACATCTAGGAAAACTGATTTTTATTTTATATAACTATTTATTTTCAACGCGAGTTCATAATTTACCGACTCTATCAACGGACTCAGAAGTTATAAAAAAATCGATAACTTGGGTATCAAGCTGAGGCCATTGCGAATGTGGTTGATCACCTTCGCAATATAAGGTTTTTACTCCATTGGCACACCCTGAATAAGAGATGCAACCATCACCTTGCTTATCCGGAATCGGATCACATTTATTACAAGATGCCCACCAACCGGCCGATTGCTGACCAAATCCTGGGAACAGTCGATCTTTACTGCTATGCATGATCATCACCGACAAGGGCTCTGGACATTTGCGGTCACGTAGATCCTCATAAGTAATACCAGCAGCACTAGGTGCAATAGCGTGTGGAATGTGTCGTGTTCCCGTCATAAACGCTAGCGCCATCGCCGAAGTCCCTCCGTCTGAATGCCCTGTGATATAAACCTGCTTTTCATCAATACACCATTTTTTGGCCATCAAATGCGGAATTGTCCCTAATTCCACAGTGGTGCTAGGCGATAACTCCGGATGATCGGCATAGGCGACGATAAAGCCTGCGCGCGTAGCAGGTAAGGTCAATCCCGTCGTCTTCTCCGTTTTGGCGCGATTCGAACCCGCCGGTGAAAATACCAATAATAATGGGTGAGCAATAGAAGGGTCATAATTAAGTGGGGTGCGGACGTTGTATTTAATGCCGTTTTCGGTCGATTCGCCATAACTGGCACCAGAATCGCCCTTAAGCTGATCAGGTTGACAGCGGTCTTGATGCATTTGGGGGTGATAGCTGGCTTGCCCCAGTTCTACCGAATCGCCACTATGATCCAGACCCAACATGAAAATCACAGCCACGACAGGTAATCCGAATAACACCTTCCACCACTTATTTCCTTCAAGTAGAAAAGACTTTAACTGATTAATATTCATAGCCGTGCCTCTCTTATTTGTTAGATTTGGTTAAATAGCTTTAGCGGATTATGTTTCGGGAGTGTGATTGGGCGTTTCCTTCTGTGCCACCCTAAACAATCCATAGACCATTAAAAACAGGCTGCCAATTATCACAAGCTGTGGCATATAGCTTTTTCCTGGCAGCGACTCCAATCCTACGGAGAACGGAATATGTGAATCTAGGCGCTTATCCTTGTCGACGATAGCGATATGCGCCAAGTAATGGCCCGCACCATATTGGCTGAAATCGACCGAACCATTTGTTGTACCAGTTTTAATCAATTGTGGTTCCTGATAAAAAATCCTCGTACCTTCGGGCTCTTTAGTAATCTCAAATTCGATATTAAGATTTCGCAGACGTTTACCTTCGTAATCGAAAACCAATTTAGTAGGGCCAAGTCCAGGAATAATATCGCAATATTCCGCGTCACCCGTCAGCGTTGGAGTATATGCCGTAAAATGCACGCGTTCAAAGCCAAGCCGAGTTTTACAGGCGTCAACCTCTTCTTGTGCACCACGATGGGCATAGGCATTTATTGACGTTAGTCCCGACAAAACAAGGATAACCGCTAATTTAAACCCGGAACTTTTAATGCCGTATGCCGACAAGTATTCTTCAAGACTAGTTTTCATTGGCTTATCCTCTCTATCTTCATCGCACTTCGAAAAATTCTTTTATAAGGCATGATGTTATGCTCCTGTAATCAAAAAAAAGGGTGCCATCGTTAAACGTGTCGACTATGTTTCCAACCGTTTTTTGACATTCATGTGAATTTCGACTTACATATAGCTTTGCGTTAGAAGAGAAATACGCCTCAGCAATATGTAACAGCTGCTTGATCCGTTAAATGGAACAAGATAACCACGAAAGATGTTTCCCCTGTCTATTTTTTACAGCCAAGAGCACAATAGAATTAGCCAATCATCATTTAAAAATTCTCATTTCGAGCGTCATACGGTAAATTAAAAATATTTTTACTTCATAGATTTTTCGTATAATTATTCAACTTTCGAGACATATATAACAACATATTTTATGCCTAGTAAAATATTTATTTTCTATGATTAAATAGGTTTTCCCTATGCAAAAACTTTAATGTTAAAACAATGTAAATTCGTTTTACCTAGAAACCGATATAAATATTTTTCGTTAATATGCCACAAGCCAATTATTATTCTACATGCAAGCGTTCGTAAGAGCTGAGCGTTAATCGGCTTATAAAATTTGCTATTTTTATAAAAAAACAGATTACACAATAATAATCATAATATTATTTTATTAAATATTTGCAGAGTGCTATTTCAGCTTTTATCAGCACTGTTAACCAGAAACTTCCAACGTATCAATGCCCCCACCAAAACCCCGAAGGCCATTGCTAAAGCCTTGATTGTAATACCGGTTTTCATTCGATGTATAAAAAACGCATGTCCTAAAACTGGTTTTATAATTCCATATAGACAAAAAATACTAAAAATATAATAACTAATAACACCGATTGCCATCCACAAATACCGATTCTTTTTTGCTTGCTTTGCAGATTTAAAAAACCAGACTGCAATAAATATTGCTCCAATTGCCAACATGATTAATAACTCGTTAATTTTATTTTATAAAACACTGAGAATGCACTATAGCTACTATTTATTTAAATCAGAAACCACAGATATCAGCAGTCATCATTAGTTTATTATGAAGCCATTAAAGTTAATACATAAACAATATAGTCATTAAATAGCATAATGATTTATTTTATAAAAATAAATTCGTTAAGATCATATACCCAGCCAACAATAGATTGTTATTGTTGGCTGGACCTTTTATATGTGATTTTTTGTAATTAATTAACGTTTTTTGGAATTGTCTTGATTGATTAGTTCGGTTAGTTCGGACATGCGAGTTACTTGTTGCAACAAAATACCTCCAACAGCAAGTGCAAACCACACACCGATAACGAAAGCATAATGCATATAAGCACCAAACAGTTCTTCTCTAAACCAAAATGTATGCCCCCATTCGTTAAAGCCAACAGCAACAAAAATCATAAAGGGGCCCGCAACAGCCAAAGTCAACGGTAGCGAAACGTTTTTGGCAAATAATGGTAATTGGGTACGCGCATATAACCATGATGAAACTCCCATGATGGTATAAAACGGAAAGCACAGATAAAATTCAACGACATGATTGGCGGTAAAAATGTTGTCGCGAATAGCAGCTTGATGCCAGGCATTATCTTGTTCGGCAAAATAACTACCTGCCCAATAAACTGAAAAGGTATAAATGCTGATCCACATCGTCAGATTCAAATAACGTCGTAATTCCTCGCGTGGAGATAGTTGATCAAGATGTAGATCACGGTTTTTCCAAAAATAATAGCCAAGTGCACCGATCAAACTGAGTTGAAAAATGACTTCTATATAAAACAAATTCATCCAGTATTCCTCAAAAAGAGGATCGGTTGAATCTAAACCCGTAGCAGCACCAAAAGTATATTGATAAGCCGTGATCGATACGTACATAAGCAAAATTGCCAAGAAAGACACAGCGTATCGTTTAAAATCCTTCAGATACCACTGTCTATCATAGGTTTCAGTGCTGGATGATGAAATAATTTTATCAGGTGCAGTAACCATAATAATTTCCTGTTTATATGTAGATATAAATAAATGTTGTTTTATTTGTATTCAGGTATCAAAGACGCCGAAATACTTGATAGATAGCGATTTCCCTGATCATCGAATAAAAACAACAACCCTCCAAAGCGACTATCGGCATCACCAATAACACTGGAGAGATGTTCGATTTCCCAGACAGCATCAGATGCCATGATTTTTACAACTTTGGCTTCACCGGGGTGAATCAAATCGTTTGGTTCAATTTGCATACCGTTTGTCGCCAAATATTCTGGCGGCGTATGACTGGCATCAATTTTCATATTTGAATTAATAAAACGCACAGATCCAGTGGTAAACTCACCAATCTGCAAAGTTTTTTGACTATCGTTTTTGATTTCCACCATCATCATCATTGATCGCTGGGGAATATTGTAAGTAGCGCGTTTAATTTTTGCGTTAACCAGATCGGCTTGTTCAGGTAACGGGGGGATAAGATCCAATGAAGCTTGTAACGGTATGGTTTCCGGATACTGACTGTTTGTCACAAAATAACCGCTCAAGACAATGACAGGAACCGCGACAAGTATCGCCTTAGCCAGATTTTTATCTTTAGGAGTTACCAATTTATCTTCTTCGCCCTTATTCACCATGGCATAGCGTGGAATAAACAACGGACGTCGAACCCACCAAACCAACCAGGCTATTCCCAGAATCATCCACAGCATATGCCAACGAACACCGTTGGCAGTGCCGTAGGTTTCTAAATTGATCATTTCTCCCTTGACAGTTTCGACATTGTTTGTGAACGCATTGGCATTACCGGTAATCTCAACCCATTGCCCAGGTCCCGCAACATTACCTGTATCTATGATATTAAACGAAGGATGAATGTGATAACGCCCAGGAATTCTGGCCTTAAGCTTCATTTTGAACTCATAATCACGACCAACTTTTAGGGGTAATGAGTTCAAATGGGCTTCGCCGTTGATCCACCGTTCTTTACGGAGAAATACTGGACCAGGAGCGATGACACCCAAATAAGCGGCTTCTGGCTTTGGAAGACTATTAGGCCAATCTTCTGCAACATGAACTTTACCGGTTATGGTGAGTTCATCATTAACAGCAACCGTACTAGCTGACCAGTTAACGTCATACCATTGAACCGTTCGCATGCGGACAAAAGGCTCTAAAGAACGTTCACCGTGAGCCCAAGCAGTTGACGTTGAAAGAAAAAGCCCACTAAGACAGATGGATGAAAAAACAAATAACTTCAATAGTTTCATGTTTTTTCTCCTATACACGTTTCAGGTAACGGACAGTGGCAAAGGCTTTACCGATATACCAACCTGCGGCATAAACCAGGATGCAGAGTAGCGCTGCAAAAAAGGCGGATAAAGGAGCGGCCATCTGGCCATATGTTCGTAATGTGCCTCGTTCTATGATGCGTAGATATTCCGGCATACCCGCCCGTAAGTATTCAAAACCAAATTGATCGGCGATGGTTTGCAATCCACCTTGCCATTCAATTGGAACATGGAACATAGCAAAAATAGGCCAGTTAGTTGGATAGAATAAAAGCGCAAAAGAAGCGCCCCCTGCAATCGCAGTCACTAGAAAACTAGGTGACAACATCAAAATAGCATCCAAAACTAAGGCGCTAGGAATCATGGTGGCTGGTAGCACAAAATTTAGTGGGTAATTGGTCCAAATTTGATAGGCGGTCACGCGAGTGATCCACATGCCCAGCATTAAACCCACTACTGATAAAGTTGCACCCATAGGCAAACGAAAATGGGTCCATAATACCGATTGCACTGCTGCGGGCCAGGCAATCATCAGAACGGGCGTCACAAGCGGCCAATATTGCCGGTCTTTCCAATCGAGCCAAAAATCCCAGTCGCCCACCGTTAGCATGAAATGCAGATGATAAGAGCCAATATATAAAAATCCGGCTAACACCAAGATTAGATAATCATAAATCCTGGAGACCGTGGCGGTTTCTTTATCAAAACCGGTGGATACGCTAATTGTTGACATAATTCACTCCTCGTCGCAATTTGCAACATTATTTGTACCGTTCGGTACATTTTGGCGCAAAAAAAACGCCTGAATATAACAAGCACTTACTAATCTAAATCAATCAATGCATTAGATATAATATGACTAACCGAATTCATGGGAAGAGTTTCGCTTCCCGTCGCCAGTAAACCGTAAAATAGACCAGTTAGAAAATCAGCGAGTGATTCAGGATCTTTATCGGTTGAAATTTCCCCTGAATTTTGCCCCTTGATAATCGCCGACTTAAAACCTTTTTTAATTCCTCCAAGACCCTGCTCAAAGTACTTAGCAATTTTTGGATCTTTCTGCCAGAAAAAAAAATGAACAAAACAGTTATAGAGATTGGACGTCATCGTAGCTTGAGTTACTGCGTCTTTAGCTAAAAAAATCTGTGTCACGAAAAGTCCTCACGCATTGCGCCATTCTGTACCGTTTGGTTTTTTTGGTGCGCATAAATATATAAATATTCAGTTAATAAATGCCGTTTTTAAGGTATTACTTCATTAAGATTCACATATTGATTATCTCCTTGTCGCTTATTTATATCGACTAGTACAGTATTATTACAAAAACATCTATTTTTTAGTTTATTAAAAATCAATCCAGCAGGATAAGTGCATTTGAAATAACCTTTTCTAAAGTTTTACGATCAGGGTTGGCGCTACCCATAACTTGCAAACCATAAAAAATACCAGTAAAAAAATATGCGAGCGAGTCGGAATCTTTATCAGCAGCAATTTCCATATCTTTTTGACCTCGAATGATGACCTGACGGAAAGCATCTTCGACTTGTTTGATACCGCCTTCAACTTCTTCAGATATTTTTGCGTCAGTTTGCCAAAACTCCAACGCAGTTTTTCCAAACATGCAACAACGCTTGTCTTCAATGGCCCTATCCATAACTCTAACCAAAATCCGCTCAATCGCGTTTTTGGCAGGTAAACTTGCCATGATATCGGCTATTTCGCGCACCATAGCTCGCTTACTTCTATAAAGTTTCAGCGCATCTAAAAATAGCTCATGTTTGCTACCAAAGGTTGCATAAAAACTTCCTTTTCCTATGCCCATGTTGTTCAAAAGGTCACTCAGAGAAGCTCCTTTATACCCTTTATCCCAAAAAACATACATCGCTCTAGTAAGAGCTTCTTGAGTATCGAATTCTTGATATCTTGCCATAAAACTTAAATTTTAATATACCATTTGGTACAGAATCTACACTATATTATCAGCCATGTCAATCAATCTGAGCATTTTTTATCGGCGTTCATAAGTCAATTGAAGTCGACGGCAGGCAGCTGCGAACGTCTTTGTTGGTCAGCGCCGTTTCATTGCACCATCGGATTTCGCCGCCTTCAGCCTTAGCTTGGGCGGCAATCACAGGATAGTGTTCTTCAGCCTAGCTTTGACGGCTTCCGGACGTTGTTCGTAGGCTTTCTTGATCGGCTTTTACGGCGTGAAACCCTAGTGTTTAGGGCATTTACATTACCAAAGCTTATTGACATTTCTTGGCGGATTGCAGCCTGGGCATTGAAAACCGGATGGCCATCGGGCCTGAAGTAACGCTTCGGCGCACTGGCTTTCAGTGCCGTACTGCTTCATGAAATCCATCAAGCTGAAGCCTTTTTGAAATTGGATCGGGTTTTTTTCATGGCATGGATCTCCAGGCAAGTCAAGGCTTCAGCTCGACTAACCGAATGGTCAAAAGTTGCTGTGGGTCGTGGGTAATCAGGAAAAGTTATGTATTTCCCAAAGCGGGTTATTGACTTATCAATTCCATCAATGTGCTCATACGAATAACGCATTGGGGAAGAATTCCTCCCACCGCAAGCGCGAACCAAACTCTAATGACGAAAGCGTAATGCAACAACTCCTCGCGAAACCAAAATGTATGCCCCCACTCATTGAAGCCAACGGCAACAAAAATGATAAATGACCCGAGAACGGCAAGTGTTAAAGGCAGAGAAATTCCTTTTGCAAATAATGGTAAACAAGTTCGCGCGTAAAACCACGATGCAGAACCCATGATAGTGTAGAACAGAAAACATAAATAAAATTCAACTACATGATTAGCAGTAAAAATACTGTCCCAAATTGCCGCCTGATGCCATGCATTATCTTGTTCAGCAAAAAGCTTCCTGCCCAATAAACAGCAAATGTATATATGCTAATCCACATGGTCAAAACAAGATACGCCAAAACTGGTTGGTTGAATGAGTTCTTATCGCAGACCGTCAGAAATAGCGAATTTATTGCATTATAAAATTACACTAATTTTGTTGAATAGGATAATCCTATTCAATCATAGAAAATAGGTATTTTACTAATCATAAAAACTGGTGTTTTATATGCGCCACCATTTAGATAGCCATACAATAAACTTATGAGTTCAGCAAAATTAATTGTAATTTACCCTGTGCCGACCGATATGAAAACTTTTGAACGTCGCTACGCAGATGAGTATATCTCAATGGCTGTCGAAAAACTGGCAGGTAAAACCTCTTTCGTGGCTTCCTTTTTCCACTCCAAGGTCAATCAAATTGCTGCACCGTTTCATCGTATCGCCGAGGTGTATTTCCCTTTGAGCAGAGAGTTGGAAGCCTGTCTGAACTCATCTGGATGCCAGGAAACAGCCGGATACGCAGTCGATATATCCAGTGGCAGTGCACCGTTTTTGACTGCATAATCATAACATCATGAATTATATAATGTTTTACAGAATGTGATGAGCGTAGAAGGAAGAGTCCGATGAAAGCTAGTTTTAAAAAGCACTTGCCAACATACAGCATTAAAAGCCACGGGTTAAGGTTAGCGTTGTTCCTTGTTATGGTGGGAGTAATATCAACCAATGCCAATGCGCATCGTGGCGCGCTCGACGAAGTCGATGCCTGCAACACTCGGCTTGGCTTCGAGCGCGTGCATTTAACAGCCTATACACCAACCCTGTCAGGCGACAGGGAATATTGCAATATCATTCCTGGTGTCGGCCCTACCAAACTAGTGTTCGATTATGAAGGTAAAAGCATGCGTAATTTCAGCGTTGAATTTGAGATCACTAAAGAGCCCGAAGGTACGAGGATTTTTTATCAGGAACCACAATTGATTAAAACTGGTACAACAAATGGTTCGGTCGATTTCAGCCAATATGGTGCGGGCCATTACTTGGCGCATATCGCTATCGTCGACAAGGATACCTGCTACGCGCGCAGGCTTTATCGTCGCCTATGCCGATCATCCGGAGTTATCGCCTAGCACCACTGTGGAATTAGGGACAATTCCGCATTTGATGGCCAAAAAATGGTGTATTGATGAAAAGCAGGTTTATATCACAGGGCATTCAGACGGAGGGACTTCGGCGATGGCGCTAGCGTTTATGACGGGAACACGACACATTCCACACGCTATTGCACCTAGTGCTGCTGGTATTACTTATGAGGATCTACGTGACCGCAAATGTCCAGAGCCCTTGTCGGTGATGATCATGCATAGCAGTAAAGATCGACTGTTCCCAGGATTTGGTCAGCAATCGGCCGGTTGGTGGGCATCCTGTAATAAATGTGATCCGATTCCGGATAAGCAAGGTGATGGTTGCATCTCTTATTCAGGGTGTGCCAATGGAGTAAAAACCTTATATTGCGAAGGTGATCAACCACATTCGCAGTGGCCTCTGCGGGATACCCAAATGATTGAGTTTTTTGTAACTTCAGAGCACCTTGATGGAATTGATAAATTAAGTGCGCGCATTGAAAAGAAATAATTATTTAAAATAAAAGTCAGTATTTCGCCGGGTATTACATTCTTTTGTTTGTATCCGGTGAGATGCTACCATTTTATATTCTGTAAACAGGGTGGACGGTTAGCTCCATCAGTAACTATATGACCAGCAATATCTACCAGCCATATAAACTCCCCCAAGGGTTGATGTATGAAGGTAATTGCTACTGGTTGATCTGGTGGAGCTAACCGCCCATCCCGCTTCTTGAAATGTATTTCATTCGATTGGGAGCACAGATATCAACAGAGTGAGAGTGATTTATGCATCTTGTCTATTTACGTAAACTAAATAAAGATAATATATTGGTCAATAAAGTCAAGATTGGAAACAATTTACAGACCTTCATCATCAAAATATCAGTACATTTGATGCGCGTGTACTGGGTTTGGGGGCGTTTCTCCCAAGCATTTTCTTACCTCCAAGAGAAGAATGCTAGAACTAACTCTTTCGCCATGTGGCGAATAGGTGATGAGGGTCTTTTTTACAAATGCATTTAGCTATTTAATTCTCAATAGACAATACATGTTGACCATTAATATATCTATAAAACATAATATTATTAAAATCAATAAATTGCATAACGATATATTTAAATTGCAAATTTGAAAACAAGACAGAATATTTATTTTATTTGGCGTTAGCAGGATGTTTATATCTTGAATGAACGTCGGCTTTATCAACGTTATCGAGTTAATTTTAGTTATGCTTTTGGAGCTAAGTAGTAAGAGGTAATATGAGGAATCATACCAGTAATATGGAACAAGTCGGACAGTATCTGCAGCAGTGGATGATCATAATAGTTTCAGAGCGTTATGCGTAACATGATAGATAACGACATTCTTCATCTAAGCAGACCAGGTTGCAGTGACGAGCATGATCCGACAGCAATAACTGTGGATGTTGCACAGCAGTCCATTATAGATTGTGTCAAACCATTAGCTAGTACGGAGCAAGAACGATTACCGTTGCGACAATCCATTGATCGCGTCTTGGCTGAAGATATTATTGCTGAAATGAATGTCCCCCCTTATGACAATTCGGCGATGGATGGGTTTGCCTTGCATGCCGATGGTATACCGCAGAACGGGACGGTCACATTAAAGGTAGTTGGAAATAGTTTTGCCGGTCATCCATTTTTTGAGGGTTGTACAAGCGGCGAGTGTGTTCGCATAATGACGGGTGCAGTGATTCCGGCGGGTTGCAACACTGTAATCCCGCAGGAGCATGTCGAACTGCTCGGCGCAGAAAGCATTAGAATCGATGGTCGTGCGAGACTAGGAGAAAATGTCCGATTCGTTGGCGAGGATATTCGTTTAGGGCAAACTGTGTTGACTTGTGGTCGACGATTAACGGCGGCAGATTTAGGGCTGTTATCTTCCTTAGGCATCAATAATGTTGCAGTAATGCGGCGCTTGCGGGTAGCCTTTTTCTCCACCGGTGATGAATTGCAGACAGTTGGGGAAGCCTTACAGCCAGGACAGATTTATGATAGCAATCGATATACGCTGTTTGGAATGTTGAGCCGCCAGCATTGCGATATAACTGATCTGGGCGTGATTGGCGACGATCCCATGCAAGTACGCAATACATTGCAATTAGCTGCGAAGAGTCATGATGTCATTATCAGCAGCGGCGGAGTGTCAGTCGGCAAAGCCGATTATATATATCAAGTGTTGAACGAATTAGGCGACATTATCTTTTGGAAGGTGGCGATGAAGCCAGGACGACCATTAACCTTTGGCCGCCTGCAACAAGCATTGTTTTTTGGTTTGCCAGGCAACCCTGTAGCGGTAATGGTAAGTTTTAGCCAGTTTGTGCAGCCGGCCCTGCAGCGTTTTGGTGGCGAAATCACGCGTCCGCCTTTAATTTTACGAGCGGTGACCAGTTCACTTTTAAGGAAGCGAGCGGGGAGAACAGAGTACCAGCGTGGCATTTTGAGTCAGGCGTCTGATGGCGAGTTGACAGTATGCAAGACAGGTGAGCAAGGCTCCGGAATTTTACGTTCTATGTCGCAAGCCAACTGTTTCATAGTCTTGACCGCCGATCAAACCCGAGTGGAAGCTGGTTCAACGGTAATCGTGCAACCTTTTGCTAGTTGGCTATAAAGTTTGAATAGAATGACTGAGCTAGTACGAACCGATTAATTCAATATAGAGGCGCCCCCCTGATTTGGGCATAAACCGTCATATTTAGTTGGTCGAGTAGCCCAAAGGAATCGCACCTTCAGGCTATCACATATCACGCAACGGTACGTGAATATCTCGATTCATACCGCTCTTATCGTTCAGTCATTCCGGCGAAGGTAATATGCCAATGTGCGAACAGGCCTGAGTTTTGCAGTGCTATCTTTTCATTCCGACCGTGAAAACTATCACCTCATAAAAAAATGAAGTGCCGCTTTCCTGTCCTGACGAGCGTTCAACAAAAAATCTATGGTGTAGCCTTCTTTGTCGAATGCCCGATGGAGATATTTTCATTCGCTTTCACCTTAATATACTCGCGGGATTCTGAATCGGCTCAAGTCACAAAAGTCCGCGCAAATGTGCTACCCAGATGCTTATTGCAATTGCTAAAGAGAGGCCTGTTTTGCTCGCTGAACACGGTATCATAAGTCGCCTTATTGTCCGGGAGTCGATCGCCTTGGTGATGTGACTTCTTTCATGAAGCAAAAAAGCAAATATTGGAGCGCAAATACTTTACGGGTTGAAGCGGTCAGATACTCATAAATAAACCAAACTGAAAATGCAGATGTTTTCAAGTCTTATGGTTTATTTTAGTGTGTCTATATAGGTATCGCCAATTATATCAATATTTTCGAACTTATGCTTTTCGAGGACACTTTTTTTTAAGATGTCTATCTCTCGTTAAATGTTAAACAAATCAATAAATTGGTCTGATAATATTTAACGAGTTGACACACCGAAAATCTAAATTAACAATGGGAAGCTATTCCTTTAAACCGAAAACGCTGTAGAAAAAAAACATTAACGAAGGAAAAAAGGCAATTATAAACCCCAAAATTACTGCGAATATATATCTGTATTTATACACGAATAATAATATTGGGCGAATTGCTTCTGTTAAGTGACCATACTGTTTTTTAATGATATTTTCCAATTTCTGCCCCTCTTTTTATAAAACTATATCGAATTATGACCGTTAGCTACCATTATTTACAAGCTTTTTAGGTCACTTAATACGGTTAAAATTCATGACATATTTTACCTATTCGGTTTATGCTTGGTTTACTTGATTAAAAATCAAAATTCAGACCAAATACCTTTGGCTCCAACTAGTATAAACGTTATGAATTGACCCAATAAAAAAGCAGTCCAATCCCTAACAAGAGTTTTTTATATCATTCATTATGTACCACCTCAGATGCAGACATCCTGTTTCACTGTAAATTACTTTAATTAGAGCACAAGCCTATTCATTCAATAAGATTATTTATACTGCTTACCATAGGTTTATCATATAGCTATTAGAGTGACACATATTTATTTTGCTTTAGGAAGATAAATTAATAATCGCAACCCTTTTATTGATGCGCCTAAATTCATTTTAAATTAAATAAGACGTGTTTGTAAAAGACTAATTTCCCATGAAAAAATAGGGTTTATCTATGGATTAAAACTGCAAGTAAGTTCTTAATTTCAGTGTTTTTCTGATTCTGCAGATAATAAATCGCATATATCTGGCGGTTAATTTCAGAATTGCTTAAAATAACGGCAGGCACGTGATCGACGTTTGCAGGGCAGGCTTATACTCTGAGTAGACTGCTTATCAGAGTTTGGTTTATGGATATCACTTTTTTACCCAGCGTTTTTCTTCATCATGTCCGCCACCCCACAACATGGGGAAAGCATGTAAGAGACCAGGGAAAAGCGCTTCCATACTTTCTTGCGCGCCTTTGGAACTTCCGGGTAAATTAATAATTACTGTTTTGCCGCGGATACCGGCTAGTTCGCGTGATAACATTGCATAAGGTGTGCGTTCTTTACCATAGCGGCGTATAGTCTCAACTAAACCGGGCGCCTCTTTTTCGATGACGTTAGCCGTTGCTTCCGGAGTTATATCTTTAGGACCAAAACCCGTTCCACCGGTTGTTATAATCAGATCAATATTTTCATCTGCCAGTTGCCGCAAGCGATTTGATATTTGGTCTGAATCATCAGGTATAATTTCATAGACCGGAACCGAGAGCTCTTTATCTTCCAAAAATAATTTGATGATTTTTCCAGATGTATCTTCGCGATTTCCAGCATATGTTGAATCAGAAATAACAAGAACAGCCGATTTTAATGGTTCAGCAAAATATTCTTTAAAACTGCTTTTCCCGCCCTTTTTCTTAACCAGCCTTATACAAGAAAAAGAGATATTGTCATCTAAAGGTTTAAGCATATCATAGACATTTAATAGCGCGCCCGTAACTGCAGCCATAGCTTCCATTTCAACACCGGTTTTCCAGATTGCTTTTACTTCCGCTGAAATTTTTATAGTGTCTTTTCCGATATCAAAATTTATATCAACCCAATCTAAAGGTAGGGTATGACAAAAGATGATCCAGGATGCAGCATTTTTTGCAGCGGTTATACCTGCTGCCCGTGCAACCTGTAAAACATCCCCTTTAGGGACAGTTTTTTCAGCCACCCGTTTTATTGTTTCCAAATTAGCTGTCAAAATTCCTTCGGCTTTTGCATATCTTAATGTATTAAATTTTGGACTAACATCAATCATTTTGTAATCCTTGACTCTTAAATTATTTATTTTTTGCATTTTGTTGAACATACAAACGATCAGAAAATTATATTTTCAACTGACCTTACAATTTCTGAAAAAATGTTCTAAAAAGCTAATCCTGAACCCAGCGCACAGATTTATCTTCCATAATTTCTTTTTTCCAGATGGGAACTTTGTGTTTAATATCTTCAACAATCTGTTCCATCGCTTTAATACTTTCTTTACGATGCCCAGATGAGCAAAAAACAAAAAGTGATAACTCTCCAGTTTTTACCAGTCCAGTACTATGAAATATGTGCACGCAATTTAATGGCCATTTTTCAAAGGCTTCTTCACGAATTTTTGCAAAAACTTTGTTGGCCATATCCCCATAAGCTGAGTATTCAATTCCAGCTACATGTTTACCTACTTTTTCATCCGCACGTACTTGACCGAGAAAAATAGAATGGGCACCTATGCCATGATTAGAGTTATGTGTTGCTATTTGCTCACCGATAAAAACCGGATCAATCGCACCCTGGACAAAATAATTTTTATCTTTCATTGTTCTCATTGTTCTATTTTTTCTTTTTTCAGCCAGGCTGCCAAACCGCCTTTAAGATTAAATACATTTTTAAGGTTATGATGATTCTGCAGCATTCTAACCACCTTGGCGCTGCTGATTCCATGATCACAATAAAAAACAACCTTGTTGCCGTTTCTCGATATTTTATCAATGTTAGCCTGCAAATCATTTAGTGAAATGTGAACAGAATTCGGCAATTCCATTTGAAATTCACGTGCCGAACGAGTATCAACCAATTGTATTTTTTCTTTTTTTTGTAACTTTTTGTACAAATCAACAGCGCTGATTTCATTTATTTTTTGCTGATTTGAACTGCAAAAGTATTCATAATCAAATGATCCGAAATCCGAGGCATTTTGCAAAGCTAGCTGTACAGCCTGTTCGTTTCGTTGAATGGAAAACTGCATCGTTTGATTATTCAATGCATCAAATATTAAAATTTTTCCAGATAAAATTTCGCCTACTCCGCAGATCATTTTTATAACTTCGTTTGCTTGTAAGTTACCGATAATTCCCGGCAGAACTCCAAGCACGCCATTTTGCGAACAATCCGGTGCTTTTTCGGGTGCCGGCGGCTTGGGGAACAGGCAGCGATAAGTTGGCCATTTATTGCCTTGACCATCTGTAAAATTTAATACACTCACTTGTCCCTGAAAGCGGTCTACTGATCCTGAAACAAAAGGTTTGTCCAGATAAACACAAATATCATTAATTAAATAACGGGTTGGAAAGTTGTCTGTCGCATCAATAACGACATCATATTGGGAAACCAAATCGACGGCATTTTTCGAAGAAAATCTTTGAGCATATGCCTTTAAAACAATATTAGGATTGAGATCTTTTAAACGATTTACCGCAGCTTCAGCTTTGAATTCTCCAACTTGTGAAAAGCCATACAATACCTGGCGATGCAAATTAGAAACCGCAACTTTATCGGGGTCCACAATACCAATCCTGCCGATACCAGCCCCGGACAGATACATTAAAATAGGGCAGCCCAATCCGCCTGCACCGATGACCAGCACGTTTGCTTTTTTTAAAGCCTGTTGTCCTGTTTTGCCAATTTGGGGTAAAATCAAATGGCGATGATAATACTGAATTTCCTCTTTATTTAGGTTCATGGCTGCCTTTAAAAAATCAGCCCCCAGCAAAGGGTGGCATAATTGCAACTATATCGTTATCAAAAAGACGGTGATTGTCTTCAACCATTTGCTGATTTACAGCCATTCTATAGGTATAGTCTATTAAGTCTGGATAATTTGTGATTAATTTTCTCTTTAAATCAATCATATTATCCGTATCTTGAATCGTCAGCATGTTCTTCCCCACCACATCACTCAGAACACCAAAAAAAATTACATTAATTTGCATAGTTTTTCCTTACGTTTTAATGGAAACTATTTTTGTTTGTCTGTTTAAAAAAATTATAGCTATACTCTAATATCAATCCGGCTATCAACGCGATCGTCAGATTTCGTGTGGTAAAAGAAATGAAACCAACAGCAATCGCAACTGCCAACAGTAATAGTGTTCTCAAGTTATCAATAGAGCCAGACTATTCCAAAAGTCAAAATCTGTTTTTAAGTTTTTTCATCATCCACCTATCTGTGCCATTGAAAGATGTTTTTTTGAAAAATGAACTATTTGCTGTGTTCGCTGTTCCGATTCAAATCCGTCTTTTGCCCTTTTGGCCACGGCCTCTCCAATTGCCGTTTTTATTTCCTGATCACTTTTCCCTGAACGTAGCATGTCTTTTAAATTTATGGCGCCATGATCATAGAGACAGGTTTTGAATGTACCGTCGGGAGTGAGCCTTAAACGACTGCATGTTGAACAGAATGTTCTGGAATGGCCGGCGATGATGCCGACTTTTCCTCTAAATCTGGGGATTCCAAAAATTCGGGCAGTTGAACTCATTTTAAGATGTTCGATCATTTCTGGGAAAAAATTCTGCAACGTGCTGATAATTTCTTCTGCAGAATATATTTCGTTTGAAAAACACCCCCCATTAAATGACATTTGTTCAATAAAACGGACTTCGACTTTATTGCTTTTGGCTAACATCGCAAAATCAACAATTTCATTGTCATTGACGCCTTTGAGAACCACCATGTTCAATTTTACGTTCAGATCTGCTAGCAGAATTTTATCAATGTTATTCCACACCCGTTCAAAATCATCACGTCGGGTAATGTTATAAAAAACGTCTCGCTTCAATGAATCAAGACTGATGTTTATACTGCCTGATTTTATTTTTTGAAACAATGGGATGGTATCTTCTAAAAAATAGGCATTCGTTGTTAAATTGATTGTTTCCAGTTTTTCATATTGGTTTATTCTGGTTAAAAAATCAGGCAGACCTTTACGAACAAAAGGCTCGCCACCGGTAATACGCACCTTGGTTACACCTAAATCCAGAAAGAGTCCAAGAAGATGTTCCATTTCCTGAAAGCACAAAATATCATCACGCGCTTTAAGATCAATACCCTCCTCTGGCATACAATAAGTACAACGAAAATTGCAACGGTCGGTAACGGCAAGCCGCAAATAATTTAAATGGCGCCCCTGGGGATCAATCAATTGGGAACCTGTTGAATTTTCTGGATTTGTTGTATGTAAGTAAGTCACACTCATGTTACTCCTTTCCTAGTATAGGAGGCTTTGCTATTTCCGGCAAAACCTTATCAGCCATGAACCCTATATAGTCATACTTAATAGTCATACTTAATAGTCATACTTAGGTAGGCTCGAAGTTAATTTAAATAGTGCGTAAAACTATACAAAAATATTTTCACTGATCGTCTATCTTAAAAATATAGAAAATCAATGTCATATGCTGTTTGTTTTTATTTAGAGTCAGGCTTTTTGGGCTTTACATACTTTTTTATGTCCGAATTTCATAAGCTGCCAACAAGGATAAATTATCGAGCTCATGCTAATGTTTACGATTAATGACAAGCAATTATTGTTGGTAAATTTATGATCTTACAACTTATCGGCTCGACGCTCTTCAAGATAGGAAAAAACGATTTAGAATAGTCGGTGAATAGAGGCTATCATTCAAATCGAAATGATAGCTCTCATCTTCTTTATCAAAGCTTTGTTTAAAGCTACTTTTAAGTCTGATTACCCTGTACGTGCTACAAAAATTTTATATTGCATAACTTGTCCCTTCTGTTCCGTCCTCCACTTTATAAACTTTGCAAGCCAGTCCTCTGAGTTGGAAGTTACCTTGTTCTTTATCACAGTATTCGTCAGAGTCATGAAGGATGACCGCATCCGCCGATTTCCAGAGACTCGATAACGCCGCTCCTGGTTCTTCACTTCCTGTTGTTTCCGGGTACCACCAGCCATGAGGAACCCTGACCACGTTAGGATGCGTGTCGTTGCTGAGCCACGACCTGAGTTTTATTCTTTTTCCGCTAGTTGATTCCACCCATGCCCAATCTCCATCCGACAGGTCCAAATCGTACGCCGTATCAGGATGAATTTGCATACGAGGGTCCGGCTCACGGCCACGCAGCTCTTTAATAGACCGGCCAAGGCCAAAACTGTGAAACCAATAGTTTTCTCGCATCCCGGTAAAAAAAGTCAATGGATGCGACTTAGCCAACTCAGGTTTCCTTACATGGCTATCCGGTGGCTCAATCCAGCTTGGTAACGGATCATAACCAAGCTCTTCGAAAATGCTTGAATAGAGCTCGACTTTCCCGCTAGGAGTGCCAAAGCCTGTCTGTTCGTACTTCTTGAAACCGAGTTCAGGGGCAGACGCTCGATCTTGGGTTGATAATTTTTGCCATGTTAAACCTGCTGGTGCCAACCGTTCATCGTAGGCCTCTTCCATGCTTTTCCATGGCCAATCTTTTTCCTGTCCTAGACGGACGCCAAGCTCACGCCATAACATCCAGTCGTGCATACACTCTTCTGGCGCCTCCACCGCTTGCTCTCCTCCTTGATAGATTGGAATCCAATCCCAGTAATTAAACAAGTTCGGCCTTTCCAGCCAATGGGTGGCCGGCAAAATATAATCGGCGATTTGGGCCGTGGGTGACTTAATAAGATCCATGACAACTAACAGATCCAGATTCATCAACCCTTCGTAAATGTGAGTAGTGTTGGGGTAACTGTTTAAGGTGTTGTTACATTGCGATATAAGTGCCCTCAAGCGGTAAGGCTTGCCAGTTTTCATTGCCTCCCACATGCTTGCAGGATGCGCCATTGCGCCGCCGGATACCTGGTTTGAATATTTCTTGCCCCAGACCTTTTCCATTGCTGGGCCGGTCTTTTCGAGTGTTTCCCAGCTCAAGAGCTTAAAGCGATCTACACCGAGTTGTTTCTTGCGTTGTTCAGGAGATAGCCTCTCATTGAGTTCGAATTCATCATCCGATGAAATTTCCGGATGGTACCCCATCAACAATTCGCCTCCGGGTACATCGAGATTACCGGTGATGGATCTCAATATGGTTAAGGCTCGCAAAGTCTGAGTGCTATTGGCATGATGATCAGGCACTGCTCCCCAGGGGATCACAGCCGGACCAGTAGTAGCATACATACGGGCAGACTCACGAATCTTATCCGCTGGTGCTCCAGTTATTTCTGATGCCCACTCCGGAGTGTAATCCTTCACTCTTTCAGTGAGTTGTTCAAAACCAACCGTCCATTTTTTTACAAATTCTTTGTCATAGAGGTCTTCATAGATGATCACATTGATCCAGGCCAGTAAATAGGCGCTATCCGTAGCAGGTTTAACCTGCAGAAAAATATCCGCTTGATCACTGTAGCTATTACGGCGTGGATCTGTAACGATTAGTTTTGCTCCTTTATCCAGGGCATCCTTAATCCACAGATACTCAGCCGTCCATCTTTGCGGACCCGGAGCGTGGCCTAAAAGTACGATGCATTTGGTATTATGAAAGTCTGGAAACTGCCAAAAACCGTAAGTCGCTTTACTGGGCACTGTGGAATTGGCTAAACACACGTATCCCGTCCAAGTCCAGTTCGGACTCCCCAGTAAGTTCATAAATCTTCGTGAGGCCGCACCAGCATTAGAGCTCCAACCATAAGTGCTGCCGATTGTTTCCGGCCCATCTTCGGCTATCAACTTCTTCATCTTATCGGCAATTTCATCTAAAGCTTGTTTCGTGCTAATTTGTTCCCATTGACCCGAGCCGCGCTCACCGACTCTTTTCAGCGCATGCGTTAATCGGTCTGGGTGGGTAATGTATTTATTTGCGTTAGCTCCCTTGATGCAGATCGAATTCGGAGTAAGGGGGTGATCTGGGTTTTTTTTGATCGATTTCACCTTACCGTCTTCAACGGTGACAAGAAGTCCGCAATTGATATCGCAGGTACTGCAGATGACCCATTTCGTTTCTTTGCTCATTTTTAGCCTCTTAAACTTGTTTTTACTGATTATCAATCGCCTCTACTAGGCATGGTTAACGCTTCTAATAGAGAGTCGAGATGTAGCAGTTGGCTAAAATTTACTGTAACTCCACAAGATTGTTAAATACCAATTTCCTATCGATCAATAGATTCAACCTATATATAAAGAAATGATACAAAAACCAAACTACCATTTAACAAAATGACCCGTTACTTTTCAGGGTATAACCAATCTTTCCACGCTCTTTGTTTGGTGAGGTTTTCATTGATAGTTAGAGTTAACACCTGCTCGCGCAGTTTTAAAGTAAATTCACCTGACTTTATCCACTACAACTCAATGCCGACGACAGTTTTCCTGGTTTTTTAATTCTTTATATCTTCACAGTTCAGTGATTTCTAAGTTTGGATCACACCGATATTGTCGAAAACATCACTCTAATCTGAGCATTGAAGCATTTCTGTCTCAGCTTTTTCACTTTCAGATTAATGTCTAGAAGAGAACTCGTCGCATTGTTCAGGCTTGTATTAGCAAAATTCTATTTTCCATGAAATAATAGATTTTTCCTATTCAATGGACACTAACATGGAAATACAACAAATACGTTACTTTCTGGCAGTCTGTGATAAGAGTTCATTTACCCGTGCAGCGCAATCGACCTATGTGGCACAACCTTCCCTGACACAAGCAATAAAGAAACTGGAAGAAGAGCTAGGCGGCGATTTGTTTATTCGAGATCGTAGCGGTTGCCAACTTACACCTCTGGGGCGTTTCGTCGAGCCAACCATGCGGCAAATATTTCGCGAAACGCAAAGTATCAAAGCCGATGCCATTCGATTCAATCGTTTGAACACAGTACCGTTGCGTATCGGCGTAATGAATACCATTTCTGCGCAATATTTGAGTCCTTTTTTTACTGACTTTCAGCAAGAGCGGCCACATGTAGAGTTGGAATTGATAGTGGATTGCGAAAGCAATTTGTTGAAGTTACTCGATGACGATACTCTTGATTTGGTCATCAGCGCACCAAGCACGCCACCGATTGGACACTATCATTCGTTAAAGCTTTATGAAGAACGCTATGTAGTGGTCTTCAACGACAAACACCGTTTCAATCAATTTGAGCAAATCGATTTGGTAGCGATTCAGCAAGAACCCTACCTTGATCGTCTCAACTGCGAGTTACGCGAAGAGTTACGAAACGTCTGTCAAGATAAACAAATCAATCTTTATGCCGCATACAGGAGTAATAGTGAGGAATGGATATTGAGTATGGTACGGGCCGGAATCGGTATAGCATTGATGCCTGAATTCACCATACCCAAAAAAGCGGACAACCTTAATTTTCGTTATCTGTCCGATCCTGAAATACTTCGCACAGTACAAGTTTTTTTTCAACCATCATCGACAGCAAACCCTGAAGTTAATCAGCTACTGGAAAAAATACGCGTGAATTTTTGACCTTCGTATTCGATATTTGGCAATAAAACCGAACTCATAAATACCAGTAGTAGAGCTTATTTACCTTGGCGACACTGCCTACTTCTCTTTAAATGACGGTGATTGTACTCAGGGCGGGGCGAAATTCCCCACCAACGGTATCCAGGCCAATCCGGGGAATCCGCGAGCGCCGCAGTTTCCGAAATTGGAAATCCAGGTCAGCAGATCTGGTGAGATGCCGACGCCGACGGTGATAGTCTGAATAAAAGAGTACAGCGTAAGGTGGCCCATTCACATACCGTGTTTGGAAGATTTATTCTTGCTCGTTAATTTTTTTTCAGCCCTGATCCTGGTGTTTCCATAACTTTTTTCGGAGCATTACCATGAATCAGACTTTACGATGATGCGCACCAACATCTAGAAAACGCGTTGGCCGCGTTACAACGAAGCCAGGGCGTGTTAGTTACGCAACCCACTCGACGATACGAAAGTCGTCCCCGCTTTACGTAACTCGTTAATGATGCGTAATCGACCGTAAACAGGAAAATCCAGCACAAAAGACAACACTTCTAGTTCGGTGACGTCGTCAACCCGATTTTTCAGATTTGACTGGCAATGGCTTTTATCATTATCAAATAGATTGTCGACATCTCCCGATTCTACTGCCGTTTCACAGCGATAAAACGTATCTAGCGACAGCCCCCATGACTTTGTAGGCTTTTAGATACGTTACTCCATTACTCGGCCAGATTCAGCAAACCGACTATAGGTTTAATGATTCGTGCATCTTTTTTATTCATTATTCGGGTCACATCCTTGCGGATTATAAATGCGTACTGAAGAAGCGGGATATTTTTCTAATAGCTCGACAGAACGAATTGGTCTAAGTTGAAATTCGCCATTACAATTTGGGCAACGCCCTCCCAGTTTGGTATCTGCACATTCTCGACAAAAAGTGCATTCAAAGCTACATATCATAGCTTCCGATGAATCAGCAGGAAGATCTCTATCGCAACATTCGCAATTGGGTCGGAGTTCTAGCATAACATACTCCTAAAATAGTAATTTCCACATAATTATACCCATTCTAAAAATCGATAACTTCCACTTCCGCCATTAAAAATAACGGCGCTCCGCCACTCGATATTTCAATAGCATGAGCCGCAGTTTCTTGGCCTCCAGGTGAGCCTAAACATACTATTAAATCAGCAGTTGAATTGAAATAAATCTCTGCTACACGATGATACATTGCTGGCGCGTTATTAACATTAGAGGTTATTAGTGAAGTAACAACTTTCGTTTTTCCGACTAATTTTTCAATTGCCATTGGTATATGCTCTTCAGCATAACGACGCTCGAAATCTTCTAAATTACTAGGAACTGGATATATCACAATTAATTTTGACTGTTTCATAAATTTTCCAAAAGAGTTAAAAGTCAATTTATATTAGAATCCAATCTCGCCATTTGTAAAATAATTTTTTCCTATAAAAAAATAGGTTTTATCAATACAAGTCAAAAAGTTAGCGAATAATTATAAACTTAAGACGCATCTAAAAAACAGCCGTTTTGAACGATATTAATTTAGAATTCCGTAAAATAATTTCAATATTCGACCATTTTTCCATCAAAACGGCCTGTTTTTTCCCAAAATAAGCCTCTTTCTGAGCCTATTTTTGAATTTCTGATGCAATAATACGCCGACGTTCATAGCCATCACCCCGGATGACATTGGCAATTAGCTGTCAGAAAGGTCAAACAGGCGGCGTTTTTGGCTACGCCCCGACAGCTGATGGCTTGGAAAATTTCTTCGGTCAAACTGCGCTGCTCCAGTAAATGCCTAAACTGCAAAATCGGGCTTTCATACGGCACAGCGTCCAGTCGAATACCGCAAAAGCGCTGCAACGATTCAATCAATCTCGTACAACGCGTCTTCCATGCCAGGGTCGGGGTAGTTGTAAACAATCCGTGCCAAGCGAACATGTCGCATGGCATTCAAAACGGCCTACGCCCCACCCCTTGCCCAATGCCGTTAAGTTAAGCCTCACCGGTACTGCCGCCTGGGCTTGGGACTGATCCGGTTTTTGAGCCTAGACGCTTTTCGATCGGGGCGTTTGCGTTCGAGAGTTCTGGCGTAGAGAGCTATCAGTTCCAACACTTGATCGTGGGGCACACGCTGGATAAGCCAACTGAATAGCTTGGTTTTCAGGGAGTTGAGGATGTAGGTGACGTTGGGATAATAACGCGCCGCTTTATTGTCCGGTAGCGTGTCGTAAGCCTCGCGTGCGAGGGCTTCCGCCAGATTAGCGGTGAAGATTTTGGCATGCACATCCTGGCGTATCGATTCGGGTAATTCGCCGGTGAATTGTTCCAGGTAGAGTCTGTGTTTGAGGACTTTGAAGGCTTCTTCGATGTTCCAACGCGCGTGGTACAACTCGGCGAATGCCTGGCTTGGATAAGCGTTGGCATCGATGAGCGATGTCGCCAGGACTTCGATGTGGCCGGTGGACAAGACCACTTTGATCAGGCGAAAAGTCAAGGTTTTGGCCGTCAAAGTCATTCCGACAGCCTGTGCTTGACGGCGGGCGCTGGCCGATACCGGCTGCGTGATCACGGTTTCGGAGAGGTTTGAACGTAAAAAGTTTTCCACCGCGGGCCATTGATTGCCGTCTATACGAGCGAGAAACGGTAATTGGCGTTGTTGCATCAGGGTAAACAGCCATACCGCCGGAAAACCGCGATCCATGACCAATAGATCGTCGCTGGCCAGATGAGGCAGCAGTTGCACCAGTAGCGCCCGCTCGGCGTCGTCGAAACGGCCTAGAACGGTTTTGATCATTAGCTTTGAGGTGGTGGCAAACAACCCCAAGGCGCGCGCCAACACATAAGGCGCGCGCCAACACATAAGGCTGGCCGCCGCTGTCGGTTTGGACGCCGAATTCGGCCTGATTCTCCTGCCAGGGCGGCAAGCGTAAGGTCGTTGAATCGGTGGCGACTAACCGCAGGCCTTGCCAGCGCGGTTCGGGTAGCAGATCACTGAGTAAGCCGATCAAACTGTCGTTCAGCGCTTCGAAGGCTGTGGCCTTGAGTTTTTGTCGAGCTTGCGAGACAGCGCTTTTACTCACGGCGCGCACTGAATGGCCATCCACTGTGGCGAACAAATCGTCCAGCAGGGTTTGCAAGCTGCCTTTGAAGGCGCAGAGCAGGAACGAAACCAACACAGGAAAGGTAAGAACGCGCTGCCGGGTAAAGGCTTTGTCGTGAGTCCGATGCGCGATGATGAAGTCGGGCGAGTGGAGAAGCTTTGAAAGATGGGTAAGAATACTGGCATGGATACTGCTAAGTCGGCTTCATTGATTTGTCCTTATTTTTCAGTGTGTTATGCGGATCATTGTAACACGAATTGCTTAACTTAACGGCATTGACCCCTTGCCTGATACATATAGTTGCTTAATCACCGCCATCATCACCTGTCACGGCAATAAGTGTCCTTGTTGATTGAGAAACTTTTCTCGCCGCATGACTTTGCCTTTGTTGTCGTATTCGGCATCAGTGAAACTGAGCTGCTCGTATTGTTCCATGCGCGTCATCTCCAAAACGGGGACTGACTCTCTAAATTATATCGCTGATTAATTCAGTTTTTTAAGACCGTTTTATATGCAAGGAATTGATTTTGTTATAAAACAATGACAATGTTACGAATTAATCAGAAGTTTTCTAATCAAACTGACTCATATCGTTAGTGACTTCACGATATAAACTTACTATATATTATGAATCCATTGCCAATATCTATATTGACTTCACTTTTTGAATGTAGTATGCTTTTGTGATTGATAAATTTGATCAAGTAGTCAATTAAGGAGAATTTATGAATGAAAAAAATAACGCATTATGTGAAAAACACCGTGATATGTGTTCTATTTCTCGATCGATTGACAAAATTGGAGATTCTTGGAGCCTTTTGATACTTCGTGACTTGAGTAATGGCCTATCAAAATATGAAGAGCTTAAGAATAGCCTCGAAATTCCCCCTGCTACGCTGAGCAAACGCTTGTCTGCGTTGGTCGGAGAAGGACTGTTGACAAAAGAAATCTACCAAGATAATCCGCCTCGCGCAAAATATGTACTTACAGATATTGGTAAGGATTTCTTGCCAGTATTGGCTATCATCATGATGTGGGGCAACAAGCATGCTTCGCCAAATGGTATTGATACGCAGCTGGTTGATAGTAAGACGCACAAAAAAGTCGTTCCCATTATCGTGGATCGAGAAACTGGTAAAGAGATCGACTTCACTAAAATCATCTATGCAGGCGGACCAGCTAATTCGCCAGGTAAAATCAAGCGTCTTAAAGAGCGCGGCATTCCACTGAATGCTGCAAAATAAAAATTAAGACAGAAGATAACCATAGTGTGACACCGAAACAAAAATTAGCCCAGGCCGCATAACCTCTACTTTTGAATTTGCTTAAAAATGGGAGATTACCGCAGGGACCCGGTCTTGGTGGAAAAGTGGCAGGCCGACGAATTTCCGGCATTGAAGGCTGAAACGAAACGCACGGGTGCGGTGATTTATTTTGCCGATGAAGCCGGCGTTCGTTCTGACTTTCATGCCGGTACGACCTGGGCGCCGGTGGATCGGACGCCGACCGTGAAGATGACCGGGCGTCGATATGGATTGAATCTGATCTCGGCGGTCAGCGCGCGAGGCGATTTTCGCTTCATGGTGCAAGAATGCAACGTCACCGCCGAGGTGTTTATCGAATTTCTGAAACGTCTACTACGCGGTGCCGAACAACCGATCATCTTGGTCGTCGACGGCCATCCGATTCACAAGGCTAAGAGCGTTAAAACATTTGTGGAGCAACAGCAAGGCCGGTTGCAGTTGGTTTTTCTGCCACCCTACGCGCCACAACTCAATCCGGACGAACAGGTCTGGGGCCATATCAAACCGCGCATCGCCAAGCAGATGCCGGAAAATAAAATCTAATTAAAGAAACTCGTTCAATCCGCCATGCATCGATTACAGAAACTCCCCCAAGTCGTGAAATCTTTCTTTAAACACCCTGAGTGTCAATATGCTGGCATGTGACAATACTTTCTTCAGGAGCAGTAACAATTTTCCGCATAATTTTTCTCAATCAACTCTTTAGCAGTTGATAGTGCAAATAATACAGGATCGCAACTATTTTTCATTTGGGCTTGAATTATAGCGCCAATCAGTAACTGCGTGAATTGTTCAGCCATTTTTGTTGAAACATCTTTAGAGAAATCATAATTAAGCTGCTCATAAAATAATTTTATGAGTGTACTGTTAAACTTTAGGGATTGATCTTTAATAAATTCAAGGTCCATTGATGTTTCAATAAAGACATTAATAAAAGCTGATCCACGATAGCCTTCCATGGAAGATAGTTCGGCAAAATAACTAAATATTGCAAGCGCTTTTTCAGTGCATATATTTTTTTTCTGCAATTCGGCACGTAATCTATACTCTAACACTTTACAATCTTTTTCTAAGTATTCTTTTATTAAGTCATTTTTTGATGGGAAATATTTATAAAAACTCATTTTGGCAACTTCTGAGCTTTTAACTATAGCATCTACACCTGTAGATTTGATTCCTTTTTTATAAAAAAGATCAGACGCTACATTTAAGATATGGTTTTTTAGTGCATTATTTTCATTCATAATAATTAAAGCTGTGCATATTAAAATTATTTAATTGTTTTATCTTGTCTTATTTCTGGCGAGTGTCGGCTTCCGGCGGGAAAGATTGCTAGCCATTCCTGACTAGCAATCGCGCCTACACCGCCACGTGATTACCTGAAACGCCCCAGATTGTCCGCGTCACATCGGCTTTGACCCAGCAAGGGGATCAAAGCTTTGGCTCTCCCATAACGACGCCACGCCATTTCGCGATACTTTGCAGTTTCCTAGTCGAAAAACCTACCGGCTCTGCAGCTTTCAGAGACCGCTCAATCTTAATTCGATAACGCAGCGTTTGCAGTTGTTCACAACTTTAGAGATCGTTAAAAGCCCAATTGCAACATTTTTTCTAAAAGAGTGTTGCGAAGAAATGCATGATTCAATTTCAACAAGGTTCTGTTTCATAAATTGGTACGCTTTAGAAGTTAGCTAATAGAAGTACTATTTCATATGCTACGACATTCTATTATTGAATTTCATCGCTTATCTCTTAATCAACTTATAACAGCATTGAGTTTCGCAACTTCAAATATTGGCTGTAGTCTCGAGTTTTCGTTTTCTTATAAATTTATGCAACAAAGTTGTATATAAAATTAATTCTAAATTTCAATAGGAATATTTAAAATAAAAACAATATTATATTAACTGTAAATTTTAGTATCTTTGAAAAGAGCACTGTCTAGTTTTTTAATTTCAATTAACGCCATTAATTAATAGCGCATAACCTATGCCTAAAAATCCAATTGTTGTTATCAGGAATGAAGATATAGTATATAAACGCCAATGTTTCTTTTTCCAAAAATCAGGATCAAAAGCTGCTATAGTAAAAACCGTCGGATTAGCAAAACCTCCAATTGCTACGCACCAGCAAGCAAACGCCGGCAAATCAATCCCGATACCGTAAAATCCCAAATTAAATAATGCCATCAAAGCATAATCTATATGTGCTCGGATCATTGTCTTGTAATCAACTAAAAACTTCCCATCTATACCTTCAATTGGAAACCAACGAGCAAATGTCATTATCCAAGCGGATACGATCAAAGCGGTTATGCAAAAAGCCGCTCCCAACAGCAAAATATTCATGAATTACCTCTTAATCAAATCAATAAAATCGCAGACGCGTGGAAAACGTATCTGCCAGAAATTACATTCTATACCAATCGGTACAGTTTATGTAGAGAACAACCGCTGTTTTGATCAAAAATCGAGCGTATATTGAAGTTTTTGACCCACTTTGACAGTAACTGCCGCTCAAAATGGGCGTTTTTCAGAGGTTCCTTAGGTAATTCAAATGAAGCGGCTGTTTTTTTCATTAGAAATAGAAATAATCACCTGGAATCGGGTAATAAAAACAATTATTTTTACTACCCGATTTTAGTACCATTTTCTGCAATCAACTTCATTGAAATCAGTTTTTATTGCAGGTCAAACTTCAACTGATGCCTTTTGATTGCCTTTAGAGAAATCATAAACGCTAAAATCGGTATACCCATTGGCATCGAATGCATAGAATGTATTCCGATCATAATGCGTCAATGGAAAGTCGTGGAAAATTCGGTTGGGAAGATCAGGATTGGAAGTAAAATGTCTGCCGAAAGCAATCAAGTCAGCAATCTCGTTGTCGATTGCATTTTCTGCGGTTGCAGGTGTAAAACCACCGGCAGAAATGATAATACCTTCATAGATACCACGTAATTCTTTTGTCGCAATGGCATCTTGGTTTTCGGCTATTGTATCCGCCCCGCTAATGCGAGGTTCAATAATATGAAGATACGCCAAGGCATAATTATTCATCCGACTAGCTAGATAACGAAACAAGGCGCGCGGATCGCTGTCTCCCATACCATTAAAGGTACTACTTGGTGAAATACGCACACCAACACGATTTTGCCCCCAAACACTGATGGTTGATTCAAGTATTTCTGTAAGTAAACGTACGCGATTTTCAATAGATCCGCCATACTCATCAATCCGGTTGTTGCTTTTATTTTGTAAGAACTGTTCGATGATATGACCTTGACCTGCTTGTATCTCTATACCATCAAAACCTGCATTTTTCGCATTTTCTGCAGCGTATCTGAATTGCTCAATAACATTTGGAATTTCATTGGTTTGTAATGCTCGATGTTCTGAAGGAAGCTCAAAGCCGTTCGGAGTCGAAACCACGATATTTTTATTCTGTAAAAATTCTTGATTAACAGAGGCGGTTATAGGGAGTTTTCCTTCGGTCAAAAGTGCATTTGTAGCACGACCTGCATGAGATAATTGCACAAATATCACGCCTTTTTTTTCATGAACCAAGTCAGTGATTCGTTTCCACCCTAGTACTTGTTCATCCGTATATAAACCTGGAGCTGTGTGATACGCACGTGCCTCAGCAGATACGGCCGTGGCTTCTGCGATAATCAAGCCACCTTCGGTAGCACGCTGACTATAGTGTTCTAACATCATATTGCTCGGTATAGCGTTAGGCCAATTTGCACGTAATCGGCTAATTGGTGGCATAACAATACGGTGATTAAGAGTGATATCGCCAACTTTTAGTGGGCTAAATAGTTTTTTCGAAGATTGAATGCTCATAATAATTACTCTGTTTTTTGATTTTGAGATAGTCTGTCTAACTTCAAATAAAAGCACTAATAACTAAAGTTAGTTATATTTTTATTCATTTGTTTTTTAAAGTTATTCACATAGAATCCGTCTCAGAATCACATTTTTCAATAATTGTAAATAGTATTAAATCGAATACTGAATATTTTCATTTATCGGCTTGCACCATATTTTATGGTTGCCCCCATAAACCGGTAGAAAGCTTTATTTTTTTGGCAATAATTTCGTGACCGTAATTCATCGATGTGGATGAAGTTTTACCGACTGCTTGATTGATATTTCCCTCTTCCAGCAGATCGAGGCCCGCTTGGTAAGCACTCCAAATAGCACGGGCATAAAGCCGTGAGCCTAGGCTCAATCGTTTCACTCCTATTTTTTGTAACTCCGCCCATGGCACGATACCTTGCATTGTTCCGATCAGCAGATTGACGGGTTTGGGGGCCACTGCTTTCACGATCGCGCGCACGGCGTCAATATCGGAAGGATACGGTGCAAAAAGCACATCCGCTCCGACTTCGGCAAAGGCAGTCAGTCGTCGAATTGTGTCATCCAAATCTGGCCGCCCCTGAATATAATTGTCAGTACGACCAGTAAGCACAATGCGACCTTTGGCGACTTTGGCAGCAGCTTTGATGCGAGCTACTGCTTTATCGAAATCGTGAATCGGATTTTCCGGATTAGCAGTAGTGTCCTCGATGCCTACCCCAGCGAGACCCGCAGCGATTGCAGCTTTCACGGTAGCTGCAACATCTTCAGGTTCTGGCCCAAATCCATCTTCCAAATCGCCATTTACCGGTAAACCGGTGACATCCACTATGAGGCGTGCGTGCGCAAGGTGTTCTTCCCGACTGACTGCATGCCTTCCATCTATTCGTCCGAGCGTAGTTGCCAAAGCAGCAGAGGATGTTGCAAGCGCTTCAAATCCCGCATCCATCATTATCAGAGCCGATCCTCCATCCCATACGTTTGGCATAATGAAGCCTTCTGGTCGTTCGTGAAGGGCTTTGAATTGTTCATAGTGTTCTTGTTGTATGACGTTCATATTCATCTTGTTCTCCTATTTTTTAAATAACAGATCTGCATAACGTTTACCGCTGATTGATCTAATAACAGTCGTGCTTGCTCTTACCCAAATAGGGTCTGAGAAGCCTTAACGGTCATAGATTTTCACGGGTTGTTTCCCTTTGTTTTTTTTCGAATTGATGAAACTATGAATCCCACCCACCGCCTAACGCGCGAAATACGCCTACGGCAGCGCGCGCTATATCCACTTGCTTTGCGCTGAGTTGATCACGAGCTACTAGTAGCAGGCGATCCGCGTCCAATACATCGGTCAACGTAATAGAACCCGCTTTATAGGATTGCTCGGAGAGGTCGCGGGCTTTCATCAACGCTTGTACTTCGCCCTCTTGTTCATCAATATGAATTCGTGTTTGAGCAAAGACGACTAGCGAATTTTCTACGTCTTCAGCGGCGCGCAAAATAGCTTGTCGGTACACTGTCAACGCCTCGGCATTAGCCCCTTTTGCCCGCATCACTTCGGCATCAATTTTGCCAAAGTCGAAAAGACGCCATCGTAGTGTTCCTCTGGCAATAGCCTGAAATGCACCACCTGTAAATAAATTAGCACTCGAAATACTATCGAAGCCTAGTAGGCCAGACAGCGAGATTTTGGGATAATATTCTGAAATAGCTTGACCGATTCTTTCATTTGAAGCGGCAAGATGTCGTTCAGCCGCAATAACGTCTGGACGACGACGCAAAACATCAACAGGACGTTGATCGCCAGGAATAGTCGGAAGAAACACTATTTCAGTAACAGGATGCAACTCTCTCATATATGTGCCAGGCTGAACACCCATCAAAACATCTAATCTGTTCATCTGTTGCTCAAGGCCAATTCGAAGCAACGGAACAGATGCGCGAGCCTGTTTTAAAAGAGCCTCGGCCTGCGCAACTTCTCGCCCGGTAGCGCTCCCCGCAGTATGGCGATCATGTACCAAGCTTAAAAGATGCTCATCATCTTTAATTTGCTGCTCTGCGATATTGAGACGTACTTGATATCCTCTTATTTGGAAATAAGCATCCGCCGCATCTGCCACGACAAGGATTCGTGCTCCAGCTTGATCTGCCTCTGAAGCTTGGAATTCCGCTTTTGATGCCGCTTCACCGCGCTGCAAGCCACCAAAAAAATCTATTTCCCAGCTTGCTGCAGGTCCAATCGTAAAATTGGTAAAATCGCGGCTAAAGTTAGGTGAATTTCTAGCAATTGAGCCAAACAGCCCCTCTTTGCTCAGAGTCTGGCGGGTAACGGAGCCATTAAACTCAATGGTTGGCAGAAGCTTTGCGCTACTTCCATCTGAGATAGCTCGCGCCTGAATTACCCTTGCTTTCGTTACATCAAGAAAAAGATTCTGATCCAACACTCGTTGCACTACTTTAAGCAACTCTGAATCATTAAATCCCATCCACCATCGATCTAAACTAGGTGAGACAGCCATTTCCTTGTCGACAACTTCGACTTTATTGTGAAATGGCACTAATTCGATATTAGGAGCCACATAATCCGGACCTACTGCGCAACCAGAGAAAGTTGTGCTGAAAAATAAACCAGCAAGTAAAGCTACAAATATTTTGAGCATACTAGTCATGACTAATTTCCTTTTTGCTAAATTTTTGTACAAAGGCGTAAAGCGCTGGTGTGAATAAGAGTCCAAACGCTGTTACTCCGAGCATTCCAAAGAACACTGTGGTTCCAAGGGATTGGCGCATTTCAGCACCCGCACCTTTGGCTACTACAAGAGGGAATACGCCAAGGATGAAGGCAAATGAGGTCATCAAGATCGGACGCAGACGTTCTTTTGCCGAAAGCGTTGCCGCATCTTCCGGCGTCCGCCCTTCATGATCTTCATGGTGCTTGGCGAATTCCACTATCAAGATCGCGTTTTTCGCAGCCAACCCGACCAGTACGATGAAGCCTATTTGCGCAAGAATGTCGATCGGCATACTCCGCATGTCCAGCCCGATAATAGCTGCTAGCAAGCACATAGGTACGATCAGCACGACTGCCAACGGTGTACGCCAGCTTTCATACTGCGCAGCCAGAACAAGGAACACGAACAAGGCAGAAGCCGCAAAGATCGCCAGTGTAGGCACGCCATGCTGCGCTTGTTGATGTGAAAGCTCTGTCCATTCAAACGACATACCTTGCGGAAGCGTTTGTTTAGCCAGTTCTTCCATCCGCTCCATAGCCGTACCAGAAGCGATTCCTGGCGCAGCAGCGCCCATGATTTCCGCGGCTGGGAACATGTTGTAACGCGGGATGCGATAAGGCATGGATTGCTCTTTGAAATCGGTCACAGCGCTCAGCGGCACCATTTCACCGGCAGCATTTCTCACTTTGTATTTGCCAATATCTCCTGGAGTTTTACGGAATTCAGCATCCCCTTGGGCGAATACGGGATAAGTGCGACCCAAATAATTGAAATCATTCACATATTGCGAACCAAGATATAACTGAATAGTCGAGAACACATCCGTTGGCGTGAGCCCGACTTTTTCAGCCTTTAAGCGATCGATGTCGGCATAAAGCGACGGCGCACCAGCATTAAATAGCGTGAACACTCCAGCAAAGGTTTTATCTTTATTCGCGGCAGCAACGAGATCGTTGGTCGCTTTTGCGAGAGCTTGTGGCCCAAGACCTTCACGATCTTGGATCATCATTTTAAAACCACCAGCCGCCCCCAACCCCTGTACCGCAGGAGGATTGATTACGATCAGATAGGCTTTCTTATAATCCGCGAATTTTTCGCGCATTTTCACCAGCATTTCCGCAGCAGTGGTACCGGGTATATACTCACCGTAAAGTGAGGGAAGTGACGTGAAGATCGTCCCAACATTAGAGGCAATTGTATTTGTCGTCACATCGAATCCAGCTGTGGGCGATGTATGTTTTATGCCAGGTATGCTCAATGCCATATCATTGACTTCACGTACTACTTCGTCCGTGCGGGACAGGCTGGAACCGGGCGGTAACATAACGATGATCGCCTCATACCCAATGTCCTGATCCGGAATAAAGCCGGTTGGCATACGCGACATTTGGAAGCCTGTTACGCTGATTAACCCGACATAAACTATAAGAATACTCGCAGTAACACGCACAAAACGGCTGGTCATATTGCCATAACTGATCGAGAGCCATGCGAATCCACGATTGAAGCGGTCGAAGAGAGGGTTCTTAAAGCGTGCTACACCGCGTGGCTTCTCATATAACTCGCCAGTCTTATGCGGTATTAGCAGTATCGCGCAAAGCGCTGGGCTCAGCGTGAGAGATACAAAACTCGAGATTATTGTGGAAGCAGAAATTGTGATCGCAAACTGTTTAAAGAAAAGCCCCGGAATTCCGAAGACGAAGGCCAAAGGTACGAAAACTGCGCAGAGTGTAAGAGTAATAGCAATTAATGCACCAGACACCTCGTTCATCGTGCGATGCGCGGCTTCTTTAGGTAGCATACCCGTTGCCATATTGCGTTCGACGTTTTCCACCACCACAATAGCGTCATCAACCACAATACCTACTGCTAGCACGAGGCCGAAAAGCGAGAGATTATTGATAGAGATTCCAAACATCGAGAGGATAGTGAAGGCACCGACCAGAGAAACGGGAATAGCTACCACGGGAATCAGAGTAGCCCGCCAGTTTTGAAGAAAGAGATACACCACGCCGACTACAAGAATAATGGCGATAAAGATGGTTTCGATTACTTCATGAATCGACTGGCTTACGAAGGTGGTAGGATCGTAAATGTTGATATAATCAACACCGGTAGGGAAGGATTTTTTAAGCTCGGCCATCTTATCCCAAATGGCGTGCTCTACCTCTACTACGTTAGCGTCAGGTGTCGGGATAACCCACCAAGGTGCGGAAATATGCTTATCAGCATAAGCGATTGAACCGTAATCTACAGAACCAATTTCAGCTCGGCCAATATCACGGATGCGAGTGATGCGACCTTGATTATCCGATTTGACGATAATGTCGGCAAACTGATCAGGAGAAGTTAACCGTCCGAGAGCTTCTACGTTGATCTGGAAAGCTGCATCGGTCGCCACTGGCGGGGCATTGAGATTACCAGTCGATACCTGTGCGTTTTGGGCGCGAAGGGCGCTCATAATCTCGCTGGCGCTGATGTTATAGGCTGCAGCTTTGTCTGGATCAATCCAGATACGCATCGCATACTGACGTTCTCCCAAAGCCCAAAAATCAGCTACACCGGGAATACGCGCGATCTCATCACGAACATGAAGCATGTAATTTGACAGATATTCGGCGCTACGCGACCCATCCGGTGAATAAACATGTACGCCTAGCAATAGCGATTGGATAGTCTTTTTCACCTGCACGCCTTGCAGCTGCACTTCTTGCGGCAAGCGTGTCAATACGTCCTGCACACGATTTCGCGTCAGCAACAGAGCGGTATTGGCGTCAGTGCCAACCTTAAAAATGACAGTAATCGCCAGCCTGCCATCACTGGTTGATTGGCTAGTGATATAGTCCATGCCCTCCACGCCATTGATCGCTTGCTCAAGCGGCGTCGCGACAGTGCGGGCAATGGTATCTGCAGATGCACCAGGAAATGTGGTCGTAATTTGAATTGTGGTGGGAACAATACTCGGATACTGTGCGATCGGTAATTTAACCATCGCTGCCAACCCGAAAACGATGATGAAGATATTGATGACTATCGCAAAACGCGGGCGATCTATGAAGAAATGTGTCAGTTTCATGTTGATTACTCTTTATTTTTTTGATTTACGGATTCGGTTTTCGCGTTCATTGGCTTCACTTTCGCGCCGGGAGCAGCCGAAGCCATACCTTCGACAATCACCAAGTCACTAGCGCCGATACCAGATTTGATGACGCGCATTCCATCATGTAAGTCACCTACTTCAACTCGCTTAGGCTTCACCGTTCCATCGTGATCGACGGTCAGTACGATATGGTTGGATTGATCAGGTGTAACCGCCGCATCCGGCACCAACAAGGTTGATTCAGCTGAAGTCAGAGCTAAGCGGACACGAGCGAAGCCGCCTGGAGTGAGTAACAGATCTTTGTTGGGAATTGTGGCTCGAGCACGGATGGTGCCGCTGGAACGGTCGATGGCGTTATCTACGAAATCCAGTGTTCCTGTGCGATTCAGTTTTGCGTCACCGAGATCCACATAAACTTTGCTAGCCAACTCGCCTTTCTCGGTCATGCGCTGACGTTGGAAGGTTTGGTAATCGGCTTCGCTCATATCGAAATTTAGGTAAATCGGGTCGAGAGATACGATGGTGGTCAGTAAGGTAGTTGGCCCGGTACCTGCGCGATTACCTGCAATCAGGTTGCCGACCGATACTTGGTGCGTGCCTATTTTTCCGCTGAAGGGAGCTATGATGCTCGCGTGATCAAGATCGAACTTTGCATCGCGTACCAGCGCCTTCGCTACGTTCACTAAAGCAGAAGCGGCTTGTTGATCGGCCAAACGTTGCTCTACGTTTTGTGTAGTACCGGCATCCGTTTCTTTCAGAACTTTTGCCCGTGTTAATTCTTGATTTGCCAACTGCAGCTTTGCCTGTGCATTTTCCAGTTGAGCCGTCGCTTGACTGTATCTGATTTCGTAAGGAGTCTGGTCAATGGTAAAAAGCGGATCGCCCTTTTTCACGAGATCACCGTCTTTAAAATGTATCTTTTCTAATGTACCGCCGACCTGGGGACGCAGTTCAACATGCTCAACGGCAGCAAACTGACCAAGGAACTTTAAGTGAGTTTCAAAATTTCCTTTCAAAGGAGAGCTAACGATCACGCTCGGTGGAGTCATAACTTGCTCTAAAGTTGTTTCGGTTGCAAAAAGTTCGTGCGCACAGTAGCCACCCATCATGACAACGCTAAAAATGATAAAACGATTAATTTTTTTTCCGCTTAAGGGCTTTTTTATTAACCGTGAATAGATCGGTGAGTTAGGCTGAGAAACGTACGGTTCGAAGTTTGAACGTTGAGAAGCTTCGTTATTCATAAAATGCCCTTTTGAATATTGTTTGTTTAATAGACTCTACGGAGGTAGTTATCGATGATGGCGTCATTGACTTGCTTTGCCTTCAGATCTGTAAATTTCGACACCGCAAGCCAGGTAAATTCACCTGGCTCGCCTACAAATGCTGCTTTAAAAACATCGCCAGATAAGCTAACGAACATATCTAACAATCCTGAAATAAAAAATTTTTCTCTTATAATTCATAATCTTTCCTTCTCATATCGCTTCATTTTTTGAAGCGACTGCAATTAGTGTAGATACTATTGTTTTTGCTGTCAATATATTTTTTGTATTGACTATGCATAATGTAGTTGATATAGTTTTATTGCCGATTAACGATACGAAGTCATTTATTGAGAGGGGCTTATGAAAGGCAAAGACAAAAAAACATGTGAAAAGCATCGAGACATGTGCTCAATTTCAAGAGCAATTGACAAAATAGGTGACTCCTGGAGCCTATTAATTTTGCGTGACCTAGGCCAAGGCCTAACACGCTATGAAGAATTTAGAGAAAATCTGGAAATTTCTCCCGCTACACTGAGCAAACGGCTTTCGATGCTGGTCGAAGAAGGGCTGGTGGTAAAAAAAATCTACCAAGACAATCCGTTGCGTGCGCAATATGTTCTGACCTCGATGGGTCAGGATTTCATGCCCGTCTTGGCGATGATTATGGTTTGGGGCAATGAATACGCATCACCTAATGGCACTGATGAGCAATTGGTTGAAAAGAAAACTCGCAAAGAGATTTCATCAAACGTTGTGAATGCAGAAAAACGATGTCCCGATCACGTTTGAAATACTTGTGCTCGCTGTTGGCCTGCCTCTCCCTGGAATTTCGTATGACAATTTCTAAATACATTAGATCTGATCTAACTACCGTGATTGCATCGGCTCAAAACCAAATTTTAATTAGCTATTGCCTCAATCAAATTTCTCACCTGCGAGTAATATGAAGCTATGAACGAGCTATATCCTTATAAGTACCCGTTTGATTGGATAGAAACATTGGAGTTCTTGAAAGCTCGGTCAATTAAAGGAGTGGAGTTGGTTACGGACGAATGTTATTTGCGCACTGTGCGAATCGGCAAGCATATTGGATGGATCAAGGTATCTCATGTGCCAGAGACGCATTCGCTAAAGATGGAATATTCGCCGTCTTTATTGCCGGCGCTGCCAGCATTGCAGGATCGTTTACACAAGCTGTTTGATCTTGCGGCAGATCCCGATCTAATCAATGCGCATCTCATAAAACATAAGTTGCTCAAAACCAGCATAGCAAAACATCCCGGCCTGCGCGTTCTTGGCGCATTTGACGAATTTGAAATGGCGATTCGTACCATACTTAGTCAGCAGATCACTGTGAAAGCCGCCACTGCCATTTTCTATCGATTTACGAATGCTTTTGGCAAAAATATTATCACGCCATTTCCCGAACTCTCTCGACTAACCGTACAGGCAGAAACGGTCGCCAGGGCAACGGTGGACGCTATTGCTGAGCTCGGTATTGTGAGTGCACGCGCCAAATGTATTATTGTGATGGCTCAAGCCTTTGTTTCGGAAGGATTCCTTCTTGAGCCGAGATTAAAGCCAGAAACAGCAATTGAAAAGCTGGTTAAGCTACCGGGGATCGGGCCGTGGACGGCTCACAATATCGCTATGCGAGGCCTAAACTGGTCGGATGCCTTTCCGAAGGAAGATATCGCCGTGCGCAATGTTTTGGGCGGCGTGACTGCTCAAGAGGCAGAAGAGTTATCACAGTTATGGCGGCCATATCGCAGCTATGCGGTGATACATCTTTGGAAAATGTCATCTGAAAATCACACTAACAAATTGAAATGCTAAAAGGGGGACACATGTACTATCAGATACTTTCACAATGTATTCATAGCCTTACACAAATAGAGGCATGGCTTGATAAAGCTGAGCAATATGCAACGGATAAGAAATTCGATGTGAATATACTCATGCACAGCCGCCTCGCGCCTGACATGAAAGATTTCATCTATCAGGTCACTAGCGCGTGCGATTATGTTAAAGCAGGTTCGGCTCGGCTAACTGGCCAAACGCCGCCGAAGCATGAGGACACTGAACAAACGATTGAAGAAGCTCGTGATCGTATCAAGAAAACCATCACCTTTGCAGAAAGCGTAAAAGAAGTGCAATTTGAGGGAGCTGGCGAACACATGATTACGGTTTCGTGGCAACCTGGCAAGCTTATTAGAGGAGAAGATTATCTTCTTCAAATTATCATTCCGAATTTCTTTTTTCATTTGACAACCGCCTACAATATTCTTCGCCACAATGGCGTTGAAATCGGCAAAATGGACTATTTGGGCAGTATGAATTTTGTTGAGATTACTCGTTAAGAAGTCGAGTACTCCGAGATGGAACAATAAAATTTGCTTTAACTAAGCTTTTGCTATTTCTCCGAATTATTGAGTTAGATTAAGTAGAGCTTGGTAAGCGTTCATTTAACGACGTCTGTTTTAGATAAATGAAAGAGTAGAAGATGGTGTCCACCTTCGACTAAGTGGACACCTACATGCTAGAGACAAAGAGTGCGTTATCCAGGCGGTTAGTCATCGGTCACCGCTGTGATGGCCGATGCCGCTATGATCCGATCGCTAAACGAGAGCTGGTTCAGAGTTGCTTGCAGCCGGGTGTGTCGATTGCACGCAAAGCGCTGGAGCATGGCATCAATGCTAACCTACTACGAAAGTGGATCAATCACTATCAGGCCGCTGCGCGTGACACCCAAGCCGATGAGTTAGTGCCGCCACTACCGGCTTTTGTGCCGGTGCTGACACCGGTTATTAAGTCTCAGACGTGCGAAGCGATGCTGTCCATTACCCTAGTGAACGGTGTGCAGATGACGCTCCAGGCCATTGACCTGGCTGAGCTATCACCGCTATTAAACACCTTGGCCCACTTGCCATGTTCCGCTTCGACCCGGGGTTAAAGGTTTATCTGCACCGTGAGCCGGTGGACGGCCGTAAAGCAATCAATGGTCTGGCGCTGCTGGTCGAACAGGGACTCAGCCTCAACCCGTTTGAGTCGGCGGTGTTTGTGTTTAGCAATCGCCGCCGTGATCGGATCAAGTTACTGGCCTGGGATCGCAACGGCTTCTGGTTAATGATTAAACGCCTGGAGGCTGACCGGTTCCGTTGGCCGAAGCAGGAGGCGCTGATGGTGCTGAGCGTGGAACAACTCCATTGGCTATTAGAGGGCATTGATCTGGCCGCCATGCGCCCACATCCCGCCCGAAGCTACAGCCAAATTAGCTGAGGTTTCGTCGTCAAAAACCTTGTAAAATAGGCACTTATGACGACGACTATCACGCTGACATCCGACGAATATGCGGCCTTATTGGCCGAGCGGCAGTCGTGGTTAGCTGACCAGCAGTTGGTGCATACGCTCACCCAACAACTACGTGTAGTCACCGTCGAGCGTGATCTGCTCAAGCAGCGGGTCGATGCCTTTTTACGGCAGCTGTTTGCTGCCAAATCTGAAGCCCGAGCTAATCCGGCTCAGCGCGACTTGTTCATCAACGAAGCCGAAGCGTTGGCGCCCGCCGGACAGCCGGTGGCTGAAGAAAGCATTCCAGACGCTGAAGTCCAGATCGCCCCCCATAGCCGCAAGAAACGCGGTCGCAAGCCACTGGATCCTTATCTGCCTCGCGAGATTGTCCGTCATGAATTGCCAGAGTCGGAACGGGTATGCGCGCATGATGGCAGCCCATTGGTGGAAATCGGTGCCGAAATCAGTGAACAGCTGGACATCATTCCGCAACAGGTTCGGGTGATTCAGCATCAACGCATTAAATATGCCTGCCCTTGCTGTGATGACAGCATCCGGGTCACCCCGGCGCCGGCACGGATTATTCCGAAAGGCTTGCTCACCGAGGCGGCACTGGCCTGGGTCATTACCGGTAAATATCAGGATGGCCTGCCGTTATACCGGCAAGCCGCGCTGTTGAGCCGTTTTGGCGGTGATTTATCCCGCAGTACGCTGGCTGCGAGTGTGGTGAGAGTGGGACATGCGTTGCAACCTTTGATTAATCTGTTGCGGGATCGACTACTGGAAGCGGATGTCATTCACGGTGATGAGACCGTGGTGCAAGTGCTCAAAGAACCGGGGCGCGCAGCACAGACCAAGAGCTATTTGTGGGTGCAGATGACCGATTCTGGGCCTCCGATCCGCTTGTTCAACTATACCCCGGGGCGTGGTCGTAGCCAGGGGCAACCCTTATACGAAGGCATCAAACCCGGCAGCGTTCTGATGAGCGATGGTTATGAGGTCTATAACGGTTTGGCTGCCGGTTACGGCCTGATTCACTTAGGGTGTTGGGCGCATGCCCGACGCTATTTCGTCGAAGCCGAAGCCGCGCAGCCCAAACCAGCCCGAGTGTCTGAGCCATTAGCGACACGCTTTATCACCGCGATTGGCCAGTTGTACGCCATTGAATCACGGACCAAAGACGCCAGTCCCGAACAACGTCTGCAATTCAGGCAAACGCACAGTCGCGAGATCCTGGCCAATATCGAAACACTGCTGCTACAACACCTGCATGGCGTGATGCCTAACAGTTTACTGGGCAAAGCACTGCATTACCTGTCAGCCCAATGGCCAAAACTGATCCGTTTTGTCGAGAACAGCCACTGGCCGATTGATAATAACGCCTGCGAAAATGCGATTCGCCCCTTTGTGATTGGTCGCCGCAACTGGTTGTTCAGCGACACGGTTGGTGGCGCACAAGCTAGTGCCAATCTTTATTCGCTCATCGAAACCTGCAAAGCCAATGGCATTGACCCTTATGGTTATTTGATTGCCGTGTTCCGGCAACTGCCTTTGGCAAAAACGGCAGAAGATTTTGAAGCCCTGTTACCTTGGCAACTCACACCCACCGTCATAAGTTAATGCACTCAATCAAGGGCGGTGTTTAATAAGCGCTTACAGAGCTTGTGTTAGGCAATCATAGCTCTCCTATATTAACTGGCTGCCATGCAGCAAGTCAGTAATCCCATAAAACAATGTGGTTTTTGTTACAGCACTAATCACCACGCACGATAACGAGAGTGCAACATGAGCAAACATATCCATCTAGTCAAAGTTGCTGTAGGGACAAATTCTTTTAACGATCTTAAAGAATGGCAAGTTCAACTTGCTTGTAAAAAAGCCGCCAAAGGAGAAAACGGCGCGCTTATACACATTACCCGTCACACACCTAAGCGTGCAGAGGAGTTGCTTGATAATGGTTCTATTTATTGGGTGATCAAAGGCCATATCAGGGCGCGTAACCGCATTCTTGAATTACGGCCGATGATGTATGACGGCATAAAGCATTGTGGGATTGTTTATGACCCACAGCTGATCCGTGTAGCTCCAGATCCGCGCCGCCCATTTCAAGGATGGCGTTATCTCGAAGCAAAGGACGCTCCATCAGATATTGATAACAATGTTTACGATATATTTGAAACCATGTTGATTGAGTTTACAGGGTCAGACTTAAAATGAGCTATGTTTTTACAGCATTTCAGTCTCCAGTAGGCGAATTAAAGTTGGTAGCCAGTGATCAGGGTTTGATGGCAATTTTGTGGGCGAATGACAATCCAAATCGCGTGCCACTTGGCTCGATGAAGCGAGATGATGCGAATCCGGTATTGATACAAACTCGCTTGCAACTGGAGCAATATTTTGCCGGAAAGCGGCAGCGATTCGTGTTGCCGCTTAATTTTGTCGGTACGGATTTTCAAAAACAAGTATGGCAATCACTACTTACAATCCCATTTGGCGAAACCCGTAGCTACGGGCAAATCGCTCAACAAATTGGCAAACCAAAGGCAGCGCGAGCGGTCGGAGCCGCTAACGGCCGCAATCCGATATCTATTGTTATACCGTGTCATCGAGTAATTGGCTCCAATGGTGAACTGACAGGGTTTGCCGGTGGGTTGAAAGCAAAGGCTTATCTGATCGAGATTGAAAATCCGGAAACATAGACCGTCTTCGGGCAGATAGTGAACCCAGATTGATTGATTTGATTTGATTTGATTTACCGGATTTTCGTCCGATAAGCCACTGTCTGTACCGTGGAACGCCTGATGCGAAGCCTAGGGCTGAAGGGCATTATGCGCGGCAAAACCGTAAAAAAACATGGATCATAGAGGCCGATGCAGCTTGCCTCTTGGATCACGCGAATCGGCAGTTCAGCGCCGGGCGGCCGAATGCCGTGTGGGTAGCGGACTACACCTATGTCAAAACCTGGCAAGGCTCTGAGGTCGAAGACTCCAGCACTGTCTATGCTGCGGTTCACCTTACATCTCGCTAAAAGACTCTTTGGTAAGAGATTTGAAAATATCGTATAGATACAATTCTTTCAGCTGAGCGCAAATTCGTCGTCAGCTGCAGAAGCCCTTCTCAAATTAGTCTTCACAATGATGACCATCCCAACCGGAGGTCATTATGGAACCCGTTGCCATTCCCCAATCGATAGACGATCCGATCCACATTCTGTTGTGGAGTGCAGACGAGATCGTACCCTTCATGGTCAGCATGCTCACCGGCATGTTGATCGATCAGTTCATTCCCGGTTTGGCGATTGGCTTCATCGCGGTCAAGTTTTACCGGCGTTTCCGCGATAACAGGCCTGACGGCTACACCTTGCACGCGCTGTATTGGCTGGGTTTATTGCCGAATCGCGCGCAGACCATCCCCAATCCCTACATCCGCCGGTTCCTGCCATGAGATGGTCGGATTTTTTGCAAACCTGGGACGGGCACGAGACCGAGAACCGGTTTAGCCGCGTCGTCATCATTGGATTGCTCGTCGTGTGCGTGATTACTTCGCTGGCCGCCTGGCGCACCGAGCGCAGCATCATTCTGGTGCCGCCGAGCTTGACGCAGGAAGTCGAGGTCACCCGCAGCCAAGCGTCCAGCGAGTTCAAAGAGTCCTGGGGATTGTTCCTGGCCGAATTGCTCGGCAACACCACGCCGGCCAATGCCGACTTTCTGAAAACCGCGGTCGAACCGCTATTGGCGCCGGATATTTACCGCAGTGTCCTGGATGCCATGAGCGATCAAATCAAGGCCATCAAAATGGACCGGGTCGCGATCAGTTTCACCCCGCGTCACGTCGATTTCGAAGCCGAGACCAACAAAGTCTTTGTCAGCGGCGAACTCAAAAGCCAGGGCCCAAGTTCCAAACCGGACGTGAAGCCTCGTACCTACGAATTCATCATCGCCATCAAAAACTATCGCCCCCGGCTGGAATACATCGACGTGTATCCGGATTCCCCCAGAACCTTGGATCGTCTGAAAGCAATGCAAGGCCAAACCCGCGAGGCTCGACCATGAATCGCTCATTCCCGCTAATTTTGTTATTCCTGACCGTTAGCACTGCCTTGTCTGCGGATGAATTACCCGTGACTGTGTTACCACCGGCAACCACTGTGGCCGAAGATTCTTCCTCATCACAGCCAGTTGTCCCATCGCAGCCAGATTTTGGCATTGAATTACCCCCAGTCGATGCCAGCATCTTGAAAGCGGCCAAGCAACAGGCGTCGGCATCAACGACCGCCACTTCAATCGGTCCACAACACATTGCCGTTAAACCCGGCATCAACGAACTGATGCCAATTGCCGTCGGCCACTTGAATCGCCTGGTCACGCCGTTCGAACATCCGGTAGTCACGACCACCAGCCAGGCTACTACCAGCACCAAAGGCAAAATCGTTTATGTCGCCACCGCCGACGAAACGCCGGTCACGCTATACATCACCCCCGGCGACAACCAGGACATCGCACTATCCCTAACCCTGATCCCCAAACGCATTCCGGCGCGGGAAATCCACCTCGATCTGGATAAGGACAGCTACCAATTGCTGAACCAATGGCAACGCGCCGATTCCGCAAGTCGAACCTCGAGTCAACAGGAACAAGCCTACATCAGCCAACTGAAAGCGCTGTTTCGGGATTTGGGTTTGCAAAAGACCCCGGCCGGATATTCACTCCGCGAACCCAAGCCCCAAGAACAAATTCGCTGCCTGCAAGACCGCGTGCAGATTAAAACCGGTCAAGCCCTTGAAGGCCAAGATCGGCTGATTCTGGTGGGTCTTGCCAAGAATATTGGCAGCGAGATGCTCGAGTTTGACGAACGCAGTTGCGCGACGACGCAACAGGACGTGCTGGCCGTTTCGGTCTGGCCCAACGTGGTGTTGAAACCGCAGGAAGCGACCGAATTGTATGTTGTGGTCCGACAATCGCCAGAGGCGTCAGTCAGTTTACGTCCATCGTTACTGAGCGGAGGCCAACCCTAATGGCCAGCGTCGATAATTGGTGGACACGCTTGAGTCCGGCAGCCAAACGCAATCTGGCCGTCGGTGGCATCGGTACCGTGGTATTGGCCGTCATCATCGCGCTGGCCACCGTCACCCCGGAAGTCAGCAAGCCGCTGAGTAAACAGGCCACCATCCAACACATCCTCACCGATAGCGATCCTCGCTCGCTGGGGATCGACGGCATTTCCGCGCAATTGCGCGATCTGCTGCAGAAAAACGAGGAACAAGCCCGTCGTCTGGCGGCTATCGAAGAACAGCAACGGCGCGAACAGCAATCCGACGAAACGCGTTTCAAACAATGGACCACCGCTGAGCGGGAAGCCTATGAAGCCAAGCTTCAAGCGGTCACCGGTGAAGTTGAGACGTTGAAGAACAAAGCGTCTACAACGGCAGTGGCTGGCAACCCTGGTGACGCCAATCAACCTGCTGTGGAGCCAACGGCACCGGGAAGACCGTCATACCGCCGCCCGAGCAATCCGCCGTTCGACAACGGGCAAGACGATCTCAACCGCGTGTTCGAGCAAGCCGCTATTTCCGCACCGATTGCTAGCAATACCGGCGTCTCAGGAGCACGAGCCAATAACCAAGCGCCGGCGGCGATGCAAATTCGCGTCATCCAAGAAGGCGCTGAGCAGTCCAATGGTAAAGACAAAGACGCAGCCCCTAGCGAGGGTCGAGGCCGCTCGAACCGTGATCACGCCAGCAGCGATGTCTTCATTCCGGCCGGTAGCATTCTGACCGGCGTGTTGCTGAACGGTCTCGATGCCCCGACCGGCAAAAAAGCCAAGAAAGAACCGATGCCGGTGCTGTTCCGGATCAAGAAGGAAGCCATTCTACCTAACCGTTTCCATGCCGATGTGCGGGAGTGCTTTCTGCTGGCCGCAGGGTTTGGTGACTTGAGTGCCGAGCGCGCCTACTTTCGCGGCGAGACTTTTTCCTGTGTCCGTCAGGACGGTGGCGTGATCGAAGTGCCGATGAATGCCTACGCTACCGGCGAAGACGGCAAAAACGGAGTGCGTGGCAGGGTGGTATCCAAACAAGGCGCGCTACTCGCCCAATCCATGATGGCCGGTTTTTTACGCGGCTTTTCCGATGCTTTCGGTCGCAACCAGATTCCGATGCTGATGACCGGCGGTCTGGGTGCGCTATCCGGTACTACACCGTTTCAAAGCGCGTTTTCCTCGCAGTCGATGGAAGGCGGTGCCCTGAAAGGCGCCGGTTATGCCATGGAGCGACTGTCGCATTTTTACATGGACATGGCTGAAGAGATTTACCCGGTCATCGAAGTCGATGCCACCCGCCAAGTCAACTTCATCGTGCAAAAAGGCACGGCGCTGAAGCTGAAGTCGCCGAGCTGATTCTTTAACCCAACTCCAAAGGTCGTTATGACGCTACGCCAAATTTCTTTATTGATAGCCACGCTATTCAGTGCCTCCATGGCCTTGGCTGCCAATCCGCAAAAGCAGCCGGTCTCGGACATCGCCGCCGGCTTGCTGTCGATCAAAATCGACGGCATGCAAGACTTGCCGATCTCGGGCCTGAAGATGGTCAAGTCTGGCGAGCAGACGGTGTTTATCTCCAGTAACGGCCGCTTTGCCTTTTACGGCGGCAAATTGATGGACATCTGGACCCAACAGGAAATCAAGGAATTGGCCGATATCGACAAAATCGCCAACCGCATCGACCTGTCACGGATGAAGCTCAAGGCCGACGATCTCGGCGCGGTCACGGTCGGTCACGGTACAGCCCAAGTGCTGGTGTTCATCGATCCGCGTTGCCCATACTGCGGCAAGGTCATGAAAGACCTGCAAGCCTTGCAAGACCAATACACCTTCAAACTGGTGATGGTCCCCATCCTCGGCCCCGAATCGCAAAACCTCGTCGTGCAGCTGGCCTGTCAGCTGGGTGCGAGCGATGCCAAAACCAAAGACGCCGTGCGCGTCCGCTTGTTGAAACAGGATTACGCGGGCTTGCCGACCGAAACGCCGGTGCAGTGCAACAAAGAGCCGCTGCAAAAAGCCGTGGTCACCGCCAAGTTGTTCGATTTTAAGGGTGTGCCATTTCTGATTGCTCCTGACGGCCGCACTCACAGTGGCGCGCCAGAATCGTTAGCCGATTGGTTGACCGATAAACCGAAACCGTCGCCCAGTCTGGCAACAACGCCCGATACAAATGCACAAAACACAAACGCCACGGAGAAAAAGCCATGAAACGCTTTCATCAGTTTTCTATTTATAGACTCAGTGTACTGCTGATCGCCATCACCACCGGCTGCGCCACCGACTACGGCTGTAAAGGCATGCCGGACGAACCCAGCTGTCTGTCGACGACGCAGGCCTACCAGGTGACCAATACGGCGATAAAGGAAGCGCCTCCCGAAACCAGCCAGGAATCAGAGCCAATATCAAAACCGGCACTCGCACCACCGTTACAACAACCCGTGCCCAAGATCGAAGATCCCACGCCTATTCGGACGCCATCCCAGGTGATGCGCATCTGGATCGCGCCTTGGGAAGATGCCGAGGGCGATTTGATGGTGTCCAACTACGTCTACACCGAACTGGAACCCCGGCGTTGGATGATCGGCAAGGTGGGTTCGACAGCCAGTTCGTCGTTGATTCCTTTACAAGTGGAGCAACGTCCACCTGAGAAACGATCCAGCATCGATATCGCTGAAGACGAAAGCCCAGTGAATCGATTAGGCAAACAATTGCCCTGAACCTTAATTCCTTTTCACCGCAGGCCACACCCCCTGCGAGAGTGAGCGGGCAATCGCTTAACAAGCGCCGGAGTTGCATTTCCGAGGCCGGACGGGCAACTGTCCTTTTCTTAACAATCGAGGTCGTTTGAATGAAATCGTCCACTCGAACCGGGGTCTTGGTGACCCTGGCATCGTTATTTTTTATGTTGATGGCATCCGACGCCATGGCCGGTGCCGGCGGTACCGAGTTCAACAACGTCTGGACCTTGCTGACCGGCTGGGTAGAAGGCTTGCTCGGCCGCATCATCGCCATCGTGTTCGTCATCGTCGGTTTGGTTGCCGGTGTCGTGCGCGGCAGCATCATGGGCTTTGTGCTAGGGATTGCTAGCGGTGTCGGCCTGTTTGCGGCGCCGACTATCATCACCAACATCGTCACCGCGACGATTTAAGGTTGTCCATCATGACCGGTGACTTTTCGGATACCGAGACTGCGATGGGCAACCGTCGCCCGTCGCTCTGCCTCAAAGACGGCAGAACCGTTCAGGTTCAAGCCGCCAATGGCCACCCGCTCAACCCCTGCCATCCGGCCAGGGCGAGAGAGTTGTTACGCAAAAAGCGGGTGATTCGGGTTTGCCGACATCCCTTTACGATTCGCCTGCATGCCGAACATCAAGCCGAAGCCATGCAACAACTGTATGCCGAGGAGACCACCCCATGACCACCGCGCAACGTCCCCGTGCCGATCAGCTGTTCCCGGTGCTGGCTTACGAATACGACCATCATCTGTTTCTGATGGCCGATAGCAGCATTGGCTTTGGCTTTCTGTGTCGACCCATGACCGGTGCCGATGCCAGCGTCTCCGCGCGGGTCAACGTGTTGCTGAATCAGGATTGGCCGACCGACACCTTATTGCAGGTGAGCCTATGGACCTCGCCAGACATCGAGGAAGCGCTGGCGATCATGCAGACCCGACGCTTGAAACAGCAAAAACCGACCTATAAAACCATGACCCAGGCCAGCGTCGATTTTCTGCGGCGCGGCACAACCAAGGCGCCGGAAGCAATTTCGGGGGCACGTCTCCGGCGCAGCCACATTCTGGTGACGGTAAAACTACCGATGGCATCCCCCCGTCCTAGTGAAACCGACATCCGTCGGGCTAGCGAATTGCAATTGGCGACCCAGCAATCGCTGTCGACCATTGGCTTGTACCCGGAAATTTTGGGCGCCGATCAGTATGTCCGCATCCTGAACACGCTGCTCAACTGGCAGCCTGATGCCGGCTGGAAAGACCGGGTGGTACCCGAGTGCGATCCGACCCAATTGATTCGTGATCAGTTATTGGATTACGACAACGCCCTCGAACTGGATGAAAAAGGTCTGTGGCTCGGTAGTAAGCGTGTCAAGACGCTATCTGCCAAACGCATGCCCGACCATTTTTACTTTGGCAGTGCCAAGAGCTATCTCGGCGACATTTTGTCCGGTACCCGAGGCATTCGGCAAAATACCTTGATCAGTCTGATCTTGCATTATCCCGATGCCGAATCGACCCGGTCAAAACATGAAGGTGTTAGGCAATTCATCACCAACCAGGTCAATACGCCGATTGCCCGTTTTCTGCCGGTGCTGGTACAACGCAAACACCATTTCGACGTGTTGTTCGATGCCTACCGCGACGGCGACCGGCCGATTCGGGCTTATTTCGGGGTGCTGCTGTTTTGCGATGAAGCCGAGGAAGCCGCAGCGGTGTCCAATGCCCGAGTGTATTTTCGCGAGCTGGGTTTTCAGCTACTGGAAGACAAATACTTCTGCCTCCCATTTTTCCTGAACTGTTTGCCGTTCGGACCTGAGCGTTCGGCGATTGCCGATCTGAAACGCTACCGCACGCTGGCCACGCGACATGCCATTCCGTTACTGCCGCTGTTCGGCGACTGGGCTGGCACCGGCACGCCGACCTTGAATTTCGTCTCCCGTAACGGCGAACACATGGCGGTGTCGCTGTTCGATACCACCGGCAACTACAACCTGTGTATCGCCGCCGAATCCGGCAAAGGTAAATCCTTTCTGACCAACGAGATCATCGTCAGCTATCTGACCGAAGGCGCGCAAATCTGGGCGATCGATGTCGGCCGCTCTTACGAAAACCTCTGCGAGGTGCTGGAAGGCGATTTCGTCAAATTCACCCACGGCTCCGGCATCTGCATGAACCCGTTTGAGATCGTGCAAAACTTTGAGGAAGAAGCCGACATGTTAGCCGGATTAGTCAGCCAGATGGCCGCACCGACCGAGAAATTGACCGATTTCCAGACGGCTGGTCTGAAACGGATATTAAAGCAACTCTGGACCGAAAAAGCCCAAGCCATGTCGGTCGACGACATTGCCAAGCAACTCTGCGCCGAAGCCGATCAACGCTTGAAGGATGTCGGCGAGCAGTTGTTTCCGTTTACCACGAAAGGCGAATATGGCCGCTTTTTTAACGGTAAGAACAACGCCAAGTTCGCTCGCGACTTTACCGTACTGGAATTGGAGGAGCTGAAGGGTCGCAAGCATCTGCAACAAGTGGTTCTGCTGCAACTGATCTACCAAATCCAGCAGGAAATGTATCTGGGCGAACGCAACCGGCCCAAGATCGTCATCATCGACGAAGCCTGGGATTTGCTCACCGAAGGCGATGTGGCCAAGTTCATGGAACACGGCTACCGCCGCTTTCGGAAATACGGCGGTGCTGCAGTCACCATCACCCAATCGGTGAACGACTTGTACCGCAATGCCGCAGGGCGAGCCATCGTCGAGAACTCCGCCAATATGTACTTGCTCGGTCAAAAAGCCGAAGTCATCGAAGGCATGAAGCAAGATCGGCGCTTGCCGTTGTCCGACGGTGGATATGAACTCCTCAAAACCGTGCATACCTTGCCCGGCGCCTATTCCGAGATTTTCTTCATCACCGAGATGGGTTCCGGTATCGGACGGCTGATCGTCGATCCGTTCAAACGCATTCTGTTCTCCACCAAACCCGAAGACGTCAACGCCTTGAAACAGTTGCGCCGGCAAGGTTTGAGTCTGGGCGATGCCATTCAACAACTCATTGACAGCCGCCAGTCTAAAACTCGGGAGTTGAACTATGGACGCTAAATCACAATGGCTCAGCACTGTTTTAATCGCTGTCTGTCTGGGATGTTGCGGTGGCTGGTTGGCTGCGCAACAGCAATTACAACAGCCCTTAGAACGCTTGAATTTGGTGACGCCGGTATTCGTGTTCGACAGAGCCAAATTGATTCAATCGATACCGCCCAATGCCAGTCAGGAGCAGATGGCCAAGATCGTCGATGACTGGCAGGGTCAAGCCAAAAAGCTCAGTGATGCGGGTTATCTGGTCATCGATTCTACAGGGGTGGTGGCCGCACCGGAGGATGTCTATGTACGACAAACCGGACGCTAAGCCTATGAATAAACCCCGGTTCCATTCGCCATCGTTGCCCCGTGTCACTCGCCCTCGCTTAGGCCTCTTCTTGCTGAAGGCGATACCGATTTTGTTGCTGGTGTTAGCCGTGGAACGTTACCTAGGCCAACGATTTCTGATTGGCGGCGATGACCAGGTCGATCGCTGCCTGCCGGATAAATGGGTGTATCTGATCGATACCCAAAATAAAGACATCTGGCGTGGCGATTTGATTGCGTTCCGCGCCGAGCGCATGGCGCCCTTTTTCAAGGACGGCCAGATCATCGTCAAAATTGCCGCCGGCGTCACGGGAGATACCGTCCATGTCGATCCAAAGCACACCATGATTAACGGTCAACGGATCATCGACGGCCTACCTTTGACGGAGAAACTGAACAAAGCCCCCTCCTCTTTCAAACGCCATGAAACGATTCCACCCGCCGCCTATTGGGTGACCGGGCAAACGGACAAAAGCTTCGATTCGCGTTACTGGGGCTATGTCTACGACCACCAAGTGATTGGACGGGCCTATGCGTTGTTTTGATCAAGCTCTGGTTCGGCAAATCCGATCGGTATTCTGTCTGATCTTAGGGGTTCCATTTTTTCCAGCTTTCGCAGACGAGGCTTGGTTAACACGCTCGCAGGCCATTTTGCAGGCCCTGGAAGGCCAGCCTCGACCGGAGTGGCTGAACGGTCAGACTGCACCGTTGGACCTGAAGCGCCAGGCGATGCAGGTCTTTGAAACCGCGCGATCGATGCAAAACCCTGCGTTATCGACAGAAACGGAAAGAAGCCTTTCGACAAACCTATCGAGCCAACCACACACACTGTTATTTGTCTCTTTTTCGCTCGGTGATGCGGCGCTAAAAGGCATCTTTGAAGAAGCTTCAGGACGGGATGATGTGTTGCTGGTGTTTCGCGGGCCTAAGCCCGGACAAAAACTACCGGTGTTGATGGCAGACCTCAAGCGTTTACTGAAAAGCATTGATCCCGTCCCGAACATCGTCATTGATCCCACTCGTTTTCAACGTTGGTCGGTGGCCTCCGTGCCGGACATCGTTGTCGAACAAGACAGTAAATCCCGTTTACATGTTCGAGGTGTCAGCAGTCTGTCCTGGCTAGAAGAGCAGATCAAAGCCGGCAAACAGGGTGATTTGGGAACGTTGGGCGATGTCAGCGAGATTGCCGAAATCGACTTGTTGGAAGAGATCAAACGCCGGATGGCGGCCATCGACTGGAAACAAAAGCAGCAACAGGCCATAGCTCGATTCTGGGAACAGCAGAAATTCGAAGTGTTGCCGGTGGCTCTGGAAGATCGGGATCGAACCGTCGATCTGACCATCACCGCGCCGCGAGATTTAACGGCACCCAACGGTCAATTGATTGTCCGAGCCGGACAAACCGTCAATCCGTTGGACAAGATGTCGTTTGGCTTATGCCTGATGGTATTTGATGCCACGGTGCCGGCGCAAGTTGAGCTGATTCAGCATCAGTCCTGCCAGGACAAAAAGGCCCACGTGATGTATTTGGCCACGTCTCTGCCGCGTCAAGATGGCTGGGAAAAGCTTAAACACTTGGAAAACACCATGCAGGCACCGGTGTATTTACTGACACCGGATGTACGCAGCCGTTTTCAGTTACAGCATGTGCCGTCATTTATCGAACAATCAGGCAACCGTCTGATTGTTCATGAACGAAAACTGCCTGTCTCTTCGGGAGAGCGGTCATGAAACGATTCGTTTTCCCTTGGGTTTTGGGAGGCTTGATAACACTGGCAACCCCGCTTTATGCCGACACCACAACCAATAGCGTCGATCCGTTATGCTCCGACGCCGAACTGTGGTCCGGCAAGCTGGTCACCGATATTTGCTGGAGTTGTTTGTTTCCGATTCGGGCGGCGGGAGCTTCGCTGGGCGGTGGCAACGTACCGAGCATCGCAACTGATGAGAAATTCTGTTTCTGCACCGATCCGATGGGAATTCCGGAACTGGGCATGACCATGGGTCTTTGGAATCCGGCGAGGCTGATCGAGATTGTCCGCAATCCCTGGTGCTCGCCGGCTTTGGGAGGCCATAAATTCAGTGCCTCGAACGTGCGTCTGATCGCCACCACCGGCAAGGCGGACTTCGATGCCAGCGAGATGTCATTTTTCAATTACCACTATTTCGCCTTCCCGCTGACCATCCTGCTGGACCTGTTTTGGGATGGTCGCTGCAACAGTGATGGCTACCGGGATTTCGATTTGCTGTATGTATCCGAGCTCGATCCCACCTGGAACAATGATTTATTGGCGTTTTTTACCAGTCCGGAAACGGCGTTGTTCGCCAATCCGGTGGCCATCTCCGCCTGTGTCGCCGATGCCGCGGCGGCGGCCACCGGTAATCCCTTGGATGCCTTGTTCTGGTGTGCCGGTGCTTGGGGGCATATGTATCCCTTATCCGGCATTTCACCCACCAGTTACGGCACCGACCCACGCATCACCAGTTTATTAGCCACCCGTGCCACGGCATCCTTGCATCGCCGCGGGTTGGCTTGGAAAACCTCGGGCAACGATGCTTTATGTGGCGGCTATATCTATCCCTTCATTCCCAAGTCGCAATACCGGCTATCGATGTTTTATCCGGTCGCGGAAACAGAGTCCAATCATGTAATTGGCGAAACCACGTTCAAATGGGGGGCGGGACGCACGTATCCGGGGCCGGGTGAAGATCATCTATACATCCTATTTAGGTGGCAAGATTGCTGCGTTGGTTTATGAGGCGATGAGACAATTCTTTGATCCCCAAACATTTGTTACGCAAATCCTGTCAGCGGTGCTGTGCGTCACGCTGGCCTGGACACCGTTTGGTGTGTCCTGGGCCGATGCGATTCAGGCGGCCGGGCGTGATGGCCAACAACTCGGTCAGCAAGTCCTCGATGGTTTTGCGTTTCCGCTCGATACCGGCAACGGCACGCTAACCTTGAATCCGGGGACTGCTCAGGAAAGTGCCATATCGATTGGCACCTTGTTTCCGGATACTAACAGCGCTACGACCACGGCCCAGGAGTTTGCCGATCTCTATGGCAACAACCCCGGCACACTGGCGGCGGGGTTGAACGCGCAGACCGCCTTGAACGGCGAATCCAGCTTCACCGGCGAAGCCTATCGCACCTTGATCGACAACGCCCACCAGTCGCATCCGGATTTACACAACGATGCAGTCTGGACTGCCGGTGATCAGGTGTTTGCCAATTTCACGCCCTGGGCGCAGTCGTTTTCGGACTGTACCACCATGACCACGCAAACCGAGACCAGCCATTCGGTCCGTATCCCCGACTATCAGTTGTGTCTGCGCCAACCGACGGTACCGCAAAGTTGTACTGCCACCCATCAAGTTAACGTCGAAACATTGCTGAGTTTTGTCTCCGGTAACGGAGGCATGTCCAGCTGTGGTTCTGGCTGCATGGATTTGTACGTCGGGCGTGTGGGCGATAACTATTGGTCAGCCGGCTGCGGCATATTCAACTGGGAAGTGACTTACAACGTCCTGCACCCGGAAGCCATCATCAGTGCCACGCTGGAAGATGTCGAGTTCGATGACCATGCCCGCGTCTATTACGGCGGGAATCTGATCTATACCGGTTCCACCGGCTGGGGTGGCTCATGTGAGCTCAGCAATAGCTGGGTCGACCATCCCAATCGCGACGTCACCTATGCCTTCAACAGTACGGGCAACAAAGTCTTCAAACAGGAAACCATGGTTGGTGGTAATGGTGAGGGTTATTCCAGGATTCGGCTCCGCTATGATTTGTCGAAACTGATCACCCAGGACCAATGGAGTTGGAGCGGTCCGAATTGCCAAAACTTAGCCAATGCGATTACTGACGGCATTTGCCAAGCCGGCAGCCAATTGAGTTGCACGAACGATCCGGCCAATGCGTCGGGTTGTTACGTCGATCCGACTTCGCAAGTCATGGTCTGCGGCTCGGATTTGGCCCAAGCCCCAGTGGCCAGTTCGACCGGGATTCGTAATACCTGTATGAATATCCAGTCCTCTGGACGCTGCGATTTGAATCAGTATGGCCAATGCTGGACCGATACCGCCGGCACCCACTGTTTAGAACCGCCGGCGAGCGGGATACCCAACAAGACCTGTGCGTCGTTGGAAACGCAAGGCTGCTCGTTCATCAAAAGCCAATGTACCAGTGTGTTGGCCTCCGGCACCTGCTGGGACAGCGTCGATACTTATGACTGCGGGCAAACGGTGGGCATTCCCGGCATTCAAAGCAACACCCAACAGCAATGTGCCGGGCCGATTCGGTGTATGGGGGAAGATTGCATCACCATGAACCGCACCCAGAGCCAGGATTTCAGCAAGGCGGTCGCCTTACTCAATAGCGCCCAACAAATGGCGATGGATTTGCATTGTGACTATGCCAACGCCGATCTGCAGCAGAAGGATCCGACCACCTGTCAGGTATTCCAGGGTAAACCCGCCAGTTGCAAAATGGTCGGCGGCGCTCTCAGTCTGGTCGATTGCTGCGAAACGCCCTCGGGTGCGATGGGGCTGGGACGTTACATTGATCTGCTGATCGCCACCAGTCAGATGGACGGCGCTGTCATGGCCATGGACAGTACCTCGGCGATTCGAGGCGCCTGGGAAACCATGCGCACCCCGTTCACCTTGGCTGGCGATGCCTGGAACAGTTTTCAGGCGGATTTTGCATCGACGGTGAATGACTTGGTCGGCACCGACATGCTCAGTACCAGCGATGTTGCCTCGCAAGGTTTACTGGATTCACTCAAAGGTGAATTAATGAAGTCCGTGGCGGAATGGATAGGCCAGACCTTTGGCGAAGCGGCCGGCAATGCCTTGTTCAGCGCTGGCGGTCAGGCTGCGTTCGATTCGGCGGGCAATTTGACCCCGGCAGCGGAATCGGGTGGCGTCGAGTTGGGCGGCGGTGCCGCGGTCGCAGGCGAGTTGCTCAGTACCTTGATGACGGCTTATACGGTGGTCATGATCATCATCATGATTATCCAGATCGTCTATTCCTGCGAAGAACCGGAGTACGAACTCGCAGCGAAGAAACAACTGAAGGTCTGCACGGACCTCGGTACCTATTGCGAGAGCAAGGTGGCTGGCGTGTGTTGGGTGCGCAAGGAAAGCTACTGCTGTTACAACTCGCCGCTAGCACGCATCCTCAACGAACAAATCAAACCGCAGCTGAGCATGGATTTCGGCACGCAGGAAAATCCCAGTTGTACCGGCATCAAAGTCTCGGATCTGGACCGCGTGGATTGGACCCAGGTCAATCTGGACGAATGGTTGGCGATTCTGGCTCAGACCGGGCATTTGCCGAGCGCTGCCAATGCTGCATCTATGCTCAATCTGGATCAACTCACCGGCACAGGCAGCCGACTCAATCCGCAGAAATACGGTGCGGCCTCCAGTGGCCGACAAGATACCTTGACCCGCACCCAAGGCCGGATGACCGAATTGGACGTACCCACGGTCAAACGGCAGTCGGAACTGGAAGGCTGGGGAATGGGGCCGCAGTGATGCGGCATGCAACTTACTGAACCGCGTCTTTCAAGCCTTTGCCGGCTTTGAAGGATGGCAATTTGGCAGCGGCAATCGTAATGGCTTCGCCTGTTTGTGGATTGCGGCCAGCACGCTCGGCGCGTTCTTTCACTTCAAAGGTGCCAAAGCCCACCAACGCCACGGAATCACTGGATTTCAGAGCAGCTTGGATCGATTGGGTGATACCGTCCAGTGCGCGACCGGCGTCGGCTTTAGTTAGATTGGCGTGGCTGGCAATGGCGTCGATGAGATCGGATTTGTTCATGTATGTTATTTCCTGTTTATAAAAAGCGGTTAAATTGCGATTTTGTTAGTGCCCGTGGCTTAGGTTACACGGGGCAATTGTAACCAGAAAGCCCGATTACTACTTCCCAGGATAGCGAATACTTATGAGTTCAGCCGCTTAGCTGCTAATATTCCAGTATTTGACCTATACCCCATCATAACCGCTAGGTATTTAATCGGGAAACAGCTAAATGGACAGGGACACCAAACGCGATACGATCATGACCGAGGCAGATACCAGTCGCGAATTTGTTACCCCAAAATTGGTTCAAGCTGGATGGTCAATCTCACCCCATTCAATCGGCGAACAACGCAGTTTCACCAATGGCAGGATCTTTGTCACCGGTGGCAAAGTGCGCCGCGGTCAACAAAAACGTGCCGATTATCTGCTGTACTACCGGCGCGATTTCCCGCTAGCCGTCGTCGAAGTTAAAAGTATTAGCTTTCCCGCCGAAACCGGCGTCCAGCAAGCCCGCGAATATGCCGAAATCCTGGGTCTGAAATTCGCATACGCCACCAACGGTCGGCAAATTATTGAGATCGACTACACTACCGGCACCGAAAAGCTAATCGCCCAATACCCAAGTCCTGATGACCTCTGGCACCGCCTAACCGCCTCCTCTTCGCTGTCTGAAACAGCCAGTAACCAATTGCTGGAACCCTTTAATTTGGTGTCGGGCAAGATTCCCCGCTACTACCAGGTCATTGCCATTAACCGCATCATCGAAGCGATTTTACTCGGACAAAATCGCATCCTGACTACCATGGCCACCGGTACCGGTAAAACCTGCGTGGCGTTTCAATTGTGCTGGAAGTTGTGGAATAGCCGCTGGAACAGAACCGGCGAATATCGACGACCCAAAATTCTGTTTCTCGCCGACCGCAACATCCTGGTCGACGATCCCATGGCCAAGATGTTTGCCCCGTTCGGCGATGCCCGCTTCAAAATTTCCGGCAACGATGTCAGCCAGGGCCGGGAAATGTATTTCGGCATTTACCAGGCACTGACCAATCCTTATAGCGATGTTTTTCGTCAGTACCGTCCGGACTTTTTCGATTTGATCATCATCGATGAGTGCCATCGCGGCTCCAGCCGAAATGACAGCAGTTGGCGGGCGGTGCTGGATTATTTCCAACCGGCTGTTCAAGTCGGGATGACAGCAACTCCGCTACGGGAAGATTCTCGCGATAGCTACGAGTATTTCGGCAACCCGGTCTACACCTACAGTTTGCGTCAAGGCATCGAAGACGGTTTTCTGGCGCCATATCGGATACATCGCGTGATTACCACCGTCGATGCCGCGGGTTGGCGACCCTCGAAAGACGAACTGGATCGTTTCGGTCGCCCAGTACCGGATGATGAATATCAGACCAAGGATTTTGAACGGGTGATTGCCTTACGCGCAAGAACTCGCGCCATGGCCAAGCATCTCACCGATTTTTTGAAAGGCACTGACCGCTTTGCCAAAACCTTGGTGTTTTGCGTCGATCAGGAACACGCCTCGGAAATGCGCCAGGAACTGCTCAATCTCAATAGCGATTTGGTCAAGCAATACCCTGATTACGTCTGCCGCGTCACCGCCGACGAAGGCGCTATCGGCCTGACCCATCTGGCCCATTTCCAGGATATCGACAAACCCACGCCCGCCATCCTGACCACCTCGCAACTCCTCACCACCGGCGTCGATGCCGAAATGGTCAAGAACGTGGTGTTGGCTCGCGTGGTAGGCTCTCGCTCCGAATTCAAGCAAATCGTCGGCCGTGGCACGCGCCTGAAGGTCGATTACGGCAAGGAATATTTCAACATCATCGATTTCACCGGCACGGCGACGCGGCATTTTGCCGATCCGGACTTTGACGGCGATCCTGCACGTATCGAAGAAGTCACCATCGATGAAGAAGGCGAAATTATCGATACCACGGTCGAGATCATCGACAACGAAGTCCAGGAAACACCGGGTGAATACCAACCTGACGAAGACAATGCCGTAGACGGCGAAGGTGAAATCATCACCGATCCGCCGCCCGAACCGCGTAAATTCTATGTCGATGGTGGCACAGTCGAAGTCATCGGCCATCTAGTCTACGATCTGGATACCGACGGCAAGAAGCTACAAGTCGTGCGTTACACCGAATATTCCGGCCGCGCGGTGCGTTCGATGTATCCCGGCAGCCATGAATTTCAGCGCGACTGGGCCAACCCGGATACCCGTAGCGACTTGCTACGCGAACTCACCGAACGTGGCATCAGCTTCGAAGAACTCGCCGCATCGTCCGACTTGCCGGATGCCGATCCCTTCGATTTGCTTTGCAATCTGGCTTGGAATGCGCCGTTGTTGACCCGCCGGCAACGTGCCGAGCAAGCCCGCAAATCGGCCCAGAATCTATTCAGCCAGCACAGCGAAACGGCCCGCGAAATCCTCGCGCTGATGCTGGATAAATACATCGAGCGCGGCATTAGCCAATTCAACGCCTTATCCGAATTGATGAAAGTTCAGCCGTTCGAACAATACGGCACCCCCACGGAAATCGCCAACCGCCATTTCGGCGGCATTCAGGGCCTGAAAGCGGCTGTGTCGCAATTACAGTCCGCCATCTACCAATAATTATTCATTCTTTGCATGGTCAAACCTAAAAAAACCGTAAATACTCAGCTAACCACCGCACAACAACTGTCCGCATTGATCAAATCGGCGCGCGACATCCTGCGTAAAGACAAAGGCTTAAACGGCGACGTCGACCGCTTGCCGCTGCTCACCTGGGTCATGTTTCTGAAATTCCTCGACGACCTGGAGCTCCTGCATGAACAGGAAGCCGAGCTGGATGGCAAACGCTATCAAGGCATCGTCGAATCGCCTTATCGCTGGCGGGATTGGGCGGCACGGGAAGACGGCGTGACTGGCGAAGAATTATTGTCTTTCATCAACCAGGACGAAACCATCCGCCCCGACGGTCAACGCGGCAAAGGCTTGTTCGCTTATCTGCGCGGCTTGGCCGGCGAAGGCGAAAAAGGCAGTCAGCGCGAAGTCATCGCCAACGTGTTCAAAGGCGTGCAAAACCGCATGGTCAGTGGCTTTTTATTGCGTGACATCATCAACAAGATCAACGGCATTCATTTCAATAGCAGCGAAGAAATTCACACGCTGTCGCATCTGTACGAATCGATGCTGCGGGAAATGCGCGACGCGGCTGGCGATTCCGGCGAATTTTATACCCCGCGCCCGGTAGTTCGTTTCATGGTGCAAGTCACCGACCCCAAACTCGGCGAAACTGTACTCGACCCGGCGAGCGGTACCGGCGGATTTCTGGTGGAGTCCTATGACCATTTGCTAAAACAAGTCATCACACCGGAGGATCGAAGAAAACTCCAGAGGGAAACCTTGTTCGGCCAGGAAGCCAAACCGCTGCCGTATATGCTGGTACAGATGAACTTGCTGCTACACGGACTGGAAGCCCCGCAAATTGCTTACGGCAATACCTTGGAGCGCCGCGTCACTGAAATCGGCCATAGTGAACGCGTCGATGTCATCCTGACCAACCCGCCATTCGGCGGCGAGGAAGAAGCCGGCATCAAAGCCAATTTCCCGGCCAACATGCAGACCGCCGAAACCGCCCTGCTCTTTTTGCAATTTATCATGCGCAAATTGCGTTATGCGGGCTTCGGCGCGGAACGCGGCGGTCGCGCCGCCGTGGTCGTGCCCAACGGCACTTTATTTGGGGATGGCGTTTGCGCCACTATCAAGGAAGAGCTGCTGAAAGAATTCAACCTACACACCATCGTGCGCCTGCCTCAAGGTGTGTTCGCACCCTATACTGACATTCCAGCCAACCTGCTGTTTTTCGAGCGCGGCGGCCCCACCGAAACCATCTGGTATTACGAACAGCCGCTACCGGAAGGTCGCAAGAAATACAGTAAAACCGCACCCTTGCAATTCGAAGAACTGGAACCAGCCTTAAACTGGTGGCACAACCGCGAGGAAACCCCGCAAGCTTGGAAAATCAATTTCGCCGGCAAACGCGCCGATGCCCTTGCCGCCGCCGAACCCCACTGGCAACGTGCCGAAAGCGAACGCACCACCGCACTGGCCCTGGGCAAACAGATTCGCGAACAGGAACAAGCCATCTCCGCCGCCGGCAATGGCGACAAAGCCGCGTTGCAAACCCATCTGCGCGACCTGAAAGCCAAACAACAAGCCCACGATGCCGCCGCCAAAGCCTCGCAAAGCGAAGGCGATGCGCTGTACTGGCCGATTTATAATCTCGATCAAAAGAATCCCCACGCCAAGGCCGGCCTGGAACATGCCGATCCCAAAGACCTGATTGCCAGCATGCGCAGCCACGAAACCGAAGTGATGCGTTTATTGGGCGAGATCGAGACTTTGGTGCATGAGGTGGAACAATGAGGGAATCCAGTCAACTGCCCAGCGATTACGGCGAGATCCATACCGACATCGTCCAGCTGCTGGAAAACGCGCGCCGCGCCGCCGCCCGTAGCGTCAATGCTTTAATGACCGCCAGTTATTGGGAAATTGGCCGCCGCATCGTCGAATTCGAACAAGGCGGTGAAGATCGCGCCGCGTATGGCGAGGCATTGATTCAGCGGTTGGCATTGGATTTATGCAATCGTTTTGGCCGTGGATTTAGCCGCCAAAACCTCCAGCAAATGCGGGCGTTTTATCTGGCCTGGCCGATGGATAACATTCGCCAGACAGTGTCTGGCATTTCTTCCCTAAATCCGCAGACAGTGTCTGCAGAATCATCTTCAACGCCAATTATCCAGACAGCGTCTGGACAATTACTCACTCTCGCAACCTTGGCCGAAGCCTTCCCGCTACCCTGGTCGGCTTACGTGCGCTTGCTTTCGGTCAAAAAACCGGAAGCGCGCGGCTTCTACGAAACCGAAGCTCTGCGTTGCGGCTGGACGGTGCGGCAATTGGATCGGCAGATCAACAGCCAGTTTTACGAGCGAACGGCATTATCGATAAACAAAATGGCTATGCTGGAGCAAGCGGAACACGCCGAACCGGATGACGCCATCACGCCGGAACAAGCTATCAAGGATCCGTTCGTGCTGGAATTTCTCAACCTGAAAGACCAATACTCGGAATCCGATCTCGAAGACGCGCTGATCCAGCATTTGGCCGATTTTCTGCTGGAATTGGGCGACGACTTTGCCTTTGTCGGTCGCCAGCGCCGCTTGCGGCTCGACGATACCTGGTTTCGCATCGACTTGCTGTTTTTCCATCGCCACCTGAAATGTCTGGTGGTGATCGATCTCAAGGTCGGCAAGTTCAGCTATGCCGACGCCGGCCAAATGCACCTGTACCTGAATTATGCCCGCGAACACTGGATGAAGCCCGGCGAAAACCCGCCGGTGGGCCTGATTCTGTGCGCCGCCAAAGGCGCCGCAGAAGCCCATTACGCCTTGGACAACCTACCGAACAAGGTACTGGCCGCCGAATATCAAACCGTGCTACCGGATGAGAAGCTGTTGGCGGAGGAATTGGAGCGGTCGAGGATCGAATTAGAGGCGCGGAGGTTGGTAGGCTCGAAAAATGAAGGTGAAGCATGAGTCGGTGGCCCATAGTTCCTTTAGGTGAGTTGCTTAGGCGAAGCAATGAGACCGCAATACTTGATTTCGATACTGAATATCATGAAGTAACGATTCGGCTTTGGGGCAAAGGCGTTATCAGCAGAGGTAGAGTAAGAGGCGGTGATGTAGGAACATCTCGCCAAGTGGTTCGAGCCAATCAACTTATTCTCTCGAAAATTGATGCTCGAAATGGTGCGATCGGCATTGTTCCCCCGGAATTGGATGGTGCAATCGTTAGTAACGATTTTCCATCATTCGAATTTGCCGAAAAGCTCGATTCCGCATATATGGGTTGGCTAGTGCGATCGACCCAATTTGTAGAACTGTGCAAAGCCGCCAGCGAAGGCACAACTAACAGGATTCGGATTAAAGATGATCGTTTTCTAAGCCAACAGATTCATTTACCCCCGTTAGAGAAACAACAAACCATCGTCGCACGCCTCGATCAATTGGCGAACAAAGTCCGGCAAGTCAATGAACATCTGGATGCCGCTGAGAATGATGCTTTTCGGCTATTGATTTTGATGGCAACCCGTCGTGATCTATCTGATGAGCAACGTAAGTCAATGGGTTGGAAAGAAATTGCTATTGGCGATTTCGCTAAGCTAGCCCTCTCTCCGGTTACCGTAGACGCCAATGAAAACTACCCAAATATAGGTATCTATAGCTTTGCCAAGGGATTATTCGAGAAACCTCCAATCGAAGGCAGCCGCACCAGTGCAAAAACACTTTATCAAATAAAAAAAGGGCAGTTTATCTATAGCCGTCTCTTCGCATTTGAAGGCGGATACGCATTGGTACCACCTGAATTCGATGGCTACTATGTTTCGAATGAATTTCCTACATTTGATATTGACCTGGAAAAAGCAACATCCAAGTTTTTAATCACTTTGTTTCTGACCGAACAGGATTGGCAAGAGCTTGCGATGTCGAGTAAGGGTGTAGGTGATAGGAGACTTCGCATCCAACCAGAAAAAATATTGCATCGAAAAATATGGTTACCACCACTCAAGGAACAAGAACGGATTGAAAAAATGTTCGACGCTTACCAAGCACTCAAGGACAAACATGCAGTAATCCGCGCTGCCAATCGAGCCCTGATTCCAGCCACGCTGGAACGGGTATTTCAATAATCCAGCCGTCATCTCAGCATGAAATTTAGGGAGAACTAATGGCACGAGAAGTCGTTACCAAGCGCGTATATCTGAAACACGCTGTTTTTCTTGATAAGAAGGACGCTCCGACCATTCAAGAGAAAATGGAATTGGCGCTGAAGAAGCTTCATCGGATGGGCGACAGAAAAGAAGTACTGGGAGAGGATAATCGGCACGTTCGCTCGATCATTTATCACCGTATCCATGCCAACATGCTGTTCGGCATTTTCGCCTCGTATGAGCGAGGTACGCAGCAAATGATCGTTGCCGAAGACGATGACGCCGAAACCTTGAGCATTGAGCAGGTTGCGCCACCGAAAGGCGATGACAATAAGCGTCGTGAGTTCCTGGAAGGTGTCTGTTATTTCGGGCTATTTGGCAATCATGTCCTGGTTGTTCAATCCAACGCACTTGGCTCCAAACAGATTGAAACCCATTTCAATTGGTTGTTGAAGCAAGCCGAGGTTGTTGCAGCCGGTAATGCGGTTGGCTTGTCTGATCAAATAGCGGCGGCAACCAAAGAACGCATACGCAACGCGCATGTCAAAGAGGTGGAAATCGGCGCGCCGTTTATTGAAGCTGAGGCCGCCCTGCCGAGCACAAACAAAGAAATCATCGAAGATACTGCTTTCAACTTCAAGGGTATTGGTTTGGACATGGTTCGGCAGATTTTGGGCGATCAACTTGACTCGATGAAACTGGCGGATGCGCTGGACGGCAATATCGAAGTCAGTTTGCGAATTCGTTACAAAAAGAAAACCACAGAGAAAGCTCATGAGTTACTCGACAATATCGCCTTGGCGATTCGTAATATCGACGGAGATGAAGTGAAATTGCATTTGGTTGGCGGTGGTCAGGTCGATGGCAATCAATTGAAATTATCATCGCTACTTCGGATTGAGGCGCACGACGGCATACCGAGCTATAACGAGTTGTTTCAAAAAATGCAGCAATGGCTGCTGGATTTGCTTGAGAAAAAAGTTGTTGAGCCATGAGCCAAGCCTCGCGTCGGAATCCAAGTCTGTTTCGAACCCTATTCTTGGGAGGAACTTGTATTGTGGCGGGCGCTAGTTTTGGATTTTGGATTACGGGCGTATTGCCGGATCAGACTCTGGTTTCCTTTTTAAAATATTCGACGGTTTTGCTCGGCATCGTTTGGGCATTTTCAATGATTGTCTATAACAAGCTTTACGACTTAACCGAGCTGGCCGCTATCGATTACAAGCAACACCGTGGATTAGAGTCGGCAATACGCCTTAGATTGCAATGGTTTTGGTTTCGCGCGGTTGTTCTAGGGATATGCAGCTTAATAATAAACGTGCCAATGTTTATGAAAGATGGCGGGTTAGCGATAACTCCAGCTATTTTTTCAATCGCTTTTGGCACCCTGATGCTTTCCTTATTCCTGTTACGCCGGGTATGGCTAGAACTGGAAGACATACGCGAACTAAGGTCGGAAGTTAAAGAAATTGAACGGCGCGAGAAAAAACGCACCGACCAAGTTCAAGCGTTAAAAGACGGCGCGAAAAGCTGGGAGGATGATCCTCGATTAACAAATCCAAGTCCCCAATCCAAAACTGATGGTCAATCAGACCTTGAGCATTAGACGATAGAAATTATCGCTCTAGTGCTGCTTTAAATTCTCGTCAACGGCTTGGAATATGCTCAATCAGCATCAACAACAACTTATAGATTGACATCAATTCGAAAACTCAAATATCAATCTTTGTCGGGGTGCAATAATCTGGTCTTTATCATGGATGGTGTTGGGTGATTTGCGTCTAGCACCATTCTCTGAAATAACTTCTACTTGCTTATAATCAATTAAACAACCAATGGCTTCCCTATAAATTTCAGCCGAAGCTGCAGAATTGTTGCAGGTCGTTGCAAATAATTCACCAAAGGAAATGCCTTCGTCTCGTGCGTAGACCAGATGCGGTATGTCATGAGAAAGCGCATCAATACTGGCTTCTTGAGCAGGATCATCAAAACAAAAATCCAACTCCATTTGTCCCGTATAAGCACTATCTCTTTCAGGGATATAACCAACTATCTGAAACATGTCCAAGCCTGGACTGCCGTAGTGGATAAAATAGTTATTTTTTTGCCAATGAATTTGCGTCATCACATCCCGTGCTCGGTGATGTTGCGACAAATGCACTAACCAATAATCGCCATGACCACCAGATGATCGAATGAAGAAGGGAGTGTAATAACGCGCTCCACAATTCTGGACTAGCTCTTGATATAAACAACTTTGAATAAAAAAACGCCAGTCCTTTTCAGATCGCTTAATATCAGCGATAGAACGACCTCTGAGGGCATTCGGAATACCAGCTTTATTGAGTAAATTTTTGGTCAACTGTCCGTCATTTGCATAATTTATAAAAGAGTCAACATTAAAATTTAGAATGACTTCTGAACCGGGTAGTGACGTCAGGATTTTTCTTATGTGGTCAGTAGGTACATCTGAATAACCGTATTGATCGAGCAGGAAAATAGCCCTTTTAGAGCGTGTACTTTTTTTGCTTACAAATTCGATAATGCTATTTGCCTGAGAATCAAAGGTTGCTTGGTGAATGAATATGGATTTTCCAATTAAACTCTCATAGCCTTTGTCAATTAACACCCTGCTTAAACAGGCACAGGCACTTTTATCGCTATCGATAAAAAAGTAGTCCACTTTAAAAACGATTTTTTTACGGCGATCGCGGTTTATTAAGAATTCAGCCTCTTTAATAGCATCGAGCATAATAATAGGAGAGCCATAAACAAGTTGGTTTGTAGCGCTGTGCTTATAAATGCCGCCGCCTGAAAAGCCATCAACTAATGTTAATTTGAGCTCTTCTTGATAAGGGGTTGAAATTAACGTTTGTACATAATTAACCAAATATGATCGTAATATTTCATGCTTGGCTAGGCTGTGTTGATCTATGTCAGCCGGTGAGTCAGGGTTCCACTCATAGTGTTTTTTCGCCATTCTAGTCCTTATAAATTGACAGGCATTTCGTTAAAAATGCGTCCATTTAGCATACGGCCATTTGCTTTTTTATCCCGTTTTTTTCCGTCAACACCCCAACCACCCCACTGTTTAAAGAAAAAGGCGGCCCCCACGCTGTCAGCTTGCTGCTTTACATTTTCGACCCACTCCGATTTCATGAAGCGTGCTTTTGGACCGGACTCGCCCCCCACTATGACCCAATGAATTCCGGTCAGATCAATTTCGCCTAAATCTTCAAGCAGAGGCTCGACTGATAGAAAACGGGTCTTTGCATTGATCCGCCGTAAATAATCAATACGTGGCACACCATATTTCTGATCTTCAACTGACACGCCTAACCAGACATTGTCTGGGCATGGACGTTTGCTAAAATAATCAGGTAATCGTTCAGCGCGCTTTGTAAGAATTTGATAGGTATGGTGGGGCGTTTGTTGAATAACCGAAAACACCTGATCCAGAAATTGATCAGGAATACCTTCATGAAACAAATCACTCATCGAATTTACAAAATATAGCGTTGGTTTCTTACGGCGCAAAGGCTGAGTAAGCCTCTCAGGTAAAATGGATAATTGGAACCCATTCTCATATCCGCTTGCTTTCATAGCTTGCAGTCTGCCTGCCATGATTTCAGCATAGCAGTGCTTACAACCCGGTGAAATCTTCGTGCAACCCGTTGTGGGATTCCACGTTTGTTCTGTCCATTCGATTTGTGATTTAGCTGCCATAAGAATACCTCCGCTGTAATTATATAGTTAAGGTTAGCGATTTATCGATTCATGCAACCAGATAATTAAAGGAATTGGCTCAGATAGCCATCACACGGTTAGCTTATTCCCCCTAATCAATTTTCAAAAGTCAGCACCATGAGGGATATCTTGAGTGTTCCTCGCTTCTGGCTCTGGCATCAAACCTGACTCTTCTCTTGCTGCCCGCACCTCTTCCCCATGCCCCTGCTCATATGCCGCCTGATGCGCATGCCGTTCCATAGTCACAATTTTATTCGCTAGCCTCTGCAACCGCTGCTGCCATTGATAACGGGCCTCAATGCAATGCTTGTTGGAGATGACCTGGCATAGCCACAATGTGTCCATTACGATCATCAATTGGTCCAGTAAACGAATCAACTCGACGAATTGCGCAATCTGCGGCGAAGCGATTTTCGCCACAAATTCCCTGGGGTGGGTATAGGTAGGCGTTTCGGTGATGCCGTTGTCGGCTTTGAGTTTTTCCAACCGTAGTTTTTCCTGCTGCAGTTGCTCCGCGCATTCGGCAATCATCTGACTGACAAGGCTTTCGATTTCATCGACGGTTTCTTCCCGGCCGATGATGCGCAGGATCACGTCGATTGCGTACAAGGACACCATCAACCGGTGATAGCTGTTCCGGATGACGCGAATGGCTTGTTCGCTGTTGATCTTAAACGTACGCTCGAAAATCGGCCGACTGATAGCGCGGCGCGGGACTGGTTTAGGCTGTGGAGCTGTTTCGGACATGACTGTTTCCTGATGTGGACGAATGGGCAGTGATCGTAAGCCAGATTTTTTTTAACCTGTCCGCAGCTGATGGCGAATTCGGCGTCAGCTGCAAAAGCTCTTCAAAATAATTCTGCTTCAATACCCGCCAACTGAAATGGTTGGCCATCAGCCTTCCGCTTCACCCCAGACTTTCTCGGCTGGTCTTTCATGGCCGCCTTGATCCGACTTTGGTCGGCGTTCCGTTTTTAAGCGGCGACGGTGGTTTTCCATCGGCGTGTCAGGTGCGTCAAGCCTGATGTGAGTATTAATTGTTTAACCCTGCCGGGCGTATCGATTCCCCCTCGGATTCGAGGCGCCGGCATGCCCATCGCCGCGCCGCTGGGTATTGTTATCGTTGAGTCGGGCGCGGCCGACAGGAGGAATGTCATCATGGCCAATCGCGGCGTGAACAAAGTCATCTTGCTGGGCCGGCTCGGCGCCGATCCGGACGTTCGCTTTATGCCCAATAACGGCGGCAAAGTCGTCGCCATCCGTTTGGCAACCAGCGAAATCTGGAACGATCCCAAAAACGGTAAACAGGAGCGGACCGAGTGGCATCGGGTGGTGTTTTTCAAAAAACTCGCTGATACCGCCGAACAGTATTTGCACAAAGGCAGTCAGATCTACATCGAAGGCCGTTTGCGTACCCAGCAATGGGGTCAAGCGGGCGATAAGCGCTACCGTACCGAAATCGCCGCCTTTGAATTGCAGATGCTGGATCGTCCCAATGCATCGGCATCCGCAAGCGGCTCGTCATCATCCCCAGCGGCGCCCGAAGATGCCGATTGGGAGGACGACTACAGCGATATGCCTATGCATTAATCCGCGGCGCGCCGATTATTGGCGTTCGTGGATATAACGTTTACACCGCCGATCCTTTTCAGGCTTCGGTATTTCAACCCCAAGGGGAATTCCATTCCCCGGCGGGCAATGGCGTTCCCTTTTTTTATTGAAGGAGACCCACCATGAGCCAAAACAACCGCAACAACTTACCCAAAACCCGCGACCTGCCGATGCCGGTCACTGCGCAACAAAGCTATGGCCTATCGGAACAGTCCTGGAAAGTACTGACGGAAGTGACCTTCCCGACAGCCAAAACACCGGAAGCCATCCTGATGGCGCTGGATTATTGCAAGGCCCGCAAGCTCGACATCTTCAAAAAGCCGGTGCATATCGTGCCGATGTGGAGTGCCGCTTTAGGCCGCAATGTCGAAACCGTCTGGCCGTCCATCATGGAAATTCAGACCACCGCATCCCGAACCGGTGTTTGGGCCGGCATGGATAGGCCCGTCTGGGGTCCTGATGTTACCAAGACTTTTACCGGTCGCTATAAGGACGACAACGAGCAATGGCAGGAATCTAGTGTCACCGTGACTTTTCCCGAATGGGTGGCGGTTACTGTGTATCGGATCGTCGGCGGCAAACGATGCGCCTTTACCGAGGAAGTCTACTGGCTGGAGGCTTATAGCACGGCCGGCGGTAAAAACTCGCAAGTGCCGACCGCCATGTGGATCAAACGCCCCAAGGGGCAATTATCCAAATGCGGTAAAGCAGCGTCGCTCAGGGCAGCCTTTCCGGAGGAATGCGGCTATGCCGCCGAGGAAATGGATGGCAAAACGCTCGACGACCTCACCGACGCTACCGTCATTGATGGCGAAGCGACTGTGTGGGAAGGCGATGCAGGGGATCGGTTTGCCGAATCACCCGAGCACACGCCTCAGGTGATCAACTTGTCGCAAATCCATCCCAAGGTGCAAAAGGCCGTAGCGGAATTGGTACGTCGTACCAAGGCGGCAGGTGCCTGGAAAGCAGCCTACGACTATGCCCACCAGAAGTTCAAAGGCATCGACCTGACCTTTGCGTTGGCCGAGTTGGACAAGGTATCGCAAGTTGAACCCAAGGCAACACAAGCCCTGGAACAAACCGAAAACACTGGCATGCCACCCTTGTCCGCGAAAGACATGGCGATGAATCAGGCCCGTCAAACCCTGGGTCACGCGGCTTAGAAGCGCTGCAATTCCAATTTCTTTAACCACCCACGAGGGCGTCATGATTCGCCCACCGGGTAGGAGATGACGCTCTTGTTTTTTGTAAGGAGAGGTCATGAAAACAAACGATCAATCATTAAACCGCGTGCCCTGTCATACCGACTGGCAACGTTACGATTCACCCACGGTGTTACGCCGTCACGGCCGTGGTTTTCTGGAACGTCTGTGGCGACCCCAGGCCAACGAACCCAATCCGCAACCCTTGAGCCGACCTGAATTGACGACACTGGCCGAGAGTTTTGGCGGTGTGTGTCTGCCGGCGCAAGACGAACTGCTGTTGCTGTTCGGCGATGGCCATTGGGCCCGGCGTTGCCAGACCCAGTTGCACAAGCTCGGCATCGAGACGGTGCGCTTCGGCTGCCAGGTACAGTTGACCGGATTTTCGCGATGAAGGTCGTCGACGTATCGCAACGTTCCGACGTATGGCGGCATTGGCGATTACAAGGCGTCAGTGCCAGCGAAGCGGCCGTCATCATGAATCGTTCGCCGTACAAAACCCCGTGGCGGCTCTGGGCCGAGAAAATCGGCCTGGTACTGGAAGCCAACTTGGACAACAACCCGTTGATCCGCGCCGGCATCCAGCAAGAGCCCGAGGCTTTACAGCGTTTCGAGGATAAACACGATCTGATGTTGTTGCCGCTGTGCGGCGAGTCGGAAAAGTATCCTTTGATGCGGGCCTCGTTTGACGGCTTGTCCGAAGCGAATGAACCCGTCGAAATCAAATGCCCGCACGAGACCACGTTTTTGGATGTGGTGTTGAATCGGGAAGCATCTGATGCCTATCAACTTTACTGGTGCCAAGTCCAGCAACAATTGCTGGTTTCCGAAGCACAGCGCGGCTTTTTGTTTTTCTACCACCAAGGCCAGGATGTGGAATTCGAGATTCAGCGCGATGAGACTTTTCTCACCCGGCTGGTCGATACCGCGATGGATTTCTGGTCGGCGGTCAAATCGAAAAAGGAACCGAGTAAGGATCCCGAACGCGATTTGTTCTTGCCCAAAGGTCATGCTGAGCAGCAGTGGCAGCAACTGGCGGCGAGTTATCGCAATAGTGCCGTGAAAATCGCGGATTTGAAAGCGGAGCTCAAAACCTTAGAGGATAGTCAGGCGGCCATTGAAAACACTTTGGTGTTGCTGATGGGCGAATACGTGGCTGCCGAACACTCGGGGTTGCGTATCAGCCGTTTTCAAAGCCAAGGCGCCATCGATTACAAGGCAGCACTCCAAGCCTTGCAACCGGATGTTCAGGCCTCGGCGCTGGAAGTTTACCGAAAACCGTCGGCCACGCGAGTCCGTGTGACCTGCCGGGACGACGACGGTAAACACGCCGAAGTCCCGTTCGACGCTCAGGCCTTGAAAGACCTGGCGGGCGTGGACTTTTGGTTTTGATGTTTCGTTTCAAGACATCCTGTAACCCTAGTGGTTACAGGATGTTCATTCATTGACGGCATGATTGAGTTCGGCAATGTCGGTTTTAGGCTGAGCTTTCAACAAAGTCCAACCCAAAACTCGCATCGTTCAGGCATTCCCTTCGTGGAATCCCGAATCCGGTTTCGACCGGCGTTCCGTTGTTAAGCGGCATGAGCGTTTGCCTCGTGTGCCAGGTGCGTCAAGCCTGGTGTGTTTAGTTTGTCCCGTTGGGGTTCATCACCCGCACGGGACTCGGTGACCCCTTTTAATCATTGAAGGAGGTCATCATGAATCACGACTTTTGGAAAACCTTGCACGGCTGGTTGAACGTTGCGCATAGCGACGACATCCAGGCCAAAAAGCGGTTGCTGCTGGAGATGCACCGTCAAATCTCGGACCCCGGTTTGAGAAGCGACATTCACCGCATCCTGCGCTTGATGGATCGGGAGCTGTTGGCCCGCGCCGAATGGGCGATGTACTGTGTGATGCAGTTGCGTTAATTTTTTTATCTGCCCTGGTTTGCCAGGGTTTAAATCACCCGATGGGGCTCATTACCCCCACCGGGGTGGTGCGCCCCTTGTCATTTGAGGCTAGTCCTCGAGGAGCTCACCATGTATCAATCGTATTCCATCGCCGACACCTTCGGCATTCCTGCACCGGCCACCATGAAAGTGGAAGGCTTTATGGCCGGACAAAACGCCTATGTCCCCGCGCAAAAGCCGTATGTGTTTCGCAAGGATCACTTACGCGATGTGTTGGCGTTTTTAGGCTCGCACAACGGCGACGGCTTATACCTGACGGGGCCCACCGGTTCCGGTAAAACCTCGTTGTTGGAGCAAGTCGCGGCGCGTCTTAATTGGGGCGTGCATTCGGTCACCGGTCACGGCCGACTGGAACTCAACGATCTGCTGGGTCAGTACATGCTGGTCGACGGCGGTGCGATGAAGTGGATCGACGGTCCTTTGACCCTGGCAGTACGCCTGGGCCATGTGCTGTTGATTAACGAAATCGATGCCATCGACCCCGCAGAATTGATTGGCCTGAATGAAATCGTCGAAGGCAAGCCTTTGACGATCCCGCAGACCGGCGATGTGATCACACCGCACCCCAAATTTCGTTTGGTCGCCACCGGCAATAGTGCAGGTAGCGGCGATCAATCGGGCTTGTACCAAGGCGTGTTACGTCAGAACTTGGCGTTTCTGGATCGATTTCGGCTGATGGAAGTCGGTTACCCGGAGCCGGAAGACGAAATGAAACTGTTGGCCGATGTGGTGCCGAGCATGCCGGAAACGGTACGCGAAAGCATGATCAAAGTGGCCAACCAGATTCGTAAGGTGTTTATCGGCGGTGCGGATGGCGGCGGCATGTTATCAGTCACGTTATCGACGCGCGGTTTAGTGCGTTGGGCGTCATTGGTGGCCACTTTCAAAAGTGCGCCCAATGCCTTGGCCTATTCGCTGGATAGGGCCTTGACCTTTCGTGCCGAACCCGCCGAACGCGAAGCGATTCATCGGATCGCCAAGGATGTGTTCGGCGATGACTGGCAGGTCTAGTCATGGCTGCCTGGAATTTATATCGTCATCGTAACAGTGACGGCAGTTCCAAAGACTGGGCAGTCAGGAGTAATTCGGATGGTTCGATCACCACTCGTTGGGGGAAAACGGCAGATAGTTTGCCGGGCATTAGCAACCGATACGGCGTTAAGCAGCTCGACATCGAACGACAAAAGCAGGCCAAAGGCTATGTGTTGGTCGGCGAAGTTGATATTGATGTGAACGGTAATGTGGTGTTTCCGGGCAAGACTTCGGCAACTCAATCACAAGGCCCTGATCCTAATCCCGAACCCCTGCCAACACCACCAGTCGAGTCGCTGTATTGGACCATCGAATGTCGTGCAAAACAGGCAATTCGAGAAGACTTGGGTATCGAGGTCAGGCGACTGATCGGCGCTATTCAAACCGTGTCGGATCAGCAGTCTAACCCTGAACAAGACTGGGATGGCTGGCAACAGTGGATTGATGCAACCACCCATACCGAAGTCTTTGAATTGAGCGGACAAATCAAGCAGGTTCATGGCGTTTTGCCATGTCTGTTTTTACTGGCTCTCAAGCATCAAGGTTTCAAAGGCGTGGAGATTGATATTGCCACCGAAACCGCCCGAGACCTCTCGGTCGATCTGAAAGCTGAACAGGAGGTGCTGGCATTTTTCGGCACCGATCTGGACAGCATCAGAGAAACCGCTGAAGTCTTAGGTTTGCTCAAACCCCGATTAAATCTGGCAGCGGCTATGTCCGACACGGACGACTGCTGGTTTTAACCGGTTTGTAATTTTCATTTAACCCGAAAGGGGCACATCGGCCCCAGCGGGATGGTTGTGCCTCTTTTCTTTAGGAGGTTCCCATGTCGCATGAAACGCAAGTGATCTTAGATCGCGTGGTCTTGGTGAAAGTCGAAGCCAATATCTACGGTGCCCGCAAGAAACTGAAAAAAGAAGATCTGGTGCTGGCCGACGGTAGCAAACTGCCGCCGGAGGACTTAGCCAGCTTAGGTTCCAAGCGTTTGCTCGATCCTGACCAGTTGACGGTGTTTAACCGCCTGAAGAAAGAAGCCGAACGCATTTGTTTACGCGTCGGCACTCGCTTTCTGGGTGGCTTTGCCGTACCGGTTGAGTCTGCTTCGAGCATTACCGCTGAACTGGAACGCATCGCGCTAGATTTTGCAGCGGCTAAAACCGAGTTTATTGCCGGTTACGATGCAGCGGTGACTGACTGGGTGGTTCGCCATCCGGAATTTGCCGGCATCATCGAGCAAGCGGTGGATTCAGTGGAGTTTGTATCGACGCGGTTGTCGTTTGATTTTCTGGTGGTCAGTGTCGGTTTACCCGATAGCTTGCCGCCGGCGGATGTCGCACGACTGGAAAGCAAAATCGGTTCGTTGAGCGAACAGATGTTCCATGAAATCGCGGTGGACGCCAACTTGCTGGTCGAGCAATCGTTACTCGGCAAGGAGCAAGTGACGCGCAATGCGTTACGGCCAATTCGCCGCATGCGGGACAAACTCGATGGTTTAGGTTTCCTGGATCATCGAGTCGCACCGGTGGTCAGCACGATTGATGATCTACTGGCGAGAATTCCTACCAAGGGCGCCATTGAAGGCAGTATTTTGCAGGAGATTCTGGCCACGGCCATGCTGTTGTCCGATCCGGATAAAACCCGGCGGCACGGTGAAGGCTTGTTGGAAGCTCAACCACCCGTTGTTGATGATGAAGTCATCGAACACGCGGAGACAGAGCCACCAACAGTAGCAACAACTGTCATCGCTGAAACCGTTTCAGACAGCCACGATTTTTCCGATCTGTTTGACGGCATCTTTGACGATGAAATAGAACCTGAATCGGTATCGGAGGACTGGGCGCTTGAGGTTTTGATGGATAAAAATCAGACCAAACTGGTGACCGACAGCGATGCAGATGAATCCAACTCTTCTGAGCATTCAGCAGAACCGGCAACGGTGACTGCCGGAGACGATGAGGAGGCGGACGAATCTGACCAGGACTACTGGTTCTGAATGAGCTAACACCATTTAACCATTCACCCACTGGGGCAAATTCATGTCCCGCTGGGATCATGGTTTGCCCTGATTTTTGGAGCACACCATGAAAAATAGAACCTTACACAACGCGTTCCCCATCGTTGCGGCGGCCATCGGCAATCGCTTCGGCATCAAAGTCTGTGTCGGCGGCGATCAAGCCGAAACCGATGGCCAAACCATTTGGCTGCCGGCCTATGAAGGTGATGATCCAGATTATCAGGATTACGCCTGGGGCTTGCTGGCTCATGAAGCTGCACATATTCGGTATTCGGATTTCAGTTTGCGTTATGGCAACTCAGTCTTACGCCGGCGCTTATGCAATGCAATTGAAGATGTCCGCATTGAGCACGAACTGGCCAAGGACTTTCCGGGGACACGGCTGACGATACGCACCGTGATTGAAAAGATGATAGTCAAAGGCGACTTTGTGGCCAGTAGTATCGATGATCATCCGGCCAATATTCTGTACAGCTTTGTATTGAAAAATTTGCGTGCAAGGGTACTGGGTCAAACGGCCTTATTGCCTTTGGTCGCGCAAACGGAAGTGGCACTGAAAGCGAAATTTCCGAAAGGTGCCGTAACGCGGGTGAAAGGCTTGTTGTCCGAAGTGCCGCAGGGTTTGCAGTCAGAAAGCGATTGTCTGCACTTGACCGACCGTATCCTGACGATGATCGAGCAGGAATTCGAGCAACAACGGCAGCGTAATCAGGCACAGTCATCGACCGATGAGGACACACCGCCTGAACCGGATGATACGGATCAGGCCGCTGTATCTGCAGATTTGAACGGTTCGAACGGCTCGGATTCCGAGGATGATATGGAACACGATCAACGTTTACCTGCCGATAATGACGACGAACAGTCTTCAGAATCCGGTGGTAACTATGATTCCAATCCGGAAAATCCTGACGATGAACCCAGTGCGCAGGCAGAAAATTCTTCATCCGACCCGCAAGGAGATGACGAAGAGAGCACGGTGAATGCCGATCCTGTAGGCGTCTTGCAAACCTTATTGTCCGCTGCTGACAGTGACATCGACCAGGATCTGTTCGAATCCCTGAAATCATCGTTATCGTTGGCCGCAGAAAACGTATCGGAACTGTTGATGCCGAGCGGCAACGAGCCGCCTATGGATGATCGGGCCGGTGCGTTTTTGCTGCGTAAGGTGCAAGGCGAATCGGGAAAAATCCGCGCCGCTTTGCAAGGCCTGGTGCAATCGCAAACCATGAACCGCTCGCAACACGCCTGTCGTGGACGGCGGATGGATGGCAAGCGTTTACACCGTTTGTCCTTGGGTGAAACCAAGGTGTTTCAGTGCAAACAGGCCAAACCAGCACCCAATACGGCGATACATCTGTTACTCGATAAATCCGAAAGCATGGGTTACCAGGTGACTGATAGCCAAGGCCAACCCATCGGATCGCGTATGCCGATTGCGTTGGAAGCCGCCTTGGCACTGGCGTTGGCATTTGAAAGTATTCCGGGGGTTAATCCTGGCGTCACCGCGTTTCCCGGACATCAAGATGACTCGGTTTTTCGTCTGCTTGAGCATGGACAACGCGTGAATGCCCGAACCGGCGCCTTTTCGCTGGCGGCTACCGGCAGTACGCCGATGACCGAAGCGATTTGGTTTGGTGCAGCATCACTGCTGCGTTGCCGGGAACCGCGCAAGGTATTGATGGTAATGACCGATGGCCAACCCAACGATACCTTGAGTACGCTGGATATATTACAGCGCTGCCGGGATAGCGGTATTGAAACTGTCGGCATTGGTTTGGGACTGGATGTGAGTCATCTGTTCCCGATTGCCATCACCATTAACGATCTTCAGGAGCTGAGAGCGCAATTGTTCGAGCTCTCGAAAGCGGTGTTGTTGGCGGCCTAAGTCTCGGCCAGTCAATTATCCGTAGCCCAATCCTTGGCGTAATGCCTTGGATTGTGGCTATGGGTAGCTGATTGCAAGCGCAGTTTGTCGAATGCACTCACTTCCTGGAGCCCATTCGACAAACAGACATTTCATGCGTTCTTTTCAAAGAATGCTGAATCCGACTTCGGTCGGCGTTCCGTCTTTAGACGGCGAGCACGTTAAGTCGTGATCGTGTCGGGTGCGTTAAGCCCGATGTTAATCGCAGTTTGCCCTGGCAAATTGTCTGCAATTCATCCCACTTCGGGCGACCATCGCCCGACTGGGCGCTGTTCATTCGAAGTGTTTTCTTAAATTTTCAAAGGGGAACTTCAATGAACTTTATTTTCGGCATCATCCTACTGGCTATGTTTATCCTCGCCTTGCGGGTGATTTGGGCAACAGCATTGCAACTGCTGGGCGCATTGAAACATGCGTCTCAAACGTTTCACAGCTTTCGTGCAAAGCGCCTAGCTCGAAACCGATTACCGGTGATCTTGCCCCAAATCCGTCATGAAGTGGATTGGTTGGCGATGTCAGATTCGGTGCGTCAGGAAATTCATAGTCGCAATCGTGAAACGAATCGCGAGCTGGATCGCTTGGAACTCCAATATCAAGCCAAACAGAAAACGATCAAACTCTACGAGGCGGATATTGAAATCGCCAAACTAGAGCGGGATTTATTGAAAATCAAACCGACTATCGTCTCGGCGGAAACCGAGGATAAACCCCGTCGGCGGTCTAAAAAAGTGGGCGATTCAGCCCTGGTGGACGACAAATCCGCTAAGACTGCCCAACAGGTATTTCAATTGAGGGAAGCGCTGAAAGGTAATGCCAACGCACCGGCTAATCAGCAAGCCCGCCATTGAATACTCGTAGCGTGATTCCGGTTCCTGTATTTATGCTGCGAACCGGAATCTCGCGTTGGTTGGATTCATCAGCAAACACCCAGCTACCTTCGGGCAATAACGACAACAGGTCGTTCTGGGTTTCCCGACGTATTTGGCGAATTTTGTTTAGAAACGGCCAGGCTTGTTCAGGATCGTCAACCCGATTGAGCACGTCGGCTTCCAAAACATCCAATTTTTGGAAAATTTGTTGGCAATGTCGAACGACTTTTAGTGGTTCGTCGACAGGAATAGCCATCGGTTTTTTCGTTGGAATCAGCTCCTCTGTCCGCTTCGGACTGAGGAAGTCAAAAATGCGCAAAATATCGTCAATCATGGCTTTTTCTCTGCTTTTTAATGAGTTTTAGCCACCATATACCGATTTTTACGCGAATTCAACCCCGCTGAACGAGCCGTTTTTCGGCTTTAATCAGCGTTATTTACCTGCAGGAACGTCATCCTGCCGGGTGATCGTTCCTGCGATTTTTTGGAGGCAATGACCATGTCATCAACATTAGAAAATGGCGTTAGCCATTCGCATTCTGAAATTGAAGGTGTTCGGTATTTGAATCAGTACCGCTGCCCTTACTGCAAAACCGAATGGGCGGATGTATGGGATAGCGGCTGTAACGATCGCTGCCCGGACTGTAACAAGGAGATCGAGCCTTATGAAAGCGCATTGATCGAGGGTGAATCGGCGGAAACCGACTCGCCAGTCCAAGAACCAGCCTTAGCCAATGCCACGCCGGAAGGCATGAATCGACTATTCGTAGTGTCCTACGAGATCGACTATGTCCATCGCGTGTCGGTAGGCATCACCGCGGAGTGTCCCGAATCGGCACAACAGATTGCCGAACAGGCATTCAATGACGCCACCATTTGGGATGACACCGCCGCCATACCGTTATTGTCGGATGAATACCTTGAGTCGGGCGATGAAAGCTTGGTATGGGAATGCGTGGCCGTTGAACAGCTGCCGGCACCGGATCATTCGGTACGGCAATTGAAGAAAGAACAAGCGGCCATGCGGGTTTGCCGGGGATTGGTTGAAGCCTATCAACAAGGTGAAGCCGGCGGCGGCAGTATCGATTGGGACGATTTGGATCAGTTAATCCCTCTGGCATTGCAAGCCTTGGGAAAAACAGCGCTCGAAATCAAATCCTAAACAAATAGCGCGCGTTGTTCAGACGCGTAATTCGTAAAAGCCTGAGTTAGCCAAGTCATTCGATGCGGCGCTCATTTTTTTCCACCAAAACGGGAATGTCCTATTCCCGCTGGGGATTCGTGATGTTTCCGTTTTTTCATTGAGGACAACATCATGACACAAATCTTTGAACACACATTCGGCACCGGGCATTGCATCCAATATCAGCGTTTGGCCTCCGGCACCTGTTATCACGCCGACACACCGGAATCGGTGGTCGAGCTGTTGGAACAGCTTCGGCATAGCCGGCGCAAAATTCGGCTGTATTACGGCGATCCAACAACCGGTCAGTCCTGGCTCGATGAACATGATGTCATCGGCTGGATTGGCCGCTCGACCGGCACGATCAAAGTGCCGTTGTTGATCGAACCCGGTGATATCGGCGGTCCGGCATTACTGGATCACTGCATAGTCCGTGTCGACAGTCCCCGCCAGGTGCTTTACCAACACGACGACTTTCGGGTTGGCACGGTGGAACTGGTCAGAGGTGAGCTTAACCGCTTGCCCTGGGAAATCTGGATCGACGGCAGCGTGCATGCCCGGTTCAAAGTAAAAACTGAAGCCCGTCAGTACCAGGACTTCATTCAAGGTAAGCGGTTCGCGTTGATCTGACGCGCCGTTTTCATTTTTGACACTCGGTTAAGCCGAGATTTTCACTCTACCCCTGCGGGATGATTCTATCCCAAAGGGGTTGAATCGGTCGCCAGGGGCTCTTTGGAGAATACCATGACAGACCCCTATCAATATTACCCAACGCCAGAAGCACTGAGCCGTAAAGCTTGGGCGTTGTTCAAGAACCAGCAATTCGCGCGGGTATTAGAGCCTTCAGCAGGCGAAGGACACTTGCTTCGTCCAGGGCCATACCAGTACGGTAAACGTTTGCCGATCGATTGCATTGAAATCGATATCCGCAAACACGCGGTTCTGCGCGATGAAGGCTATCCGGTGGTGGGGATGGATTTTCTGCAGTTTCAAAGCGGCAGTGTCTATTCGCACATCATCATGAATCCGCCGTTTTCCGAAGGCGCCAAACACGTGTTGAAGGCTTGGGAGATCTTGTTTGACGGTGAAATCGTCGCCATTCTCAATGCCGAAACTGTGCGCAATCCGTTTTCGAAAGAACGCCAGTTGTTATTACGGTTGATCGAGCAGCACGGCGAGGTCGAGTTTCTGCAAGAAATGTTCGCCGGCGAGGATGCCGAACGCAAAACGCCAGTCGACGTGGCCCTGGTCTGGTTGAAAAAAACTTCGACGTTCGAACAGGACATCCTCGGCAATATTCTGGACGATTTGCGCCAGGATAGGCGGGAGGCCGACGATTTAGTGGGCGAGTTTCAACTGCCACATGAGTTGGCCTTGCCGAATGCCTTCATCGATAACGCGGTGTTGATGTTCAATGCAGCGGTCGAAGCAGCGCGACAGGGCGTGGTCAGTGAAGCCCGTGCCAGCCGCTATCGGTCCATGCTGGGTAAAACGCTCGGCGAACTAAGCGGTGGAGGTATCGGCAGTGAAGACGACTCGTCATCGGATGCGGTGAAGCGGATGCTGTTCAAACGCTATCACGATCTGAAGAATCGGGCCTGGGCCAGCATTTTACGCTCTACGCAGGTGACGTCGCGCTTGTCAACGACGGCGCAGAAACGCTTGGAGTCGGATTTTGAAACGGTCAAGTCCTTGGAATTTACCGTGCCGAATATCTACGGCTTTTTGCAGGGCATCATCGATCAGCAAGGTGAAATTCAACTGAGCATGGTGTGCGATGTGTTTGATTTGATCACCCGCTATTACAGCGATAACGCGGTGTTTTACATGGGCTGGAAATCCAATGATAAACATCGCACGCTGGGCATGCGGATCAAAACCACGCGCTTCATTCTGCCGGGCCATGGCTCGAGTTCTTACCAGAACGGTCTGAATTGGGAGTCGGAACGGCTATTAGCGGATTTCGACAAGGTGTTTGCCTTGCTCGATGGCAAGACCGAAGCGGAAGTGAGTTTGGTGTCGGTGTTTCGGCAGCATTTTCGAGAGCTTCGGAACGGAGAATGGATCGGTGGAAGTTATTTTGACGTTCGCTATTATCCGGGCGTTGGCACCATCCACTTTTTTCCGAAAAGTAAAACCCTGATCGACCGGATGAACCGGTGGGTTGGTCGCCAGCGCCGCTGGTTACCGCCTGTGGATACGCAAGCCGGACAAGGTTTCTGGCAGCAGTTCGAACAAGCGGAACGCTTCGATAAGGCGTTTCATGCCGAAGTGAAAAAGCAATCCAAACTGGAGGGTCGGAATTACCGTTTCAATCCCTATTGGGCCATCAACCACGGCGGCGCGTCGGAACGGGAACAAGGCCAGCGTCTGTTAACCCAGGCGATGAGCAGCGTGTTGGCCAGCCGAGGCATCGATCCCGACAGCTTGTTGGATAACGATCAAGGCTGTGTCCGACAATTGGACTGGGATGGTCTGCCTGACAGTAATTTGGCCTTAGCTTCATAGCCAGGGCACAAAACCTCAAGCAATACGCTTACATAATCACTGGTCAACCCAGTATCACCCGCCTTGGGGAGATGAACAGTTCTCCCCAAGGGGGTAGTCTGTTTCATGTTCTCGGGGCTTTTTTTATACCCGGATATAACACATGAAAACACAAACTAACGAAGTCGCGATGAAAGTGAACCAAGCCAACTTGGTCAAAAGTCTACGCTTCAGTTTCACCAACAAAACCACGGTGCTCGGCGAGCTCATCCAAAATGCTCGCCGGGCCCATGCCGCCATGGTGGTGATTAACTATTGTTCTGAAACCAAAACGCTACAGGTTTTGGATGATGGCTGCGGCATCGACTCGATTGCAACACTACTGACAGTCGCCGAATCCGGTTGGGATGCAGACGTGGTTGCCCATGACCATCCGTTTGGAATCGGAGTGCGACGTGAAGTCGCATAAGTAACTGTTTCGGCCGCTTCGGCGGCAATGAAACCTGCCATTCCCTTGGCAGTAGCCTACCGCCACATGCGGTTCTGGTAACAGAGCGGTGTGAAGCTGGCGGGACAATGAAACCCATCCTCGATATGAGGTAAACCAATCCCGCGAGGGGGAAGTGTATCTGCGAGCACAACGCGGAAGGGGGCTAGGCTTGGTGGTACGGTTAACATATGTGAACTGTTGATAAACTCCGTGACGAACATAAGCCAAATGTGCTGATAGGCTTTAAACCAAAATGGTATGTGGCTGGTTGATCTGTTTCCGATTCAGATCACAGGGACATCAAGCCATCGGAGAAAAGACAGAACCTAACCCACTGTTGTTACTTATGCGGAACACGGTAAACCCGACTCTTCGCCAGCGATGGCAAGCCGACCGCAAGGAAGGCTGATGGAGGGCGGGCATAGGATGGCGGAAAAAGCGAATGCTGCCCTGTAATGGGGTAGATAGGGATTGAGCTGCAAGGCAACATCATCCCGACCGGCAACGGTGCAGACTTCCGCTTGGTCTCTCGTCACGAGAGAGGTTTTAGAACCTTACTAAAAGGAGGAAAAGCAAATGAACGTCGTTACATCAGCGTGTGCAGCCTCCGGCTTTGAAATTGACTGGCACAATATCAATTGGGGCCAGTGCCATCAACAAGTCAGGAGGCTGCAATCGCGTATCGTGAAGGCAATACAGGAAGGTCGCTGGGGCAAGGTGAAGGCCTTGCAATGGCTGCTGACCCACTCGTTTAGCGGCAAGGCCATTGCCGTCAAGCGGGTGACTGAAAACAAAGGCAAGAAAACTTCGGGTGTGGATGGGGAAATCTGGTCAACTCCGAAGGCCAAATCTCGGGCGGTGTCATCTCTCAGAAGACGCGGTTACCAACCGTTTCCGCTGAGACGGGTCTATATTCCAAAGAGTAACGGGAAAAAAAGGCCGCTGGGTATCCCGACGATGAAGGACCGGGCTATGCAAGCGCTATATCGGCTTGCCCTGGATCCCGTCTCGGAAACCACGGCTGATCCGAATTCTTATGGATTTAGGCCTGAACGATCCACGGCGGATGCAAGAGAGCAATGCTTCACGGTATTGAGTCGTGCGTATGCTCCGCAATGGATTTTAGAGGGTGACATCAAAGGCTGTTTTGACAATATCAGTCACCAATGGATGCTTGAAAATATCCCCATGGATAAATCGATACTCCAAAAGTGGTTGAAGGCCGGATACGTCTACCAAAATAAGCTCTTCCCAACGGAAGCGGGTACCCCGCAAGGCGGTATTATTTCGCCGACGTTGTCCAACATGACTCTGGATGGGCTAGAAACCTTGTTAATGAACAGATTCGCCTTATCGAATAGAACTTGGCGGTTTAGTCATGGCATGGCAGCAAGGCATCAGGTCAACTTGGTTCGGTATGCGGATGATTTTATCATTACCAGTAGATCGAAAGAATTACTGGAAAGTGAAATCAAGCCCATGGTTGAAAACTTCCTGCATGAGCGCGGCCTACTGCTCTCGGCGGAAAAAACCAAAATCACGCATATCGACGAAGGCTTTGATTTTCTCGGATGGAATGTACGCAAGTACAAAGGGAAATTGCTCATCAAGCCAGCAAAGAAAAATGTGAAGGCTTTTCTGGATGAAATCCGAGCAACGGTAAAGGCTAATAATCAAGCAAAGCAGATAAATCTGATAAGACTCCTGAATCCAAAAATCAGAGGTTGGGCGAATTATCACAAAGCTGCGGTCGCAAAGGTTATCTTTTCCAAGGTAGACAATGAGATTTGGAAATTGTTATGGCGATGGGCAGTGCGCAGACATCCGAAAAAGAGTGGCGTATGGATTAGGCGAAAATATTTCAGTCCAAACGGCAGTCGCGGCTGGGGGTTTAATGCAGCCTTCTTGGCATCAGACGGAAAACCGAAGCGAATGACACTGGTTAAGGCCACTGATACCGCTATTCGGCGACACGACAAAATCAAGAAGGACGCCAATCCCTATGATCCGAAATGGGAACCCTATTTTGAAGGCCGACTTGGTCTAAAGATGAAAGGTAGCCCGAAAGGAAAAAGGCAGCTGCTGATATTGTGGCTGGAACAGGCGGGAAAATGTTCCATTTGTAGCCAGCGGATTACGAAGGAAACGGGATGGCGAATCCATCATATCCTCTCAAAATCCAAAGGCGGCAAGGACAATCTATCCAATCTGACCCTAATTCATCCCAACTGTCTGTATAAAACCAAACCTAACACCGATAAGTAAGCTGTGTCACCGGTTTCCGTAAGGAAGCTTTGTAGAGGCTTGAGCCGGATGAAGGGAAACTGTCATGTCCGGTTCTTAGGGGAGGAAGCAGCAGCAATGCTGTTTCCTTACCCGACTTTTTATCGGCACTGTTTGCCTGTCGGAAAATCAGCGTCATTAGTAAAAGTGGCTCGATTGACGTCGAAACCGACCACATTTTGGCATTTAAGCCGGTGACGATCACACCAGTCCAAGATTGGAACGGCATCACACTACCTTGCAGGATGTGGATATGGACATGAGGCAAATTACCACGACTCTAAAGCGTTTGGTACTCGGTTTCCCCATTCCAGTGCTGTTCAACGATCAATTACTTGAACGCTCATGCGCGCTGGATTGCGGATTGACCTTTGTGGAAACCGAGATTGGCGCAATCTATCTGCATGGTATGGACCAACCCAATGGGGCGCAATATGAGTTCGATATTTATCTGCAAGGTTTGCCCATTTATTCTTCGCATAGCTACACATCGCATCGCCATATTATTCATCTGGACTCTTCTCGTTTTCACGCCCGCTTGCCGGATCGTGACAAATTGGTGGATGAAGCAGATGTCATCAAACTGGTTAAAGCCGTTCTGGCGCAAACCATCGAACAGCGGCTTATCCAGATGAAAGCCACTCAGTCTGCGGAAGATTTCGTAGGTTTTTATGAAATACTGCGGCATTGGGAGCTGTTGAAGCTACTCAACGATGTGCCAGTAGTACCGCCAGAAGCCTTGCGCGAAATCATTGCTTATCCAGTTTGCGATACCGAAGTTTTTGGTAGCTTTGAGCAGCGACCGGAAAAAGCCATGACTCGTGCAGACATAGCGGCTCGCGGCATCGTCTCGATTGATGATGACATCAAGCAAGACGGCGCAGGGCGTTATTTGTTTGCCTGGGGCCGGGATTATTTGCTTTACCACGGTACGTTGGATAACGGGCATTGGATTCATACATTAATTCGGCATCTCAATGATGAAGAGCTGGTGATTGAAACGGTCAATGAAACCCATCAGGCTCAATTCCAAGGTGATTGGTGTTGGATCGACGTGCGGTTTTGCGAGGCTTACCAAATCCGGCTTGGGCGGGATGTTGTTGAAATCAGGGATCATGCCTGCTACCAAGGGCAGGAAAACGCCGATGACATCATCGTACCCAAAGGCGATTGCTCGGCTCAGGTGTTGCAACAAATGGCCAGCTTCAGAAGCGAATACGAGGAATTTCAGGAATCGACCTTTGAAAGCGATTCTGATGCTTTCGTTGCTTTTGTGGTGGCCAATACCGCCAGCGATCCAGCTAATGCTATGCAACGCTTGTTACCGGATTTTTGCGGCTGTCCTGCGCTGTACGGCAAAACCTTCGTGGTAGAGTTGGATCAGCAAGGCAAACCGGCTTCGGTGATGGCATATCCAGCGGCTAAATCCGTTCAAGCGCAAACACTTGTAGCTGATATAGGTAGCTAAGTCTCTTTTATATACGAGCGCATTATCCAGCCGGATAATGCGCTCGTTTTCATCACCGCAAATGAAATCACGCTAAAGTTCCATTCATGAATAGTGATAAGAAACCACTAGCGTCCGGTTAAAAGAGCCTCTAAAATGCGGTTAGCCTTATGTAGCAAGGGTTTCAAAGGACTAAAAGCTGTCTCCAACTTGAAGGAAAAACCAATCTTCATGCAGTCTGCTGGTTTTTTAACCGGTGGAGAGCGCGATGTACATTGGCAAAACTTTGTTCGCCCAAATCATGGACGTTTTGCCATGGAAAACCTTTCATCGCATCGTGACCCGTTACGATGGCGATTACCGAATCCGAACACTCAGTGGCGCCGAGCAGTTTCGGATTCTGGCTTTCGCGCAACTGACCTATCGGGAAAGTCTGCGTGACATCGAAGCCTGGTTGTCGGCTCAATCCAATAAGCTTTATCACATGGGCATCCGCACTACGGTTTCTCGCTCGACACTGGCCGACGCCAATGCCAACCGTGATTGGCGCATCTATGCCGAATTTGCTCAGCGTTTGATCGCGCAAGCGCGGAAACTCTACGCCAGCGAGGACTTAGGGCTAGACTTGAGCAATACCGTTTATGCACTGGATTCGACCACGATTGATCTGTGTCTGTCCGTGTTTCCCAGGGCCCAGTTTCGCATCACCAAGGCGGCGGTCAAATTGCATACCTTGCTGGATTTGCGCGGCAGTATTCCAAGCTTTATCCCTATCTCGGACGGCAAAATGCATGACGTCAAGGCGCTCGACTTGCTGATACCCGAACCGGGAGCTATTTATGTGATGGATCGCGGCTATGTCGATTTCGCAAGATTGTATGTCTTGCATTTGGCCGGTGCGTTCTTCGTGACGCGAGCCAAATCCAATCTGGATGCCCATCGCATTTATTCAACCCCAACCGACCGTCACCTCGGTATCATCTGCGACCAAACTATCGCACTCGATGGCTTCTATACCCAAAAAGACTATCCACAACACTTGCGCCGTATTCGATTTAAAGACCCGGAAACCGGCAAGACGCGGGTCTTTCTAACCAACAACTTTACCTTACCATCGCTAACGATTTGCACGCTCTATAAAAGCCGATGGCAGGTCGAATTATTCTTCAAATGGATCAAACAACATCTTCGTATAAAGTGTTTCTATGGCACCTCGGAAAATGCCGTCAAATCCCAAATCTGGATCGCCGTCTCGGTTTATGTCCTGATCGCCATCATCAAAAAACAACTCAATCTGGATGCTTCTCTCTACACTTTGTTACAGATTTTTTCGATCACTTTGTTCGGGAAAATCCCCATTCAACAGGCTTTACAGGGCATCGAATACATATCCGATCAAAATGCCCATGCTAAACAATTGAATCTATTCGATTCTTAGCCGGACACTAGTGATGTCTTGGTGGTGATGACGCATTCTATCCTTATCCGAGGGTTGACATCCGAGGCTGAATTTCATCAGTTCTTGAACATAAACTCGCTATCGTCTGTTGATTGGCTCGTTTTTAAGAATCTCATATTGTGCCACAGAACTAATCCTAATGAGACCGTTTACCAAAAAGCCTCAGTTTCGGGTAATGCTAACCTCCGCTTGTGAATTAGTCCGAACGCTGAAACCAGTCCAATTGTTGATGGAGTGTAACTACCGAACCGACAATAATCAGCGTCGGCGGCGTCATCTCGGCCTGTTCCACACGACTGGGCATATCCGCTAGTGTTCCGGTTAAAACCCGCTGGTTTCGGGTTGTGCCTTCCTGAATGACGGCAATGGGGTGATTGGCCGGACAACCGTACTCGATCAGCGATCGGCAGATGATTCCCAATCCAGCCAGTCCCATATAAATCACAATGGTTTGATGGGGACGAGATAATTGCTGCCAGTCGAGATTGATACTGCCGTCATTTAAGTGGCCGGTGACAAATGTGCAGGATTGAGCATGATCGCGATGGGTCAGCGGAATGCCCGCATAGCTGGCACAGCCTGCCGCTGCAGTAATGCCAGGCACAACCTGAAAGCTGATCCCTAGTTGTATAAAGGACTCGATTTCTTCACCCCCACGACCAAAGATAAAAGGATCGCCGCCCTTTAACCGAGCTACCCGTTTGCCGGCCAAAGCTAAATCAATTAACAGTTGATTAATCGACTCCTGCGGTAGGCTATGGTTATCCCTCTGTTTGCCGACATAGATTTTCTCGGCGTCTCGTCGGGCCATATCGAGCACTTCTATAGAAACCAGCCGGTCATAAACAATAACGTCTGCCTGCTGCAGCAGACGCAAGGCTTTAAACGTTAATAAATCGGGGTCGCCAGGACCGGCACCTATTAGATACACTTCACCCTGATTTGCTGTAGGGTCAGCCTGCTGCAGCTGCGACCGCAGCAGTTCTTCCGCTTCGCTCTGCTTGCCTACAAAAACTAATTCAGCCACAGGCCCTTGTAAAATCTTTTCCCAGAAAACTCTACGCAGACTCGGTTGCGGAATGCGTTGTTTGACCAATAATTTGAATTTTTCAGCCAATTGCACCAACAGGCCAAACGATGCCGGAATGGAACTTTCCACCCTGGCGCGCAAAAGTCGCGTTAATACGGGCGATACACCACTTGAGGATATGGCAATAAGTAGGGGCGAACGATCAATAATGGCCGGGAATATAAAGGAGCATAACGCCGGATCATCAACCACATTTACGGGGATTTTTCGCTGATTCGCCAGCTTGGAGACCTCTATATTCGTGGAGCGGCAATTGGTAGCGGAAACCACGAGTCCCATGCCGTCGATATCCTCATGCGTAAACACTTTTTGGCGGATAACGATTTGATTTGACTGTTGCATAGCAGCTACCGCGTTACCAATATCCAAAGCAACGACGACGATGTTCGCTCCAGCTCGGACCAGTAATTCAATTTTTCGCGCCGCAATTTCGCCAGCGCCTACCACCAAACACGTTTGGCCTTTAACTTTTAAGAAAAGAGGAAAATAATCCATAACCCTTTGTTTTACTGCTATGGAACCGAGCAAGTACTTTGATGATAAATCAGCGCTTCGACAGGTCGACCGCCCACCAAATGCTCATCAATGATGCGCTGTAAATTGGTTTCATTGACGTTGTAATACCAGACGCCATCGGGCTGTACACACATGATGGGACCGGATTTGCAGGTGGCAAAACAGTGGGTGCGGGTGCGCTTAACCCTGAGTTCGCCTTTGTCGATGCCGGCCGCTTTGAACTTCTCGCCCAGGGTTTCGAATAAGGCCTGCGCTTCGCCATTTTCGGTGCAGCGGGGGCCGGTACACACCAGCAAGTGGCGTTTGTAGTCACCCATTTTGGGTTTTTCCGGCATGGGGATGGTGTTATCAGTCATGGTGGGTTGGTTCCAGAACAGTTGGGACGCTAAATTGCGCTCGGTCATTGCGGTAGTGTTGTAGGGCTGAGCTGTCGAATCCTGCTTCGTCAGCGACTAACCATAAGTTGAATAAGGCGTCGCCGTGTTGATCGAGTACCTGAATGCCATAGGTTTGATCATCACGGCTGACAAACCAAATCTGCTGCGTTTTGCGCCAGTCGATGTGCAAATGAAAGGCGTCGTTGACGATACTCACCCAGCCGTTTTTGCTTTGCAAATCAGCGGCGTTGATCAACAATTCCGCCACGACACCCGCTTCGCTGCGCACCACGGCGCGTAATTTGCCCCAGCCCTGGAGTGACACAAGTAAACGTTCATGACTGTCTGGGGTTGCACGTTGCGCGCAGAATAAACCGGCTTGATCGCCCGGCGTGGACTGGCTGACGGCGTCGAGAATGTCCGCCAGCGGTTGCGCGAAGTATGCTGCCGCCTGTTGCAATGTCACCTTGGGCGTGTCGCGCAAATATTGCCGCACACAAGCTTTCCAGCCTTCCAATCCCATGCTCAGCGAACGCCCCGCCTGTTCGCCTGCGCGGGTTTCGCCGGTCATGGCGTCATATTTATTGGCATAGCCGCGCGGCGTCACCATCAACCCTGCACGGACGAAGGTGCTGCTGTTGCCAACCAAGACCGTTGTCAACATACCAATATCGCAATCGGCCATCTCCGCCAAGCGAACCATCTGAATGTGTTGCCGAGCACGATAACCGGATTTAACGATGGCAACCGGCGTGTCCGGGCTACGATGACGCAGCAATATAGTTTGCGCTTCGACGATATGCTGCGTGCGGCGACCACTTTTCGGGTTATACAAGGCCACCACGAAATCCCCGCGCGCCGCGCTTTCCAGGCGGCGGGCGATCACCGGCCAAGGCGTCAACAAGTCGGACAGCGAGATCGAACAAAAATCATGGGTCAGCGGCGCCCCGACCAGGGATGCGCAACTCGACAACGCGGTACTACCGGGCACCACTTCCACCTGAATCGGATCATCCGGCGTCCAACCACTGTCCAGCAGCAGTTCATAAGTGGGTCCGGCCATGCCGTAAACGCCGATGTCGCCGGACGACACCATAGCGACGATTTTGCCCTGCTTGGCATGTTCATACGCTTCGATACTACGATCGAGTTCTTCGGTCATGCCTTTTTTGATGACTTCCTTGCCATCGAGCAAGTCTTGCACCAGTTTGATGTAGGTGCTGTAACCAATCACCACGTCGGCTTCCGCAATCGCTTGGCGAGCGCGAGCAGTCATGTGCTCATGCGCGCCGGGGCCGATGCCCACCAGTAAAATTTTGCCTGCTTTTGTCATTTAATTCTCGCTATCGAAACGGTGGCGTTCTTGCCGTCCACACCGCAATATTTATGTTTCTCGACCAGTAAATCCGTCAGCTCGGCATTGGCCGCTTTCAGTGCCGCCGCTTCCGCCACCGCCGGTGTACCCATGTATTTCATGACCACCTCGGATGGATTCGGTACCGGGATGGTGGCCAAAGCCTCAGCCGGATAAAAATACAGCGGCCAATCGTATATCTGGGCTAGTTGTAACAAGGCTGCTTCATCATTTTTTTTGTCGATGCTGGCCAAACCGGCTACCGTAGATACATCGAGCCCGCAACGCCACAAGGCCTGGGCCAAGGCTTGCCGCAAGGTATCCAGGCTGGCATTGCGGTCGCAACCCATGCCAATCATGACTTTCATACGCTTACGCTTGATCCCTGGGCGGCCTATACACCACCAGTCGCTCAGCCAGTTGTTGCCAAACAGTCGGATCGATGGCCCGGTGTGTAACCCATAAAACCGACCGGTATTGTTCGGTATCAACGTCCTCGAAACGCTGGAACAGATGAATATTGGCCGGTAACGGCGATGGCCGCGTCCACCAATTTGAGCTGCCGGCTTCCTGCACGAAGGCAATCGGCAGTTGATTGACCACGTCCGCCGACACACGCGTGATGTTGACCTTAGGGGCTTCCACTTGCCAGCCCAGTTCACGGCCCAAGATATCCACCGGAATGGTTTTGCCCACGTCCGATGCGGTGGTCAGTACCGGCGTGGCATTTAGCAACGCGGCGACTTTTTCGGCATAAGCATTGGCACCGCCGACATGGCCGGATAGCACCGGGATCACGAATTCGGCGGCATCGTCGATCACCAGCACACCGGGATCTACATCCTTGGATTTAAGATGCGGCGCAATCAGCCGTACCACCGCACCCAGCGACACCAGAAAAATAATTTGGTCGTAGGATGCGAACAACTCGCCGAGTTGCGCGCTCAACGCCCCCTGATACACGCAACGCGGATTGGCAAAATCACCCAAATGTTCGGATTGCTTCTCCGACACCACCACCTCCGCTTCGGGGAGTTGTGGTGCCAGGCGAGTGGCAATCCCGGCGCCGTGTTTGGTAATCGCCACCAGGGCGACACGCACTTCATTCATCGATTGAGTCCTTTTTCTTGCGGCAACCGCGCTGCATTTCGCTGCGCTGACGGCCTGGGTTTTTGATGATAAGTAACGACAGATAATTGACCTTTTGCCCCTCGAGGCTGGCGATGTCGTGCACCATGCGTTCTTCCGGCGCCCCGGCTTTTTCCACGAACCAGCCATGAGCCAGCAAATCGCGACGGCGCAGCAAATCGATAATATCGTCCAGCAGCGGTTTGACCTTGAGCAACACCAAGGTATCGAAGTCGCTCAGCATGCGCTCGATCTGCGCGATACCATATCCCGCCGGTACTATGGCGATGGTGTCATCGACATCCGCCAACGGTTCGCCACTGCGCGCCGCAGCGGCATGAAATGACGACACCCCCGGCACTACTTCGACTGTCACTTCCGGCTGTAAGGCACGAACACTGCGTTGCAAATGGCCGAAAGTGGAATAGGTTGATGCATCGCCCTCCACCAGAAACAACACATCCTCGCCGCGTTGTAATATTGCCAACACGGTTTGTGCTGCATCCAGCCAGTAACGGGCCAGAATCTCGGCATCGTGAGTCATCGGAAAATGCAGCTCGCTATGTTCGGCAGGCAGTTCCAGGCCGGCGCGCAAGGCTATGTCCAAGGCATAACTGTCGCTGTTTTTCTTGCGCACCGGATAAGTCCAATGGCCCGGACCGGTCAGTAAATCCCAGGCTCGCCGGGTCATCAGGCCAGGATCGCCTGGGCCAAGGGAAACGCCGTAGAGGGTGCCGAGTTTAGTGTTCATCTTGACCGCAGGTTTTAGGCTGTAAAGGATGGGTGGCCGATACGATCCACACTGGATTTTCGGCCTGCATGCGATGCATGGACAGAATCGGGCTACTACGGGAAGCTTGAATCTGACAAACGTCCCAGCCTGCGCCTAGCTGTTTCAGGGTCTCGACGGCGGTGGACAGGTTTTCCAGCGTGACGAAATTCATCACTAGCCAACCCGCCGGGCGCAAACGCCCTAAACACAAGGCAATCAATTCCGCCAATTCGCCGCCGGAACCGCCGACGAATACCGCATCCGGATCGGGCCAAGTGTCGAGAAATTGCGGAGCCTTGCCATGCACGAAGCTGTAATTGCTGATGCCCCAGGCGGCTTGATTCTGTTCGACATTGGCGATGTCGTCGGCGTTTTTTTCGATGGCAAATACATGCCCGTCCGGACACAAGCGCGCGGCCTCCAGCCCTACCGAGCCGGAGCCGGCACCGATGTCCCAGACAATACTGCTTCTTGTCAGCTGCATGCGGGCTAGCGATACAGCCCTCACTTCGCGTTTAGTGATCAGGCCTTTTTCCGGCTTGCGCTGCTGAAAGCTGTCGTCGCTGACACCAAATAGCACCGGTGCGGGCACAGACGCTTTGCGTTTCAGAATGACGACGTTGGGATCTCGATAGCTGTTTTGGGCCACCTCAGCGATGGTCAGCCAGGCGCTGACGCGCTGTTCCGCTTGCTTTAGGGCTTCGGCAATCGCCATTTCGAACACATCGGCCAAGCCTTCGATTTGCAATAAGCGGGCGATACGCGCCGGGGTGTTGTCCGGGCTGGTCAATATCGCCAGCAAATCGTGTTGGCGGCAGCGCTGAGCCAATTCGTACAAGCCATGCTCCGGCGTGGCCCCGCGCAGCCATTCACCGGCATCCTTACTGTGGATCGAAACGATAGTGGCGGCTTGCCAAGATAATTTCAACTCGGCAAAGGCCAATTGCAGGGTGCTCAGATTGGGCAGGATACTCACACGGCTGGATTCCAGTTTGCCGGCCAGAAACCCGGCGATGCCGTGACACAAGGGGTCACCAGTAGCCAGTACCGCGACCGCTTCATTTTGTGCCAACGCGGCATTGATCCAGTCCGGCACTTGTTTGATTTGCCCGGTTAAGTCGTAGTGTCTGGCTTCAATGATGTCATCAGCCAGCGTTGCCAGCAGACGGCTACCGGCAATGACATGTTTGGCTTCGCGTAATACCTGCAAGGCCTCCTGGCTCAGGCTGGCGACGCCGTTGTCGAGTACGCCGATAAAACTGCACATCGCTTGCATGATCAATTCCTTCCGGCTTCGGCCAGTTTGTTGCCATCGAAATCACACACCAGAACACTGATGTGAAAACGGCCGGGATAACGGTTTTCCAAGGTGGCGATGACTCGGTTAGCCAGTTCGACATGAAATTCGTATTCCAACCCCAACTCGGCCATGCATTCGGAGGCGTAGCGAGCGGTTTCTTGAGCAGCGATGGCGTCGCACACATCGTCCGGCGCACCGATGCTACGGGCAATATCAGCGACCAGTTCAACGTCGACCGGTGCACGACCGGCATGAGTAATGGTCTCGCCCTGGGCCATTTTGGTCAGCTTGCCGACCATGCCGCCGATGATGATGTTTTGAATGCCGCAACGAGCGGCGGCGTCCAGTGCGGGTGTTAGAAAGTCGCCCATTTGCACGAAACAGCTTTCATCCAGCTCGGGCAATTCGCGCATCACGAATTTCTCGGTGCGGCCGCCGGTGGTCAGCACCACGCTAGCCTGCCCCTGATTGGCCGCAACTTCCACGCCTTGCACCACGCTAGCCCGAAACGCCGCCGTGGAATACGGATGCACGATCCCGGTCGTACCTAGAATCGAAATACCGCCGATAATGCCCAAACGATAATTCAGGGTTTTTTTCGCCATCTCTTCGCCGCCCGGCACCGAGATCGTTACCTGTAGACCTCGGGTTTTTAGCGCTTCGGCGGCGATCAGACGGATGTTATCCTCGATATTTTTACGCGGAACCGGATTGATGGCCGGACCGCCGACCGCCAGCCCCAAACCGGGCCGAGTGATCAGGCCTATGCCTGCGCCGCCTTGCAATACGACAGTGTCCGGTTGTTCTATCCACATCACATCCGCCGTCAGCCGAGCGCGATGGGTGCAGTCCGGATCGTCGCCGGCGTCTTTTTCGATGACAGCATGTGCTCGGTCGTTCTGTACGAAGCTTTCTTCGACTTTGAATGCCACGTCTTGCCCATTGGGCAGCACGCAGTCGATAGTGTCCGGCACGCGCCCATTCAGCAAACCCTGCACTGCCGCCCGTGCCGCTGCCGCCGAACAGGCGCCGGTGGTGTAACCCTTGCGGGTACCTTTGGGTTTGCGTTCCGGCATTGCCATGCTATCAGCCGTTTTTCTGCCGGGTTTCCGCCAAGCTCAACAAGGCATGAATCGCCGCGACGACCAAGGTCGAGCCGCCCTTACGTCCACGGGTGATGATCCATGGCACATCGGCTAATTCGGCGAGTAAATCCTTGGATTCCGCTGCAGAGACAAAACCGACTGGCATCCCGACGATCAGTGCCGGCTTGACGCCTTCTTCTTTGATCATCCGCAACACTTCCAACAGCGCGGTCGGTGCGTTGCCAACTGAGACGATACCGCAGGCGATTAAACCCAGGCGCTGCGCTTTACGCATGGCTTGTACCGCGCGGGTACTGTTGACCTGTTTGGCGGCGGCTATGACATCCGCATCGGCGATGAACTGGCGGGCGCTGATGCCAAAATGCGCCAGGCGCGGCTTCGATAAGCCGACGCAAATCATTTCCACGTCGGCAACGATAGGCGCACCATTTAAAATGGCTTGAATACCATCTTCGATTGCATGCGCGGAAAACTCGGTCAGGCCATTGAATTCAAAATCCGCAGTGGCGTGGATCATGCGACGCACCACTTGCCATTGCCCATCGGAATAATGGTGCTCGCCGACTTCGCGGTCGACGATGGCAAAGGAATCGTGTTCGATTTGTTGCCCAGCCTGAGTCAGTTGTTCGGTTTGAATGTTGTGGCTCATGGCTAATCAATGATGGTGGTGATGTTCGGCTTGCTCGCGATACTGACAGCCGTCGCATTCCAGCATTTTCGGCGCGAGCGGGTCCCAGGCTTCGGTAACCCGTTGATCCAGCAATTTAAAAATGGCCGGATCAAAACCAAAATACGTACCGGCACCGAAGACAATCTGCGGATATTGGCTTTGCAAGCGTTCGATTTGTTTGCCGATGCGCTCGATCAGCAAGCCGGTAAACAGGTAATAGGGCAAAATCGCAATCTGCGTCATGCCCAGTCGTACTTGACGTTGCACAGCGGTTTCCAAACGCGGATGGGTAATACCGGTGAAGGCAATGTCGACGAGTTCATGCTCGGTAGCTTCAAACAGCCAACGCCCCAGTTTTGCTAGTTCGCCGTTGGCGACTTTGTCGGAGGAGCCGCGGCCTAAAATGATCACGCCGGTAGTTTTCGGGTCGGGCATGGCCAAAGATTTGAGTGCCGTTTTGAGCTGTTTTTGCAGAATGGCCAGCAAGGTTTCATTGCTTCCTAGATGTGGCGCGTAGATGAATTCGACCGCCGGAAAATTTTCGCGGGCCTCCTCGATATGCTCGGGAATTTCCATCTTCACATGCCCGGCGGCGCTGATGATCAGCGGCACGACTATCACGCGGCTAGATCCTTGCGCGGCGCGGCTCAATCCTTCTTCCAACAGCACCTCGGCGAGTTCGATATAGCACAACTCAATGCGCCAGTCAGGGTGTTGCGCCTGCCATTGTTGTTGAAATTCGCGAATTTCATCATTGCCGGCCTGATTGCGCGAACCGTGGCCGACCAAGAGAACTGTGGTTGTCATGCTTATTCCTTAGGCTGAGGCCGCTCGGCGCGGCGAAAACGATGGGTAAAACCGGCATCATAAAGTTTGGATTTTTTTAACGATGGCCAGTGCCGCGCGCCCAAGGTGGGGCTGATGACGATCATGGCCTGACTGTTGATTTTGGCGGCTCGGCAGCGTTCGCGAATATCAGCCAGGGTGCCGCGAATAATCTGTTGTTCGCTCGGCCAGCTGGCCTTATGAACCACCAATACCGGGGAATCATCAGCCCAGTTGGCGGCTTTTAATTCGCGTTCGATCAAGGGCAACAAGGTGATCGATAAAAACAGGCACAGCGTGGTGTGATGGCTGGCCAGTTCTTGCAAGGATTCACCGTCCGGCATCGGCGTGCGGCCTTCAACACGGGTAAGAATCACGGTCTGCGTGACTTCGGGTAAGGTCAGGCTTTCGACTGCGCAAGCCATCGCAGCAAACGCCGACGAGACGCCCGGCACTACTTCGACGGCAATGTTGGCCGCATCCAGTGGTTGCACCATTTCAATCAATGCACCGTACAAGCCAGGGTCGCCGGTTTGCAGGCGAATGACGGTTTTGCCCGGACCGGCTTGTTCGGTCAGCCAGTTGGTAATCTGCTCCAAAGTCATGTCTTTGGAATCTTTGATCACGCAAGTGCTTGGGGCCCATTGCGTCGCTGCGGCCTGTACCAGAGAGCCTGCGAACAAAATGGCATCCGCTTTGGCAATTAAGTCGCGACCTTTGACAGTGATTAAATCAGGATCACCGGGACCTGCGCCGACAAACCACACTTTAGGTTGAATGCTCATAGAAAAAATCCAGCCGCGACCTGGGGGTTGAACGGAAAGTAGGTGTGCAGATAAGACGCTTGCAACGAACCCAGCTGATAAAAGTTTTCGTTACGGCGACGATTGCGTTGGGGCTTCGATTCGGTGAACGGCTGCAGTGTGGTTTCCAGTTGCGAGTGATGAAAGCTATGCCCGCGAATTTCACCTTGTTCCAACTGCACGCTGTGCATGCCAAGATTGACCAGCCGTTTTTGCATCTGCGCGCTAGCGGGTAGTAATCCTGCCATCGCTGCCGCATTGCCGTCTTTATCGGCCAAACGTTCCAGCAAATATAAAAAACCGCCACATTCGGCGTAAATCGGTTTACCGGCTTGATGATGTTGCTGCAAGGCTTGTTTCATGGCGACATTGTCGGCCAATGTTTGGAGATGTAGTTCCGGGTAACCGCCGGGCAAATAAACACTGTCTGCCTCGGGTAATACGTGGTCTGCGAGCGGCGAGAAAAACGTCAGTTCAGCGCCCATGGCTTGCAAACAATCCAGATTTGCTTGATAGATAAACGAAAATGCGGCATCGCGAGCTACCGCGATACGCTTACCAGTCAGCAATTTCGGCGGCGGATCGGTAGTAATCGGCGCGAAGGTGACCGGCTCCGGCAATCGGCACGGCGCAAGACTGCCGAGCAATTCGGCGGCTCGCGCCAGGCGAAGATCGAGATCGCCGATTTCGTCGGCCTGCAACAAACCCAGATGTCGCGAAGGTAAGCCGACCGCGTCGTCTTTCGCCATCGCCACCAGCAAAGGCATGTTATTCGGCAACGCTTCTTCTAGCAGTTTGGCATGACTAGGACTGCCGACTTTGTTGGCGATGACCCCGGCAAACGGTAAGTTGGCACGGTAATGGGCTAAGCCATAAGCTACTGCGGCAAAAGTTTGTGCCATGCCGCCCGCATCGATGACAACGGCCACAGGCACGTCTAGTGTTTGTGCCAAATCGGCGCTGCTGCTATCGCCGTCGAACAAGCCCATGGCACCTTCAATCAAGATAACGTCAGCGTCGGCGGCGGCGTTATAAAGCATCTCACGGCAATGCGCTTCGCCCATCATCCATAAATCCAGCTGATAAACCGGTTGTCCGCAAGCAAAGCTCAAGATTTGCGGATCGATAAAATCCGGGCCGGTTTTGAACACGCGTACCTTTCGGTTTTGCTGGCGATGGTAATAGGCCAAAGCTGCAGTTATGGTGGTTTTGCCTTGCCCGGAGGCAGGGGCGCTGATCAATATCGCCGGGCAATGGCGTGTTGCGGTAGCATTCATCACTAAAACGTTACTTTACGCAACAATCGGCCCGATATTGCTCCTAAGGTCAGCCAGAAAATAGCGTTGTTGATGGATGTCAACACCACAAAATGCTGTTGTAAGGCTTCGGGCGCTAAAGCCTGAGCAACCTCCGGATGCGGTGCGCCGATCAGATGCGGTAAGGCCAGTAAGCCAGCGCCGCCGATTTGCAGCCAGCGCTGTTTGGTCAAAAACAGACCAAACAAGCCAATCGCGGTAGCGGCGGCCGTAAAAAGCCACCACGCTTGGCGACTATGCAATTCGGCGCTGTCAGTACCCGGCAACTCCGGCGGCAAGCCCAATGATGGCGCGACAAAAAATACCAAATAACCGGCCAAACCCCAGCCGAGTCCGTACAGGTAACCGTGTTGATCCCGCCAGTACAGGGCGACACTGATAAACAAGGCAAAGCCGAAGCCGGTCAGGCCATTGAACAGCAAAGTAAAGCCATTGCGTTGCCAGCCGTCCGTCGGTTGCCAGTCATGCGCATGCTCGGCCGATGGTGTTTCGAATTGCTCGGCGGCCAAAATCAAGGGCAAGGTTTGATAGTGTTGGAGCACGCTGAGTAACAAGCCGCCCAATAGTCCAGCCAGTAGCGACGCCGCAACCAACTTACGAAAATCCGCCATGTTAATGGCAAGGAAAAGCAGCGCTGTGACGTCCGTCGTGGGCGGCGTTATGTAGGTAGTTGTTGGCGTCCTGCAAGAAACCCAAACCTAAAACGACGGTCAGACCCAAAACAATAGCACTCAGGCCAGGCAGGATTTTTGAGGAAGAAAGGGTGGTAGATGCTGCAAGTGTTTTCATGGTTGTCTGTTCCGAATAAGGTGGACGGAATAACAGAGGGAAAGACAAACCAAAAAAAACCGATTTGACAGATCGCCCTCCGCAATACTGTTGACTACAGTTTTAGGCCTGTCTCCGGGCTCGTGACGAATCACCTACCGTTGCGGGGGCAGCGTCGGCATTTAACCGACTTCCAGTTTCACCCGCCAAGAGCGGGAACCTTAAAACCAGCGGCGATTGTATGCCGCAGCTAGTCGTAGGGCAAATGAAATGTATTGAAATAAGAATAAACTGTGCGGCAGCAGTTCCTCTCGACAAGTTATCGATCAACCAGTAATCGCCCGCAACGCGTGATTCGATCGAAACTGAACACATGCTCTCTTGGGCTTTCATAACACCGCCCCACCAACCTGCGCCGATAATCCGGCTCGCCTTTTTCGAGATAAATAGTGGCGCCACAAATGGGACATGCCGCCGAATACCGAACTAACCGAATTACTCTTAAATCTCCGTCTCGAAGCAGTTCGAACTGCGCAGACTGTTCATAAAAATTTGTGAATAGTTCATGGGCTACGACAATTCGATCATCCAACAATAATATCCAAGGCTTGATGATAGTTACCCAGGAACCATAGGGAATCGCGAAAATACTGACCAGTAATGTCAAATCTTGCGTTGTCACGGATCTGGGTAAGGATAACGATAGCCATCCAGCATAAGCAATTAACACCGACAACCCAGCTATGATTGCTAGCCAACCCACTATAACCCAGACATGCCATTGTCTTAATTCAATTTGTCCATGCCGAAATAACCGACTCGCGATCCAACTGGGTTTGACTTCACCTAGTTCAGTCATTTGATAGCTGGCTTGCAAATCGGCTGCATTGTTCCTGCCAAGGACGCCGTCAATCGCTTGGTCTTCTTCCGTTATTTCCGGTATCGGTTCTGCCTTGATATAGAACGTCGTGAGTTGTCCCGGACCGCCCTTTGTGCTTTTACGGTCAGGTTTTGCATAACAAGACAACCCACGTTTACGAGCAAACTCTAAGATTTGCGGCTCTCGGGTTTCGCAATATTTCTTCAACGAACCCGGCCAATCGATCCACTTTTTAGGATCGGAAATTCCTATAGATTCACCGACTGCGGCGACGATTTCATCAGCCGTGAACCGGCGCTTCGACTCTTCGAATTCTGACTTCTTCAACGATTCCTGGGCTAACGCGCGCAATATGCGGTGCCCTTTTTCATCGCTTGGCTCGCTATCCAACCAATCGATCAAGCATTGAATTACCTCGCGCATAAACCACCCCAAACCAGGTAACCAGCAGTAGTTGTCTGGTTAGCGAATAGCCGATTCATAACAATTTCCTCCATAACAAATTCAAGATAAGCAATATAAAAATGATTTTGGAATGCAATTATTCAGGTCAAACACCAATTAAGGCTCTACTTCTTGTAGGCAAAGTCCCTGGTAAGCAGAACGAGATTAGAAGAATTTCAGGATCATTCAATTCATTGGACCCTGCAATTAGCCTGGCGTTATCAAATTGGCCGTCCGTTATTTGCCGAAAAAAGCGTCGCCAGCGCAATAGGACAATTATTTTCAACAAAGCCAAATCATATCTATCGGGGGTTCCGGAGGTTTGTGACCCAAATCAGGTCACTTTGCGACCGGGACATTTCCGCGTTGCCTGCCTAGCATATCGACAACAGTCGTTAATCAACTCAGAGGCGTTTATGTCAACACTGGATGAAGATCTTGCCCGGTTAAATTTCGAATATCTCATGCTAGCCAGGGAATGCGCACGCAGTAATCCTGAAGAAACGGCCTGGCGCTTTGGATTAGATCGGAATGGTATAGACCATCTCGCCGGCACGACACAGGAGCAACTTCGTGAACACGCCGAAAGCAGTCGCGCAGTGATTCAGTTATTGCCGGTTTATGTTCCAAGCAACTTGCCCATGGTCGCCTATGTGGATCTTCTCCAACCGTGTATCACTGGAACTGCGGATGAAACCAATGCCCTTTAAAAGCAGGTCAAATATAGGCGCGGACTTGCTATTGGCCGAAAGGCTAATCCAGCTTGGCGTACGTCCTCCGATTGTCAGCCAACTCTGCCATTTAACCCGAAAGCAAAGCATCGAATTATCTAAAGCGGTACAAGGACAACCGCCCAAACAAGGCATGCTGCCTCATGATCATCAATGGGCCATCCGCTCGGCGTTCAACAACATTCATGCCTCGCTATTTTTAAGCATGATTGAAGACATCAGACACCGACTTTCTACTCCGAACCTGAGTGCAACCTTACTGGTTACGGCCTATGAGATCTACAGCAACGTCGCTTCCAAAATTTTAGCCGATCGGCAATTTATCCAACCACGCTCCAGCCAACATTATCCGTTAGACATCAACCGGGCTTGGTATTTAATTAGCCTGCTCTCGGCGGGTGATTTGGTTTTCATTCTTTGCGGGCGTTGCCGCGCCCGTTACCTAGGCATGACTCACCCTGAAGCCGCATTTAGTCAATGCCCTATCTGCGAGGTGTGGACTGATCGGTCGGGGCGGCGGCGTTGGGTTTCCGCAAAATCAAAAAGTCAATCTTTGAACAAACCAAGCACTCGTTAGAGGCAATCAAGGAGCTACTAAGGAGAAGTCGCATGCATATCGTTGTCGTTACAGCCACCCATTCCCAAATACCCCAGGCAATCCATGGCAAAAATTTCGCGCGACTGGCACGCGAGTGCTTTGCCAATCAGCAATCGCTGACGATTGATTTTAAGGACGTCAAAACCAGCACGCAGGGGTTCTTCCAGGAATTGTATATTCCGCTGGTCGCTGAATTCGGATCCGATTATCTGAAATCGAAACTGAAAATAGTCAATATGGCGGGGCACGTCGACAACATGATGCAGTCAGCATTCAAAAATCTTGAGGCCTACTTTGACAAACTGACAACGATAGATCAACTGGGTTGCGATGAAGAGATCTATGCCATGAATCAGGCATGGCTCATCAAAGCCAGAGAAATCGCACGGGAGAACCCGGTGCTGACTGAATTAATCTTGGGGATTACCGATGAGGCCATGCGCTTGGCTGTTGGGCGTTTATCTTTAGAAGACATTGACTTAATTGCCCGCTCCAACTGGCTATGTTTTACCCCCCGATTTTCGAGTCAGTTTATTCAAAACATCAACAGAGATTCGCCTCCGATGGTGGAAGCCATGCTCGGATTAAGCGGCGCTATTGGCTAAGGGAGGCAGCTAATGCTCAAGAAATATCAACAGCAAACCTTGGCAATTGAACTGCTCAATCTCCATGCGAAAGTCAAAATCGTGCATCAAGCAACGGGAGTACCGATAAAGTTACTGAGGCAGACATACCGTCAATTACATGGCCAATCGCCCAGTCGTGGATCGATCAAGTTTTCAACCCGAGGTTTGACCGGTAGTCGCCGTAAGTATAAAGATGTAACCATCTTCGCCGTGTGTTTTCAGGTTGCCACGGCCAAATCGAAAGAAGGCCAAATCCAGACGCTAATTACTACCTTTAATGCGTATAAAAAATCATATCCCTTGGGACAACTCGAGTTTTCCGATGCTTGGGTGGTGGCACAGGACATCAAAGATAAACGAGTTCAACTTTCGAAGTGTCCACAATGTCAATCTTGGGTTTTGTTAAAAGCCCGTGAAGATCTCACTGATCGCTGCAGCATCTGCAAAATACATTTATGAGAAGGTTAACCAAAAATATTTGAATCCTGAGTAAGATAAAATGGCAACCAATCCGGTCATTGCTTTATTTAAAACAAGGCCGGATCGAACCAGCGACCTATTTATTGGTAGACAACAAATACATGAGTAACGCCCAGAAACGTCAGTCAGTATTGAGACCCATCATGATTGATCTTGAGGCGGTTTCAGAAGTCACAGGGCTTTCTGAATCTACCATCCAATCATTGATTCGTGCCGATGAGTTCCCTAAGCCTCGTAAAGCATCTGCACGCCGTTCCTGCTGGTTACTACGCGAAATTGAAGAATGGGCTGAGTCGCGTCCTGTTTCCGATTTATTACCCCCCCCTAATACGGCAATAGGCGGACGCAACGGCAAACCTAAATCTAGAAATGTGCCAATGACTCAAGATGCTCTGACAGATTAAAGAGCCATAGGCGTTTTTCATCGTCATATTGATGCCGATTATAAGTTCCTACCACACCGGGTAACATATGACCGAGAATCGTTTCACCTACGGAATCTGGACATCCTAATTTTGCAAGCAAGGTGCGTGAAGTCCGTCGCAAATCATGCGGTGCCCAATGAGTCACCGTTAATCGAGGCCTCACCTGCTCAGGGCGAATCTGACTATAGGGTTGTCTATAAAATACCTGTTCAGTGACGTATTTTTGTTCGATGTGCCCCACTTTATGACGGGATGGAAATAGAAAACCGTCGCCATATAGTTTTTTCCGCCGTAACACCACTGTCAAACCTCTACCGAATAAGGGCACCCTTTGATCTGTAGCAGTTTCATGTCGGGCGTTTTTCGTTCTAATTTTCGGTATCGTCCACCAAACTTGGCCACCCTCTTCGCTAATTTCACTTCCTGACATGCCAACTATTTCTGAGCCGCGAGTTCCGGTCCAAAGATATAACATTAAAACGTCAGTAATTATCGGTGCGAAATTTGGAAGCCAAGCAATCAATTCACCGATTTCGTCTTCAGTAAGTACGCGTTTGACCACGCCGATGTTCTTACCTTCTATGGTCTTTCCTTTTGATCTAATTTTTCCACGTAAAATTAAGCGCCACCAATTTACTGCAGCTTCAGGTAGTCTACCGGCATCCATTGCATAATCCCATGCCGCTCCTAACTCACATCGTAATTTTCCAGCCTGCACGGGCGATATTGCGGCGTATTTTTGAATCAAATCAAAAGCCATTGCACGGGTAATTGCAGTGGATGGTAAATCCGCCATATCACCCAGCATTGTGTTAAACATTCTAGTAATTTCAGTAGAACCTTTTTTGGCTCTGTGACGACAAACATGTCCAGCTAAATATTCATCACACAGCACACGTACTGTATAAGCGTTTTCAGAATTTGCCGCCTCTCGTTTTAATATTAAAGCTTTTGCCTCTAATTTTGCTTGCTTTGCTTCTAATACAGGGTCACTACCAGAATCACGCTGGTTTTTCAAAGCTTCCCAAGCGACAATAGCCGCTGGAAATGACATTGACGGCCAATGACCGATGGACACCTGCCTAAGGCGTCCATCAACAGTACTTCTATATCGATAAAACCAAGTTCTCACCTTTGCCATGGCAGACAAACGCAGTCCTGGGTAATCGTCAAAAGCCATATGCTGTCCTGGCTGCAAAGCTTTAGCGGTGCGGGCATCGAATTGCATTTTAGTATAGGTTTTCTATGTTGATCGATGACACGAGTATAACTCGAAAAAACCTATACTAAAACCTATACTAAACAGCAAAGTGCAGGGAAGTTTTGAAAAGTGCAGTTGGTGCAAACCTGACTCACAGCATAGAACAATTATCTATTATTTCATTAATTTACGAATGAATCTCCAAACAAAACAAGACAGCAAGCAAGGCAATGAATCGCAACACACCCCGATGATGCAACAATATAGGCGCATCAAATCCGGCCAGCCTGACACGCTGCTGTTTTACAGAATGGGCGATTTCTACGAGCTGTTTTTCGATGATGCAAAAAAGGCCGCGCAGTTATTGGATATTACGCTAACCGCTCGCGGCCAATCGGGTGGACAACCAATCCCTATGGCCGGCATTCCTTATCATGCGGCGGAAAACTACATCGCCCGCCTGCTGAAACAAGGCGAATCGATTGCGATATGCGAGCAAATCGGCGACCCGGCCAAATCTAAAGGTCCAGTGGAACGCAAGGTCGTGCGCATCGTCACGCCAGGCACTGTCACCGACGAAGCCTTGTTGGAGGATCGCAAGGACAATCTGCTGGTGTCTCTGGCAGTATTCGACAAGTTGTTCGGACTGGCCTGTCTGGATTTAGGCAGCGGTAAATTCACGCTGCAACAATTGGACAACGAAACCCAGCTGCTTAGCGAAATCGAGCGCTTGAATCCGGCGGAACTGCTGTATAGCGAAGATATTAAACTACCGCCCGCCGTCAAGGAACGCCGCGGCTTATGTAAGCGTCCGCCCTGGCATTTTGACCTTGATAGTTGCCGGCTGTTGATTTTGAAGCAGTTCAATAGCCACGACTTGAAAGGTTACGGCTGCGAGCATTTGCCGGCGGCGATTTGCGCGGCGGGTTGTTTGCTGCAATACGTACGCGACACTCAGCAAAGCGCCCTGCCGCATATTCAAGGCATTCGGGTCGAGAACTGCGACGACAGCATCAGTCTGGACGCCGCCAGCCGCCGCACTCTGGAGCTGGACAGCCATCCCAGCGGCCAACTGCAATACACTTTACTGGGAGTCCTGGACAAGACTGCCACCGCGATGGGCAGTCGCTGCCTGCGGCGCTGGATACACCGACCGCTGCGGGATCATGCTGTTGTCAATGGCCGCTATGCCTGCGTCGCGAGTCTGTTGGTGAATCAATTATATAAAGACCTACAAGGCAGTCTGCGTCAGGTCGGCGATATAGAACGTATCAGCTCGCGCATTGCGTTGAAATCCGCGCGGCCACGCGATTTACTGGTGCTGCGCCATACATTGGCGACCTTGCCGGCTTTACAAAGTCAGCTGGCCGACAGCGATAACCCGCATCTGGAAAACCTACGCTCGCAACTGCGCGAACAACCGGAATTATTGGCCCTGCTGCAACGCGCCATCATCGATAATCCGCCGGTCTTGATCCGCGACGGCGGCGTGATTGCCCCCGGCTACCACCCGGAGCTGGACGAGCTGCGTAATCTCAGCCAGAACGCCGACCAATTCCTGATCGACATGGAACAGCGCGAACGGGCCGCTACCGGCATAGCCACACTCAAGGTGAATTACAACCGGGTGCATGGCTATTACATCGAGATTTCCAATGCTCAGGCCGACAAGGTGCCAATGCATTACACCCGCAAGCAAACGCTGAAAGGTGCCGAGCGTTACATCACGCCGGAACTGAAGTCGTTTGAGGACAAAGTGCTCAGCGCCAGGGAAAAATCGCTGTCCTTCGAGAAAGCTTTGTACGATCAATTGCTGGATACGTTGGGCGATGCCTTACGCGATCTACAGCATTGTGCCAACGCGTTGGCCGAACTGGATGTGTTGGTAAATTTCGCCGAACGCGCCGAAACCTTAAACTTGTCGCAACCGGTATTGGATCAACAGCCAGGCATCGACATCGTTGCCGGTCGACATCTAGTGGTGGAAGCACTCTCCAGCATTCCCTTCGTCGCCAACGACCTGAATTTTTCGACAGAGCGCCGGATGCTGGTCATCACCGGCCCGAACATGGGCGGTAAATCGACTTATATGCGCCAGGCCGCGCTGATCGTGCTGCTGGCGCACATTGGCTGCTACGTGCCTGCGCAATCGCTACGTTGCGGACCGATAGACAAGATATTTACCCGCATCGGCGCCTCCGACGATCTGGCCAGCGGCCGCTCGACTTTTATGGTGGAAATGTCGGAAACCGCGAATATTCTGCATAATGCCACCAGCAACAGCTTGATTTTGATGGATGAGATCGGCCGCGGCACCAGCACTTTCGACGGCTTATCGTTGGCCTGGGCCAGCGCCGATTATCTGGCCCGCCATACCCAGGCGTTCACGCTGTTCGCGACCCATTATTTCGAATTAACTACGCTGGCCGAAGAACAAAGCAATATCCACAACATCCATTTGGATGCGATGGAGCACGGCGACAAGATCGTGTTTTTACACGCCGTCAAGGACGGCCCGGCCAGTCAAAGCTACGGTTTGCAAGTGGCGGCGCTGGCCGGCGTGCCGCAGAGCGTGATTGCCAACGCCAAAAACAAACTGGCGCAATTGGAAAACACCGCCTACATTGAGCTGCAAAATCATAGCGAAATCAACCAATTCGACTTATTTACCAGCCAGGAATGCCATCCGGCTGTCGTGCTGCTGGAAGAACTCGATCCCGATCATTTGAGTCCTCGGCAAGCATTGGACGCCTTATATCGTTTGAAAGCGCTGCTAAAAGTCAACAAGCGTTGATAGGCAGACATGTTCGCGGCACGCAGCATTGTTCAGACAATTTACCTCGTGCAGCCAGGCAGCTAACAGCGGAAAACCTTGTTTTACATTAACTAATTGCGATTGCAACTAGTATACTTTCCCAAGTATTTCCACTTTGCACAGTAAATTCCATGGCGACACGCCACTTCGAAAAATCATTGATCGTCATTGCGCTGATCGTTCTAACGGTTGGCTTAAGCTATACGGATGCACTGTGGCGCTTTGATCGGTGGATTTATGATGCCCAACTGAAGCTGCTGGCCACGCCGGCTTCAAAAGATATTGTCATTATCGAAGTCGATCAAAAAAGCCTGCAAAAACTAGGGCGCTGGCCCTGGCCCAGAGATATTCACGCTCGCCTGCTGGAGACGCTGGCGTCGGCAAAACCCAAGGCGATTGCGTTGGATTTTATTTTTTCCGAAGCGGATCAGCAACATCCTGAATTGGACGCGCACTTAAGCCGCGCACTAGCGAGTAACAAACAAGTAATACTGCCGGTTATTGTCGAACGCAATGGCAATAACGTAGTGGAAACGCTGCCCTTACCTGAATTCGCCAAACACGCTGCGTTGGGGCATGCCAATGTCGATTTGGATAAGGACGGCATCAGTAGAAGCATTTTGTTGCAATTGTCCTTGGGCGACTCGCAGTGGTTGGCGATGCCGCTGACTATTTATTCTTTGAACCATCCGGAAATACTTGCCGATTTACCGGGCTTACGGACCGAAACATCGCCAGAAAGCATACATGGCGATTATCGGGTGTGGTTGCCGTTCTTTGCGCCGGGCAGCGATTTCGTTAGAGTTTCTTATTTGGACGTATTGTCGGGGAAGGTGTCCGGACAATTATTCACCGATAAATACATATTGGTCGGGCTGACCGCCAGCGGCATAGAACGCGACCTGCCGGCACCCTTGGCTGTCGGTGATCGGCCCATGAGCGGGGTGGATTTCGTCGCAGCCGGCTTGGATGGCCTCATAAAGCAAACCCTTTGGCAGCCGTTACCGGGCCATTGGCAATTCCTGTTAAGCCTGGCGATAGCCGGTATCGCCGTCAAGATCAGCACTTGTTTTTCACTGCGCTGGCTCGCACTGGCTGTCTCGATACTATCGATGGCAATTTTACTGTTTTGCTTGGTCTTACTGCATACCAGCCACTATTGGTTTGCACCGTCCGTGGCGTTACTGGTGTTAATAATCAGCTATCCACTACGCAGCTGGCGGCATTTTGAGAAACTGATCCAGTCCTTATTCGCGGAACGCAAACGCGCCTACATCACCTTAAACGCTATCGTCGATGGTGTCATAACCACAGATGATAAAGGCTCAATCGAATACATGAATGCCGCCGCTCTGGATATCATCGGCAGCAAACGCCCCAAGACCGCCAGCCAAAATATCGACGACATATTTAGCCTGGAAATAGACGGCAAACCGCATCGAATCGCTGAATTGATACAGCAAAGCGTCATCAATCAGGGACCGTTGAAAATCAGCAATACTCGCCTATCCATTTCCGACCACTACGCGATGAACGCCAATCTGACCATCGCCCCTTTGATAGGCAGTCGGGGCGCACTGATGGGCACGGTGTTGACCATCAACGATATTGGCGAACGGGTGCTCATGGCGAAAATGCTGCTGAAAAAAGCCGAAGAACAAACCGTAATGCGAGAATTGATTAACCGGACCGAACAAGTCAGCTTGGCCAAAAGCCAATTTCTGTCGCAAATGAGCCACGAATTGCGTACGCCGCTGAATGCCATTATCGGTTTTGCGCAGCTGATGCAAATGGACGATCCGGAACACCCTTTGGCCGAAACCCACCTGGACTCGGTCAATGAAATACTCAAGGCCGGTCTGCACCTACTCGGGCTAATAAACGAGCTTTTGGATCTGGCTAAAATCGAGTCCGGCAAAATCAGCGTGAATATCGGCAGCATCAATTTGGTGGAGCTGATCAACGATTGCCAAACCCTGATCACACCCTTGGTGCAAAATAAAGGCTTGGCGCTAATTGTCGATAATCCCTTACCCGGGAACATTGAGCTACAAGCTGACCCGAAACGCGCCAAACAAATTTTATTGAATTTTCTGTCCAACGCCGTGAAATATAATCGCCCCAACGGTTCCATCAACCTGAGCAGCAGACGGATAGACGATAATCGGGTAAGAATTTCTATTACCGATACCGGCAAAGGTCTGGCGGAGCAACAACAGCAATTGTTATTCCAATCGTTTCAGCGTCTGGGTGCGGATAATACCGACATAGAAGGCACCGGTATAGGATTGGCAATTACCAAACAACTGGCGGAACTGATGAACGGTACTGTCGGCGTTAGCAGCACGCCGGGTGTGGGCAGCACGTTTTGGGTGGAATTACTGATCCGTTAAGCCGCCGAGGTTTTTATCTAATACCGGTAACCGTTCCGTAAGCGCTAGTTTCCGATATTGCGCGCGCGGCCGGAAGCCAGACAGTGAACCGAATCCCATATAGCCGCCGGGCTCCCGCCTTCGCCGGTGAGACATTATTTAAGAGCAGCGTAACGAATAGCGCTAAAACAAAAAAGCTCTTGAATCTAACAACAATTAAATGCTGTCTATACTTACACGCTAAATTTCAATACCGCCGACGCGGCTATTGATGTCCCAAAACACCGTTTGTAGAGGCCATTATGAAACGTCTTTTCGCCTGTTGTAGCCTGGGGTTAGCCCTTTGCATGCCGAATGCGGTATCGGCCGATGAAACAGTCATCGGATACATCAAAACCATCAACGATCAAACGACTATTGACGAGAGTAGCGGCCCGATCAAAGCCAGCCTTGGTTCGCCGATTCATGTCGGCAACGTCATCAAAACCGACCAGAACGGCGCTGCTGGGGTAACGCTGAAAGACAATACCATTTTGTCGATCGGCCCGAATACCGAATTAAAAATAGAAGCGTATCAATTCGAACCACAGCAGGACAAATTGCAATTAAACGCCAGCTTATTAAAAGGCACCCTGCATTATATTTCCGGCGTCATCGCCAAACTTAAGCCGGAAGCGGTAACGGTAAAAACCCCTACCGGCGTGATTGCGGTGAGAGGCACGCGTTTTTTAGTCAAAGTTGAAGAATAAGCCGAGTATTTGCCATGACGACAATTTCCTTACCCAAAACCCTCACATTCGCCGCTGCACTGGCGTTAACCGGTTGCGCCAAATCTTATTTGGTATTGCTGGAAGATCACGACGGCTCAACCGGAAAAGTGATTTTCAGCGGTGCCAACAGCGAAACCGTGGTTGAACAAGCCGGTTTTGGTGCAGCTCTGGACAACTCCAAAACCGTATTCAAAGTCGAACAAGAAAAAATCAATAAAGACTTTGGCAGAGCCTTGGCTTCCGAGCCGGTATTGCCGGAGATATTTTTATTGTATTTTGAGACCGGCGGCACCAAGCTGACCGCCGAATCGGCGGCTTTGATTCCCAAGATCATCGAAACCGCCGGCAAACATCCGGCCGCCGATATTTCAGTGATCGGTCACACCGATACGGTGGGCGATGCGGGCAAAAACGAAAAATTGGCGAATGAGCGCGCCGTTCAGGTAAGCCGTTTGTTCGACCCTAGTAAGCTGGATGTGAAGGAAGTCGCCGTCACATCGCACGGCGAAAAGAATTTGTTGATCAAGACCGGCGATGAAACGTCCGAACCGCGAAACCGTCGGGTAGAGGTGACGATACGATAATTTTCTAACATGTAAAACCGCCGGCGCGGAAGCTGGCGGTTTTTTCGTATTTGCTTATTCGCTGGCCAGCACTTTTGCTAATTGCGCTGCGGGTACATAGCCAGGCAAGATATTGCCTTTTTGCGTGACTATCATTGGTGTGCCGTTCATACCGAATGCTTCGCCCAAGGCCATATGTTCATCCACCGGGTTTTCGCAGGTTTTCGCGTCCAGATGTTCACCCTTCTTCGCGGTGGTTAGCGCTTTATTTTTGTCGGCAGCACACCAGACTGACACGGCTTTTTTGTAAGAATCCGACCCTTTGCCGGCTCTAGGAAAAAACATGTAGCGTATCGTAATGCCCTGCGCCATGTATTGATCGATTTCAGAGTGCAACTTACGGCAATAACCGCAATCAATGTCGGTAAAGATAGACACGACATGTTTGCTGGTTTCCGGTTTGAAAATAATCATTTTTTGTTCGCCGACTTTATCCAGCGAGGCTTTACGCACGTCAGCCAGCTTGGATTCGGTGATATTTTTCTTTGCTTCGGCGTCGAATAATTGCCCTTGCAGTAAATATTTACCGTCTTCAGATGCGTAAAAGATATTGCCGCCCATGGACACTTCGTACAGACCTTTGACTTCCGATGGTTTCACCGAGTCAACCTGCCCCCCGGGCATAAACTCACTCAAGGCTTTTTTAATGGCGGCTTCGTCGGCAAATAATGCTGGGCTAATCAAAGCCAGTAGCGTCAAAGCCAGAATGTGTGTGATTTTTTTCATGTAATTACCAGGGAAGATTAGAAAGGAATGTGGTTGACCACAACGCTGATGCTTTGTTCAGCGTTATTGAAATAATCTGCCTATATCGAGAAACATCGCCAAGCCCATCAGCAGCATCAATAGCAGCATGCCGGCTTGTTGAAAATACAGTTGTATTCTTTCCGGAAGCGGGCTGCCTTTAATGGCCTCAACCGCGAAAAACAGCAAATGACCGCCGTCCAGCACCGGCACCGGCAGTAAATTCAGGACACCCAGACTGACGCTAACCAAACCCAGAAACTTCAGAAATGCAGTAAATCCCATTTCAGCCGATTGACCGGCGTATTGGGCAATGCTGATGGGGCCGCTCAAATTCTCGACTGAAGCGGAACCCACCACCATTTTTCCCATCATTTTTAGAGTCGTCACCGCATAAAACCAAACTCTCTTTCCGGCGACTGGCACTGCATCCAAAGGCGATAAGGCATGTGTCACCATCATGGAGTCCAGCAATTCTTTCGGCGCGTCGACACCTGCGCCGATTTTACCGACTGCCTTACCCTCGCCCTGCTGCTCGCTACGCGGCGTGATGCTTAATGGCAATTGCGCGCCGCTGCGCTCCAGCAATAATTTAATTTCGACATCCGGCCGGGCCTGCACATAATCCACCCATTGTTGCCAGTCGGTAATGGCGGTGCCGTCCGCGCTGAGAATTAAATCCCCGCTTTGTAAACCAGCTTGTTTGGCAACCCCATCGTCAAGCAGCTTACCGATGACCGGCTTTATAGTCGGCACCCAAGGCTTCAAACCTAAACGCTTATGTAGCGTTTCCGGAGTTTGTACATCTTGTTCTGTTAGGTGAATCAAGCGAATTTGTTGACTGTCGTCTATCGCTTTAGTCAGCACGCTGATGTCAGTTTTACCGTCAATCGCCAAGGTCAACAAAGTATCCAGGGCTTCTATCCAGGTCGGCGTGACGGTCTCGTCGATACTGACGATTTCCTCGCCTGTCGCAAAACCGGCTTGCTCGGCCAGAGATCCGGCTTCCACTCCACCGATGACCGGTCTGACGCCTGCTTCGCCGATGACCAACACCAACCAAAATAAAACCACGGCCAGCAGTAAATTGGCGATAGGTCCGGCGGCGACTACGGCGGTTCTGGCCAGCAACGGTTGCCTATTAAATGCATAGGGCAAATCCTCGGTTTTAACCGCCTCTTCGCGTTCGTCAACCATTTTTACATAGCCGCCCAACGGAATCGCAGCGATAACAAATTGGGTATCGGCAGGGCTTTTTTGCCAGCTGATCAGCGGCTTGCCGAAACCGATGGAAAAACGAATAACTTTGATGCCTACCTTGCGCGCTGCCCAAAAATGGCCGTATTCATGAAACGCCACCAACACTGCGATGGCGACGATGAAATAAAACAAGGTGTGCAAAGTATCCATTAACTAGTGTTTGAGCTCGGCAATCACTGCATTAGCAACGTCCCTGGCCTGCCGGTCGGCTGCTAGGACATGTTCGAGCGTATCGGCGCAATCGGCTTTAAATTTTGCCATGCTCCGCTCTATGATGCGCGCAATATCGGTAAAGCGCACCTGCTCGTTCAAAAAGGCTTCTACAGCAATTTCATTGGCTGCATTCAAAACAGTCGGCATAATGCCACCGGCTTTGATAGCTTCGTAGGCCAATCTCAGACAAGGAAATCGCTGTAAATCGGGCTGTTCGAAATCCATGTGTTTGACTTCGAAAATATTCAACGGCGCTACACCTGAATCAAAACGTTCCGGCCAAGCCATCGCATGAGCGATGGGTGTGCGCATATCAGGGTTGCCCATTTGCGCCAACACGGAGCCATCGACATAATCAACCATGGAATGAATGATGCTTTGCGGATGAATCACCACTTGAATCGCATCGGGGTCCATATTGAACAGCAGACAGGCTTCGATCAACTCCAAGCCTTTGTTCATCATCGTCGCCGAATCTACGGAAATTTTCCGGCCCATATCCCATTTTGGATGCGCGACCGCTTGGTCGGGCGTCACAGTATCCAGATCGGCTATCGGCGTTTGTCGAAACGGACCGCCGGATGCAGTCAATAAAATGCGTCTGGCTTGTTTGGCAGTATGCCCGGTGGTGTAACCGGCCGGCATGCATTGAAATATTGCGTTGTGCTCGCTATCTATAGGTAACAAGGTCGCGCCGTTTTCGGCGACGGCTTGCATAAAGATTTGCCCGGACATGACCAAGGCTTCCTTATTAGCCAGCAATACCGTTTTGCCGGCTTTCGCGGCCGCCAAGGTCGGCAACAAACCTGCTGCGCCAACGATAGCGGCCATTACCGCATCAACATCGTCCAGGGTGGCGACTTGCGTCAAGGCATCTGCGCCGGCCAGTACCTTCATGCCGGCGACCGGCGAACCGGCGATTTTGTCTTTAAACGCTTGAGCATTGTCCGGATTGGCGACTACCGCATATTCCGGTCGATGTGCCAGACATTGTTCGTACAAGGCGTCAATATTACCGTTGGCGGTGAGAGCGACCACCTTGTATAAATCGGGATGGCGAGCTACGACATCGAGTGTACTGACGCCAATCGAACCTGTGGCTCCGAGTATGCAAATACCTTTCATGCGTAAAACACCCTACCAATCAATAAAATGCCAGCATAGAAAAAAGGTGCGGCGGCGATAATACTATCCACTCTATCCAATACGCCGCCATGACCAGGCAACAAGTTTCCGCTGTCTTTAACACCTTTTTTACGTTTGATCAGACTAAAAAACAAATCACCATAAATCGAAATCAACACGGTCATGACCGACAAAATCAACATATCGGTCCAAACCAATCCATTAAGAAATCTTAATGCTCCAGAGTCAGCCTGTTCCGGCTGAGTGGCAGTAATCCAACCATAGATAGTAAAACCTATACCGCATACAGCAGCAGATATTAAGGCGCCATACATGCCTTGGACCGTTTTACCTGGGCTTATTTCCGGAGCGAGCTTGTCTTTGCCCCAAGTTTTACCGGCAAAGAAGGCGGAAATATCCGCAGCCCAAATCAACAGCAAAAAGTAGATCACCATGCCGGGACCGTAATAAGCCCTTAATTTGCTGAGAAACATCCACGCCGAAAGCAATATCAACCAACCGCTGAACGTCTTGAGCCGCGATTTGAATTCGATATTTATCAACTGGGAACCGGCTTTTCGGATCAAAACCATCATCAACACCCAAAACATCACAGGAGCGATGACAAACCATTCCAATGCATCCGAATAATCCTTGATTTCCGGCCATTCCATCGCTTCGCTTAGCAGTTCCAACAACACGGTCCAGTAGGTAACGCCCAGCATTGGCAAAATCAGAAACGCTACGAAAATTATTTTCCGGGTGACTGTGTTGACATCGGTCAAGGCCATCCATTCAAAGGCGGCTATCAAGGTAATGACTGCGATAAAGAGGGAGAAATAAAGGGCTGGCAATTGCATAACTGCCGTGATGCACACGGCAGCCAGTACTAGCGCGGTTAAGATGCGTTTTAATAACATGTGTTTGATTTTTAATTATTATGGTTATAGAAAAATCCCTAGAGAACTCTGTTATCGATGACTTGTTCGCCAGTGTGTCCGAAGCGCCTTTGCCGGCCTTTGAAGCTACCGATAGCCTTTTCCAACGCTTTCTGATCAAAATCGGGCCAAAGCGCATCAGTAAAATAAAATTCTGTATACGCCAATTGCCATAGCAGAAAATTACTGATGCGTTCTTCGCCGCCCGAACGGATAAACAAATCAGGCTCGGGTAACTCTGCGGTAACCAGATACTGATTGACGAGCTGCTCTGAAATAGCTTGTTCGTCAATCTCGCCCGATTTTACCCCGGCAACGATTTTCCGCAATGCTTGGGTGATGTCCCAACGTCCGCCATAGTTGGCGGCAATCAACAATGTCAATCCGTCGTTTTGTGCTGTTTGCCCTTCGGCAGTGGCGATTTTTTCCCGCAGCTTTTCCGGAAACGCACTTTTATCGCCGATGATTTTCAGCCTGATGTTATTTTTATCGAGCTTGTCAACCTCGGATTGCAGCGTATTCATGAATAGTTCCATCAACAAACTCACTTCATCCTGCGGCCTGCGCCAGTTTTCGCTGCTAAAAGCGAACAAAGACAGCACTTCGATGTTCTGTTTGGCACAATATTCGACGATCTTCCTGACCGCCTTGACGCCGGCATAATGCCCCATGATCCTGGGCATCAAGCGTTTTTGCGCCCAGCGACCGTTGCCATCCATGATGATGGCAATATGCCGTGGGTTGCCGTTATTTATCGCCGGTTTATCGTTATCAGCAGCAGTCATCTCGCCTCTCGGTTACATGGAAAGCAAGTCGGCTTCTTTTTCTTCAAGATGCTTCTCTACTTCCTTGATGTATTGATCGGTGAGCTTTTGGATCTTTTCTTCGGCCTGACGTGCGTCGTCCTCGGAAATTAGTTTCTCTTTCAACGCGTCCTTGATCGCGGCATTGGCGTCACGGCGAATATTTCGAATCGCTACCCGACCTTGTTCCGCTTCATTTTTGACGATTTTAACCAAATCGCGGCGGCGCTCTTCGGTCAGCGCCGGCAAAGGCAAGCGAATCACAGTGCCTTGTGTAGCAGGGTTTAAACCCAAACCGGAAGACATAATGGCTTTCTCGATAGCCTGGATCATGCTTTTTTCCCAAGGCACGACTTTCAAAGTACGCGCGTCCTCGACGGACACATTGGCAACCTGAGATAAAGGTGATTCATTGCCGTAATAAGTCACACTGATTTGATCCAGCAAACTGGGATGGGCGCGCCCGGTTCTAATTTTGGTAAATGCTTTTTGCAAGGACTCGATGCTTTTCACCATACGTGATGCGGCATCTTGTTGAATATCGCTGATCATTTTGTTAGTTCCTCTCGATTAGGGAGCCTATATCTTCACCGCGCATCAAGCGCATGATCGCTCCCGGCTCAAATACATTCATTACCCGCATAGGCAGATTATTGTCCCGGCACAAGACCAAGGCCGTGGTGTCCATGACATTCAAGCGCTGGTCGATGGCTTCGTCATAGGTCAGACGAGGATAGAATACTGCGTCCGCGACTTTATTCGGGTCCGCCGAATAAACGCCTTTGACTTTCGTCGCTTTAATCATCAACTCGGCGTCTATCTCTATGGCGCGTAAACTGGCGGCGGTATCAGTAGTGAAAAACGGATTGCCCGTGCCGGCAGCGAAAATAGCCACTCTACCTTTTTCCAAATGCCTGACGGCCCGGCGACGGATATAGTCTTCGCACACCTGATTGATTTTCAGGGCAGTCATCACCCGAACCGGCTGCCCGAGATACTCCAGTGCATCCTGCATGGCCAAGGCATTAATTACCGTCGCTAACATACCCATTTGATCGCCGGTGACCCGATTCAGGCCTTCCGATGCTTTCTCGCCGCCGCGCAAAATATTGCCGCCACCGATGACCAAGCCGACCTGGATACCTGCATCGCACAAGTCTTTCACTTCCTGAGCCAAGCGTTGCACTATATCGGGATCGATACTGCCGCCGCGTTCGCTCGCCAGTGCTTCGCCGCTCAATTTAAGTAAAATTCTCTGACAAATCAATTGACTCATAATCAAATATCCACCGTAAACATGGGTTAAAAGCAACGAACTAATATAAATAAACCCGGCGAACCGGGTTTATTAGGAGGCTTTTAGCCTCTAACTTGTGCCATAACTTCGGCGGCAAAATCTTCTTCTTTTTTCTCGATGCCTTCGCCCACTTCGAAACGAGCAAAACGCACTACAGCATTGCCTTTGGATGCCAGCAATTTACCAACGGTAACGCTGTCGTCTTTGATGAAAGGCTGACCCAACAACGTGACTTCCGCCAGAAATTTATTGATCCGACCGCCGATCATTTTTTCAACGATCTCGGCAGGCTTGCCACTTTCCAGTGCTTGCGCAGCAAAAATTTCTTTTTCCTTGGCAATTACATCGGCCGATACTTGATCATCCGACACATATTCAGGCTTGGCAGCGGCAACATGCATCGCCACGTCTTTACCCAACGCTGGATCGTTTTTGGTCAATTCAACGATAACGCCAATTTTACTACCGTGCAGATAAGCTGCTTGGCCGCCATCGGTGGTGGTGAATTTAACGAAACGGCGCACAGTAATGTTTTCGCCGATTTTAGCAATCAACGCACGACGGGTATCGTCTACGCTGACGCCGGTGCTCAGTAACATGGCTTGTAACTCTTCGTCGCTATTGACATTCGCATTCAACAAGCTGTTGACGACATCATTAGCAAAACCAATAAAATCATCGCCTTTGGCTACGAAATCGGTTTCGCAGTTAACGTCTACCATAACAACGGTTTTAGCGTCGTCGGAAACTTTAACACCAATAATGCCTTCCGCCGCGATACGACCGGATTTTTTATCGGCTTTTGCCAGACCGGCTTTACGCATGTTTTCAATGGCCAGTTCCATATCGCCATTGGCTTCAACCAGGGCTTTCTTGCACTCCATCATGCCTGAGCCGGTACGCTCACGCAATTCCTTGACCATCGCCGCACTAATACTCATCGTTTTTTTCCTCAAATTTTATTAACTAAAAAAACGCCTCACAAAGGAGGCGTTTAAAAGACAGTCTGTTCTGAATACCAGATTCAGCGGCGCTCAACCGCTTTGGCCGAGCGCGTTTAAAACTTACGCTTCCGTTACGACTTCTTCTACAAAATCGTCGGCTTTGGCTGAAGCATCCATACGCAAGGCTTTCGCTTCCAACACGGAGGCTGAAGCGCTTTGGCAATACAAAGTCACTGCGCGGATAGAATCGTCATTACCTGGGATGACGTAATCAATTTTTTCGGGCGAGTTATTGGAGTCAACCACGCCAACCACTGGAATGCCTAATTTTTTGGCTTCCATAATGGCATTTTTTTCATAACCTACGTCCAGAACGAAAATAGCATCGGGTGTGCCGCGCATATCTTTGATACCGCCCAGGCTGCGCTCAAGCTTTTCCAATTCGCGCTCCATGCCCAAAGCTTCTTTTTTGCTGAAACGTTGGTACAAGGTGCCATCGGCTTTCATCGCTTCCAGTTCTTTCAAACGGTTGATGGATTTTTTGATGGTTTTGAAGTTGGTCAACATGCCGCCCAACCAACGATGGTTGACGTAGGGCATGCCACAACGTTTTGCTTCTTCCGCCACGACTTTACGCGCCGCTTTTTTGGTACCAACAAACAGAATGGTGCCTTTGTTGGCGGTCATTTGACCAAGATAGTTCATGGCATCGTTAAACAAAGGAAGCGTTTGTTCCAAATCGATGATATGAATTTTATTGCGGGCTCCAAACAAGTAGGAAGCCATTTTCGGGTTCCAGTAACGGGTTTGATGTCCAAAGTGAACACCCGCTTCCAGCATTTGACGCATTGACACTGCTGCCATTTACTTCTCCTAAAATTGCCGAATAATTCGGCGTTGGGTTACGCCTCCACCCGCCCCGATCAGTGACCGAAAATCTGCAATAGACTTTCAGCACCCCACCGACCGTGTCGACAAGTGTGAGTATTGGTTACATAGTGAACTTGCCTTTATACCATGATTAGAATTTCACAACAACTTCAACTCTGATAGACTCCTGTCGGCGTTTGCCTGCGAAAGCATCTTGATTGGATAGCAAAAACAGGCCCGCACTCGCTTTTATCCCAATAATTAGCCACCTGCCGATGACTATTACCATAAAAACCGCTGAAGAAATCGACAAGATGCGCGTTGCCGGAAAATTGGCCGCCGAAGTACTTGAAATGATCGCCCCCTACGTCGTTGCCGGGATATCCACCGAAGAGCTTGACCAAATTTGCCACAATTACATCATCGATGTGCAACACGCCATTCCCGCGCCCTTAAATTACCGCGGCTTCCCTAAATCGATTTGCACATCCATCAATCAACAAATTTGCCACGGCATTCCCAGCGAGAAAAAACTGAAGAACGGCGACATCGTCAACATCGATATCACGGTGATTAAAGACGGTTACCACGGCGACACCAGCAAAATGTTTTGCATCGGCGATGTCAGCCCACACGCCAAACGCTTGGTAGACATCACCCGCGAATGCCTGTTTTTGGGGATAGCGGAAGTCAAACCCGGCGCCCGCCTCGGCGACATAGGCCACGCCATTCAAAAGCACGCCGAGAACAATCGCTACTCCATCGTCAGAGAGTTCTGCGGTCACGGCATTGGCAAAAAATTTCACGAAGATCCACACGTAATGCATTTCGGCAAACGCGGTGAGGGCGAGATAATCGAGCCAGGCATGATTTTTACGATAGAGCCCATGCTCAATCAAGGCAAACGCCATATGAAAATCCTCGCCGACGGCTGGACTGCAGTGACCAAAGACCGTAGTTTGTCCGCACAATGGGAACACACGATTTTGGTGACCGATACCGGCTACGAGATTTTGACGCTGAGACAGGAAGAGCTGTGAGCCAAGCGCTGTTCACCGAAAACGATTTTCTCAACTGTTTCGCGGGCGACAATCCGGTCGCCAAATTCAAAAATGCGATTAACGAGGAAAATGCGCAGTTAAAAATGCGCTTTAACCCGGACCAGGCGACCGTCGGCCTGCTGACCGAGAAAGCTCGGTTCATCGACAATTTATTGACGGCCTGTTGGCTGCATTTCCTCGACGCAGCCGCCAGCCGCCACAGCCTGATCGCGACCGGCGGGTACGGCAGAGGCGAATTGTTTCCTTACTCGGACATCGATATTTTGGTGCTGCTCAGCGCAGCCAACCCGATAGACTATCAACAGCAAATATCCGGTTTTTGTAACTTCCTATGGGATATTGGCTTAAAACCAGGACTCAGTACGCGTAGCGTAACAGAGTGCCTGGCTGTGGCCGAGGGCGACCAAACCGTATTTACCAACCTGCTGGAAATGCGCCTGATTACCGGCAACTCCGAACTATTTAGCGATTTAAAACACCAGGTAAATTCCGAAACACTCTGGCCATCGGAACAATTTTTTCCAGCCAAAATGGCGGAACAACAAAAGCGTTACAGCAAGTTTCACGACACCGCTTACAACCTGGAACCGAATATCAAGGAAGGTCCGGGCGGACTCCGCGACTTGCAGGTAATCAGCTGGGTATTCAAACGCCATTATAACGCATCGTCTCTCCGAGAGTTGATCAAGTACGGTTTTTTACCGAAATCGGAATACGACAACCTCATTACCGCTCGCGACATCCTCTGGCGCCTGCGCTTTGCACTACACAATCTGACCAACCGCTGCGAAGACCGCTTGGTGTTCGACTACCAACGCGAGTTAGCCAGCCAGTTCGGCTACATCGATAAGAACGAGCAACCGGATGTCGAGCAATTCATGCAGTTTTACTTCAAAACTGTCGTGGATATCGAGCGTCTGAACGAAATGCTGTTACAACTGCTGAACGAGAGACTGATCAGCAATAAGGAAAGCCTGGCCCCAATCCCTATCACCGCCAATTTTTCCTCGATTGATGGCTATCTGGAAGTCAGCCACAAAGACGTATTTCAAAAACAACCGCTGGCTTTGCTGGAAATTTTTTTAATCTTGCAACAATCGCCCTCTTTGAAGGGAATTCGTGCCAGCACCATCCGTTTGATTCGCAAAAATCTGCACCTGATCAATGCCGACTTCCGCGCCAACAAACAGGCCAACCGCCTGTTCATGGATATTCTCAGACAGCCGCGAGGCATTACCAGCCAACTCAAGCGAATGAACCGCTACGGCGTACTCGCCGCCTATTTGCCGGATTTCGCCAATATCGTGGCGCGCATGCAGTACGACCTATTCCACATCTATACCGTAGACGAGCACACTCTGTTTGTTATTCGTAATTTGCGGCGCTTCTCGCTGGCCAAACACAATAAGGAGTTGCCGTTTTGCAATAATATTTTTTTACTGATTTCAAAGCCTGACATTTTGTACATTGCCGCCATGTTTCACGACATAGCTAAAGGCAGAGGCGGGGATCATTCCACGCTAGGCGAAACCATCGCCAACAATTTTTGCCAGCAGCACGAATTATCAAGCCACGACACCAAGTTGATCACTTGGCTGGTTCGTCAGCATTTGCTGATGTCGATGACTGCACAACGCAAGGACATCAGCGACCCTGACGTCATCCACACCTTCGCCCAGGAAGTCGGCAGTATAGAGCGGCTAAATTACTTATATCTCCTGACAGTGGCAGACATTCGCGCCACAAATCCTAGCCTGTGGAATGCCTGGAAAGATGTATTGCTGAAAGATTTGTATATTTCCACCCACCAAGCCTTGCATCGCGGACTACAAAATCCGATGGTCCGATCTGAACGGGTACAGGAAAACAAAAAAGAAGCGCGCGACGAGCTTTTGAAACTGGGCATATCCAAAACCAATATTACACAGTCTTGGCAGCATCTCAGTGACGACTATTTTCTGCGCTATTCTGCGGACGAAATAGCCTGGCACACAATTGCGATCGCGGCCTGCCAGGAAAGCGAACTGCCGCTGGTGCTATTGCGGCCGCAAACCCAGCGCGGCAGCGCGGAGATTTTCGTTTACACCCGTAACGAAGCGCAAATTTTTTCAATTTCGACCGCCACCCTGGACCACCTGGGCTTAACGATTCTGGATGCCAGAATCATTACCACTGCCGATCAGTACGTCTTGAACAGTTTTCAGGTGCTGGAACAATCCGGCGAAGCCATTAACGACTTGTATCGCGAGGTGCACATCTGCACTTCGCTACGCCAAGGCTTGATTGCCAAAAAGGTTAAAGCCTCAAAGAATATCCACAAGCAATCCCGTCAGGCCCGGCACTTTCCGATTGAAACCAGTATCACCTTTCTGGAAGATCCATCGCACAAACACACCGTGATCGAATTAGTTACCACGGATCGCGCCGGTTTGCTGTCTACCATAGGCAAGGCGTTTACGGAGCTGGACATCCAATTGCACGATGCAAAAATCACCACGATAGGCAGTCGCGCTGAAGACATGTTCTACATCAGCGACCAGCAGTCAATGCCGATCACTGACGAAGATAAAAAAGCCCAAATACGCACCACCATGTTGCGATATTTGAGCCTGAAAAGCTAAAACCTTATCTAGCTAACAAACGTTCGCCGCGAGCTAATTTCGGCAGACGACCTTCCAACCCCATAGCAGCCTTCATCGCTTTGTTGCGGGCGGGAGTGATGCGTTGGGCCAAACCCAGACCAAGATTTCTTAGTAGTTTAATCGGCAAAATGTCGTTACTGAAGGACCGATAAAACACATCCATTAAGGTCATCATTTTCAGATTCTCGTTGCGGCGCATCGCTTCGTAACGCTGCAACACCGCCAGATCTGCGATGTCCTTGCCGCGTTTGCGGGCATCCACCAGAATCTCGGCCAATGCCGCAGCATCCAGCAAGCCGATATTGACGCCTTGGCCGGCCAATGGGTTAATCATGTGCGCCGCATCGCCCACCAGAGCCACACCTTGTTTCACGTAGCTTTGCGCATGCTGCCGCTTCAGTGGGAAACTCGCCACACCCAAAACTTGTTTAACCTCGCCCAGACAATCGGGAAAAGCCGCTACCAGCTCATCCCGCAATTGCTCGTAAGACAAGGCTTGTAAACGCCGAACTTCATCGGGGGATTGATACCAAACAATGGAACCGTAATTGCCCGTCAACGGCAAAAAGGCTTGCGGACCGCTGGATACAAATCGCTGCCAGGTAATGTCCTGCTGCGGATAGGCGGTTTCTATGTAAATCACTAGGGCATGCTGGTTATAGTCCCAGCTGGTCACGCCCAGGCCTACCGCCTGCCTGACTCGCGATTGTCCACCATCTGCCGCAACCAGCAACTTTGCCTGAAGCACGCGACCGTCCACTAATACCAACTCCGATTCGCGACCATCGTAATTTATTTTGGAGATGGTTTGCGGCATCAGTAATTCGATATTGTCAAAACTTGCCAGTCTATCCAGTAATGCCAGCTGGGTGATGCGATTTTCGACGATATAGCCCAGCTCGGGATAGCGAATGTCATCACTGTTAAAAGTGGTATCGCCGGCCGTTTCCCAAACGCGCATGCGTTTGAACGGACAATAACGCCGTGATGTCACACCTTCCCAAGCGCCGACGGCTTCCAGAATGTTCTTCGAGGCAATACTTAAGGCTGAAACTCTTAAATCATGCGGCTGCTCGCTGGAAAAAGCTTCCGGGACTTGCGCTTCTATGACAGCTACTTTTAACTCGCTGCCGCCCAGGCAACAAGCCACGGCGGCACCCACCATTCCCCCGCCGACGATCACCACATCAAATTGTTCTTTCATATTTCTTCACAAAGTTTTAAAACTAAAGGCCAGACGAGAGAACGACGCCGCCATTGGCTTTACGAAATGACAGAGGCCGCGCAACATGGTAGAATTACAAAGTTTCGCCAACTGAAATTCCGAAGTTAATTAGGGGTTCTCGCCGCATAGGACGACTCTAACACGCAGCAGGCAGAAAAACCATAAACGGCACTATCGGTAAGGAAAATACCGGCTAGCGCATTTAATCAGTAAGAGAGGATCTGGATAGCAATGATTAAAAACGCCCAGAAAATTAACGCAATACACATGCTTTACGACGCTGATCTCTCCCAGGATAGCTGCGGTGTCGGATTTATCACCCGCAAAGACAGCAAACAGACCCACGAGCTCCTAGTCAAGTCACACGAAGCCTTGTGTACGATTCCGCATCGCGGCGGCATGAGCGCGGAAGGCATAGGCGACGGCGCCGGCGTTAATATCGATTTGTCTCTGAAGTTTTTCCGTAAGGTCACAGGGAATGATGACCTGGAACTGGGACAATTCGGCGTAGCCAACTTTTTCTTCCCGGAAGATCACGCCCATTACGATTCTGAAGCACAAAAGCTGGTCGAAGAACAATTTCTGGAATTCGATCTGCCCATTATCAAATGGCGGGAAGTGCCTGTTGACAGCTCGGTGTTAAATGCGGCGGCGTTGCGCGCGCAATTACCGATCAAGCAGGTCATTTTCGGTCGCCCAAAATCCCTGACAGATGCCAGTCACGAGGCTTTTGAAAGACATATTCAGTCCGCGCTGTTAACGATAGAAGCCAACGGCTTCACTCGCCCGGAACTGAAAGGTTTTTATCCGTTGTCGATGAGTTCCCGCACCCAGGTTTATAAAGGCCGCCTGAACTCGTTCGAAGTCATCCCCTACTTTGTCGACTTGTACGACGCCGACCACGAAATCAGCACGCTGTTCTTCCATACCCGTTTTTCCACCAACACCGCACCGGCGACGATGATGGCCCAGCCGTTCCGTTATATGGCGCACAACGGCGAGTTGAACACAGACAAGAAAAACCGCCTCAGCGAAAATGCGATTGCTCGGCAAAACAACAAACATGTCGTGTTTCCTTGCGGCCAATCGGATTCCGGTCGCTTGGATCAAACCCTGACCCGCCGCATCAACGAAGATCAGCTGGATATCGTCACCGCCATTCTGGCAATGATGCCGCCAGCTTGGGAAAACGATACAACCTTATCGGCAGACGTGCGTGCCATGCTGGAATATTTCAGCCTGTATGAAGAGAAAAACGACGGCCCGGCCGCTTTAATCTTCAATGACGGCATTCGCGTCGGCGCGCGCTTGGACCGCCTGGGCTTAAGACCATTGCGCTCAGTGGAAACCGCAGAGTACCTGGCGGTGATGTCCGAAGCCGGCCAGATCGATTTCCCACCCGAAAAAGTGCTGAGACGTGGCCGCATCGAGGCTGGCGGCATGCTGTATTTCGACCACAGTACCGGCAAGTCATACAACAGCCATCAAGTGATGGAGCGTTTGGCCAAGGAAAGAGACTATAAAGCGCTGCTGAAACAAAGTTGCCTTCATATCAACGAATTGCCCAAAGTAGAGCTTGCGGAACTCAACAACGAGCATGAACTGAATATCGATCAACGTCACACTGCTTATTCGCTGAACCAGGAAAGTTTTAAGTTTTTGCTGGACCCTATTCTGCAAACCGGCTTGGAAAAAGTCTCGGCGATGGGTTACGGCCTGACGCCGAACGCTTTGAGCGCGTCTGAAGGCGGTATGTCACGTTATTTCAGCCAACGCTTTGCTCAGGTTACCAATCCGCCACTGGACTCTCTGCGTGAAAGCGACGGCATGACCTTGCGCGTAGCCTTGGGTGCCAAACCGACTTTTGCACCGCAGAACAGCAAACAGCTGATCATCGAATCGCCGATCCTGCAACGCACTCAGCTGGAACAGATTCGCAGACAAAGTCAGGTGAAAACCGCGACTATAGAAGCGCTATACACTCCAAATTTTGAAAATGCCGCGCAAAACGAACTGGCTTTGGAACAAGCTTTGCAAACGGTCTGCAAAGAAGTCGAACAAGCCGCGCGCAGCAATACCGGCATCATCATTCTGAGCGACGCCAATATCAGCAAAACTCAAGCCGCTATCCCTGCGCTGTTGACTATTGCCGCAGCCAATCAGCATTTAGTAAAACATGGCTTGCGCTTTAATAGCTCATTGATCATGGAAACCGGACAGGCAGCCAGCCCGCACGACGTGGCCACCATTCTGGGTTTCGGCGCATCCGCCATCTGCCCGCTCAGTGTCCATAACCGGGTAACTACCGAATACGCCGATCCGGCAGCCCAGCAAAAAGCGCTATACAGCTTTCAAAAAGGCGTCGAAAAATCGCTGATGAAAACCATGGGCAAATTCGGCTTGTGTACCGCTGAAAGCTATATCGGCGGCGAGTTTTTCGAATCCAATTACCTGGATACCGACGAACCGAAATTAAAACCGTATTTCCCCAACATCAATGCTTCCGTCGGCGGGGTGCGTTACAGTGACATCGCCGCCAGCGCAACGGAATGGCACCATAAGGCGCTATCCGTAAAAAGCGAAAACGATATCCCGTTTCTAGGCCTATTCAAAGAGCGTAACGAAGGTGCCGGCCACACGTTTGGCAACACGGCGGTGCGCGAATATATCAACATGACCGATGAAGCGATCATGTACATAGCGCCACAACAAGCGCCGGAAGCCAGCGATACGGCGTATTTGGATTTCGGCTATGAGAAACGCACACCGGCGCAAATTGACGCTTTCGGTATTACTCCGGCTTATCGCAGCTTTACCCACAACCTGGCTCAGGAGCGGGCGAACCGCCCAGCTGCTTTGCGCGATGTAATGGAGTTTCCGGCCGATGTCAGCGACGCTAACAGCAAAGCCGATTTTGATCGCCTTTTGGGCAGCCAGGATTTGCACGGTAACAATAATTACCTGATCCGCGGCCTACAGGTCGAGAAAAGCAACGGCGTGGTGTTTAGCATTCGGCTTACCGAGAATTCAAGCAAAGCGCGTCTGGAACAATTAGCCGAACACCTAAAAGGTCGCTTTGCCGGTAACGATTTCGGTTTAACCCTGGAAAACGACAGTATCAGTCTGCGGGCGAACGACAGCGACAGTCTGATTTACAACTATCTGATCAACGTGCGCCCTGCCCGCTCGCCGATAGCGCTGGACCTTGTTCAGCCCGCCCATGAAATCACTCCGACTTTCGCATCCGGTGCGATGAGTCACGGCGCGCTGCTGGCCGAAGCCCATGAAGCCGTCGCGCAAGGCACCAACATTGCCGGCGGCATGAGCAACTCCGGCGAAGGTGGCGAACATTCCAGCCGCTTTGGCACGATTCGCTCCAGTAAAATCAAACAGTTCGCTTCCGGCCGCTTCGGCGTCTGGGCTGGCTATTTAGCCGATCCGAATCTGGAAGAAATTGAAATCAAGATCGGCCAAGGCGCCAAGCCCGGCGAGGGTGGCCAATTACCGGCACCTAAAGTCTCTGTCGAAATCGCCGCGCTACGTGGCGGCACGCCCAAAGTAGAATTGGTCAGCCCACCTCCACATCACGATACCTATTCCATCGAAGACTTGGGCCAATTGATCCATGACGCCAAGGCAGCCCGCGTCCGCGTGGTGGTAAAACTGGTTTCCTCGGAAGGCATAGGCACCATCGCAGTTGGTGTTGCCAAAGCGGGCGCCGATGTAATCAACGTAGCGGGCAACACCGGCGGTACCGGCGCGGCGGCTGTTACTAGCTTGAAAAACACCGGCCGCTCACCTGAAATTGGTATCGCCGAAGTCCATCAAGCGTTGGCTGCCAACGGTCTGCGCGATAAAGTCATTTTGCGTTGCAGTGCGGCTCATCAGAACGGTGCCGACGTCGTGAAATCGGCTATTCTCGGCGGCGATTCCTTCGAGTTCGGTACCACAGCGCTGATGATGCTACGCTGCGTCATGGCGAAAAACTGCAACATCCGCTGCCCGGCCGGTTTGACCACCGCCCACGAAGAATTCAAAGGCGACCCGCGTGTATTGGCACAATTCTTTATGAACCTGGCCCACGAAGTGCGCGAAATCCTGGCTGACCTGGGTTACACCAGTTTGCAGGACATTCGTGGTAAAACCGAGTTGCTGCATCTGATCGACCACCCCAGCATGGTCGGCCAAATTCACTTGCAAAAACTGCTGGCGGAAGTACCTGTTATCAAAATCGAGAAACCGATTTATCTAGAAAAAGATTTCGCGATCGACGATTTGATCTTCGCGCGCGTCAAATCGGCGTTGTTCGAAAAAGGTCAAAAACAAGTGGTCGTCGAAGGCAACGAGTTCAAGCTGAACAACCGCAACAAAACCGTCGGCGGTCAAACCGCAGTCGATCTGGAACGCTTGTTGACTTATGAACTCAACCCAGAGCAAGTCGCTAAGTCGAACATCATCTATACCAACCAACACGGTCGCCGTTATTTAGCCGACGATACCATTATCGTCCGCACCCATGGTTCGGCAGGTCAAAGTTACGCCGCGTTCAACAACGACGGCATGCGTATGGAGCACACCGGCACCTGCAACGATGGCGTCGGCAAAACCGCTTGCGGCGGTACCATCGTTATCAAATCACCTGGCGGCGGATCAAAGTTGCCCGGCGAGAACGTGCTGATCGGTAACTTTGCGCTATTCGGGGCCTCCGGCGGCAAAACCTTTATCAATGGCGAAGCCGGCGACCGTTTCGCGGTACGTAACTCCGGCGCGATGGCTGTCGTCGAAGGCGTCGGTGACTTTGCCTGCGAATACATGATTAACGGCGCGGTATTGAATCTGGGCGGTTTTGGTAAAGGCTTCTGCACCGGAATGTCTGGCGGCAATGCCTACCAATACGACCCTGATAATCGCTTACACGATTTGTATGACGACACCTCGGTATCGATACACAGTTTGACCGATGACACCGATGTAGCAAGTAGTCATGAGCAATTCATTTTGTACATGCTGGAGCAACATGTTGAACATACCGACTCGGAAAAAGCCCAGGCCATTCTGGCTAATTGGACCAACGAGCGTCAGCACTTCAAATTTGCCTTGCCGCTCTGGTTAAACCGCACGCAAACGGCCGAATACCTGAGCAAAGCTTTGGATCGCAAAGCTATGATCGAAGAATTGTCGGTGGCATTTGCACAAAAACAAATCGAGCAAATCAAACAGGCTTACAAAAACGACACACCACTGTTCGACGGTGCTATCCCCGGTTACGGCGAAACCGACACCGATCTCACTTTGAAACTGATCAACAGCTATGCGGTGATAGATAAAGCCCAGCAAATAGCCCGCGATCAGCTGAATAAAGCCGGCCAACCGGCTACCGAAGCCTTAGTCGATAAACATGCCTACAAATTAGTCATGGAACGTCCGCGCAAACTGCAAGACGCGCTGATTAAAAATATCCGCGAAGCTTACAGCCAATACGATGACGGCCAGTTAGCGGCGTTGATGGCGGAAAAACGCCTGAACGACTACAAAACCACGCTGATGCTACGCGACGTGCAAAGCATTTACTCGATCGGCTCCACGGCCTGGATCATCGAACAGGATAGATTCAATCGTGTCGCTTTGGCCGGCCTGCCGTCCATCGATAAAAATCTGGCGAGCTTGGAAAGCCTGTCTATCGTTAAAGACATGCTGGAAAGCGCGTCCGCCTAAGCCCATGGAGGGTGCCTGCCACGCACCCTCCACACCGCGATTGGCAAGAACCAAATACAGTGACTGGACAGCCTGACACCTGTCCACAGATGGTAATGAAATGAAAGCACCTTTTATCCCTCAAAACGCTCCTTACAGTGACACCCAACGCGCCTGGCTAGGCGGCTTTTTCGCCGGCATGCACAGCCACATGCTGCATAGCGCCGGCAGCGTCAATCAAGCCGACGCCCGTACCTTGCACATCCTTTATGGCACCCAGACCGGTAACTCCGAGTCTCTAGCCAACGACGCAGCCAACGCGGCTAAAAAGCACGGTTTGCAACCCGTGGTTAAAAGTATGGATGAAATTGAAATCGGCCAATTGCCGCAAATGCAGTACTTGTTGATCATTACCAGCACATATGGCGAAGGCGCGATGCCGGACAACGCGGAAATGCTGTGGGAAGCCGCGAATAGCGATGCGGCTCCGAGCCTGGAAAATGTCAATTATTCGGTATTGGCTTTGGGTGACACCAGCTACGACTTGTTCTGCCAGGCCGGCATAGACTGGGATAACAAATTGGCTGCTCTGGGCGCTAAACGCCTGTTCGACCGCGTCGATTGCGACGTGGATTTCGAAGCGCCGGCGGAAAAATGGCTGAGCGAAGTGATTCCGTTGATGGCGGAAGGTGCCAGCACAGTTGCGGTTGTCGATACCGAAACCCAACCTGCCAAATCGGTCTACAACCGCAAAAATCCGTTTCCGGCCAAAATGCGCGTCAACCGCATCGTCACGGCATTGGATTCGTCGAAAGAAACTCGGCATTACGAAATTTCCATTGATGGCTCCGGCCTCAGTTACGAAGCGGGCGATGCCTTGTGCGTAATCCCGACTAACTGCCCGGATCTGGTCGCGCAAATTGTCAAAGCCATCGGTTGCACCGGTGCAGAAGATGAACCGGTCAATGGCGAGCTAATGAAGCTGTCGGATGCTCTGCGTACGCATTTCGAGATTAAATTACCCGGCAAAGAGCTGATTGAAGAAATCGCCAGCCGTTCCGGTGATCAGGAGTTGAACGCTTTACTATTATCCGGCGATAAGGAAAAGCTGGCCGATTATCTGTGGGGCCGCGACATACTCGATCTATTGCTGCAATTCCCCGGGGTAGAGTTTTCCGCCGCCGAATTTTTGCGTTTATTAAAACCGCTGCAACATCGCGCCTACTCCATCTCCTCCAGTGGCAAGAAACATCCGGACAGCGTACATTTGACCGTCGCCAGCGTGCGTTACGACGCGCACGGCCGCCAACACAAAGGCGTCTGCTCCACCTATCTGGCCGATTTAGTTAATGAAGAAAGCGATGTGCGGATATTCTTCACTCCCAACAACAACTTCCGCGTGCCGGCCGATGATAGTTTGCCGATGATCATGGTTGGACCAGGCACCGGTATCGCGCCGTTTCGCGCTTTTCTGCAAGAACGCGAATTCCGTAAAGCCCCTGGCAAAAACTGGCTGTTTTTCGGCGATCGCAACGCCGCCACCGATTTTATCTACCGCGAAGAAATCGAAGCAATGCAAAGCAGCGGCCTGCTGACCAAGCTGGATTTGGCTTTCTCTCGCGACCAAGCGGAAAAAATCTATGTGCAAGACCGTATGAAAGAGCATGGTGCCGAACTTTATGCCTGGTTGGAACAAGGCGGCTACTTCTTCGTTTGCGGCGATGCTTACCGAATGGCGAAAGACGTCGATCAAGCCCTGCACGATGTAATTCGCGAGCACGGCAAGAAAACCTTGATCAAGGCGGTTGAGTACGTTAACCAACTGAAAAAAGATAAACGCTACGTCCGGGATGTTTACTAATCTGACGTGATGCTCACGGGTACACATACTGTGTACCCGTGAAAGCGCCTACTCTCCAAATCCTAATCGATATAACCTGAGATTGGACTTGAAACAATCGGCACTAATTGCGCTCAGTCGATAGTCATCCGTTGCCCGCTTTTTTTCAACTTTTTCGCCAAATTTAACGTCAAGATACCGTTCTCGTAACGGGCCTTGCTGGCCTCTTCATCGATCTCGGCCGATAGTTGAAAACTGCGCGATACTTCACCGAAATAGCGCTCGCTACGCAGCAATTTATCGTCTTTATTTTCCGAGTCCATCTGGTTAATTTGCGCGCGGATGGCAACCACATTGCCGTCGATATCCACATGGATATTCTCTTTACCGGCACCCGGAATTTCGGCCTGGACGACAAATTCCCCGGGATTTTCCTTCACATCAACCTTGATCTGGGCTGGCAAACCATCCCCATGTAGCGGCTTGATGTAATAACCGGGATTAACATCGCGAAACAGTTCGTCAAACAGACCGCGACTAACAAATGGGCTTAAGTTACTCATGTCGATTCTCCTCTTTGTTGCATGTAAAAACCTGAATGTCTCTATGCGAATATGGTGTTAGACCACAAGAAATTCAAGAGGAAGACACTTCAAAAACAACGGATAATCGTTGCAAAAAATCACTTAAAGAACTAGCGGTGCGTTAGCTATTTCATTGGGATTTTCATTATCGAACGCCGGAAAATGCTGTTGCAATTGCGCAGTGATATGGGCAATCCCCTCAATCACGCCCGATTCGAATCGACCTGCCCTAAACTGGGCTTCCATCTGTTTGCAAACCCCTGCCCAAACCGCTTCTCCGACCCTGGCATGTATACCGCGATCAGCGACGATCTCGACATCGCGGTCCGCCAGCAGCAAATAAATCAGCACACCGGTGTTGTGTTCCGTGTCCCAAATCCGGCATTGCGAAAACACTTCAAGCGCGCGTTGTTTAGGGGTAATACCGTGCAACAACTCGCCTATCTCCAACGCACTTTCCACAACGAAACGGATTTCCCCTAAATGCGATGTTTCGCTATCGGCAATCGCGGCTTCTATAGCTTGCAAACTGCGCTTGGGAAACGCCAATCGCACGCTCCAGGGACCGATGAAAATATGCTTTATAAATCTAACAACTTGCATTAGCTACCATCTCCCTGATGCACCGCCACCACCAAAACCACCGCCTCCGCCGGAGAAACCGCCACCTTGCCCTCCACCAAAGTCGTTGTCGTCGTAAAAATCATCGTTTCGTCGACCTCGAAAAGCTCTCCTGCCATTGCTAAGCGAAATCATAAAAGCAAAAAATGCCGCGAGAAATACAACAAGCCAACCTGCGTTCAAAAGCCATGCAATACTGCCGACCAAACTTCCGTTGATTATCCCCCCGAGAAAGCCCCCAAATAGCGTCCGTAAAACCCAACCACCAGCAACGGCTAGAACCGCCAAGAGCGGCAATAAGCGTTGCACCCGGTCGTCTATAAACGATGATTTGGAGGCTGGCAATGGCACTCCTTCGAATATTCCTATCAGGCTATTAACACCGGCATTAATGCCCGTGGCATAGTCGCCCTGCCGAAAATACGGAATCATGATGTCATCAATAATCCGCTTGGCCAACACATCCGGCACCACACCTTCCAAACCGTAACCCACTTCTATGCGCGTGGCCCGGTCATCTTTGGCCAGCAACATTAGTATGCCGTCATCGACGCCTTTGCGGCCTAGACGCCATTGTTCGACCACGCGAATGGCGTATTGCGCAATGTCTTCCGGCTGGGTACTGGCTACGATTAATACCGCAATCTGAGTGCCTTTTTGTTGCTCAAAAGCCTGTAAGCGCTGTTCCAGCATGGCATTTTGCTGAGCGGATAAGGTGGCGGTTAAATCGGTCACTCGATGCTCAAGATTGGGCACCGCTTGCTCCGCACTTACAGCCTTCGCAATCAGGCAAGCGAGCAGCAAAACAGCAACCACAAACCGTGGAAGCCCGGCTGGCTTCCGCATGTTATTTACCAAAATCGACCACCGGCGCGGTTGATATGGCTTTTTCGTTTTCAACCGTAAACGATGGCTTGGTTTTATAGCCCATCATCATCGCAGTCAGATTGCTGGGAAAAGAACGAACGGTAATATTGTAATCCTTGATCGCGGCGATATAACGGTTGCGCGCCACGGTGATACGGTTCTCGGTGCCTTCCAGTTGCGCTTGCAAATCGCGGAAATTGGCATCGGCTTTCAGTTGCGGATAGTTCTCAGACACCACCATCAAGCGCGACAAGGCCGAGCTCAATTCACCCTGTGCCGCTTGAAACTTGGCGAAAGCCTGTTCATCGTTCACCAACTCCGGCGTCGCTTGAATGCTGCCCACTTTAGCGCGCGAAGCCGTCACCGCTTCCAATACTTCCTTCTCATGGCCGGCGTAACCTTTCACCGTATTCACCAGATTCGGCACCAAATCCGCGCGGCGCTGATATTGATTCAGCACTTCCGCCCAACCGGCATTGATTTGTTCGTCTTGCGTTTGAAAGGTGTTGTAACCGCAACCGGGTAGCATCAGTGTCGCGACTAAAAGAAAAACCGTTACTATTTTTTGCATAGTCCACTCCGTGAATAGGGAAATTTTAATTGATGGCAGGAGCATAACACGTAGCTACTTGCGCAACGTAAAGCGTCAGACTATGCTCCTTATGCCCCCTTCCGCAAAACCAATAGCCGGTTATTCGCGGGCATGGCATGGTCGGCCTCTAATTCCAAGCCAGCATTTTCGGCGAAGCGCATGATCTCTTCAAAATCCTTTATCCCGCTCGAAGCATCCCGTTCTTTCAACCACAAATCAAATCGAGCATTGCTTTCGCTGGTATACGCCCCAGCGTAATTGAATGGACCGTAGATACACATCGTTGCCTCGGGCCCCAGATAAGCTCCCAGCCGATCAAATAGAAGCCGTACTTCGACGCTACTCATGATATGCAGGGTATTCGCGGTAAACACCGCATCAATTCGTTCGCACGGCCATAGCGTATCCGCCACATCCAATCTTAGCGGCGGCAGCAGATTAGCCAGTTGCGCTTCGTCCCGCCATAAATGGATCCCCGCCAGATTCTCACGCCTATCGGTAGGTTGCCATGCCAAATGCGGCAGATTCTCTGCAAAATGGCAGGCGTGCTGCGCGGTGCCGCTACCGATTTCCCAAACCGTGGTCGGTTGGCTAAAGACCGTTTTGATAATGTCTAAAATCGGTGCCTTGTTGTTCTCGCAAGCTTGGGAAAATGGTTTCGGTATCGTCATCAGCAATGGTTTGATGGTATTTTGATGCTTTAACTCTACTGTGATTAAAAATGGAAGTAAAACAAATCGACAGCATGGCGCAAATCGACGCCGCGGATTGGAATCAGCTGTGCGGACTCGACTATCCTTTTTTACGCCATGAATTTTTATCCGCCCTGGAACAAAGCGCCGCGGTTTGCCCGCAAACCGGCTGGGAAACCTCGCATTTGCTGGTCATGGACAATCAGAAACTACAGGCGGCATTGCCGCTATATTTAAAAACCCATTCCTGGGGGGAATACGTATTCGATCAGCAATGGGCCCAAGCTTACCAGCAGCATGGACTGGCCTATTACCCAAAATTAGTCAGCGCCATCCCCTTTACGCCCTGCCAAGGACAACGACTGCTATTTGCACCGGATGCGGATCAAACCGCTGTCTGCGCAGTATTGTGGAATTTTATTCAACAGCTTGCCAAGCGACGCGGCATTTCCTCCTGGCATTGTTTGTTTCCCGAGCATTCCCAACTTGAACTGCTGCAATCCTTAGGTCTAAGCGTCCGCGAAGGGGTGCAGTTTCAATGGTTTAATCGCAACTACGCTACGTTTTTGGACTTTTTACAGACCTTGAGCGCCGATAAACGCAAGATGATCAAACGAGAGCGGCGTCGAGTGGCGGAGCAAGGTATCGATCTGCTGCGTATTCCCGGACAAGAGGTTACCGACGCGCAGTGGCAAGTGTTTTTCCGGTTTTACGCGTTGACCTATCTTAAACGCAGTTCCGAACCTTATCTGAATCTGGCGTTTTTTAAGCAAATCGCGCGCACCATGCCCGAGCAGTTGTTGCTGGTTCTGGCGATTAAAGACGATGCGTACGTAGGCGCAGCCTTGAGTTTTATCGGCACCGACACACTATACGGCCGATATTGGGGATGCCAGGCGGAATACAATGCCCTGCATTTCGAAGCCTGTTATTACCAGGGCTTGGAATATTGCATAGAACACAACTTGGCCCGTTTCGATTCCGGCGCGCAAGGCGAGCATAAAATCTCCCGTGGCTTTGAGCCGATCACCACCTATTCTGCACATTGGCTAAAGGATGCCGGCTTTGCCAAGGCCGTTGCGCAATTCGTAGATCGGGAGAAAAAAGCGATTCAGCATTACAAACAAGACGCGGCAAATTATCTGCCGTTTAAACGCGCTCAATAAAATAGCGCTGCGTCAGCCTTTTTCCAGTTCGGTTTGACAAGACAAACAATATTTACAAGCAATCGCCTGACGCCGCGCTTCCGGAATCGGCTCGCCGCATTCCTGGCAATGGCTGGCGGATTCACCGGTATAAATGGCTTTACGCGTCTCGGCGACGAAAAGCTCGGTCATCTTGTCCATTCTTTCCAGAATGGCATCGGTACCACCCGCCCAGGCCGTGGACACTATTGCTGCTCCTGACTATACATAGTTTTCCGCTTAACGATGGGATTCCACCCATACACCAAAATCCTCGAACGGCATCGGCTTGCTGAACAAGTAACCCTGCGCCAGATCGCATTGATAACTGCTGAGTTTATCCATGATTTCCTGAGTCTCCACACCTTCGGCGGTGACCTGCAAGCCCAGGTTGTGCGCGAGGTTAATAGTGGCTTTGACGATCACCGCATCGTTTTCGCTATGCAACAAATCGACGACAAACGATTTATCGATTTTCAATTCCGTCAATGGCATGCGTTTTAAGTAGGCCAGCGAGGAATAACCGGTGCCAAAGTCGTCAATCGACAATTTGTAGCCCATTTCATTCAGGCGCTGAATCACTTCCATTGCCCGTTCCGGATCGGTCATGATGGAACTCTCGGTAATCTCCAACATCATCCAGCCGGGTTTGATATTGGCTGCCGCCGCCACACCCGCCATCACATCCGGCAGTTCCGGATCGTGTAAATCCTTGGCGGACAGATTGACTGAAATAATCAAATCCCAGCCGCGCTTGCGCCATACCGCGCAATGCTTGAATGATTGTTTCAGAACCCATGCTGTCAGATGCTTGATCACCCGGGTTCTTTCCGCCATCGGAATAAATTCATCCGGCGAAATAAAACCGTGTTTGGGATGCTGCCAACGCACCAAGGCTTCCGCGCCGTAAACGTGCCCTGTCGCCACCGACACTTTGGGCTGGTAGTAGATATGTAATTGCTCTTTTTCGATGGCCTGGCGCAGCTCGCTCATCAAGGTCAGGCGGCGCGGACTATGATCATCGTAAGATGGCGCGTAAGTGGTGTAACCTTCGTGCGATTGGCCGGCAACGAACAATGCCACACCGGCTTTTTGCACCAGCGTATCCACATCGTCACCATGTTCGGGAAAATTGACGATGCCGATATTGCTGTGAATTACCAGACTCAGACGCTCGACTTTAAACGCCGGATCCAGAGCCGCCTGGATATTTTTCGCCAAGGTGAGGCCGGCCGTTTCGTTGTCGACCGCCGAGAGCAATACACTGAAAATATTGCCGTCTATGCGGGCAACGCTATCGGTACCCAACACCACGCTTTGCAACCGTGTGGCGATCTGTTTCAAGATCAGATCGCTGCTGTTACGGCCCAGTGTGTCGTAAACTTCCTTAAAATTGGCCACTTCCACCAGCAAAATAGACAGCATTTTGTTTTGATTGCCGGCGGCTAAAATCGCTTGTTCCACTCGGTCGTAGAACAATACCCGGTTCGGCAAGTCCGTTACCGAATCGTGGGTGGTGGAATAACTGACTTGTTTTTCTAATGATTCGGCGCGGGAGCGCAGTTCCTGGGTCTGGTCCAAAATCATCGCCCCGGCTTGATAAGCAATGACCGAGCTGGAATATTGTCCCCAAAATCCGAAAATGAATGGTAGCGCTTCAAGCATCCACAGACCGTAGTTTTCGGTTTGCGCTTTGATGATACCGTTTAAGGAGATTTCGCCGACGTAGTAATAACTCAACGCCAACAGTGCGCTGACAATGCTGGCAATCGCAATAGCCACGCCTTGATAAGTGGTTTTAGATACCTCGCTTTTCAGCACGCGAACATTTTCGTTCAGTATGTTTTTGGCGGGTATCATCTGTTTCCCAGCATCTGTTTAATAATCCGCTATCGTCGTTTAGTTTGTACGGACCAAGCTTTGGAAGCTATGGGCCCCACAAAATACACTAAATATAGTTAGCCAAAGCGTTAATTACAAACCCAAGCCCATCAAATTACCATCTCGGCCTGAAGCAATTTAATCTGGTCTCTAACACGTGCAGCATCCTCAAATTCCAGGTTCTTGGCATGCTGATACATTTTTTCTTCCAGCTGTTTCAAGGCTTTCGCGGCCTGTTTCGGTGTCATCGCCTTGTAATTCCCAGCCGGCTCGGCGACTTTGGCTCTGGCATTGGAAATCGAACCGCCGGAACCGGGAATGGCGAGTTCCAAAATATCCGTCACCGATTTGAAAATGGTTTTCGGCTCGATATTGTGTTCTTTATTAAACGCTATCTGTTTATTGCGACGGCGTTCAGTTTCGTCTATGGCCAATTGCATCGAGCGCGTGATTTTATCGCCGTAAAGTATGGCCTTGCCGTTAGCATTACGCGCCGCCCGGCCTATGGTTTGTACCAGCGACACCAACGAGCGCAGGAAACCCTCCTTATCCGCATCAAGAATAGCCACCAGCGACACTTCCGGAATATCCAAGCCCTCGCGTAATAAGTTAATGCCGACCAATACGTCGAACACGCCCAGCCGCAAGTCGCGGATAATCTCCACGCGCTCCACGGTTTCGATATCCGAATGCAGATAACGCACCTTGACGCCATGTTCCATCAAATAATCGGTCAAGTCTTCCGACATGCGTTTGGTTAAGGTGGTGACCAACACACGTTCCTGAACAGCAGTGCGTTTGGTGATTTCCGACAACAGATCGTCAACCTGGCTGGTCGCCGGGCGTACTTCGACAATAGGATCGACCAAGCCGGTCGGGCGCACTACCTGCTCGACCACCGCGCCGGAATGTTCTTTCTCATAAGTGCTTGGCGTGGCGGAAACATAGATACGTTGACCACAGATTTGCTCGAATTCCTCGAATCGGAGCGGCCGATTGTCCAAGGCCGATGGTAAACGAAAGCCGTACTCCACCAAGGTTTCCTTGCGCGAACGATCGCCCTTATACATAGCGCCGATCTGCGGCACGGTCACATGGCTTTCGTCGATAATTACCAAGGCATCGTTGGGCAAATAATCGAACATGGTCGGCGGCGATTCGCCATCCGCGCGATTGGACAGATGCCGGGAGTAATTTTCGATGCCGGAGCAGTAGCCGACTTCCATGATCATTTCAATGTCGAACAGCGTGCGTTGTTCCAGGCGCTGGGCTTCCACCAACTTATGATTGTCGCGTAATTGTTCAAGGCGTTCGGCCAATTCGATTTTGATTTTCTCTACCGCACTGAGTAATTGGTCGCGCGGCGTCACATAATGGCTTTTTGGATAGAGCGTGAAACGTGCCAAGCGCTGCGTGACTTCGCCGGTGAGCGGATCAAACATCGACAAGCGCTCGATTTCGTCGTCGAATAACTCAATCCGCAAGGCTTGTTCTTCCGATTCGGCCGGAAACACATCAATCACCTCCCCACGCACTCGATAAGTGGCCCGGCGCAGTTCGGTATCGTTACGGGTGTACTGCATCTCAGCCAAACGCCGCAGAATATCGCGTTGCTTGATCATGTCACCGCGCACCAAATGCAAGACCATCTGGAAGTAGGATTCGGGTTCCCCCAAGCCGTAAATCGCCGAAACAGTGGCCACCACGATGGTATCGCGCCGTTCCAGCAAGGCTTTGGTAGCCGACAAGCGCATTTGCTCAATATGCTCGTTAAGTGAGGCGTCCTTGTCGATGAAAGTATCAGAGGCCGGGATGTAGGCCTCGGGCTGATAGTAGTCGTAATAGGAGACAAAATACTCGACGCTGTTTTCCGGAAAAAACTCCTTCATCTCGCCATACAACTGTGCCGCCAGCGTCTTGTTGGGTGCCATGATCATTGCCGGGCGTTGTGTTTGTTGGATCACATTGGCAACAGTAAAGGTCTTGCCCGAGCCGGTCACACCCAGCAGGGTTTGATGCAATTCACCGTCGTTGATGCCTTCCACCAGCGCCGCGATGGCGGTGGGCTGGTCGCCGGCCGGTTGATAGCGGCTTTGGATCTTGAACGGTTTATGCGCCGGCCCCTTTTTTTGCGGCCGCGCTTCTTCCACGCCCAGAATGCCCGAGATCGCCGACTGACTGATCTCCATGCGCCGTTTATCGCTCATGCCCCACCCTCTGAAATTTGGTTCAACACCGGCTTATTTACAAGCCGTTTCCGGCTGGTCGTATCCCAAAGTATCCAACTCGGTCTTCGGATGCAAAAACCCTTCGACCGGCGCCACACTGACTAAAGAACGCGGTGCGGCCAATAATACCGGTTGCCGTAATTGACCGTCCCAAGGACGAAACGACAAAGGCACGCCTTTATAACCCTGCAATGCAAACGCCGTGGAGAACATATATTCCTTGATGGCTTGGGTTTGATTCGATTTACTGCGGACGCTGGCCTCGCCTATCGCCCGCACCGCCAGATAGGCCGCATAATCTTCCTCTTCCATCCAGCGACCGGCCGTGTCCTTGAAGCGATTTTGCAATTGCACCGCGCCCCATTGTTCATGAGTTCTATGCCAGGCGGTGGCGATCAAACCCTGGGTACCGATCACCGGCCGCGGTTTCCAGGTCCGGTAATCCAGATATTCGCCAAACAAGCCCTGTTCGTCGGCCACCACCAACACATCGTAATCATCCACTTGGGTAAAAACCGGCACGTCGGATTGCGCGGTACGGCGGGCGTCGTAATCGTTGGTCCAGGCTTTTTCAGCGACCAGTTTGATACCAAACTTCTTGGCGGCGCGTTTAATGGCTGCTGCGTATAACTTGTCTTCCGGCGTGGCGCCTACCACCAAAAACCAGTTTTGCCAGCGTTTTTTCAGCATATATTGCGCCAGCGCATCGGCACGCATGGCCCGACTGGGTAATAGGTGCAAAACCTGATGGCGGCAATCCGTGTTGCGCAACTCGTCGTCACTGGTAGAAGCATCGAACAACAATTTGTTTTTTGCGACCGGCAAGTCGGCGAGCTTGTTTAGTTGGTCAGGCTGCACGTTCAACACCACCAGCCCAACATCGTCGCCTACTTGATTGAAGGCCTGCTGTAAATCGCCGCCAACCGGCACCACAACTTTCTTTAATTCGTAGTGCTGGCCGGTAAATTGCCCGGTGGTATTATTGTCGGCAATCGCCAATTCGGCACCGATCTGGCCTTTGTTCTGGATAAACGGATCAAGATTGGACAAGGCCGCCGGCGCAGCTCTTTCCTGACTGAAATAGCCGATTTTGACTACCTGCTTGGCAGGCTCGGCGGGCTTGGTGACCTGCGGTTTGGCCGGAACGGCTTTCTTGGCAGTCGCGGCAATTGCGCCGCTGCTTGGCAACGCGACAAGCCAACAAAAACAAACTGAAATAAGCGCGATTTTTTTCATAATCCGATACGGAACGACATAAAAGCGTTATTTTAACGGATTCGGTTCGGCCGGGCTCTGTCAATAATCGTCCCGCTCTATTGAATTTTAGTGGTTTAACATCAATACTTAGCCACCTTTACATTCGCCGCGTTTGCCATGTCTGAGCCAGATTTCTCTTTAGATTTTCTCGATCAAGAGGTCACGATTGATAGCTCATGGTCTAACAAGCGTAGTGCGGTTCGCTATCGACGCAACGACATCCGTGCCGCCGTTAAAGTCAAAAGCATCTGGTTTCCACGCTTGTTTCCGGTCGTGTTGCGGGATGTCAGTAGCCGTGGCGCGGCGATATTCAGCGAGAAAAAACTCGGCAAGAATAAGCGCATATTCCTGTATTTACTGTTCGCCGACGGCAAGCGTTTTGATATCTCCGCACTTGTTGTACATTGCGACCGGGAAAATGGCCGTTACGGCATCAAGTTCGACAACATTGAAAAACATTTAGCAGAGCATTTACTGCATACCCAAACCGATCTGCTATTCAGCTAACAGCAAAATAATATGCCGATACTCAGTGAAATTTATATATACCCGGTCAAATCGCTGGCCGGAATTCGGGTGGCACACTGGCCGGTTGATCAGAAGGGCTTGCTGTACGATAGAAAATGGATGCTGATAGACAGCGATAGACAGTTCCTCAGCCAACGCCGTTTACCAAAAATGGCGTTGATTAAAACCCGCATTGCAGATCAACAATTAATTTTGTCGGCTCCCAATCAAGCGGATCTGGCCCTGCCTTTGCAAGCTACAGACGGCGATGACATTGAAGTGGTGGTCTGGCACGACCAGTGTATTGCCAAGACCTGCGGCGATGACGCCGATGCTTGGTTAAGCGATTTTTTACAAACCGATTGCCGGTTGGTTTACCAAACCGATAACGATATTCGCAAGGTCGATCCTAACTATGCGTTGGACAGCGACCAAACGTCATTTTCCGACGGCTTTCCGTTTTTGATCGTGTCGGAGAATTCCTTAAACGCCCTTAACCAAGCCATGCCATTGGCAATTGACATGATTCGCTTTCGGCCGAACCTGGTCGTCACCGATTGCGATAGCTATGCCGAAGACACTTGGCGAAGGCTTACTATCAACGATATTGGTTTTAGATTGCCCAAACCCTGCTCGCGCTGTTCGGTACCGACCATAGACCCGCTAACCGCCGAAACCGGCAAAGAACCCTTGACGACGCTGAATCGTCTGCGCAAATGGCAAAACAAAGTCTATTTTGGGCAAAACGCCTTGCACGATAAACCCGGCAGCTTGTCAGTCGGCCAGACAGTGCTGATCGACGAAATCGGCGAACCGCAGCCTCCGCTATCCTTAACATAGAAAATCCGTTACTTTCACTATCAATGCGCATATCCGCGCATTTGCGTGCTGCCAATTTAGATGCTTTGTTTTACCTGTTTGTTGAAGTTATTTGCCTTGCTAACAGGGGCTTTTGAAGTTTTACCAGCCAGCGGATAAAGCCTTCTAATACCTATTTAGTCATTTTTTAAGCTAAAAAAGCCTACTTTCAATTACTAGCTCTATCGAGCGAACCAATAAGTCAAACCCCGCCCCTACATAAAAACGATATTTCGTACCTCAAGCGACATATCGTGCCAAATCGCTCCCGCATCAATTGTGCACGCTGGTTCTTCCAGCCAAGCATCGCCGTAAAACCCCTTAAAAAACATAAAGATAAATTATTTTCACGCATGAAATTAATAACTGGCACAAGAATTGGCTATTAATTCACGTAATACAATTTTTTGAATAAAACAGAAATAAGTTAATTAAATTTATTTAGACATTTAGAAAATGGCATTTAGCAACATGAAAAATTATTTTAATTGACTGCATTTAAATAGTTACTAGACACCTGTATTTTTTCATGCAACAGGTCATTAATATAAATATTTTTTCAGCAAAAAATGCCCATTAATAAATCACTAAATCTAATCAAATATAGAGGTATCAAGATGGAATCAATTAAATTTAAAAAGAGCTTCGGTAGCGATTTTAAGACCCTACCCTCAAACCAAGGTAGCCGACTTTGCAATATGGCATTGGCTATTTCAATACTGCTCGGCGCGCATGCCGGATCGGTGTCGGCCGCGGCTTTTGACAGCAATATTGTGATTCGCGGCTCGGCGGAGTTTGATAGTTCCGGCTCCCCGTCCGATCCTGTAAACGCTACCCAGGCGGGTTCGCTGACCAGCATTATCGCCGGCTCTACCTCCACGACCACACTGGTTGGCTCCACGATCACAGGCCCTGATCCGTTGTCAGGCACCTTAAGCCACATCGGCGACGGCTTTGGCATAAACTTAAGCGCTAGCGGCACTGGCGGCACCGAACCGTCGGGCATCAGCCCCCTGTTTGGCGACTATACCTTTTCGATTGAAAACAAATCGGCTGTGGATAGTTTTGTGGTGAACTTACAATTCCATTACAGCCATCAAGTCGAAGCAATCGATACCCAAGTGCTAAACGATAACGGTGAATTCGCCGAATCACAGATCGCCTTTTTCAAAGCAGATAGCAGCGAATTAGTATTTTCTAAAGTAGTCTCGGACACCCTTTTCGGTAACGAAAAATTCATACCCAGCTCTCCATTTACCGATATTGGTAGCGGCGTAGGCGGCGCGTTGTCAGACGTCGGCACCTTACTCTTGTCATTTCTGCTGAACCCAGGCGATTTAATCAGCTTTGGCGATAGCAATCCGGATCTTTTCGTATATGGCGGCGCCGACTCCGGCAGATTTTCGATAAACGCTTCCAGCCTGATTACAGTCGATTCGGTTACCAAACAAACCAATAACACAGTACCGGAACCGGAAACACTTTGGCTACTGGCTATCGGCATGGTCTCAGTCCTTACCAACAAACGTCGCAATAACGCTTTCAATTAATTTCAATTCGATCCAATTTAAAGGTACTCAACATGTCAAAATCATTCAACAAACCACTCTTGAAACTGGCCATGATCGCTATCACCGGATTACCGGTATCTGCTTCGGCTTGCGGCTCCGATCCCTTTCTGGGCGAGATTTGCACATTTACCTATAACTTCTGCCCACGCGGCTTTTTAGAAGCCGCCGGACAGACCGTGAGCATTCAGCAGAATACCGCCTTGTTTTCCTTATTAGGCACGCAGTATGGCGGCGACGGGCGGCAGACTTTCGCATTGCCAGACCTGCGCGGCCGGTCGCCAATAGGCGACGGGCAAGGTCCGGGGCTATCGCCTATCCAGGTGGGCGAAGAAACCGGTTCGGAGTTTGTCACCATACTCCAGAACCAAATGCCCTCACATACCCACCCAGCCCACACCAACGTCACTGTCTCTGCATCGATTAACGCAGTGAGCAGCGCCGGCAACACCACCAATCCCTCCGGAAAAGTGTTGGCGACTTCAGCATCCAGAGATAATCTTTATTCGAACGCAACACCTAATACTTCCCTGGACCAAGGCGCCATCAGCACTTCAGCGTCGGCAACGACCACGGTTGGCATTTCGGGCGGAAGCCAGCCCCTTTATATCCGCTCGCCGGTTTTGGGTGTCAAATACTGCATAGCCACACAAGGCATTTTTCCTAGCCGAAATTAAGGGCTGGGATGGTACAAATCTGCTCCGCATGTGCGGATGGTAGCTCCCAAAGCCTAACGTAGCTGCTATTTAGCTAAGCAAGAAGCCCTTCTCCTTCTGGGAGAAGGTGGGATGGGGGGAATCAAAATAAAGCTTTTTACTCATTTATCTCCCTCACCCTACCCCTCTCCCACGGGGAGAGGGAACCATCTGATCTAAATTTAATGGTAATGACGCAAGAAAATAAAAACCGCTTTACCCCAGTTTAAATCCCACAAAAAAACCGCCCGCGCCACTAACGCCCCGACTGGTAAACACCGCTAGCCGGTCCAGCAAAAAACTACCGGATTCCTTGGCAACCTCAGCGGCTGAGTTAGCCGCATTTTCCAAGGCCATGTTGTTGATGTTGATCAGGTCATAATATTCGGCAACGAACAAAATCGATACAATCGCCCCGCCCACGAACAAAGCCGTACGTAGCATTTTTTTGGCGAAATAGCCGACCGCCATTCCCAGAATAAACGGTGCGCCTAAATTACCCAATAAGAAAGCTTCGGAAAAAATATCGTCGGCGGCATGCATTTCAATAGCGTTATTCATAAAATCCAGTCGTAAAATGTTTAAATATTTTCGACGATTTTATAACGAATCCGGCAACATAGAGCATTTACTGCTCAACAACAGCTAAGCCGCCTGCGACGCATAACACGGTCCGGCAAGCGCCTCTGCCGCTATGGCCTGCAAATCAATCACCCTATCCACCGAAGCAATGGTCTCCGGACGATGGGCGATGATGATGCGGGTCAGTTTTAGTTGCTGCACCGCGCCGTTCACCAACTTTTCACGGGCCACATCCAAATGACTGGTGGCTTCGTCCAACACTAAAATCTTGGGGCGTTTGTACAAGGCGCGGGCCAGTAGTACCCGTTGTTTTTGCCCGCCCGACAGGACCGTACCCATGTCGCCGATCAGCGTGTTAAAGGCCATGGGCATGGTCATTACATCTTGATGCACCGCCGCCAACTGGGCACAGGTTTCGATCCAGGCTTGATCCGGTTCCGGATCAAAGAAGCAGATATTGTCGGCAATCGAGCCGGCGAACAATTGATCTTCCTGCATCACCGCTGCCACCATATTGCGGTATTCGTGACTATCGATACGATTTAAGCGCACGCCGCCGATCAAAATCTCGCCGGCGCTAGGCTGCAACAAACCCAGGATCAATTTGGCCAGCGTGGTTTTGCCGTAACCGGATGGGCCGATGATCGCCACCGACTCGCCTTCGGCAAAATCCAGATTCAGATTTTTCAGCACCGGCGGCTCGGATGGTGCGTAACTGAAATCCAGATTGCGGATTTGAATCGATGCCGGCAATTGCTCGTGGCGGGCGCCACTAACATGCTCGTCCTCGGCTTCCGCCAGCGCAATATCGGCAACCCGTTCGGTATGCAAGCCCAGCATTTTGAATTCGATGCCTTTTTCGATGAAGCTACCCACCCGGTGCGTGAATTGATCTTTAAAGGACATGAAGGCAAACAGCATCCCCACCGAAAAACCGCCATCCAGAATGAACAAGGCTCCCAGCCAAATCACCGCGATATTTTCCACTCCAAACAACAAGCTGTTCAGCGCGCGGTAAATGATATTCAGCTTTTGCACGCGGATACCGGCGTTGAAATGATCGACCATCAAATTTTGATAACCGTGCCGGCGTTGCAATTGCCGATTGAATAATTTCACACTCTGCATGCCGCGCACCGTTTCCAATAAATTGGTTTGCTGTTTGGCGGCGCGCAGGATTTGTTCTTCGCTGGCTGCCCGCAACGGTGCAAACGACGCCAGGCGCAATAGCCCATACAGCAGCGCGGCCAGGCTGACGATGGCCGCCAACTTCCAGCTGTACACCAGCATCATGCCCAAGGTAACCAATGCCATCACGCCGTCGATGATGGCTTCCAGAAAGCTGGTGGTCAGAGTTCTTTGAATCACGTTCAACGATTCGAAGCGCGAGACGATGTCGCCCAAATGGCGTTTCTCGAAAAAATTCATCGGCAATTGCAGTAAATGCCCGAACAGATTGCTCATCATCTGCAAATTTACCGAGGTACTCAGCACCAACACCACCCAGGAGCGCAGCGCGGTAATGCCGATCTGGATCAAAGCCAACAATAAGAACCCCAAGCCCAGTACGGTCAAAAGATTGGTGTCCTTGGCAACCACCGCGTTATCGACTACCAGTTGCATAAAAAAAGGCGCTACGATTGCAAACACTTCTATGGCCGCAGCCAATAAAATGATTTGCAAGGTAGCGCTGGAGGCACCATTCAACTGGCCGATGAGGCGGGATAGCTTGATTTGTTGACGTTCGGTTTTTGCCGTAAAGGCTTGGGTCGGTTGTAATTCCAAGGCGACGCCGGTGAAATGTTTGGACACCTCGGTATAAGGTACGTGCACGGTACCTTTGGCCGGATCGAGTATCGTCGCCACGCCGCGTTTGACCTGAGTCAACACCACGAAATGATTGAAATCCCAATGCAAGATGGCCGGCAGGCTAAGTTTGCTCAGTTCGTTTAAATCCACCCGCACCGGCCGCGAGCCCAGATGCAATTGGTTGGCGATCTGGATCAGATGATTCAAGGTCGAGCCTTTCAGCGACAGCGAAAACTTCTGCCGCAGACTGGCTAAATCGACCCGGTGACCGTGGAAATTGGCCACCATCGCCAGGCAGGCCAGACCGCATTCGGCCGCTTCGGTTTGCAGAATTAGCGGGGTTTTTCTGCGGCCGGAAAAGTCGAGGATGTGTTGCATAGTCATGGTTAAACCCGTCCTAGAATGCTGTAAAGAGGATCGAATACCCATTCGATCAGGCGGCGATGATCCAGCCAGATGTCCGCGTCCAGCAGCATGCCGGATTGCAGCGGAATATCCTGGCGATACGCTTGCACCGCTTGTTTATCGATCTCCACCGTGACCCGGTACACCGGCTCTTGCAAAGTCACCGGTAAATCGGCTTCCTTGGGGGTAATCAAGGTTTTGGCAATTTCGACGATGCGGCCTTGATGACTGCCGAAACGTTGATAGGGAAAGGCTTGATAACGCACCGACACAGTCTGGCCCTGCTCGACAAAGCCCACCGCACTGGACGGCACCAATAACTGGGCTTGCAACTTGGCACCTAGCGGCAGAATGGACAGCAAAGGATTGGCGGTCGTGGCGTTTTGCCCTTGTTCGGCCAGGATCGTGGTGACGGTGCCGTCGTGCGGCGCGGTAATCACGATATTGCGGCGCGATTCGGATTCGGTGATGTTTTGCGCCAAGGTCGAAATATTGCGTTCTATGGCGGCGCGTTGGTTTTTAAATTTCATCTGGCTACTGTCCACTTCCAGCTGTGCGGAGCGGATGTCGCGCTGCAAAGTCATTTGCACGCGTTGCAGGGCTTGCAACTTGGCTTGGTGATCCAGCCATTCGTCTTGTTTTTGCTGCGCTTGCACCGCCGAAACGAATTTCGTGGTCAATAGTTGTTGATAGCGCTGCGAGGTCGCGACGGCACCGGCCAGACGCTGTTGTTGGGTGGCTATTTCGCTATTCACTTGCTGCAACTCGCGCTGCATGCCATGCAATCTATCCAACACGGAGCGATATTGAATCTGGTCGATTTGCTCTTGTTTGGCCAGCTCGGTTTCCAGGCTTTCCCGGCGTTGTTTCAATTGTTCGATCGCTGCGGCCTGGGTTTGCGGGGTTTCCCGCGAACTGCTTTCGGTGGATAACACGAACAGCGTATCGCCGGCTTTAACGGCCTGCCCTTCGCGTACGTGTTTTTCGATCAAGGTGCCGGCTTGCGGCGCGTAAACTTTGATCAAACCCATGCTCGGCGACAAATAACCGTTCACATGAGATTTACGGGTGTACTCGCCCCAAAAGGCAAAGGCGACCAGCAGCAAAGCGCTGCTGACGGCTAAAGCGGTGAGAAAGGAAAACGACAAAGACTCCATGTGAATAACCTCCCCTAAGGGCTTGTCTTTTTTAAAGTCCAAGGCTTGTTGTCGAAATAACTCATGTTTCATAACGCCGTTTCCTTCTCACCATTTTGACATTCTGACCAAACCCCTCAGAGAACGCCGTAGTCGGCCGCCCGCCGCATGTCTTCGGTCGGCTTGAGGTTATTGGTCACCACTTGCGGACATCTAAAACACGCCGAGCGGCCTTCCTGTTGCCACCAACGACAATCGGCACGAATCGCGCAAACCGGCAATTGCTCGGTGACTGTCGGCGTAAAACGCACGACTTTTTCCGCCAGCCGGCATTTGGATTCCGCCTCCGCGTAGTGCCCGCAACCGGTGCAGGCACAAGGCGCGGAAAAGCGGAATACTTCCGCCGGACTGACAGGGCCAGCCAATTCGAGCAATTGCTCGGTCACCGGTTGCGGGGCACTCAGATAGGCCATTTCCGGCTTATCCGCGGTGCCGGTCATCACGCCGATGACTTGGGCACCTTCCCATTCCGGCTGCGCGCTGGGACATAACACTGGGTTCTCCAAGGTCATGGCACTATCAACCCAGTTGGGTTGCTCCTTGCAGGCCGCCCAAGCCCCCGGCCAAACCGCCGGCACTTGGGTTGGTAATGACGCTATTCAATCCTCTAAACTGATCGAACCAGGGGCCACCGGCGATAATGCCTTTATTCAGCACCAAGCTTAACGAGGCCCCGCCGCTGACTTGATCGAGTTGCTCCTGATTCAATTCCACGCCGGCAGCCTCCCGGGCTTGCAAAGCGCGTTCTATGCCTTGTGCAGCAAAGGCGGATAATTCATCGGCAGAAATTCGAGTGGTTTTGTTTGACATGACAGTTCTCCTAAATAATTTAAAAAGCCTTATCTCACGACGAGATTGGCCACGACGGTTTTGACGTTGAACGCGCCGGGATTGATCACCGGCCAAAATTTGCGCGGAAATTGGCTTAAATCTTGATCCGGACCAATCAAGCCGCCGGACACCCGATTTAATTCCTCTGCTGGCAAGACTTTCAGGTCTTGATCGAATTTGGATTTTTCAGACATTGTCTTTCTCCTTAATAAAGTTACGAGGCTGGCGCACCGCCGGCCCAACGACTGCGATACCGACAAAATTGCTTGCCAGCCGCATCCCCATCTACCGGTTTGAGAACTAGAGCGGGTATTGATACTTTAGGCGTTCGCCACCCTGGAAAGCTGTGACAAATTCCACTGCAAATCGGGGTAGTTTTTCATTCGACGGGCATTCGTGCAGCTATTGCGGCTACGCTAAACGCGGTACTTCGCTGGATGTGTATATTGCGAAACTTTTTCACCGGCTAAATTTAAAGATCGTCTTCAGCATCTACAATTATTAACACGACCCTTAAGTACTGTTCGCCTTAATGCCTTTGAGGGTACTGAGTCTATCGAAAGACCAACCAGCTCAGGCTCCGACAAGCTCAGCCCGAACGAGGCACCAGGGATAAATAGGGCTGATTTGAATGGCAATATCTTTAATGCAAATGACGACGTTTATAGAAACTGGTAGCTTTTCATAGCCGAATTGGTCGGCAGCTGCCGCTTAGGCTTAATCCCGGCCACACTACCCGGGCCGCTTGGACCGCATAAGATGGTATTTCCGGCAAAACACAAGATCGTTTAGAACGACATTGCAAGCCGCTTTTGCTTATTTAAATGCTGCGCAGCATACTGCCCGAAATACGCTGACAAGATCAGTTCATAGCTATAGCCATTGACCAAACAACCATGAAAAACACGCCTTCACCCGCGGAACAAACAGTGTTACCTGAGGCCGTTGCGCCCTCATTTACCCGAGTTTTAATTTCCAATATCGTGGGTTTGGTGATGTTGCTTGGTCTGGCGCTTTTAGTAGGAATGACTTGGCAAAGCGTCACCAGCACCGAGGAAACCACCCGGCGCGAAGTGAAAGAAACCCTGGACCGCGCGACCGAACGCCTGCTGACTTTGATTCGGGCGGCAGAGATGACAGCCGAATCCGCTGAACGTGCCGCGATTGCCCCGGAGGTAACGGGCGCCACTTTACAATCGACACTGGAATATTCACTGGCTGCATTCGAACAGCGCCCGGAATTAAGTTACCTGGGCATCTCCCTGGCGGCTTCGGGCGAATACGGCGCGTTGGAACGCACTGCAAATGGCGAGATTTTACTTTGGCTATTCCCGGGCAACCGCACGGAAGGCCCGCTGGCGCGAAAGTTCATATTGACCGAGCAGGGATTCGTGCTCCATCAACAGCTGTACAACCAACACTACGATCCCCGCAGTGACGCGTTCTACGAAGCCGCTTTGCGCAGTCCAAGCGGCGACACCTGGGTTCCGGCTTACCGCTGGGCGGCACCTTTCACGGGCAATGAGCCCTTGTGGGGCTTCAGCTACGGCAAAGTGCTCAAAGATGCCGGCGGTCGTTTGATCGGCGTTCTGGATGCCGACTTCGACATCCCGGCACTGAACAGCTTTCTGCGCGCCATAGGTGCGGAATATCACTCCCAGTTTCAGATCCTAGAGCTGGGAGCCGCTCCGCGCCTAATCGGCGATCCGCTGCAAGTAGGCCGGGCGCCACTGCCCTTGCCCGCCGAGTTGAACCCTTTGCTGAATTTCGCCGGCGAATTATTCCTAGACCGCATGCTAGTGGAAGGTGAACAACGCTGGGTTGCCGCCCGGCGCATGCCGCTGAAAGGCGGCATGTCTTGGTTGGTCATTACCTCGCGAAAAGTGTCGTATATCGAGGACATGCTACGCCGCCAGTTATATCAGGTGGGCGGCATGGGCGTGGCAATTACCGCGGGACTGGTGCTGGTCTCGATGCGCATGGCCAGGCGTTTCGGCAAACCGCTGGCGGTGCTGGAACGCAGGGTTGCCGGCATCGGCCATACTGAACTGGAAGCCCCGGCGGCCGCCACTTTCGCCACGAACGAATTCCGGGAAACCCAGATTCTGGGTGAAGCACTCGACCACATGGCCGTGGCCGTTAAACAACTGCTGGAAGCCAAAGAACAGCAAGCCGCTTCTCTGGCCTTAAAAGGCGCTATTTTCGACTCTACTCACACCGCAATCTTTAGCCTGGATCACCAGCTGACCGTTATAGAATGGAACGCGGCCGCTGAACGTTTGTTTGGCCTGGCGCGTGAGTACATTCTTGGTAAGAACATCACCGATGCTGTGTTTGCTCCCGACGGCCACGCTGATTGGGCCGAGATCCTCAGCACCACGGATTCCGGCGCGTTTCAATTTCTCGGCGCCCAAGGCGTGTTCGACGCGGAATTGCGGGTAGCGGCTTTTAGACGCAACGGCTTGGAAGTACGCACGTTGTTTCTAAACGACATCTCGGAAAGACAACGCGCGGATGCCGCGTTGCGGGAAAGCTTGGCCCGCTTCCACGCCGCAACCCGCGCGACAGGAGATGTCGTGTGGGATTGGGACTTCGCCAGCAACAACATCTGGTGGAGCGAGAACTTTCAAATTGTGTTTGGCTACAACGCTGACGAGATTTTGTCTTCATTCGACTTCTGGGCCCGCCGCATTCACCCCGACGACCGCGACCGCGTGGTAGCACACCTTCAAGCCACAGTAGCCGGCAGCGAGAAAACCTGGTCTGAGGAATACCGTTTTCGGCGAAAGGACGGCAGCTATGCCGACTTGTTTGACCGAGGCCAATTGCTCTGTGACGACACGGGGCGCGGCGTGCGGATGATAGGTGCCATCCAGGACATCACCGCGCGTAAACAGGCCGAATTGCAGATTCGCTATCTGGCCACCTACGACGGCTTGACCGGCCTGCCTAACCGCGACCTGATCCAGGACCGCATTGCCCAAGCCATCGCCCACGCGCGCCGCGCCGGTAGCCAGCTGGCACTGTTATATCTGGATTTGGATCGCTTCAAGGTAGTCAACGACGGCTACGGCCATCCATTCGGCGACGCGGTATTGAAGGTCGCCGCCGAACGGCTAGGCAGCCTGATCAGGGACGGCGATACCGTGTCTCGCCTGGGCGGTGACGAATTTCTGATTTTGCTGACTGATCTAAACAAAGATAGCGATGCCTATTTCCTCGCCCAAAAAGTGGTCCAGAATCTTGATAGTCCACTGCTAGTTCAGGGGCGTAATATCCATTTGTCCGTCAGTATTGGCGTCAGCGTGTTCCCGCAGGACGGCGAAACCGCCGAGGCGCTGATCGACAACGCAGACGTAGCGATGTACCGCGCCAAGGACCTAGGCCGCAACACCTGTCAATTCTTCACCCGCGAGATGAGCGAGGAAACCCTGCGCCGTGTCAATATAGAAACGCGCTTGCGGGAAGCGTTGGCGGCAGGACAGTTTCAGCTGGCCTACCAACCCAAGGTCAACCTGAAAAACGGGCAAATTTCCGGTTGCGAAGCCTTATTGCGCTGGCAACATCCCGAGATGGGTGCGGTCTCTCCCGCCCAGTTCATTCCAATCGCCGAAGACTCCGGGCTTATCGTACCCATAGGCGATTGGGTGTTGCGCGCGGCTTGCGCTCAGGCGAAAGCCTGGACAGACGCCGGTTTGCCGCCGGTCTGCGTGGCGGTCAACATATCCGCACGCCAGTTTCTACAGCAGGATGTGATCAGTTGGGTGATGAATACGCTCCAAGCCACCGGCCTGCCGGCCTCTCAACTCGAACTGGAACTGACCGAGAGTTTGATCGCTGAGGATGTCGAGAAGGTCATCGCCACTTTTAGCCAGCTCCGGAGCGCCGGCGTGAAGCTGTCCATCGACGATTTCGGTACCGGCTATTCCAGCCTCAGCTATTTGAAACGATTTCGCGTAGATACCCTAAAAATTGATCAATCCTTCGTGCGCGACATGCTCACCGATCCTGAAGATGCCACTATTGTCTTGGCGGTGATTGCACTGGCGCACAACCTGGCGTTCAAGGTGATCGCCGAAGGCGTCGAAACCGAACCACACTGCCAGTTTCTGCGCGAACACCACTGCGACGAGATACAAGGCTATTACTTCAGCAAGCCATTACCGGCATCGGAATTCGAGGCCTTGCTGCGTACCGGCAAACGCTTGGTATAAACGGCAGGCGCTTGGCGGGCTGGCATTTGCAAAGTTGACACCCGCCAATGCGTTGAGCGCTATTCCCACTTTCGCCGCAAAAGTGGTATGTCTGTGATTTAATTGGCCGGCAATGTGTGAAATACTTCACTATCATGACGCAAACTTAGTAAGCTAGGCGTCACATACAAACAGACCGTTATCGAAAGCGGCACTCTACTAAATCAAGCGGTTATAGCCTCATCATGCAAGCAGAAGTCATCGCCAGTCTGAGCAACATTCCCTTTCTCGCCGATTTGCCCGAGGAGGCTTTGGCGGCCTTGGCAGCAAGGGCCAAGGTCATTAAATTCCCGAAAAAGGCGATGATTATCGCCGAGGGCGACCAGACCAGTTCTATGTATGTCATTTTGTCCGGCAAGGTGCGGGTGTTCGGCAGTAACGACAAAGACAAGGAAGTAACCTTATTGATTCAGGAAGCCGGCTCGTATTTCGGCGAATTGGCCTTGCTCAGCGACGAACCCCGTTCCGCCGCCGTGGAAGCCCAGGAAAAAACCGTGTGTGCAGTCATTGCCAAAACCGATTTCATCCACTGGTTGAAACTACACCCCGATGCGGCTATTGCCCTACTTAAAGTGTTGGCTGAAAAAGTCAGATTCCTGACCGAGAAAGTCAAACAAATGGCCTTGTCGAATGTTTACGAACGTACCATTAAAGTGCTGCAAGATATGGCGGAAAAGGACGGCGACGTGTATGTGATTCATAACCGCCCGACTCAGCAAGAGCTGGCGACGATGGTGGGTTCGTCTCGGGAAATGATTAACAAGGTGATGAAAGAACTAACCAAAGGCGGTTACATCAGCGTCGACGAAAAAACCCTCAGAATCGAAACCACCCCACCAGCCTCATGGTGAGCTGCGTATAGCGATTATCGACAACGCATTATCGCTACTGCACATTGGGCCAATTGACAAAAATAAGAAAATCTAGGGCAAAGTTAATTATTACCTTGATCAGTTAGGGTTTCAGACTTTATCATCCGAAAAAAAACATCTTTCGGAGATAAAATGCGCTGCCTTGTGATTTGCTTCATGGTTTTATTTGCGCCAATGTGTTTGGCGGAAACCGATGCGACCGCGACAAGCTGTAGCGTGGAAAAAGCCGCCAAACTGGTTTCGCTGCAAGGCACCTTGTTTTACGACGCCGGCGCCAAGGGACAATGGCAACCAGCACAGTTGGAGCAACGCCTTTGTGAAGGCAGTCGAATCCGGATTGAGGCGTATAGCCGCGCATCCTTATTGCTACCCAACGGCATCACGCTGCGCCTTGCCGAGGGCACGGTACTGACTTTAATCGGCATCGCCCCCAATCAGGCCACATTGGTGGATTTGCTGAAAGGCTTTGTGCATTTCATCAGCCGCACCCCGAAACAGTTACAAATCACCACTCCGATTGCCAACGCCGGTCCGGAAGGCACCGAATTTGCGTTACGCGCCGACGATGCCAGCGCCGAACTATGGGTTTACGAAGGCGCCGTGCGCTTTTTCAATACCTACGGCGATATTCATCTAAAAGCCGGAGAAGCAGGAAAAACCTTGCTGGGCCAGCCCCCCCGCGCGCAAATCGATCTTAAACCCGCCGACGCGGTGAATTGGGCCTTGTATTACCCGCCACTATTGCCCTATTCCGCGTCCGGCGCGCCGTTATCCCCTGCTCTAAGCGCCGCGATTCAGAATTATCGGCAAGGCCGGGTCGATTTGGCACTCACCGCTTTGGACCGGACGCCGCCGGCTGAACAGTCTTCAGCGTTTTTGAAAGCCCGCGCGGCAATCAGGCTCACAGCCGGGCAAAGCCAGTTGGCGATGCAGGATATTCAAGCCTTGCGCTCCATCAATGTGAATGACGCGGACGCTTTAGCACTGGAAAGTATTCTGGCGCTGACCCAAAATCGCAAAGCCGACGCACTGAATCTGGCCGAGCGTGCGGTGACGGTAAATCCGCAATCGGCGACCGCGTACTCAGCGCTATCCTACAGCCAACAAGCCGGATTCGAACTGGAAAAAGCCCTGGCTGCGGCGCAGCATGCTAGTCTGCTAGCGCCTAACGACGCAATGACTTGGGCGCGACTGTCCGAACTGCAATTGGCCGTGGGCTTGCGCTCGGAAAGCGCAGAATCGGCAACCAAGGCGTTTATGCTCGACCCCAATTTGGAAAGAACCCAAACCGTGCAGGGCTTTTCGCATTTATTTCGAGTGGATACTGCCCAAGCCATGCGCCATTTCGAATCCGCCGTCCAGCTGGATTCTACCGCGCCGTTACCGCGCTTGGGTTTGGGTCTAACGAAAATCCGCAGCGGCGATCTGGAAGCCGGCCGCCGCGACCTGGAAATTGCCGCTATTCTGGACCCGAACAATTCCTTGTTACGCAGCTATCTTGGCAAAGCCTACTACGAGGAAAAACGCCCAGCGCTGGCCGGCGATCAATTCGACCTGGCGAAGCAACACGACTCGAAAGACCCCACGCCGTATTTTTACGATGCACTACGCAAGCAATCCTTGAATCGCCCTGTCGAAGCGCTGCGGGATATGCAGCAGTCTATAGAGCTAAACGAAAACCGTGGCGTGTACCGCTCGAAACTGCTGCTGGACGAAGACGCCGCGGCCCGCACCGCCAATCTGGCACGTATATATAACGATCTGGGTTTCGGCCGGGTGGCACTTAGCGAAGCCTGGAAGTCCTTGGGTCACGATGCCACCGATCCGTCGGCCCATCGTTTTCTCTCGGATGCTTACGTCGGTCAACCACGCTACCGCGTCGCCCGCGCCAGCGAGCTGTTGCAGGCGCAACTGCTGCAACCGATCAATATCACCCCGGTACAACCGCAATTGACCGGCGAAAATATCGGCATTCTGAATAATACCGGGCCGGGCAGTTTATCGGTAAATGAATACGACTCCTTGTACACCGGCAACGGCGCGCATCTGGTTTTGAACGGCGCCTACGGCAGCAATAACACCAAAACCGACAACGCTATTGTGTCCGGCGTTTACGACAAATTATCGATGAGTCTGGGCCAGTTCCATTACCGAACCGACGGCTTTCGGCAAAACGACGATTATCAACAAAATATCTACGACGCCTTTGCCCAATACGCCTTCACGCCGGACTTTAGCGTGCAAGCAGAGTTGAAATCGGAAAACGTCAGAGCTGGCGATGTGCCGATGCGTTTGAATCAGTTTCACGATGAAACGCTTAGACAGACTATCAAGCAAGACACAGCAAGAATTGGCGGCCATTATAAAATCGATCCTGAACAGGATCTGATCGGTTCGTTTTTTTATACCAGGAGAAAGGAACTCAACCATGACAATTTCCTACATGCGTTCGCAGACGATCCGGATTTCGATAACCTCGACGATATATCCAGGCTAAACAAAAACGAAGGCTATCAAACCGAAATACAATATCTTTACCACCCACGCTTCTTTGAACTAATAGCCGGGTTAGGCCATCTGGAATTAAGGAACGATATAAACTTTGACAATACAAATATCTTTATCAACGGCGACCCAGACCCCCTCACGGATACGTCAAAAACCGCTAGTCAAACGCACCATTTCAATGGATACATATACTCGAAACAATATTTACCGGGAAACCTAACGACAACCTTGGGACTCAGCTTTGATTATTTGGACAATGAATTAATTGATGTGAATTCAGCGACCATATATTCCGATGGTTCATCCACAATTTCCACGCAGAATCCTGATCTTATTAAACGGCAACAACTTAACCCTAAGTTAGGTATAACTTGGAATCCGATAGAGAATTTAATTTTGAGAGGAGCTGCGTTTAAGACGTTGAATCGGCGCCTAGCAGCAAATCAAACAATTGAGCCAACGCAAATTGCCGGATTTAACCAGTTTTTTGATGATAATAACAATGCTAGAGCCTGGCGATATGGCGTGGGACTCGATTACCATCCATTAAAAACCGTATTCGTCGGCGGCGAACTTAGCTGGCGAGATAGTCGACACCCCTTTACCAGCAACGGTGTATTGACACTTCAAGATCGTAACGAATTGTCGCATTTAGCTTATATTTACTGGGCACCTAAAGAATGGCTAGCTTTCAAAACGGAGTATCAATTTGATAAACAAGATAGAGCCTATAGTGTGGGCAACGGCGCTCCCAATCTCCCACAAAGCATCGCAACTCATCAAATACCCGTTTCTGTCAATTTCTTTCATCCGGTCGGCTTTTTTGCAAGAATAATTGGCACCTATGTTAATCAACACGTTGCAACTGCGACTGACTTTATCTCCAATCCGTTAGAATACCAAAGCGAAGGCTTTTGGACGTTTGACACTGCTGCCGGTTACCGTTTGCCCAAAAGGCTCGGCTCGATTAATTTTGAAGTTAGGAACTTATTTGACAATAAATTCAACTATCAAAGTAATTTCGATACTAGCGGTCCGCAAATCAGCCCATTTACCCCTGAACGACAATTATTTGTAAAACTCAGCTTGTTTTATTAATTTGTTATAAGGGTTTTTTAAAAATCAGGAGAAATATAATGAAAAAAGTTATCGGTCAAACCCCTATTCTATTAGTACTTAGCAGTTTTTTTATTTTTGGATGCGGATCGAATAAATCTATTGAAACACTAGTTGATCAAAGGGTCGCCTTAGCAAACGGCGTCAATTTTGACACTGCAAAAATAGTAGTACTTGATCCTGAGACAGGTCAGGAAATCTCGGCTTGTATTCAAAGTAAACCCGATCCTCGTCGCAGCACCGATAAAGCACAGTCGTCCACCAAAGACTCTGGCGAAAACTGCAAAGCTACTTTGCTTATCGACGACAATCCGACACTAAAAGCAGCCTTAGAACTTAGCAAGCAAACCATACAAGGAGAAATAAAAAAAGACGGCGAAGTGAAGCCTGCCCGGTTTGTTATTTCAGTTACTACCCTTTATAAGGGCTCGCATTGTAACGTCGTTTCATCCGGCGGCGACCAATACGAAAATTGCGGCAGACGACGCTAAATTATATTAATTAGAAAAACAGAGATCAGTGGCAAAGCAACTTACACAGTAATTAGCCAGTTATTCTACCGAAATCAATACCAATCCTCCCGCGCAAGCGGGAGCCGTAAAAACCAATTTATAAAATTATCTTTATAAGCATTGTATTCAATTTTTTCATAAAATTAATTGAAAAATTCTTGACAAGCAGGTAGCACATCCCTATAGTTGACTCAGCTTATTTGCTAGAAAAATTTAATTTCCGATAGGCAGCATTCTGAGTTTTTGCAATAAGCTTATTACTTATCCAATAACCTATACGCGGACTACCAACATGAAAAATAACACATATTATATTACGTCTATGTTTATTAGCGTCTTGCTGTCAATATATAGCCAAAACTCACAAAGTAATACCAACCAAACCGAAAACACCTTAATAACCACGGCAACAACTGATTTAACTACTATAAGCCACAAAGAAGCAAAGGGCTGCATTCAATCACAAGGTAACTCAGCGATTTATAATACCCGCATATTAAACCCGGCAGACGGCAATCCTCAAAACGGAAAACTTTGCTCTCCCTCAATAGTTAATGATATTCCATCGCAAAACTCATTAAGCGATATGGATAAACCAGTATTTTCTCAATTATCGAATTCATCACCCGCTCAACAAATAGCAGCTTACTGCTATACTTTTTTCTTAAACGGCCAGCAATACCAAACCTGTTACACACAAGAAGAAATCGACGAAGCGCTTGAGTAATATGAGTTTTTTTACAGAAACTTGCGCCCCCATAATATTGGAGTTAACAATTAGAAATTTACTAAGGTATTAGACAAAATAGCTCTTAATACGGCTTATTTGCTAGAAAATTTTAAATAATTTCCGGTATTCAGTGTTCTGAGTTATTGCGACAAGCTTGTTATTTAACTATTACCACCCAACCTGGACTAACAAAATGAATAATAAAACAAGTTATATTATTTCTATCTTTATTAGCACATTGCTGTCAATATATAGTCAAAATTCACAAAGCAATACCAATCAAACAGAAAACACCTTAAGAACACAGGCGATAACCGATTTACGCGATATAAACCACAAAGAAGAACTGAGATGCAATAAATCACAAAGTAACTCAGCTATTTATAACGCTAGGCCATTAAACTCGACAATTTCCCCTTCTGAAAACGAAAAACCTTGCTCTCCCTCAATAGTTAAATATGATATTCCATCGCAAAACTCATTAAGCGTTATGGATGAACCAGTATTTTCTCAGACATCAAACTCATCACCCACTCGACAAATAGCATCATATTGCAATACTTATTACGTAAATGGCGACCAATATGAAATCTGTTATACACAAGAAGAAATCGACGAAGCATTCAATTAATTTCTGTATATAAGCCTCTAAATTGATGACGGTGGATCGCGCGTGCAGTCCGCCGTCATATCTATTGTCCAGACTGGCACTCCTTATGGCCCGTCCGTTTCGCATAGTCGTATTTACCGTTCTGGTTTTTTTGCTTAGCACGCTGGTAAATTTAGCTTTCAATACGGAAAGCGAACTGGGCTTAGACACCTTATTCAAAATCCGCGGCCCGCAAGCAACACCCGAACAGGTGGTAATTGTCGCGATGGACGAAGCGTCCGAGACTCGCTTGGGCGTGGGTCAAGACTTGACCCGCTGGCGAGAGTTTCATGCAAAACTGCTTGACCAATTGCACCACCAAGGCGCGGGTTTGATCGTGTTCGATCTACAATTTATCGCCGCTAACCCCAGCGTAGACCCTAGTCTAGCTGATGCAATGCGCGCTGCCGGCAAGGTCTTGATCAATGAGTGCGTGCAAAAATTTCGCCGAGGTGTCGAGGACTTTTATGGGCGGGAAGAATGTTCGGACCGCAATAAAATGCCCGCCATTTCCCGCGAAGGCGAACCAGCGACAACCTTATCCGAGCAGTTGATAGTCATGCGCAAACTGTCGCCAACGCCGGTGATTGCTCAGGCGGCGCTAGATGCTGCACCGTTTTATCTAATAAATGACTCGGAAAACGCCAGTATCCGCGAGTCCTGGACTTTTTACGATGCGCTCGCCGAAGCACCCAGCCTCCCGGTTTTGGCCTGGTTTTATTTCCAACAAACAAGCAGCGATTATCCGGATGAACAGCCTTTGTCGGCCTGGTTGACTGCGCAGCGCCGAGCGTGCGCAAACTCACCCGACCTGGACCACCGCGCCAAGCAATTGATCTGCGACGGCGACAGCCGCTACTTAAATTACTACGGTCCACCGCGCACGCTGAGAATGGAATCCTACGCCGATGTTTACGAAGGCAAGGTTAAAGACTTACAAGGCAAAGTGATATTCGTCGGCCGCGCCAACCGCCAATTTTCGCCCGGCAAATCCGACTTCTTCCCCACCCCTTATTCCGATTCGCGCACCGGCAAAATGGCCGGCGTGGAGATCATGGCCACGCAGTTTGCCAACTTGCTGGAAGATAGTTTTATCGAAATACCTGCGCAAGGCTGGCTAATATCGAGCTTATTCGGCTTGCTGATCGCCCTGTTGCTAGTCGGATTTGCCGGCTGGCCCGGCATCGTCCTCAGCTTGGTGTTTGCCTCGACTTACGCCGGCTCGGCTGTCTGGTTGTTCGGCCAGCGCCATTGGTGGCTGCCGGTCGCCGGGCCAATATTAATTCAATTACCGCTGTCGTGGCTGCTGAGCTTGGCGTGGTCGCGCTACGACTTAATGCGCGAACGCGGGCGCATACTTGAATTCGTCAGTAGAGTGTTTCCGCAATGGGTCGGCGTGTTTCCCGCAGCGCCGGGGCAATGGACGGAAGCCGGTATCGCTGGAACTGAAAAAGATGTCAACGGTTTATGTCTAGCCACCGACATCGAGGGCTACACCACTATCGCCGCCCAACACTCGCCACGAGAAATGTGGGAGCTATTGAATACCTATTACCAAGTGCTGGGCCACCCCGTGGTGTCGCATGACGGTGTGATCGCCGACGTCACTGGCGACGCGATGATGGCAGTGTGGTTCGATGCGCCGGTAAGCAACCAGCACCGCGCCGCCTGCTTGGCAGCATTGGAAATGGCCGCGGCGGTGGAATCGTTTAATCTATCCTCCAGTCTGGCCCCGCTAGCCACCCGCATCGGCCTGCACGAAGGCGAACTCACACTGGGCAGCCTAGACGCCGGCAGTTCCAGCCATTACCGGGCCATCGGCGATACGGTCAACATCGCGTCGCGAATTCAAGGTGTTAACAAGTATCTGGGCACGCGGATTCTGGCTTCGCACAGCATCGCCGCCGATTTGGATGACATCGTGACCCGACCGGTGGGCACATTCCGGGTAGTGGGCCGCACGGAACCGGTGACGCTGGTGGAAATCGCCGGACTCAAGCACGGCAGCGATGCCCAACCGAACGAAGTACATCGCATCTTTGCCGACGGCCTGGCAGCCTTCCAACAAGGCCTGTGGCCCAAGGCTGTCCACCTATTTCAAGCAGCACTCGCTCTCGACGCTAACGACGGCCCCAGCCGATTTTATCTGCAAAAAGCTTTGCACTATAGTGAAATGCCGCCGTTGGCATGGAATGGGATCGTGGTGTTGGATAGCAAATAAACCGCAGCAGCGACATCTAAAGTGCTCCCGTTACTCCGTGGCGCTTCAGCAGAACAATTAGAGCGTCTTAGCCGCTTTCAACGGCGGGGTCTTGAGCCCAGTCCGGCAATTTCATTCGCCAATTCGATACTAAACCTTGTCAAGCACCGGCTTTGCGCGGCAACACTGGCTTCGGTGCCCTTACCTGCGGCTTCGCTGCACTCAAAGCGTTTGCCGATCACCGCTTCATCGGCTTTTTTCAATTGCCATTGCACGGAGAAGCGGCTTTGGCCGCTGGCAGTTTGATGCAACTCGAGAATATCGAAGCTGACTTGGTAATCGATAGCCTGACGCGGTGCCCATGGATAGCGAACCACTTGTTCTATGCCCAGTTGCTTGGCTAAAGAAAGCCGCAAAACACGGGCAATATTGTCATCCAGACGTTCGGCCCAGCGATTTTGGTCGTCCAGTTGGTACTGATGTTCGCTCAATGCAGTGATTAGCTGCGGCCGGTCCAAATACGCCGGCAAATGAATCGGGCCCAATCCCAACACAGTATCGGCCGGTAACACGGTAGCCGACGGCGCGCCGGTTTCGGCGCTAAGCATGTAAAACTGTATCGGCTTACTACTGCAAGCGGTCAACAACAGTGCTGAAAGTAGCATGGGCAAATAAATTATGTGTTTCATATTCATCCGGTTAAATCTGCTAAAAACCCAATCTATTTGCCGTATATCAACGACTCTGGCCGCCGCTCCAACGACTCTGTCAAATCCTTCAAGGAACGTGCGGCATTGCGCATTTCCACTAGGGCTTGCCCAAGTTGCGCATCCGGCGCGGCCATGGTTTCCACTGCGGTCAAAGCATTTTGCGAGCCTTCCATCACCTTGGTCGCGGCATTCAGGCTTTGTTCGGCGGCTTTCAACACCGGCAACAACTCTTTGTTAAAGTCTTGCAAAGTGGTGCGGGTCTCGGTCAGAGCGCTATTGGCATTGGTCATTAAGGGCCCGATCTGATCGTTTAGCGAACTCATCAGCCGTTGGGTTTCTTGTAGGGATTTAGCCAGGGCCGCCATCGATTTCTTGGTATCGTCCGACTCCAGCAAGCCATGCATCGAATTCAAGGTATCCGCCATGTTTTTGGTAATCTCTTCCAAAGGCAACTGCCGCACCCGGTTGAAGATTTCGTCAGCGGTGTTGCGAATTTCATCGACTGTGGTCGGTACGCTAGGCAATTCCGGCAGATTCTTGTAATCCAGTTTGACTAGATTGATCGGCTTGTCGCTATAAAAATTCAAATCCACATACAGTAGGCCGGTCAGCAAACTCTGGGTCTCCAAGCGGCCCTTTAAACCGGCATCGATCATACGTTGAGCATCCTGCATCCGCTGTTTTTTGCTGTGGCCGCCGGATTGCTGTACCGACAAGTCTTGCAGTAAGGCTGGATCGATTTCGATCACCACCGGCTTGAAAATGCGGCCGGTCGCAGAATCCATCACCAGAGAAATCTCGTTGACATTGCCGATCTGCACGCCCTGCAATTTAACCGGCGCCCCGACATTCAAGCCATTCAAGGCCGAGTCGAAAAAGATGACGAAGCGTTTTTTATCCTTAAAAAAATCACTACCGCCAAAGATCATCACCCCCGCAGTCAGCAGGATCAACGCGCCGACCAAAAACGCGCCGATGGCGAGTGGATTGGCTTGTTTGCTCACGCCGGACTCCTCATGTGTCGATGATTACTATTTTGCTCGGTTTGGTCGCCGCGATTTAAAAATCGAATCACGTTGGGGTGTTTAGATTCATGCAGCAGTTTTTGCGGCGAGCCGCCGTCGATATTGGTGCGGGTTTCCGCATCCAGAAACACCGAGTTGTTGCCGATCGCGAAAATACTGTCCAGATCGTGGGTGACCACCACGATGGTAGCCGACAACGCGCTACTCAAGCTCAGAATCAGATCGTCCAGCAGTTTGGCGGTGATCGGGTCCAAGCCGGCCGACGGTTCGTCGAAGAACAGAATCTCCGGGTCCAGGGCCATCGCCCGCGCCAAGCCGGCGCGCTTTTGCATGCCGCCGCTCAGTTCGGAGGGATAATAGTCTTCAAATCCGGCCAATCCGACCAGTGCGAGCTTATAGGACACGATCTCCCGCACTTTTTTGGGCGGCAGTTGAGTGGCTTCGGTGATCGGCAGCGCAACGTTTTCGGCTAAGGTCATGGAACTGAGTAAGGCGCCGCTTTGGAATAATACGCCGGTACGTGCCAAAATTTGCTGGCGGGCTTTGGGATCGGCTTGCCAGAGACCTTGCTCGCCATAACAAACATCGCCTTTTGCCGGCGATTTCAAGCCTATCATATGCCGCAACAAGGTGGTTTTACCGCAGCCGTTACCGCCCATGATGATAAACACGTCGCCGCGGTTGATCGTAAAATTCAGATCGCGCTGAATCACGAAATCGCCGTAAGTCATGGTCAGGTCTTTTACGGTAATGCACGCTTCGGCCATCGTCAAATCCCCAGCCGGTTGCAGATTATGGTCATTACCGAGTCGGCGACGACGATAAACACGATGGCAGTCACCACCGCCGAAGTGCCGGCATCGCCGACCGCCGAGGCGCTGCGGCCGCATTGCATGCCACGCATGCATCCCGACAGCGCAATCAAAATGCCGAACACCGAACACTTAACAAAGCCGATTATAAAATCCTTCATCTTAACGGCGTGGGCTGTGCGGTCCAGATACTCGGTCAACGACACATCAAAAAAATTCACCGTCACAAAGCCGCCGCCGATGATGCCCATCAAGTCGGCGTAAAGACATAATAGCGGCATGATGATGATCAAGGCCAGCATGCGCGGCAACACCAGAAACGCCATCGGGTCCAGGTTCATGGTTTTTAGCGCGTCGATTTCGCTGTTGACATGCATCGTGCCGATTTGGGCGGCATAGGCCGCGCCGGTGCGGCCTGACATAATGATTGCGGTCATCAGTCCGCCCATTTCCCGGGTCATGCCCAAACTAACCAGGTTGGCGATGTAAATTTGCGCGCCGAATAAAGACAATTGCACCGCACCGACGAAAGCCAGAATCAAACCCACCAACAAGCTGATCAACGTAACAATCGGCAACGCCGATGGTCCGCATTCTTGAATATACAGCCATAAATCCTGGCGGCGAAAATGCGCTTGACCCCGCATGGTGGCGAAAGTGCTGATGATCATTTCGCCGACAAAGATCAACATCTCCTCGCCATGCTGAACCGCTTTGCCGGTGCTGACTACTAAAGCCTGCGACCAGGAAGTCTGAGCTTGGTCACGGTGCGCATCGACGCGCTCCGGCACGGCGGAAACCAGCGTCAATAAGCCCTGAATCGAGGTTGGCAGGGTAGATTTATCGACCGCGACAACTTTTTGCGAAGCGTAGTCAATCAGTTTGATTAACTCTGTGACCAGCATGCTGTCCCAACGCCCCAGGGCCCCGGTCGAGAAGACGATTTTTTCGATAGCATTGGTTTCAATCTGCGCCAATACCGGTTCCAGCGGGGGTAATTGCGCATCCAGCACCCAGTCTCCGGATAGCGCAATTTCCAAGGCCTTTGCCTGACGAATCGCGCTGATGGCACAAGTTGGAGCACTATGGGTGGCTGGCGGTAGGATCTTTGAATTTTTCATCCCTGTTGGTACTAATAAAACTTAGCCACAAGTATGCGCAGAACGCCGACGCATGGCAATAGCCGACAGATAAGTATTTTTAGCGCAACACGCCTAAAAATAGCCTGATGCAACTGCTTTAACTGCATGCCCCGCATGCTCAAAATCGGCATGTCGGCAGCGCAAAGCTTATCAGTACCTATCAAGTTTTCGCCAATTCGCGAATTTCCCAGTCGGCCTTGATTTGCAAAATTTGCGGTTGGATATCCAGAAAACAGGCCACCATCGCCGGATCGAAATGCTGCCCGGCACCGTCGCGGATAGTCGCGACCGCCTTCTCGACCGGCCAAGCTTCCTTATAGGGCCGGCGCATGGTCAATGCGTCGAACACATCGGCCACTCCGACAATACGCACCGATTCGGGAATGCTTAGGCCCGCCAGCCCATTTGGGTAGCCGGTCCCATCCCATTTTTCGTGATGCGACAAGGCCACTTCGGCCGCCAGTTTAAAAATCGGTGCATCGCTTTTCGACAGGATATCGTAACCAATCTGGCAGTGCCTACGCATGATGCGCCATTCGTCTTCGTCCAGCGCCCCCGGTTTACTCAGTACCGCATCGGGCACGCCAATTTTCCCGGTATCATGCATCGTCGCGGCAAACTCCAGCAATTCGGCGTCGGCACAAGTCCAGCCGACATTTAACGCCAAGGCTTTAGCATAAGCGGCCATCCGCCAAATATGTACCCCGGTGTCGTTGTCGTTATAGTGGCCGGCTTCGCCCAGCATATAGATCGCATCGCGGTGGCTTTTTTCCAATTGCGTGGCTCTCACTAGCGACAAATGAGTTTTCACCCGCGCGCGCACCAGACTGGGCACCACCGGCTTACTCAAGTAGTCCACACAGCCCACCGCAAATCCTTGCTCCTCATCGCCCAACTCAGATAAAGCGGTGACGAATATGACCGGGATGGTTTCGGTGGCCGGATCGGCTTTCAAAGCCCGACATACTTGGTAGCCGTCCATATCAGGCATCTGGATGTCCAACAAAATTAAACTCGGCCTATGCTTGGCAACCGCCAGCAGAGTTTCCTGACCGTTACGCGCAAACACCAAATGATATGTAGGCTCGAGAATTTCGCGGAGTATCGCCAAATTCGCGGGTTCGTCATCCACGATCAAAATAGGATTATTAGGCATGGGTATTTTACTGAGTTGGTATATCGAGCTGGTTTATTAACGCCAAAGCTAAGCTTTCAGCTTCCCGAAAATTATAGTCGCGAATTTGCGTAGCGAGCGGCGCCAATAAATCGGCGTCAACCAAGCCCTCCAGTTTAACCATTACGCGTTCGGCATGACCTGGGTTGTCTTCATCCAGCGCCGTTAATAGTTCGCCCAGCAAGAATTTGGCCCCACCCAGCGCTTCGGCTTGGGTGTGATGATCAAGCGCTGGTATTGTGTTTCGGCTTAAGTTGACGATACTGCTGATAACCACGCCAAGCGCCTGTTGCAGCGCTGCGGAGGCCGCAGCTAGAGGCTCACCGCGATTCAAGGCCGTTTCCAGTTCGGCGCTGCGTTTGGCTACATCCGTCAGTGCCAAACCATAAGCCGCGCCTTTTAGCTTGTGCGCCAAGGCCGCTACCTCGGTAAGCTTCCCTTGCTCGGCGGCAGCACTGATTTCCTGTCCGGCAGCGCGATACTGATCAACAAAGCATGTTAGATAGGCCTGATATAGATCAAGCTTATGCCACATTTTTAGGCCGGCGTTAACATCGATTCCTGGCCAATCGTCTTGGCCTGGATTTGTCGGCGCAATCAGGGGGACGGATTGGTCGCTGGAAATTACCTCGTCATACCGATCACCGGATGCAGGCAGCGTAAGTCCGAGAGGCGATTTTCTTCCTGTCCAACGCGTGATCAAAGCCAGCATTTGCGGTACGTTAAAGGGCTTGGCGATAAAATCGTTCATACCCGCTTCCAGCGCTGCATCCTGCAAGTTTTTAAATGCGCCGGCCGTGAGTGCCAGGATGGGCAAATCAGACCACGTCGGGTTTTCGCGTATCCGCCGAGTGGCGGCATAACCGTCCATGCGCGGCATTTGCACATCCATCAACACCAAATCCACTGCGTCAGGATGTCCAAACAGCCAATCCACGGCGTCTTGACCGTCGCTTGCTAAACTGACTTGCGCCCCCTCGGACTCCAAGATGCGCCTGGCCACTTCGCGATTGATGTCGCTATCGTCCACTACCAATATCCGCAAACCTTGAATCCGCGTGCCCGCCGAATTAGGCGATGTATCGGGCGCGGCTAACGGCAACGATGGCTGCGGCGCTTTTGACAATACCGCCGCGACAGCGTTATACAATGCTGAGGGCGTTACCGGTTTACTTAATATCCCATCGACATGATTCATGTCAGCATGAGCGGCCAGCCGTTCACGGGAATAGGACGCGCTGATCATCAGAATAATGGCTATTTGCGGCTGATCGAGCTCAACGGCGGACAGAGAAGCGCGGATAGCTTCGGCTGCGCTGATGCCGTCGGCTCCCGGCATGGGCCAATCCAGCAATACCACATCATAGGGAGCGGCGCTCTCAAGACTGGCTAACAGCTCGACGATTGCCGCCTGGCCCGAAGCGACCAGAGTGGTATCCCAATCAAGACCCCGCGCCGACATATGCACCGCTTCGCGCGTATTCTCGCAGTCATCGACCACCAGTAATTTCAAATTGTGCAAGGGCGGGATGGCTTGCGTCGGATTGAAATCAAGGTGGCGCTGCAAGCACAGCACAAACCAAAACTCGCTGCCTTGGCCGGCGACACTGCTTACCCGTAACTCGCCACCCATCAAATCCACCAGCTGGCGACAAATTGTCAAGCCAAGGCCGGAGCCGCCAAAGCGGCGGCTGATCGTATTGTCAGCCTGGGTAAAGGCGGCAAACACATCATCCAACTGCGGTTCTGAAATACCGATTCCGGTATCACGCACGGCAAAGCGCACCGCTACCGTATCGCCGTTTTGCCAGTCATCGACAGTAACCCGCAACACGACTTCGCCGCGTTCGGTAAATTTAATCGCATTGCCGAGTAAGTTGATCAAGACTTGCTGGATACGCAAGCCATCGCCAATTAGGGCATCGATACCCGCCGGCGGGATGATGATCAATTCCAGATTTTTGTGGTCGGCCGATGCCGTCATCAATGCCGCGAGATGATCGAACATATCGCTGAGCCGGAAAGGTAGGTTTTCGATTTCCAGGCGTCCGGCTTCGATTTTGGAAAAGTCCAGAATATCGTTAATGATCGCTAACAAGGAGCGCCCGGCATCGCGAATTTTCCTCACCAAACTGCGTTCTTCTTCGTTCAGGGCGTGCTGTTCCAGTAAATAACAAAAGCCCAGTACCGCATTCATGGGCGTGCGGATTTCGTGGCTCATATTCGCCACAAAACTGCTTTTTACCCGCGTCAAACGCTCTGCGCGCTGCAATGCTTGGTTGAGTTCTTCCGTACGTTGTTCGACCAAGTTTTGCAAATGATCCCGATATTGCAGCAGTTCCATCTCTTGTTTTTTACGCACGCTGATATCCTGTACCGTAGCAACTCGGTACATCACCTTTTGCTCGGCATTTTTAACGCTGACCAAATCCACCGCCACATCAAACTCTGAGCCATCCTGGCGTCGATAAACCGATTCATAGCGTATTTTGCCGAATTGGTCGGCTTCATGGAGATGGCGTCGGGCCGACTCGACGTGTTCAGGCGCATATAGGGATAGAATCAATTGACCTTCAAACTGATCGGCGTTGTCGTAACCCAACATGTCGGCGAAGGCCGGATTGCAGGTCACTAGACGCCCAGTCTCGGGATTGCCTATGGCTATGCCATGCCCGCAATAGCGGAAAGCATCGATCCAACGCTGCTTTTCGGCGGCCGCGCGTTTGGCCTCGGTGATGTCTTGCACTGTCCCAATTAAACGCAAGGGTTGACCATCGGCCGTGGTCTCCAGTTTGGCTTTGGACAACACCCAACGCTGCTGGCCTTGCGCGGTGCAAATACGGTATTCCAAACCGTTACCGCTATTGCCCGCCAAACAGTCCTGATGCCAGGCGCTTCTGGCTGCACGATCATCGGGATGCACGGTATCCAGTAGCTGTTCCATGGATAAAGCTTGATCGGTTTCGGGTGATAGGCCAAATAGCCGGAAGGTTTCCTCGCTCCACATCGCTTGCCCGCCCGGTAGGTAGCGGACCCACGAACCAATATGAGCGACGGCCTGAGAATCTGCCAACAACCGTTCTTTTTCTATCAGGCTTTGTTCGATTTGCCGACGTTCGGTGATGTCTAAGACAATACCTCGATAGAGTAGCGGCCGACCTTTCTCATCCAACTCTGGTTGCCCACGCGACATTAGCCAACGCTCCCGGCCTTCAACCAGCTCGGCAAGCCGCCATTCCACGTTCAACTCGATATTTAGCTGTACCGCTTGGTGAATTGCCGCTTGCGCGATGGCGCGATCATCCGGATGCACAGTGGACAGCCAGACGTCGTAACAGGCTTGGCAAGAAAACGGCTCCAAGCCGTACAAGCGCCATAGACCTTCATCCCATCGATTTTCGTTGGTCTGTAAATTCCACTCCCAGATACCGGCGTTGGCAGCGCGTAGCGCTTGGTTCAAACGCCGGTGATTAACATCCGATTCCAAACTGGCCATTCGCTGCAACTCAGCTCTGGAGCGGCGCAATTGCTCGAAAGCCAGATTAAACGACAGCCCCATCAAGGCAAAAATAGCCGTTGAATAGTAATAGCGTACGTCCGCAATGTTAAAACTTCCCTCAGGCGGGATAAAAAAATAGATTCCAATTGAAACGGCGATGGCTGTTGCAATTAGACCGCTAAGTAACCCTCCCATGTAGGCACTTAAAAATACCGCCGGGTAAAACAATATCCAGGTCAGTGGCGACAGTGCGGACCATAGCGACCATTGCAGTAAACCGGCGGCGATAGGAATCGCCAAAGACAGGACCGAAGTCGAGTTTATTGGCATTTGGCGGAAGCGGATGTTAAGCATGACGATGAAACTGCCGGCAATCTGCACTTGCGGACTGCAAACAACGCCAGAACTTATGCATGCAAAACCATGCTGACAGTCACTCTATTGCCGATGACACGGTAATGCAGGTGGTCAGATGCCAAGCTGTTGGCTTTTAACGATATCGCTGCGGCGCGATGGCGGGGGTTCTTGATGTCGTGCAGCGTGTCTAACGGCTGTCGTGCAGTGCTGGCAGTCGGGGTTTTAGACCCCGCGTTTTGCACACGCAGCTCCGCAAGTGCCGACCTACACGTTTCGTCACCCCCTATTGGAAACTTGTGCGAACCGAAAAGCATGCGCCCCTCTAAATTTTATTGGTACCAGTCTAACGCGTTAGCTTACCAGATGAGTTTGTTGTGGCAAATATCTAGGGCTGGCAATCTCAACAGATTGAGGGGTATCTGAAGCAAGTAGAGTTTTTGATGGCACCGAATAAACAGATTTCGCACGCTATAAAAAAAGCCCCTGAGCAGGGGCTTTTTGCTTGTTACCAGGTATCCGTTAAAACGGAATATCGTCGTCGAAATCGTCATAAGAAGCCGGCGCCGCTGGCGAGCCTGACGGCGCGGACGGGCGATTGTCGTAACTGCTGGCCGGCGGCGTATTGTTGTCTGAATAGCTGGCGGTGCCGCCGCTCTTGCTGTCCAGCATATGCATATTGTCGGCCACGATTTCCGTCGTATAACGCTCCTGACCGTCCTGGCCTTGCCATTTTTGCGTGCGAATCCGGCCTTCTACATAACATTGGCTGCCTTTTTTCAGATACTCGCCGGCGATTTTCGCCAGACCGCTGAAAAACACCACCCGATGCCATTCGGTTTCTTCCTTACGTTCATTGGTGTTGCGATCTTTCCAGCGGCGGCTGGTTGCCAAACGGATGGTGGTAATCGCATCGCCGCTTGGCATATAGCGGACTTCCGGATCGGCGCCGAGGCGGCCGATCAGCATAACTTTATTGAGCATGGTGTTCTCCGTGTAAAAATTGCGAGTAACAGCGGCTTACTGCCACTGCTTCAAAAAAATACCTAGTTGGTTTTTGTCGAGCTGCTGGTTATCGACTTTCAAATACGCGGCATTTTCTTCAAAATGCAGCCGTACTTCCTCAATGCCGTTAATCGCTAACAACTGCTTAGAAAATTCCTCTCCACGTTCGGGTTTGACCGCTTGCAATGACAACAGCAAGTTGGCCCAATAGCGCGGGGGCGACATGAACAGCGCGATCACTATCCAACTGGCGGCGATGCCCGCCGAAAACATAAACACCGCCGCGGCACCGAATTCACCGTACAACCAGCCGCCGGCGCCGCCGCCCAAAAACGCGCCTAGGAATTGGGCGCTGGAATAGATGCCCATGGCCGTCCCTTTGAGATCGCCGGGCGCGGTTTTGGAAATCAGTGAGGGCAAGGTCGCTTCCAACAGATTAAAACCGCAGAAGAAAACCCACAAGCAGGCAATCAAGCCGATCAATTCGCCGTGCAACAGCACAAAGCCGATGTTGGCTATTACCAATGTAACAATAGCGCCGATAAATACTTTTTTCATCTGCCGTTTTTTCTCGGCGATGATCACGAAGGGGATAATCATCGCCATCGACGTCACCAACACCGGCAGATACACCATCCAGTGACTGCCGCCTTGCAGACCCGCGTCGCGCATCAGTAGCGGCACCACGACGAAACTGGCCATCAGGATCAAATGCAGCGCAAAAATGCCGTAGTTCAGACGCAACAAATCGGCATTTTTGATCACCGAACCCAGTTCAGAAGGGATATATTCGGCATCGCGGTGCGTGGTAATTTTTTCGGGGTTAGGCACCACGAATAGAATCACTAAAATCGCCAGTGCCGCCAGTACGGCAATCATCCAGAAAATACCGGCAATACCGAAATGATGGGCGATGATAGGTCCCAGCGTAATCGCCACACCAAAGGAAACACCAATGCTGGCGCCTATCGTCGCCATCGCTTTGGTGCGATGTACTTCCTGGGTCAAGTCGGCCAACAAAGCCATTACCGCAGCGGAAATCGCCCCGCAGCCTTGCAGCGCACGGCCGATCAACACACCATAAATATCGGTCGCCAACGCTGCCCAGACACTGCCGAGCACAAATAAGATCAAACCGATCACAATCACCGTCTTGCGGCTGAAACGGTCGGACAGTAAGCCGAACGGAATTTGCAGGATGGCTTGCGTCAAGCCATAGATACCCATCGTCAAACCGACCAATTTGGGTGTTGATCCGGGCATTTGTTCGGTGAACAACGACAACACCGGCAGCAGCATGAACAAACCCAGCATTCTGAGAGCATAGATACTGGCCAACGATACGGTAGCCCGCTTCTCCATGGCCGTCATCGGACTGGTAATATCCTGAACCTGTGTCAAACCCAAACTCCCCTTTTGCGTCGAATCTTTAAAGTTGGCTATAGTACCAGTTTATTCAAATCCTCGGAATTCATGACCGCAGCCAGCGGCGGATTTACCCCTAAACCGGCAGCTATCAAATCAAATACGCCAACACCCTATCCTCTAAACAACATACGCGCCGATTCGTATTTCAAGACCAACTCGCGCCAATTCAGTGCATCGCGCACCAAGTTTGAGAGTGTTCTTTCAAATATGGCTACAACACCTACCAACCCTACTAATCACTCGCCAAGGCCGTTTTGGCCAAAGTATGCGAACCTCTGACGTCATTTCGACTCATGAACATAATTTAAAGCTAATAAACAAGATTAACGTCCAGGGAATACGTCAAAAACGCCATTTTTAAACTCAGCTCGCTGGCTAACCGTCTTTGCATGCCATTCAACGCCTACCCGCCGTCAGCCGGGGAGTCGCTATTTTTGCCGAAAGATTTTTTCGGGCATCCTGCTGGAAAAAATCGGCAAAAATTACGCGACCGCTTATGCCTTCGGCGCCCCGATTCGTCCGCGTCACCTCGTTCCGACCCAACAAGGGGTCGAAACATCGGCTCTCGCATGACTTAACGCCGTGTCGCGATGCCTTGCAGGTTTTCTCCGCTTCGCTGCGAAAACCCGCCCGGCGCTACGGCTATCGGGGACTAAAAATCTTCACTTCGCTGGCGCTCCGTTTCCAAGATTTTCAGCGCCGGCACAATTACTGCTTGTAGATACTATGCGACTAGCACCAGACCCTACTTCATCTATCCTGAGGCCTATGCCTTATTCCGATATCTCCCAGGTTTTCAGTTCCAGCCTGCAGAAGTTATTGCAGGATAGAGAACGCATGTTAAGTACCTTGATGAGCAACTTGAAAGGTATGGTTTACTGCTGTCTGGTAGACCAACATTGGACAATGGTTTTTGTCAGTGAAGGTTGCCAAGCGCTCACTGGCTATAGCGCAGACGACTTATTGTTTAACCGCCGTATCACATACGAAGAACTAACCCTAGAAGACGATAGGATTTGGATTCGCGAACACATCAACGCCGCGGCGCTTAGCGGCGAACAATTCGAGTTGGACTACCGCATCACCCACGCCAATGGCAGCATTCGTTGGGTCAGGGAAAGTGGCGTCGCCCTGTTTAACGAACAAGGTGAATTGGAGGCCTTGGAAGGTTTTATCCAAGACATTACCGCGCACAAGCAAAGCGAGCAACTGGCACGTGAAGCTGAGGAGCGCTACCGCTCCATTTTCGAAAATGCCATCGAAGGGATTTATCAAACCACACCGGCCGGCCAATACTTAAATTTCAATCCGGCCTTAGCCCGCATTTACGGCTACGACTCCACCGACGATCTGATGCGCGCCATCAGCGACATTCAAACCCAAATCTACGTAGAGCCGGGCAAGCGCGCAGAATATATCGCCATGATGCAGTGTGATGGTCGGGTGCTGAATTTTGAAGCCCAGGTTTACCGGAAGAACGGCGACATTATCTGGATCACCGAAAACGCTCATGAAGTGCGAGACTTAAACGGCAATTTGCTATTTTATGAGGGCACCGTCGAGGATATTTCCGAGCGCAAACAATACGAGCAGCAGATCGAATATCAAGCCACGCACGACACCCTCACCGGGCTACCTAATCGCACTATGCTGGCCGATCGGCTGCAACAGTGCATGCATTTTTGCGACCGCTATGCCAACAAATTAGCGGTGGCCTTTGTCGATCTCGATCAATTCAAACTGATCAATGACAGCATGGGCCACCATGTGGGTGATCAGCTGCTGGTGACCATGGCCGAGCGTTTGGGCGCGTGCCTGCGTGAATCGGATACAGTTGTGCGGCTGGGCGGTGATGAATTTGTATTGCTGCTCACCAACGTCCAAAAAATAGAAGATCTTACCCACACCATGCAACGCATCCTCGCCGCGGTGGTAACACCGTGTATGATCGATGGCCGCGATTTTGTCGTCTCTTGCAGCATCGGCATTGGCATTTATCCGGACGACGGGCACGACCCCAATACCCTGCTCAAACACGCCGACTCGGCGATGTACAAAGCCAAGCAATTAGGTCGCAATAATTTTCAGTTTTTCACCCCGGAGTTGAATCAAGCCTTAACCACCCGAATCAAGATCGAGTACCGCCTGCGCCACGCCATCGAAAACGAAGAGTTTTTATTGCACTTTCAACCTAAGGTGGATTTTGCCACCGGCGCTATCTGCGGTACCGAAGCCCTGATCCGCTGGCAACCGCCGGGCGAACCGCTAATTTCCCCAATGAGTTTTATTCCAGTGGCCGAAGAAACCGGGCAAATTGAAGAAATCGGCCGCTGGGTATTGATCAATGCTTGCCGAAAAGCCTGTGAATTCCAACAACGCACCGGCTGCAAGTTTCCCGTCGCTGTCAACGTCTCCCCCAGACAGTTCCGGCAACTCGACTTGGTCAATACCGTAAAATCGGTATTGCAAATAACCGGCATCGATCCCCAGTACCTGGAATTGGAAATTACCGAAAGCAGCCTGGTCCATGACACGCGACATTTCATTCAAACCCTGCACGATCTGAAAGCCTTGGGTGTCAAACTGGCTATAGACGATTTTGGCACCGGCTATTCCAGCATGGCTTACCTAAAGGACTTTCCGGTCGATCGGCTGAAGATCGACAAAGTATTTGTCGGCAATCTGGAAACAGAGCCGACGAATGTTGCCATTCTCAAGGCCATTATCGCTCTTGGCCATGGTTTGAACATAAAAGTGGTCGCCGAAGGCGTGGAAACGGCGTATCAGCAGCAATCTTTGCAGGACATGGGCTGCGATGAGTTACAAGGCTACTATTTCAGCAAACCCTTAACGGCAGAATCCTTTGTGGCACTTCTAAAACAACAGGATGCTGAGTTGATTACTGCCCCCATCGGCATCTATGTTTAGCGACTAGATAAATCGACGAGCAGCAAATCCGCTTTGCTCGAGGCGAACCATTCCCCGTATAGTATCCCGTTGTCAAAAACTCTAGGAATGCACAGCAGTGGACACCATCAGCATACGCGGCGCCCGCACTCATAATCTAAAAAACATCGATCTGGACTTGCCGCGTGACAAGTTGATCGTCATAACCGGCCTGTCCGGTTCCGGGAAGTCTTCGTTGGCTTTCGATACCATTTATGCGGAAGGCCAACGCCGCTACGTGGAATCGCTGTCGGCTTATGCCCGCCAGTTTTTATCGATGATGGAAAAACCCGACGTCGATCATATCGAAGGCTTGTCACCGGCGATTTCCATCGAACAAAAATCCACCTCGCACAATCCGCGCTCCACGGTTGGAACGATTACCGAGATTTACGATTATCTGCGTTTGTTGTACGCGCGGGTTGGCATTCCGCGCTGCCCGGAACATGGGGTGTCATTGGAGGCGCAAACCGTCAGCCAAATGGTCGATCAAGTGTTAACGCAGCCGGAAGGCGAGCGCTGGATGTTGCTGGCGCCGGTGATCAACGACCGCAAGGGCGAACACGTGCTGCTTTTGGAAGACTTGAAAGCCCAAGGCTTTCTGCGTGCCCGCATCGACGGTGAAGTCTATGAACTGGACGAGCCCCCTGCCCTGGATTTAAAGAAAAAACATACTATCGAAGTGATCGTCGACCGCTTCAAAATCCGCGATGACATCGCCCTGCGCTTGGCAGAATCCTTCGAAACCGCGCTGCGCTTGTCGGAAGGCCTGGCGATTGCCGCTTCGATGGAAAACGATCAGCAACTATTGTTCTCCGAGCGCTACGCCTGCCCGCATTGCGGCTACAGCCTGAGTGAACTGGAACCGCGCATCTTTTCCTTCAACAACCCGAAAGGCGCTTGTCCCAGTTGCGACGGCCTGGGCGTGCGCCAGCATTTCGATCCACAGTTGGTGGTACATAACCCGGACATCAGTCTGGCCGGCGGCGCAGTGCGCGGTTGGGATCGGCGCAACGCCTATTACTACCAAATCATCTGCGCACTGGCCGCGCATTACAACTTCGATCCGGAAGCGCCGTTTTCACATATTTCCAAGGACATTCAGGCGGCGATTTTGTATGGCAGCGGTGAGGAAAAAATTAGTTTTACCTTCCAGATGGGTAACGGCAAACCCAAAGCCAGCCGGCATGCCTTCGAAGGCATCATTCCGAATATGCAGCGCCGCTACCACGAAAGCGACTCGCAAATGGTCCGCGACGAATTATCCAAATATCTGGCACAACAGACCTGCTCGGTGTGCGATGGCGCGCGTTTGAATCTAGGTGCGCGCAATGTGTTTGTCGATGAACAACCTTTACATCACGTCACGCGCTTGCCAATTAAACAAACCTTGGGCTTTTTTCAGGGGCTGAATATTCCCGGCCACCGTGGTGAAATCGCCGCGAAGATTAATAAGGAAATTCAGGAACGCCTGGAGTTTTTGGTGAATGTGGGTTTGGATTATCTGACCCTGGATCGCAGCGCCGACACCCTATCCGGCGGCGAGGCACAACGCATTCGGTTGGCCAGCCAAATTGGCGCTGGCTTGGTGGGCGTCATGTATGTACTCGACGAGCCGTCGATAGGTTTGCACCAACGCGATAACGAACGCTTGCTGAACACGCTGTATCGATTGCGCGACTTGGGAAATACCGTCATCGTGGTGGAACACGACGAAGACGCGATCCGCGCCGCCGACCATGTGGTGGACATCGGCCCCGGCGCCGGCGTGCATGGCGGGCAAATCGTCTCGCAAGGCACGCCAGCGCACATCTTGGCCGACCCCAACTCCTTGACCGGCCAGTATTTGTCCGGCGGCTTGAGCATAGAGATTCCCAAAAAAACCACGCCGCGCGACCCTAGCAAACAAGTCACCATCCGTAAAGCCAGCGGCAATAATCTGCAAAACGTCGACGTCAGCTTCCCGGTAGGGTTGATGACTTGCGTCACCGGTGTCTCGGGTTCGGGTAAATCGACCCTGATCAACGACACTTTATACAGCCACGCCGCCCGGCTCATCAACGGCGCCAGCTGCATCCCGGCGCCGTGCGAAGCCATTGAAGGTTTGGAACAATTCGACAAAGTGGTGGACATCGATCAAAGCCCGATCGGCCGCACCCCGCGCTCCAACCCGGCCACCTACACAGGCATTTTTACGCCGGTGCGCGAGCTGTTCTCCGCCACGCCGGAGGCCCGTTCGCGCGGTTATACGCCTGGCCGCTTCAGTTTCAACGTCAAGGGCGGTCGCTGCGAAGCCTGCGCAGGCGACGGTGTGATCAAAGTGGAAATGCACTTCCTGCCGGACATTTTCGTACCCTGCGACATCTGCCACGGCAAGCGCTACAACCGGGAAACCCTGGAAATCCGCTACAAAGGCAAGACCATCCACGAAGTCCTGGAAATGACCGTGGAAGACGCCACCCAATTCTTCTCCGCCATCCCCAGCCTGGCCCGCAAGCTGCAAACCCTGATCGACGTGGGTTTGAGCTACATCACCTTGGGCCAGAACGCCGTGACGCTATCCGGCGGCGAGGCGCAACGCGTCAAACTGGCCAAAGAGCTATCGAAACGCGACACCGGCACCACGTTGTACATCCTCGACGAGCCCACCACCGGCCTGCACTTTCATGACATCAAACAATTACTGACGGTGTTGCACACCCTGCGCGACCACGGCAACACGGTGATCATCATCGAGCACAATCTGGACGTGATCAAAACCGCAGACTGGATTGTGGACATGGGACCGGAAGGCGGCAGCGGCGGTGGGATGCTGGTGGCGGAGGGCACGCCTAAGCAGATTGCCAAGCATAAGAAGTCGCACACCGGAACGTATTTGCAGCGGTTTTTCGCGTGAGTTACAACTGAAACCATGAACGAGCTACAAGCGGAATTAACCAAAGCGATTCTGGCTCATGCCGCAGTCGATGCGATTTATCTGTACGGCTCCAGGGCCAAAAATACCGCCCGACCCGATAGCGATTGGGACATTGCGGTGATTTTCAGTGATTTCGAGACCGATCCGCTGGAACGGGCGGTGCGTCCGCAAATGCTGGAAGCCGAAGTCGAACGCGAATTAAAGCGCTACAACCAAATCAGCATCGTCGATCTTGAAACCGCGCAGGCCTTGCTGCAAGTCGGCATCTTGCAGTCGGCTGTTAAATGGTACGACCGCAACGTGCCGCACGTCAGACGCGTCGAGCAAAGCATCTGGTCGAAATGGGAAAAGGATTATGAGAGATATTGCCTATGAACAGGCGCTGATGCGCCATCGCCGCAAAATGCTGCGTATTTTGGACGAGTACAGCCAGGAAAATATCAACACCTGGACCGAACGCGACCTTCTAGCGATACAGCGCGCACTACAAGTCTATATAGAAGCCTTCATCGGCATGGCGCGTTATTTCGTCGAGCAAAAATACCAACTGACGGTCAGCCAATCGCGAGAAGCGTTGGACGAATTGAAAAGCCACGGCGATTTGCCGGCCGAGCAGCATGCCGAGTTGATGAAAATCATCGGCTTTCGCAACGTGCTGATGCACGACTACCTGGACCTCAACGACGGCATCGTGCAAGCCATTGTCACCAAAAGGCAGTATGCGATTTTGGAAAAGTGGATGGTGGTTTGGCAGGGGAACTGGATGAATGTGGGCCAGAATGCCCAAATGGAAATAATTGAGCCTATAGGCGGTTCCGCTACATCCAAAGCAACCGTTATTAATTAGATTTTATTCTTCGGCAACATCCCACCCAAGTAGAAATTGGCATGTTTAATCTCAAATGACAGTTTAAAATTTTATCAGCCATTTAGATAATGAAAGTTGTAGGGTGGATAAGCAAACGCCATCCACCTATTCAAAACTCTTCTAATCTATTGTGGATGGCGCTTCGCTTATCCACCCTACGGCCCTGAACAACAATTAACGGAATAGCTAATGTCTAATTTGCTTCAAAAACATTTGGAAGAAGCCTGTAAACAGGAAAACTTGAACTTATTAAAAAGCCAATGGGATTTCGACAGCAAGCTAATTCCAAAAGCTTTGCAAACTATCGGACAATTATTTCCTCACTACAGTCGTCACGATCAATCGCATAGTGATCAAATATTGATTAATATTGAACGTATTTTAGGAGATAGAGTTTCGTTATTATCTGCAACTGATACTTGGATGCTTTTAGAGGCGGCATATTGGCATGACTTAGGCATGGTCGTGCCAAATAGAGCGCTTCAAGAAGCGCTTGACGACACAGATTTTCATAGTTATTTATTGCAAATTGCAAATGATGCTGGAAATGAGTTACAAAAATTTGCCACATTTTTCCTAAAAACATCTGACTTAACTCAGTGTTTTACTGGCGCTGACTATCCTTTAGATGCAGTTATTAAATTTCGGTTATTAATGGCTGAATGGTTTCGGCGAAAGCACCCCACACGTTCCGAAAAAGCCATGAACGATCCTTGGAACGAGTTGGGGTTGAGCTCTCCAAGATCAGAGTTAATTCCGACGCGTCTATTTCGATTACTAGGACGAATTTGCTCACTACACGGGGCAAGTTTTTCTGAAATACTCAGTGATTTACCGCATAAAGAAGTAGGTATGGCAAATGATGATTGCCACCCGCGTTTCGTTGCATGCTTGTTGAGACTGGGCGATTTATTGGATATGGATGACAATAGATTTTGTCCGGTAATGCAACGTATTGCCGGTGATAATCGTCCGGCACTTAGTAAAGCACATGAAGATAAACATAGCAGTATTAGACACTTCCGATTAGATAATCAGCGTATTGAGATATATGCAGTATGTAAATCCATTGACGGTTATGTTGAGCAATGGCGTTGGCTGGATATGTTACGCGACGAAATGCAAAATCAAATGGCACGTTGGCAAGATATTGCGCCTTCTGTCGAACTTGGACTATTGCCAATGTTAGGAGATATAAAAGTCGATATCGCTGACAGAGCATTAATTGCAGAATCTGGAAAAAGGCCTGAGTTTACGCTAAATGCTAACAGGGTAATGGATTTGCTCAAAGGTGATAATTTGTATGATCGTTTTGATGCCTTTAGAGAATTATTACAAAACGCAGTCGATGCTACTTTACTACGCATTTGGGAATGTGATAATTCAGCTATAGAACAGATGATTTCTCAAGGAAGATCCGGTAATTTTTCTCAAGAAATATTTAATAAATATCCTGTGATTGCCCGGTTGGAAAGGATATCTGATAACGAGAACAAAATATGTTGGTGCTTGACAATATCTGACCAAGGAGTTGGGATTAATCAATCAGATATGGTTTATATGACTAAAGTGGCTGGCTCAAGCAATAACATAAGGCGACTGTCGTTAATTAATTCTATGCCAGAATGGTTGCAGCCTTCAGGAACTTTTGGGATTGGTTTGCAAAGTGCGTTTATGTGGTCAGAAAAAATTATCATAAAAACGAAAGGCCTTTATTCTCAGGAGGCGCTTGATATTATTTTACACAGTCCTACAGGTACAAAAAAGGGACTGGTGGAAGTCGAGAGAGTAGATGATTATTTAAGGCCTATTGGAACTTCGTTAAGTATTGAAATAGAGACAGAAAGAAAGTCAAATAGTTTTTCAATTTCAAACGAAAATAAACAAACTTTATATTATTTAGCTATAGCTAATTGTGATTGGCTTCTTGATCAAGAGTTGCCATTGGATGCCTATAGGCTGATTGATGAGGTCGCATTATTTTCAAACAATTCTCCTATTTCCGTTGAATGTTTTTTCGAGTCAGAAGCTGTAGGCCTTTCTTCATCTATTGACACGACATCGAAACTTAATTTTTTTAAAGAAACAAACAGTAGATTTGATATTATTTTTTTTGACCAAGCCAACGCTAATAATAACTCATTATATTATAGAGGACAGAAGGTTAAAGATGACAAGGGACTTTGGTGTTATCCATTTTTTAATTATAAAATTGATTTGTATTCTGGAAAAGCCTCTGAATGGCTTACGTTTAATAGAAACTCCCTCAGCTTTAAAGGAAAAAAAGCTGTTCCAAATGTCGTAGAGGAAAATATTCGGTTATGGTTTGCTAAAAACCTAGAATACGTCATGAGAGAAAACTCGCCTTTTCAACAAGCAGGCCAATGCCATCCAAAGGTTATTCTTTCGGCTTTTGCAAAAATCGAATCTTTTGACAAGCGACAAGAGCAATCAATCCTTGATTTTTGGGAGTCTATTTCTAATAAGACGGCTGAATTATGGAAGGATTTTCCATGCACTGTTGTAGAGACTGATGATAATTTCGATAAAAACAAGGATGCTAAGTATGCTGCTATTCAGCTTTTGAACCCTGGAACTCTAATTTCTAATTCTTCTAGTTAGACTCACCGTAGCAATCTTGTTGACTATGGTGTTGGAAATGCAAAAATTGTTTTTTCACGCAATCTTTCTTTGCTATTAATCCAGGATTGGTTGAAAGATATAGATAATTGTATATCTTTCAAGGTAATCGAGCCTAAATGCACTAGCTTTGTTGTGTTTCCTTTTGTTGTCGCTGAACTAGCGTTACGTAACAATAATTGCGGGCGTTTTAATATTGCCGATGAGGTTTTGGTTAAATTAGTTGAAAAAAAGCTTAAGATATTGGAGTGGTCAACAAGAATCATGATACCTATAGAATTTTTTCCAGAAGAGATAAAGGCGGAGCTATTAGAAGTTCGAAATGATATAGAGATTTTCGGGGCAGATTATTTAATTGATATAATTCCGTGTCCGACACAACACCTGATCATTCCCTATTTGATTAATCCGCACGCAAATGTTCGTGCTAGCTTGGAGAATTTAGATAAATTTATAAGTTGGGTTCACGGTGGATTAAAAAACCCTGTTGATATTGAAACGACGAGAAAGACGATAATCAATGTAAAAAACTGGTTTGATAACCTCATGAGTTCTTCTTCGGTTTGGCAAAGCTTTATTAATCCAACAAATAACGCAGACTAATTTCATATCCTAAATTGTTTAGCAAGTGGATGCGCTAAACAACGTGCACCGCATCGTTCGCGATTGGTAAGGTTCGTAAACTCACCACACCAGACGCCTGCTTTTGGCTGGATATTTGCCATTGGCACTTTTGTTTCGTCTGGCGACCCTTGGCCCAGACCGTGTAAGAACGTAAAACAGGGATTGCTCAAGCATGACCAAGGAACTTGTGGGGTTCCAAAGCAAGTAGATACTGTTATGCAAGTCAAGCCAAATGCAAAGCCGGATCGAAGGGTTTAGCGGATTTTAGGACACCGAAGGCCACATGAACCAACTTACGCATCATAGCGCCAATAATCAGTTTGGCAGGTTTACCTGCATCGGCTAATCGGCTTCTGAATTGCTTCCCCCAGGCGGTTTTATAAAGGGTGACCATGGCCGGCATATAGCGTGCTTTGCGCAGGAATGCATGGCCGACTTTGGAGAGCCTGGGTTCGCCTTTGATACTACTGCCGGATTCGTAATGCCTAGGGTCAAGCCCGGCAAAGGCGGCAGCCTGTCGGCTATTGGCGAAGCGCGAGGTATCGGCGTAGAACGCCAGGATGATGGCGCTGGTGCGCTCATCAATGCCAGGAATACTATCGAGCAATTCGCGTTGTTGCTTGAGATCGGGATGGTGATCGATATGATCGTTGATGGTATCGATCAATTGCCGAATAGCGCTATCCAGCCAATTCAGATGTTGCTGAATGTCCTCTCGCACGGCTTCCCGCGCCACCAGCAAGCGGTTGCTTTCCTGGGTACGCATGGTTTGTAAGGCGTCCAGGCGTAACACCAAAGCACGTAGCGTGATGTCCTCCTGGCTACGAGGCTGCCAAGCAGGCGGTTGGCGCTCGGCACAGAAATTGGCGATGAGTTTGGCGTCGATGGTGTCAGTTTTGCTGCGGGTGAGTCGTGAAGCACCATAGGCTTTAATTTGTGCCGGATTGACGACGCTGACGGTTAAACCGGCGATTGCCAGATGCTGAGCAACGTCTTCCCAATAAATGCCGGTCGCTTCCATGCAGACATGAGGCGATTCGGCCTTTTGAGTAGCTAACCACATCAACAACGCCGCAAAGCCGTCGAGAGAATTGGGAATGACTTTGGCGCGAAACTTACCGCTAGGCAGGCGCAATGCGCAGTCCAGCTTGGCTTTGGCAACATCGATACCGAGATAAAAGTGGGACATGAAAACCTCAAATGATCTACCTTGTGAATGCAGGCTGCCGGAAACCGGGCCGAAGAGACTGTCCGATCGTTGATCGAGGGCGAGTAGCTGCTGCAAAAATCTACGGTTTGCGGATTGAAATCTAAGCCTCGATACGGCATCCAGCTACTCTTACCTGAGGTACCCCTCAGGTGTGTTTTCACAGTTTATTATCCGTGGAAAAGCACGGTTTGATAATACAAGCCTCGATGTAATCGAGGGGTCGGAGGTCCAATCCCTCGATTTCGCTAGCGCTGCATCGAGGCTACAGAAGCTCAATTCGATGGCCACTGATTAGGCGTGCAATTGGCTGACAACTGTCGGATAAATAAAAGCAAGAAATCTACCCAATTGACCTTGCACGGTGATTTAATCGCCCTTAAACCGCGTATAAAGAGGTTCTCTTTCCCACAATGTCCCACCGCCTCGCCATCATCTCCGACACCCACGGCTTGCTTCGCCCTGAGGTGCTGGCGGCGTTGCACGGCTGCGAGCGGATTTTCCACGCCGGCGACGTCGGCAAACATGAGGTGTTGCAGCGACTGAACGAGTTGGCTCCGGTCACGGCGGTGCGCGGTAACAACGATAGAGGTGCTTGGGCTGAGGAACTGCCCATCTGTGCCAGCGTCATGGTCGGCCAAGTTTCAATTTATTTGATCCACGATCTGGCAGAGTTGCCCATCGATCCGGTCGTGGCCGGAATTCGCGTCGTCATTTCCGGCCATTCGCATAAACCGTCGCTTCAAGAGCGTGACGGCGTACTATATCTAAACCCCGGCAGCGCGGGCCCACGCCGGTTTAAATTGCCTCTAGCAGTTGCCGAACTGATCATCAACGATAAGACAGTCGAGGCCCGGATCATAGAGCTGGAAGTATGACGCGATTAGCGGGAGCCAGTGATCGATTGCTGATCAGCATTTACGCCAGCGAACTGAGCGGCTGGCGTTATGCAGTGGTACGCAGTAGATTGTGCGGCCGCGCTATTTGAACTGAAGTTGGCCGCCGGTGCCGGCGCCGTCTTTGACTTCCTGGGCTTTGTAATTCCTTAAAGATTGCACCAAGTTGTTGTAGGCATCAAAAAACGCTGCGGCGGTGGATATGCCTTCCGGGGTTCGGGTAAAGCTCGCCAAGCCAAAGCCGCCTGCAGCATTCTCGCCTAAGAATCCGCCCCACCCGGAAACCTGCAAAGCATTGGCGGTTGCGCTGCCCTGGGAAATGCCGATTTGTACTGTCGAGCGGATATCGATCAAGGTCAGAGCTACGTCCGTACTGCGTTTATCGGCTGCGCTCGCCGCAGCACCCGCCAATGCATCTACAAAAATCCCGCCCAGCGAGATTTGCCCCGGCGGGGCGTAATACTGATGCATACCGCCGCCGTAAAGGCCGGCTCTGTTACCCTGGGTAGATTCGTTGAGGACGATGACCTGCGGTTCCAGTAGATAATCGGCGGCGACCCGTTGGCCTTTTTGCTGTTTGGAGCCGGCCCGGTACTCACCGGATTCACGTTGCTGTGAGGTAATAGCATTGAGTAATGCCAAGGTGGCCTGATTGCCGATGCCGGTAATCACAAAGCAGTTGGATTGCTGCACCGCCAAACGAATCAATGGGTCAACGGTGGTTACGGCGCTGGCACCGGTGATACGGCCATCGCTGACCGCCAAGGTGCCTAATGGGCTGGCGCAATGTTCCAGCGTTTTATTGGCATTGACGCTGGTAGACCCACCCGCCGAACCGCTAATGAGGCTGGCACTGCCGCCGGTTTGTACGCCCGGTTTTGTACAAGCGCTCAACGAAATCATCACTGCCAGCCAGCTTAGTTGTTTGGTTTTTATGCAGATCATACCGACACACCCCTGTCGAAATTAGCAAGCTCGGAAACTGAAATTTAGCACTCTGAGAAAATGTTAGAGTAAAACCCTAGCGGAATGCAAACAAATCGCAGTGTGTGTTAAATGCCAGGAATTTCACCGCCGAATTACGGCGCTTCGACTCCTACCCACGAGACTCCTAGAGGTTCTACTTTTAAGGGCAAAGCTAACGAACGAATTAACCGAAACTCGAAAAGCCCCAAAATGACTTTTTATCAGAAAGGTTTCGCCGTCGCCGGTGCAACTGGCTATGCGATAGCAGCAAGGCAAAACCGGAAGCGTGGGCACTGGGTTCGGCATTGGAAGATAGGGAATCGCATACATACAGCGATTATTTGAATTGACCTGACGATATACGTTACGAGCTTATCGATGGCGACGCTTATTTGATGTCACCGGCGCCTGACTTGACACATCAGGATGTGGCGGGGGAAGCTTATTTCCAAACTCGGCAAGCACTAGCGGGCAATCCTGCCGCGCTTTTATCCGCACCCGTCGATGTGCGTTTACCCAAAGCCCAGGAAGCGGACGATTCTAACGACACAGTCGTGCAGCCCGACGTATTGGTACGTGTGCTGTTACTGTATTTTTGGGTGTTACTGTATGTTTACGCAGTAACTTAGACGATCTCACTAAATCTACGCGCATAAAAAAACCATAAGTTCTTATGTGTAAAGGACTTATGGTTAATCTGGATACTGCTAAAGCTATAAATGGTGGCGATACCGGGGATCGAACCTGGAACCTCGGGGTTATGAATCCCGCGCTCTAACCGGATTGAGCTATATCGCCACTGGGAACAGCTTTGAAAAGACGCGCATTATAGGACGCGTCTTTTCCATTGTCAAACATTGAAACGAAAGTGCATCACGTCACCATCCTGGACTTTGTACTCCTTGCCTTCCAACCGCCATTTACCGGCGTCTTTGGCTCCTTGTTCGCCGTTGTAAGCTATAAAATCCGCATAAGACACCACTTCGGCGCGGATGAACCCCTTTTCGAAATCGGAGTGAATCACGCCCGCGGCTTGCGGCGCGGTGGCGTTGACAGGGATCGTCCAAGCTCTGACTTCTTTGACGCCAGCGGTAAAATAAGTCGATAGATTCAACAACTCGTAGCCGGCACGTACCACCCTATTCAAGCCAGGCTCTTCCAAGCCCAAGTCTTCGAGAAATTCTTTCTTTTCGTCTTCATCAAGTTGCACGATTTCGGCTTCTATAGCCGCGCAGACAGCGACGACCTTGGAGCCTTCTTTCTCGGCAAACGCTTTGACTTTGTCCAGCATCGGATTGTTCTCAAAACCGTCGTCTTGAACGTTGGCAACATATAGCGTGGGCTTGATCGTGATCAGGCACAGGTCCTTGATCAGTTTGGCTTCATCTTCGCTTAGACCCAAAGTACGCACGGCTTCACCGGCATTGAGGTGTTCCAGCACCCGTTCCAGAACTTCCTTTCTGGCTAGCTCATCCTTGTTGCCGGACTTTGAAGCCTTTGCGGCTTTTTGCAGCGCTCTTTCGACGGAAGACATGTCGGCCAGCGCCAATTCAGTATTGATGACTTCAATATCGTTGATCGGATCGACTTTGCCGGCAACGTGAATCACATTGTCGTCATCAAAACAGCGCACCACATGCACAACGGCATCGGTTTCGCGGATATTACCGAGAAATTGGTTGCCCAAGCCTTCGCCTTTCGACGCGCCGGCCACTAAACCGGCGATGTCGACGAACTCAATGGTGGTCGGTAATACGCGTTCAGGATTGACGATGGCCGCCAGTTTATCCATTCGTGGATCAGGAACCGGCACCACACCTACGTTTGGGTCTATGGTGCAAAAAGGATAGTTTTCAGCCGCAATGGTGGCTTTGGTCAGCGCGTTGAACAGAGTTGATTTACCGACGTTGGGCAGCCCAACGATTCCGCAATGTAGTGCCATGAATTTTATACAGAAGGATTAATTTAACAGGAGCCGGATAAACCGGAAGAGTGCGGGCGCGATTATACAGAGAATTTACGGATATGACCGCGCCGACAGGAGGAGTAGCGCATCGTTTGCAGGCGATGCGCTATCGGATTGTTACTTGACTTGCAAAACACCACCTTGACCGCTGCCGCCACCGCCCTGTACTTCCTGCGCTTTATAGTTTCTGAGCGATTGGACCATATTGTTATAGGCATCAAAAAAGGCTGCCGCGGTAGCTATGCCTTCCGGGGTTCTGCTGTACATGCCTATGCTGCCCCCGGCCGCGCCGGCAAAAAGTCCGCCCCAACCGCCAAACGCGCCGCCGCCCGAGGTACTCATATTGTTCGCGGTGGCACTGCCTTGGGAAATGGCAATTTGTACGGTTGAACGAATATCGGTCAATGTCAGTGCCACATCGGTAGTTCTCGTTTCCACGGCATGGGAAACCGCGCCGGCAATGGCGCCTAGACCGCCCAAACCGGCAGCACCTAATCCGGCACCGATTAATCCGGCCCCGATGGAGCCCCCTTGTCCGCCTGTCGATTCGTTAGCGACGATAATCTGCGGGTCAAGTAAATAGTCTGCGGCAACACGTTGGCCTTTGTGTTGTTTTGAACCTGACCGATATTCTCCGGAGTTTCTTTGTTGGTCGGTGATTCTATCCAGCATGGCGCTGGTGCTCATATTGCCAATACCGGTGATAATAAAACAATTGGATTGCTGTACTGCCAAGCGGATTAACGGATCAACTGTGGTTACACCTGATGCTCCCGAAAAACGGCCATCGCTGACCGCTAAGGTACCCAACGGGCTAGCGCAACGTTCCAACGATTTATTGGCGTTGACGCTGGTCGCTCCGCCGGCAGAGCCGGAGACTAAATTTGAACTACCACCTGTCTGCAAGCCAGGCTGTTGCGCGCAGCCGGCAAAAGCAAAAACAGAGACCAGTAATGATAAATCTCGAATTGATTTAACGCTCATCCAAAAAACTCCAAAAAATTGCCGTTCAGTTAATGACGCCTAGCAAACTAAAAAATTCGAGCGATAATAGACCAAAACTTATGAAAAGAAAAAGGAAATACTCATGCATTCAAAAAAGCCTTTTTTGTCAACGCTATTTGTATTATTCGTAGCGTTTGGCCTTGTCGCGTGTACACATCAAGAGAAACAAGTTAAGTCAGACACCATCAGAATTTGCGACGAGAATGGCTGTGCGGATCGCCCGAAAGACTATGCCTCTTTTCAGCCGGAACCAGCGATGTCCGCCGAAGACGCTGCAAAAATCAAAGCACTTGAAGAGCTGGCCGCAAACGACCCACGTGCCGCTTATGATTTGGCTCTGCGTTTCTTTAGAGCTGACGGTGTTCGCCAAGATACTTATAAGTCGATCAAATGGATGCGTGAATCCGCCGAGAAGGGCAACTTCGATGCGCAAAAAGCCTTGGGTAGAGTTTATCTGACGGGTCTTGGTGAAATGGGATCCGATCCGGGCGAGGCTGAAAAATGGTTATCCATCACGGCCAGCAAAGGTGACAAGGAAGCCAATACTTTGCTTAAAGAGGCAGTAAAAGCTCGCCAATCGGAGCAAGCCGATTATCAGTGGCGGAGACGATGGCAACAGGTTTTTTACAACAACTGGTATTCCGGCTATCGCTACAATTGGTACTGGGGAACCGGGAGGTGGTATTTGTATTAATCTGAACAAACTCCGATATTTGCTTAATTAAAAACCAAGTACCAGAATCGCAACGATCCCCCGTTTTACGCGAAGTGTAAAAATTCACAATTTTAGCTACGGAATCAGGTTACGAATAACCCAAAGAATGTCTTTAACCCTGACCTGAGCAGGCTTCGCCGAATACTATTGTTTTATCTCGGCCACTTGCTTTGGCTTGATACAAGGCGGCATCGGCGTAATTAATCATTTGGTCGATGTCCGGTGTTTGTTCGGATTGAACCAAGTCGCCATTCAGGCAATACAAACCAATACTCAGGGTCAAATTAACCAGCTCTTTATCGATAGACCATTCCAGAGCTTTAATTTCCTGCCGAATACGTTCCGCGAATGTTTTACCGCTATCGCAACGGGTGTTGGTAAAAATCGCGACAAACTCCTCACCACCAAAACGCACCAAAATATCGGTATTGCGCACTTGCCGCTTTAACGCGTTAGCCACGCCGGTTAATACTTGATCGCCAAACAAATGGCCGAAACGATCATTAATCACTTTGAAATGATCGATGTCCATCACCAACAGACAAAAACTGGTTTTGTAGCGCTTATGATGAGCGATAACGACTTCGACCTGATCATAAAAAAACCGCCGATTATGCAGGCCTGTTAATTGGTCATGCATGGACATACTGGCAAAATGATCTTTAAGTTGATTAGTTTCGGCGACCAAGCTCTCCAACTCGGCCGTCCTCAACGCAATTTGCTGTTCCATTTGCTGAACCAGGCGCCGAGTGGTGATCAACTGACCAAGAATGTTTTTATAGACTTCCAATAAACGGATATGCCAATCACTGAAATAATTTGCTTGCGGATGCGATACGTTTAAAACGCCAATCAGAGTGCGGTTGAAGGTAAAAACCGGTACGCTAATAATTGAGCCGGGCGATTGGTTCACGTTTCCAGTTTTTTCAAATCGCTTATCTTCATGACAATTTTGACAATGTTGCAAAACACCGGTCGCAGCGGCCGCACCGATCAAGCCTTCCCCGACTTTAAAGCGCAAAGGCCTATCAACATTTGGTTCAGTATTGCCCAACTCATGAACACTAATACCGGCGACATTGCTTAATAAGCCTTCACTATCCACGATAAAAAAAGAGCAGCGTTCCATGTCTTGATATTGGATAAGGCTTGCCAAAGCCTGTCTGATTAGGGCTTTTTCATCATCGACTTGATAATCTATTTCGGACAGTTGTTTAACTGCGGACAACGCATTGACGAGGTCGATCAGCAAATCTTGCATGCCGAAGCCCGCTAGTTTGGCATCTTGACTGTCTGCGCTGTGCTGATTCATCAATTCCCCATGATGGCTGCAAGTTTTTGCATAGCCGGCTGATTTTCGCCCAGTTGTTCGTCTAGCTCGCGTATATTTTCCAACGGTAACTTAATTTTCCGGCATTCCGGCTCAAACTCTTGCAGATTAATCGATTCACCGGCAATCACGGCTGCGCTTAATCGCTCACAAACCCTCAATAAAATCAGCAAGGGCAGTTCTTTACCGTCAAAATCCTTATTTTCATAATTTTGCAATAGAAGCTGATACAAAGCCGGCAAATGCCATTTATGCAATAAAAAATGACCGATTTGATAATGGCTCTGCCCCATTTGTCGAGTAATTCCCTCACTAACCGGCAAGCGAGTTTTTTTGCTCTCGACAAAAACCTCATGCAGCTCTTCGGGCTGCAAATAGCCGAGCACCAATACGCCGATATTGAGCAGCAATCCGCCGGAATAAATAGTCGATGGCGTAAACTCGCGCAATTGCGGAATTTCGGCTGCCAATTTTTGCGCGGATACCGCCGTTGTTAATGAGCGTATCCAAAAATACTCGGCGTCGAATCCTTGGCATTTACGCGTATCGAATTGGACATTAAAAATAATCGCCATTGCCAGAGCTTTTACTAAATCCAGGCCCAGGACCTGAAAAATGGCGGTACGAATGTCTGAGACATTACGGCCTCGGGCAAAGTAGGCCGAATTCGCTAATCCAAGCAATCTAGCGACCAAACCAGGCGATAACGATAAGGCATCCGCCAGCTTTTCTATGGGTATGTCCGGCGTGTTAATGGCACCTAGAATTCGCAGACTCGCCTCGGGCAAAACCGGCAAGTTTTTCAGCGAACTCATCTGCAATTCAATTGTTTGCTTTACACCGGCATTCATCAACCATGACCATGACCTGAAATAATTAAACAAACCGAGAGTTTGCGGTAATCGTTGTTACTCATTGCATCTTTGGGAATTATCATCGATTGACGCCTCCCTTTATCATGCACCCAATGCAGCGCGATTAGTAATCCGGTTACCACAGTTGATGCTTGAATCTCGATAGACTGGTAATGGTCGCCACTTCCCAGCAGCGACCATCCATGCTGAGGAGTATAGCGCAGATATGCGCCGCCAATTTTGCCGGATGCCATATTGCTTCGCCAACTCAAAAATACCGCCATCGTTAGCAAGCATTGGTAAGACATCGGCAGCGCGTTTAGCCAACATGCCGCTAGCGTCACCGCGTGGATGGCGCTAACGATGAGTGTCAGCGCCCGTGAGCGCCCCACTGTAAAATTCATGCTCTGTTCAAGATTTTTCGACACAATCGCCGCACCTTTTTCGAGCTAAGGTAAACTACCCTGCTAAATTATGTTCACGTATTCCTACAAACCTTACCACCATGCTTGAAGACCGGACAGTTCACACAAACGCTTTTAGCGAACCCAATGCACTTGCTTTATCCAGAAAAGTATTCGCAGCCACCGGCCTGAGCCTCATAGAAGTCAGCGGTCAGGATGCCGCAAAACTCTTACAAGGCCAGCTAACATGTAACATTAACGATTTATCGGCATCGCAAGCCAGTATAGCTGGATTCTGCAACCCCAAAGGCCGGGTCATCAGTACGCTATTGGTGGTTAAATCGCTGGAATCTTTTTACCTGATACTGCCTGCGGACTTACTCGACACCGTGTTAAAAAAATTGCGGATGTACGTGCTGCGAGCCGATGCAAAATTGCATGATCAAACCGAAAACATGCATATCCTGGGCATATCGGGTCTTTCGCCTGAATTTGACGTTCCGACAGACAATTTCGCAATCGGGCAAATACCGTTAACGACCATTAAGTTACCCGGCGCGCCGCGCCATCTGCTATTGGGTACGTCTGATCAGATCGATGAATTTACCGGATTACTGCTTAGCCGATACGCTTTCGAATCCGGCAGCCTGGACGAGTGGCGCTATCAAGACATCTCCACTGCCCTGCCCTGGTTTGATATTAGCCAATCGGAACAACATATTCCGCAGATGTTGGGTATTGACCAGCTTGGCGGCATCAGTTTCAGTAAAGGCTGTTACACAGGTCAGGAAATCGTAGCCCGCAGTCACTATTTGGGCAAAGTCAAACGCGCCTTGTTTATTGCCGAATGCCGTCAATCAGCAAGCGGCGTCATTAATGGCTGTAAGGTGTTGGACGGCATTTCTCAGCAAAATATGGGGTGCGTACTGACGAACGCGGTCTGGACCGGAATAAATCGAGCGCTGCTCGTCCTGCAAATAGTTGATGGACTGCCAAAAAACCTTATACTTGATGACGACTATCGTACGCCTATCGCGATAATTTCGGATCAATAGCGGAAATTCAATCCATGCAATTCAAATCTGTTCAAGACTTTTTAGTCCATGTGCAAGCGGAACTAGACGCCAACCGATTAATCCTGCCTACCTTGCCGGATGTCGCCATCAAAGTCCGCGACGCTGTCAGTAAAGGCGATGCCACCGCGCAAAGCCTGGCCGAGATCATTGCAACCGACGCCGCCATTTCCGCCCGTTTGATACAAGTGGCCAACAGCCCTCTTTATCGCGGCACCATGGAAATCAAAAATATCCAAATGGCCGTAACCCGGCTCGGCAACAACACCATCCGCACGCTGATTACCAGCTTGATCATGCAGCAAATGTTCACGCCTACCACGGCGCTACTGGAAGGCTATTTCCGCAGCACCTGGGAGCAAGGCGTCAATGTCTCAGCGATCAGTCGCGCGTTGGCCGCATTCGTACCGCATTTAAACGCCGACGAAGCCATGCTGGCCGGGCTGATCCATCAAATCGGTAAATTACCAATATTGACACTGGTCGAGAAAATTCCGGAATTTAGAGACAGCCCGTCCCGATTAGACAAGCTGCTGGAAAAAGCCCACCCGCATGTCGGCAAACTGATCATGAACACCTGGAATTTCCCGGAAGAACTTAAACTGGTGCCTTCCGAATATGTGGATTTTCAGCGCGACTCAGGCTCCAAAGCTGATTACGTCGATTTAGTGCAAGTCGCGTTTCTGCAAAGCATCGCCGGCACCGATCACCCTGCCTGCCGCGTCGATTGGAACACCGTACCCGCTTTTGTTAAATTGGGTATTCAGCCCGATACCGAAATTTTGGAAATTGAAGGAGTCTCGGAAGAGATCGAACTCGCCCACTCAATGTTCCTTTGAGACATAAAACCATATGATAGACGCCCAAGACGCCGCCCGTTTTCGCCGCTTAGGCACGCTTACGATCTTTGCCGTGTATTTCGTGATTCTGGTCGGCGGCATCGTCCGCGCTTCAGGTGCCGGCATGGGCTGTCCGGACTGGCCGACCTGCTTTGGACAATGGGTGCCACCAACCCACGAGTCGCAATTGCCTGCCAATTATCATGAAATTTATGCGGCGCGCGGTTATGAAAACACCGCCTTCAATCCGGTAAAAACCTGGACCGAATACACGAATCGTCTGGTCGGCGTGACTATCGGTTTTCTGATTTTTCTGACGGCCTGGACCTCCAGGGTTTATCTGAAAGCCGATAAAGCGATTTTTTATTTAGCGTTATCGGTTTTTTTACTGGTCGGGTTTCAGGGTTGGCTGGGTTCGGCCGTGGTGGCAAGCAACCTAAAGCCATTAATGATAACCCTGCACATGCTGCTGGCCCTGTTTATCGTCGCGCTACTCATCTACGCTATCGCCAGATCGCAAAAACCGCTGCTGCAAGCCATAGACAGTCATTGGTTGACACCGCGTTTTGCTTTGGTGTTAAAAATTGCCATGGCCATGACCTTACTGCAAGTGGCAATGGGCACCCAAGTCAGGGAAGCAGTGGATTACATCGCTCATGAGCATAGCTACATCGACCGACAGTATTGGCGGGATAGTTTTCCGATCATTTTTTATATTCATCGGTCGTTTTCATCGATCATTTTGTTCACCAACCTCTGGCTGGCCTGGAAAATTTATCAGCAAGCCGACAAACATAGCCTGCTGTTGCGCACCGCCTATGTGTTAATGGGATTGATCGTTACCGCCATTTTGGCCGGCGTCAGCCTCGACAGACTGGGTTTTCCAGCCGTTGCTCAACCAGTACATCTATTGATGGCTAATCTGATTTTTGGCGCGCAATTTTTCATCTTTATTTGCTTAAATTACTCTTCCAGAAAAGCAAGCTAGACAAGCCAGGATTTTACGGTATTTATCAATAAGTTAAGCAATATCGAGCCAAGTTGCGATACAATGCCGGGCATAGCTAGCCCATGGCCGGCAACTCTCTTTTTTTCTACAGGTATTATTAATGTCCGACACCCCCTCCTCCACCACGCCTTCCTTTAAAGATTTATCGCTTTCAGACCCCATATTAAAAGCGCTGGAAAGTGTCGGTTACGAAACCCCGTCCCCTATTCAAGCACAGATTATTCCGTTCGTGATGGCTGGTCGCGATGTGTTGGGCCAAGCGCAAACCGGTACCGGCAAAACCGCCGCATTCGCCTTGCCGATTTTGTCGCGTATTAATCTCAATCAGAAAGACCCGCAAGCTTTGGTGCTAGCCCCGACCCGCGAGTTGGCGATACAGGTTGCCGAGGCGTTTCAAAGTTATGCCGCACATATCAAAGGCTTTCACGTATTACCGATCTACGGCGGCCAGGATTACACCAGCCAGTTACGCCAATTGAGTCGCGGCGCGCATGTCGTGGTCGGTACACCGGGACGGGTCATGGACCACATGCGTCGCGGCACGCTGAAACTAGACCAACTGACTACTTTGGTATTGGACGAAGCCGACGAAATGTTGCGGATGGGTTTCATCGACGATGTCGAGTGGATTCTGGAACAAACCCCGTCCACGCGCCAAACTGCACTGTTCTCGGCAACCATGCCGACTGAAATTCGCAAAATTGCGCAGAAATACCTGAACAACCCCGAACAAGTGACCATCAAGGTCAAAACCGCCACCGCCGCCAATATTCGCCAACGCTATTGGTTTGTCAGTGGCGTGCACAAAATGGATGCCCTGACCCGGATTCTAGAAGCGGAAAACTTCGACGGCATGATTATCTTCGTCAGAACCAAAACCGCCACCATCGAAGTGGCCGAAAAATTAGAAGCGCGTGGTTTTTCCGCCTCTGCGATCAACGGCGACATGTCGCAAGCCTTACGCGAACGCGCTATCGACAATCTAAAAAGCGGCAAACTGGATATTCTGATCGCCACGGACGTCGCCGCTCGCGGCCTGGACGTTGATCGTATTACCCACGTCGTCAACTACGACATTCCTTACGACACCGAATCTTATATACATCGTATCGGCCGTACCGGTCGCGCCGGCCGCACCGGCGATGCGATTTTGTTCGTCTCGCCACGGGAAAAACGTCTGTTGGCCAACATTGAGCAAGCCACCAAACAAAAAGTCGAAGAAATGCAATTGCCTTCCACTGACTTTATTAATAATGCGCGCATCAACCGTTTCAAACAGCGGATTACCGACACCCTGGCCGGCGAAGAACTCAGCTTTTATAACCAATTAATCAACCAATATCAGGTCGAGCACAACGTACCGGCGCTCGACGTTGCGGCAGCCTTGGCAAAATTGTTACAAGGCGATACGCCTTTGTTGATGAAAGAACCGAGCAAGAAGCCACGCAAAGACGCGGAAGAAAAAGGCCGTCCGGACCGCAATGATCGTGGTGACCGTGGCCCGAGGCGCGAAAAAGGCCGGGCCGGCGCTGTGGACATGGAAACTTTCCGCATCGAAGTGGGCCATGCCGACGGGGTGAAACCCGGCAATATAGTCGGTGCCATCGCCAACGAAACCGGTATAGACGGCGATCACATCGCCCGCATCAAAATCGAGGAACACTACAGCACCGTGGAGCTGCCTGCCGGCATGCCCAAAGACTTGTTCCAGGCCCTGAAAAAAGTCCGTGTAGTCGGTAAACCTTTGGATATTTCCAAATTCGACCCGGCTTTGGTGAAAAAAGACAAAAGCAAAAAACGGGTCGGTTCACCGTCAAGACGCGGCAAAAATAAAGATCAAGCCGAATAACTGATTTGTAATCAGCCGGTCGCGGGTTCGAGTCCCATCGCCAGCTCCATATTTATCAAAGGCTTAGGTGTTTTTCACCTAGGCCTTTTTTATTGGCCGTAGCTAAATCGTAGCTATCGGAATCCTCGCCCACCACATGCAGCGCCGATAACCGATCCACATACCCGGCCAAATACTCACTTGAAAGGTGCGCATATCGCCGCACCATCTCGACCGACTCCCAACCGGCCAACTCTTGCAGCACATGCAACGGTGTTCCCGCTTGCACGTGCCAACTGGCCCAAGTATGCCGCAGATCATGCCAGCGGAAATCATCAATACCGGCACGCTCTAAAGCATTGTGCCAGGCGTTGGTATTCACTTCGTAAGCCTCCATACCGCCCACCTGTAACAATGTTGTTGTCTTCGTCATCCTGTGATCTTTTGATCAGGAGTAGCGATGGCTGTCACATTGAAATGGCGTCAACATATTGAAGAGTGGCAACGCAGTGTTTTGTCTCAGGCTGAGTATTGCGTGCAGCAAGGTATCAATGTCCGGACCTTTGCGACCAGACTGTGCGAGTATCGCAAACGACCCACGCTAGAGTCGGTCGCGTTAGTGCCGGTACAGATGGCACCGGCTGAACCTGCTTCTTTGGCAATACCTGTGGCAGTTTCCATTGTTTTTACCCATGTCCACGGTCATAGGCTGGAATTTTCACCTTCGTTGCCGGTGGCCTGGGTGGCCGAGTTGTTACGATGTCTGGCTTGATCGATTATCCCGCGCAGATCGGGGTAGCGGTAGCGCCGGTGGACATGCAGCGAGGCTTGGACGGGTTGTCGACCATCGTGCAGCAGAGTCTGGGGCATGCCCCCGTGTGCCGGCGCGGTGTTTATCTTTCGTAATCGTGTGGGCAACCGGCTACGGTTGTTGGTGTAGGACGGCAATGGTGTTTCGCTGTGTCAGCGCCGGTTGCCCAGGGGTCTTTTGTCTGGCCTAAGGTGGGCGATGCGGTGTTTGCGCTGACGCAGGCGCAATGGCGCTGGCTGGTTGCCGGGGTAGATTGGCAGCGTTTATCCGCTCAGCCCCAAGCAGACTGGCAGGCGTGAACCAGGGGCAAAATGAGATGCCAAAATCCACTGAAACTCAGTCATATCAAAGCATTGGGCGGGTAATTGCGGTATAATCTACCCACGAATCCGCTCGCCAAACGCGCTCAATTGAACCTGGAACCGTCCGCCAAAACCGAGGTGACCCTGCTTCAGACACTGATCGATCAGGCAGCTCAGGATGTTCAAGCCATCCAAACCAAAGACGCCACGATTCACGCCAAAGAACTCAAAATCGGCGCGCTGACCCATGAACGGGCCTATTACAAACGCATCCGCTTCAACACCAAGAGCGAAGCGCTGGCACCACTGCAACGGGATGTGTTCGAAGAAACCTGGAATACCGACATCTCGGCGATGGATGAAGAAGTCGAGCAACTTCGCGATGATCAACCCTGCGACACCGTGGCCCGCCCCAAACGCCCACGCGCCGGTCGTCAAACCTTACCCAAGCATCTGCCGAGCATTGAACATCGCTGCGAACCCAACACTTGCCAGTGCGGACACTGCGGCAAAGACCTGGTCAAAATCGGCGAAGATTTCAGCGAACAACTGGATGTCGAACCGGCTAAATTCTTTTTGCACCGACACATTCGCCCGCAATACGCCTGCCGGGCTTGCGAAACCATTACCGCTCCGCCCATTCCACCGGCGGCGATCGGTGGTGGAATGGCCGCCGTCCATTCTCTCAAAGTTTGGAGCCTCCGAGAAAACCGGGGCGGTTGGTTTGAATCCGCCTATTATTGTATGAGCTTTGAAACGTCGCGTTTGATGTGGAGCGTTTTAGTAATGTGTTAGTAACATGAGTCAGCAACTCATGGAATCGGTCCAGTAACAGCTAATGTTTCAACGTATTTGGAACCAATAACATCAGCCACCCAGCTAGTTTTTAGTGAAATATCTGGCTCTAACAACTTCATAATCGCCTCAGCAACAAGTGTATGACCAATCCCCCCCCAATGTGTATCGTTAGGTAAATAAACGTCTTTCCCGCCGAGCCTAACAGCCTCTTTCAATACTTTATCAAGCCGAAGGTCTGAGATTGATCCTTCACTATCCAGTTCATCAAGGCGACTTAGTTTGGTATATTTTTTATCTACAATATAACCATCGTAAATAGTTAGTTTATCTGGAGCAATCATCGATACAAACTTAGTGATCCCGTTGGCTTCTGCACGCTTTCTCAAGTTTATAACTCCACAACGGGCTGAACTAATATCATTCGATCGCCAATTAGCTTTCTCAATATCAACGTGAAAAAACAATAAGCTTTTATCTTTTTCGCTTGAAAACAGATTTTCCGTTGATAGTGGAATGGATATCGTTTGAACTTTATAGCCAAAGTATTTAATGATATTTTTTAGAAGATAAGTCCGAGCATATCCTGGATTTAAGCTAGCAAGAAGTCCGCCTCTATCTCTAACCCTAGATATTGTTTCAACATCACTCGGTAAGATTTTTGGAAAAACCGGATTTAGCCAACTTTGGGATTGAGCGATTGAGCATTGATCAACGCTATTCTTATACAGATCGATAACAGTACGCTCAACTTTTTCTACAATTAACATTTTTGGAGGGAATTTTATGAAAGCTTCCGACCCAAATAGATCGTCAAACGAAAACGTGTCGATATGCTTGTCGATTGTTAGCACCGACAGATTGCTTCGTGCTGCCAATCTATTTTGCCATTGTTCCCTCTTGGGAACGGGACGCTCTTTAGTACTGATTCCCGAGAACGAATCTCCAACCACAACTACATCATAGTAATGGTCATAGGGACCGACTTCGTAACGGGTCTCCTTGACATTAACCTGAGGGTTATTCCAACCAAAGTCACGTTCAGAAAACCATCCCAATCGAGTTAAGTCTCCACTGAGGGGTTGCAAATAAACTGCTAAAGCAGCCAGATTTATACCGCCGATAAACAAACTAATTAACAAAATAATAACATAACGGCGCATACTTGATTTAGAACTGAAAATAAAGAAATTCGCTAACAGCGTTCGTGTAAGGCAAGGCTAAGAGACCCATTATGGTTATCACGCAAAGCCAAATAGTATTAGGACGCCAATGAAACCATTTAATTGGCGTGCTTACGCTTTCGTAATCAAGTGCTGGTTTAAAGTTATGCATAATTTCCTGTGTATTCGGCATAATGAACGATCCAAGGAGGAATGTTACGATCCAAATCCACATTTCAATTTCGGCGGAGAGTTCCGTTGGTGTGAAGCGACAACTAATTACATTTAAAGATTGTCCGTATTCTTTAATTCGCCAGTGAAGCATGTCGTAAAGGTTGGCATCAAGTAGAATTTTACCTATACCAGGAGTCATAGCTTTGATGATATGCATTGCGCTGACCGTATCAGGTGCACGAAAAAATACCCAAGCGATAACAACTGCTACGAAGGTGATCAGCCATCCAGTGAATGCTGCAATTCGTCCTCGTTCACTGAGATTTAATCCTAGTTTGATTTGCAATGCTTGCCAACAATGGTTAATAATTAAATATGTGCCGTGCAATCCTCCCCAGATTACAAAAGTCCAGCCTGCTCCATGCCAAAGGCCACCAAGAAGCATAGTAACCAATAGATTCCGATAGCGGGCAAACGATCCATTTCGACTGCCCCCAAGAGGTATATAAAGATAGTCGCGCAAAAATCGCGAAAGGGTCATATGCCATCTACGCCAAAATTCAATAATATTTTTGGATTTATAGGGAGAGTTAAAATTCAACGGAAGAGTAACTCCGAATATTCGCGACAACCCAATCGCCATATCTGAGTAACCTGAAAAATCAAAATAAAGTTGCACTGAATATGCTAGCGCACCGGCCCATGCTGAGACCAAAGTAATTTCACCGCCTGCTGATGCTTCGGCAAACATGACACTGGAATAACCAGAAACCGTATCGGCGATGCACACCTTTTTAAATAATCCAATTATGAAAATTGTAAGTCCTACTGCAAAATTAATACTTTTCGGCCTATAGGTTTCGGTATTTTTAAACTGGGGCATCATTTCCTTGTGATGTAAAACTGGTCCTGCTATAAGATGAGGGAAATAGGTCACAAAAAGCCCATAGTGGATTATGTTTAACTCACGAGCATAACTTTTATATGCATCAACCAAAAAAGCTATCTGTGTAAATGTAAAAAAAGATATTCCAAGAGGAAGAACAATTTGGGGAAACTCCCATGAACTTCCAGTTACAACACGAAAGGTCTCCAGAAAAAAACCAGCATATTTGAAGTAACCGAGAACCGCCAAGTTGACACATACTCCAAAGATGAGTGTCGGCTTACGATTTGAGAATTTTTTATGCGAAAGTTTTTGTCCTATAGCGAAGTTAAAAACAATTGATGTTAGCAATAATCCTACGTAACGTGTATCCCACCATCCATAGAAAACTAAAGATGCGAAAAACAATACTCCCGCCGCAAGCTTTGAGTTGTGTTTTCCAGACGAAAAAAACAATAATAGAGTGATTGGCAGGAAGGCCAACAAAAACATGTAGGAATTAAATAGCATTTTATCGTTGAGAGTAAAGTAACCAGGTTATTGATCCGTTTCATTAGATCTGAAGCTTCAGAGAACCTGATCTGCGGCTCTAGTAGTTTAGTGAAAAACCATAGTTCAGACGCTAATTTTGCTTAATCGAACTCGTATTTACTGGGAGAGTGGCTTCGTTGCTACTACACATAGAGCCCTCAACGCCGAAAATGAGTTTTCACCAACCTGCCAGTATATTGTACACATGGCGTTGGTGGCAAAAATAAGCAACCTGAGTCCAATGTCATCAAATTCAAAATCTACACACCTTCCGAAGCCCTCTGCTAAATCAATGACTGGGCTATCAAGCTTCTATGTGCTGTAGCAAAATTGTACCAGTACATGTTATTCGAGACCTGCGAATTAAATATAAATGAGGTAGTTTGGTATGCGCGAAGCCGGCAAGTTATTGCTATACAGGGTTATCGCCTATATTGTCAGGCTTTATAATCAGCCGGTCGCGGGTTGGATGACTATATAGGCTTGGGTTGAAAAACCTAGATAGTGTCGTCACAAAATCATGAGATAATTGCTCTATCTCAATAATTTTGAAGGAAAAAGATGGTGGAACCAGCATATCGCCGACACGATATATCGGATCGAGTCTGGCAAATATTGGAACCCCGCTTGCCTGGGCGCGAAGGTGCCTGGGGCGGTAAAGCCCGTGATAACCGCTTGTTTATCAATGCCGTTTTCTGGATTTTGCGCACCGGTGCGCCGTGGCGCGACTTGCCGCCCGACTATGGCGATTGGAAGAACACTCATCGCCGATTTTGCCGCTGGCGAGATAAAGGCATTTGGGAATCGCTGCTGGAACAATTGGTGACTGAACCCGATTATGAATGGCTGATGATCGATGCCAGTCACATCAAGGTTCACCCGCATGCCGCGGGGGCAAAAGGTGGCAACCAGGACATGGGGGTCACAAAAGGGGGCTCAATAGTAAGATACATCTGGCCGTGGATGCGCATGGTATGCCGGTCAGAATACTTGTTACAGCAGGTACCACTGCGGATTGTTCACAGGCTCCAACCTTGATCGATGGCCTGGATGCTCAGCATCTGTTGGCGGACAAAGGTTACGACAGCGATGCTATCGTCGCCCAAGCCGAAGCGGGCAATATGGCGGTTGTGATACCGCCGCGTCGAAATCGCAAACAACTTCGCGAATACGACCGGGAGCTTTACAGACTTCGGCACTTGGTGGAAAACGCTTTCTTACACCTTAAACGCTGGCGAGGCATCGCTACCCGCTACGCTAAAAACACAGCATCATTCTTGGCCGCCGTACAAATCCGCTGTATCGCTCTTTGGGTGGCTATCTTATGACGACACTATCTAGGCCTTTTTATTGCCTTCCGAATTGCAGAACCCAAATTGTTTCAAACACAAGTTGATCGAATTGAACCGGTTTTCTGAGACAGTAGTATACGAATCGAATCGTTAACTGCGGTCGGAATACTTTTTAGCGTCAGCAACTCAAGCACCAACTAAATTCAGCAGCAACGCTTCACACCATTCCATTTACGCTGCGTTTCAGCCGCAAAAAACGCTTTTCGGCTTAACGGTGGAAGCTGTTCCGCGTGATGTTCGTGCCAGTGTCGCAGATAGCGTTCATAAGTGGCATCGCCGTTGAGGTGGCGCCAGAATGATCGTAAAGACAGAATGAACCCGCTCATTAAGCCCCCGATTAATCTTTACGCTGCGGAGCCAGCTTGACGCATTCGAACATCAGATCGTCGAATTCGTCTTCGCTGTGTTTGTTCGGGTTATATTGCAAGCCGCATTCGCGGTCTTCGCGGATATGTTTGATATTGCCGTGTATCGACATCGCCACCCGCGATTCCGGCAAGATGATAGAAATCCGCAATTCCGCCTCGTCCACCGCTTGCCCCAGGGGTTCTTTCAAACGAATTTTAATCCCGCTGTAACTCATATCGACGACCTGACCGTCGATGATGATTTCACCGCCGGGCGGTGGCGGTTCGATAATGATGTGCGCCACGAGTCCTTCCGGGTTAAAACGTATTCTGGTACGGTTTTCATTCTCCACTGTAATGCTCCATATTTTGGTCCTGAGAGTATAGGCAGAAACGCCGACACGGCAAAATTTATCTGACATCAATACTCTGCCGATTCGGCACGGGTGTCCGCCAATAGCGTTGCCGTTTCGCTCGTTCCGCTATCGGCTGAATCTTTTCAGATCCATTACGAACTGAAATAGCGCCCTGCTCGGCCGTATTCAACCAAGCTATGCCAAGTTGGCTATAGCGTTCGACAACCTGCCGGTGCGGAAAGCCAAAGCGGTTTTGATAACCGGCGGGGATCAAAATAAGCGTGGGATTAACTTTTTCAAGCAATGCACGACTTGAAGATGTTTTACTGCCATGGTGCGGCGCCAATAATACATCGCTGGCAAGCTCATCACCGTACTCGCGCACCAGCCAATTTTCAGCCGCTTGTTCGATGTCGCCGGTCAGCAAAAACCGCTGCCGTGCGCTACTTACTTGTAATACGCAGGAGTTATCGTTATCGCCGACAAATCCGCTTTCCGGCGGCGATAGCACCGTAAAAGTTACCTCGTCCCAGCGCCAGGTTTGTCCGGTTCGGCAATAATCCCCGCGTTCGCGTGCGGCCCATTCCGAAACGCTGCTGACGACCTTTTCTACAGGCAATTCGGCAAGTATCGACTCCGCGCCGCCACTGTGATCGTTGTCGCCATGACTAATCACCAAGCTATCGACTCTAGCGATACCCTGCTCGCGTAAAAACGGCAAAACCACTGAATCGCCCATATCGGAATATTCCGAATAACGCGCGCCGGTGTCAAACACCAGAGTATGTTCCGCAGTTTGTAGCACGGCAGCTAAACCCTGACCCACGTCCAGCACAGTCAGCCAGACTTCGCCGGGTTTCGGCTTTTCGAACGTCCCAAATATCAGCGGCAAGAATAGTAAGAGACTTAAATACCGGCATGGAAAGCCGCTTGGCGCCAACAACAAAATCACTCCGATGGCCGCCAAGCCAATGGCATACCAAGGCGGCGGGAGGCAAGAGATGCTGGCTAATGGCAGTTCGGCCATGTGCGAAAGCGCCCACCACAACCCTTGCAGCACATAGTCCAGGAGTTGTAGCAATAGCGCACCCAGCGAGGGCCAGATGAACATTAACACCACCGCCAGCAATGCCGGCGGTACGATCAATAGGCCGATAAGCGGCACCGCCAACCAATTGGCGACAGGCGATATCAACGATACCTGCTGAAAAAACACGATCAATAACGGCGATAAGCCCACTGCTGTGGCTAATTGCGCGCCGCCGGCTTCGCGCCAGTACGAGGGTCTGCCCAATCGCCCCGCCGACACGTAAATCAATAATGCCACCGCCACGAATGACAACCAAAAGCCGACCGATAACACCGCCAACGAATCGAACAGCAATACCGCCAACAACGCCAGCAATAAAATTCGCATAGCCGCGATATTACGTTGCCAGGCGATCGCCGCAAGAGCTACGCTGAGCATAATTAATGCTCGCAGGGTTGGGACCGAGTATCCCGCCAAACCGGCGTAAAACACCGCGGCTAGCCAAGCGCACAATGCGGCGGCCCGTTGCGGCGAAATGCTCAGCACCCCGGTCCAAGCCCAAAGCCGTCTGGTCCAAAGGTAAATCAGGCCGGAGATCAAACTGATATGCGAACCGGAGATCACAATTAAATGCACAACACCGGTGATTCTGAACACTTGCCATTGCTCTTGGGTGATTGCGTTTTGGCTGCCGATGGTCAGTGCTTTGATGATTCCCAACTGCGCACTGCCGGGCAAAGACGCATCCAATCGCTCAGCAATTGCCTGCCGACAACCGGCAAAATATTGACCGATACTCGGCGAGATACGCGTTAGTTGCGGTGCAGGTTTGTCGCGCACATAACCCGTCGCACCAATATGGTTGGCAAATAACCAGGCTTCGAAGTCAAAACCGCCGGGATTGAGGCGGCCGTGCGGTTTGCGCAGTTTTACGTAAAACTCCCAGCTTTGGCCGGCAGCCAAGTTAAATTGCGGGTAATACCAACTCAGACGAATTTTATCCGGAAAATCGCCAGACGGCGCCGTGACAATAAAATCGAAATTGGTCCGCTGCCCTTGTTGTTGCGGCAGAGTGGCAATATAGCCTTGAACCTTCACCTCCTGGTTTTGATAGGCGTCGGGTAATTGTTGGGACAGCCGCCAGCTGCCGAATATACTCGCCCACAACACCCCGGCCAGCAACGCGAAAAATCGCCAATTTCGCCGGTACATCAACAGCAAGCAGCTACCACCTAAACCGATAAACTCAAACAGATTCGGCAAGCGGCTGAATTGTTGGACCGCAACAATTCCGGCCAGAAATAGCAAACTGCTCACATTCATTGCCTCTTCGACCCGCTTTTATCCTTTATTAAACACCTCATGTCTCTACCAAACAAACTCCGCCGCCTAACGTATTTCACGCAGTCTAGTCGATTTTTTAAACTTGTCCGCCCTGCAACGGCTGTCACGGGCTGGTTGTTGTTACATTAATCCTGCAAAATAGTCGTTTGCCGTGCCCGGCAAATTTTGTTTTTTAATTGATAGCGTCTACGGCTGCTCAGCAGGCGGACTGTCGCTAAAACGCCAACTGTTTACCGAATGCTAGAGACCCATTACCCGCTGATTGTCCGCCCGCGCTTTATCCTCAATGCCCGTAAATGGTGGCGCTTGTGCCATGTTTATCTGGCACTGAGTCTGGGGTTGATATTTGCGCTGATTGGGCTGACCGGCAGTTTGAGTATTTACCGGGAAGAATTAGATAGCTTATTCAACCCGCAATTGCACGTCGATGTCCCCCAAACCCCTGCCTTGTCTCCCGACAAAATCGTCGCTGCGGTGCGCGCAGCCAATCCAGATCGGCACGGTGCCTGGACCCTGGAAATGCCGCGTGCGCCGGACGGCATGATCACCGCCTGGTTTGAAAAGCCTAAGGAAAGTGTGGACGCTTTTTATGCGCCGTTGATGGTCTCGGTCAACCCTTACACCGGCCAGATTGTCGACAGCCGGCTATGGGGGCAGACGCTAACGACCTGGCTGTTGGATTTACACACCCAACTACAATTGGACGGTTTTGGCCGGAATGCACTGGCGGTTTTGGGCGGTTTATTAATGTTGTCGGTATTCAGCGGCTTGTACTTGTGGTGGCCAGGCTGGCGAGCATTGCCCCGCTCCTTTTCGGTACGTCAAAACGCTGGTTTGATGCGGCTGTTGTTTGATTTACACCGCCTACTGGGAGTAGCAAGTGCGGGATTTTTAATCTTGCTGGCCTTTACCGGTTTTCATCTGGCTTATCCTACCCTGCTGGAAAACCTGACCGCCGCGTCCGGCATGGGACATGGTGACGCCGGACCCAATGTGCGCAGCAGTGCCATACCCAATGACCGGCCGACCAGTCTGTCGGAAGCAATCTTAGTGGCGCGCGGCCCGTTTCCCAGTTCGGAAGTCCGGCGGATTACCACACCGGTTGGCGAGTTGGGGACGTATCGGATCAATTTACGACAACTCAACGAGATCAATCAACACCATCCGTTCACTACGGTCTGGGTGGACCGCTGGAGCGGGCAAATTCGCGATGTGCAAAACCCCAACAAATTCTCGGCCGGGCAAACATTTACTACCTGGCTTTGGCCACTCCATACCGGCGAAGCCTTTGGCGAAAGCGGCCGTTTGCTGTGGTTTTTTGTGGGATTGACGCCGACATGCCTGTTTTTAAGCGGATTAATACATTGGTTGTACCGGCATGGCTTTGTTGCGGATCGAGAAGTAGACCTAGCACGGGCCACTGGCGCGGCAACCACTGCTTGCATAGCGGCATTAAGACGCGTGGCCCAGGCAATTATTAGGTTTGTGATCCCTGCTGCAAACAGCTTTTTGCAAAAGATGTACGGCCGAATCAGGCAGATAAAAAGACTAAAGTAGTTGTGTAGGGCTTGTCTCTGAGACACTTCTTAACGAAACAGCACTTTTGCTAATTCCTGAGTTTTTAGATATTGAGTTTGCAGGTCGGCAAATATTTCAGCCTGACAAGCCGGGCTGATGGCCAGTTTCTCGAACGCCGAGACCGGCCACATCTCTTTATTGTCGAACACACTACCTACCATTTGCGTCGCAGCGCCGACTAAAGCCGCCTGCCGCCAATAGCTACCTTGATAACCCGGGTTACGATGGTACCGAATAATCGCCACCAACGCTTCGGGTATTCCCCAGGAGAGAGTCAGATGCGCCCCTACTTCGCAATAATCGGTATGCAGCAATTTACGTAGGGCTTGATTCAAATCCAATTCGGGATTGGCTTGCTTAAAACGCAGGGCCTGGTGAGTTTCTTCGGGCATGATGTCGGCCATGCACAGCAAGCCGATGTTGTGCAGTATGCCGCCGGTGTGCACAGTTTGCGCCAATTGCTCCTGGCCTCGCTCCGCCGCAAGCTCGTCGGCCAGCGCACGGGCAGCGTGCGCCACCAGCATGGTACTGATCCAATAGCGTTTAATATCGAAACTTCGGCAATCCCTGACATTAAACGGCTTCATCACCGACAAACCTATACCGACGCCCCGGACAATATTCAAACCCAGTTTCAAACAGGTTCTTTCCAATGACGTCACCGGTTCGCTGGAGTTGTTAAACCAGGCCGAATTGGCCAAGGCAATCAATCGGGACGAGATAGTCGCATGCCCCGCCAGAATCTTGGCTAACCGGGCATAATCCAGATTGTCGTCGGACAAGGCTTTAACGACTTGATGAACATCATGCGGCAAAGAAGGTAGCCGCTTAATATCTGCAAACCGTTCCGGCAATTCAAGATCAGTCATAATCGTTTACTTGTCTGTCGTTAGGGGGCTTATTTCGCCCGAATAAATTCCAGCCGGAAATCTTTGTCAAACATGGCCGGCACTTCGGCGGCGGTCAGAGGTTGGCTAAACAAATAGCCTTGCACCACTTGGCAGCCCAAACCGCTCATCACCATGGCTTGCTCTATCGTCTCGACGCCTTCCGCCACCAGCGAGAAATTCATCGCGTTAGCCATGCCTATAATCGTACCGAGCAGGATCGGGGTTTGCGGATTGAACAACACATCCTGAACAAAGGTGCGGTCGATTTTCAGGCAATCCACCGGCAACTGCTTCAGCGACGCCAGCGACGAAAAGCCGGTACCGAAATCGTCTATCGCGATTTTCACCCCTATCCCCTTGAGTTTTTTAAAAATCTCCAGGTCTGCGGCAGTTTGCATGGCACTTTCCGTGACTTCGATTTGCAAATAGTGAGCCGGCAATTGCGTATGTTTGAGGATTTCCCGCAACGTAAACGGGAATTGCGGATCGCGGAAATGACTTGCCGAGACGTTGACAGCCGTAGTGAGTAACGGCAACCCTTGTTTTTGCCAAGCGATTAATTGCTCGCAAGCCTGTTGAATAGCCCAGTCGCTAATTTTACCGATCAAACCCAAGGCCTCGGCCAAAGGAATAAATTCGCTGGGCCCCAGCAAACCGCGCAGCGGATGTCGCCAGCGCACCAAGGCTTCGATACCTATCATTCGCCCATCCAACATACTTACCTGGGGCTGGTAATACAATTGCAACTGCTGATGCTCCAGCGCATCCCGCAAAGTTTGCTCGTCTTGCATCCGCTTAATTGCCAGCCCCGTCATCTCCGGCCGATAGTAAGCGTAGCGCTGTTTGCCGGCACTTTTTGCTGAGTACATGGCGGTGTCGGCGGCTTTCATCAGGTCGTGCTCGTTCTCGCCATCTTTTGGATAAATAGCAATACCGATACTGACACGGGGCTTTAAATGGTGGGTGTCCAGAATTAAAGGCCGGTTGATTTCCTGCAAACAACGTTCGGCAATTTCCATGGCCTGAAATTCGTCAGTAATGCTGCTGGCGATAATACAAAATTCGTCGCCGCCCAATCGCGCGGCAAAATCCTCTTCGCGCACCACGCTTTGAATGCGTTGGGCTATGGCCTTCAGGAACTGATCGCCGATGTTGTGCCCAAAGCTGTCGTTGACATACTTAAACTCGTCCAGATCCAGGAATAAAAACGCAAACTCCAGCTTGCCGCGCGCCGAGACTTTGATGGTCTGTTGAATACGTTTGTGATAATGCACACGGCTGGCCAGACCGGTCAACTCATCGAAATACGCCAACTGGTGGATAATTTGTTCCGATTGCTTTTGCTTGGAAATATCCTGAACCGTCCCGGTGACAAAACTGTGCTGTCCGCTGCTGATCATGGCCGTATCCTGACGGACGCTGATTGGGTTTTCGAGATCCGGCCGCAACCGGTACTCCACATACTCTACCTGTTCGCCCTGGGCAGCGGCCTCTATCAAGGTCTGCACTATTTTGCGGTCCGCGGCCTCGATTAAATTTAAATAGTTGCTGAGCTCTCCCCGAAAATAGTCGGCCGGCATTTGGCACATTTCCGCTAGAAACGGCGAGATTTCGAATTTATCTTGCTTCGGATCCCAGGTCCAGTAACCCAAACCGGCGATGCGTTGCGCGGCGGAAAGTTGCTGCTTACTGTTGCGTAATTCCGCGGTGTCATGGCTGGAGCGCAGTAAAAAACGGATGTGATGGATTAACACCACATGGTTAAGCGGTTTGATAATAAAGTCGGTAGCGCCCACCTTAAATGCCCGATTTATCGATTCGATGTCTTCCAATCCGGTAGACATAATGATGGGGACATCGGTCATGGCGGGGTTGGCCGACATGCGCCGGCAGGTTTCAAAACCGTCGATACCGGGCATAATCGCGTCCACTATGACCAGATCCGGAATAGCCGTCTCCAACAACAGTAGTGCCGCTTCTCCACTCTCGGCCTCTACAACCTCAAATCCCGAGGCTTTTAACTGCTCGCCGGTAATCAATCTGAAGTTTGGATCGTCGTCTATCAGTAAAATTCGCTTGGCTTCCAGCGACAGGTCGGCTACTCGCTTATCAATCCTGGCTTGCGGCACATCGGGCTGCGCTGTGCTGGCATTGGCAATAGCGCGCAACTCGGCTAAAGCCGCCGGCAATTGCGCCTCGAATTCCGCCAGCAGTGCCGGAATTGCTGCAAGATCTGCTTGGCGGCCGACAGCTTCCAGTAATCGGCAGGTTTTGGACAAGTCCCTGGCACCCAGATTGGCGCTGGACGATTTGAGGGCGTGAGCCATATCGCCTAACAAATCCGCCTGCCCATCGATAGCGGCTTGTCTAAGTTTTTCGGCTGTTTCCGGCGCGGTTTGCAGATAGTGTGCTATGGCTTTGTTTAATAAACTTACCCCATTCGCATCGTAAATATCCCGAAGCTGAGCCAGATCGGCCTGGCAAATCGGGCCGGGGGTGCAGTTGTCTGACATTACTGCGTCTTGATATTCCAGCGGCGCCCGCTCCAGTACATTATCCGCGGCGTTTGGCAGCCAATTTAGCAACAGCTGGCGCAGTTGTTCCTTGCTGAACGGTTTACTTAAATAGCCGTCCATTCCGACCATTTCACATTGATCGTGTATGCCTTTTTGCACATCGGCGGTTAAAGCAATAATGGGAACTCTGGTCGAGGCCGTGGCTTGCTCATGCTCGCGAATTTTGGTCGTTGCCGAAAAGCCGTCCATAACCGGCATATGACAATCCATCAAAATCAAGTCATACCGACGCCGGCAGGCTGCTTGCAGCGCTTCCTGACCGTCTGCTACCACCTCCGCGGTGCAGCCCATGCTTTCCAAAAAGCTTTTCACCACTTCCTGATTGACCAAGTTATCTTCAGCCACCAAAATGCGTCCTGAAAATCTAATTTGCTCCGGCGTAACGGCGGAAGGCACCATTTGCTCCACGGGTGCGAACGTGGCGATTTCCAGCAAGCAATTCAGCAGGCGTTGTTGGAAAACCGGTTTGTTCAAATAAAAGCTGATGCCGTATTCGTGGGTCAGGCCGGTTTTAATGCTGACATTTTCAGAGCTGAGCATGATCAACGGCAGTTTGGGAATACGCTGGTCACGTTGAATGGCCTTAGCGAGCGTCAAGCCGTCCATGACCGGCAAATGCCAATCCAGCAGAGCTACTTGAAACGGATTATTTAAAGTAGCCGCCTCGACCAATAGCTTCAGCGCCCTGGGGCCGCTATCGACGGTCGTGACATGGGCGCCCCATAGCGAAACTTGATCGTGGAGTATGTCGCGGTTTATCGCATTGTCATCCACTACCAGGATGTGCAGACCTTCCAAAGCACTGGTATCGGCACGTTCGATGTTGGTCTGGATGCCCAACCCCAATTCTAAGTCAAAGTAAAACCGGGAACCTCGGCCGATATTGCTTTCCAGCCCCAGACTACCGCCCATTAATTCGACTAATTGCTTGGAAATGGTCAAACCTAAACCGGTACCGCCATAGCGCCGGGTTATGCTGCCGTCGGACTGCGTGAAACTATCGAAAATTTCCGCCTGGCGCTCCGCGGCAACCCCTATGCCGGTATCGATGACTTCGAATAATAATCTGACTTTATCGCGCGCCGCATTTTCCGGAAAACTCACCTTAAGCTGCACATCGCCTTCTTCGGTGAACTTGATGGCATTGCTCAGCAGGTTAACCAGCACTTGCCGTAATCGTTCCGCATCGCCTTGCACAATAAAGTGCATTTGGTGCGGAAGATTCAATATCAATTCCAGGCCTTTACGGTGGGCTTGCTCCGCCATCATTTCCACGGTGTCTTCCAATAAGCGGCGTAGATCGAATTCCTGAACGATCAACTGTAATTTGCCGGCTTCGATTTTGGAAAAATCGAGAATATTATTAATGATGCTTAATAGCGAATTGGCGGAACGGTAGGCGGTATCGGCAAATCGGCGTTGCCTGTCGTCCAAACCGGATGACATCAACAACTCGGTCATGCCCAACACGCCGTTCATTGGCGTTCTGATCTCGTGGCTCATGGTTGCCAAAAATTGCGACTTGGCTTTACTGGCTTGTTCGGCTTGTTCTTTAGCGGATAGCGCTTCGGCGATGCTGATACTCAGTTCTTGATTTTTTTCTTCCAATTGCTGGGTACGTTCGACAACCTGTTGCTCCAAAGAATTGCGATGCATGGCCAGTTGGTCGTCTCGGAACTGGATTTCGGCCAGCATGGCATTGTACACATCGGCTAAATCGCCGAATTCGTCGTTGCTGGTCTTGTTAATGCGATGCGAAAAACTCTTCTCATGACCCACCGATTGCATCGCGTCCATCAGTTTAAGTAAGGGCGCCAAAAAAATTTGCTGCAATTTGGTGGTTAAAATACCGATTAAGATCATTGTAAACACCACGATCAAACCCATAGTCGAATAAAACGCTTTTAATATGGCGTAGAAGCCGCTTTGGTCATCCACCAAATGCAATACACCCACCACGTCGCCATCCAGTTCTATCGAACGGACAAAATGCAGATTATTTTCCTCATCGTATTTGAATACGTTTTTTTCGCCAGCCTTACCGACAATATTATTGGTAGGAAACAAGTTCTCATACCAATCAACGAAAACTTCGCCTATAAAACCATATACGCTTTCAGAGCTAGGAATGGATTGCGCATCGTTTAAAAGCGCGGAAGCTTTTTCCGCATCCCAATGACTAACACCGAGTTTTTGCGAGTGATAGTCGGCAAATAACTTGCCTTGCTTATCGTATAATTCGGCATTTAATATGCTGTCGCGGGTTTTCATACTATTCAGCATAGTATTAGCCGACACAGTATCTTCAAAAACTAGTGCCGCTGAAATATTCGATGCAATAATATTGGCAATTAATACCAGCTGCTGCTCGGTATCTTTCTTTTTGGCATAATATTCATTCACAACAATCGCAGTGCTTGCCGAAAATAGCGTCAACACAGCGATCAAAGTCATAATAAATACTAGCTTTATCTTGATAGGCGCATTATTAAACCATTTAAACATGCGATTATCTCTCCTAATTATCGCCGACAATTTTCGCTAAGCGCAGAAGGCTGGAACTAATCGTTAGCCCCGAACTTTTAACCATGGGAAGATTGATATGTAACTGTATTTTTCCATCGGTATTCACCATAGCCACCATGCCTCCCGATCCAATAAAATCAGCTTCTTCACCTATCGTCAACACCGGGAACTGCCTGGTATCTAAAAAAACTTGCGACAAAACACTATTGGATAATTCGCTTAAAAACAGAATATGACATTGACTTAAATTACGTAATTTATCCGAATTAATTATTTTAATCACTCTATCCCCAACCGCTTTACCGCTAATTGAATCGAAAGATTGCAATAATGCATTGTCCCCCACCAAACAAACCTGCAGGTTATTGCCGGAATTGGCAAACGCCTGCTCCGGCCATTGCGTAAAACGGGCAAAATTAAGCGTCAACGCTGCCAATACCGTATATTGCTCAAGCGCCAACGGCGCCGCGCAAGACGCGCTTGAACTAAATAACATTAATGCCAACAGATAAATTTTTATTGCGTTTTGCATATCCGTCGCAACAACAATCCAATTAAATAGAAAATATGCAAAATAGTCTACCTGCCAGCGGCGTTAGAAATTCCAACTGATTTTGCCGTACATACCCCGATCAATAAATGTCGGCAGTATCAAGTTTTCCTGTTGATACTCCAAGTGACTATTAGTTAATAAGTTTTGACCTACCAATGATATTTCCAGATCAGGTTCGGGACGCCAGGCCAAGCGCGCGTCCATAGTCACATAATCGGGTATGTAACTGTTGCCGGAAGCTGTTGCTGCGGCATTGTTGCCGACGTAGCGAAACCAAACATCAAAGTCCAAATCCGGCCGTATATTCACCGCACTGCGTAAATTCATGCGCTGCTGCGGACTGATGCCCACCACCGCCATTGCGGTTTGCGGCACTTCGGTTTTAAGCACGCTGTAATTGGCGTCCCACCGCCACCAGTCCAGCATTTGCCAAACAGTCGAGACTTCGACACCATAAGTCTTGGCTTTTAAATTATTGCTAAACGGCAAAGGCTGGACCAAAACACCGCGAATAGGATCGAAATATACGGCGCCTTGGGAAGCGTCGCGCATGTGCGCGTAATCGTTGTAAAACGCCGTCACGTCCACAGATACGGATTTGATCATGGTGGTGCGATAGCCCACTTCATAGGCAATCACGTCTTCACTGCGCAAGTTTCTATTGCCTTGCAGGGCTAGTTCCACCGGGATAAAAAATGGCGACGACGGCGGCACAACCGCCGTCGTCAAGCGCATATTCGCTTCGCCGCGCGAAGGTGTGCGCACCGCTCTGGATACTCCGGCCCAAAGCCGATGATTCAGAGCCGGTGCCCACATCAGTCTGGCGGTGGGCTGGCCTTCAAAACCGGTGAAATCGTTATGTTCGAACTTGTTGCCCAAGGTCAGCCACAGCGTTTGGTCTATCAATTCCATCTCATCCTGGACGAATGCGCTGAATAACTGATTTTTCCGGTGGGCAGGAGACATGCTGAATATAGTGCTACTTTCAAGGCGATCCGAGGTTAGTTGGTAACCCAGCCCCCAAATCAATTCATGGCTATCAAACAAGCCGAAGCGATGCTGAAAATCCAAGTCAAACGTATCCCGCCCCTCGGACATCCACTCCTCATTGCGTCGATAGTAGTCGTAAAACAACTGTAGGGATATGTCGGACTGGGTGGAAAACGTGTGCTGCCAGCGCCCCATGATATTGCCGCCGTAAGCTTCGGCTTTATCACGGAAAGTTGTACTGTAGGGCGCTAAAATACTGGGCTTAGACAACACTTGATTGAGATGGCTGTGATAAAGATCGCCCTGAAATTTAAGTTCGTCCGCTGACGACAGCTGAGAATCTATGCGAAACCCACCCTGTACTTTGTCCCAATCGTCGCCGGCGCCGTGGCCTTGCGCATTGGTATTTTGATCGCGTTTAAACCCCTTCGCATAAACCCGGCCAGTGGTATCCTCGCCCAGTTTGCCGCCATAGCGAAACGCACCAAACCCCTGCTCCTCAGTACCGCCGCCCGCCGCCACCAGACCGCCTTGTGTTTTCGAGCTGTGCTTGGTGATGATGTTGATCACGCCATTTACCGCGTTCGCACCCCACAGCGTTGCACCAGGCCCTCTAATCACCTCAATCCGCTCGACATCCTCCATCATCACGTCCTGGTTTTCCCAATAGGTGCCGGAAAACATGCGGCTGTAGGTATTGCGACCATCGATCAATACCAGCAACTTGTTGGAGAAACGGGCATTAAAGCCCCGAGAACTGACCGCCCACTTATTCGAATCGATACGCGCCACGTCAAGACCCGGAGCCATACGCAATGCTTCAGGAATGCTGGTTGCTCCAGTGCGTTTGATATCATCGTGAGTAATCACAAATACCGCCGCGGCAGAATCGTTTAAGGCTTGGGCTTTCTTGGAAACTGAAGTGACTTCAACATTCAGCAAATCTTCCACATTTAGCTCAAGTACGTCTTCGGATGCAGCCTGCAAGGCGCAGACATGACCAGTCAACAATAAAAATCCGGCAATATATTTTTTCATAGGGGTTTATCAGCAGCGATTTGAGTAATCCAATGTCTATTAACCTGTCATTCCGGACGGTTAGATTCCGATTCCGGTAAGTGGCTTTGACTATCAACCAGCCTTTAATCAATGGCGACGGAGGTTCTCACAGCTTGGGTAGGCGTATGGAACACAAAGAGAAGCCAATCCAATCTGAATTTTCGGGAACGGCAATATTTGCGGGCCGGGTTAAACATAAAAGTTAGTGTGAAATGACTGTTTCGAGATTCTTTTGAGTTGTGGGCAAGTCTAGTTCAATTATCGAATTCGGACAGATGATGTGTCAGGCGCGGGATGGAGGGACCCTGCTCGGCCAAGCCGGAAAAGTTGCGCCGACTCGGCCGGAGGGAAATGGTGTGGAATCGTTGGTTCAAGCCAGGAAATTAAGTTGCTGCACGCTGCCGGCTTTACCTTGTTCGGTTAAATAGATGCCGCTACTGGCTATTTCTCCCAGCACTTGATTAGCCGTATCTTTCAATTGAAACGGCGTAGTTAAGTGCCCTAAGTAAATCGCGCCGACATTTTTATCGCCCAGCGCCAATAATTGCTGAGACCCGTCATCATGCCGTTGCCAAATTCGCAGTTGTTTGTAGATAGCATCGCCGGCATCGATAAATTGATTGTTATCGTCGTCATAAGCCGCTAAATCCGCAAAGCCGTTGCCGCTGCGCGGACCGAACAATTCAGAACCGTCGTTAATCAGGCCATCCTGGTTTTTGTCCAATGCCAACATACCGCTGCCGGCTTTCAAGCCGGCAATTTGATCCAAACGACCATCGGCATCGATATCGAATTGAAATCGGCTACTGCTCAGTTCCGCGGCTGTGCCGTCGAAATTGATGACCAATGGATCGGTTTTCACCGCATCGCCTGCGCGGATACTCAGATTGGATTCGGTGTAAAAGCTGCGGCTCATGGACAAGGACACCGAAAAACTCAGCGTTTGTCCATCCTTGGTGGTAATACTGCCTTCGGCGCTAAAACGGGTCGTTTCGCTTTCGAAATAAGACTCGGACTTTTGATATACCAGCCCGTAGCCTTCCCGCTCCGGTGCAGAGTCGGCCGGTGCTTGCTGCGGCGCCTGAATAGTCACTGGATCGGCTTGCGCTTTTAGTTGATCCGGTGCGAATAATTCAAAATCCCGGCCGGTAATCTCCTTGACCATGCGTCGAATGATTTGCAGCAACAGATTATCTTTGGAATTAAGTGATGTAACGGTATCCAGGGTTTGCGCTGCGGTTGCAGAAGTTTGCGCTGACTTGCTGAGATCGAGGGTATCTTGAATGGTGTCGTGTGCCGTTTCGGGACGGTGCTTTCGTACTTTATCGGGGTTATCTTCCGGCTTATCGATCCAGACTCGCAGCGATTCGCTGCGTTTGCTAATCTGTTGCGCTTGATATTGGCTTTGCAGGTGGACGGCGGAATTCTGGATAATCATGGCAACCCCCATAGCTCGATTGATTTGAGCTGAATAGCGGCTGACGGCCTGAAATATTAAATATTTAGTTTGTCTTCTATTTTTTGTTTGTAGTTTAGGAAATGGGCGGCCTGTAACTGCTCGTTTCGGTCTGTGCCCAACAGACGACAAGGCACATCTATTTCAGTGATGTGAAACGGATAGTCGTCGTGGTTTTTCCGATAGCCCAGTATGTGGGCGCGGATCGGTTTGAAGCTGTCGGCGTTGGCAACGGAAAACTTTTGTTCGTTACAGTAAATCGCAATAGCACCGCCCTCCTCGGTCGCTATCCGGACTCTCAGATCCATCACACTGGCGCCAAGTTTGACCGGCACAGCGTGACAAGACAGCACCCCCGCTGAATTACGCTGGATTTCATAAAATTTGACACTTAAGCCATCCGGCAATTGCGCGCGCGCCAGCAAGGTTCCCAAAAACACCGAATAGTGGGTGACGACATGTTCCGGGTTGGCATTGCTATGCTGATGGACAAACAGCGCGCCTTTTTCGTCAAGCACGTAAACACCAACGTGTTTGCTGGTAGCATGATAAAAAACCTGAATCACATCAGCCAAATTCTGCGTATATAAAGACGGAATATAGGTTTGATCCAGTACGTAGGCATCAAAAAATACTGCGGAAAATTGCGGATTCGGTTTGGCTAATTCATGTAACAGTTGGTTTTGGGTGTCCAGCCGATAATAACCCAGGCTGCCGTTTCTAAGTTGGAACAAGCCATAACCGGTCTCAGCTGCCACGATATAGCGCTGCAAGCCGTCCCGACCGGAGGCAAAAAACTTTAGCAAATTGCCGAACAAGGCTTCGATACGCAAGATGATGCTTTTGCCGCGCACCGGGTTGTAACATAGAACTTGGAGTCTATCGGCCGACAACGGCGTGGCGCTGTTGTTAAACACATCGACGAGGCAGTTAAAAACCCCCTCTATGCCTATATAGCGCTGCAAACTGGCCTCACCCCAATTGGATACGGATAAGCGCTGGATGCTCTGGATGAAACACTGGCGGCTGTCACCGTAACTTAAAGGGTCCGAGCGTTCGCTCATCACTAATTGTTGATTGTTCGCGTCGATAGCCAAACTTTCGCCGAGATTTATCAGTAACAACGACGACGCGACGCGATTCGGCTCGCCGTAAACCTCCAGATCGTTCTCCCTGCCGGGCAAATAGCGGCTTAGAAACGCATTCAACTCATTAAATAGTTGATATAAATCATTACTGGCTATTTTAAGACTGGAGGTAACCAGTTGCAGATTGAGCGATTTTTTATATAAGCCGTTTACCACCGCCCAGCATAAAACTTCGAGTAAGCTATCGCCGGATTTAATAGCGCTTTCCGGGGAGGCTTTTTGCGACGCAATTCTGTCGTCATATAGACACCAGCGCGTTGGCACATCATCAGCAAGGACTTCGACAACCACCAAAAGATCAGGTTTGGCATGGACAGTGGTTCGGGTGGTTAGCACTTCGATTTTGTCTGGGCGTAAATCCAGGGTTGCCCGCAATTTCCGGCCGATCAATTTCAAGTCTCGGTTTTCGCGCTGCGCCTGATCCAATGGCAAACCGGAAAACTTTAAAATCATCCGCAGGCACTGTTGCAGTTGATCGCGAATCACCACATGCTCAATGCTGGCTTTCTTGATATCCCAAAATTTTTGACTGGCCAAATTGTCCAACAAATCGTCCGGCCATTCCCATTGGTTTGCCACGCTGTGCAGATAATCTTCACGTTGCAGACGTACCCTGTTCTCCGTGAGATTTTCGGACGCGGCCATGATTTTCATGTAAAAACATTCCCGAATCAGATTCAACCGGCGTTTGGACTGTGCCTGGCGCAGATAGGCATCCACTTTGCGGTACATCAGCAAGTATGGATCCAGGCTTTCGACACTGAAATCGCCTTGATACACCGCCTGTTTTAATGTCAGGCACAGCCACTGCGGTTCGGGAAATTCACTGGCGTAACTTTCCATCAGCAGCAGCTTCAACAAGGACTTATGCGGGGACGTCAAAGATTTGTATATATGCCAAAGCGTAGCGCTGACGAATTCCGCCATCGGCATATCTTCTAGGCCACCGAAATCGACAACGTCGGTTTCCGAAATAAACCGGTTCTCCAGCAAATGCGCAACATATTGCTTATAGTATTTTTCCTGTTGCGGCGGCACCAACCACCAGACCGGTACCCGCCCGGCGATGTAAATCGAGGTGCGGTAAAACTCTTCCAACAGCAGATAATGTTGGGTTTCGCCGCTACTCTCTTTAGAGATCGGCGTATTTTCGCCGCGCAAAAACTGCGTGGCATCTACCAGAAAAAAATGCGTCTCGATTTTTAAGGTCGCCGCCCATTTTTCCACTTCCTGAGCTTTTTGCCGCAATTCGTTTAATTCGTCGGCTGCCAAAGTGGATGAATGGCAAAGCCAAATATCAATATCGCTGTTTTTCGAAAACGCCATACTACCGACGCTACCCATTAAAAAAATAGCCTGGATAGGATAGTGTCTTAAGGCTTTGCGCTTGTAGACAAAGCCTTTGGAAAACTGCTTGGCAACATCGGTAGCCTGCTTGTTGGGCGTGTAATCGGGAATACCGGCCGGGCCTTCCAGCGACACGAAACCGGGCAACAAGGGATGGTTTTGATGAAACAGTAAAGGCAGCAGCTTCAAGAAATCCTGCTGGCGCGGCTGTAGAAAACTTTGCACATGTTGCAAACGCAACTGATTGAAGTGCTTGAATCGTTGGGCAACCGCATATAGATCTTTTTTGCTGATCTCTTCGCCCGGCGCGCCTAAATGGATGGGTAGGAATCGATTGGTCAAAATTGCCGCGCCTAAATCAAGTGTGAGGCCAGTATAGAAGAATCAACCCGGCTTGTGAAAATTAAGCTGGACGAAGCGCCCCTTACCGTCATCGAAGCTGGTAAAACGGGTTAAACAGGCGTGCGGCAAATCGATATGAAAACTTTGGGTAACCGGCAGATTGAAGGCTTCCGCGAATATTGCTCTGATCACACCAGCATGGGTAACCACCAGCACTCGCCGCCCGGCCTGGCCGGTCAATAAATTTTCCCAGCCCTGCCGCACGCGGGCGGCGAATGTTTGATAGCTTTCGGCATTGGGCGGGGTGAAATTCACAGGGTCTTTATAAAATTCCGCAAGTGCGTCGGGCCAGCGACTGGAAATTTGCTCGGCGGTTTGGCCTTCCCAAGCGCCGAAATCAATTTCACGCCATGCCGGTTCGATCACCAAGTCCAGTTGCTGTTGTTCACACCAGGCGGCGGCAAAGGAACGGCAACGGCGCAACGGCGAACTGATCACCGCGTCCCACTGCCCTTCCCCGCATTGGCTATACATCTGCCGCCAACCGCGTTCGGTAAGCGGATCGTCTGTGACTCCGCGATAACACGAACCGCCTCGGGCTTCGCCGTGCCGCAGAAAATCGATTATGGTTGACTGATGCATTAGGATGAAATCAAGTGTTCAAGGTGTCCATCAAATCGATCATGAACTCCATTTCTTCGTCCTCGATTTTTTGCCATGCAGTGAAACCAAGAGCATTCAGCACACCGTTACCTTTTTCATCCTTATCCATCTCCAGTAGTATTTTTTGGAAGTCGTCGCGACGACTCTGCAATCTCGGACCTATCATCAGAGAATGGTAGATGACGCTAATTTGACTGCGCACCAATATGCGCAGCTGTTTTTTGATCATACCGGACAGGTTGTCGTATGCCTCAGCGAGAATAATGCCGACATCCGCCTCGCCTTTCAGCAGATGTTTTGCCACCAACACATGATTGTCCGATAACAGCGGGATGATATTGCCGGCATGCAAATCAGCGGGCTCCAACATGATCATCCCCATCAGGCGCACATCCGGATCGTCGGTGAATGCCACACGCGTATTCGGCTTTAAATCCGCCACGTCGTTGATATTGCTATCGGCGTTAACAGCAATGATCGCTTCGTCGGCTTCACCCTGGGCGCGCACCAATGGCAAAAAACCTTTCTCTCTGACCAGCATGGCCGCATCGAAGGGATTGGCGTAAATCAAATCGATCTTATCCTCGGCTATGGCTTGGTGTAGATCGTGATAATGATTGTACATTTCCAAATGGATGGCTTCGGCGCTCTGTTTTTGCAACCAAGTGTTGAAGATATACCAACCCGACAGGCGGTCTGGGGCAAAATCCGGGCTAACTGTAAACATGTAAGACATGAGGCTCCCCAATTAAATAAGTGTCGGATACAGTGCGATGCATTCATCGACTTTGCTGCGCGAGGGTTTGCGGCGCACCGAGGTATAGCCAACCACCTTACCAGCGCGCACATTGGGAATGACCGTCGCTTTTACCCAATAATAACCGCCATCCTTGCGTAAGTTTTTCACAAAGCCTTGCCATTTTTCACCACGTAGTACCGTATCCCATAAGTCTTTAAACGCGGCGGCCGGCATATCCGGATGCCTGAGAATACAATGCGGCGCGCCGAGTAACTCCGCTTCGGTATAGCCCGACATTTCCACAAATGCGCGATTGACGTGGCTGATGATGCCATCCGGCGTGGTGGTGGAAACAATCAACTTGCCATCGGGATACGGCGTTTCAAGCTCGGTGTACAGCACTTTTCTGGATTTGCCATCGCAATAGGTAAGCGTTGCTTCCTGGTACTCGCCAACGATGTCTTCGGGTTTCATATCAACGATCATGATTTACTCCGGGTTGCCGGTTAGGGTTTACAGCATTTCGGAAATACTCTCCGCCGCACGCTTCACGTCAAGGAAGATTAGTCCGAGTTTGGCGTTGGGCTTGGCGAGTACCGTGAGTACGGCTTCGTTGCCGGCATAGGTCATTAACACATAGCCCCTGGCACCTTTGATCAGCACCTGCTCCAAATTGCCGCGATTTAATTCTTGAGCGGTCCTATCGCCCAAGGACAACATCGCCGCACTCATAGCGCCCACCCGATCTTCGTCCATACCGGCTGGCAATACCGACGCCATCATCAAACCGTCGGTGGAAATCACACCGGAGGCTTCTATATCCGCCGAAGTACCGTTCAGCTCGGTTAAAACCGACGTCAGCATGTCTGCTTTCATAATCTAATTCCTCTTAACTAATGGGTGATGTGGCGATGCGTTTAATTGGCAGCATCAGCGGCTTTGGTTAAATAACGGGTGATTAAAGCCCAGGCCAGGGTTACAAACTCCGCCTGGTTAAAATGCGGTACGCCGGTGATCGCCAATACGAAACGGTGTTTACCGACGAACATCGGCCAAAAGCCGATTTGACTGTTACCGAAAGGATCTACTATGGCCCAGGCGTGACTGGATATGCCCATATTGTTTATCAGTAATCCGGAACGGCGTTTATGCACGGTCGCCAGTTCCGCGCTAAGTGCGGACAGTTCTTCGGCTACTTCATGCGGAAAGCCGCTGCAAGCCAGGTAAAAGCCTTGGTCGTCTGCCAATAGCACTTTGCCGCTCTCGGAAATCTTTCCCAACAAATCAGGCAAAATCTCCTCTAGCGCTGAGTGTGGCGCCTGCAAAGGTGTATCCACGCCTTGCACCCAGCCCAGTTTTTGGCAATACAACAGCAATTGCAAGGCCTTGTCCTCGTCATCGATTTCCATCAATGTTTGCAACTGCGCGATATTGAGTGCCGGAGTATGTTCCTGTTGCAGCAAGTGGATTAAAAACCGCCGAGGTTTATCGGTTTCCGGCGACGATATGGCGTAATAAGCACCAGCGGGGGTGGGATAGAGATACAGCCCATTAATCAGATCAAATCTTTCCATCGTGATTAGCCCGCCAAACCAGGATCGAGGGAATATAACAGGGCTTGTACCAACAAAGAGACGTCATTCTTTTCCCGGGCATCCACCGCAAAAACCGGCGGTTTCAAGCCAACTCCCTGCAATTGCACATGGTAGTCTTCTATTGAGGGCGTACTACTCAAATCCATTTGTGTCACCCCAATCGCTACGCTGGTATCGTTGATAAACTTACCGAATGCGTCCAGGAAAAAACGCATGTCCTGAAAAGGGTCCGCGCGCGTGTTGTCCAGCAGTAAAATTAAGCCGATGCCTCCGTTGGTTAAAATATCCCACATGAAATCGAATCGCTCCTGGCCGGGAGTGCCGTACAAGTGAATTTTTTCGCCGCCCGCCAAATTCATCACACCGTAGTCCATAGCCACCGTTGTGGATGCTTTACGGTTTTTTGTCATATCACTGGCGGCCGCATCGGTTTTGACCGGCGGGACATCACTGATGGCATTAATTGCAGTCGTTTTGCCGGCACCTACTGGGCCCGTGAAAATAATTTTGTATTGACTCATCGAGATTCCTTATCGTTTGCTAAGCGCCGCGCAATTTGTTGAGAATTTTGCTTAATAAACCTTCATTTTTAGGCTTCTTGGTTGGTTCCACGGCAATCACCGCATCAACTTGACGTTCGCTCTGTTTCAATATGCCTATGGCATGACACGCACTAATAAACACAAACACATACTGCGGTTTGACATGTAACAGACCAGCGACTTCCAGCGGCGTTCTCGGTGCCTGAACCAACAATGCGGCAATGCGCAAAGCATCCGGCGTGATGACCAGCCGGGTAAAATTCGGCCATCTTTCCAAGTAGACCGGCCGTTGAATATCCAGGCCTATCGGGAAGCGTCCCTTGGATGTCCAGATCGCCAATTTCCAGACAAAAGCGCCCATATCTTGAAACTTGTCTTCGGCGCGCTGAATAGCGGTTGTAGAATCGACTGCCGTCAAAATCATTTTGCCGACGGAGCCTTTACCCAATGGCATCCCGGCAAATGCGCGGGTTTGTTTATCGTCGGCATCTACCCAGATTTCCTGGTTTTCCGGAAAAATCGTCAAAGGTTTCCAAATCGAGCAAAGTTGCAAGACGCGCGACTGCAAATTAGCGGTTTTATAGGCCGACATCACGTAGCCCAAAAAATACTGCCTGGGGTCGTAACAGGCTGTTAACAACTGCACCTCGTCGTCGAAATCGATATCGCTCAGTGTGCCCAAAAACGCGGTGAAGCCGCCTTCGTTCAACTGCATCGCCGATTGATGTTTGCTGGCTTTATGGTGTTCAGCGGAATCACCTGAGTTTGGTGCCTTAGCCTTATTGACATAGACATCCATAGTCATTTTTTTCGGCGTCTCGTCTTTGGGCGGTTCCGGCACATCAGGTATCTTTGGTGCTACCTGCGCAATTTTCGTACGTTCGGTAACAGATTTGCAAGCTTCGGCAACCGCCTTGATTTTGTCGAGCACCGCCGTTATTTGTTCGACATTCACCGGCTTCTTGATGAAATAAGTGTTATCCAGTTGCAGGTTTTGTAACGACAATAAGATGATCGGGCGGCCCGGCGCGGCGGCTTTTCTGGCATCCAAAATATCCCGGGCTTTAGGGTGATCCGCGTCGATCATATCGATGTCGGCTTCGGCATCGTCAACCACGACGGCAACCCCTCGGCATGGCCCCTTCAAATACATTTCCATGGTTTTACAGGTGCGGCTATCCATGCCATGCAGAGCTATTCGAAATGGCGTTTTATTCGGCTTGCTCATGATGCCTGTCCTTCAAAGTAATTTGCCAATTCCCGCCATTCAGCATCTAGGACAATGGCAGAGTCGCTAAAGCGTTGCCGATTGATTTGAAAGCGCTCGCGGTTTTTTGTGGATTTATAAAGCTCTAACAAAGCCAGTTGTAAATCCGGACGATCATGCTGAAGGGTGATGCCGGTTTCCAACACATCCATGGCCTGCTCAAGCTGGCTGTATTCGATAAAGTCATTGGCTAGCGCCAGATAATCATGCTCGGTTTCTGTTTGCTGCTTAGACATGACCAGTTCGCGGCGACCCAACAGACCTTTGCTGAACAAAGAATATCGATTACCTGGCGGCGTCTGCCCGTTTGTTTTGAGCAAATCCAGACATTGCTGAACAGACAGTCGCGCCTGACTAGCTTGTATCATACGGCGACTAATCGAAGCCCCTTTCCCATTCAAAATAATCACTAAATCTAACAGCGCCGCGTAGAGTTGCTCGGACAGGTGCCGGTCGTAACAAATATAAATCCGTCGTAGATGCGCCAGCAGATCTTTCGGGTTTCTACTAATTTTGAAAACTATGGCGGTCAATGCTTGATCGGCATCGGCGTTGGGGCAGCTAAACAAGCTGAGTTCCCGGTCGTGCCAAAAGTCGGTTTCTTGCGGGAACTCGTCAAGCGGTGTTCCAGCAAGCAGTCGGGAAAAGTATTGGGGCATGCCACCCTCCGAATTAATCGATGCTCGAAGGGTAGCAGTTAAAAAGCCAATTTCCAGGATTTAGTGGGGTATTTGTTGTCTTGCTTCACATATTGCCTGACGAACCGCCTCAGGTGCGGTGCCGCCGATATGATTGCGGGCAGCGACCGAACCTTCCAGTTTAAGAATGTCGAAAACGTCAGCTGTAATGGTGGCGGAAAAGCCCTGCAACTCCGTGAGCGCTAATTCTGACAGATCCCGATCCGTTTGTAGTCCCAGGCGCACAGCTTGGCCTACAACTTCGTGGGCATCGCGAAATGGCATACCTTTGCGAACCAAATAATCAGCCAAGTCCGTAGCGGTAGCAAAGCCTCTTTTCGCCGCGTTATACATATTTTCGCGTTTGGCTTGAATGCGCGGCATCATATCGGCAAAGGCCCGCAGACAATTGATTAAGGTGTCGGCGGTATCGAACAAGGGTTCCTTGTCTTCCTGATTATCTTTGTTGTACGCCAAGGGCTGGCTTTTCATCAGCATCAATAAGGACATCAAATGCCCGGTGACCCGGCCGGATTTACCGCGCACCAGTTCTGGTACGTCGGGGTTTTTCTTTTGCGGCATGATCGAGGAGCCGGTGCAAAACGCATCGGGAATGTCGATAAAATTGAATTGCGCGCTGGCCCACAACACCAATTCTTCGGAAAACCGCGACAGATGCATCATGATTAAACTGCCGGCCGCCGCAAACTCAATCGCAAAATCGCGGTCGCTAACCGAATCCAAGGAGTTATTCGACGGCCGGGAAAATCCCAATAGTTCGGCGGTCATAAAACGGTCGATAGGATAACTGGTACCGGCCAATGCTGCGGCGCCCAACGGCATCACATTCAAGCGTTTACAGCAATCTTGCAGACGCTCCTTATCCCGGCACAGCATTTCGAACCACGCCATCAGATGATGGCCGAATGTCACGGGCTGCGCGACTTGCAAATGGGTAAAACCCGGCATGATGGTGTCGGCCTCGCGCTCCGCCACATCCAATAAAGCGATTTGCAGGCGTTGCAACTGCGTCAATATCGTTTCAATTTCGCTGCGCAAATATAAGCGAATGTCAGTTGCGACCTGGTCATTACGCGAACGGCCGGTATGCAGTTTTTTGCCGGCAATGCCGATCAAATCGGTCAAACGCGCTTCGATGTTCATGTGCACATCTTCCTGCTTGATCGACCAGACGAACTCGCCGCGTTCGATCTCGCCGCCGATTTGCATCAATCCGCTGCGAATGTCGGCGAGCTCCTGCTCAGTCAGAATACCTATTTTGCACAGCATGGCCGCGTGCGCCAGAGAGCCTTGAATATCTTGCCGGGCCATGCGCCGGTCAAAATTGACTGAAGCGGTAAATTCTTCGACAAAAGCATCGGTGGCTTCGGCAAAACGGGCGCTGGAAAGTTTTTCGGTGTTAACGGTGGTCATAAGCAATCAAACGGTAAATGCAAAAGAAGCGGGAATTATACCGATGCTGCAGCTATCCACCTTGGGAATTGCACACTCACATGCAAACCACCTAGCTGCTTGGAACGCATGATCTCCAGAGTACCGCCATAAAATACGGCGATGTCACGCACAATCGCCAAGCCTAGCCCATGTCCCTGCACTGCTTCGTCCAGCCGTAAACCCCGCTTACTTAATTGCTGCATATCCTGCAACGAACAACCGGGACCATCGTCTTCGACACGGATGGTAATGCCGTCCTCATGTTCAACTGAGACTACGACCTGCTTATCAGCCCATTTGCAGGCGTTGTCCAGCAAATTACCGGTCAGTTCCAGCATGTCTTCCCGATCAAAATTGATTAGTTGATCGGGGGCATTTACTTTGATCGTTAGATTTTTCTCAGCATAAACGTTTTGCAAAAGCATGACTAAGGCCGTGAGTTCTTGCTGCGAATTAAACACACTGGCAGTTTGCAGATTACCGGAGATACGGGCGCGTTTTAATTCTCGCTCGATGCGCTCATGTATCGCTTGAGTTTGCTGTTGCAACTGATTGCGCAGCTCCGGATGATCATCCAGTTGCGAATTTTCAGCCAAGCGAAACAGCATCGCCAAAGGCGTTTTTAACGCGTGAGCCAAATTGCCAATCGCCGTGCGCGATTGATGCAAGCGCCTCTCAACCAGCACTAGCAAGCGATTGACTTCCGCAACCAAAGGTTTGATTTCCGCCGGCACTCTGGCTTGGATCTGTGACTGACGGCCATAGGCAATCTCCGCCAATTCATCCCGCGCGGCCTGCAACGGTTTCAGCGATCTGCGCACATCGTTACTTTGGAGGGCGATTGCAGTCAGCAGTACCATGGCCGTCAGTACCAGATAGGCGAGCCGGATATGATCTATATCGTGACCAATATCGCTCAAATCCTCGGCAATACTAATCGTGATTGCATGACCAAACCGCTCGAAACCTCGACTCAAGACCAGCAAAGGTTGATGATGCGGCCCATCGGGAAAATGGAATTGCCTGGCGGTATTGACAGGCTCCGTGGCGAAAGGCAAAACCCCATCTTGCAGCGATTTTGAATAATAGGCTTTTCCGTCAATCTGGATCACGAAATAGTGGCCGGAATACGCCTGACCGTAAACGGTGCCTGCATGCGAGCTATCGAAGATCAGTTCGCCTTCGGCATTGCGTTTCAATGTATCGAGCAACGAGTCGCCATCGTGTTGCAAGCGGGTCAGCATTTGTTTTTCCGCCACGGAGCGAATCACCCAATCTGCTGCCAACCAGTGTCCGGCAAACACCATACTCAGGATAATGATCAAGCCGCGGTTGAGACGCTGGCGTAATGAAATCACGGCTTCTCACCGAAGATATAGCCTTGCCCACGCCGAGTAGCGATCAAATCCTTACCCAATTTACGCCGTAACCGATTGATATACACTTCGATAACGTTGCTGGCGGGGTCGCCATCGCTTTCGTACACGTGCTCAAGTAAATGGCTTTTGGTGAGCAGCTTACCGGGATGCAGCATGAAATAGCGCAGCAAACGAAACTCGATTGCCGTCAACTCGGCATGCTCAGCGCCATCCACACTGACCGTTTGTCTGTCTTCGTCCAAGGTCACACCGCAACCACACAGTTGCGGCTGCATCATCCCGTGCATGCGCTTTAACAAGGCTTGGATGCGTGCCTGTAACTCCTCGATATGAAACGGTTTGCCTAAATAGTCGTCAGCACCCACTTTAAAGCCGTCGACTTTTTCATGCCAGGCATCCCTCGCAGTCAGCACAATGACCGGCACATGATTGCCCGCCTGCCGCCAACGTCGCAGTACTTCTAGTCCGGGCATTTTCGGCAAGCCTAAATCCAGGATGACGATATCGTAGGATTCAGTCATGCCTAAAAACTCGCCGCTTTCGCCATCCATGGCCAAATCGACCGCAAACCCGGCTCTTTCCAGGTCGGCTTTTAAGGATCGGGACAGGCCTGGATCATCTTCTACCAGCAATAGTCGCATAGTTGAGTCATAACAAAGGTTGGTATCAAAGAGTTACTCGGAGAAAACTATTTTAACCCCGAACTTTTAAGATTGGATTTATCTCGGTTTCTTACACTAGCTATATCCGCAACTAAGCATGCCGAGGTAAACAACATGAATAACGAAAACACCGTAGCGGTCTGGGACATTTTTATCCGTATTTTTCACTGGTCGTTGGTAATTGCCTTTACTGTCGCCTATTTCACCAGCGAAGAAGAAAACGCTTGGCATATTTACGCCGGCTACACGGTTTTGGGTCTGATTATCTTCCGCATTCTGTGGGGAATAATCGGCAGCCGCCATGCCCGCTTTAGCGATTTTGTCCGTTCTCCCGGGAATGTTTACCGCTATATACGCGAACTGCGCGCAGGTTCCGCGAAACATTATGTCGGCCACAATCCTTTGGGCGGCTGGATGGTCATGGCATTGCTCTCTACGCTGCTGGTTGTGACTGTCAGCGGCTTAAAAGTATATGCGATAGAAGAAGGCCGCGGTCCTCTGGCTGGTGATCCCGCGACGATAACTTTGATCAGCGCTGCCCATGCGGAAGACGACGACGACGACGATGGAAAAGCAGAGATGGAAAGCCAAGATGAAGAATTTTGGGAGGAAATTCATGAAGGTGCAACGAACTTTATGCTGGTATTGATTGCCCTGCATATAGCCGGTGTCATTATCTCCAGCAGATTCCACCGAGAGAGCCTAGTTAAAGCTATGCTCACCGGAAAAAAGTCAAAGGAATGACAATAGAAACGTGATAATTGACGCAGTTTTAATTTTAAATTCATTTTCCGCTGTTATAAATTCCCGACTTTAAGTTGCCTGACAGTCTGAAATCTGCTTTCCGAATTAGGCAACTCACTACATGCCTTGCGGCAAAACTACTTACAGCTTCAAATTCGGGCAGGCTTTATTGACGGCCTACTAAAATCGTGAAGTTGTCGATTCGCTCGCCGCCAAGTTTCATTGCTAGTTAAGGTCAGTTTACACACCAAAAACCTACAGGGAACACACAATGAAAAAAATGACATTCTTATTGCCATTGTTGGCGCTCGGTTCTACTGCCGAAGCGAGCGACATCAGGGGCGGACTGGGCAACTTCGATGCACTCAATCACACAGGAGGCCCCGTCTACGGCATAGAAATCGAGCTGGACGATACCTACAGCAAGGACGTGGTCAGCACCTACCCAGGCAATCATTATGGTTATGGCAAAGTACGGGAGGACCTCAGCGACCCCGCGCATCCAAAAACTTTTGTGCGTTATGAAAAAGACGGAGCGTACACCAATCCGTACCCGCTAGGCAGCACCCTCTATTGTTACGACTTAAGCAAAAATGTTGGTTGCGAACATTTTGGAGTCCACTTTGCCTACACCAGCACCACGCCCTATAGCGCAGTCAAATACAACTGGCTGGTCAAGGATGGCAGCGGCAAACTGATCGTTGGTCCAGCTCTACAGTTGAATACTCCTGTATTCGACTACACCCCGCCAACCACCAACTTCCCCGCTCAAGTCGTGGCAACCATACCGGCTCCGGTTGTCTCACAACGCGTGGTGAAAGAATTTGGCGAACCAAGTTGGGTCAAGGTCATCAAAACCAAAACCCATCGAACCCGGGTTTTGCCATTGGCCGATTTGATCAGTGACGATCACGACGGCGACGGCCTGGCGGACTGGACTAACGGAGAACCGGACGAAGTCGAATCCGAGTGGTATCTGCTGCAATCGCGGAATGGCGCCAGCAATGCCAAGTCGGAGTTGCGCGGCGGTAGCGACAGCATGGGCAACAACGCCGAAGAAATCGTAACCCGCCGTTACGAATTTTATGCGTATGGTGGACCCGCAGCATCCATAGACGGCGAAAAAGGCGAAGCCATGTGCGATACGGTCGGACCGGATAATCTCCACGGCAACGGTATAGTGGAAGTAACCGATGCCAACGGCGGCGCTCATGAATTCGATTGCTCGACTGCGGAAGTCGTCGGCGCCTACCAAGGCTCGCAAATGACGGAATTCGTGGCAATCTCGCCCTTCGCAATGGTCGATGCGCTACAAAATGGCAATGTCAACGAACTGTTTCCGGAGCGACCCACCGTTAGCGGCGGCAACACGCCTTACGTGGTAAACGTCAGCGCCGGCGCACTACCGAATGGTTTGACACTTGCGCAAGACACAGGTCTGTTATCCGGCGTGCCATCCAAGGTAGGTACCTTCAAGTTTACCGTCTCAGCGAACGACGCCGATAACACCAGCGCGTCCAAAGCCTTTACCGTCAAAGTAACAGGCCCCGGCGATACTGATAGCGATAACGACATCGACATGAACGATTTGAACGCTATTAGAGCGAAATATGGTCAAACCGTACCAGCCAATGATCCGCGCGATTTGAACCGTGATCTGCGCGTCAATTTCATCGATTACAGAAAGGCCGCCTCGCTCTGCACCTTACCGCAATGCGTCGTGGTCAACCCTGCGCCCTAACCACTTTTTTGATTAGCTTTGCCGGGGCGGATAACCCCGGCGCTTAAATCCAAGGAATCCTCCATGAACAAACACTTGCTCACCAAACTGCTTGCGCTGGCATTCGTCGGCTTTTTCCAGACAACTGAAGCGGCCACACTTAATCTTAAATTTACTGACGACACGAACATCCGCTCGTTCGCTAAAGGCTCATTTTTTGATGTCAAAATTTATATTAATAGCGTTAATGATCTGGCGGGCTTTGATTTCGACCTGACCTACAACAGCACCAATCTGTTCGCGCAATCGCTGACTAGCAGCAGTATTTTTGGCGCTGATACCGAAGCACTCGCCTCGATAAGCACCATCACACCCGGCGTGGGCGCAGCTTTGGGGAAAATTCATTTTGCCGAATTGCTGTCAGGAGGTAGCGTGACAACTGGATTGAACATCACTGCGCCCACCTTGCTGGGCACCGTCAAATTCAAAGCACTCAATATCAGTGCAGGCAATGCCTTAAGTATAATCCCCGACCCTATATATACTCCGGCACAACTACTGTTCCTCTCCGACGGTAGCGGGCCCGCCACCACAACGATTGGCGCTACTGTCCACGTGACCGCACCAGCCGCCGTTCCGTTGCCTACCTCTGCCTTCTTGTTCGTTCCGGGGCTGTTAGGCGTATTAGGGTTTGGCAGAAAACGGGCAGTAAAAGGCTAGAAAGCAGTTCGCCCGGTTTCCGCACCGATTTTGTCCATTGACGGACAAAGCGGTAGCAATTTCAAAAGCCATCTCGCGGGGGATGGCTTTTTCGTTTTTAGGAGGCAGTGAAAAAATTGAATTGAACAGCGTTTAGTTTATCGTTATAGTGCCTCCCGGCAAATCGCAATCTGTCTGCTAATATGCGCTTACGGGAGGAACACTATGTTAAAAATTGTTTTACGCTGGCTGTTGACGCTAGTCTATCGAGTGAAAGTCCACGGACTTGATAATTATTCCAAAGCCGGCAATCGCGTGTTGATCGTCGCCAATCACACCTCGTTTCTCGATCCATTGTTACTCGGCGTATTTTTACCGGACGACATCACCTTTGCGATCAATACCCAAATCTCCGAACGCTGGTGGCTGAAACCGTTTTTACGTTTATCCAAAGTGTTTCCGATGGACCCGACGCATCCCCTGTCATTAAAAGCGTTGATTCATCATTTACAAAGCGACACAAAAACCGTGATTTTTCCGGAAGGCCGCATCACGGTCACCGGTTCCTTAATGAAAATCTATGATGGCACCGGCATGGTTGCCGACAAGTCGGGGGCGACAATATTGCCTGTCCGAATTGAAGGTGCCGAATTTAGCCGCTTTTCCAGAATGGGCGGAATCTTGCGCAAACATTGGCTGCCACGCATCGCCATTCACATTCAACCGCCAACGCTGATAGAAACGCACGGCGATGTGACCGGTAAAGCCCGCCGCAAACATAGCGGTCACATCCTGGCCGACATCATGACCGAAATGATGTTTGCCACCAGCCATTACCAACAAACCATCTTTTCGGCATTGCTGGAAGCTCGCAGATTGTATGGTGGTAGCTACACCGTTGCCGAGGATCTTGAACGTAAACCTTTAAGCTACGACGCATTGATCACCCGTAGTCTCATCGTTGGAAAACTGATTAGCGCAATTACCCAAACAGGCGAGAATGTTGGTGTGTTACTGCCGAATAGCTGCAAGACGCTGAACGTGGTTCTGGGTTTGCAGATTTATAAACGAGTACCGGCCATGTTGAATTATTCCATAGGTGCAAATGGCATGGCAGCGGCCTGCTGTACCGGGCAAGTCAACACGGTGTTGACTTCGCGCAAGTTCATCGAACTGGCGCATCTCGGGGATGAAGCGGCCCTATTGGCACAACATGTCAAACTGGTTTATCTGGAAGATCTGGCGACATCATTAACCAGTTTGGATAAGTTACTCGGCTGGTTAAAGGCTAAAACCGCGGCAATTTGGTACAAGAGCCACGACTATGACGCCGACGACGCAGCGGTCGTGCTGTTTACGTCCGGCTCGGAGGGCTTACCCAAAGGCGTTGTTCTATCGCACGCCAACATGTTAGCCAATCACAAGCAAATCAGGTCGCGCATCGATTTCGGACCAGGCGACGTGGTACTGAACTTTTTGCCGATGTTCCATTCTTTCGGATTCAGCGTTGGCACCATGATGGCGGTGCTGAACGGCATGACCAGCTTCTTCTACCCTTCACCCCTGCATTACGCGGTAATACCGGAAATGGCGTATGAAGTGGGTGCGACCATCATGTTCGGCACCAACACCTTTCTGGCCGCGTATGCCAAAAAAGCCCATCCTTATGATTTTTTCTCCCTGCGTTACGTGGTAGCCGGTGCGGAAAAATTACAGGAAACCACCCGTACCACTTGGCTAGACAAATTCGGCATCCGTATTCTGGAAGGCTACGGCGCTACCGAAACCTCGCCGGTAACCTCTGTAAACACGCCGATGGACTACAAAGCGGGCAGCGTGGGCCGTTTCATGCCGGATATGCTCCACAAGCTGGAACCGGTGCCAGGTATCGAAAATGCCGGTAAATTACACGTCGCCGGCCCGAACATTATGAAAGGCTATTTACTGCCGGATAATCCCGGCGTATTGGTACCGCCCTGCTCGGCCGCTTATGGCGAAGGCTGGTACGATACCGGCGATATAGTGCATGTCGACGACGAGGGCTTTATTCATATTCGCGGCCGCAGCAAACGTTTTGCAAAAATCGGCGGGGAAATGGTCTCGCTGACCGCTGTCGAACAGCTAGCCATCAACGCCTGGCCGGATGCGCAACATGTCGTCGTCAGTTTGCCCGATCCAAAAAAAGGCGAGCAACTCGTATTGCTGACCACGCGCCGCGATGCCGGCGCCAAACAGTTGGCCGAAGCCTCGACCGGTGTGGCTACCATCAATCTGCCCAAGAAAGTGTTTGTGCTGGATAAGCTGCCGGTATTGGCGACCGGGAAAACCGATTATCCAGGGGCTACCGCGTTAGCAGCGCGATTGGTGGAAGGCGGCAACGTCGAGTCTGATTGACCGCGGCCCACGTCTGTCTTGCCTAACTTAACTACCCTTTAACGCCATGAGCAAACACATCTATCCCCTACTAGTCGCGCAATTCCTTTCCGCATTTGCCGACAACGCCATTTTATTTACTGTCATCGCCATGGTGATGCAGGACGCGCATCCGGTTAGCTGGTACGTGCCGGCATTGCAAAGCGTATTTCTGGTGGCATTCGTGGTCTTGGCTCCCTGGGTGGGCGGATTTGCCGACACCCATGCTAAATCGAGGGTGTTGATTGTCGCCAATCTGATCAAGGCTTGCGGTGCCGGCTTGTTGTTATTTCACGTCGAGCCTCTATTGGCTTATTGTGTGGTCGGTGTCGGCGCAGCACTTTATAGTCCGGCCAAGTACGGCATTTTGCCGGAACTGGCGGGCCACAACGGCCTGGTCAAAGCCAATAGCTGGATAGAAGGTTCGACAATTCTGGCTATATTAACCGGCATGGTGGTCGGCGCCAAACTGGCCGATCATTCCACCACTTGGGCCTTGATTGCCACAATAGTCTTGTTTTTGATTTCAGCTGCAACCACCCTATTCTTGCCGATTGGTTTGCGTAAAGCGCCACCATCCGGCTCGAAAGTCAGGCTGTTCTACTTGGAAGTTAAAACTTTTCTGGCGATGCCGCGCTCACGGTTCGCGGTGCTGGGCGCGTCCTTATTCTGGGCGGCCGCTGCCAGCGTGCGGATCATCATCATCGCCTGGGCGCCGTTGGTGTTGATGACGCATAATGCTAGCGACATAGCCAATCTGACGCTGTTTTTGGCTATCGGCATCATCGCCGGTTCGGTCCTGGTCCCGCACTTGATTCCGCTGGAACATTTGCGCCGCGCCCGAATCCCGGCCTATTTTATGAGCATCTTTATCATCGCCCTGAGTTTTACCGAGGCGGTTTGGCCGGCGCGTTTTGTGTTGTTTTTAATGGGTATGGCCGGCGGCATGTTTATCGTACCGATCAACGCGGCACTTCAGGATCTTGGTCAACAAAGCATAGGCAGCGGCGGCGCGGTAGCGATGCAGAATTTTTTCCAGAACGTAGCAATGTTATTATCGGTCGGCGGCTATACCCTGGCTGCTGCCGAACACGTAACACCTATTGCCGCGCTTATCGGCCTGGGTTTGCTGCTGCTGGCGGCTACTTTTCTGGTGGTTTGGCATTTACCTGAAGTGGAGCAAGCGCCTTCCAACCTTGAATAAAGGTTTGCACTAACAAATCAACGCTTAGTTTGGATGCTTCAATATCGCTGACTTGCGGTTTGGCGGTTAGCGACAAAATACAGATCCCATGCACGCCGCTCCACAAGGTTCTGGCAGCCAGCCGGCTTTGCTCGGACGAGCTACCTGGCGTAAGCTGTATAAACAACACCTCGACAATGGCAAACATCTGCTCCACTTTTTGTAGATACCAGTCAGGCTGAGGTTCCTCACTCTGGATATCGAATATCATTCGCCAGCGATTGAAATGCTGGGCGGCAAAATTTAGATAGGTTTCCGCCAAGATCAGAATATTTTCCTCGACGCTGGCGGACGGTACACAGTGGAGCAATTGTTTAGCTAACTCGTCCAGTGTCCGGCCTTTGACGTGGGTCAGCAAATCGTTCATATTGGCAAACACCATATAAATGCTGCCCACCGTATAGCCAATTTCCATAGCGATTTTACGCACCGTCAGAGCGCTATATCCGTCCTCTATGACGATGGTTTCTGCGGCGACCAACACCATTTCCTTAATTTGTTCCTGACTATGTTCGCTTCTTCTTGCCATATGTTCTCTGCGGCATGCACTAAAAACAGCTACCATACACGACCTTGCCTCAGGAATCGATAGTTTACATGCACAACGAACTTCTCGATGTCGTCGATAAAGACGATGCCGTTATTGCCCAACAACCCAGATCAGTGATTCACGCCAACAGACTGCGTCATCGGGCCGTGCATATTCTGGTTTTCAACGATGCGGGCCAGTTGTTTCTGCAAAAGCGCTCGATGAAAAAAGATCTGAACAAAGGCTTATGGGATACCTCAGCGGCAGGTCACGTCGACGCCGGCGAAAGCTATGCCTGTTCCGCGCCGCGTGAATTACAGGAAGAATTGGGCGTATCTGTCGATAGCCTGGAAGGCTTATTCAAACTGGAGCCTAGCACCGATTTAGGTATGGAATTTATTCAGGTCTACCGCTGCCGGCATAACGGACCGTTTGATCTGGCGACTGATGAAATCGACGAAGGTTGCTGGGTGGATCAGGTTATCTTGGACGAGCGAGTAGTCGCTAATGATCCGACCTTGACGCTTACATTCAAAATTATCTGGCAACAGTTTAGGAATATCGCAAACTAAAATGTATGCCGATATTCATGATGAATGTCACTTCAGCGATGAAATGAAATCGCGGGTAAAACAAGAAAGTGGCGGAGCGGACGGGGCTCGAACCCGCGACCCCCGGCGTGACAGGCCGGTATTCTAACCAACTGAACTACCGCTCCGCAGTAGAGAGCGGCGCATTTTACAGTATATCCCCTACGCGTCAAGCAAAAGCCCAAATTAATTATGCCGGCACTATCCTGCCCACTTTGTAGTAGCCCGAATACCCGTCATTTTCACAGCGACTCAAAACGCGATTACAAACGTTGCCAGAATTGCTTATTGGTGTATGTCGATTGCTCGCAGCATATTTCACTAAGCCAGGAAAAGGCTATTTATGATCTGCATCAAAACGCCATCGACGATCCGGGCTACATTGTATTTCTATCGCGCTTGGCGAAGCCTCTGCTGGAAAGATTGCCTAACAATTCTGAAGGCCTTGACTACGGCTGCGGCCCCGGCCCGGCGCTCGCAAATCTCTTAAAAGCCCAAGGTCATCGAATAAGTGTCTACGACCCATTCTATGCGGACTTTCCTGAGCACCTGCACCAAACCTACGACTTTATCGTCTGCACCGAGGTGGTAGAGCATTTTCGTGCGCCAAAACGCGAATTCGACGCACTATTTGAGTTATTGAAACCCGGCGGCTGGCTGGGCATTATGACCAAATTGGTCATCGATGCCGAAGCCTTTGCCAAATGGCATTACAAAAACGATCAAACCCACATCGCTTTTTTTTCGCGGCCAACATTTCGTTGGTTAGCGGCGCATTACCACTGCCAAATTGAATTCATCGGCAACGACGCGATTATTCTGCAACGCAATCCTCGCCATTACAACGATTGACCTCCACGGTGATGTGGTCGAGCTGCGCGAATTTGGCCAATAGATTCTTATAATAACTGGGCGATTTTGGCTGCTGGGTGACCAAAACCACGATTGCCGCATAATGATTCGCACTAACGGGCCAAACATGCAGATCGCTGACACGGCATTCGCCGTCATCCTCCAGCGCAGCTTGTATTGCTAGGGTATATTTAGGGTTCATGGTTTGGTCCAGCAACACCGGACTAGTTTCTTTGATTAAACCGTAAGCCCAGACCAAGATCACTGTCGCGCCAACAAAACCCATCACCGTGTCCAGCCATACCCAGCCGTAATACTTGCCTGCGACCAAAGCGACGATGGCTAATACCGAAGTTAGCGCATCGGCCATTACATGCAGATAGGCCGCCCTTAGATTGTGATCCTGATGTTGGGGTCGATGACCGTGGTCCTTGTGATCATGATCATGATCGTGTTCGTCATGGTCATGGTCATGGTCATGGTCATGGTCATGGTCATGGTGAGAATTATGCCCGTGTCCATGGTGATGACCGTGATGGTCCCGTAATAACAGCGCGCTTAACAGATTGATCAACAAACCCACTTGCGCTACTAAAATCGCCTCGTCAAAGCGAATGATTTCCGGCATTAGCAGCCTTTGTACCGAGTCGGCAATCATCACCAAGGCTACCATCGCCAATGCTATCGAACTGGCAAATCCGCCCAACACGCCGACCTTGGCGGGACTAAACGCGAAAGTTTGGTCATCCTGGTGGATACGACTGTAACGATAAGCGAAGATCGCGATCATAAATGCCACCACATGGGTAGCCATGTGCCAACCGTCCGCCAACAGAGCCATCGAATGAAACTGCATGCCAGCGACGATTTCCACAATCATCGTTGCAAACGTCAAAAGCAGCACCCATTTCGTGCGCCGCTCGCCTTTGCGATTGATCCGCGCAAAATCGTGCGAATGTTGCCAGTTACTCAATTGATGTTCATGCATCCGTAGTTCCTTGTTCTCCACAGCCGAAACCTTCACCGAGGCACCATTCTAGCGCAGCTTACCGGGAAACACTTCCGCAAAGTAAAAGCGCCTGGTATTTGCGGCAAACCGCCGTAAAATAGGATTTTGAAACTATTCGCCCTTCACTCTCAAGTATTCGATGAGTAATTCCGAACACATCTTCAGCGTATCCCAGCTAAACCGCGAAGCCAAACGTTTGCTGGCCGGCCACTTCTTGACCGTGCAGGTACAAGGCGAGATTTCCAATCTCAGCCTACCCTCATCCGGCCATTACTACTTTACGTTGAAAGACGCGCAAGCCCAGATTCGCTGTGCCATGTTCAAAGGCCAGCAGCAGCGGCTGCGCTTCAAACCGGCCAACGGCAATCTAGTTGTCGCGACCGCGCAAGTCAGTTTGTACGAACCGCGCGGCGATTACCAACTGGTGGTGGAACAGCTGGAAGAAGCCGGTGACGGTGCATTACGACTGGCTTACGAACGCCTGAAGCAAAAACTATTGCTTGAAGGCTTGTTCGAGCAAAACCGCAAGAAACCGATACCGCAATTGCCAAAGCAAATAGGTGTCATCACCTCGGCCAGCGGCGCGGCTATTCACGACATTCTCAGCGTTTTGAAACGGCGCTTCCCGGCCATCCCGGTGTTGATCTATCCGGTGGCCGTGCAGGGCGAGAGTGCCAAATTTGAAATCTGCGCGGCACTGGAAACAGCAAATAAACAAGACTTGGTGGATGTAATCATCCTGGCGCGCGGCGGCGGTTCGCTTGAGGATTTGTGGGCCTTTAACGAAGAAATTGTGGCCCGGGCAGTAGCGGCCAGCCAGATTCCGGTGATTTCTGCAGTTGGCCACGAAGTAGATTTCAGTATCGCCGATTTCGTCGCCGATTTGCGCGCACCGACACCATCGGCAGCGGCCGAATGCGCTGTGCCGGACCAATCCGCGTGGCTGAACCTTTTTGCGGCTATCGAGCGCCAACTTACTCGACAGATGCAGGATAAATTACAGCAGCAGCAGTTGCATTTGACCTGGCTAAACAAAGCCCTACAAACCCAACATCCAGGCGAAAAACTACAACGTAATACACAGCGTCTGGACGAATTGGAACAACGCTTGAATCGCTCAACACAAGCCGGCTTGAAACTGCGCCTCCAGCGCCTGGCGCTAAACGCGCAGCGTCTGAACAGTCAGCAGCCGTTGGCATCAATTCACGGCTATCGGCTCCAGCTTGATTACTTCCAACAACGATTAAGCCGTTCCATGCAAATTAAACTGACGGCATTGAAAAACCGGCAACACGCGACGGCACAAACCTTACATGCGATCAGCCCACTGGCAACGCTGGAACGCGGTTACGCTATTGTGCAGCGACACGAAAGCTCCCAGCTAGTTAAGTCGGTTAAACAGTTAGCCAAGCTTGAACTGCTCGATATTAGAATGGCCGATGGTCACATTGTTAGTAGAGTTGATAAGGTAATACCCGATTAAATCTTGCCTGCGCTTTAATTGCCACCGACGATCATCCACCCAGTTTGTCATTGGCAATTACCGGGCATAAAACATGCTTATTTGTATTAGTTTAAAAATCACACGAGTGTTCATATGACAATATTCGACAAAACCATTCCCCTGAGTGTTGGTTATGCTCACATCGATCATGATCACGGCATATTTATTGATATGATAAATCAATTGGATAAGGCAAATAACACCGACTTTCCGGGATTGTTTGCGCAATTGTATCAACACACCGAAGAACATTTTGAATCGGAAAATCGGTTAATGGCGCAATGCGGATTTCCGGCGGAAACTGAACACAAAGGAGAACATCAACGCGTTTTGGGCGAATTCAAACAGTTTAAAACCTGCATAGACAAAGGTCTTATCACATTTGGTCGTTCATTTGTCAGAGAGCGTCTGCCGCAGTGGTTTGTGCTGCACGTTACAACGATGGACAGTGCTTTATCCGCGCATATAAAAATGCAACAAGAGTTGCCTGGCGAATGACTGCCAATAAGGAACTTAGAGTAATCGAACATTTTTACGACGCGGCCGAAAGCGAAAGCATTTATCGGCGTTTGCTGCAAGAACAGAACTGGCCCGACAATTGTTACAGCGTTGCCGGTCGAGAATTTACGTTACCTCGTCTACAAACCTGGCATGCGGACCCGGGGATAAGTTATAGCTACAGCAATAATCTATTGCAAACTCGGCCTTGGACTCCGTTGCTGTCGGATATACGGCAAAAAGTCGAACGCTGCTTAAACTTTTCGTTTAACTCCGTTTTGGTGAACTTGTATCGAAACGGCGAGGATTATGTGGGGTGGCATGCGGATAACGAAGCGGAGTTGGGACAGCGGCCCTTTATAGCATCATTGACGCTGGGAGCGACCCGGCAGTTTACATTTCGGCATAAAAAAACCGCGGAACGCGGCAGTATTTTGCTCTCAGGCGGGACGCTATTGATCATGCAGCCCGAATTTCAACATCACTGGCTGCATAGCATTCCTATCGATCCGCAACTATCTCAAGGACGCATAAACTTAACATTTCGGAAAGTCATCGCGCCCAAATAGCTTGGTTTGACTTCACTTGCTTTGGACGACAAGTCTTAATGTTGCTCCAACGCTTGGGCTTGCTCGGCTTCAAATTTCTTTCTTTTATCGCATTTCTCGCTACAGACGCAGTTACCGGTGCCGCCGCAAGATCCTTTGATAGCGTTCCTGCCGAAAACCACACCGACGGCCATGACGGCAATAACGATCAACATAAATAAAAATGTTACTAAAAAATAACCCATTGTTTTCTCCCGTTTTTTCTAAAGGCTGAAAGCAAAAAAGGAGCGATCCGAAAATCGCTCCCCATTGTTCGCGTCAGATAAATTTAAATTAACCGCCGAAATCATCCAACATGATATTTTCAGGATCAACGCCATTAGCTAACAGCATGTTGATCACTGAAGAGTTCATGATTGGAGGTCCGCACATGTAATATTCACAATCTTCTGGGTTCGGGTGTTTCTTGATGAACTCCTCGAACAACACGTTATGAATAAAGCCGGTGTAACCTTTCCAGTTATCTTCAGGTAACGCATCCGACAATGCCACATGCCATTCAAAATTATCATTTTCTTTGGCCAGCATATCAAAATCTTCTACATAGAACATTTCGCGTTTGCTACGAGCACCATACCAGAAAGTCATTTTGCGTTTGGATTTCAGTCTACGCAGTTGATCAAAGATATGCGAACGCATCGGCGCCATACCAGCACCACCACCGATGAATACCATTTCCGCATCGGTTTCCTTGGCAAAAAACTCGCCGTAAGGACCGGAAACGAATACTTTGTCGCCTGGCTTCAGATTGAAGATAAATGAAGACATTATACCTGGCGGGATACCATCCGGCGCCCCTGGAGGCGGTGTAGCAATCCTGACATTCAGCATAATTTCCTTTTCTTCAGGATACGATGCCATTGAGTACGCACGCAGGGTTGGTTCTTTTACGTCTGACACATAACGCCACAGATTGAATTTATCCCAATCAGGACGGTATTCATCGGCAACATCCATATCCGCATATTTTGAAATATGTGGCGGACATTCGATTTGAATATAACCGCCGGCACGGTAGTTAATAGCTTCGCCTTCCGGCAACTCCAACACCAACTCTTTAATGAAAGTGGCAACGTTGTCGTTCGATTTAACCGTGCATTCCCATTTTTTTACACCGAATACGCTGTCTTCAACTTCGATGTCCATATTTTGTTTAATGGACACTTGGCAAGCCAGACGTTCTCCATGCGCCGCTTCGCGCTTGGTGATATGGGATTGCTCGGTTGGCAGAATATCGCCACCGCCGCTATGCACTTTAACTTTGCATTGGCCGCAAGTGCCGCCACCGCCGCAAGCGGAGGAGACAAACAATTGGTTGTCGGCCAGTGCCGTTAATAACTTAGACCCAACCGGTACCCGAATTTTCTTCTCATGATTGATCAGAATTTCCACATCCCCGGAGGCCACTAATTTACTCTTGGCGCCGATGATTAAAAACACCAGCGCTATCACGATGACCGTGAAGAAAATAACACCTAATGCAATTTCCAGCATTACGATACCCTTATAATTGAATTCCAGAGAAAGCCATGAAGCCCAGAGACATCAAGCCGGCAGTGATAAAAGTGATGCCCAGACCTTGCAATGCAGCAGGTATATCGCTGTATTTCAATTTCTCACGCACACCGGCCATGACGGTAATCGCCAAAGCCCAACCAAAACCACTCCCTATACCATATACCACGCTTTCGCCGAAATTGTAGTCGCGTTCAATCATGAACAAGCTACCGGCCAAGATCGCACAGTTCACGGTAATCAGCGGCAGGAAGATACCCAAGGCTTGATACAGAGCCGGAAAGAATTTATCCAGAATCATTTCCAGGATCTGTACGATCGCAGCGATCATACCGATACAGCTCAACAAGCTTAAAAAGCTTAAATCCACACCGGAAATGCCGATCCAAGATAACGCATCTTCTTTCAACAAGGTTTGGTAGATGAAGTTATTGGCAGGCACGGTCAGGGTTTGCACCACCATTACCGCGATGCCCAAACCCATGGCAGTAGAGATCTTCTTGGACACCGCCAAGAAAGTACACATACCTAGGAAGAATGATAATGCTAGGTTTTCAATGAAAACCGCTTTAACAAAAAGACTGATATAGGCTTCCATTAGTGATGTCCCCCTTCACCGTGAGCAATCGACATGATTTTGAACTCGTTGTGCTCCACCTGTTTCGGTTTCCAAGTACGGAAACCCCAGATAATCAAACCAATGATGAAAAACGCGCTAGGCGGCAGCAACATCATGCCATTAGGCACATACCAACCACCGTCTTTGACTAGAGGCAATACATCGAAGCCAAGCAGTTTGCCTGAGCCCAAAGTTTCTCTGAACAGCGCCACGATGACCAGGATCAAGCTGTAACCTAAGCCATTACCGATACCGTCTACAAAGCTTTGCAGCGGCGGGTTCTTCATGGCATAGGCCTCAGCACGCCCCATGACGATACAGTTGGTAATAATCAAACCAACGAATACCGACAGTTTTTTGCTGACATCAAATGCAAAGGCTTTGAGCAACTGATCGACCACAATAACCAGCGAAGCAATAATGATCATCTGCACGATAATCCGAATGCTGCTGGGTATATGTTCCCGCACCGCACTGATCGCCGCACTTGAACAGGCGGTAACCGAGGTCAAGGCTAAAGCCATGATCAATGAAGTAGACATTTGCGAAGTTACCGCCAGCGCCGAACACACCCCAAGCACTTGTAAAGTGATTGGGTTGTTATCGACCAACGGTTCGAATAATACTTTTTTAGTTTCTTTATCCATTGTTTTGCCCTAACCGTTTGTTCTAATCTTGTTCAGATAGGTTGCGAAACCTTCCGCACCCATCCAATACTGGATCAGATTGCTGACACCACGGCTGGTCAGTGTTGCACCGGCCAAACCATCCACTTTGTAAACAGAATCCGGACGACTGGAATCCACACCGCCTTTCACCAGCGTCAAAGCCACCTCGCCTTTGTCGGAATAGACTTTCTTGCCTTTCCACAACGCACGCCAATTAGGATTGACTACCTCACCACCCAGGCCAGGGGTTTCCCCTTGGTCATACAGGTTGATGCTTTGTACCGTTTGCGCATCCGCTTCCAACGCCAAAAAGCCGTACATGGTAGACCACAGACCGTAACCGTTGATCGGTAAAATAATGGATTGCAGCTGATCGCCTTTCTTAACCAAAAATACTTTCGTGTATTTGGCTTTTTGACGGATGCTGGCAATATCTTTCTCGACCGGAATCAATTCGTTCTGCGCCGGATCTTTGGCAGCTTTGCGTTGGTCGTATTCGTCGACGTTGATATTGTCTACGTAATCTCCCGTTTTAAGGTCGACAATCTTGCTTTCGATTCTTTCCGCAAAGGCTTGGTCGATATCGGTACCCTCTTCCAACAAACCGGCTACATCAAGAATATTTTTCTTCATGTCCAGGGCTTTGTTGTAGCCTTGCAAAGGCCGTAAAGCGACTGTTGCGATAGATACCAAAACAGCGCACACCAGGCATAAGGCCAAAGCCACGTTAACGGTTTTTTCCAGGCTGTCGTTGCTTAAAGCCAGGATTCTGTCGGCGTAAACTCTGAACTGTTCGTAGTACTTGCAGAGCTGCTCGTTATACTTACAGGTTTTTTTCTCGGCATTAAGCATGGCGTTTGATCCTTCTTCTAATATTTGCTTGAACAACAAAGTAATCAATCAATGGTGCAAACATGTTTGAGAAAAGAATGGCAAGCATCACACCTTCTGGGAAAGCCGGGTTAATAACCCGAATGATGATAATCATCACGCCGATCATCGCACCGTAAATCCAACGACCGGTGTCGGTCACGGCTGCGGATACAGGATCGGTTGCCATAAACACCGTACCGAACGCAAAACCACCGACAACCATATGCCAGTACCATGGTATTGCAAACATCGGATTGGTAGTACTACCGATGATATTCAGCAAAGTAGACATCCCTATCATACCGATCAGCACGCCACCCATAATGCGGTAGGAAGCGACGCGGGTATAGAGCAGGAACGCAGCGCCCAGCATACAAGCCAAAGTTGAGGTTTCGCCCATGGAACCGGGAATGAAACCCAGGAACGCCTGAATCCAGCTAAAACTTTCCTTGATCGCTTCCAAGCCGCCAGCAGAAGCGAGAGACAATGCAGTAGCGCCACTGTAACCGTCCACGGCAACCCACACCGCATCCCCTGAAATGGACGCAGGATAAGCGAAGAACAGGAATGCCCGACCAGTTAGTGCGGGATTGAGGAAGTTTTTGCCGGTACCACCGAAAACTTCTTTACCCAACACGATACCGAAAGAGATACCCAGCGCCACTTGCCACAAAGGTATATCAGGTGGCAGGATCAAGGTATACAGCATCGAAGACACCAAGAAGCCTTCATTAACTTCGTGTTTACGCACAGTTGCGAAAAGCACTTCCCAGATACCGCCAACCGCCAAAGTCGTAATGTAAACCGGGAAAAAATACAACATCCCGTGCACTAGGCACGAAAAAGGATTGTATGGGTTGTAGCCAAACAGCGCCATTGGAATGCTGCGCCAGTTATTGATTTCGGTAGCACCGATTTTTTCCATCGCCAAATTGGCTTGGTAGCCGGTGTTATACCATGCCATCAAAATACAAAACGCCGTGGCTATTACCACGAAAGTCATGGTCCGTTTCAGGTCATTGCCGTCACGAACATGGGTTCTACCGCGCGTTACATCGGATGGCGTATAGATGAAAGTATCCACCATCTCATAGAGACCGTAATACTTCTCAAACTTGCCGCCCTTTGTAAAATGCGGCTCTATGCTATCTAAAATATCTCTAGCCGACATTATCCTTCCTTCTCGATTTTAGTTAAATTAGCTCTGAGCACAGGCGCGAAGTCGTGTTTACCTGGATCGACAAAGGTGAACAAAGACACGTCTTCTTCACTCAATTCCAGACAACCAAGAGACTGTGCAGTATCCGTATCGCCGACTACAATCGCTTTTAACAAAGGTGTAGCCAAAATATCCAAAGGCATGACCGACTCATATACGCCAACAGGGACGATGGCCCGGTTACTGCCGTTCTTATCGGTGGTCAACGGGAACAGGCGATTATCTTTACGATCTTTACTGGAAACGTAGACATTCAACGCCGAGTATTTGTCTTTACCCGGGACGATCCAACCGAAAAATTCTCGATCGCGACCTTCTTTGATAGCCGAAACTTGCAGGCTATAAGCACTCAAAAACGCAGCAGATCCGGTAGCTTCGTGGCCATATAAAACAGAACCCGAAATCACGCGATTTTCAACATCTTGCAATTCGCCAGCAACCAAATCATCCAAGTTCGCGCCCACACGGGTACGCACCAGCCTGGGGTTTTTAACGGTTGGACCAGCCAAGGAAACCACGCGCTCAACATTCAGTTTACCGCTGGTAAACAAAGCGCCGATAGCAATCACCGCTTGATAATCGATATGCCAAACAAATTTATGGATATTGACCGGATCGATGAAGTGTATGTGAGTGCTTGGCAAACCGGCAGGATGCGGACCGGAAAACTCGGCTATTTGCACTGCTTGGTTAGCAACCACATCGGTACCAGAAGCCTTGCAAAGATAGGTTTTACCAGACGTCAACTTGGAGATCACAGTCAAGCCATTAGCAAAGTCCGCGGCGCGCTCCTTGATAATCACAGCTGGATCGGCCGCAAGCGGACGAGTATCTATGGCTGTGACAAAAATCGAACTTGGGGAGGAATCAACAGCTGGGATTTTGCCGTAAGGACGAGTCAGGAACGAAGTCCACAAGCCCGATGCCAGCAAATTTTCCTTGACTTGCTCTTGAGTCAAATTGCCCAGCTCTGCTTCGCCGTATTTTGCGAATGACTCTTGCTGATTGCCCTGCAATTCGATGACAACAGACAACAAAGCACGTTTATCGCCACGATTAATAGCTTTGACCACACCCGCGCCGGGTGATACGAAGTTGACACCAGGATTCTTTTTGTCAGAAAAAAGCGCCTGTCCTAATTTGACCTTATCTCCTTCGGCAACCATCATCTTCGGTTTCAGATCAATATAGTCGGCACCTAACAAAGCAACCGATTTGATGCTGTTACCATCGCTTATCTTTTGTTCGGGGCCGCCTGTTATGGGCAAATCCAAACCTTTCTTTATATTAAATTGCATAGTTAATACGCCTGCTCCCCAGACTAGTTGCAGCAAAAAGCCCATTGAGAAACATCTCTCCCAAAGGACACTTCAAGACAAAACATGTTCATTACATCACAAGTTATCGGCTTTCTCAACGGAAAATCCCAAGGCTTGTGGCCCCGTAAGCCGCGCGATAGCGCCCGGCGCAAGTGGAAATGCCGATCAAATATCAACCACTTTATCGATATCAAAACCGCTGACATACTTGCGGCCGACATACCCCCGGGTATTGCTTAAAATACGGGCATCCGCTATCCGGTAATCACCCAAATTGTGCACATGACCGTGAAACCAGGCCGCTATTTCATACTCGTGAAATAAAGGCTTCAAGTCATTACAATACGCCAGCTTTTTAAGTACGTTGGGTGAATCGATCCAACTCCATTCGGTCGGCGCATGGTGCGTGACCACAATGGTCCTGCCGGCAAAGGGAGTGGCAAGCTGTTGTTCTAACCAGGACTTTGATTCCCGGTGTAGTTCGGCAAAGTGTTTAGGCTCGAATGATTGACCTGTAAACGACACCTTACGAAAGTCATTCAAGGTTTTTCCCAGCGCTTCGGCTTTTTCAGCGCCCTCGATAAACAAATTCGTCCACAAAGTACAACCCAAAAAGCGCACGCCCTGGAAGATAAACTGATCTTTTTCCAAGAACTGAATTTGACTGCCCGCACATTCCCTACGCAACATGTCGATGGTCTGTTGATATTCGTAACCATAAAACTCATGGTTACCCGCCACATAAACCACGGGCTTGCCGATAGACTTCAACCATTCGACACCTTGTTTGAATATGCCAATATCGCCCGCCGCCACGACAATATCGGCATCGGTTTCCGGCAAACTCTGCTCGCCAAATTCTAAATGCACATCAGAAAAGTAATTTATCCGCACAATTTGCTCTTTCGTCCTGTAACTAAGGAGGTATAATTTATATCCTAAGTGAATTACTTGGTATTTTTAGATAACTTTCAGTTTTTGCAAACCACAATTCTATGTCGATTAGCCCCAGAAAACACACCCAACAGGTTTTGGTAGGAAACGTAAAAGTCGGCGGCGGTGCTCCGATTGTAGTTCAATCCATGACTAATACCGATACAGCTGATGTTGCAGGAAGCGTTCAACAGATCATGGAATTAGCGACAGCCGGCTCAGAAATGGTCCGCATCACAGTCGACCGCGAAGAAGCTGCGCAAGCCGTACCGGAAATCGTCAACCGACTGGCGCAAAAAGGCTTTTCGGTGCCCATTATCGGCGACTTCCATTTCAACGGCCACAAGTTACTGGAAAAATATCCGGATTGCGCGCAAGCACTTTCCAAATACCGTATCAACCCCGGCAACGTCGGCAAAGGTAAGGCGCGGGATCCGCAATTTCAGCAGATGATAGAGCTTGCGATTCAATACAACAAACCCGTACGTATCGGCGTCAACGGTGGCAGTCTTGATCAAGCCGTGTTGACCCGCTTGCTCGACGAGAACAGGCAATTGGCGCAACCCAAGGAATTACCCTTGATCACCCGCGAAGCCATCATACTCTCTGCCCTGGAAAGCGCGGCAAAGGCCCAGGAGCTGGGATTGGGCAAAGACAAAATCATTCTGTCTTGCAAAATCAGTGATGTCCAGGAGCTGATCAGCATTTACCAAGACCTGTCCAGCCGTTGCGATTACGCCCTGCACTTAGGCCTTACCGAAGCAGGCATGGGCTCCAAAGGCATCGTCGCATCGTCGGCAGCGCTAGGCGTATTGATGCAACAAGGCATAGGTGACACCATCCGCGTATCCCTAACACCCGAACCCGGTGCAGCGCGCACCAAAGAAGTCATCGTGGCCCAGGAAATTCTGCAAACCATGAACTTCCGCTCCTTCACCCCCATGGTAGTAGCCTGCCCCGGCTGCGGTCGTACCACCAGCGATTATTTCCAACGCCTAGCGCAAGACATTCAAGGCTATTTACGCGACCAAATGCCTGTCTGGAAAGATAAATACAAAGGCGTGGAAGATATGAAAGTCGCAGTGATGGGCTGTGTCGTTAACGGCCCCGGCGAGAGCAAAAATGCCAACATCGGCATCAGCCTACCCGGCACCGGCGAGTCCCCTGTTGCACCGGTTTTTGAAGACGGCTTCAAAACCGTTACCCTAAAAGGCGACCATATCGCTGAAGAGTTCCAAGCTATAGTCGAGCGCTATATCGAATCGCATTACAGCGCACAGTAAAACCGTTTCAACACAAAAAAGGCGGCTAAGAGCCGCCTTTTTTATAATTCTATCCAGCGCCCCTATCACTGACCGAGATCATTACTCCTGCCAGCAACAGGCCCACTGCTGCCGTTGACAGAAGTCAATTCCGCCAGTCTCGTCTTCACATCAAACCTGTCGTGCAATTAATTTCCATGCACTCTCGTCTCGTTGTCCTCGTTGCGCAGCAAATCGATATACCAAACCCACGTTTCCAGCCGCCGCTCCAACAAATTCAGTGTAAAACGCGTCACGCCCGGGACAAGCTCATCCGCCATCGCCGCTGTTTTTATGAACTACGCTATCCCGGCTGCCCGTCCAGTCTGGGCGACGTCAAAATTGGCGAATAATAAAATGCGAACAAAGAAAATGCCGCCAACCAGCAATAGGTGGACACCATTACCAAGCCGCCATACCAGTTTGGCAATAAAGCCGGAAAAAACACTCGAAACAACGCCGCCAGATTGATCAGCACAAAGGCCAGCGCCATCACATTCGAGGCTTTCAAGGCTCTACCGGTATGACCCAACGCAACGCGGGCCATCATGCCCAGAGTCAAAATACCGATGCCGCCCACAGTAAAGGCATGTAAAGCCAAAGACTGCGGAACCACACCAAAAGCAGCAAGTGCTACCAAGCCAAATCCAATAATCAACCAACCGTAGCCGACATACAAAACCCAAAGCAGGGGCACAAACCAAATCCGCGGGTTGTACCAAGCCGCCACTCGCACAATATTAATCACAATCGCCGCTACCGCAGCAACAGCCAACAAAGCGCCGGATATATTCAGCATCAATAGTGCAAACACCACCAGACTCACGGCAACAGCCGCTATATCCAATAACGGATTGCGAATACAAATAACCCCGGATAGCCCTCGTTCGGTAAAAAACGGAAATACCCGGCCGGCTATGACCAAAATCATCGCGACGATAACGGTAACCACCAGGATCAGTCCTAGCGAGGCGCTATCGGCCAAACCCAGTACTTGGGCATGAATCAAACCATTACCCAAGGCCAATAACAGCAATAAGGGGATAAAAATCAGATTTTGGTAGTTGCCTGTTTTTAAAATAGGCTTACCGACAAAATACGCCAACACCGGTAAAAATACGAAATCGACGGCGCCTATCAACGCATCGGGCAGTAGTTCCGAATAAAAAGGCAATACCCGGCCATAAATCCACAGAAAACATAGCGACGCCAATTGATCGGGAGTAACCGTTTGCAAGCCGGTCCAGTTTCTCGCCGCCGTCAGTAAAAAACCGGCAATCACGGCTGTGGTATAGCCGAGCAACATTTCATGTGCGTGCCACGTACTACCAGTGAAGTAATTATCGATATGCAGCGAACCATTGGACATCGAATTCCACAGCGCAATCAAAGCCAGAGCTGATAACCCCGCCAGCGCGAAAAACGCCCTAAAGCCCATCGCAAACAGTGGATAATCAAAAACCGGTTTGTTATTCATGCAAACGCTCCTCCAGCCAATCGATTTCGTTATTCGAGAAGCCGGCGATTATACGCACTTCTCGATTAAAGGGCCCTTTGGGTTTGCCCTTGAAATAATTCAGAATCAAGTCTTTGAAGCAGTGTTCAGGCTCCAGGCCGCGCTGTCTAGTCAGAATATTGAACCAGTAAGAACCGCGCTCGACATGCCCGACTTCATCGTCGTAAATCCGCCGCAAGATAGCCAGACCTGGCTGATCGTCGATATCGACCAGTTTATCCATCATGCCCGGCGTCACATCTAATCCGCGCGCCTCCATACAGCGCGGCACTATCGCTAAGCGCGCCAAAATATCATCCGAAGTATCTTCGGCATGCGACCAAAGCCCGCGATGCGCGGGCAAATCGCCGTAGTCGAATCCCAAGCCAAGCAAATGGGTGCGAATCAACTCGAAATGCTGTGCCTCTTCGTCGGCGATGATCAGCCAATCCCGATAAAAATCATCGGGCAAGCCGGGAAACCGGTAAATGATGTCCCAAGCCAAATAAATTGCCACAAACTCGATATGCGCGAGTGCATGAAAAAAAGCCGCTTTACCTTCGTTGGAATCCAGACGACGTTTAGGCATCTCACGTGGCATCAACAATGCCGGCCGGCTCGGAAATACGGTATTGCTTATTGGCAATACCGCGCCAGCTGTCTGCAGGGATAATAAGCCGTTATCTAACAACTGCCTGGCTTGATGAGTTAAAACAAGCTTTTGCTCAATATCGCCATTAAACAAACAGCGCTCCGCAAAATCGGATAGGCTTTGGATCTGTTCTGCCAAAATCAAAGTTCCTATTTTCACGTTAATCCCAATGAGTCCATCCCTGCCGGCAGCTAAATAAATAGGTCAAACTAAGCAAGACGCTATCGGGAATATCCGGCGTTCCTATTTTTTAGACATAAAGAAGTAAACGGTCTGGCATTTCAAAACCATATTGTTGCCGGATTTTTCGATTGCCTCGCAGGTTTCCATCTTCGAGCGGCCCGGCGCGGCCTGCTTGACAATCTTGCCGCCTTCGACAGAGTAATTCAGCACAGCCCGCATTTGGTCAATTCTGGCGTGCGAATCGTTTTCATGAGTCATACCTTCGATCGTGCCGTCGTCTTTAAACGTCCAGGTAGTATTAGAGCTACGGGCCTTGCTGCCATCACTGGTGTTCGATTCTTTGTCGATTTGCCATGTTCCCAAAAGATCGGCTTTGGTCAGCTGTACATCCGCTACGGCATTAAAAGATAAAAACAGCAAAGCAACAGCGGGGAGTTTAATAAATTGCATGGTAATGCCTTTTGAGATTATGTTTTTAGAACCGTCGATTGTAGCATGGAGCCGGAGGCTGCCCCTTTTACTTGGATACCGCGACTATACTCAAGCTAAACTAGCCGTATCATTGAGCCTTGCCAGCCAGTGACTGGCGCACCTAAAATCGCCCAACAACGCGCTTTAGCCAAATTGAAATCCACCCAAGAAAACGCATATCACAAGTTTGCCGAGTTTATATGTCCGACGACATCCTACATTTTACCTACCGCCTAAGTGCCGAAGATTACGAGAGCGCGGATTTCCTGATAGAAGTTGACAAACAAAGCATGACCCTTATTTCTGCAGCTCCACCACCCTATCCTTTTTGGACGGAGCTTGCGTATCAGCAATGCCGCAATTGCCCGTTAAATCCGGAACAGGTTCCACATTGTCCTGTCGCCATTAATCTGGTGTCACTATTAGATTTATGTGGCCACTTAGTTTCCCACAAGCAAATGGCTGTGGAAGTCATTACCGATAGAAGAACCATATGCGCCGAAACCACTGCTCAACATATCGCCAGTTCGATTCTAGGCTTAATTATGGCCACCAGCCCGTGCCCACATACCGAATTTTTAAAGCCAATGGCACGCTTTCACTTACCCCTGGCCGATCAAACTGAAACGATTTACCGAGTAACTACGATGTTCCTGCTGGCACAGTATTTTCGCCAAAAAGACAAACTACCCTATTCGCTGGAACTGCATGAACTGCTCGCGCTTTATCAAAACTTACAAGTCATCAACCTGCATTTAAGCCAACGGTTAAAAACGGCGATTAGCGAAGACGCAGCGGTAAACGGCGTGATTTTGCTGGATTTATTGTCAAAGTCGGTTTCTTGGTCAATCGAAGACGGTCTTGAGGAAATTCATCATTTATTCGATGGATACCGCAAACTAGCTGAATAGCCTACCGACAAAGGCTTTGTTGCACAAACTATCGCTCGTCCCCAGGTTACACCTGCAGCCCGGATGCCCAAACCGCTGCCTCAGAACGACTGAATCACCAACTGACAACTACAACTAACCCTTGAAGCAACGCGGTTCGCTGTTCCTCCGGATTGATACGGAGAAGATGGGCAGGCTTGCTGCTGGGCGCTGACTAGCAAGGGTGAGCCAATAAATTTTCCAATGTGGTCATCGCGTTTTGCCTGATGATCAAGAACCTGTTTGGATTGGCGTCACGTCAAGCCAGTGCTCCTTCAGGCGTGCGAACATTACGCTGCTCAGCGATGTGTCTAATAGCAAAGTTGACACATACCCGCCATGTATTTATAATACTCGAATTGCTTGCTAATGTGAGCAATGCCGAGGTGGTGAAATTGGTAGACGCGCTAGCTTCAGGTGCTAGTAGGGGTAACCCTGTGGAGGTTCAAGTCCTCTCCTCGGCACCATATTACAGTTTCAGGTGGTAACATCTGACAACAGAACCCGCAAGCTGTAAGGCTTAGCGGGTTTTTTTATGCTCCATGTAGTAACACCTAACACCACCAAAGAACCAACAATCTGTTGGTTTTTTTGTTGGTATCTGCCATCATGCCTACACCCGATACCAACAAAACCGCCTATAACTGGCGTCATTCATGGAGCGTTCGCCATGCTGACAGATACCGAAATACGCAAAGCAAAGCCAACCGAAAAACCGCAAAAGATCAGTGACGGCGGCGGTCTGTTTTTGCTAGTCACGCCGCAAGGTAGCAAATTATGGCGGTTAGCCTACCGCTTCGCCGGCAAGCAAAAAACCTTGGCGATTGGCGAATATCCGACTATCGGCCTAGCCGATGCCCGCGCCAAGCGAGAGGAAGCAAAAAAGCAGCTTGCCAACGGCATTGACCCATCGACCGCCAAAAAAGCCGCCAAAGCCGCTAACCAAGACGCCGCCGCCAATAGTTTCGAGGTCATCGCCCGCGAATGGCACGAAACCCACATGGCGAACAAAACCGAAGACCATGCCCAAAAAACCCTAACCAATTTCGAGAAAGACGTTTTCCCTTGGCTTGGTCGCATGCCGATAACCAACATCGAAGCACCCGACGTGCTAGCCGTGGTCAAGCGCATTGAGCAACGTGGAGCCAATGAGATTGCCAAAAAGGCCAAGCGGTCGATAGGCCAAGTCTTCCGCTACGCCATTGCCACCGGACGCGCCGTTAGAAACCCGGTTCCCGATCTGCAAGGCGCATTCGTACCGACCACCGTAAAACACCACGCCGCTATTACCGATCCGGTTCAAATCGGTGCCCTGTTGCGAGCCTGTGAAGACTACACCGGGCAGTTTGCCACCCGATGCGCCTTGCGCCTGTCGTTCTTGGTCATGTTGCGACCAGGGGAAGTGCGCAAGGCGGAATGGTCCGAAATCGACCTTGACCGGGCTGAATGGCGCATCCCGGCGGCAAAAATGAAGATGCGGGAAGAACACATCATTCCGCTATCGAGACAGGCAATCGCCATATTAGAGGAAATCAAGCCGCTAACCAGCAACAGCCGCTTTGTGTTTCCGTCTGTACGCAGTAACGCCCGGTCCATGTCGGAAAACACCATCACCGGCGCATTACGTCGATTGGGCTATACCGGCGCGGAAATGACCGCCCACGGCTTCCGGGGCATGGCCTCGACCCGGCTAAACGAAGCCCACCTATTTCATCCCGACGCCATCGAGCGCCAGCTTGCCCATGGCGAACAGAACAGCGTCCGCGCCGCTTACAATCGAGCGCAATACCTGCCGGAACGGGTAAAGATGTTGCAATGGTGGGCTGACTACTTGGACAGTTTGAAAGAAGGCGCGGCGGTGGTGCCGTTTCAGCGCAAAAGCGCATAACTGCTAAGGAGCAAACCCCATGATAACCCTGGAACTCGACGACGAAACAGCTGGCTTGCTGGCGAAACTGACCGACCGCGACCATCAGGACGCCAGCCAGCTCATTAAGCGGGCCTTGGCCGAGTACCTTGCCAAACCCGCCGCAACCAAAGAACAGCCGGAATTGATGGCCGACATCATCGCCACCTTGCCACCATTGCCAACTTTCGCCGACGACCCCTTGGAGATTCAAAAGGCCATGCGTGATGAATGGGCTTAAATACTTGTTGGATACCAACATCATCATCGGCATGTACCAACACAATCCGGAGGTCATAGACTTGATGCGGTCCAAGCAGGTGCATATTAGCCAATGTGCTTATAGCACTGTCACCCGTATGGAATTACTGAGTTTTCCCGGCATCACGCCAACTGAAGAAGCCTCGATTCATGCCCTGCTGAACAGAATGGCCCGCCTGAGCATCACGCCGGACGTGGAAGCACAAACAATTAGCTTCCGGCGTCGGCACAGAACCAAGCTTCCGGATTCCATCATTGCCGCCACTGCGAGCGTTCACGACCTTGAGCTATTGACGATGGACAAGCAATTACAGGCAAAGCCGTAACCCGAATAAACCGCGCCTAGCCCGACGGGGCGAACCTGGGCAACCTTTCACCCAGTGGCGCGGTTTTCCTATTGAAAGGCAGACCGAGAAAGGCGGAATGATTGATTATGAATATTGGGACTCAATAAACGAGTTCACTATCAACGAGGCGGCATGGCTTTGGATTGGCGAGGAACCTAAGATTGGTTATGAAGCGCGAACCGGAAAATACTTAAGAACCGCAAATTTAATCTATGAATCAACCCAAAACGGGCTATTGAAATATAGGGCAACGACAAAAGAATTATTGTTAGACGGCGTTTACGGAGATGGTGAAACATATGTTATCAGGGACGACCTAAAGCACTTTGCTTTAAGTATTGGTCAAAAACCTAAATTCCTTTTCCCTGAAATGCGCTTGGATTCAGCAAACGAATCAAAGCAACCGCCAGACACCAGCGCCATAAACGATAACGACACGGGAAAATCGAAATCAAAAAAAGAGAACGATAAATTACTTTCCATTATTGGCTTGTTATCGGAAGCGCTGGCTGATTCAAATCCAGGAGACTTTCGGGACAAATCAGGGAATATCGTCCTTGGTAGCGGCGAGATGGGAGCCGAGGGCAAAATAAACTTGCTTTATGAAATACTTAAAAAGCTCGAAAACTTAAAATTAACCAATGATTACGGTCTAAAAAAAACCACGCTTCAGAACACCATAAACGAAGGACTGAAAGTCTTACACGGCAGAAAATAATTTCCAAAACTGTTGGCGCCGGGAGAAATTTGATCACCCGTACCGGTTGAAATTTGACTAGGGGATGGAGCCGGTTTTTTGAATGGCCGGCCGTGGATAAGTGTAACGGAAACGGATAATGGGAAGGAAGTTTCATTATCCGCTTCCATGGATTATTTAGACGTTATTCTCCTCTGACATTTCCTCATTCGATGGATTTTTACTACCGCCTCGCTTAGCTTGCTCCCGGGCCTGTATTCTTACCTTGGCTTGCTCGGTGCTGTGCCGAAAGCGGTAGGACTCATTGCCGGTTTCGATGATATGACAATGGTGAGTCAACCTATCCAGCAACGCCGTGGTCATCTTGGCATCGCCGAACACGCTGGACCATTCGGCAAAGGTTAGATTGGTGGTAATCACCACACTGGTGCGCTCGTACAGTTTCGACAGCAGGTGAAACAACAACGCGCCGCCGACCTGAGAGAACGGTAGATAGCCCAGTTCATCCAGAATGACCAAGTCCACTTGCATCAGTCTGTACGCCAACTTGCCCTGATTGCCGGTCGCTTTTTCTCGTTCAAGCTGGGTGACCAAATCAATCGTCGAGTAAAATCGTACTCGCTTGCCGTGATCGGTAATGGCTTTGACACCGAGAGCTGTAGCCAGATGTGTTTTACCTGTGCCAGTACCGCCAACCAAAACCACGTTATGGGCAGCATCGGTGAATTGAGTTCTGGCAAGTTGATCGATCAGCGAGCGGTCAACGTTGGCGGATTCAAAGTCAAAGCCCGCTAAATCACGATGCATGGGGAATCGCGCGGTTTGTAGCTGATAACGAATGGAGCGGATATGCCGATCCTCTGTCTCGGCTTGTAACAAGTGCCTAAGCAGCCATTCCGACGTGTGCAGGCTAGTGCCGGCTTGACTGGCGACCTCAGCATAGCCTGCGGCCATGCCATAGAGTTTGAGCGATTTCAATTCGGCTTCAATATCAAGCATCTCCGCTCTCCTCAGCTAAACGGATGGGGCTGAGGTTTTCGCTCAACAAATCATAACGCCCGGTATCGGCAATAGGGACCTCGTTTAGCTTTAAGGCATCCGGTGTGGTGATGGTGGCTGGCTCTGGCTCATGATTTTCTGGCAGGCGAGTTAACAGATGGCGTACCTGTTCAACGCTGGTATGCCCCGATTCCAGGCATCGATTGACAGCGGCGATGACAACGTCCAGGCCGTGAACCGGTACGCACGCCAACACCTCGGCCATCACCCGGTCGCCGCCGGGGCGCTTACGCAATGCACGCTGCAAAGACAACAATGGCGACGGCATCTCGGCAAACGGCGCACCGTTGCGTAACGCGCCCGGCTTGCGCTCCAGCAACGGGATATAGTGTTGCCAGTCATAGCTGACCTGGTCGCGGTCGAACAACCGTGCATGACTGGCAATCAGGGCATCGTCGGCGTACAGATCGAGCCTTTCCGGATACAGCCTGACACTGACTCGACGGTTGGCCCAGCGACACAGTACCGAATAACGATTGCGCTTCACGGTCACCAGGCAAGTGCTGGATACGCGAGCCACCACCTCGATGTAGCCGTCAAACATTCCGGGCATTGGCATCAGATGGGGTTGCTCGATCTCCACGGCCTCTTGCACGGTCATGCCGCTGGCATCCGGGCAAGGAATTTCAGCCCATAATGCCCGGCAGCGACTTTCCAACCACACGTTCAACTCTGCAAAGCTACCAAAGCATTGTTGCCCTGCATCCTGCCAGATACGGCGCCGACTATCCTGCACATTTTTCTCGACGATACCTTTCTCCCAGCCGGACGCCACATTGCAAAAGTCCGGATCAAACAGGTAATAAGCCGTCAGCGCCGCAAAGCGCGCGTTGACAATGCGCTCCTTGCCGCTCTGCACTTTATCGACCGCCGTTTTCATGTTGTCGTAGATGCCGCGCAACGGTACGCCACCCAGTACCCGAAAGGCACGGCTATGGGCATCGAACAGCATTTCGTGGCTTTGGCTGGGATAGGCCACCAGCAAAAAAGCCCGACTGGCGCAGAGTTTGGTATGAGCGACTTGTAAGCGCCGGTAAATACCGCCGACCACCAAGGACTCTTCACTCCAATCGAATTGAAAGGCCTCACCCCAACGGAATTTCAACGGCACGAACGCGTGTTTGCCGGCGTCGCTGGTACCGGCCTTGCGCCACGCCCGAATGTAATCGGTCAACTGCGTATAGCCACCGTCATAGCCGGCTTTCCGCAACTCTTCCAACAACCTCAATGCGGTACGTCTGTCGCGCTTGGGACGATAGCTATCGGCTATCAGGGCTTGCTTGAGCTGCTCTTCGTAAGGCGTCAGCTTGGTGGGTACCGAGCGACGTTGATAAGCAGGTTCGCTGCCATTAGGCATTCTCAGCCATTTTTTGACGGTATTGCGAGACAGACTGGTGCGTCTGGCAATCTCATTAATGGACAACTTATCGCGGAAATACATCCGCCGGATTTTGGCGTATAGGATCATGGTTATCACCCTTTAGGTTCCTGTCTAATTTCTGGACAGGACAGGTTAATAACCCTGGTCAATCTTCAGCCGGAATTTACCGGTTTACTTGGTCAATTTTCAACCGGCGTCAACAGCACAGGCAGCATAAATAGCCGCCGGTGCTGGTTTTCAGGCCTGGGTTTGGCCGAAGCAACGGGATATTCTGGGATATAACGGGATATTGCGAAACTTAAAGCGCGGCGGTTGGCACGATTGTCTGCCTGGCGTCCTTGAGTGCATCGGTAATACGAATCATCACCCCTGGAAAACGCTGGCACAAGAAAGCGGCCACCCTTTGTGCCAGCGTTACCGCCTCTTCTCCGGATAGGCCGCACTTCACCAAATCCGCCGGCAGGTACTCTTCAATCACCCACAGTGCAAGCGGCTTGTCCTGGTTGTCGGGGTTTGGCTTTTCGGCTGGCTCTGTCTTGATTGAAGGCTTGGCCCGCATTTTTTTGGTTATCGAATAGATTTGCTGCAAGCTGAGCCGATACTTTACCGACAAGTCGGCATAGTTGGCGCCGTTGAATTCTCGCAAAATCTCCTCGTTGCGCCGTTCCAGTGCTTTCCGGTCGAAAGTCGGCACATACAGTGTTTGCTTTCGGAAATTCAGCCAAAGACAATCGAATAAAGCCGCCGCACTGCCAAGCGCTGCTTTCTCGCCATGAGTGGCAACCACATCTTGGTAAACGAATTTTTCCAGTTCGAGCATGATCGATTCGGCGTTAATCATTTTTGAGATTCGTGTCAGGTAACACCACCTAAAACCGTTCAAGCAACGTTTTTTGTTGGTATTTTTGTTGGTATCTCAAAAATTATTGAATTTTTTATCGTTAAAAATCAATAATAAATATCGATTATTCGATTCCTCTCCTCGCACCATTTTTATTTTCTTCTTGCAAAAAAGCAGCAAGATGGAGATTAAAAATCCTTGTAGACTTTCTCATAGCTACAAACTCTGTAGCATTAAAGTATAAGTTCAATAGTTATTTAAAATAATTGTGGGTTTATAAGCCCGCTAAAATATATCTCACCTTATCGAGATGAGATTCTAACTCTCAAAATTTCCTCCGAATAGTCTCGAGCCTATTCCCACATCAAATTCATCATACAACTACCTTCCAGAAACGCAGGTAAAAAGTTTATAGGGCTAACGCAGCATAGCTATCGTTATCGTCAACTGCCGCTGAGACGCGCGCAATTAACTCCAAATTGCTATTGTGCTCCATCATACCTCCTATAGCCAAGGTAACAATCATCGCTTCGAACGGATACACCAAATGAGCGCGATATCGTTGGCAATACGTCTCTTCATCCAAACCGCCAATCCCGTGACTAGCTAACGACGCCAAATATAGCTTCAGCAATTGTTTTTCATGAGCGCGCCGGGACTCCGGCTTCAGCGATGTCGCTAAAAAATAAGCAAGATCACTAACACCCTCCCCCATCCGCACCAATTGCCAATCCAGAAAGCCCGGCTCAGAATGATTCCAAAATAGGTTGCCTGGATGGCAGTCATGATGCACCAGGGTCTGCACGCCGGCTGCCAATATCCTGGTGATTCGCCGCCGATCCGCAGCATAGTGCAGTGCGGATCGATATAATTTGCTGGGCACCAAGCGCCCTGCGCGCTCAAGGCCACGCTTCATCAACGGCACAGCCAGTAAGGTACCCATATGATTTTCGACATTGTAACTAAAACCGTTTAACCAGCGATGCGTTTTCAGCAGCCTGGCATTGCCCCAATAGTGAGCATGAAAACCGGCTAACTTTTCGACCACCCGCTGAGCTTGCTCCAAAGACAGAGCGTCGGCGGCAAGCCCGGGCCTAAACCCCAGCTCGTCCAGGTCCGTCATTACTAATGTAGTACCGCGTCCTAACTGACTCTCAGCCGCTAAAATTTGCGGCAAATTCACCGGCACACCCTGAGAAAGCGAATTATAAAAATGAACTTCCTTATGCAATAAACGTGGTATAGCGGTAATCGCTCTGGACTTAATTGCCAGCGAAGGCGTTTTTACAAACCATCGACTTGGAACGACGCCGATAGCGTCATGATTTACCGTAAGCCGCAAGCGCGTCGATGTGCCAATATTGACGGATTGAATATCTACTGCACTGACTTTGGCACTGGTTGCGTATCGGTTAACGATACGTTGCGCCCATTGTCGGGATAATTGATCCGGGCGATGCACGACAATATGGTTTCTAAAACGGTTCAACATCGGATTAAGCCAGTCTCAAATATTTGATAAATCGAAATATTAGCAGCCGTATTCATTCAAGTTAATTTCATCGATCAAAGGAACTCCTGATTAATTCGTTGTTTCAAATTTCAATACCAATGAAATCAACAGCTTGCTATCAAGGATTTCTCGAAAAATTGATTTAATCAGAGGTTCCCAAACAGTAATTAACTAATTATCAAAATTCTGTGTATTCCTATAGTTTTTCAAGCAATAAAAAGCCCGCCAAGTCAAGTAACTTGCGGGCTATGCAATATTCAATCTCAAAAAACTTGGTCGGGACGGCGGGATTCGAACCCACGACCCCTTGTCCCCCAGACAAGTGCGCTACCAGGCTGCGCTACGCCCCGAAGTTTATCGTTATATCAATGCCCATCCAGCAGAGCAAGCCAATAATAATATCACATTATTCGAGAAAGGCTATTTCAGTAACTCCAAAATATCTTCCAACTCGCCTATCATTTGATGAATAAGTTGCTTGGTGCGAAGACTATCTTCCTTGGCGCTACCACTTGCCAAATGAGCACGCGCCCCACCTATCGTGTAACCTTGCTCGTATAACAAAGCACGAATTTGTCGAATCAACAACACATCGTGACGCTGGTAATAACGACGGTTACCACGACGCTTCACCGGACTCAGTTCGGTAAACTCCTGCTCCCAATAGCGCAATACGTGGGGTTTTACCGCACAGAGGTCGCTAACTTCGCCAATCGTAAAATATCGCTTGGCCGGAATAACCGGTAATTCGTTGTTATTACTGGGTTCCAGCATACGCTTCTACTCGAGCTTTCAATTTTTGCCCTGTTCTAAAAGTCACCACACGCCTCGGAGTGATAGGAATCTCTTCGCCCGTTTTCGGATTTCTGCCCGGACGACCGCTTTTATCGCGCAATTCGAACTTACCGAACCCGGAAATTTTTACTTGCTCACCGCTCTCCAGACTTTTTTTAATTTCGTCAAAAAACAACTCTACGATTTCTTTAGCTTCGCGTTTGTTTAAACCGAGGTCTTCAAACAATTTCTCTGCAATATCTGCTTTGGTTAATGCCACAATCACTCCCTCAATTTTGCATTCAGTTTAGCCGCTAAAGTGTCCAGCACTTTGCGAAATATAGCATCAATTTCTGTGTCGGTAAGCGTTTGTGTAAAATCCTGCAAGACTAAAGCTAACGCGACACTCTTATAACCTTCGGCAACGCCTGGTCCGCGATAAATATCGAAGATCGATATTTCGCGTATCGCCGTCTCGCGACATTCTTGAATAACCTTGGTAATTGCAGTAGCCGATACGGCCTCCTCCACTAACAAAGCCATATCGCGGCGTACCGAAGGAAATTTAGATAGCGCTCTGAATTTCGGAACCTTCCGTTTCAATACGGCTTCCTGCTCCAGCTCGAACAAGTATACCGGGCTATCGAAACCTAATTGTTTTTCCAGCGTCGGATGCAGCATACCTAATAAGCCTATTGCTTCGCCGCTTGAATTTTTGATTTGCGCGGTTTGACCGGGATGTAATGCTGGATGTTGATAGACAACAAACTCCGCTGTAATACCCGTTAAACCGAATAACGCTTGGACATCGGCTTTCACATCGAAGAAATCCAGCTTTCTGGCTTTTTCGCCCCATTGCTCGGCGTTAACCGTCCCCAAGGCCACACCGGATAACATTTTCCGTTGCTGAATGTGCCCGTCTTCATAGAAAAACCGCAACCCGGCTTCAAAAAGGCGCACACGACTCTGTTGACGATTCGTGTTGTACAAAGCCGCATTCAATAAACCGCACCACAGCGTAGTGCGCATGACAGCCAGCTCGGAGGATATAGGGTTTTGAATCCGGATAAATTCTTCGCCAGGCGCGACGGCATTTTGCATCGCTTCATCAACAAAGCTGTAGGTAATCGCTTCCTGATAACCGCGATCTACCAAGCAATCCTGCAATCTCGCCAATGGCAACTGTGCCTCAGGTGCTTTGCCAAGCTCAGAGCGCATCAACAAACTACTGCTAGGTAGATTGTTATATCCATAGATTCTGCCGATTTCTTCCAGCAAATCTTCTTCGATGGCAATATCGAAACGAAAGCCTGGCGGGGTAATTTCCCAACCGTTTTCGACTACTTGAACCTGCATACCCAATCCTTCAAATAGCGCATGCACTTCATCGTCGCCGAACTGGATACCCAATACTTTGGCGATACGCTGACTACGCAATTTGACTGGCTCTCTGGGCGGCAGCGCCGCAACAGCAGTAATTTCCTGAACTGGCCCCGGGCTGCCGCCTGCAATCTCGATGATCAGTTGTGTCGCGCGTTCTATGGCACGGCGCTGCAATTTAAAATCCACACCCCTTTCAAAGCGATGTGAGGAATCAGTGTGCAAACCAAATTGACGAGCCTTGCCGGCTACATTAATCGGTGTAAAAAACGCGCATTCCAGAAATATGTCCCGAGTCTCACCAAATACCGCACTATCCTTGCCACCCATCACCCCAGCCAAAGCCAAAGCTTGTTTTTGATCGGCAATGACTAAGGCGTCACCATCCAATTCTATGGTTTGGTCGTTCAGTAAAGCCAAGGACTCGCCGGCCCGGCTGCGTCTAACCACGATAGGCGCGCTCAGTTTATCGGCATCGAAAGCGTGTAGCGGTTGACCCAGTTCGATCAAGACGTAGTTGGTAACATCAACAACCGGACTTAAACTTCTAATACCACAACGGCGCAGACGCTCCTGCATCCACATTGGCGTGACCGCAGCGGGATTGATATTTTTGATCAAACGCCCGAGATAAACCGGACACGCTTCTGTCGCTTCAACCTTAACTTCCAAGGTTTGTTGGTGCTGCGGCTCGATAACAGCAAACGCCGTTGCCTGGAACGGCAGATTATTTAGCACCGCCACTTCCCTGGCAACGCCTTCGACGCTCAAGCAATCCGCACGGTTAGGTGTTAAGCCCAACTCGATCACGTTATCATTCAGCGTCAAATAGTCGCGAATATCGACACCGACCGGTGCATCAGCCGGTAATTCCATCAAACCATCGGAACTGACCGCTAAGCCTAATTCTTTTTCCGAACACAACATACCGAACGACAATTCGCCGCGCAGCTTGGATTCTTTTATTCTGAAATCGCCTGGCAACACCGCACCGATCAATGCTGCCGGAATTTTCAAACCGGGCCTGACATTGCTGGCACCACAAACGATTTGCAGGGGTTCAGCTTGGCCGACATTGACCTGACAAACCCTAAGTTTATCGGCGTTTGGATGTTGAATAGTGGAAAGTACTTCGCCGACCACCACCCCGGAAAATTCAGCTGCCACCGGCGTCACGGCATCGACTTCCAGACCGGCCATGGTCAATTGCGCGACTAATTCGGCAGTGGCGACAGGCGGATTGACTAGTTCTCTTAACCAGGCTTCACTGACTTGCATGATTATTTTCCACCGTTACCTAAACTGTTGTAAAAATTTCAAATCGTTTTCGAAAAACATTCGCAGGTCGTTGATGCCGTATTTCATCATCGCCAGACGTTCGACGCCGGTTCCGAAAGCAAAGCCCGAATAAACTTGGTTATCGATACCGACCGATTTGAATACTTCAGGGTGAATCATGCCGCAACCGCCGACCTCCAGCCAGCCCGTTTGTTTGCAGACACGGCAACCTTTGCCGTCGCACATGACACAGGACACATCGAATTCGGCGGACGGCTCTGTGAACGGAAAATAGGAAGGCCGAAAGCGCACGTTGACTTCTTTTTCGAAGAAGGCGCGCAGAAACTCGAAAATGACGCCCTTCAGGTCACCGAAACTAACGTCGGTATCAACCAAGAAGCCTTCGACCTGATGAAACATGGGTGAGTGAGTCATGTCCGAATCACAACGGTACACACGGCCCGGCGCGATAATTTTCAGGGGCGGCTTTTCGGATTCCATCACCCGAATCTGTACCGGCGACGTGTGGGTTCTCAATACGGTATGTGCATCGAAATAGAAGGTATCGTGCATCGCCCGCGCGGGATGATGCTCGGGAATATTCAAGGCGCCGAAGTTATGGTAATCGTCTTCGATTTCCGGGCCTTCGACGATATTAAAGCCGGCCTCGGCAAAAATTTTGGCAATCCGCCGCAAGGTGATCGTGACAGGATGCAATCCGGATACGGTCTGGCCACGCCCCGGCAGGGTAACGTCAATACATTCGCTAGCCAGACGCGCCGCCAATTCGGCATTTTCTAAAGTCAACTTCCGCGTTTCTAACGCTTCTTGAAATTTGTTTTTGGCATCGTTGATAACTTGCCCGGCACTGCGCCGTTGCTCGGGGTCCAGACTACCCAGCTCTTTCATCTGCTGAGTAAACAGGCCCTTTTTGCCTAGGTAATTGACTCTGACCTGATCGAGTTGACTGAGGTCTGCTGCATGTGCAAGCTCTTGTAATGCCTGCGTAACAATATCTTCGATACTAGCCGACACGACTCAGCTCACTTTTGTCTGCAATTGAGGGAGATTCCAAAACGATAGGTTCCCGCCAAAAGAGGTACGGCGGAAAATTCCCCGCCAGAAACGGGGAGTCGAGCGATTAAGCCGCTCTTGCGGAGCGGCTTAATATTTTCCTTACGGTTTGCTTTGGTTTGCTATAGCCACTTTCGCAATCGCGCCGAAAGCGTCGATATCGCGTACAGCCAAATCGGCCAATACTTTGCGATCAATCGCAACATTGGCTTTATTTAGACCGTTGATCAAACGGCTATAGGAGATACCGTACAAACGTGCGGCAGCGTTGATACGCACGATCCACAAAGCGCGGAATTGGCGTTTTTTCTGTTTACGGTCGCGATAAGCGTATTGACCGGCCTTAATGACCGCCTGCTTGGCGACGCGGTAAACCCGGCTACGGGCACCGTAGTAACCTTTTGCCAGTTTTAAAATCTTTTTATGTCTTGCTCTAGCGGTGACGCCGCGTTTAACTCTAGCCATGTTCTACTCTCTTCAATAACGGTGACAAATCAACTGTACGGCAGCATACGCGCAACCAATGGCGTATCCGACGGATGAAGAATGGCTGTTTTACGCAGTTGTCTTTTACGTTTGGTGGTTTTTTTGGTCAGGATATGACGCTTATGCGATTGTTTGCATTTAAAACCGCCGCTTCCGATTTTCTTGAAGCGCTTGCCGGCACCACTATGGCTTTTCATTTTTGGCATTTGTTTTCTCCAATGATTAAAAGTAAAGTCCCTGAGATAAAACCCAGTGAGGCAAAATGCTTGGCCCCATTGAATTTCCGGACACAAAAGTATCCGCTAGCCGATTCGCTCCTGAATCGCGTTGCCGTTTTAAAAAACGGCTAAAACCGTGTGATCGAATTATTTCTTTTTCTTCGGGCCCATCACCATGACCATTTGCCGGCCTTCCAACTTGGGAAATTGCTCGACTATGGCCATTTCTTCCAGATCGGTTTCGATACGTTTCAACAAGTCCATGCCCAACTCGCGATGAGTTAGCTCCCGGCCTTTAAAACGTACAGTGATCTTGGTTTTGTCGCCTTCGTTTAGAAACTTGATCAGGCTACGCAGCTTGACCTGGTAATCACCTTCTTCGGTACCGGGCCTAAACTTGATTTCCTTGATCTGGATTTGTTTTTGCTTTTTCTTGGCGGCTTGCAGTTTTTTGTTTAACTCAAACTGGTATTTGCCGAAGTCCATGACTTTGCAAACCGGAGGATCGGCATTGGGCGATATTTCGACCAGATCCATGTTTGCATCGTAGGCGAGCTGTAACGCTTCGTTTATTGAAACAACCCCGACTTGTTCACCTTCAGCGCCTACTACCCGAACCCGCCTGGCGGTAATTTCGGTATTTAAGCGCGTTGCATCTTTTTTAGAGCTGATACCCTAATCCTCCAAGTTGTTATTATTTTCGATCCGCAATCTGGTTTCTCAAGCGTTCGCCAAGTTCGCCAATTGACAGACTTCCTAGATCCTCGCCCTGCTGCGTGCGTACACTGACAGTGTGAGTTTCTAATTCCTTGTCGCCGATAATCAAAAGATACGGCACTCGCTGCATAGAATGCTCACGGATTTTAAAGCCTATCTTCTCGTTTCTCAAGTCAATTTTGACTCTAAGACCTTGTTTTTCAAGTTGTCGCCTAACTTCCTCAGCATAATCGGCATGGCGATCAGTGATATTCATCACCACCAACTGCACCGGCGCCAACCATAACGGAAAAGTTCCGGCAAATTGCTCGATCAAAATCCCGATGAAGCGCTCCAAGGAACCCAGGATCGCCCGATGCAACATTACCGGCACATGCCTGGCGCTATCTTCGCCTATATACGAGGCATCCAGCCTTTCCGGCATCGAGAAATCAACCTGTATAGTACCGCATTGCCAGACTCGACCTATACAATCTTTTAAGGAGAACTCAATTTTAGGACCATAAAAGGCGCCTTCACCCGGTTGTAACTGCCAATCCAAACCTTTAGTATTCAGCGCCAATTCCAAAGCATTTTCAGCTTTATCCCAGACCGCATCGTCACCAACGCGATTTTCCGGACGAGTCGACAATTTGATAATCACTTCTTCGAAGCCAAAATCCTTATATACCTCGAACAACAGATCAATAAACGTAGACACTTCGGATTGAATCTGATCTTCGGTACAGAAGATGTGGGCATCGTCCTGTACGAAGTTTCTAACCCGCATCAAACCGTGCAAAGTACCGGATGGCTCATTGCGGTGGCAGGAGCCGAACTCGGCAAGGCGCACAGGCAAATCTCGGTAGCTCTTAATGCCTTGATTATAAATTTGGATATGACAGGGGCAATTCATCGGTTTCACCGCATAATCGCGGCTTTCCGAATGTGTGGTAAACATCATTGCACTGAACTTATCCCAGTGCCCTGACTTTTCCCACAAGGTGCGATCAACAATTTGCGGCGTTTTGACTTCGCCGTAGCCGTTCATGCGCAATTTCTCGCGCACGTATTGTTCGATTTGCTGATAAATAGTCCAGCCTTTGTCGTGCCAGAACACCATGCCCGGGGCTTCTTCCTGGGTATGAAACAAATCCAGCGCCTTGCCGATTTTGCGGTGGTCGCGCTTTTCGGCTTCTTCCAGACGATGCAGATAAGCGGCTAGCTCCTTAGCGTCGCCCCATGCGGTACCGTAAATGCGTTGCAGCATTTCGTTTTTTGAATCGCCGCGCCAGTAAGCGCCGGCAATTTTCATTAACTTAAAGGCTTTTAATTTGCCGGTGCTGGGCACATGCGGACCACGGCACAAATCGGTGAATTCGCCTTGCTGATACAAAGACAAATCTTCGTTGGCAGGAATCGAAGAAATAATTTCAGCTTTATACTTCTCGCCCAAACCTTCAAAAAACTTTACAGCTTCGTCGCGTGACAAAAGGGAGCGACTAATTGTAATGTCCTGCGCAACCAGTTCCGCCATTTTCTTTTCAATGGCTGTCAAATCATCAGGTGTAAAAGAACGCTCAAAGGCAAAGTCGTAATAGAAACCGTTTTCTATCACCGGACCTATGGTTACCTGCGCTGAGGGGAATAATTGCTTGACTGCCTGGGCCAATAAATGCGCAGTGGAGTGGCGAATTACATCAACACCCTCTTCGTCCTTGGCAGTGACGATTTGCAAGCTGACATCGGAATCGATTAGTGTGGAGGCATCCACCAACTTGCCATTGACTTTGCCAGCTAACGCGGCCTTCGCCAGACCCGTACCGATAGAAAGGGCCACATCCATTACAGACACCGCTTGGTCGAATTGACGCTGAGAGCCGTCGGGCAAAGTGATTACAGGCATTTTCGATTCCACAATAAAAAAAGCACCGTCATGCGGTGCTTTATGTTTTGGTAGGCGCGAGTGGACTCGAACCACCGACCCCCACCATGTCAAGGTGGTGCTCTAACCAGCTGAGCTACGCGCCTAAAGTCTATCGTTCGAGCCGCGCATTATAACGATCTAAACAGCTTATGCAAGCTTTTTCTACTTCGACACTTGGTTCAAACCGTTGCCGTTAAGATGGAACCCTTAGCACCGGGGGTTGGCGAGTTGTTCTCACGATTACCGGACAACTTGTTTAAGAACTCCAACAAAGTCGGTTTTTTACCATTCGCTGGAGTACCCAGCAAATTCACTAGATCGCTAAAACTATCTTGCAATTCCTTATATTTACCGCCAGTTGCTCCATTTGCGTCACTCAGAGCCGAGATCAAATTTTGCAAATTATCGGTGAATTTACCGTAGCCATTTCGACCAACCGCTCTATCACCATGCTGAATATCATCGTCGGAGCCGTGACGTCGATCCGCACTGTATTTCAAAGCCTGACGCAAATCGTGCAAGAAGCTGTGTAACGCCTGACGAACATCGGCGACAGTTGCGCGTGGCGCGGACGTAGTGGTTGTAGCCGTTGATGTATTCGTTACCGGTGCAGTTGTCGTAGTTGCCGGCGTACCGGCGTTATTCTGGACGCTGGTTGCAGGAGTTGCGGCCGGAGCTTGTGCAGCGCTTGTTGTTACAGGCGTCGAAGTAGTCGTAGTCGGCGTAACCGGCTTTGGCGGTGTTTGCACGGCACTTGCATCGCCTTGTGCCGCTGTAGAAGTTTGCTGCACACCGCTTTGCTTCAATACCTGCCGTAAATCCTGCAAAAAGGTCTGCAACAACTGCCCGAGATTAGATGAGTTATTTTGACCGCCACCAGCATTGTTTTCAGTGGTGTCATCGCCGGCAGAATCGCTATTACCGCCAGGAATATTCAGCCCGAAACTTTGCAATGTTTGCATGACATTGCGCATGAACGCCCCACCGCCATGATGATGCCCATGCTTCTCCCCTCTTCCACTGACCGCCGGACGCTCTGTGTCCTCGTCGTTGTGAGTGCTTTTGGTACTGGATATGCTGATGGTCATTTGCGATACATACAATGATGTTGTCAATGAATTGATCGTAGTCATTAGATTCACCTTGACGCTGCATAAAAACAAATGGTCAATAGCCAAGGGCAGGACAGACATACGCAAATCAGTTCCTGTATTGGCGGTTACAACCATGCCGTTTCTTTTAGCGGCAGAAATTTTGTGAACTTTAGCTAACTATCCAAAAAAAAGACCAAACACGCTTGACTGAAAACAAAACCTCGCGAATAAAGTTGGCTAACAAATACCGACGCAAAGTTACTAACCGATTTCCAGCTAAATTCCCAGCCAGTTTTGTGGGCCTAAAAATGTGTCGTACAACTCGGCCTCTGCACTACCCGGCTCAGGCTGCCAATTGTATTGCCAGTGCGCGACGGGTGGCATGGACATCAAAATCGATTCGGTCCGACCGCCCGATTGCAGCCCAAATAACGTCCCGCGGTCGTACACCAGATTAAATTCGACATAACGCCCACGCCGGTACAACTGAAAATTACGCTCTCGGTCGCCATAGACCGTGTCTTTACGTCCTTGCACAATAGGCAAATAGGCATCCAGGTAGTGATCACCTACGCTCTGCATAAATGCAAAAGCTTGAGCAAAATCGGGCTCGTTCAAATCGTCGAAAAACAAACCACCGACGCCACGGGTTTCGTTGCGGTGCTTTAGAAAGAAATATTCGTCGCACCAATTCTTATAGCGTGGATACACATCCTCGCCAAACGGCAGGCAAGCTTCACGCGCCACTTGATGCCAATACAATACGTCTTCGCGGAAAGGATAAAACGGCGTCAAATCGAAACCGCCGCCAAACCACCAAATTGACGGCTCACCGTCTTTTTTGGCGATAAAAAACCGCACATTGGCATGCGAGGTCGGCACATAAGGGTTGCGAGGATGCATCACTAAGGACACACCCATCGCTTCAAATTGCCTGTTGGCTAACTCAGGTCGTTTGACGGTTGCCGACGGCGGCAAATGACTGCCAAACACATGCGAAAAATTAACCCCGCCTTGCTCAAACACCTCACCATTGGCCAACACCCGCGAACGCCCGCCGCCACCTTCGGCACGTTCCCACGCATCTTCAATGAAGCGAGCGATGGGCTCTTCCGCCTCCAAAGCAGTACAAATTCGATCTTGCAAATTCAGCAAATAGGTTTTTACTGCGGATATATCGTTCTCAATCATGATAAGCACTGTCCTATCGATAGTAATTTTACTCAGCAACCGTTATGCGGCAGCCCATTCAGCGCAAATTACCACAAAATATAAAACTAAAACTCGGATAAGCAGTGCGCCGACACTTACGTCGGCCCCCTGAAAACTCTAAACAGCACCAAATAATGTGCGTACCGCTACTTAATTTTTCTCAGAAATTGCTGGCTTGGGATACCGAAATTCGATTGCACTATTTGGCGTGATGTTTCCCGATGTACAATCTGCTTTTTATTCCTTGATAACAGTGTGGATACATTATGGGATTTGAAGAACTAGCATCGCTCAGAGATGAACTTGTCAAGCAAGCGGCTGCCAATAAATCGGTACAACGGCAAAAAAAGATAGCGGAGAAATCACCTATCAAGAAGACCGGCAAAGCTGATGCCTTAGTCGCCATCATCGGCTTGCTGCAAAAGAAATTCCCTTTGGCATTCCCCAAAAAACCCGCTGCGAAACTGCCCTTAAAAATTGGTATCCACAAAGACATCCTGGCGCATGCCGATCAACTCGGCGCAGATAAAAACCAACTCCGCAACGCACTGAAGGCATGGTGTTGGGGACATCGTTATTGGGATTGCCTGACGGAAGATGCCGTCAGAGTTGATTTGCAAGGGATGCCGGCCGGCCAAGTCACAAAAGCAGATGCTGAACAAGCGAGCAAATTAAAAGCAGAACGTCGAAAACAGCCCGAAGCAATCGAAGCATTACCTACCGAGGAAGCATAACTTTTGCCCGCACAGATAATGCCAGCACCAGGAAAGCACGGGGTCAAACTTGTGGTTTTCTGGACGCACAACTGCGCGGAAACGCCGAAACTGGGTGTTTCCCAAACCCGCTTGTCTGATTGCTAATGCGGCTACCCATCTCTGCCGACTGAGCAGTACGTCAGGCTCGGAAATTCCGAACCAACCGATATACACTCATTCACCCAAAGCAAACTCCGGTGCGTGCCGGCATCATCAGTTCCCGGAAAATTTTTGTCATAAAACCTCAACAAGCTATTAGAATAGCCACCGATTCTGCAAAGCTATCCCGGAATCAGAAGGTATCGACTGCAAAATTTGCGTCATTTTCTTCTCGCGATCACGCCTTAGGTTTACCCACACCAAGGCAGTCTCTTCACGACCAAGCCTAAAACTAGGCAAAAGTCGGCAATACAGAGCCTTAAAGCCCCTCGGCATCCGCCAGGCGTTACTCTTTATAGACTTTTCAAACTCCGACACTGGATCGCAGTTTGCCCGATCCTAGATTTTTAGTTCCCAGGAGGAATTATGTGTTGGAGTGGCGAGGCATCCGCCGCGCTTGCCGTAACCGGCTTTGCGAGCACTGCTTTTTTTTATCGACGCGGCGAATCCAAGGTCTTATGCCTGGCATTGGCCTATTTCTCGCTGATGGAATTACTACAGGCATATACCTATTCGGTGATAGACCAATGCCTTAATCCGAACAATCAGGTTGCTACTTTTTTGGGATATATGCACATCGCGTTTCAACCGTTTTTCGTCAACGCGGTCACCATGCACTTTATCCCGGAATCCTTACGAAAACGTATTGCGCCGTTTGTCTACGCCCTCTGCTTTGCGGCGGCCACTGTATTCATGATGCGGATTTATCCGTTTCAATGGAGCAGTTTTTGCTTTGACCACTACTATCAGTTTTTACCCGGCACTAAGCTCAAATTCCTGATGCCATTTTGCGGCACGGAAATTTGCTCAACATCCGGACAATGGCATATTGCCTGGGCCATACCGGCCAGCGGCAGCATTCAAATGGCTAACAGTTACGTTTACGCTGCCTTTCTGATGCCCTTGCTTTACGGTTCATGGAAACTGGTGCTCTATCATCTTACGACCGGTCCGCTGTTGGCCTATTTAACTACCAATAACATGAACGAATGGGCTGCCGTGTGGTGTCTATATTCGATAGGCCTGCTGCTATTATTAATTAAAACACCCATCCGCCAATACTTGCATGTTACTAATTGGTATGGCTGCCGCCATCCTCAGTTTTTTAAATAAATTGATACATTAACCCCCACATCCCTCAAGTTTGTTGAAGGTTCAACTCAACTAGGAAATAATGCACAAAAGGGTAGTTCTATACTGACAGTCAATCGCCGACAATGCCCACATAAATCTCAAACTACCCATCCATGGACTCAGATAAAATCTTCCGTAAAGGCTTGTTTGCAATCTTCATAGGAGTATTCGGCGTATCCTCGGTTTTACCTTACGCCCAAGCGGAATGGCATGGAGTACTCACTTTTCTCAGCGATTACTTGCACCGGGGCTACTCCAAAAATCGCGGCAATCCTCTGGCGCAAGCGCATATCGATTATCAAGATCCCATGGGGTGGTTCGCCGGTGTGGGCGTTTCACAAGTCAGCTTTGACGACCGCAGCTATAAAAATTACGCCGATGTCGAAATCAAACCCTATCTGGGATGGAGCCTGCCGTTAAATCACGACTGGCGTACTGAATTATCGGTAACCGGCTACCTGTTCGACGGTAAGATTTTTGGAAAGTATGCCGATTACACCGAATTTTACGCATCCCTGCACTACCAAAACTGGCTGACCGGAACGGTGTCCGTCGCGCCAAACGCCTATCGGCGTGAGGCAACGGTACTGAATTACGAGCTCAAATATCGCCGCGACATCCTTGACAACCTGCAATTTTCGACGGGATTGGGCTATTGCCAAGCCAACAAACTGTTAGAGGAGGACTATTTCTATTGGAACGCCGGCGTGTCTTGGTTCATCACATCTAATCTGGCGCTAGACTTACGCTATGCTGACGTCCATCTGGACGATCATCACGAAGACATCCATCACCACGAGTTTTATCCACGCTTACAGGACAATAAATTTTTAATCTCCGTGACTGCCGGATTTTAAATAAAATTTACCGCCTTTGAACCTTCCGGCTTCGCGGCGGAATACACTCGCACACCAAGCTAAAATCATCAGGAACCCAGGTTTGAGCCATGCTGCGTTTAGTACCTAACCTACATCGACCACCCATGCCCGAACAGCCCCAAATCGGTCCGGACGAATACGCCTTGCTGCAACGTATCGGCGCAGGCGATACCGCCGCGTTTGAAGCTTTCTACAAAGACTACTATCCAAGGCTGTTTCGTTTCATCTTGCGCATGACGCGCCAACCCGAAGCTGTCGAGGAACTAATACAGGAAACCTTGCTGGTGGTTTGGGAAAAACCCCAGGGCTTTAATCATGAAAGCAAAATTTCCACCTGGGTATTCGGCATCGCCTATCACAAAACCCTGAAAGCCATGGCCAAAAGTGCCCGGCGTAACAACGATGTCGATATCGACGACTTGACCGAAACCATCGGCGACCCGACCGCAAATCCTGCGAATAATTGGGAAAACGAAGACTGGTTAAACTATGCACTGGCCACTTTACCGCCGGACCAACGTGCAGTCATCGAACTAACCTTTTACCACGGCTTGTCTTATCAGGATGTCGCCAGAATTCTGGATTGCCCGGAAAATACTGTAAAAACCCGTATGTTTCATGCCCGCAGGAAACTGCAGGTTTTTGCCGATGCACAGGAGAAATAAGGCCATGAACCCACAGATTTCCTCACCCACTAACTCCCACTCCGACATGGTTTTGTTATTGCCCTGGTATGTCAATCAAAGCCTGTCAACAGATGAACGGCAGCAGGTAGACCTGCATTTAAAATACTGCCTGGTCTGTCGGCGCGAATTGCAGACATTGCGCAAACTCGCATTGGCCGTGCAACAAGCAGCCGATCTGGACGTAGCGGCCGAAGCTTCTTTCGCCGGTTTTAGAGCAAAAATGCAAACAGCCAGTCAACTCCCGCTTACCGTAAAAGACGATAGCCCACACGACAAACTGACTGGCGCAAATGTAAGACCATTCAGCGTTGCTCGCGGATTTTGGCGGATCGCCAGCAATACCGGAAAAGGTCTGGCTATTGCCGCGTCCTTGTTATTGGTCACCCTGCCGGCTGCCGTGCAATACCTATCGCCGGCCAATACTACCGACTATCACACGCTTTCCGCAGCCAAGCCAAACGCAGGTCCGATCGGTGAGTTACGCGTGGTGTTTGCCAAGAGTCTGACAGAAAAAGACATAGACGCCGTGCTTAGCCAAATTGATGGGGTACGGGTAGACGGGCCGAACAGTGTCGGCGCTTACACGGTCAAAATCGCCACCGGCAAACCGGATACTGACATGGCCAGCGCCTTGGCGTTGCTCCGCGGCCGACAGGATGTAATACTGGCGGAACCTATTTTACAACCGTAATTGATCATGAAATTAATGCGCTTAAATCTGTTTATTTGCTTGCTCGTGCTGCTTAGTGCCTGCGCCAGCACCGGCGATTTATCGCGGCTGGGCGATAGCAAATCTGCGGAAGAACGCCGTCTGCTGGTCACCTTTACGGACCGCAGCATTGATCGCGCGTTGCCGGCCAATACCTTGGACGGTTATCGCTTGCGTGGCCAATACGGCAACTCCGGCTGGAGCGAACATATTGCACAGGAACTTGCCGACCGCCATCATTTGCAATTCGTCGCCCAATGGCCGGTCACCACATTGGGTGTCAGTTGCGTCGTTTACGAGGTGCCGGACACCCTGCCCGTACAAGAGGCAATCGCAGAATTGCAACAGGACCGGGACGTTTCGTCCGTGCAACAAATGCATAGCTTTCAGGTTCTCGGTAAACAGACACCGCCTACTCCGACGTATAGCGACCCGTATCTGCATTTACAAACCGGCTTTAACGTCTTGCGGATAGCCGATCTGCACCTTACCACCACCGGCCAAGGCGTGCGGATTGCCGTCATCGATACCGGCGTGGATACCGAACACCCGGACTTGAAAGGTCGAATTAAATACTCGGAAAACACCGCGCCGGAACCCAGCGATCACAATTTGGCCGATATTCACGGTACGGCGGTAGCCGGCGTATTATCCGCCCATCCAAACAACGGCATAGGTATTGCCGGCATCGCCCCCGAAGCCGAAATTTTGGCATTTCGGGCCTGCTGGCCGGAGAAACCTAATTCCTTGGCGGCGCGTTGCAACAGCTTTACCTTGGCATTAGCCTTGAATCAGGCCATTCGCATGAATAGCGATATCATCAATTTGAGCCTGAGCGGCCCCGAAGACCCCTTAGTACAGCAACTGATTGAAAAAGCGCTGGCCAAAGGCATTATTGTGGTCGCGGCTGTGCCGAGTCAAATACAAGCCGGTGGTTTTCCGGCCAATATCGCCGGTGTGATAGCCGTTGGCCAGGAAAAGAACGGCAACAACCAGCAAATCGCCGCGCCTGGCAAGGACATTCTGACGACGGTGCCACACCAAGCCTATGACTTTATGAACGGCAGTTCCTTCGCCACACCGCATGTCGCCGGCATGGCCGCTTTGCTGTTGCAACTGCATCCGGACTGGAAAGCCGCGGACATCAAACGCCGGCTCGGCAACGACGCCTCGACTGCCAATTTGCTCGATTCGAGTACCGCCCTTGCCTCTCCGGAACGCGCGCACTAGTCTTCACAAAATTCACCCTCAAGAATCACGCTTATCCGCCGACTGATTTCGGCCGCGCCATGAATGGCTATGGCCTGTTGCGGATAAGTTTGGTTTATCGTTGTCCTGATTTTGATACTTAGCCGCTCCGGCACCAGATCGTTCTCAGTTAACGGAAACACGAAGCCCTTGCCGGCCAGTTTTTCAATGCGCAGACCTTGCTCGCTATTGCCGGCATAAGGGTAAGCCAACGCCGGCGTGCGAGTACTGATCACGTCCATCAATGTGTTGTCGCCACCCAAGCTGATAGACAAAGCGGCAGATTGCAAGTTTTCCTGAAAGTCATTCAAGAAAGACACGACTTGGACATTAGGGCTGCGGACCAAGGCCTGCAGCTCGGCAATTTCGGTTACTGAAGCTCTGGAACTGGTGACAATCATAAAATTGTAGTCCGGTAGCATAGGCGCGGTCTGGATAGCCGCGCGCAATAGAGTCTTGCCAATTTCGCCGCCACCCTGACTGACGACGATCTTGTTCTGTCGCGTCGGCCAGTTTGCGGGAGGCGGCGGACTAACGTAGCCCACATACACCAAACAATCGGCAATTTCGGCCGTCAAACTGAACGTTTCCTCGAAACGCACAATGTGTGGATCGCCGCGCACGAATACCGTGTGAATATGCTCCCGTACCAGTTTGACCATGCGCCGCTCAGCTTCCAATGCTGCAGGCACCAGGATTTCCCGCACAAAACAAAAAATCGGAATCGCCCCGCAACGCTGCCTGACCGCGGCAAACAAACCCAGAATCTCTTTTTTCAGACGACGGCGGCCAAACGGGAAAAATTCGACGATCACCGCATCGTAGGGCCAATTTACAAACTCATTTATAGCGGCGGCGCGCTCGGTCCAGACGGCGTCAATGTGCTTGTCGCTCTCTGGTGCATAAAGTTCGTCGCTGGCGCTATCGATCAGGATGGTAGGTAGACGCAGATGCCGAAAGCCCGGCAATTCCGGCATCTGTTGCAGGCCTTGTCCGCCGTGGATCAAATCGACATCGGCGTATGTCGACAACTCGCGTATCACCATCAAGCTGCTGGTCAAATGCCCCAAGCCGACCAAGCTTTGGCAATAAAACAGGATTTTACGGCGCTTTGACTGCATGCTAACCAAACCGTTAAAAGCTGTATTTAAAGGTCAGATCCAACTGAAAGGAATTATTACCCTCCAGTTGTCCGAAAGCAGGCCCGGCCATGAATACCGAACCGGCAAATTGCACCTGCAAATGCTTCCATTCATCCAAGGACAATACCAAATCGAACTCGTCGCCCAGGGTGCCGCTGTTGCCGTTAGGCGTGGCGCGAATCCGTGAATCGCGAATTACAGCCGAAGGCGTGGCCTGTTCGAAGTGGTGATAGAGCAAGTCTACGGAGCTTTGCTCGGAGATCGGAAATCCCAGCGCGGCAGTCATGATATTTAAATTCGATAATTCCGGCCGAAATAACTCGCCGTAATAACGAAAACGTTGGCTGCCGGATAGTTTGATCTTGTTGTTATGTATCCCCGATTGCCGGTAACTGCTGTCGGTACCGTCGCTGGGATTGGAATCCCCGGAACCGTAGGCATAACCTAAGGTAAAGTAAGGCTCCAGAAACAGATTTGTGTACCAAGTGATGCCGGCGTCCAAGCCCCAGGCTTCGACGTGCCTCGGGGTTTGCGCGCCAACTCGGGAGACGTTGCTGTTAATATCGGTAAAAGTTTGTGTAGTCTCTTCGCCAAATACAAAGGCCGAATCCAGCCAGTAACCGATCTTGCCGACATGCTCTATTTTGAATTTGCCCATCGCCCGGCCGCCGAACCAATTTAAATCGCCGTCACTGGTGTCTTTACGATTGGCTCGGATTAAGTCGCCAGGGCGTTGGTTGTCCGAATTATCGAACTGGCTCAGAAAGAACAAAGACAGGTTTTGCTTCGGATCCCATTGCCAAACCACGTCGCCCATCAGTCGCACCACTCGGTCGCTCACTGGATCGATGAAATCCTGATCCGACTGCTTGGATCCCAACTCCTTGGCGATGGCCAACTCGGCAAACAGCGTGTCTTCGCCAAAATACACCCGTGCCGCATCCAGTTCGTCATTCCACCACCATTGTCGCTTGTCGGCAATACGTTGCCGGCCCAATTGCAGACTAAACCCCGAATCCAGAATTTGATGAATGAACAGCCAGGCCTGGGTCAGTTTAATGCCGGCTTCGTACTGATCCAGACCGCTTTCGGTATAGACTTCCGGGTCGTAATACACATCGGACTGCACAAAAAACGACAAAGACTTTGACCACTGATAAAACAACTCCAGTTTCAGGTCTTGATAGACATTAGCCACATCGTCGTCGCGGCGCGGGTCCAGACGCCGGTCTTCGACATAGCGCGGTTCCAGTTCGTAAGCGCCACCTATGGTCAATGGATGACCGAATACATCTACTTTAAATTGGTCGGCGGGCCTTTTGTCGCCAGGGTTGATACGCAAGGGTTCTTTTCTGACCCCGTCGATATTGTCCTGGCGGAAGGTATTGTCATTGGGCTTGTTAGCTGCCACCTGCCCGTTAGTGGTCTCTGCAAGTACGGATAAACTCAGCAAGGCGCCGCCGGCCAGTAATACGGTTTTTCCGGGTTTTAGTTTGAAGGAATTAAAGCTCATGAACGAAAGGCCAATCAGAGTGGTTTGGTTAGGAGGTAGGACTGCATAGCGGTCAGCACAGCTTGGGGCTCGAGCGGAAACGCAGACGCCGGTGCATCAACCGCTTTTGGCTCGCATAAAAATTCGCGCATCAAGCGGCAGTGTGTAGTGGGATGTTCACGCAATAGTTGCAATAAGGCTTGCAGATGCTCAAGGTCGTCTACCCCCATCACTGCGTGGTGCAGCATAATGCCCAGGGGGGCCGGATACTCTGGATACAACACATCAGCAACGGCTTGGCCCAGCGCAAGCCAGGGTTGCGCGGATTTGATTCTGATCCCGCACCAGTCGATAGCTACCGGAATTTCCTGCAATGTCCCGATATGGAGTGGCGCCGCGCTGCGGTTGCGCGACAGGGCTTGAAAACCCAGTTTAAGCAAACTGTCGGCCGTGGCCTGGCTACAACGATTCCAGGGCGGCGTGAAAATCCTGTCAAGTGCCGACCCGAACAAGCACTCAAGCTGCTGTTTGCCAACCAACAAATCCTTAAATTGTTGCTCTTCGCTGCGGCTGATGCCAAATTCGCATTTGCGGCCTTGGTTTTCATGGTTGTTGTGACTGTATCCATGTTGATGTAAGCCCAACAGAAACGGGTTTCGCCGCCAACGTCCCAGTAACGAGCCAGCAAGTGACGGACTTAGCGCATCGGGAATCACTGCAAGATCGATGGGTACATTGCAATCTCTAAAGCAATCCAGCAATGCGTAGAGCCGATCATCATCCCAGCCGGCGTCGTCGTCGCGAAAGAAAATCTCTATGGCTTGCTCTCGGGCATCCAATGCCGCTCGAACCGGTGTAAGCCAATCAGCAAGCATGGGCGTACTCCTGTTTTAGCGATTCACCGGTCAAATCCGATTTGCCGCCAAGTAATTGTTGAATCAAGCTCACGGTATTGTCAGCACCGGCCAAATCCAGGCCGGCTGGATTGGGCGAAAAATCCCGCAATTGCAAAATCTCTTCCGCCAGGTACTGACCTGTCAATTCCGCCGGATTCATTACCTTCACCAAACCCAATTGCGCCAATTTTTCCGCCCGCTGAGTTTGTTCGTCTTCCTGACCGCGCAGAAACGGTACGACCAAAGCCGGCGTGCGGGATTCGAGGATGTCCATCACCGTGTTGTAGCCGCATTGACTTACCGACACACTGTGCGCCTCCAGCAAAGGCTGCATAGCCGGCACCGAACGCAGCAGCGTGAGACCTTTCCTGCCTTCGACTTGCGCCGATAACGCCTGCCAATCGGCTTCCGGCAAAAACGGTCCGGCGACGATGGTCATCGGCAATCTTTCACTTGCCCAATTGATGGCATGGGCCTGAACCGCCGCTTGAAACAGGGATGCGCCGACCATACCACCGCCAGCCGATACCAACACCCCAAGGCGGGGCGGTTTTATCGCTGTCGTGGTGCGACGCGGTCCGACAAAACCCGTGTAAAGCAAGGGCGTTTTCAACGGATGGCGCGGCTTAAAACTGTCTTCCAATCGGGCAAACCTAGGGTCCGCGTGTACCAACAGTCCGTCGAAATAACGATCCGTTATCCAGCGCGCCCGTTCGTCGTGCCGACTTTGATCTTTACGGGCGTTAACCATGATGTCGCGCAGACTGCATAACACCAGGGGCCGGGCATACTTGTCGCGGCGCGCAGCTTTCAAGAGCGGCAACAACTCGCTGGCCAATTTCTTGCGGCCGAACGGGAACAATTCGATCAACACCACTTCCGGTCTGAGTAATGCATAGGTATCCAGTATCAATTGCCGGCGCATCGCCAAGGCTTCCTTGACGTTGTAACGCTCATCCTGGCTATACAGCTGATGATCTTCACCCATACCCAGCGGCGGCAGATTCAGCATATCCAGATCGGTAACGGCAGCCTGATGATCCGGTGCGCGGCCGCCGTTCAGAAAGGTCACCCGAAATTCGCGGCTCAAGGCATTGGCTAAGGTCATGGCTCTGACCCAATGGCCCATGCCCAGAGAGTGTTGGCAATACAAGAGTAATCGCGGTTTATGTTGGTTCATGCGGCACGCAACCCGTGTTGGAGTTTATACAGTTCGTGATAATGGCCGCCCATCTGCATCAAGGCCTCGTGGCTGCCTTGCTCGATAATCTCGCCTTGCTTCAGCACTAAAATCCGGTCGAAATTACGGATGGTGTGAAACTGATGGGCAATCACCAGCACGGTTTTACCGCCATGTAGATTGTCGATAGCATCGCGAATCAAGGCTTGCGACTGGGCATCTACCGCCGAGGTGGGTTCATCGAGGATCAGAATCGAGGATTTGCGCAACAAGGCCCGCGCCAAGCACAGGCGTTGGCGTTGGCCGCCGGACAAATTACCGCCGCTTTCGCCTAATACCGTGTCGTAGCCATCCGGCAGATTGCGGATGAATTCGTCGGCGTGCACCATAGTGGCGGCCGCTTCAATGTCTTCGATCGTCGCGTCCGGGCTGCCGTAACCAATGTTCTCGCGAATGCTGGTGCCGAACAGAATCGAATCCTGCAACACCACGCCGATCTCCCGGCGTAAGCCGGCGCGTTGGTAGCGTCCGACCTCGATCCCGTCGATCCTCACCCTGCCCTGCTGCGGATCGTAAAGCCGGATCAGTAAGCGGGCGATGGTAGATTTGCCGGCCCCGGAGGCGCCGACCAAGGCCACCCGTTCTCCGGGTTGAATATGAAAGGAAATATCCCGTAGGATGGGTTTGCCGGTCGGATAGCCGAAGGATACGTTGCTGAACTCGATTTCGCCGCGCAAACCTTTAGGTACCACCGCATCAGGTGGATCTTGGATATCCGGCTCGGTATCGAGGATTTCGCTGATGCGTTCGATACTGACGCTGGCCTTGGAATAGCGCGTCGACAAACGGGTAATTTGCCGAATCGGTTGATACATCTGGGCGATATACGAGCTAAACACCAGCACGTCGCCCGGAGTTAGTACCCCGGCAAACACTTGCAGGCAGCCGAACAACACCACAATACCGGTACCAATCGCACTGATGATTTCGATCATCCGTGTCGCCCCGGCTTCGATGCGCGCGGTGCGGACGCTTTCGGTCATCGATTGACTGCTTTCCACATCAAAGCGCTCGCGTTCGTAATCTTCCATGCCGTAGGTTTGCACCAGTGGTACGGCGTTCAACAGTTCGCTGACCCGCGATGCCAAGCGCCCTTCGTTATGGCGTTGTTTGCGCGCCGAGCGTTTGACCCGGCTATAAATCATCACAATCGCCAGGCACAGCACCGGGAAACTGGCCAGTACGATCAAACTCAGCTTCACGCTCAGACTAAACATGATCGCAAACATGCCCAACACGGTCAGCACGTGAGTGGTAAAGGTCAAGGCCGAGTCGGCGTAGACATCCTTTAAGGTGTTGGTATCGCTGGTGAGTTTGTTAAGCAACTCCCCGGATGGCGTGCTGCTGTGAAATGCCAGCGACAGGCGTTGCAGATGGTCGAACAACTCGCTGCGCAAGGTGTAGACCAGCAAATAGCCGATGCGCGAAGTCAGAAACAGCTGGTAGTAGGAAAACACCCCTTTGAATAACGCAATCACCACCATGCTGCCGCAAAGTATCCACAACGCTTGCTCGCTACCGCCATACAGCAAGGGCTGCGCCGCTGCCAACTGTGCCGGTAATGGATGATTCAGCAACACATGGTCGAAGATCAGCTTCAGCGGCCAAGGCACGATCAGACTAGTCAACGTGGAACCGAGAATACAGACAATAGCGGCAAAAATACTGCCTCGCTCCCGGCGCAGATGTGCATAAACTATCTGCTTGAAGCGGCTTGTTGCTTGAATTTGCTTGGTCATAAGCGGTTTTCCTGATGAATTCAGCCGGCCATCGGCCAGGGACGCAAAGCCAGGGCAATAAAATTGGCAACGCGTTGCTGGGTTGCCGATTTTTGCTGGATGAAGGTACGGTAAGCGCGGGTCAGACATTGCCCGCGCAGGTGCCAGGCAAAACGTTGCCGGTCGGTTTGGTTGTTATTGGCGGCTGAATAAGCCGTAAACAGTTGCTGGACCAGTTGGTCTATCTCGGCAAGCGGATAGGGATAGTTGTATAAATCCGCCGCAAAGTTGGCTAAATCCTGCAATGGATCGCCGACAGCTAATTCGTCGTAATCGAACAGCGCCAAACTGCCGTCTGGCAATACCAGCAATTGATCGATATGAAAGTCGCCGTGGATCAAGCCTAACACTTCAAACTCGGGGCTCTCTTGGCGCAATTCGTTAAGTAACGCAGTCAGCGCCGGCTGGATGGCGGGATAGGCGTAGCTCAATTTATCGGCTTTCTTGCGCCATTCTCGCAGCTGTTGCTGCGAGGTAACGACCGGCAGAGGCGGAGGTGTGAATTGATGAAAAGCCGCAAGCGCATTAGCTAGGGCCGGGATTTTCTCTGCGACACCGGCTGTAAAATCCAATTCAGTTAGCATTTGACCCTGCAAGCCTTCTAACCATAAAGTATGGTGGTCGGCGGTATACGCCAAGGCTGCAGGCATGATAAAGGCTGCGTCTGACTGGGATTGCTTTTGCAGTACATGCAGATTGTCGTAAACCGTCCGTCCACGCTCATCGGCGTAAGTTTTGCCGTAAACCACCCGCGCCGGTTCTGCTTCGCAGGCAGCGAATCGGTAACGCGCCGTGCAACGGATTTCCGGCCGGTAATTGACGATTTCGATAGCCGACAATAGCGGTTGACCCAACTCGGGAATCTGCCGGCTATCCATCAGTCGCGCCAACCAGGGCATCGCCGGATCGTTCGGAAAGCGCCAGCCGACCATGCCCAGTTCCGCCAGATGAATCGCATTTTCACCGCTGGATTGGGCTTGGGCAAAGGCCTGGTGGCTGCGCTGGCCTAAGTAGGCCCGGGCGTAAAAGATGCGCTGATCGGCAATGGATGATGGCAATTGCCGGCCACGCAAGTGGTAGACCAGTGCCAAAAACGAACGCTCAAGGTTTTCGGCAAGCCGATAAGTTTTGTAACGCGGATGCTGAATTTCACAGCCCGTCACCTGCCAGTCGCCGGCCAGGCATTCGGGCAAATGCCGTTGCAGCGCTGAGGCCATCAATTCCGCATCCAGCAAGGGCGCAAATTGATCCAGTGGATTGCTCATGTGCGCAGCCCAGGATAATGTTTACCGTGATGTTCGCCGCCCAAACGAATGGTCATGACTTCTGGTCGGGCCGCCAAATCGATAGCGTACAGGTATTTGTTTTTGACATTGATCTCGGCTGCGCCGGCAAAGTCGTTAGCCAACAAACGGGCCAGTATCACTTCGTTGGTGTTGCGATGGCCGACGAGCAGAATCGCACCGCTGCTATTGGCCAGGATAGACTCCAGACAGCCCAGGACCCGGTGCGTAAAAGCTGAATAGGGTTCGGAGCCCGGTACGCTAAAGTTTTGTTTGTCACGTTCTCGATCGCCCCACAACTGGCAGGCTTCGGGGTCGCGCTCATCGACATGGCGGCCTTCTAAAATACCTAGGCCGATTTCCCTCAGACCATCCAACGTCTTAATTGACAAACCATGTGTGACGGCGGTGGGCGCGGCTGTTTTTATCGCTCGGGTCAGGCTGCTGCTATAAATCGCGCTCAAAGTGTCATGTTTCAACACATCGGACAAGGCTTGCGCCTGTTCCAAACCCTTCGGCGACAACTGAGCATCGGCTTGGCCGGAGATGCGTCGCTGAAGATTCAGTTCGCTCTGGCCGTGGCGAGCTAAATAAATTCGTAATCGGCAATCAAATGAGTGCATCGCCGGCTCCGATTGGCTGTTTACTTAGCGCCAGGTAGCTTTCGCTGATCGCCAGATAGCTAGAGATATGGGCGATGCGCAACTCATCCATTTGCCGCAGGCTGCGGCGAGTGACTTCGTGAATCAGTGCGGCCGCCACCTGCCAACGCAAGGCAGGCAATGAAATGGCATGGACGCTGTTAATCCGGTAAGCGCTAACCAGTTGCTTTACCAACGGATGAATTTCCTCGATAGCGTCACCCTCCCGCAAACCATGTAGATAAAAGTTGGCAATCAGGCTGGCCAAATCGGCCATTGGGTCGCCCAGGCAGACACAATCCATGTCGATCAACCCCAGATCTTCACCGTCAATTAAAAAGTTGTTCAGTTTTAGATCGTGGTGAATCGTCGCCAAGGAGGGTTTCGGAAGATTTGTTGCTTGCGCCAACAAGCCGGTAACCAATCCTTCGATGCGTGTTGCACTTTCCGGCCGGGATTGTTTAGAGATTCTAACGGTTGCTAACAAACCTTCGGTAACATCGTCTTGGTTAAAACGCTTTACGGTGTCGAGTTTGCAGGCATGAAATGCCGCTACGCACTGGCCGATATGTCCGGCTAAGGCCAAGCCCTCGGCAGCTTGCAAATCGGCCCAGCACAATGTCGTGCCTGGGACAGGCGACTGCCAGAGAGTGCGGGTTTCGGCGTCGTAGGCCAGAGCCTTGGCACCCCAGGCGAATTGGCTACTCAATTGCCGCATCACCGCGAACACGTCGCGGCCGCTATCGTCGGCGTAGTTCTTCGCATACAGCAAGCGGGGTTCATCTGATCCGGCCAACGTGACACGAAAGCGGATCATGCAGGAGCGTTCAGCCAGATAATGCAAAACTTCGGATTCGACCGCCTGGACCCGCTCGTACCCGGCTAAATCATGCGCACCAAGCCAGGTTTGGATAAACGCCTCATCTAACAGGGCTGGCAAATGAATCAGCTTTCGATCATAAGGAAATGCCCAAACCAGCATCGCCGGCTCGTGCAAAACCGTTAGCGCCCTTGTCGCAAGATCCGGCCGTTTGCTAAGTTCTAATTCAAATTCCCGGCTCGCTGAGTCTGGCGAACATAGGCAGCCGGTCACATATCGCGCTTGGGTGCCTAGACCTGGTCGGCTATCAAGCCGATAACCGATCACCAGACTCTTACCCGGCTTATGCCGTTTTTCGCCAATGCCACATTCAACATGACCGGTTTTAATGCCGGGCATATCCAGCAACCAGGCTAGCAGTGGCCCCATCACGGCGGGATTCAACGCGTCGGCCATTTGCGGGAAATGTGGGTCTTGGGTCATGCCGGCAAGCTCCCGTTGATAGCGTCGATGTGCAACTGGCCCATCGCGTAGTTCAGGCAAACCGGATTGCCGATGCTATCCAGTAATGTGCGTCCAGCAATTTCCAGCCATTCCGCCATATAAGCCCTCACGCTAAGGATCCCGCCTTCGGCATCCCGGCGAATGAACACGACTTGTGCCCGGCAAGTCACATCGGCAAAGCGGTGTTCAGACAAACAGGACTGATTGGCGAGGAAAAAGTAATCGTGGTAACACGTGGTCTTTGCTTGAATGATGATACTCAGCGCCAAAGCCTGCGTAGCGGGCACGGATTGCCCAAGACTCGTTACTGGTATAGTCTCCACGTGCAAATTTGTATCGTTGTCTTTATAGGGATAAAGGACGGTTTGAAACCAGCCGCTACCCGAATTTTCCTGGCTAAAACTCACGACAGGCGCTGGCTGCTTTACGCCATATTCCGGCGACACCCAGCCGGGTTTTATAGTTATTTCAATCTCGGCGCGCCTGGCTTGGGCGATCAACAGATTTGGCGCACGAATGCCCTGGCCTTGTAATACGGTTTGGCCCTGCGCTTCCGGTCCCAAATGGAAAAATTGTTCGTAACGATGCGCGTCGGTGGCGAGCAACACATCGTTGACAATCCAATATTCGGTTTCGGCAAAGAACATGCTGCGCTGGTGATCCACCTCGTAGAGCGGACTCAGAGCACGACCGTGCACAAAATCAAAACCCGGGTTGGATTCAAAGCTTAATACCGAAGCTATTGGTTGCGGGCCGACCGGCTCATGGCATCGGTAGGCCATCTGATCCTTACCGTCCACCATGACGGTGTTGTGCGCCGCAGTGCCTTTGAAGGCATGTCGCCAATTGATGCCGTCGCTTTGATGTTCGTGATAGGTGTAGCGGCCCGGATCGACGATCAACGAACGGCCGAAGGCGGCCATTTCAAAATTTAATAAGTCGTAATGGCCGTGGCTGCCAAAACCCAACTGGCCGCAGTCGAAAAACAGATAACGCCCGTCTGCATAAGGCTGCTCCTTCCAGTCGCTACGCAGAATGCAGTAACCACTATCGGCGAATAGACGCGAACGTTGCATTGGCGGCTTGCCAACTTTTCCCTGACTAAGTACATAGCTCAGTGCGTCGCTGGGATAATAAGGTTCCGCTTTGCGCAGTAAGCCCAGATAACTGTTGATGTCGCCATCATTGATGGCCGGCAGCCAACCGTCCGGCTTGTGGGCATAAATGGAAAATTCCAACGCTTCACGCATCAAAGCGTCGAACTCCGCGGGCAGTGTCAACCTGTTTAATTCGGCCAGCTCCCGGACCCGCAGAAAGTTCTTCAATACCGTGTGGTGGTAGTCGGTAGATAGTTCCTTTTGCACGCCGTCCGCCAGAAAATCCTGGCGTAAATTGTCCAGCAATTCGCGTTGGGCAAACGCCAGTAACTCCGCCGAGGCACTGAGCTCGGGAAACATAACCGCCACCGTGAAAATCGCCGACAATTCGATAGTGCGGTGATTGCCTGCCGGCGTTAAATGGTTGCTGAGGAACACTGCTTGCGACTGAATCGAAGCCAAAAACACCAGCAAAAATTCGGCATTCACAGCCGAGCAGTTCCGACCTGGCACAAAGTAATGGTAGGCCAGCAGCCACTGCTGCAAGCGGCGGCCGGTCACCTGGCTATTCAAAAAACCGTCCGGCACTTGTTCAATCCAGGAACTGACCAATCCCACCCATTTGTCGGCATAACGCTCGTCGCCGCTATAGTCGTAAGCCAGCGCCAGATCGCGAGAGTAATAAAATTTGTGCAGCAGAATCAGCCATTCCAGATCGGGGCTGGGGTTATGCAGCCAAGCAAACTCATTACCCAAGCGATGAGTTTCGTTATTCAGGGTAAATTCGTTGTTGAGAATCGGCGCCGCGCTGGCAACATGTTTGGCTTTTCCGGCTGGCAAGGGAAAATAATTATCCACGGCACGCCGGCGAAAATGTGCCAGTAACTCAGCAGGAGTCAGCGCAGCAAATGGTGTCACCAGCAAGTACTGCATGGAAATCACCGTTTCGCTTGGCGCGTCCAACGGTGCAGACGACTCCATGATGGGATAACGGGGTTTCATGACTTATCCGCGCTATGCCAAGCTAAGATCCGCCCCTGTGTATCCTGGCGACGGAATAAAAACGCACTTTCAGTGTTTAGATCGGCAAACTCATAACCGGCGCCCGCGCGATGCGCCAGGAATAGCTCATCGTAGTATTCCCTTTGGGCTTGTTGGTTATGAATCCGCAAGGCACTGGCGATAGTGCTACCGACCGCTTGACCGTTTTGGCTTACCGGTAATGGTTCCAGCGTAAGCTGTGGAGGCGTCGATTGATACGGATACAGCACGGTCAAAAAACAATAACTGGTGGCATGTGCGGAAAAATTGACGACCGGTGCGGGGTATTTGCTGCCATAGCTGGATGAGACAAAGCCGGGCTCCAGTGCCACTTTTGTATCTGGTTGCGGCGCTTGCAGAATGACCAGATTCGGTGAGTCAACCCGCAAACCCGCTGAATTGACGCACGTTGTGGTGCGATGTTCGGCCAACGCATCCAAATGAAACCGTAGTTCATAATCATGGCTTTGCTCGGCGCGCAGTAAATCGCAGACCAGCCAATATTCGCCGGCGATAAACACGATTTTGCGCTCGTGAATCACCGGATACTCATGACTGGCCGCGATGCCATGCAGATAGTCAAAACCCGGCCGGTGCAGAGCGCACTTGAATTCGCGCGTCGGTTCCGGGCCTTGAATCTTGTATTTGCGAATATGCGGCGCATAAAGGGTCTGGTTTTTGCCATCCACCTGCACGGTGTTGTGATAGCCGGTACCGCGAAACATTACTCGCCAATTAGTGTCGCCGGATTCGTCGTAGGTATAACGGCCCGGATCGACGATCAAGGATCGGCCGTAAGCCGCCACTTCGATATTGAGTAAATCCAGATGACCATGATTACCGGCACCTAAAGGCGCGCAATCGAAAAACAGATAGCGTTCGTCTTGATACGCTTCATCTTGCTCGCCCCAGCCGCTGCGCAAAATGCTGTAGCCGCTCGCAGTAAAGGTTTTAGAACGCTCCGCTGGCGCTTGGCCTTGCTGACCGGCCGTGGCGACGTATAGCATCGCCGGATCCTGATACAACTCATGGCCTTGCCGCAGCAAATCCAGAAAATTGGCGCTGTCGCCGTCGCTGATGGCCGGGATAAAGCCGTCAGGTTTGTGCGCATGCAGGCAAAAGCTCAGGGCTTTTTTGATCGCCTCGTCCATATCGGCGGGCAGCTCGATATTATTCAACATCGCCAAGCGGCGAATGCCCAGGAAATTGCGTAAGACGATATGGTGGTAATCGGTCGAGAGTTCACAATGCACACCATCAGCCAGCAAATCGGTTTGCAGGTTGCGTTGCAATTCGCGAGTCGAAAAACTCAGCCATTCTTTAGCGCCGCGCAGTTCCGGAAACACGACCGCCGCCAGGAAAATCGCATAAAGTTCCAGAGTGCGGTGATTGCGGGCCGGCGTCAGGTTTTCGCACAAGTAGGCGACCTGCTGTTGCAGCGAGGCCAGAAAATCCAGATTAAATTCCGCATCGATGGCCGGTTCGGCGGCTGCCGACACGAAATAGCGGTAGGCAAAAATCCAGTTTTGCACCCGGCGGCCAGTGACGTCGCTGGACAGAAAATCGACCGGCACGTTGTCGATCCAATGAATGGTCAGGGTTTGCCATTTGTCGCGGTAGTGGGTGTCGCCGGTTTTCTCAAAATGTCTGCCCAGGCCGACTGCGTAATAAAATTTGTGCAGCAGAATCAGCCATTCAACATCTGAGCTGGGATTAGTCAGCCAATCAAATGCATCATCAAGCTGGTAAGGCTCATGATTGAATTCAAAGCGATTGCGCAAAATGCCTTCCAGCTTTTCCGGGGTATTTTGCTCTTCATCGATTACCGAAAAATAATGCACATGGCCGCGGGCCTGATAATAGGCTAACAAAGCTTCTGGATTCATTTGGCAATACGGCGCTTCCAGACAGCCGAAGCGCACGTCTTGATTACGAGTGTTCAGCACAGCAGACATGAGCTTCCACCGTTTGCCCTTGCAGGCAGGCGTCGAACAAGTTTTTTAATGCCACTGTGGTGTGGCGGGAATTAAAATCCCGACAGACGGTTTGGCGGGCGGCTTGACCAAGACGTAAACGCAAAGCTTGATCGTCTAATAAGCTTTGGATAGCGTCGGCCATGGCTTGAGCATTTTTTTCCGGCACCAACAAGCCGTTGACTTGGTCCTGAATCAATTCCGGGATACCGGAAATGTCGCTCGAGATAACCGGCATTTCCATCGCCATTGCTTCCACCAAGACATTGGGAATGCCGTCGCGATCGCCGTTATCTACGACCAGACAAGGTAGAGCGAACACGCTGCCTTGCTGATAAATGCCGCGTAATTCTTCCTGCGTTACCGCACCGGGCAGGCTAACGATGTCTTGTAAATCCAAATCGGAGATGAGTTGTTGAATAACTTGTGCGTATTTGTCCGCGCCGCCGACGATGCGGCAGTTAAATCTGACGCCGCGATCGCGCAGAATCGCACAGGCTCTCACCAGATAGTCGAAGCCCTTTTTCTCGACCAAACGACCGACCGATAAAATCGTAGGGATTTGCTCAGATAAAGCTTGTTTGCGCGGCTCCGGCACGAACAAATCAGTATCCAGGCCATGATAAATCCGATGCACATCGATATTGCTCCCTTTACAGGCATCCAGATGTTCCTGATTGGCGCCGGTACAGGTCACCGCGAATTTGGCGCGGCGCATTTTGATTTGCAATAAATCGCCCGGATTCAATTCCTTTAGGTAAATATCCTTGGCGTGAGCGGTAAAGCTGAACGGCAAGCCGCTGATCCGGCTGGCTAACATCACAATCGTCGTCGCGCCGTGGCAGAAATGCGCATGTAAATGGCGAATAGCAGGATTCTGTAACACCGCTTCGGCGATGTAGCCGGCTTGCAGAAACTCCTTGATGAAGACCGTGCGCGGCCATTCCAGCCTGCCAGACCGGTACTTGAGACTCATGCCCAAACATTCCAGCAACCCACCAAGGTAGGCCACCGGGCGCTTCAGGAGCAGCCGACCGTGGCTGGGCGCGAATTTCGGCAGGTTTTCACTTAGCCAGGTTAAAAAGCTGTGTCCGGTCAGATCACTGGCTTGCGGCAGATACGTCACCGGCGCGCGGATGGCATCGACCACTGCATGATGCTTTTGGCCCTCGAGTTGCTTGATCGAAAAAATCGACAGTTCGAGGCCGAGGGTTTCCAACAAATGGATTTCATTGGTGATAAAGGTTTCCGAGGTGCGCGGAAAGCCTTTGAGTATGTAAGCGACTTGCGCCCGGCTGCCATGGTTTTGCATTGTAAAATCCAAAATTGTCCTTTCGGCCTTACTCAGGCCGGAAGGGTTGTCTCGATGAAGAAGGGTTTAGTCGGCTGCTACGCTGCGGCTCGAAGCTCTGATCTGCGCTTGCGGTTTTTCCGCACTGCCATACAGTAAATCGCTGATCGATTCGCTAATACGCGGCAAACCACCCATGTCGATTTGATACAAGCGGCTGTGATGAACGTTGGTACGGCCCAACTCTTCACGGACCGTGTCCATCAGTAATTTTGGGGTCAGTTGGTTGGGGTGAATGGCACGCACCAAGCCTTGCAGCGCCAGGCGCTCCGCACGTATCCATTGCTCTTGGGAAGGTTTGACGCGCGGCACCAAAATAGCGCGCTTGCGCAGGGTCAGTAATTCGCAGGTGGAGTTGTAACCGCCCATGCTCACCACCAAATCAGCGGCTTCCATACAAGCCATCATGTCGGTGTTAAACTCCTGAATCACCACATTTCGGCAACTGCGAGCCAAAACTTCAAGCTGATGGCGGCGGCTTTCCGACATTTCCGGGCCGCATATCATCAAGGTCATGGTGTTGTCGCCCAGATCCTGACGACTCAAGCCTTCCAGATAACTGTGCAGCAATTGGTAGCCGTCTTCGCCACCGCCGGCGGTGACCAGCACCAGACGCTCCTTGGTGCAACCGATTTGCTCGCGAATCTCACCGGCTTTTTTGTCGCTGCGTTCGCGGGCTATGTAGCCGCAGAAGTCGACTTTCTCGTGGCTGGCGTCGGGAAATTCGTATTCCTTGCGCATGTCGTAAATGTCAGGAGAACCGACTACCAATACCTTGTCGTAATGCGACTGGATGGCGTCGTGATAGCCGTTTTTCTTCCAGACCGGAATCGTGCTTTCCGGACTATCGAGGATGTCACGCAACAGCAAGACCAGTTTGGCGCGGTGACCACGACGTTGCATGAGATGCAGAGCGGCACCCAATTCGTCGCTGACGCCATAGGGCTTTTTGTCCACTAAAATCAAATCAGGATCGAAATCCAGCACCGCGCTAAGGATGATGTTGCTGCGCAGCTTGAGCAATTGTTCGTATTCCATATCCAGGAATTTCACCGAGTAGTCGCCTTTGACGTTGCGAGACAAACAAGGCAATTTGATGTAATCGATACGATCGGGGATACGGAAGGCATGCAGCATGGGCGAGCCGGACAGAATTAGTACCGAGACGTTCGGGTCGGCATCCACCAGGGATTTAGAAATTGCCAACATCCGGCGAATGTTACCCAGACCGAAGGTATCGTGAGAATACACAATGATTCTTTTAGATTGGTTGATAAGCGTCATGGCCCGGATTCCTTTTGCAGCATCGTTCACTATGCGGGCGCAAGCAGTTTCCAGTGTGGATGATCTGGCGCCCGGTTCAATTTCGGTAACCAGACAAAACCGTGGTTACGTGCAGCGTCTATTCCCGGGCAAACAAGCAAGGTTCATTCAAATCGTCATTTTCATCAAACTTTAATGTGGCAATGTTATCGGGCTTGCCCACAGGCCGCATTGATGGGGTTTCCATGCAGCATGTCTTACAGTCGCTCGAAATAGATTGAGGTTTCAGGAAACCGGGGTTTTGAACCGCTTCGGCAATTTTTCGCCAACGGTTTACGGGATGAGGGATTGGTATTCGATCTATTCTGCTTTGCTTCCAGATGGCGCAAGGGAATTAAGAGGTTTTTAAGCAAATAGGAGAACAATCCGCCGCGACTGAAACAATCCAACAAAGGAGGATATATGTTCAGGCTTATATTGATATTGTTAATCGGCGTGTTATGTTCCGGGACAGCTTTTGCGCATGGAGGTGATTGGGGACATGGCCACCATAGGCGGCATCATCACCATCATGGGCATGGTTACCGGCCCTATTTTAGGGGACATAGCCCAGCGAGAATGGGCTATTACCCGCCCCCGCCGCCCCGTTATTTTGGGCGGCCGCCGCTAGACTATTACGGCTATCCGCAACGGCCCATGCCGAGATATGACTACAGGGATCGCTGGTGATTATTAACCCGACACTTAAACTATGCCCTGCGAGTACAGAGGGAGAAGGAGATATTCTAATTCTTAGAAGTTCCTTTAAATGCCGTCGCTCCCGCGAAGGCGGGAGCCCAGCGGCTATGCTTGATTCAGTAAGCGGTCTAATGGCCCCAGCCTTCGCGGGAATGCAGAATCCAGCGAATTCAAGGGCCGGGTTAATTAGCGTTTGCCACGGTCAAAAACCCAGACCGCTATCCCCTATACGTCAGTATCGACGCGCGCCAAATCAGACCGCCACACCCTGCGCATCAAACAAGCCTTCGAATAAGGCCGAACTCAAATAGCGTTCGCCGGAGTCCGGAAGCACCACGACAATAGTCTTGCCAACATTTTCCGGTCGTTTTGCCACCCGCACCGCCACTGCAACTGCCGCACCGCAGGAAATGCCGGATAACAAGCCTTCTTCCCGCGCCAAACGCCGCGCATACTCAATCGCTTCGTCATTACTAACTTGCTCGATGGCATCAATCATGGACAAATCCAATACGTCGGGCACGAAACCGGCGCCTATGCCCTGAATTTTATGCGGTCCGGGTTGTATATCTTGGCCGCTACGATACTGACTTAACACCGGACTGGCTTCCGGCTCAACGGCAATGGAAACGATGGGCTTGCACTGCGTGAGTTTGATATAGCGCGACACGCCGGTAATGGTGCCGCCAGTACCGACACCGGAAACGAAAATATCGACCGCACCGTCGCTATCGTGCCAAATTTCCGGCCCGGTGGTTTGTTCGTGGATTTGCGGGTTGGCGGGGTTTTTAAACTGCTGCAACAGTACGTAGCGCTCCGGATCGGAAGCGACGATCTCTTCCGCCTTGGCTATAGCGCCTTTCATACCTTTTGCGCCCTCGGTCAGCACCAATTTCGCGCCGTATGCCACCAGCAATTTCCGGCGCTCGATACTCATCGTATCCGGCATGGTTAAAGTTAGCGGGATGCCACGCGCCGCAGCGACAAATGCCAGTGCAATGCCGGTATTGCCGCTGGTCGGCTCGATCAACTCCTTGCCAGGCCCAAGCAGGCCCCGTTGTTGCGCATCATTAATCATTGCCGCGCCGATGCGGCATTTCACCGAATATCCGGGGTTACGCCCTTCGACTTTAGCCAATAGGGTGACTTGAGCGCCGTCAGTAATGCGGTTAAGCCTAACCAGCGGAGTTTTGCCGATAGACTGCGAATTGTCGGGATACCAATATGCCATAACGTTTTCCTTCAAAATGGATAGTCGAAAAAAAGCCAGTGCGCATTGACCTACACTGGCTGTTTATGGGGTTGAATTAAGCTCACACAGCTAAATCAGAAAAACGTGCTGCTCACGCCCTGGATAGCCGTAGTACCACAGTTCCAAGATTGCGCCTGTTTGAAGATTTTTGCAACCAGCAGCCAGACCTATCGCGCATCCCAGGGATAACTGGTCATAAATCAAAGACAGTAAACACAAGCAGCAGGCAAGCATCGGTAGCCAAAGCGTTGCGTTACCGGAAGTTGTGATTGAAGGTTTGAGGATAGAACCTGAAAGCGCACACCGGTGAAGGCATGCGCGAAATCGGCAGAGTTTACTTTTTGGATGTTCTGATAATTGAAGTCAGATGACGACCGCATTGTGCGCAAATAAAGTTTCCAGTGGGTACGCCGGAGACATATTCTTTGGCCAAGGACGGGTGGTCACAGTGCTCGTCATTTCTACTTTTAGTCGATGTGTCTACTTTCTTTGCGTCCATAATCTTCCCCTTGCTTTACACATACTTACATGATTATTTAACAAATTTATTTACGTTAAAAGATAAGCAAAAAATATACACAGAGAACACAAGCTTATGTACTTAAAAGACTTTTAATTGCCGCAGACTAAACCAAGCAAAAGCCGAACGGTGATTTGTAAATTTTCTCGACTTAGCAATTTATGCTAACCATCGAATTTATCGATACAACAGCTATTTACCATTCTAATTTGACGAATTTGAGCGGCTAATATATTGAAATCGAAAAAATCAACTGAACCAGTTTGTTTGCTTGCAGAACAGGCCACTGTAAAAAATTTCGACAGCTGATAAAAGCCTGGTGTCTAGCCGGCTACAAGGGAATTTACCGGAGCGAATGCCATTTTTCAAGCCGCCTGACCGCGCCCCCATTTGGGAGAATATTCGGAAAAATAATTGACCTTGAACCAAACCAACAGGCACAAAAAAGGGGCTAACAAGCCCCTTTTCTACGATTGCGTTAAGCGGTCTATTTAACAGCTTCAGCAATTTTGTTAAACGCTTCAACCCGCTGTTTGCCGGTGTTGGCTAAATCGATGCCGTTCTCAACAATCATCTGAATCAGACCTGGAGTGCTGTAGACGATTTTACCCATGTAAGCGACCACTGGCACAGCAACAATCGCACCGAACAATGTACCTATACCTATCAAATGCAGCATTTTAGTAATCAGCACCACGATATCCAGTGGTAACAAAATCAAAGTACCGAAGTACAACAACACAATGAATGTGAACAGCGCGAACACCACAAACTGCAGCAGTCTTACCAATGCGACATTAAGGTTTTTCATGTTTATTTGTCTCGAATGAATGAAGAATCTTTTGCAAACACAGGCAACGGCCTTGATTTTCGTTACCTTTTCAGCCGTTAGCCAACTAGCGGCATTATAAAATAAAAGCCCTACCGTTTCTTGCTTTTTTGCCGTTTAACCGCGGCTTGGGCGCCTATTCATCCGACTGGAATTGATATTCCGGGGGTTTCTTTTCGATAAAAAACGGATGTAACAACGCTCCGGCAACGAAACCTCCGAGATGTGCCCACCAGGCCGAATCCACCGCGACGTTATCTAAAAAAGTTGCCGTAAACACATCACCGATTTGAATGATCACCCAAAACCCAAGAAAAGCTATCGCCGGCACATGGAAAAACAGCGGATAAAACAGGATGGGCACCAGTATCACCACGGTAGCTTGCGGGAAACGGAAGAAATACGCACCCAACACCCCGGCAATCGCGCCTGATGCACCTACCACCGGCACCGCCATCTTTGGGTAAAAATACCACTGCGCATAAGTTGCCAACAGCCCGCATAAGACATAAAACACCACAAAACGTTTATGTCCCATCAAGTCTTCGATGTTGTCCGCAAATATCCATAAAAACACCATGTTCATCAGCAAATGGCCGAAACCGCCGTGCAGGAACATATTGGTAAAAAATGACAGATAATAATCCGGCGGCAAGCCGAAACTATAAGCCCAATCAGGATTGGAATACCGAATCGGCACCATCCCGTACATGTAGACAAAGTGCTGGCCCATTTCATCGGGCATAAACAGCATCGCCACGTACACTGCAATACAGATAGCCATGATGCCCCACGTCACATAAGGCTTGGTGTTACACGGTATCGAATCTCGAATGGGTATCATCTTGGACTTCCTTCTATAGTGGGCACATGATTCAGAGGCTGATTAAAATTTTTCGTTCCAAGTCTTTTCCAGACGCTGTACAGAAACCGGAAAAGCGGTTTTCAATTGCTGTGCAAACAGCGACACTCGCAATTCTTCCAAACTCCAGCGGAAGGGTTCACGCTCGGGCATAGGCACCAACGTCTTCATTTGCTTCTCGACATGTTGCCAAAAACGTTGCGACAGTCTGTGCAGACCTTGGATATCCGCCGAATCCGGCTTTTGCTTATCCAGACGACACTCTATGGCTTTTAAATAACGCGGAATCGCTTGCATCTGCGCCAGCGGCGTAAACCGCAAAAAACCAGCAAATAGCAGTAAACTCAGCTGTTTTTCCAAGTCTTCTCTCAAACCTGGGTTAACGCCGGTCTGTTTCAATCGCTGTCTAACTGCTTGGTAGTTTGCCATGATTTCCGTTGCATGCTTGCCCACCTGAGTCCCAACCGTGACCAACATCGATTTTTTAGCCGCCAGCGCCGCGTCGAACTGCTGTTGACTGCGAATTGTGTTATCGGCGACGAACACACTATTAAAGATTAAGAATAGTAGGTCTTCCTTAAAATCGCCGCCCGGCCGCTCTTTCAACAACGGATGCTTGGGCAGTTGGTTATAGGCCAACTGCAAAGTAGCCTGGACGCCACTGTTTTTTAACAAATACTGCGCATCCTTACGGCATTGCAATTGAAACAACTTGGTTAAACCGTCGAAATGCGCCAGATCGGCCTTATATTGCGTGTCGAGTATCTTCACCCCCACCGTGTCGCCTTCATCGACAATCGCCGGAAAGCCAATGAAGGTCTGACCTTTTTGCATGAACTGCCAAGTCTCCGGCAAGTCATCAAACGCCCAGGCGATACAGCCGGTGTGGTTCATTTCCTCTTGCGCCAACTTATCGAAACTGTCGCCGGCCTTGGTCGCGTAATCGGCTTGCAACTTGGCCAGATTGCGGCCATAACCCAAGGCCCGGCCATGATCATCAACAATGCGAAAATTCATCTTCAAATGATCCGGCAACGCATCCGGCTGCCATTCATTCAAGGGTATCGACTCGCCGGTCAGTTTGCGCAAACGGCCACTCAACCACTCGAACAACGAGCCTTTAAAATCCGGTTCGATTTCCAGACAGGCCTTGGCGGTGTTCGGCACCGGCACGAAATGTTTACGTAGATGTTTGGGCAATGACTTGATCAAGGCCGTGACTTTTTCTTCCAGCATGCCCGGCACCAGCCAATCGAACGGCGCTTGGCGGATTTGATTGAGTTGATGCACCGGCACGATAGCGGTTACGCCATCCTCGTCATGCCCCGGCTCGAAGCGGTAATGCAATTCGATCGTCAAATCGCCGATTTTTTTACTGTCCGGAAAATCCCAATCGTTAAACTGATTCTCGTCGCTGCGCGTCAGATCCGCCTTGGTTAAAAACAGGATTTTCGGATTATCGCGTTCGACTTTCTTGCGCCACTGATCGAGGGTAATGCCGCTAACTACCTCAGCCGGCAGCTTTTTATCGTAAAACTGATACAGCCATTCCTCGTCTTCCACCAAATCGACGCGGCGGCCTTTGTGCTGAATGTAGCCCACCTCTTCCAGCAAGGCCTCGTTGGCCTTAAAGAACGGCGCGTTGCTGTGATAATCGTGATTGACCAGCGCATGGCGGATAAACATCTCCCGCGCGGCTTTAGGATCGACATTTTCGTAAGGTACTTTGCGCTTGGCCTGCAAGGTCAAACCGTACAACAGCGTGCGCTCGTAAACCCCGCTGCGCCCGGCGTTTTTCTCCCAATGCGGGTCGTAGTAATTGCGTTTGACCAGATGTTGGGCGCAGGCTTCTATCCATTCCGGCTCGATCTTGGCGACGGTACGTGCATAGACCTTGCTGGTTTCGACTTGTTCGGCGGCCATGATCCATTTTGGCTTGGCCTTGTGCTGGCCGGAACCCGGAAAGATGAAAAATTTCAAACCGCGCGCGCCCAGATATTCGTATTGCTCGTGTCTAAAACCGATATTCGATAACAAACCCGGCAACAACGCCATATGAATCTGTTCGTAATTGGCTGGATTGCCGCTGGTCTTCAAGCCCAAATCGCCGCGCGCCACCTGCATAATCTGGGTGTGGATGTCATGCCACTCACGCATGCGGATATAAGACAAGAAATTGTCCTGGCAATACTTGCGCAGCTTGCTGTTGGTCAGATGCTTCTTCTGTTCTTCAAAGGCATTCCACAGATTCAGCAAACTCAAAAAATCGGAGTCCTCGGCCTTGAACTGCGCATGCTTCGCTTCCGCCTGCGGCATTTTATCGGCGGGCTTATCACGCGGGTCCTGAATGCTTAATGCCGACACAATAATCGCCACCTCATGCAGCGAGCCCAGCTCAGCCGCCGCCAACAACATCCGCGCCAGCTTGGGATCAGTGGGGATCTTCGCCAACTGCCGACCGGTATCGGTCAACTGGCCGGCCTTGTCCAGGGCATCCACCTCAAACAGCGCATTCTTACCATCCCGGATCATCTTATCGTCCGGCGGCTCGACGAACGGAAAATCTTCGATATCGCCCAACTTCAAGGCCGCCATCTGCAAAATCACCGACGACAGATTGGTGCGCAGGATTTCCGGTTCGGTAAATTCCGGTCGCGCCAGATAATCTTCTTTCGAATACAGCCGGATGCAAATACCCTCAGCCACCCGCCCGCAGCGCCCTGCCCTTTGGTTGGCGCTGGCTTGAGAGATACGCTCGATAGGCAAGCGCTGAATTTTACTTTTATGGCTGTAACGGCTGATGCGGGCATGGCCCGAATCGATCACGCAGCGGATGCCCGGCACGGTCAACGAGGTTTCGGCGACGTTGGTAGCCAGCACGATACGCGGCTTGTTGCCGCTGGGCTTGAACACTCGTTCCTGCTCGCTGACACTGAGTTTGGAATACAGCGGCAACACCTCGTAGCGGGCATTATTGTGCGATTTGCGCAAGGATTCTGTGGTCTCGCGAATCTCATGCTCGCCGCTCAAAAAAATCAGAATATCGCCGCGCATATCCCGATACAACTCATCCACCGCATCCAGAATGGCTTGTTGCAAATCAGCGGAAGTTTCGTCGTCTTCCTCGATTAACTCGATGGGACGGTAGCGCACATCCACCGGATAGGTGCGACCGGAAACGTTGACGATGGGCGCATCATTAAAATGCTTAGCAAACCGCTCTGGGTCGATAGTCGCGGAGGTAATCACCACTTTTAAATCGGGCCGTTTTGGCAACAACCAGCGCAGATAGCCCATCAGAAAATCGATATTCAGGCTGCGCTCATGCGCCTCGTCGATGATGATGGTGTCGTATTGATTTAAATAGGGATCGTTTTGCGACTCGGCCAGCAGGATGCCGTCGGTCATCAGCTTAACCAGCGAATTAGGATGAGTTTGGTCGTGAAAGCGCACCTTATAACCCACCGCTTGGCCGATGGGCTGGCCCAGTTCCTCAGCGATGCGGTCAGCGACGGTGCGGGCGGCGATCCGGCGTGGCTGGGTGTGACCGATCAAACCGGTCAAGCCGCGACCAATCTCCAGACAAATCTTCGGCAACTGCGTAGTCTTGCCGGAACCGGTCTCGCCGCAGACGATGGTGACTTGATTATTGCGGATCAACTCGGCAATCTCGTCCTTCTTGCCGCTGACCGGCAAATCCGGGTAATTAATCACCGGCACCGACGCCCGGCGCTGATTGCACCGCCCCACCGAACGCTCGATCTTATCCGCCAGTTGCTGTATGTGCCCTGCCACATCCTTGCCCTTACTCACCTCGCTACGCAAGCGGTCCAGTTGCCGCTTCAAACCGTGGCGGTCAGTGCCCATGCAGTTTTGGAGATTTTTGGCGAGTTGTTTCAGGGTGTCTTGGACGGACATGGGGCGGAGAATCTGGTAAAAGCCCGGCATTATAAGGGCAGAGGGGGCTGGTTTACATTTGACTTGCGAGAATTAACCTGGCTCCGGGCCGTCAAGTTTTGCCACATAGTCTTGCATACCGCTCACAAAGCACTCGGCTTGGGCGACGGCATCCGCAGCTTGTTTGAGATCAATCGCATCGCCAGTGTAATCGGCCAACAAACGAATTTCTTGGACACGATTCAGTGACCGTCCAAGTTCTACCGCTATCAAGCCCGGCTTAACCAAATGCAAACTGAACAGCGTGATCAGGCCGTTATGCGTGCGACAAGCCTCGGCGGGAATCATTCGGCCACTGACCGACAAAGCCGCTTGCGCGGATTCGAACATCGCATAATACGCCCGGTTGCAAGCACCCTCACTATCGCCATCGGCCAGCAGCAAGCGCGCCGATGCTAACGCCCGTTCGGCTTTTTGCAACCATTCCCAGGCATTCATAACGGCACACCGTCGCGTTTAACATTTTCCAATAAGCGCGGATGCGCAGAGCTTTCCGGGCAATCCCATTCGGATTGCCAGATAGGCAAGGGCTGGATCAACACCCCGGTTTCCAGCAATACATCGTAAGCTATGTCCGCCAAAGCCAGTTTGGTTTCCAAGAACGGACCGGGCGCACCGGATAACAATACCGCCACGTCGGTGTCGCTTTGCGCCTGATAATCCCCACGCGCCCGGCTGCCGAACAGTAACGCTCCGACTAAACGGAAGCGGCCAGCCGTTCGACTGGTAAATAGCCGCGCAGCCGCTAGGGTGTTAGGGTCGATTGGACGTGGGGGCATAGGTAAAGGTAATGCGCTGGAAAACCAAGCCGTATCTTACTATTAGCCCATGCCTAACGAATCGATATTTTCGCTTAATGTTGGCTACTCCCCTAACATATACTCGCCGCTACGCCCCGCTAAGTTCGACAAGCTGGATCACAGCCCGGCGCAGTTCCGCTACGCGCTTATCCTTTGGTCAACGTCCGGCATGCAAAGTTTAAGCGGGTTTGTATCGGAATGAGCGGGGATTTTGATCGGAATTCGCACAGTGCCGGCTCAGAAAAATCCACCCGTCGCCTGAACCAGCCGAGATTGAATTCAATAAATTGCATATTTCCTCTTATCAGCCAACGATTCCGATAAGATTACGCCATTAGCGAATGACGGCTTTTGGAAGTAGCAAATCGTCGCAATCACCCCATCGTAGACAACTAACAGGGTTTATCCAATGACCGTATGTGAGCTAATTGCCCACTGTAGGATAGGTAGAGCGACACGAAACCCATCAAACGAAACGCTGATAAAACGGATATGACAGAATATCGCCGACATCGCCTCAAAGGCGATTGTTATTTCCTCACAGTCAATTTGGCGGAACGAAATCGGACATTGCTGACTGATAAGATTGAACTGCTTCGCGAGTCTTTTCGTAACGTGAAGGATTAACACCCGTTTACTACTGACGCGATTGTTGTTTTACCGGAGCATCTCCATACCATTTAGACGTTGCCGGAAGGTGACGATGATTTCAGTTGCCGCTGGCGGCTAATTAAGACCCGCTTTACTGGACAGATCGAAAAAGGTGAACGAATATCCAAAAGCCGCCAACGCAAACAGGAACGCGGTATTTACCCAACGGGCACAAATGGCAAAGACGATTTTGGGAGCACCGAATTAGAAACGAGGACGACTTCGTCAAACATGTCGACTACATTCATTACAATCCAGTAAAACACGGCTATGTCCGTTGCGTTGCCGATTGGCAGTATTCTTCATTTCATGATTTCGTCAAACGCGGCATTCTCCCGCCAAATTGGGCGTGTGATAGGCATCCTGAAATGGATTTGGGATAAGCTATGATAATTTCAATGGGTTTCGGCTAGCGCCTCTACCCATCCTACGAGCTAAGGAATATTGATGCTTGAAAAAATGATACAAAGAGCAAGTAAAGGGATCGATGGGATTGTCGATGAGTTGGTCAAAACTGCGACAGAAAAGTTGAAAGAAAAGATTTCGGAAGCATTCTCTATCCATAAACTCGAGACATTGAAAGAAAATATCGGGAGGGTTGGAAAAATAAAAACCATACTCGATCCTGATTCAATAATTGACCTAGAAAAGATATTTTTTGAAAAAGCCATAACGTTTAGAAATCAAATAATAGTTAGAACGGTAAATTATTTTTCGTCTACGCATGTTTTAATAGAGGGTGGGCCTGGGCAGGGAAAGTCCCTATATATGCGCTGGTTATGCATAAATGAAGGAGCAGCTTGTACTCACATTCCTATTTTTATCGAATTTCGAAACCTTGGTTATAAAGAATCACTAAAGAAAGAACTGTTTCGAGCGATGAAAGATTTTGGAGTGAATCTTAGTGATGATCTCTTTGACTTTCTTGCCAAGTCAAAAAAAATAGTATTCATCCTTGATGGATTTGATGAAATTCCAAACTCTGAAAGACTTAGAATTGCAAGAGAGCTAGAAACAATTGCAAGAACCTATCCAGACCTAAGGATTATTGTTTCTTCTAGACCAGACTCTGGAATGGGAGCATCTGTTTATTTTCAAAAATACATTATTGAAACCCTGTCGAAAAGTGATCAATTGGATTTTGTAAGTCATTTATACAAAAATGGAGAACAAGCGCAAGCGATCAATAATATATTAGATGAAAATTCCTTTCTTACAGAGGTCACGAATACACCTCTACTGTTAACTCTATTTACTATAACGTACAACGCAAGACAGTTTAAACCCGATAGCCTAGCCGAATTTTACAGTATAATTTTTCCTACGATGCTATACAGGCATGACAGGCTCAAAATCGGTTTTGAGCGGGAAAGGAAAGCAGGACTCACCGACTATCAAATGCAGCGCATCTTCGAGGCTTTAAGTTTTGTTTCACTAAAGAACAACAGTACTAGGTTCTCTGCGCAAAATTTTAGATCATTTCTTGAAAAAACGGCACAGCTCGAAAGAATTGGTGAAAACAAAGAGGATTTGTTAATCGATGATATTACAAACATAACTGCATTAATAGTTAGAGATGGTTTCGACCACTATTCTTTTTCGCATAAGAGTATACAAGAGTATTTTTCTGCAGTTTTTTTAACTAGGCAGAGTGATGAAAGAAAAGCGAGTTTCTATCAACTGATTATCAAAGATTTTAACGAGTATAGAAAATGGCAAAATTCATTAGCTTTCCTTGGCACTATTGACGAAAAAAACTATACAAAATTTTTCCTTATTCCGTTTAAACGCAATGCCTTAAGTCTTGATGCTAACAATCAAGTAAACATTACTTACAAAGCCCTATTAGACATAATAGGAGTTGACTCCAAAACAAAAGTAACAGAAGATGGAAATATTGTTAAACTGTTTTGGGGAGATACCCCTTATGCAGTAATACACAGAGATTATTCGGAATTCACAAGAAATGTCGTGACTAAATTTCTAGAAGGGAAAAAGCCTGCAATTGCAGATTTCATTAATTTTTGCGGAGTTGATGAATATGAAAGATACCAACACAGTAGCCGTAATTTTATATTTGAAATAGATGCTTTTATTGCGAGCAGTAACCTTCAAGAGGAATTATGTAGGTGTGTTTCTAATAAATTTGAAGCAACTCAATTTAAAACAGAGTTGATTAATGCCGAAAAAAGCCTGATTGCTGCAGAAGAGGTCGCAGATAGCATACTGCAATTTTAAAAAATTACTGTATTCGGAAAATATATCAGATTACGACCCTAGATTTCTGGTTAGCTAAGTGTTAATCGACCAATGTCCGACAGTAACCGGCCATTCAAAAATCCACCCTGATAGATAGGTCTTTGCCGATCGCAAGCCAAAGCAGAAATCAAAATTAACCGAAGCCCGTCAATTCGTAGCAAACAAATTCACGCGCTTCTCCAAATATGGCCTACGCTTTTGTTCTGCGGACCACACCCCATCATCCGCTGTATCAGCCACGCTAAAAGGAGATAAACATGAGCCAACATCTAATTTCTTTAAGCCTTTCCGACAATGATCTGACCGACATAGACGCTGCGCTAAAGACCTTGGAAGACCGCTTCGCCGGCTTCCTGGTTTTAACCCCGGATGAGCGCCGCACCATCCTGAAGATGGGTGATAAAACCGAAGCTTTCTGCCGCCAGACGCTGACGGTGGCCACCCAAAACACTCATGCCATTCCGCCCGGTCTCGATGTCGTCGAAGCACAAGCCGATTTGGTGACTCTCGATAAACTCCGCCCTCGCCTACATCGCCTGCGCGATTTATTGAGCCGAGGCGAAGATACCGACATGGCGCTGGGCAGCGATATTTATAGTTTTAGCCTGGATGCTTATGCCTCGTTGAAAATCGCCGGTAAGGGCGCAGGCTTGGAAACGCTGCGGCAGGCGATGTCTGTGCGATTTAACCGCGGCGCCAAGGCAAAAACCCAAGCCACCCAACCCGCCAGCTAAGCACTATAAGCAAAATGGCTCCCTGGCAAGGCTTTCCGGCTTGCCAGCTAACCTCCATCCAACGGCGGATTAGATGAAAGGATAACTCGCAAGCCTTTTTGCAATAGCCGCGAGCTTAAAAGAGCTGCTCGCCATTCTAAATGCCTTGCCCGCAACGTAAATAGCCTTGCGGGCAAGGCTATTTGCCATAAGCGCTAGCCTAAATGGCTTATGCGCAAGGCCAAGATCCTAAACCGCAAGCCTCAACGGCTTGCACGCAAGCCAAATAGGTTGCCCGCATTAAACAAATGCCTTGCGTGATTTGTTCAACAACTTGCGCACGGTTCCGCGAAGCTTGCGGGAATGGCAATCAGCCTCGTCGTCAAAGCAAATACCGCCCTTCTTGCGGCTGACCGGCTAATCTGGGTACATAGTCTCCGGCACCGAATCATGGCGCTAATTGCGAGGCACGGAAAAGCGCTAGGTCATATCCGTCATATCCACACTCCTACTCGCCGCGTTGAGAAAGCGTTCCAACTGCCGCTTTAAGGCTTGACGCTAGTTGCCTATGCAATTTTGGAGATTTTTGCTGTGTTGTTTAAGCGTGTCTTGAGCGCAAATGGGCGGGGAATAACTTGAACAAACAAGCGCCGTAAGGATTGAAATAGCAGTTTTACATTGGCTTGTCAGTTTTAACCTATTTGTGGCTTTGGTTATTCGAAGCAATCCTGGAATGGCAGCACGGTTTCCGTCCGAGCAAAAATCACCCGCTATTTGCTGAACGTACAAATACTCAAGTAAGACTTGTCCGTTTCCTTGACTATCTATTGGTTCAGAGCGCCGCTGAATCCGATGAGGCATTTGCGAGTAGCTGGATAAGAATAATGAAAAGCATTTTATATCGAATCGATATTAGTATAGAATTTTACTGAGTCCGTAGAGGCGTTTTCACCCCAAGGGGAACGGTTTCGCGGATCTCTGACGATGACGGATGTAAATCCGTCATCCCGGCATATTTGCCATGACCTTGTCGGGCAATTCCCACGGTCAAACCGTCAGGGATTGACATGTGTATGCACAGCTTTCCATATGGCCGCTTGTTTTATGGCATGAGCCAATTTTTATTTTTTTCACCCAGGAGTTTTTGATGGAAATCCACGTTTACGATACCTATGTTAAAGCCCGCGATAACCACATCATGCACTTTGATGTATTCACCGCCAGCAAAGACAGTGAGCAAGCTATTCGGTATGCCAAGCGGTGGTTGACGTCAATCGGCGAAACCGACGCGGTGGTATCCAGCAAGGAATGTCGTTTTTGCCACACTCAACAAGCGCCGGTTGACGTGATTGAAACCATAAATCGGCAGGGTTACTTCATTTATAAAATGGAAGGGTGTCCTTCTTAGCCTCTACTAATGGGTGAGAACACCAGATCCGCTTGACTTGAAGCGATTTTGCGATGCCACAGGTTTTCTCCAGTTTGCTGCGAAAACCTGTTGGACGCTAAGGGATAAGAGCTTACAAATGTCACTTCTCTAATAAACTGTTCCCACGATTTTTTAGCCAATCAGCCGATCTTTTCGAGTATCTTGGATAGATTCCTGTCAAAAAAAACGCCAGAATAAAAATCAAACTAGGCTGAATATCCGTAATCTATTGTAAAATAGCCGCATTTCCATTTCCGCGTTAACCTTCCACTGGTACGCACCAAGCCGAGCCCAGTCCTCATTAATGTCAACATCATCCCTCAGACAAGACTCTGGATGCGCGCGCTAATCGCACTCAGTATTTTACTGGTGCCCTTGGCCACAGCACAGGCGCTCGACAAGGCCCCGGAAGATTTAACCGAACTCTCTATCGAGCAGTTGCTGAATGTGGAAATCATCAGCGCCTCCAGGCTCGGTCAAAAAGCCAGTCAAGCCCCTAGTTCGGTTTCGATTTTAACGGCAAACGACATTCGCACGTTCGGCTGGCGCACGTTGGCGGAGGCGCTGAACAGCATGCGCGGCTTGTTTACCAGCAATGATCGCAACTATAGTTTCGTCGGCGTGCGCGGCTTCATTCAGTCCGGCGACTATAACTCCCGCGTGTTGTTCATGATCGACGGCCAACGCATGAACGAAAATATCTTCGACTCCGGCAATATCGGCCAGGAATTCATGCTGGATATGGATTTGGTTGAGCGCATCGAATTTATCCCCGGCTCCGGTTCCACTATTTACGGTGCCAACGCGTTTTTGGGCTTGATCAACGTCGTGACCAAGAAAGGTAAAGCTGTGAACGGCGCGCAAATGACCGGCGAAGTGGGTAGTTTCGACACCTATAAAGGCCGTGTCAGTTATGGCAAGCAATTCGATAACGGCACCGATGTGCTGGTGTCGGCATCACATTACGATAGCCAGGGTGTGGAAGATTTATATTTCCCGGCTTTCGACGACCCAAGTACCAATAACGGTATCGCACATAACATGGATACCGAGCGGGCTGACCGCTTGTTCGGACGCATGCAGTTCGAAGAATTCACCCTCAGCGGCGGTTTTGTCGATCGATACAAACGGGTGCCGACCGCGGCTTTCGGCGCCGTTTTCAACGATCCCACCTCGCATACTTACGACAGACAATTTTTCACCAATCTGAAATATGAAAAAGCCTTGAACGCGAAGACCTCGTTCATGGCTAAGGGTTTTTATCAGGGCTACGATTACATGGCCGAGGACCCATTTAATGACTTCGGTAATTACGTTTATCACGACCAAACCAGCGGCCGCTGGTGGGGCGGCGAAGCGCAACTAACCACTAGCGTATTCGACGGACATAGACTACTTTTCGGCTTGGAATATCAATACGACCAAACCCAACGCCAATTCGGCTATGTTACCGAGCCTTATCAGATTTACCAAGATAGCGACCTCAGCGGCCACCGCGTCGAACTCTACGCTCAAGACGACATCCAGTTACTGGACAATTTGGTTTTCAGTGCCGGGCTGCGCTTAGATCAGACTCACATGCTCAAACGCCTGCAACTCAATCCGCGTCTGGGCTTGATATGGAACCCTCTGGAGAACACCACCTTCAAGCTCTTGTACAGCTCGACATTTCGTGCCCCGCATGCCTGGAATCTGGATTACAACAAATACTATTACGGTGTCAGCCCTGAGCTGCGTGAAGAGCAAATCAGAAGCTACGAAGCGATTACAGAATGGCATTCGAATGCCGGGCTGAAACTGTTGGTTTCCTTGTTTTACAACGATATTACCGAGTTACTGAAAGCCAATCCCGATACGGCGCTGTTGGATAACGTCGGCAAATACCATGCTTACGGCGCGGAATGGGAAGCGGAAAAACGTTGGGACAGCGGCAGAATGTTCAAGGCCTCGTACACCTACAGCTTATTTACCAACGAAGGCAGACACGGGGTGTGGGCACCCGGTTCGCCGCAAAATATTTTCAAATTACACTATGCTGAGCCTTTGTTCGACGATTTTGTCCGACTCGGTATCGAGAATATTTACATTGGCGACCGCAAGACATTCCAGGGCGGCGAAGTCGATGCCTACAATTTGGTCAATCTGAATTTGAGCACGGATCGTTTACTGCGTGGTCTGGACGTGTCCTTTGGGGTTTATAACCTGTTCGACAGCCATTATGAAATGCTGATCAACAGCGACCGTTTCGACCTGTTACAAATGAACGGCAGGGAATTTCGCTTGAAACTACAGTTGACGTTTTAGAAGGGCCGATCATATGAAAAAGGCGTTTTATCGACCGAAAGCTTGGGCCATTGGCCTGGGAGCACTTTTGTGTTTGGGACAACCCTCCTCACACGCCGCCAATCAAGAGCCTGAACGCGACAATTTACCGGATTTGACCGGCCTCAGCGTCGAGCAATTAATGAATCTCGATGTGACCTCGGTGATGAAAGTCCCCACCGATGTCAAACACGTACCCGCCGCCCTATTCGTACTGAGCAGCGACGAAATCCGCCGTACCGGCGCCACCACTATTCCGGAAGCGTTGCGCGTGGTGCCGGGCATGCATGTCGCTAAAGTTGACGGCAATAAATGGGCCGTATCGATGCGCGGCTTCAGTAGCCAGTTTGTCAACAAATTACTGGTTTTGGTAGATGGCCGCAGCGTTTATAACCCGCTATTTTCCGGGGTATGGTGGGATCAACAAGATGTGATGATGGAAGACATCGAGCGTATCGAGGTCATCCGCGGCCCCGGCGCCAGCTTGTGGGGCGCCAATGCGGTCAACGGCGTCATCAACATCATTACCAAATCGGCTAAAGACACGCAAGGTGGTTTGGTATCGAGTCATGTCGGTACCCAACGCTACGGCGGTGGCCTGCGCTACGGCGCCGATTTGGGCGGCGACGCCTATCTAAAAGTCTACGGCCGCTACGCTAACTACAGCGACTCAAAAACCCTGGGCAGCAGCGCTAAGGCCGGCGACGAAGGCGAGATGAGCAAAATCGGCTTCCGTTACGATAAAGCCATCGACTTTACCAATAAACTAAGTCTGCAAGGCGATGCGTTTCTCGGCGAGAGCAATGGCGCACTGCAACAATTCCCCTCGCTGACATCCCAGCTGACGCCGGTGCTCGCGCCGCCCTACTCGCGCACCTTACCCACCGATCAATTATTCTCCGGCCACTACATTCAAGGGCGCTGGGAACAACATCAAAGCACGGACTCCAATACCGTCTTGCGCATGTATTGGGACAGACACAGCCGCAAATCGCCCTACCTGGATTCCGAATATCAAATCGACAATATCGACGTCGATTTTCAGCATAACTACAAACTAAATGATAGCCATATGTTGGTTTGGGGCGCTGGCGTCCGATATAACCTGAATAACTTTCAGGATAGCCCGCAAATCTCGATGAATGCCAACAATCGAACCGACCGTATCTACAGCCTGTTTGCACAGGACGATATTACTTTGGTACCTGAGCGTTGGCATTTGACCTTGGGCAGTAAGCTGGAACACAACCCGGTCACACAATTCGAAGTGCAGCCGAACGCGCGCTTGCTGTGGACGCCCGACGAACAGCATTCGTTCTGGGGTTCGGTATCCCGCTCGGTACGCACGCCCAATTGGGTCGAGCAGAATATTTCCTACGGTCTGCAAACCCAGCCATACACGATACGCGGCAATACCGTGCCTGTACTGCGCAGTCTAAACGGCAACCCCGATTTAACCGCCGAGAAAATGCTCGGCTTCGAACTGGGCTGGCGCGGCCAAATCAGTCGCCAATTGAGCACTGATATAGCCTTGTATCATTACAGCTACGACGATTACGTCAGTTTGACGCCTAACATCCAAAGGTTCGCCGGCTACTTGCTACAGACCCTGGATTACAACAACTACGGGCATGTGCAAGTCTACGGTGGGGAAATCAGTCTGGATTGGCAAGCGACTGAAGATTGGAAACTGCGCGCCACTTATAGCCACGAAGAAGAACGCTTTCGCCTATCCCCGCTGGCACCGACAAACACTAGCCTTATATCGGGAGACAGCTACCCGGCCCACAAAGCCATGCTCTGGTCTATGTACCAATTCTCCCCACAACTCAAGCTGGATCTGAATTGGCGCTATTCCGACGCGACCGGTCTAAACGGCGATCAGTCCAGAGCCTATCAGGACCTGGATGCACGTTTGGGATGGGATTTGGGCGCGGGCGTGGAACTGGCGCTAGTGGGCCGAAATTTGCTCAATAGCAGTCATTTCGAATACGGCTCGGATATGTTTTCCACCGCCACAGCCGTGCAACGCGAGGTATACGGCACCTTGCGCTGGGACTTTTAAGCGGCCCGACACTATGCATACCGCAAAGAACAGGTGTCGAATATGAAGCGAATCTTGCGCCATCGTTATGCAAGATTGTGCGGATCGTGCCGAAATTGCGGCTGCGATGCGTCGTGCCGGCGCCCTGCGGAAAAACCAAGATTCGCGCCTATCGCGCTACTCAGCAAAATGCTGTTGCTACCCTTACTGCTTAGCAGCCATTTATGCCAAGCCGAAGCCGCCAGCGAAGCAGCGGTGAAAGTGGCGTTTTTATACAATTTCTTTAAGTTTATCGAATGGCCGGAGTCGGCAACCGCGCCGAATCGTTATACCTTGTGCCTGAGCAGTCATACCGATTTCGGCGACCATTTGTTGATGTTGGAAGGCAAAACGGTGAACGGCAAGCCCTTGGACATCATCCGCAATATAGCAGCCAAAGATTTGAAGTCCTGCCATCTGATCTTTATCGATACCGCCGACAATCCGGGCGATTATGCACGCGAATTAAAAGGCTCGCCGGTGGTCAGCGTCAGCGACAAATCAGGGTTTATCAACCAGGGCGGCACCATAGGTTTGATCCAGGACGGCAATCGGCTCAGTTTCGAGATTAACTTAGAAACCGCCAATGCCGGCAACACGCGAATCAGCGCCCAGCTGCTGAAACTGGCTAAAAACATTTTGGCCGGTAAATAAGCCCGCATGCAGACGACATCTCAACGCCACCCATGATTCGCGACAAACTGGCCAATCTGCCGATGACCTACAAGCTACAACGCTTGCAAGCCATCACCTTGGCATTGGCTCTGCTGTTTACCTTGTTAATTACCAGCATGACCCATATCTGGCAGGAGCGGCGAGAACTGTCAATGGAGGTGCGTTCGCTCGGCAAAATGATCGGTTTTAATGCCAACGCCGCGCTGCTGTTTGGCGACACCAAAACCGGCACCGAGATTCTGGCAACATTACGCGGCAAATCCGAAATCATCTCCGCGCAGCTCTACAAAAACGACGGCGAAATTTTCGCCCATTACCCCGCCAAGGCCGCACCGGACAGTTTCCCCGCCACCTTGGGCGATGCGGAACAACAACAACGCAATCAAGGCCTGCGGATATTGAGCCAGGTAATTTTGAACCCCTTACCCGACGATAACGGCGACGTGATCGGCACCTTGCGCTTGCAGCTCGACTTAAAGCCCATGTGGCGTATGGTGATTATCAGTCTGGGCCAAATTTTTTTGGTGATGGTAGTGTCGTTTATTCTGGCCGTTTTTTTCGGACGGCGCTTGGCGGAATCGATTGCCGCGCCGCTGATCCGTTTGTCGTCCTTGGCCAAACAGGTATCCAGGGACAACAACTACATGGTACGCGCCCAAGGCGAAGGCGAGGACGAAATCGGTGAATTGGTAAGAAGCTTCAATCAGATGATAGAGCGGGTACAACAACGCGATGCCGAACTGGAAAATCAGCGCGGCAACCTGGAAAAACAAGTCGATCTACGCACCGCCGACCTGCGTCAGGCCGTCTTCGATGCCCAAGCCGCCAATATCGCCAAGTCGCAATTTCTGGCAACCATGAGCCACGAAATCCGCACACCAATGAACGGTGTACTGGGCATGACCGAATTACTGTTGGGCACCGACCTGGACACCACCCAACGCCAATACGCCGAAACCGTGTTCAGTTCCGCCGATTCACTGTTGACCGTAATCAACGACATTCTGGATTTTTCAAAAATCGAAGCCGGCAAACTGGAGCTGGAAGAAATCGATTTTAACTTGATCAATATCACCGACCAACTCGCCGCCTTATTCTTCGAACGCGCCAGCAGCAAAAATATCGAACTGGTTTGTACCGTCGACAACCGGGTGCCGCGCGACGTGAGAGGCGATCCTTATCGCTTACGGCAAATACTTACCAACTTGCTGTCCAACGCCATCAAATTTACCGAAGCCGGCTCGGTGAAAATGCAGGTCAACGTTGCCGCCCCGGATCGCTGCCAGTCGGCCGACAGCATGTGTCTGGAGTTTTGCATCAGCGATACCGGCATCGGCATCCCCCCGGACACCCAAGCCCGTTTATTCAAATCCTTCAGTCAAGCTGACGGCTCCACGACCCGCAAATACGGCGGTACCGGCCTGGGATTGGCGATCAGCAAGGAACTGAGCGAATTGATGGGCGGCAATATCCAGGTGCAAAGCATCGCGAACAGCGGCTCGGTATTCACCCTACACATCCCGCTCCGCCAAGCTAACGAAGCCCTGCCCGCCACCTTGCCCGGCAACGATCTGCAAGGCAAACAGGTCTTACTGGTGGAAGATAACGCCACCAATGCGAAAATCCTGGAAAATCACTTGACCGATTTTGGGATGTTTACCCGCGTCGCCAAAAATGGCGCACATGCCCTGGAGATTCTCGATCAGTCGGCACACTTGGGTCTATTTTTCGACATTGCCGTGCTGGACATGAAAATGCTAGGCATGAACGGCGTCGAATTAACCCAACGAATTCGTATCGACTGGCGATTTGCCAGTATCCGCATCGTCATCATCACCTCCAGCAACGACGAAGACGTATTAGCCAAGATTCGCGGCAGCGCCTGCGACCTCTACCTCCACAAGCCTATACACAGGCGCACCCTGCAAGATGCGCTGCTCGGGTTAATGTCGCAAAAACCGCAATCGATCAGTGTGCCGGCCTCGGCCCCAAGAACAATTCGAATCCTGCTGGCCGAGGACAATCCGGTTAACCAGAAAGTGTGCAGCGCCATGTTGCGCCAGCTAGGCTACACCCTGTCGCTGGCGAATAACGGCCGGGAAGTGCTGGATATTATCAGCCGCGAGCCTGTCGATCTAATCCTAATGGATTGCATGATGCCGGTCATGGATGGTTACACCGCAACCCAACACATCCGCAATCGGGAAAGCAGCCGCAATTTGCCCCGAATCCCCATCATCGCCCTCACCGCCAACGCCATGGAAGGTGATCGCGAACGCTGTTTGCAGTCCGGCATGGATGATTATCTTAGTAAACCGTTTTTACAAAAAACCTTGCAAGACAAAATCCAGGCATTGGTAGCCCCGCTACCCACAACAGCCATCAATACACCCGCACCCGAGATTAAATCGATTGACGCAACCCTCGACCCGTCTGCGCTGAATACCTTGCGGGAAATTGGCGGCAGCGCGCTGGTCGAGGATGTATTGGCCTTGTTTAGGACGAATGCCGAGCAACATATTGCGACACTCCGCTCCGGCCTGCTGGACCGCAATACCGAAACAGTGCGGCATGCCGCGCATAGTTTAAAATCGGCCGCCGCCAACATTGGCGCACTAAACTTGGCGGAACAGGCTCGTGCGCTTGAAAATGCGGCGCGGAACAACACTTTGCAATTCGATAGCCGGGTTGCCGAATGCCTGCAAACAGAATATAAAGAAATCCTCCAGCGGCTTTCGCAACTCAAACTTTCATAATGGCACGATTACCTGCACGCAGCCTGATTTTAGCGATAGACGACGACGATATGGTCCGTCTGATGTTGCAAGAAATTCTGCAAAGAGAAGCGTTTGATGTCATTTGCGCAGCTAGCGGCAAGCAAGGCTTGGCATTGGCAGCCAGCGAACGGCCTAATCTGGTATTACTGGACGTTATGTTGCCGGACCTCAACGGCTTCGACTGCCTGCAAGCCATCAAAAACATGCCCGGCAACAGCTTGTTGCCCGTAGTAATGCTGACCGGCATGGACGACCTCGAATCGGTCAATCGCGCCTTTCAATTAGGCGCGACCGACTTTATCCCCAAACCTCTCAATTGGCCGACCTTGCCGCACCGCTTACGTTACTTGCTGCGCTCGGTTGCCACGTTAGAGGAACTGGCCCGAAGCGAAGCGGAACTGCGTCAAGCGCAAAAAATAGCGCAACTGGGCAGCTGGTATTGGTCTGTTGCCGACGATAACATGCAATGGTCGGAAGAAGTCTTTAATATCCTCGGCACGAATCGGTCATCGTTCGAACATAAATGCCGCGACTTATACAAATCCATGCAGCAAACGGAAGTCGGCAAACTGCAACAAGCCATCGATCTGTGCGTAAAAAACCAGCGTAGTTTTCGCCTGGAATTGCCGATTACACATCACGATGGCGCCAACCAAGTGATTCATATTCAAGGCAAACCCGTGATCGCCGATGGGCAGGTAAGCCATATCCACGGTACGCTGCAAGATATTACCGAACGCCGGCACATAGAAGAACGGGTAAGGCTTTTATCCTACTACGACCCTTTAACCGGCCTGCCCAACCGGACGCTGTTCAAGGAAGTTCTGGCGCAAGCGATGTCCTATTGCACGCGCTACGGCACGGTCATTTCAACTTTATTTATCAGTATTGATCGTTTCAAACGCATCAACGAGACGCTGGGCCCGAAAATCGGCGATCAGGTGTTGAAATTGTTCGCCGAGCGCTTACTGGCCGAAATTAGGGATTGCGACTACATCTCCATCAATGCCGATTACGATTTAGCGGACATGACGGTCTCCCGGCTGGGCGGTAACGAATTTACCGTATTGCTGAATCATATCGAGGACACCCGCGATAGCGTCAAAGTGGCTAAGCGGATTTTTCAGATAATGCAGCACGCTTTTCCGGTGGAGAACACGGAGCTGTTTCTGGGAATCAATATCGGCATCGCCGTCTATCCGGGGGACGGCCAGGATGAAGACAGTTTCATCAAAAACGGCGAGTTTGCGATGAACCATGCCAGCGAACACGGCCATAACAATTATCAGTTTTTCAGTAAATCGCTAAATGTTGCCGCGTTTCATAAACTGGCGATGGAAAACAGCCTGCGCCGGGCCATAGAACGCCATGAATTACAGCTTTACTATCAAGCCAAAATCAATATCCGCCGCCAACAAGTCGTCGGTTGCGAAGCCTTGATTCGCTGGCAGCACCCGGAGCTGGGTTTAATTGGCCCCTCGCAATTTATTCCGATTGCCGAAGATTCCGGCTTGATTGGCCAAATCAGTGATTGGGTGCTGGAAAATGCCAGCCGGCAAACTTTGCACTGGCAACAATCGGGACTAAGCCAAGGGCTGATCATGGCGGTGAATGTATCAGCCACTCAATTCAGACAATACGGCTTTGGCAATCATGTCCGCGAAGTATTGACCGGCATCGGCCTGGAACCGCGCTACCTCAAGCTGGAACTGACCGAAACCATTTTGCTCGACCATATCGACGACGCCTTAATCACGCTACGGGAATTGCAAGCTCTGGGCGTCAAAATCAGTATCGACGACTTCGGTACCGGTTATTCATCCTTGTCTTATTTGAAAAAACTGCCTATCTCGGAATTGAAAGTCGATCATTGCTTTGTCCGCGACCTTCCGCACAATGAAGACGATATGGCGATTACCGCGGCGATATTGGCGCTGGCCGACGCGCTGTCGCTGGAAGTCGTCGCGGAGGGCGTGGAGAATGAAGATCAAGCCAACTTCCTGCTGGACAGTGGTTGCGAGGTAGTGCAAGGCTTTTTGTACAACAAGCCCATGCCCGCCAATGAGTTTGCAGCATTTGTACGTGCATTCAATGCGCAACGCTTGTTAGCCGACAAAGTCTGACATGTCCGCCAAGCCGCGCATCCTGTTAGTCGACGACGATCCGATGGTCCGTCTGCTGGTCAGGCAAATGTTGCAAGCCGACGGCTACGAACTGATCGAAACCGAAAACGGCCGGGCCGGACTGGAACAATTTATCGCAGCGGAGCCGGATTTGGTTCTGCTGGACGTGATGATGCCGGAGATGGATGGTTTCACTTGCTTGCAAGGCATGCGTGCCGCCAGCGACAAAAATATACCGATTGTCATGATGACGGCTATCGAGGATACGCAAGCAGTGGAAGACGCCTTTCGGCTGGGTGCTACCGATTTTATCGGCAAACCCATCCAATGGCCGCTGTTGCCGCATCGCATCAGCTATGTGTTGCGTTCGCACCGCACCACGCAAAGCCTTATAGAACAACAAAGTCTACTCAAGCAAAGCGAACAACGCTTCCGGGATTTGGTGGAAAGCATCGGTAACGAATACTTTCTGTATTCCCACGATACCGAGCGTATTTTTACTTATCTAGGTCCTTCGGTGGAGCATATCCTCGGCTACAAACCCGACGAACTATATTGCGACTGTTTCGATATCGCGACCAACAACCCGATCAATCGGCTTGCCAGAACCTACACCGAGCAATGCCTGGCGGGCATCAAACCACCGAACTACGAAGTGGAAGTGCGTAGTAAGGATGGCAGTCTGCGTGTGCTCAGCCTCAATGAGTCACCTATGCTCGACGATCACGGTCGTGTGGTTGCAGTGAACGGCCTGGCTCACGACATCACCGAAATGCGCAGCACCCAGCAAGCCCTCGCCGATAGCGAGGAACGCTTGCGGCTGTCCATGCAGGCAGCCAAACAAGGTTTTTATGATCTCAATCCACAAACCGGAAATATGATCACCAACGCGGAATACGCCAGCATGCTCGGCTACGACCCCGCCAGTTTCGACGCTACTATCGACAGCTGGATAATGCGCTTGCATCCTGATGACCGGCAGCGCGTTTCCGACACTTACCAGCGGTACATTGCCGGGGAACTGGCAGAATATCGCTTGGAATACCGGCAGCGTTGTGCCGACGACAGTTGGAAATGGATATTATCGATAGGCAGTATCGTCGAGCGCGACGCCAATAATCAGCCGGTGCGCATGCTTGGCACCCACACCGACATCACCGACAGTAAAACGGCAGCCGAACGCCTGAATTTGCTGGCCAAAGTGTTCGAAAACAGCGGCGAGGCCATTTTCCTGTGCGATCCGGATACCCGCATCGTGTCCAGCAATCAGGCCTACACGACTATTACCGGTTACAGAGCCGAAGAAGTGCTTCAGCAAACGCCCTCAATTCTCGATGCGCGTCATCTTGACCTCAACCACTATCAACGCATCTGGCAGGCCTTGCGCGAAAACGGCTACTGGCAAGGCGAAATTTGGGATACCCGCAAGAACGGCGAGACCTATCCGGCGTGGTTAGGTATTTCTGCGATGTACAACACCGATGGGATGATCAGCCATTACATCGGCATTTTTTCGGACATTACCGAGCGCAAGGCCGCCGAAGCGCAAATCGAATATCTGGCGCGTCACGATCCGCTCACCAACCTGCCCAATCGCACCTTGTTGCGCGACCGCTTCGATCAGGCCATGGCCCATGCCGTACGTAACAACACACTGGTCGGTTTGCTGTTTCTGGACCTGGATCATTTCAAGAACATTAACGATACGATGGGCCATGATGTCGGCGACCGCTTGCTGCAAGGCATAGCGGAGCGCCTGGTGCAATGTGTGCGCGAGGTGGACACGGTTTGCCGGCAAGGCGGCGATGAATTCATCATTATCCTCACCGACATTCCCGACATTGACGCGATCACCCAAATTGTGCTGAAAATTCTCGATCAGCTGACGCAACCCTTTGTGATCGAAGGTGTCACCCTCTGCACCTCCTTCAGCATAGGCGTCAGTTTGTATCCCAATGACGGCCTGAATTTTCACGGTTTACTCAACAAAGCCGACACGGCGATGTATTCGGCCAAAAACGAAGGCCGCAATACTTTCCGCTTCTTTTCCAACGATATGAATCTGGCATCGATCGAGCGGATGAATATCGAGAACGGTCTGCGCATGGCCTTGAAGCGCAACGAATTGCGGCTGCACTATCAGCCGCAATATTCCATACACAACAACATGGTGATCGGCGCGGAAGCCTTGCTGCGCTGGCAACCGGAAAACAGCGCGATGATCCCGCCGGCCAAGTTCATTCCCATCGCCGAAGATAACGGCATGATCGTACCGATTGGCGACTGGGTGTTACGCGAAGCCTGTCGGCAAAACAAAGTCTGGCACGATGCCGGCATTAAACTGCTGGTTACCGTCAATATCTCGGCCCTACAGTTTAAACGCGGCAATTTACTGGAATCGGTGCAAGCCGCACTGGCTGAGTCCGGCCTGGAACCTCAGTATTTAGAGTTGGAATTAACCGAATCGGTACTGATGTTCGACACCAATGCGGTGATCAACACCATCGCCCAGCTGCGCGGCTTGGGCGTCAGCTTTGCCATCGACGATTTCGGCACCGGTTATTCCTCGCTCAGTTACTTAAAACGCTTTGCGGTGAATAAACTAAAAATCGATCAATCGTTTATCCGGGATTTGACTTCCGGTAAAGCCGAAGACACCGCTATCGTTAAAGCCATCCTGCAATTGGGCGATACGCTGGGCCTGCTGACCTTGGCCGAAGGTGTGGAAACTAAGGAGCAAGCCGAGCAACTGAGTCTACTCGGTTGCCGCAAAGCTCAAGGCTTTTATTGGAATCAACCCTTGCCCGCCGACGAATTCGCCCAGCTGTTTACGCCTGATTACCCAAAACCGCTCGCTTAAAATAATTGCCAAATCGGCCTGGCGCCCTCCGGCAAGGCCGCCAGACGCCCCAGCTCCAGCCATTGATTGCCCGGTGCATGAAAATCCGAACCCATAGACGCATGCAATTGATGTTTGCTGGCATGCAAATAACTTAAGCGAATATCGTCGATGCTGGCACGCCCGGTCACCACTTCTATCCCCTGACCGCCAGCGGCCTTAAAAGCGATTAAGGCCTTGTTGATCCATTTGCTGCTGAGTTTGTAGCGCAGAGGATGCGCCAACACCGCCACGCCGCCCGCCGCCCGTATCCAGCCGACGCAATCGGCCAGACTGGCCCAAACCGTCGGCACATAAGCGGGCTTGCCCTTGCTCAAATAACGGTCAAAGGCGTCCTGCTGGGTTTCGACAAAACCTTGATTAACCAGAAAATCGGCAAAATGCAGGCGGGTGATTTCGCCGTTACCGGCGATTTGTTTTAAAGTTGGGTAGGCATCGGCTATGCCCTTCTTCGCTAGCTTTTCGGCAATTTTTTGCGCACGTTGGTCGCGAATCAGTTGTTGCTTGGCAATACCTTCGAGTAAACCGGGATGCTGCGGATCGATGTTTAAACCGACAATGTGCAAACAATGGCTTTCAAAACTGGCCGACAATTCGATGCCGGGAATCAAGCGGATGCCCGCTTGTGCGGCGGCTAGAGTAGCCTCGTCTAAGCCGGCAGTCGTGTCGTGATCGGTCAGGGCTAGTGCGGTAACACCCTGTTGTCGGGCGCGTAGTACCAGCTCGGTGGGCGACAAAGCGCCGTCGGACGCCGTGGAATGACTGTGTAAATCGTATAATTCCGACACTATTGGTAATCACCGTAAAGTTTGGCGTATAAGCCGTTTTGTTGAATCAAGGAATCGTGTTTGCCTTGTTCGCAAATCTGGCCTTGTTCGAAGACATACACGTGATCGGCCTGTTTCACGGCACTGAGCCTATGCGCGATGATAATGGTGGTGCGGCCTTCCAAAAAGGTGCTCAGGGCTTGGTGCAGTTTATACTCGGTTTCACTATCCAGCGCCGACGTGGCTTCGTCGAGAATCACCACCGCCGGCTGGCTGACTATCATCCGGGCGATGGCCAGACGTTGTCGTTGGCCGCCGGATAAACGCATGCCTTGTCTCCCCACCACAGTATCCAGCCCTTGCGGCTGTTCCTCGACGGTGAGCTTCATTTGCGCAATCTCCAAGGCCCGCCACAATTCCGGGTCGGCAATCTCCCGGCCCAAGGTCAGGTTGGCGCGTATCGTATCGTTTAACAAAGCCGGATGTTGCAATACTGTGGCGACGTGCTCGCGCACGACGTCCAAGCCTATCCGATCCAGCGGTACGCCGTCGAAATAAATCATACCGCTGCCCGGCGGATATAGGCCGATCAGGGTTTGTGCCAAAGTGGACTTGCCGCCGCCGCTGGCTCCGACCAATGCAATTTTCTCGCCGGCCGGTATGGTCAGATTAATACCGTTTAGTACCGGTTCGTCCTTATAACTAAAATGCAGATTCTTAACGCTGACCGACACGGTTTTACGCCCGGTAAACGGGTTTTGCAAATGCGGATAATAGGGTTCGCGCTGCAACAGGGTCAGCTGATTAACGCGGGCCAGCGCGGCTTTGGCAGCATAAAAAGACTGTTGAATACTCAGAATCTCCTGCACCGGCGCCATCATGAACCACAGATAACCGAATACCGCCAGCATCTCGCCTATGGTCAGGTTGGAATACAACACCATCAGCATCGCAGTGGCGCGGAATATGTCGAAGCCGAATAAGAAGGTCAAAAAGCTTAGACGCACCGTCGCGTCGCTTTTCCAGGCATAGATGGTCGAGTGATTTTTCACCGCCAGCGCGCTGCCTATCAATTGCCGACAATAGTGCTCTTCGCGGTTGCTGGCGCGGATTTGATGGATCGCTTCCAGGGTTTCGCTCAAAGCTTGCTGGAATATCGCGTAGGCCTTGTTTTCGTTGGCTTTTAATTCCTTGACCCTGGAGCCAACCGCCCTGGCCAGATAAATCACCAGCGGATTTAAAAAGATAATGAACAAACCCAGCTGCCAATGCATCCACAGCAGAATCAACGCTGTGCCGAACACGGTCAGGACCGCCACCAGTAATTTACTGATCGTGGTGCCAATAAAATTATCCAGTGTGTCCAAGTCGGTCACCATGTGCGAGCTGACCGTACCGCTGCCCAGGCTTTCATATTCGGACATCGAAATATGTTGCAAGTGCTTCACCAAACTTTCGCGGATACGAAAGATCACATCCTTGGCAATATTGGAAAACTGCCTGGTCTGCATAATGTTAAGAATCAAGGCAAACAAGCGCAACAGCAAGCTGACCAGTAAAATAATGGCTATATAAACAATGGGTTGCCGCCACTCGCCCGGCAGCCAGGGGTTGAGACTATTCAGCACTACGCCCGGATGGTTGAGCAAAACCTCGTCTACCAATAAGGGCATCAATAAGGGCACCGGGACGCTGGCAACGGTTGCCAATATGGCGACTAAATGCCCGTTGATCAGTTGTTTTTTATGCTGCTTAGCGATGCTGTAGATGTACTGCCAGGAATATTCGGCTTGCGCCGCGCGGTGTGAGGTTTTCAAGGTAATGAAACAAATTCGATGAAGTTTAACGATTATAATGGCCCGACCCACTTTGCAAAAACTTCTTGCACAGGGTTTAGTCTCGGCTGTCGTGGAAATTGATATGCATTTTATCCCGTGTTTTTTAATGCTTGCCGCTCTGACCGGCGTTTTGCCGAACAGTGCCCAGGCGGATGAAATCTCTTTAGCCGCCCAACGTCAGCAATTTTTGCGCGCCGAGCAAGCGCTTGACCAGAATCGCGATGCCGAATATTTCACGCTGGCTTCTGGCCTGAAAGGCTACCCGCTGTATCCTTATCTGCAATACCAATGGCTAAAAAATCATCTGGATGCCGATACCGACATCAAACAGTTTTTAAACGACCACGCCGCCAGCCGTTACGCGGCGGGGCTACGGCAAAAGTGGTTGCTGGCTTTAGGCAAAAAGCAACAGTGGCTAGTGCTGTTGAACTATTACCAAGGCAGTGACGATCCCGAGCTGCAATGCTACGCCGGCCTGGCTCAATTCCAAACCGGCCAAACTTTGGAAGCATTCAATCAGGCCCGCGCCTTATGGTTGAGTGGTAAAACCCAACCGGATAACTGCGATGCCTTGTTCGACGTTTATAAAACATCGCCGTATTTTAATAATGAACTGATAAACCAACGATTTCACGCCGCACTCAAACGTGACAACCAAAGCCTGGCAAGCTACATGACCCGTTTCCTCAGCGGCCCGGAACTCAATCTGGCCAACACCTGGTTAAAGCTGCACCGGCAGCCTGAAAGCGTTGCATCGGAGACTGGCTGGCGCGAATACCCCGAACAAGCGGGCGAGTTGTTTGCCCATGCGATTGATCGCTGGTTGGAAACCAACGTTGAAGCGGCCATGACGGCTTGGGACAGTAATAAATCGCAAATCGCCATCGCGCCGGCAACGGCCGCTTTTATCGAAAAACGCATTGCTATCGCGTTGGCCTTAAAACACGACAGTCGCGCCTACGAACGTTTGTCGCGACTGGAAAATAGCGACGAGTCGGCGCGGGAATGGCGGGTCAGAGCCGCATTGACTAGACAAAACTGGCCAGATGTCGCTACCGCGATTGCCGGCCTGAACGACGAAGAAAAATCTCGGGAAAAATGGCAGTACTGGCAAGCTCGCGGTTTGGCGGAAACAGACCAGAGCGCAGCAGCTAATACCTTATTTCAACAGCTGGCAAAAAATCGCAGTTTTTACGGTTTTCTGGCGGCCGGCAAATTAAGGCAAGCCATCGAGCTAGTCGATAGACCGTTGGCGGTATCCATCAAGGACCTCGAGACTTTACAAAATCGACTGGATTTTCAGGTGTTTTCTGAACTACTCGCTATCGACAAAAAACCGGAAGCCAAACGCCAATGGTGGTACGCGATAGCCAAACTCGACAGTAGTCAATTACCAGTGGCGGCAAAACTGGCACAACAAGCGAATTGTCCGGCCCTAGCAATTGCCACGATAGCCAAGGCCAACCATTGGGACGATGTGAATCTGCGTTTTCCATTGGCATATGTCCAGCCAATCCAAAATAACGCCACCGCGCAACAATTGGATCCGGCTTTAATTTTGGGTTTGATCCGCCAGGAAAGCGCGTTCGACGAATTGGCCGACTCGCCGGCTGGCGCTAAAGGTTTGATGCAGGTCATGCCGAACACCGGTCGCCAAATCGCCGCCGACTTACGCGATAGTTGGGATAGCGACTACAGCCTGTTTAAACCGGAACTCAACGTCAAGTACGGCGCGTTTTATTTGAAAAAACTCCTACGCCAATTCAATGGACATGTCGCATTGGCCACCGCTGCCTATAATGCCGGTGCCAACAAAGTTAAGCGCTGGCTACCGGAAAACCGCAAGCTACCAGCCGACATCTGGATCGAAACCATACCTTATAAAGAGACGCGGGGTTATGTGGCATCGGTGTTGATGTATAGCTTGATCTACCAGCAGCGCCTGCAACGCGATAGCTTAAAGATCGACGATCTGTTGCGCGAGGTAACGCCTGGATGAAAAATTGAGCTGATTTTTTAAGCCGGTTATTAGATAATGCCGCAGTTTTTGAACCCACCAACCAGGTAAAAATTAAGATGGAGAAGCAGCACAGTTTCACGCGCGAAGAATTATTAATGTCCGGCCGAGGTGAATTATACGGTCCGACCAACGCGCAGCTACCGCTTCCCAATATGCTGATGATGGACCGCATCGTCCATATTTCCGATGAAGGCGGCAAATATGGCAAAGGCGAAATCATCGCCGAGTTGGATATCACGCCCGAGTTATGGTTTTTCGACTGCCATTTTCAAGGCGACCCGGTCATGCCTGGCTGTCTTGGTTTAGACGCGATGTGGCAATTGGTCGGCTTCTATTTATGTTGGTTGGGCGGCCCTGGTAAAGGTCGCGCGCTGGGTTGCGGCGAAGTTAAATTTACCGGACAGGTGCTGCCGACAGCCCAAAAAGTGACTTATAAAATCGACTTGAAACGTGTGATTTTGCGCAAACTGGTTATGGGCATCGCCGATGCCACGATGGAAGTCGATGGCAAACAAATCTACGAAGCGACCGACTTGCGAGTCGGCTTGTTTACGTCCACCCAAGATTTCTAAGGAAACCGTCATGAAACGCGTAGTTGTAACAGGTTTAGGGATAGTTTCCAGCATCGGCAACAACCGAGACGAAGTGGTCGATTCTTTGAGAACCGGCCGTTCCGGGATCGTTCACGCGCCGGTCTATGCCGAGATGGGCTTTCGCAGCCATGTGCACGGCCCGGTCAACATTGACCTGGATGAAGCGATAGACCGTAAAGTTAAACGTTTTATGGGCGACGGCGCAGCCTACAATTACCTGGCAATGGAACAAGCTATCGCCGATTCCGGCTTGGAAGAGTCGCAAATCTCCAATGTCCGCACAGGTTTAGTCATGGGTTCCGGCGGACCGTCAACGTCCAACTTGGTAGACTCTGCCGACATTCTCCGCTCCAAAGGCGTAAAAAAAGTCGGTCCGTACATGGTGACACGCGCCATGTCCAGTACCAACACGGCCTGTCTGGCGACGCCTTTCAAAATCAAAGGTGTAAACTACTCCATCAGCTCCGCTTGCGCGACCAGCGCCCACTGTATCGGCCATGCGATGGAATTGATTCAGCTGGGTAAACAAGACATCGTTTTCGCTGGCGGCGGCGAAGAATTGCACTGGACTATGTCGGTGATGTTCGACGCGATGGGCGCACTGTCTTCAAAATATAATGACACGCCAGCCACGGCATCACGCCCCTATGACGAAACCCGCGACGGCTTCGTCATCTCCGGCGGCGGCGGCGTGCTGGTGATAGAAGAACTGGAACACGCTAAAGCGCGCGGTGCCAAAATCCATGCCGAGTTGGTCGGCTACGGCGCCACATCCGATGGCTACGACATGGTACAACCTTCCGGCGAAGGCGCGGTGCGCTGCATGCAACAAGCCTTGGCTACCGTCACCAATAAAATAGACTACATCAACGCGCACGGCACCAGCACCCCGGTTGGCGATACCCGCGAATTGGAAGCGATGCGCGAGGTGTTTGGCGCCGATGGCGTACCAGCCGTTAGCTCAACCAAATCCCTGACCGGACATGCTTTGGGTGCGGCCGGCGTCAACGAAGCCATTTATTCCATACTGATGATGGAAGAAAATTTCCTGAGCGCGTCGGCCAATATCAACCAGCTTGACCCTGGTGCGGCGGGCATTCCGATAGTTAGAGAATATCGGGATAACGTCACGCTCAACACCATCATGTCCAACAGCTTCGGTTTCGGCGGCACCAACGCCACGCTGATTTTCCAACGCTATAACGGCTAATTTTGCGCGGCTGGAACACCAGTTTCAGCCGCCTTTCACCGCATCCATGTCAGATCCAGAGCACAAATCCCGTACCCAGTTTAACAAACTGCAAAAACGCCTAAGACGCTGCGTTGGCGAAGCCATCGCCGACTTCAACATGATAGAGCCCGACGATAAGGTGATGGTATGCCTGTCCGGGGGCAAAGACTCTTACACGATGTTGGACATTCTGCTGAACTTGCAGAAAACCGCGCCGATTAATTTTGAGATTATCGCCGTCAACCTGGATCAAAAACAGCCGGGTTTCCCGGAACATGTACTGCCGGAATATCTGCAATCGATAGGCGTGCCCTACCACATCATTGAGCACGATACCTACAGCATCGTCAAGCGCATCATCCCGGAAGGCCAAACCACTTGCAGCCTATGCTCCCGGTTACGCCGTGGCACTTTGTATGGATTTGCCAAGGAACATAAGATCACTAAGATCGCGCTGGGCCACCACCGCGACGATATTATCGAGACTTTCTTCCTGAACATGTTCTACGCCGGCAAGCTAAAAGCCATGCCGCCGAAACTGCTCAGCGACGATAAACAAAACATCGTGATTAGGCCACTGGCTTATTGCCGGGAAAAAGATATCAACCGCTTCGCGGCGTTCAAGCAATTTCCCATCATCCCCTGCAATCTGTGTGGTTCTCAAGAAAATCTGCAACGCAAGGCGATGAAGCAAATGCTGAACGGTTGGGATAAACAATTCCCCGGCCGTATCGAAACCATTTTCGCCAGCCTGCAAAATATCGCACCGTCGCAAATGGCCGACGCCAGCTTGTTCGATTTTGCCGGCCTGCGCCGCGATCCCGAGGCAAGTCTGCCGCGTGTCGTCTCGGACGAAGCAGGACTGGACATCCTCGAACGCTAACCACGGAACAGAACGATGCAAAACACAATTTTGGTAACGGGTGGTGCTGGCTATATCGGTAGCCATACCTGCGTGGAACTACTAAACAACGGTTTCGAGGTCATCGTTGTTGACAACCTCAGCAACAGCAAACTTGAATCGCTGAAACGCATCGAAACCATTGCCGAACGAAAACCCGGTTTCTATCAAGCCGACATTACCAACCAGAGCGCGCTGCGCGAGATTTTTAAAGCGCATAAAATCGATGCGGTGATCCATTTCGCCGGCTTGAAAGCCGTCGGCGAATCCTGCCAGCAACCCTTGAGCTATTACCGCAACAATATCTACGGCACGCAAGTATTGCTGGAGACTATGCAAGAGTTTGCGGTGAAAAGATTGGTGTTCAGCTCGTCAGCGACCGTATACGGCGATCCGCACAGCGTACCGATTCTGGAAAGCTTCCCGCTGCAAGCTACCAATCCTTACGGCCGTACCAAACTGTTTATCGAGGAAATCCTGCGCGATGTCGGCAATGCCGATACGTTAAACAACAACAGCCAGCCCTGGCAATTCGCAATACTGCGTTACTTCAACCCCATCGGCGCGCACAGCAGCGGTTTGATCGGCGAAGACCCGAACGGCATCCCCAATAATCTGATGCCGTTTTTATCGCAAGTCGCCATCGGTAAGTTGCCGGTCCTGTCGGTGTTCGGCAATGACTACCCCACTAAAGACGGCACCGGCGTGCGCGATTACATCCATGTGGTCGATCTGGCGCAAGGCCATATCAAAGCCTTGCAATATCTGCTTGGAAAAACGGCCGATACCGCTATTTGTGATGCGATTAATTTAGGAACCGGCAACGGCTACAGCGTATTGGATATGGTGAACACCTTTATCGACGTAACCGGTCAGGCGGTACCCTACAAAATCGCGCCACGTCGAGCCGGCGATGTTGCGGCCTGCTACGCCGATCCGAGTTTGGCGGAAGCAAAAATTGGCTGGAAAGCCGAGCGGGATTTAAAACAAATGATGACCGATACCTGGCGCTGGCAGAAAAGCAACCCCAACGGTTATAACTAAACCGACTCGACAAGCAACACCAAGCCGCCATTCTCAATACGATTTCTGCCTTTGCGTTTGGCTTCGTATAAGGCAGCATCGGCGGTTTGCACCAATTGCAGCGCAATCTCGGTAACCGGTTTTTTTTGTGCCCGACTGGGTTGGTAAGTCGCCACACCGATCGAAATAGTCACCGGGATGCCTTGATCGCCATACTCCACCTGTAAATTGGCAATACTCAAGCGAATGCGCTCGGCAATTTCCGAGGCCGTACTTTCGTCGCTTTGCGACAGCAAGGCCACGAATTCCTCGCCGCCGTAACGCGCCAGCACATCGTTATTGCGCAGCAACTTTTTGATGATACCGGCGACGACAGCCAGTACATGATCACCGGCCTGATGTCCAAAACCGTCGTTGATACGTTTGAAAAAATCGATATCCAGAAATAGACAGGACAATGGCTCCCGATTGCGTTGACTGCGATCCAGCTCCTCCTCTATACGCTGCTCCAAGAAACGGCGATTGTTCACACCGGTCAAGGGATCGACCAAGCTGGTACGCCGCATGGTCTCTACGTTTAAATTGTTTTCCAGACAAATGCTGATCACCGAGGCGATATGCTCGACAAAATCGGTGGCCATGCCTTGCATGAAGCGCTCGTTATGGTAACTACCCAGGTTCAAAGACCCCAAATACCGATCCCGACGAATCAGCGGCGCAATCACCACAGACGCTGGTTTTTGTTGATTCGATTCGGAGAAAAACTTCTCGCAAATCGTGGTTTGATAGCTGCCCAGAAACGGCTGATCGGACAAACCAAAACTATGCCGCAATTGCCATTCGCTACTCGCTAAAAACAGCCCTTCCCTGTCCCGAAAATTATAATTATCCACGTCCAGGTAACTGGCGATCTCGTTTTTAGGGTCAATCAAACACAAGCTGATCACGTCCAAATCGAACAGCGTCTTGGCTTCACCCAGAATGAACTCTATCATTTCCGCCAACGAACTAAGCCCCAGCAAACGCATTTCAAAGCTTTGCAATCGCTTTAAGGTCAGGCTGTTGTGTTGGACGCGGTTGAGCATACCGTCCAAATGACTTTCCAACACCCGCAGATCTGTTGTTATATCCTGTTCCAAGCTCAGCCCCACCCGCTTAATCGAGGTGATAAGACTAGCAGTTTTCGCAGAAAAAGTGTGTAGATATAAGCACTTCCAACTCTCTTGTCCTGGCCACTCTGATTGTGAATAAATCAGGCATTTCACGCATAAAAACGGCATATGCCACACCCTGCCGCAAGGTGATATGTCATTTTATCTTTCAAAATCAACACTATTTAATTTTGGTTCGGATTTTGCTCAAGATCGATTCTAACTGATTCCAAGTACGTCACATGCGTCTTCGCTATGAACAGCCTCGCCTTCAACATCGACGATTTATTTCTCAGCCATCGCGATTCGCTGATTCACACTATTTTCGGCATCGTCGGCTGCCCGCAAACCGCCGAAGATCTGGCGCATGAAGCTTACATAAAAATGCTGCACGCCCTAGAAAACCAAGACATAAGCTACCCACGGCCATTTCTGTACCAAATCGCAAAAAACCTGGCACTGGATCATCTACGCAAAGAGCGTGTTCGTCAACGCGCCGACGACTCAAAAACGGCCGATACGGACGAAGATATATCGCTGCTGGACAATTTGCCGGACGGTACTCCGACGCCCGAGCAGCAAGCGTCCGACCAACAAGAACTGGCATTGATGCTGGCGGCGTTTGAGCAATTACCCGAACGGCGCAGGCAAATTCTGGTGTTGCACAAATTTCACCATTGGAATTACGAGCGGATCGCCGCCTATTACGGCATATCGCGTAGCGCGGTAGAGAAGAATGTACAGGCAGCTCTAACTCATTTATTAGCCAGCCGGCAAGACTACCCATTACCTTAGGCAATACTGATTTTCCTTAACAAAGCTTCAATACTGATAAAATTCGCCCAATTGCCTAACCCCTCAACCGCCATGACTTTACGTTTTGATCAGGAAATTCCAGCACTTGGTAATGTCCAAGATCAAGCAATCGCCTGGTTTGCCCACTTAAAAGACAATAAAACCGGCGCGGCCGATCAAGCGGAGTTTGCCTGCTGGTTAGCTGCCGACCCTACACATCAAACCGCTTACGACAAAGTTGTACAACTCTGGCAATCACCGGCATTTAACGCGGCCCTAAGCCAATACGCCAGTATCCCACTTCGGCCGCCCGCACAGCATAAATCGACAATTAGGCGCTGGGCTACAGCCGCCTGCATTACCTTAATTTGCGGCTGGTTCCTAGCTTCAACTGACTGGTTGCAACGCTGGCAAGCAGACATTATCACCGCCACCGGCGAACAGCGCCGCGTAACACTGGCGGACGGTTCCGCGCTGGTTCTTAATACCGACAGCGCCGTAAAACTGGATTATGCCGGCCCACAACGCGGCGTAACTTTATTAAGCGGCGAAGCGTATTTTGAGGTACAAGCTGACAAAGACCGGCCGTTTATTGTGACGACAGAACACGGAACAGTGCGTGTGGTCGGCACCCGCTTCAGCGTCAAAACCGGCAAAACGACCCAGGTGAATGTCGAAAGTGGTTTAGTGATTTGTAGCGCCGAACAAGGGCAAAACCGGCAATTAAGCGTTGGCCAACATACCGAAATTAAGCCCCAAAGCGTTGAGGAAATCAGCAACATAGATACCGGTAAAGCCTTTGCCTGGCTAAAAGGCCGCTTGATCTTTCAAGATCAAACCTTGGCAGACGTGATAACCGAACTGGATCGCTACCATCCCGGCGCCATCGCCATCGCCGACGCTAAACTGGCACAAACCCGTATCACCGGCAATTACAAACTGGAAGATACGGCAGCACTGATTCGAACTCTGGCGGACATTGCGGGAGCCAAAACCGTCAATATCTCGCCTTATCTGACGGTGTTGAAACGCTAAGCCCAAGCCTCGCAGCGGTTGCCGCCCAGAGTGCACATCGGCACAAACCTTACCTCAATTCCCAACTTATTAGGCAACGCTACGTTTGCCAATAAAAATATCGCTTACCTTACTGTGTATTCCATTTTCTGAAACGTCTCGGTAGCCATGTGCTTTTTTGCGCTGACTATTCATTTCACAGATCAGGAGTATTCATGTATTGGCTACAACCCATCCAACCCGGCGCATTACGCAAACTCGCCATCGCTATCGCTTTGGCTTTGCCTGCTGTTAGGCCACTGCCGGCATATGCCGCCGAGACCGGCCAAACCGATAATCCCAGCGCCACGCAAACCTTCAACATCCCGGCCCAGGCCTTGACCAATGCGCTTAACGCCTTTATTGCCGTGAGTGACTGGCAAGTCGGTTTTCCGGCGGAAATTGCCCAAAATACACGTTCCAGTGCCGTCATTGGTCATTTCACGCCGCAACAAGCCTTACAGAAATTATTACAAGGCACGGGCTTGAGTTACCACTTGACCAGAACTAATAGCGTGACTTTACAAACAGCACCCGACTCACGCGCAACGGACACCGATACATTGTCAGCCGTAACGGTGACTGGAAATAGACAATACGATCCTAATGATCCCTACAACAAGGACTACTCGGTACCCAATACCACATTCGCCACCAAGACAAACACTCCCATCATGGAAACACCGCTTAATGTCCAGGTGATTCCGAAGGCGGTATTGGACGATCGCCAAGCCATAAAACTCGATCAAGCGGTGAAATACGTCAGCGGCGTGACGACCGGCCAAGGCGCTGGCGGCTTGGGCGACCAAGTCACTATTCGCGGATTTTTCAATTTCAACTATTTCCGCAACGGTTTCCGGATCGATACCTTTGGTGGCGCGGATGGCACGCGAGCCATGGCCAATGTGCAAAGCATCGAAGTTCTAAAGGGGCCGGCTGCGATGCTGTACGGGCGTGTCGAACCAGGCGGTATGGTTAATGTCGTTACGAAAAAGCCATTGGATACCGCCTATTACGCGCTGCAACAACAATTTGGCTCTTACGATTTATATCGTACCAGCTTCGATGCGACCGGGCCATTGACTGAAAATCGCGATCTGTTGTACCGAATGAACATCTCCTATGAAAACAGCGGATCGTTTCGCGAGCTGGTGGACTACGAAAAAGTATTCGTCGCCCCCGTTCTGCAATGGAACATCAGCCCGCAAACGACGGCTTTGCTGGAAATGGAATACCGTCACGAAAATAACGATTACGACTTACATTCCAGGCCCTTAATCATTGACGGCACTAGAGCCGACGGCAGCTGGATAAACCCACGTTTGGTGGATATTCCGCGCGAACGGAATTTGATGGAGGCCAACCCTAATCCGGTCGAAAACAAATTCGTCGGCTTTAATTTGAAACACCAATTTAACGACAACTGGGAGATCAGCGAACAACTAGGCATCAATTTGTTGGATAGAAGCAGAACCGCACTATTGCCCACCACATTGCAAGCAGATCAGCGCACACTGAATAGACGTTTAGTCACCAGCGATTTTTACAGCAACGAAAGTTATTTTACGACCACTAATTTGACCGGCCACTTCAACACCTGGGGGCTAAAACATACGCTACTGATTGGTGGCGACTATTATCTTCAAGACGAAAACACCGTCGGCTACAGCAGTACCGTTGCCAGCACTATCGATATCTACAATCCCATCCATACCGGCAATCCGCCTATCAATTTAACGACGCGAGCCGCCAATTCGTTTCACACCGTTACCGATCTATACGGCATCTATCTACAGGACCAAATCAAACTGCCTTACAACGTTCATGTCATGGGCGGTTTTCGTTATCAAAATGTCGAGCAATTTAATGTGTTGTCTCAACAGGTTGGGCAAAGGGCCGATGCGGTGACTCCTCAGGTGGGCGTGCTGTGGCAAGCGGAAGAATGGCTGAGCCTTTACGGCAATTATGTCGAGAATTTCGGCACAACCAATGGCATGGGACAAGGCAATACTTTTTTACCGCCACAGACCGCGCAGCAGTGGGAAGTGGGATTTAAAACCGCATTTTTCGACGATAGATTGACCAGCACTATCGCTTACTACGACCTAACCAAACAAAACATTCCCACCACCGATTTAACCAATTTGAATTTTAGCGTAGCCACCGGCGAGGCCCGCAGCCGGGGCGTCGAGGTCGATATAAAAGGGGAAATTCTGCCCGGATGGAATGCTATCGCTACCTATGCCTACACCAACACCGAAGTGTTAAAGGAAAACAATCCGAATAATATTCCCGTCGGCAGCAGATTGAGGGGCGTGCCGGATCATACCGCTACATTTTGGACCACATACGACTTTCAGCAGGAAGAGTTGCGCGGTTTAAAAATCGGTGCAGGCCTTGAGCTGGCCAGCGACAGGAAGGCGACCTTCGATTTCCACGATTTCAACTTCGATGGCTATGGCGTCGTGGATCTGCTGGCTAGCTATACCCGCAAAGTGGCAAAAACCAACGTTACTTTACAGCTGAATGTCACCAATTTACTGAATAAAGAATATGTCCACGACGGTTTTGCGTTAGTGTCCGGCACGCGCGCGACCTGGGGTACGCCGCGCTCGTTTTTGGGATCGGTAAAGGTCGAGTTTTAACCAGTTGAATCTAAACGGGCGGGATGACTTCCCGCTCTATCCTAGAAACCCGCCGTGTATTCACTACCAAAGCAGTATCAATAAATAGCCATGAAACAAGCCCTCGAGAATTTGTCCTGTCGTACAAAGTTAGTCTCCTCACCAAGCTCGGCTCGACGTTTAACGAATCTTAAAGACCGCCGCAAACGATGGTTGGCCGTGCATCTTTATTTAGGTTTAAGCGCCGGATTGCTTTTGGCCGTGGTCGGCCTGACCGGCGGACTATTGGTGTTTTATCAGGAAATGCAGGAAATATTGAATCCGGAGTTGTCCGTCGTTTCCCTACCTGCCGAAGAACAACGACATTTACGTTCTTTAGATGACATCGTCGCCGCAGCGGAAAACGCCAAACCGCCAGGTAGTCGTTTTTTTAAGGTGTATTACCCGCGTAAAGCCGAAGTTGCCTATAAATTTTTATATTTTGTCAGGGACGAAAGCCAAACGAACAATGGCGACGGCTACTATATCTTCGTCGATCCCTATACGACTCAAGTCAAGGGCTTGCAGCTATGGCATCCCAAAGATCGATATTGGGGCCGGCCTTTGGTCAGTTTCATTATGCAATTGCATTGGTGTTTGCTGCTGGGTAAAACCGGCGGCATTATCGTCTCGATCCTCGGCGCATTTTCCATTTTATCGGTATTGACCGGCTTAATCGTCTGGTGGCCGTTGACCGGTAAATTTAGGCAAGCCCTGACTTTCAAGCGCCATGCGGGATCAGTCAGGTTCAACTTCGATCTGCATAAAATAGTCGGTTTCTATTCCGGCATCGTGTTAATACCGGTATTGTTTTCCGGTATCTACATGACGATGCCGGACCGTATAGACGTGTTGCTCAAGCCGTTCTCGGCTATCACCCGCCCGAATGCGTACAACGGCATTCCGGAAACGATTGACAGCGGCGCCCCCGCTAAAGCCGGACAACAGACGATTAGCTTAGCGCAGGTGGAATCAATGGTGCAGCAAAGCTACCCTGCCGGCCGACTATGGATGCTGAATGCACCGAAGGACAGGCTGGATGTGTTTAGGGTAATGAAACGTGACGTCACGGAATTGAGCCAATTTGTCGGCTATCGGGATTTTGCCGTCGACCAGTACAGCGGCGAGATTCTGAAAGTCTACGACTCCGGCACCGGCTCGAACACCGATGTTTTCTACGATTGGCAATGGCCCTTGCACAGCGGCCACGCTTTCGGCTGGCCGGGACGGATTTTGGTATTGCTGGCGGGTTTGGCTTGCCCGGTGTTGTATATTACTGGCGTGATTCGTTGGCTGCAAAAACGGCGGGCGAAACAGCCTCTAAAGTCACACCGCCAAAACCAAAGCCAACCGGCGCAGGCCGCGGAATCCGTTTATTAACCCGGCCCCTAAATCCTGTTCGCGCTCAGCCCGAACGGAATACCCGTGATAAATAGGACCCGCGTTAATAAGCCATTCAGGAAACCATTTCCCCGTCTGCCGGTCCATTTTAAGTGCGAGTTAAGCCTTTAAGGGTTTAATCGCCACGCAGTCGGAGCCCGGCTTCTATTGGCAATACCCTGTAGAATCAACACGCCGCCCGACTCAACGTATTTATGAACAGCATCCAGGACGAAAAATAATGACTAAAAGATTACTTGCTATCGCCATCGGTACCAGCTTGTTGACAGCCTGTACCACTAACCCCTATACCGGCCAGTCCAGCATGAGCAATCTAGGCAAGGGCGCCGGCGTCGGCGCGGCAGTGGGAGCAGGCGCCGGTACTTTATTCGGCGGAAACGACTGGAAAAACGCCGGTCTGGGCGCATTAGCCGGTGCTGCGGTGGGTGCCGGTGTCGGTTACTACATGGATAAACAACAGGAAGAGATGCAGCAATCGCTGCAAGGCACCGGGATTGAAGTGCAACGCACCGCGCAAAACCAGCTGACCTTGAACATGCCCAGCACCAGTGATGTGACGTTTGCTTTCGCCAAGGCCGACTTGACACCGGAAGCCCAGAATGCGCTGGACCCCATCGCCAGAGTGTTGACCAATTACCCTGAGTCGACGATTTCCGTAACCGGCCACACCGATGATGTCGGCTCGGATGCCGACAATCAACGTTTATCCGAAGCACGAGCTTCCAGCGTGGCCAACTTTTTGGCGCAACGTGGTGTGAACCGGATGCGTATCTCCCAGCAGGGTATGGGCGAAAGCTCACCGAAGGTCTCGAACAGCAGCGATGCCAATCGGGCGATTAACCGTCGGGTGGAACTGGCGATCAACGCCAATCAGAACGCCGGCGCCGCACAACAACCGCAGCAAGGCTACCCGCAACAGCAACAGACCCAGCCGACTCAACAACAAGGCGGTTATCCGCAACAGAATTACCCGCAGCAAAACCAACCGTATCAGCAGGGTTACCCGCAACAACAAAGTTACCCTCAGCCGAATCAGCAATACCAGGGTTACCCTCAGCAACAGGGGTATCCACAGCAAACTTATCCGCAACAGGGTTACCCGCAACAGAACTAGCAATACCCGCAGTATCAACAGCCTTATTATCAACAACAATAAGACTTCAGATACAAGCTAGCCGTAATAAAAAACCCGCTTCTTTCCGGGAAAGAAGCGGGTTTCATTTTAGCCCCCCGGAAATTCGGTTCGCGTTTAGCCGCTACATGTTATTGATATCAAGCGTCGCCGGCCCTAACATCAAACTCGATTTTCCAGCGTTGTTGATCACGTTTGGAAATGGCTTTTAACTCCAAAGTACCCACCTCGGTGACCGCCGCCGATAAATGCACCGGAACGATGTCGCCGGCATGGCGCCCCTCTTCCGGTAACGTGATTTCTATTTCATCCAGTTCTTCCAGTTCGTCGTCTTGCCAATACTCCAAACGCACACCTACCGCATCGTCACGGCGGGTTTTTGAACCGAAAAAGCGGAAGCGTACTGGTTCACCAATGATCAAACCGAATTCGTCGTTAGGCAATTCCTGTTCACTACCCTCTTCCATGCCAAACGGTGCGATGCACAAGGCTTCGATTTCCGCAGGCAATCCGGGCACTGCCGGCATGGCGCTCTCAATACCGACATAATAAGCCGCCGCCGTGCCGCCTTTAATTCTTACGCCCTTGCCTTTGCGGACAAACCCATAATATGCCGCGCCCCGTGCCACTGCCAAATCCAGATCGGCGCCTTGCAATAATCGGGCTGGGTCGGCTTGCTCGGTTTGCAGCCAGCTATTCAATATTTGCATCAAACGCTCAGCCATTACGCCGGCTTTTAACACCCCGCCGTTGAACAATACCGCTGTTGGATGCAAGAAGCTGGCATGTTCCGGCAAGACATGATCGGACAACTCGCCGGTCGCTTCTTTTTGCCGTGACAAGAATGCCGCCAAGTGACGAGTGATGCCGGCATCCTGCGCGTATGGCAACCCGGCGGTGCGTAAACCGCTGCGTGACCTGACGACAGGTCTTTCGTTAACGGAAATCCACGGTAAAAAGCCCTCAACCAGCACTCGATTCAATTCGTCGCGAGTCAGTTCAGTGCGCAAGGTACCGCCAATCAAAGATGAGCCGCGGCTAGCTACTACAAGAGGCATACTGCCCAAATCGGCTTGGTTGAATAGTTTTTCCTTGGCTTCCCGGCAAGCATGCGTTAAAGCTTGCACTTGCCAGCTTTCCAATCGTTTACCGGTTTCTTGTTCCAATTTGGCTTTGACGGTATAGGCCAAGGCCAAATCCATGTTATCCCCGCCCAGCAAGATATGGTCGCCAACCGCAACCCGATTCAATTGCAAATTGCCGTCCTGCTCGGTAACCGCAATCAGCGACAAGTCCGTGGTGCCGCCGCCGATGTCTGCCACCAAAATCACATCGCCGATTTTGACGTGGTTACGCCAATCGCCTTCGCTATTTTCGATCCAGCTGTACAAGGCCGCTTGCGGCTCTTCCAGCAACACTGCCTGCCCCAAACCCACCGCGCGCGCCGCCTCGACAGTCAATTCGCGAGCGGCCGGGTCGAACGAGGCCGGCACGGTGATCGTTACGTCCTGATCTTGCATATGGTGCTCTGGAAAACGATGATTCCAGGCATCGCGCAGATGTTGTAGATACGCTTTGGTTGCCGCAAACGGGGAAATGCGTTCCACATCTTCCGGCGCTTCGGCTGGCAAAATCGCTTGTTTACAATCGACGCCGGCATGGCACAACCAACTCTTAGCGCTGGATACCAATCGAATAGGAGTTTTGCTGCCCAGATTGCGGGCAATTTCGCCAACCAGATATTCCGGTTTAGCGGTCCACGGCAACGCGGTTGCGCCGTCGGCAATCTCGGCGGAATGCGCCAAATAGGTAAACGACGGCAGTTGCGCTTTGTCTTCGATAACGCCAGGGCTAGTCAGCTGCGGAATCGCCAGCACATCCAAGACTACTTGGTCGTCCCCGGCTTCCAGATCGACATAAGACAAGACGCAATGCGTGGTACCTAAATCGATACCGACCGAATAACGTGCAGTCATAACTCCACCTCGGCCGGCGCGACGATCTTGGCGTTATGGCCTTCGGTTAATTTTGGCAAGCGCAGATCGGTGACTTGCCAACCTTTATGCACCAAGGTACCGGTAAACGGCGCTTCGCCGACGATGTTGCCGGTCAAACGGAATGACGCTGCATCGAAGCCTTTGTTAAGGGTGACGCGATTGCCTTCGGGATCGTTGCTGACCGGCGCCAGCGTGAAATGCTCGCTGACCGCTTTGCTGCAACCTTGATGCACCACGCGTGCTGCCGCGCCGATTTCGGCATCGGAAAAGGCACTGACGTCTTCTTTGATGAAGTCGATAAAGCGGGCTTCTTTTTGCAGCAAACTCAATAATTGCAGCGCTGCATCCGGGGTAGCCTCCTTCAAAACCACCGGTTCAGGCGCCGGCGCCTGGACGATTTTTTCCACTTCGACAATCTTTTCGACGATTTTAACTTCCGGTTGCGGTGCGGGGGCGGGCGCAATTACTGCCGGTGCTGGGGATTTACAGCGGCGCATGCCCAGCAGAACCGAGACTAAAACCACAATCAGGAGCAAAGCCAGCAGCGCGGCCGTACCGGCCAAACACACGTGCCACAAATCGAAGGTGGTCGGGCGCAAGGATAAATCGATGGTGTAGGTATTCATGAATAACGAGTGATGGTTGTTAATTGAAACAATGGCTGTCGTCGAATCTTCAAGCCTGCCGCAACAGATAAAACTAAATTTTTACGTCCATGTCGTTGCGGACAGCTAAGATTCAGTTGCCCGGCATGCCGGCTTTCTTCGCGGCTTCCGCATACATCAATTCCTGAAGCAAATTGCGCGTTACCTGGATACGCATTTTCTTCAAATGCCGGTCAGCAACCACGCCCGGCACTTCGGCGTCGGTATAAACTTTGCGAATTTCGGCCAAGGTCGGCTCGCAAGATTTAATAATCACATCGGTGGCATTACGGCTTTCCATCTTGGCAAACTCGGGTTTTTGCATATTATCCACTACACATTTCTTATACGTGTATTGCGCTTGCTGAATTTTCTGGATCGTTTCGTCTTTTAGAGTGGTTTCGTTCCATTCTTCCTTGGCTTCTTCGGCACAGGCCAAACCTGCGACCATCATCAATGCAACTACTAAACGGTATGTCATGATTTGCTCTCCAATGGGGGCGTAGTAATGGCTGGCGATTTTACGCGATGCCGGCTGAAATGAACAATCAGTCGGAAGCGGCAGGCGGTCAGAGCAGGCTAGGCCTAGTCTGCGAGTTCACTGAGGCAAGTAGCTGACTCACCCAGGCTCCGAGCAAACTCACGTTTTAATGCCAGAGTACTAAGATACCAGGCAGCAAGTTAAAAGCGACGAGAAGAGGGCAGAAACCCGCTAATTGAAGGTTTCTAGAACATTGACGACAGCCCGAGCTGTGGAGATTTCGAAAGGCTTGAGCTCATTTTCGACATATCCTCTGCCAGGGAAACACTAAAGTGATGGGCGGAGCTTGGTCTGTAAGGGGGAAGCGACGTCGATTTTGCAGACCAATAATGCAAAAACGCATTGCCACCCTATCTATTTTATAGGGTTTGCATGACGACAAAAATTCGGTCATATCTGGGCTGGCGCGGGTTTCACGCAAATGACCGTATATTTTTACTGCGAAAAAATCAACCGAAATGGTGCGTTAAAACTCAGTGATCGCAAACATGCCGAGACGAACCGGCTTGATTTTGGCCTTGAGTAGCATCAGGCAATAAAGGCATGGCTTCCGTTATTCCCTCACCGCACTGTTTCATTTGCTGCATGGCCTTGTTGGCCGACGCATCTTTACCAAATTCCATCGCTCTCGCCATCGCTTCATCGCGTTTTCCCGCCTCGCATAAGCTCTTCACCTCGGCACTCATTTGTTTGGCCTGCGCTTGAAAGGCCTGCATGTCCGCCTTATCAATGTTCTTCACGCAGTCTTGCATGGCTTTCATTTTCTGCATTACTTGCTGCATTTGCGCTTTATCCATATTTTTAAACGCATCGTTTTCAGCCGCAGCGGCGATTGGGACCAGTAACAGCATCGTTATCAATAAATTTCGCATGATTTTCCTAAAAATAATGTACGTACCTTGGAACTGTAGAAGTGTTCTACGTGGATAGCAAGCACTGACGATAACCCCGACGAAATTCCAGGGCTAGAGTGTTGTCGTGACAAGAATGCAGACTTTGTCGGATCCACGACATCGCTTGGCAAGTTGGCTTGGAGCAATAATCCCAATCAATTCATGATCTTCGCACGCATTCGGCCATTTTCTCAATTGGCCTCATTCTTGAATGCCTGATAGCTTTCGCCATCAGCAGCCCAACAATGGAACACATTTTTCCACTGCCCCGCCCGACGCCTACGCAGGCCAAACCAAACAATCCAGTGCCACACGCAGGCCATCGCTACAGCATAGACACACAAAAACTGGCTGATAACCGACTCGGCGATGTGGAGCATGATCTGCAAAACGGCTTGCTCGGCGATTACCTGTTAAGCATCGAACGGGCTGAGGTAATGCCCGTGGAGACTAAACAAACACCAACACAGGCATTCGTTTGGAACAACGATTTATTGAGCCCACCGCTCATAAGTTGCTTAGCCCTTACCAGCGCTGACCCGCAGTTGCCCAATCAGAATCGTTTGACCTTGCTTGACATCGGCATGCCCGCGCCGACAGTAAGCTTGGCGGACGATATGCCAACCCTAAGCATTGCGCCTCATTTTGAACTGGAATGGGACACCGCCGGTTTTTGCAGCCAACTGGGTGTGTTGCAGTTGGTGGAGTCCAGCCGAACAGCACACTTTGCCGACGGCGAAACGATGACGTTAGTGGATACCGAGACTGAAGAAGGCGGCCCGGTTTTGTATCTGTCCGGCAAAGCAAGGCCTTTGCCGGTCACGCCGCTTGGTCCGTTTCAACAGCAAGGCCAGCAGCAAAAACTGCTGTTCAGCCAAGCCGTGGCACAAGCTATTCCGTCTGAAATTGCCGGCAATGCCGTCGCATCGATTAGCGTTTTGGAAAAGTATACGGTGTATTTCATGCAAAACGCCGGACCGGACCGACCGGATCTTTATATTTGGGTACCGGTGCATTTACCTATCGTTTGGGGTTGGAGTATTCGGGTGCAGCAACGCTATGACGGCGTGTGGGATATTTTCCGCAAGAAATTGATCATGCCCAGCGCCTCAACCGAAGCGCCGAGACTACCCTTATGGCAGAGCAACTCCTTACTGTGCCAAACGACGCAGACGGCATGATGCCCATGCTGGACGTGGCGATCATTGGCGCCGGCCTGTCCGGCTTGTCCTTGGCTGAAAAACTGCTTCGGAAAAAATCCAACATCGGCGTGTTTGAAGCGCGCGAACGCTGCGGCGGCAGAATTTTATCCGCATCCGCTCCTGCCCAGGTTTTTACCGCAGACCTGGGCCCGACTTGGCTGTGGCCAATGGATCAACCGCTCATTACGGCATTAGCAGAACGCTTGGGATTAACGCTATTTCCGCAGTGGGACCGCGGTCAAAGCTTATATCAAGTACAAGCGAACGCCATACCAGCCAGCTATATCGACACCCAGACGCACGCGGATGCCAGACGGATTGCCGGCGGTTGCCAACAATTGATCGACGGCCTATTGCAACACATACCCGAACGCGTTCTGCACCTTGGGCATCGGTTGCTAGGGCTGAGCGATCAAGGTAGTCATGTCGATTTAACATTCGCAACCGATAACTCGGTGAATACCATCCAGGCTCGCCAAGTCGTGCTGGCCGCGCCCCCGCGATTGCTGGCTAACAGTATTACCTTCCAACCGGCATTAGCGCTCGGTTTGCTGTCTCTGATGCAAGACACGCCTACCTGGATGGCCGGACATGCCAAAGCGGTGCTGGTTTACGAACAGGCGTTCTGGCGCCTACAAGGCTATTCCGGCAACGCCATTTCTCCTTATCCCAGTGCGGTGTTGGCCGAAGTCTATGACGCCTGCTCACACGATACGGGAACCTCGGCCCTGTTCGGCTTCTTTGGTTTGCCAGCCCAGATTCGCGAACAGTATCAAGACAGCCTGTCGGCGTTGATCGTTCGGCAAATGGTCGGCCTATTCGGTCCTGCCGCCGCCAATCCGTTAAGTGTGGTGATTCAGGACTGGAGCCGGGAACCATTTACCTCGGTTCCTGCAGATCGCATACCGGTGTTCGAACATCCCGTCTACGGCCACCGCGCTCTGCAATTGGATCATTGGCAGGACAAACTGTATTTCTGCGGGACGGAAACAGCCGGCAGATCCGGCGGCTATTTGGAAGGCGCGTTGGACGCCAGCGATCGGGTTTTTAGCGCATTAACACTCTAACTAAAGGACTTTAACATGACCAATTCAACGCTTAACGCTACTAGCATCGGCGAATTTAGCCGATTTATAACCGAGCAGAAAGTGAATATGAAGAAGCAGTACGATCAATTATTGGCCCATGACCTATCGCATCAACAATGGGACGGCTGTTTTCAACGCAATATATTGATCGTCTTAGAAAAAACCTATCAAGACGCCCTGGCCCAATTGAAGACACTACCGTTTGATCACGCCGGCAGCACTGTCAATCAGGGCCTGGCGGATCTTACCAAATCAGTACTGGCGGTATTCGATGGCTTCATCGATGAATTTCTGTTGATCGTAGTGGATAAACATCGCACATCCTGCGCCTTATCCAATTTCCCCGATGAACATAAGCCCGATCAGGTTTACCTGAGCGCAGTGCGTAGCGATATCGCCTTACTTTGGCGAAACTTTGCGTTGGACATTAATGCTTACTTTCTGGAATGCCGTTAAGGCGAATTTTTCCGACAGGACAATTTATGAAACTGTACTTAACACCTGGCTCCTGCACCACCGGCATTCATATTTTACTAGAAGAGCTGGATCTGGTTTTCGAAGCCCATCTGGTCAATTTAATGGCCGGCGATCAACATCAAGCCGATTATCTGGCAATTAACCCAAAAGCCAGCATCCCGACGTTGGTCCGTAATGACGGTACCGCCTTGACCGAATTTCAAGCCATCGCTTACTGGCTGGCACGCACCTACCCTAAAGCCAAACTATTGCCAGGGGATGCGGATGGCGATGCGAAAGCTATCGAGCTGATGGACTATGCGGTCGGCACGCTACATGGCCAGGGCTTTGCTAGAATTTTTACCACGGAGAAATTTACGCCCAATCCTGCCGATCACGATGCGGTCAAGGCGCAAGGATTGGATATAGTCGATAAAGCTTTTGCAATCTTGAATGAGCAGATACCTGCCGAAGGCTATGCGTTGGGTGCATTCAGCATCGCCGATGCCGCTTTGTTTTACGTGGAGTTTTGGGCTGATAAAACCGGCGTTACGCTGCCGGAAAACTGCTTGAAACACTATCGCTTGATGCTGTCCCGTCCGGTCGTCAAACGTGTGTTGATGGAGGAAGGTTATCGAGTGGACTGACTTTTATCGCCGTACCATCTGCTCGATCAGCAAAACAGCCTTCTTAAGTCCTCCGATATACGGTGCGAGACAATTCGCACCTTTACCCATAAATGAAGCCACATTAGCCCAATATCCCTTCATTTTTACAAGGTGACTAAATTGTCACCAACACACTATTAGCAAGACAAGCGCCGGATTTTCAAGGAAAATAGCCCTATCTTTACCGTTCTCTGCATCGCATGTACAAATATGAAGGCCTGGTGGTACACCAAAGCCACGACGACGAAGGCATCATAGAAATCGTTGACAAGGAAGGCGTCAGGGCCTTGCACTTTGGCTCGCACGCCCGGCAAAGCAGCATGCTGCTGGCCGAACCCGACCGCCTCCATTCCCTGTATGCAAGGGCCATGATGGCCGGCTTGATGTTTCACGATACGCCCCGCGAAGTGCTGATGATAGGCCTGGGCGGCGGCACCATCGCTAAATTCATGCTGCACCAGTTCGCCGATTGCCGACTGAAAGTCGTGGAGTTTCGCGGCAGCGTTTTGAAAGTGGCGCGTAGTCATTTTGGTTTGCCATTTGATCCACGCCTGAAAATCAAGATCGGCTGCGGCGCGCAACATGTGCGTCAGGCCAGCCAGGTGCAAAGCGAGCAACACGACTTGATCGTCATAGACGCTTACGACCACGACGGCATGGCTCCGGAAGTCAGTAGCGAAACTTTCTTCGACAATTGCCGAACCTTGTTGACCAAGAACGGTCTGTTGGTGATCAACTTATGGGGCACTGATAAAGACATGTTCCAGCAAGTGGTCTGGAACCTGGGCCGCATGTTCGATAGGCGCATGTTGTTTTTGCCGGTGCGCAATCGCGGTAACGTGATCGGTTTTGCCTTTGGGGAAGCCATGGCAAAGCCCGGCGTCAAACAGCTGATCGACAAAGCCAAACAGCTTGAACAGTTATATCAGCTGGAGTTTCCCACCTATCTCCTGGATTTAAAACGCCACAACCCCAACGTCTTCAACCGGATTATAAAATCGTGATACACAACGCTCCCAACATCTTCGGCTATAAAAAATACTGGGCGCACCGCTTCGGGCCGGCACCGGAATTGCCGATGACACTAGCGGAAATGCAACAACTGGGCTGGGACGCCTGCGACGTGATTCTGGTAACTGGCGATGCCTATGTCGATCACCCCAGCTTTGGCATGGCAGTGATTGGGCGGGTTTTAGAAGCGCAAGGTTTCCGGGTCGGAATTATCTCGCAACCCGATTGGCATAGTGCCGAGGATTTCAGACGATTGGGCCAGCCTAAGCTATTTTTCGGCGTGACCGGCGGCAATATGGATTCGATGGTGAACCGGTATACCTCGGATAAGAAAATCCGCTCCAACGACGCTTATACCGCCGACGGCGCAGCCGGTAAACGCCCGGACCGCGCTGTCAATGTCTACGCCCACCGCTGCCGCGAAGCCTACAAAAACGTGCCTATCGTGATCGGCGGTATCGAAGCCAGTCTGCGCCGAATCGCTCATTACGATTACTGGTCCGACAAAGTGCGTAAATCCATCTTGTTGGACTCCAAGGCAGACTTACTGGTTTACGGCAACGCCGAACGACAAGTGGTGGAAATCGCCCAACGTCTGGCAAAAGGCGAAACCATTGCCGATTTAAAAGGCATTCGCGGTACCGTACATTTTGTGAAACAAGTACCGCAGGGCTGGATGGAAAAAGACTCTACCGATATCGATAAGCCTGGGGCGGTTATTTCTCATGTGAACCCCTATCAGGAAATGCCGGCATGTGACGATAAGCCTGAACTTGCGGCAGATGAAAAGGTTATCCAATTCAAACCAATCGCCAACAAACAGCGCACCCAAACCGTCATCCGATTGCCCGATTACGAAGCAGTAAAAGACGACCCGATTTTATACGCACACGCTTCACGGGTGATGCACGGCGAAACAAACCCCGGTAACGCACGAGCGTTGATTCAACGTCACGGCGCTCGCGAAGTGTGGATCAACCCGCCGCCATTGCCGCTGACCACCCCTGAAATGGATGGCGTGTTCGACCTGCCCTACTCTAGGCTACCCCATAAATCTTACGGTAGCGCCAATATCCCCGCTTTTGAAATGATCCAGCATTCCGTGCTGATCATGCGCGGCTGCTTTGGGGGTTGCAGTTTTTGTTCGATCACCGAGCACGAAGGCCGTATCATCCAAAACCGTTCCGAAGATTCCATCATCCGCGAAATCGAAGCCATCCGCGACACCTCGCCCAATTTCACAGGCCATATCTCCGACTTGGGCGGACCTACTGCCAATATGTGGCGCTTGGCCTGCAAGGATCCGAAAATCGAAGAATCCTGCCGCAAACCGTCCTGCGTCTACCCTGGCATTTGTCACAATCTAAATACCGATCAAACGCCGCTGGTCAAACTCTACCGGCGCGCCCGCCAACTGCCCGGCATCAAGAAAATCTTCATTGCCTCGGGCTTGCGTTACGACATTGCCGTGGAAACCCCGGAATACGTCAAAGAACTGGTGACTCATCATGTCGGCGGTTATCTGAAGATCGCGCCGGAACACACCGAGCAAGGCCCACTGTCGAAGATGATGAAACCAGGCATGGGCACCTACGACCGCTTCAAACAGATGTTTGATAAATACTCAAAAGAAGCGGGCAAGGAGCAGTATCTGATCCCCTATTTCATCGCTGCTCATCCCGGCACCGAAGACAAGGACATGCTGAATCTGGCTCTATGGCTAAAACGCAACGGCTTCCGCGCCGACCAGGTGCAAGCCTTTTTGCCCTCGCCTATGTCCATAGCCACGGCGATGTATCATTCCGGAAAAGATACCTTGCACAAAGTTGCCCGTAACAGTCCTGATATAGCGATCCCAAAGAGCATTAAGCAGCGGCGCTTGCACAAGGCTTTTCTACGCTATCACGATCCGAAAAACTGGCCGTTGCTGCGGGAGGCCTTGAAAGATATGGGGCGCGCGGATTTGATTGGTAATGGTAAGCAGCATTTGGTACCGAGTTTTCAGCCGAAAAGCGATGGCAACGCCATTCCAAGCAAGTCGAAAACTAAACAATTCAATACCAAGCGTTAATTGTATTTCTTCGACATACGACTATGCTAAACGAGTTGCGAAATCGGCCAAGCGATGATCCCGCCGGCTGATTTGCACTCATAAATTCAGGAACACGATTTCACCCATTAAAATCAAACGCTTTACTATCAATCAGATGCAACAAACCATCATTACCCCGGAAAAGACTATGCTCCATCTATCGAAGGAGCTCTGGGAGTATAGGGATTTGTTTTTCATCCTCGCCTGGCGCGATTTTAAAGTCAGGTATAAGCAAACGGTAATCGGCGCCGCATGGGCAGTATTGAGGCCGCTATTGACCATGCTTATCTTCACACTTGTTTTCGGAAGGATTGCACACTTGCCTAGCGATGCCAATGCGCCGTACCCGATAATGGTGTTTACCGCCATGTTACCTTGGTATTTTTTCGCCAACTCGCTCAGCGAAAGCGCCAATGCAGTCATCGATAACTCGGCGATGATCAGCAAAGTTTATTTTCCCAGAATCATTATTCCCACTACGCCATTGTTTGTTAATTTAATAGACTTCCTTATTTCATTTGTATTATTGATGGGAATGATGATTTGGTATCGCTTTATACCATCGATCAATATTCTGTTGCTGCCATTATTCTTATTACAGGCAGCGATTACAGCAATAGGCTTAGGTTATCTAATATCGGCGCTCAATGTTAAATATCGCGATTTTCGTTATGTTGTGCCCTTTATTGTGCAAATGGGGCTATATATTTCGCCGGTCGGATTCAGCAGCCAGATTATTCCCGAACAATGGCGACTTATTTACTCGCTTAACCCTATGGTAGGCGTCATTGATGGATTTCGTTGGGGAATAATTGGCAATGAAGCCGGTTTTTTTATCCAGGGATTTAGTATATCTGTCGGAGTATCATTCTCGTTATTGGGCATTGGTATTCGTTATTTTTTAAAGACTGAAAGACAATTTGCAGATAAATTATAATCACCTAACTGCATTAGACATCAAATGACACCTGCGATAAAAGTTGAAAATCTTGGTAAAAAATACACCATTAAGCACGAAAGCCAGACACGATACAGCACATTACGTGACCAACTGAGTGGCGGTGTTCGCTCAATGTATCATCGTTTGCGCCATCCTTTACAAGCTGTTCAGTGTAGCCAAGAAACAGAACAATTCTGGGCACTAAGAGATATTAATTTTGAAATTCACCCAGGTGATCGGGTGGGCATTATCGGTCGCAATGGCGCTGGAAAATCAACCTTACTCAAAATATTAAGCCGAATTACCGCCCCCACCACTGGTAAAGTAACGATTAATGGTCGAGTAGCCAGTTTATTGGAAATTGGCACTGGTTTTCATCCAGAACTGAGCGGAAGAGAGAATATATTTCTTAATGGCGCAGTTTTAGGAATGCGAAAATATGAAATCCAAAAAAAATTCGATGAAATCGTCGATTTTGCCGAAGTTAAAAAGTTTCTGGATACACCGGTTAAGCATTATTCGAGTGGCATGTATGTGCGACTGGCATTTGCTGTGGCGGCTCATTTAGAGCCGGAAATATTGATTGTCGACGAAGTGTTAGCGGTGGGGGATACGCAGTTTCAAAAAAAATGTTTGGGGAAAATGGGAGAGGTTGCCAAAGATGGTAAAACGATAATTTTTGTTAGCCACAGTATGGGGATGATTACCGAACTATGTAGTAGTACAATTTTGTTAGGGAAAGGAAGTATTTTGAATTCAGGTACTACTCAAGATGTGATTAAGCATTATTTAGAAAATGCCGCGTTGGAAAGTAACAAAGGATATATTGCAACGAATAAATATAGTAACGATATTTATTTTGAAAAAATTCAGGCTACAAATTCACAAGGAATGCCGACGACAAATTTTCTTCATAATGAATCAATTAAAATAGCACTCCGCTGCGTAATTAATCGCTGGGTAACTGAAAGTGTAATTGGTTTTTATCTAATAGATCAAAGAGGCAGAAAAGTTTTTACTAATAATAACAACAAATGGCCTGCGACGGGTAATGATGGAGATGTGGTAAACATGGCAATAACTATACCCAAGAATTTTTTAGTGCCCGGACAGTACTATTGTACGTTCGCTATTAGCGTACATCATGTTAGAGCGATTGATATCGCCCAAGATGCCATATTGATTAACGTTATTGATGCAGGGACAGTTTTTGCTTCTTATGAGGGTTTTGACTATGGATGTGTTTTTGCAGATTGCCAATGGGAATTAGATTAAACGCAGAGCAGATAACATCGTAGCGGAAACACTCGGATCTCTTTGCGACAAACTAACAACTGTCATACTTAAACAATGGCATTCCAATAATTCAGCTAGACTTGCAAGTCTGGCAGAGTAGGATAACCAACTTAAAAAATGAGAGTGATGAAACTTTGGCGGCCGCATTAACGGAAAGTTACCCACAGATAAACTCGCTTTTACCACCAACAAGTTTACAAGAAAGAAGGAAATGATATCAGGGCAATTGATTGAAGTATTGGTGATTTATTTTCTAGGCTGGCTGAAATCAATTATAAGCTATAGCACAAACAGAAAAAGGTCTACGAGTTTGACAAAGTACCCGTTGTACAAAAAGATGCTGTCGTAAAACAGCTAGCTTTTCTCAATCTGGAGCAAAACCAGTGTATAGATCAAATCGACAAAAAATACATGCTTTTGCAAAAAGTTTACATGGAAAAAATCATAACTAAGCGGTAGGTTTTATATGCATTTAATACACCGTACAACATGTCGCGTATGCGGTTCATCGGCTTTAACACCGGTAATCAATTTAGGAGAACAATTCCTTCAAGGGTCTTTTGTAAAACCGGGTAAAGAGATTCCACCAATGCGAAAGATACCAATGACATTAATTCGATGTGATCCAACGCGCGATGAACAAGCATGCGGGTTATTGCAAATGGAGCACACAGTTCCACCAGACATCCTGTACTCCTCTTATTGGTACCGTTCCGGGACCAACAATACAATGCGCGAACATCTGAAAGGCATTGTAGATGATGCTATGCAGATTATAAACATGGCATCTGGTAGGGTACTAGATATAGGTTGCAACGACGGAACTCTATTAGGATTTTATCCTGCAACATTCAAAAAATATGGCGTCGATCCTTCCGATGTCGCCCAGGAAATTAAGGGTGACATTGAGGTTGTACAAGATATTTTCCCATCCGAAGAATTGCTAACACTATTAAACAGTGAAAAGTTTGACATTATTACTTCGATTGCTATGTTTTATGACTTGGAAAAGCCTATCATTTTCACGAATGGAATTAAGAATATCCTCTCCTCCAATGGCATTTGGATATTTGAAATGTCATATATGCCAACCATGCTCAAAATGACGTCGTATGATACTATATGCCATGAACATTTAGAATATTACAGTCTGGCGGTGATTGAATATATTCTAAAATTTGCAGGAATGAAGGTATTCAATGTTATTCATAACTCAATCAATGGTGGAAGTCTTCGCTGTTACGCTACTCATGCCAATAATTTTAACTACAAGAATGAGCAATATCTCGAGAATATAAAGGAAATACGCCAGCAAGAGTTTGACTTTGAATTGGATACAGATAAACCGTACAAGCATTTTCAAGATCGTATCAACGTACACAAAGAGGAATTGATTTCGCTGCTAAAGAAACTAAAGAAAGAAGGAAAGAAAATTCACATATACGGTGCCTCTACAAAGGGAAATACCATTTTGCAGTGGTGCGGAATTGATAACAGACTGATAGATGTGGCAGCGGAACGCAATCCTGACAAATATGGGGCGTACACCCTTGGCACGGACATCCCAATTGTAAGCGAAGCCGAGTCAAGATTGATGCATCCGGATTACTACCTGGTTCTTCCTTGGCATTTCAAAGAAGAATTTATCGACCGTGAAAAAGACATGTTGGAATGTGGGGTTGGGTATATATTTCCTTTACCTACAATTGAGATCATAAAAAAATAGAGCATCAATTTATGACCTTTATGTCCTATTCACAAAATTTTGAAGATGTGATGCTTTGGCGAGTGCTAAATCATGTTGAGAATGGTATCTACATTGATGTTGGCGCGGCGCATCCAATTATTGACTCGGTCACTAAAGCATTTTATGAAAAGGGATGGCGAGGTATCAATATTGAACCGATTGAATATTGGTTTGAACAAATTGTTTCTGATAGACCTAGAGATATTAATCTGAATATAGCTTGTGCGGCAGAGGAAGGTGAACTTACTTTATACGAAGTTGCCAATACAGGAATGTCAACCATTAACCCTGAATATGCTTCTCGCCATGAAGCCAGTTCACATAAAGTTATAAAAATAATTGTTCCTGCGCGCCGCTTAGATAATGTGATTGACGAATTTGGATTTAAGGAAATCAGTTTTCTTAAAATTGATGTAGAAGGAGCTGAAGCCTTAGTTTTACAGGGGATTGATTTAAATCGTATTCGACCGTGGATAATATTAATTGAGGCAACAGAGCCTAATACAGTTGTTACAACTCATGAGGAGTGGGAGTCACTGATAGTTAACAGAGGCTATGATTTTGTTTATTTCGATGGATTAAACCGTTTTTATCTTGCTAAAGAGCAACATGCCCTTCAAAAACGCTTTCATGCCCCTCCAAATTGTTTTGATAATTTTACACGATATGCTGAATTGAAAAGAATTCAGCAATTGGAAAGTGATCTTCATGCGATACATACAAGTATGGTTTGGCGGATATTGAAACCGTTTCTATTTATTAAGCAAAAACTCAAGAAATTGAATCCATAATGTCCGAAATAAAAGCACAGTACCAGAAAAGAATATTTTGGCTTGGGATGCATAAGGTGCTAGTTGAAACCGAATTCCCTATGTTGAAAAAAATGGGATACGAGGTTTTTCGCCCTCCCTATCTTAGCAACATCCAAGATCAATCTGTTTCAGATAAATGGGAAGTTGGCGAGACAACACTTCCAAAAGAGGTTCTTAACAAGCTGTGTCGATATAATTTTTTTTATAACTCCATTTCTCACGAAATAGGGGAAATCTTAAATACATACTTTGATGTCGTTATCGTAACAATTCATCCCGATTGGTTACTTAGCGTACTAAAGGTTTTTAGTGGGACGGTATTATATCGTTGCTACGGTCAGATTGGGATTGTGAGTAAAAATCTGTATGAAAATGGTGCTTTTGATTTAATTCAAGGACGAGAGAACTTCTGGTTCTTGCCGCATGCAAATGAATGCCTGTCTGATGAGCAGATATGGCTTCAAAATGTGGGGCATGTTGTGCCTTACTGGTTAACTGATGATGTACTTGATCTTAAAGACACTTGGGCGCATGCAGAAATTCGCAGACAAACTATCGCTCTCACATGCCCAAATATTACGAACGCTTATTATCAAACTCACTTTCGTTATCTAAAGGAATTTTTTGAGCAAAGGAAATTTCGGTATTACGGCGTTCAATTAGAACCCAATGCCGATCCGAATGTGGTTGGTACGCTTTCACGTGCAGCATTTTTGTCAGAATTCTCAAAAGAATCTGGTTATATCTATACCTATCGAGAGAGAAATGTTTGCTATCTTCCCCCCATCGAAATGATGATGTTAGGAGGTCCTGTTCTGTATTTCCCAAATTCGTTATTGCATCGATATTTCGGATTTGATTCCCCTGGATTGGTGAAGAATGAAGAAGATGCACTGCGGGTTGCACAACTGATTATAAATGGCGATAAAGCACTCATATCTGAGATAATTGATAGCCAAGAATTAATTAGACAACGTTATTTAAAAGAATATGGTCAACCCATATTTGAAAACACCATAAAATCCTTGCTAGAGAGCTCTAGCTCTTCTGTTACCCCCAAGATTATTTACGATTTAAACCAGCAAGAAATTTTTGATTATGACCCAGTATTAATATTCACTCATTTTAAAAATTCTTATGTACATTGCAATGGGCAGTATTCCTCTATTGATGAAATTCCAAGAGTAATGCAACAGTTTGTTAAGGCATTAAACTCAAAAGATATTCCTGTTATGGTCACGGCACTTGAAAATGAGGCTGCTGTTGTACATGGATTTTACACAGCTGAATGCGCTAGACCAGATTTAGTTAAGGTAATTCCATTATCAGAACCGGGCATATACTACTTAGAAAATGCGTACAGTAGATTTATAAAAAGTCTACTCAATGGATACGGATACAGGTCAAATGAGCATTTTCTGAGGATATTTGAGACAATAAAAGGGAAGCGTAAAATCTGCAGCATAAAATCATTTTTTAGACTAATAAAATCCATTTTTGCGTATTTTTTTATTTTATTCAAAAATGTTATTATAGCTTATATTGCTTCAAAAAAAATAAATAAACTATTTTCATCTATTTCCTCAAAGTTAAGGTACGCTGTCGTTCCCCATTATTATAATTTTCCTGAGGCATTTAGCCTCAATACTCCTTTGTTAGCCTATATTCCAGATTATATACCACACTTCTTTACTGGCAGAGAATGTTTTCCTAAAAGTAACAAAAACGTTGCCATTGGGGTGAAATTGGCTAAAAAAGCTAAAAAAGTTCTAACGGGCTCCGCTTTTTCTAAAGAATACTTACCTAACTCTGCATTGAAAATACCTGCAGATAAAATCGTATCGTTCCTTATGCCTTATTTGGGTACATCGAATAAGCAAAATGATCTTATGGCTATTCCAGTTAATTTGATTCAAAAGCTTGAGGGACGTAAATTTGTATTTTATCCAACGCAATATCATCCTAATAAACGTTTGGACTTGGTGGCTCGGAGTTGGTGTCTGGCGGCAAAAAGTTTACCAGAACTTTGTTTGGTTTTGACGGCTAGCTTTATTCCTGAGATCTTGCAGGATGAAATTAAGAGTAATGGCTTACTTGATAGACTATTTATTTTCAATAAAGTCAATGATACAACTTTAGTTTGGCTTTATAAAAATGCATCCTGCTTGGGATATTCATCCGAAATGGAAGGCAATTTCCCTACACAGATATTAGAAGCATTAATTAATAATTGCCCCATAGTTTGCATGGATAATCCTCTGATTCGTTTTGAACTATGTGGTTACATGGAGCTACTATTGTATGCTCCATTTGCCGATGTAGGTAAATTTTCTGAATTGATTTTACATGCTATAGAATATCGAAATCAGGTGCTTGACAACCAGAATTTGTTAAAGAAAGAGATAATTGAGCATTTTAGCTTTCAGAAATTTGCTGAGAACGTATATGCATTAGATGCTGAAATCGCAAGTGATGAATTTTGAAAATAGTTAGTCTGTATTATAAACTTACTTATCTCTCACTCCACCATTTTCATTAAAGCTAATATAGCTGAAAAACAAAGTCTGCGTTATATATTTAACTTTGTTTCCATGCAAATTACCGCTACAATTAAATAAAGTCAAGGTGTTGCCTAAGAAATATATTGCCGAAATCTACACATCGATGCCGTAACTTTAAAAAATTAGGTCCTCGGCTAACTATCTACAAGTCGATTTAAATCTTGCGCGAAGGAATTAAAAATGAAAGCAATTATTTTTGGCATAAATGGACAGGACGGTCATTATCTAAGTGAGCTTTGCAAAGCAAAAGGTATGTCGGTAATTGGAGTTTCAAGATCAGAGGGAAGCTGGTTAAAAGAAGATATATCTAACCGTGAACAAACCGAATATTTAATAAAAACGCACACACCCCGATACGTTTTTCATCTTGCAGCCAATTCAACCACGCGACACGATGCACTGTTTGAAAATCACCAGACCATTTCTACAGGTACTTTGAACGTTCTTGAGGCTGTTAAAAGGCATAGCCCAGATACCAAGGTATTCATTACTGGCAGCGGCTTGCAATTCGTCAATACCGGAACCCCCATTTCAGAACACGATGAATTTGAAGCAGGCTGCGCTTATTCTGTAGCGCGGATTCAATCCGTGTATGCGGCTAGGTATTACCGGTCGCTAGGGGTTCGAGCCTATGTTGGATATTTGTTCCATCACGAAAGTCCGTTTCGTAAACCGAATCACGTCAGCAAGATGATCGCGCTAGCAGCACAACGTATCGCAGGAGGAAGTAATGAACTTATTGAGCTAGGAGATATTTCTGTGAAAAAGGAATGGACTTTTGCTGGCGATGTTGCACAAGGAGTTTTTACTTTGGTTGAACAGGACGATATATTCGAAGCCGTCATTGGTTCCGGTATTACCTATTCGATTCAGGATTGGCTAGAAGCATGTTTCAAAATCATCGAAAAAGACTGGCACGAACATGTGCGTCTTCGAGAAGGCTTTATTCCGGAATATAAACAACTCGTGTCAAATTCTGAAACGATAAATGCACTAGGTTGGCGCCCAAACGTGACTTTTCCAGATTTGGCGAAATTAATGATGTCATCACCCTAAATCCGTGCCCCGATTTGTTAAGCATTGAATAACAGTACGTCGTGCTAAATAACTTACAAGGGTAACCACACCTGGCGCTACTGCGGGAATCTAACTATTTAAACCCAGACCATTAAGTTAAATAAATAGAGCTATTTTAATAGCTATCAAAAAATGGCTAAATGTACTTTCGGCAGTAGTTTAGATTCTCCTTTGCAAAGGAAATGAGAAAACTTTCGTTCATCTCTCCTTGTCGCGGAGTTTATAGAAGAATTACCTAAAAACCAAGCGCTAGATCACATTGTTATTTTAGGCAATTGTTTTTGACGCCATCCTTGTCATAAATCAAAAATATATCTAATAATTTATGCATTTCTATGCGTGTTTAACATTATAAATCCAAAAGGATAACTAATGAATATTTACATTGATTGTACCGATTTTGTTCGCGGAGATGGTAACACAGGCATTCGTAGAACTGAACGCAATGTGATTGTTAACATGATTTCAATTTGTTCAGATAGAAATATTTCATGCCACTTAACATACTACGACCCACTTTATGGCTTCATTGTTGTAGATAATTTTAGCAAAGGAATCGGCTATTTTGATTCCATTAGCCTCGCCACGCGACAGTTTTTGCGACTAAAGAATTTATTTAAAAAAGTATTTTGCTTTTTATTGCCGAGTTTTATCGATAGAATATGGGGAAAATACACTCGATTTCTATTTCTACCGATATTTTTATCCATATCATTGCCTTGTATTTTACTAGCCAATATAGTAACTCACTTATCGCCCAAGAACATATGGAAACCATCCGATAAAGATATACTATTTATTCCCGGCTCATCTTGGTGGTCAGCGTTCTACAACAAGGCTGTTGCAGAGACAAAAAACAACCACGCTAAGATAGTTACCATCATATACGATCTCATTCCAATTACTCATCGTAATTTTGTAACAAAAATGCACGAAAAAAACTTTTCGTCAAAAATAGACTTCGCACTCGAATCGTCAGATTTGATATTAAGCATATCTCATGATACCGCAAAAGTTATTGAACAATACATATCAAACCACCCAAGCATTCACAAGAAAGACATTGTCGCCTTCAAATTGGGAGCCGATCTTGATTTAATCAGTGACTCTTTAAAAGTACGGGAACATATTCATAAGTTATTTGAAAACAACACCGTATACATATCTGTCGGCACCGTTGAGCCACGAAAAAACTATAATTTTTTACTGGATGTTTTTGAATGCATTTGGCAAACACATCCTAAAATTAAGCTATGCATCATCGGGAAATACGGGTGGGAGTCGGACGCTACTATTGCAAGAATACAATCGCATCCAATGTTTGGATCGTCTTTGATATGGTTTCAAGACCTTTCAGATAATGAACTATCCTTTAGCTATAAAAATGCACAAGCATTAATCTTTCCATCAATGACTGAAGGTTTTGGCTTGCCACTAGTTGAAGCGCTATCATTTAATTGCCCGGTGCTTGCAAGCGATATTCCGGTGTTTCATGAAATTGGCGGCAATCATTGCTCCTACTTTTCCCTCACAAATAAGGATGAGCTCATCTCATTAATCCATAACTCCTTATGTGTTAGTCGAGTCGTTAGCGGCGAACATGCGGAAAATTTCTCATGGCCCACGTGGAAAGAATGCACTGCCGAAATACTGGATATTATCCAAAAAAATATCAATGAGTCCAATTTAGCCAAATAAGGAAACGAATAAAATACTACATTTTCCTCAAAAAATAATTTTTCTTTAAACAAATGAACATCCTGTTCGACTACCAAATATTTTGCATCCAAAGATATGGCGGCATATCACGTTACTTTTATGAATTGGCAAATAATTTAGGTAAACTTGATCAAACTTCTGTCGAAATATTCGCCCCTCTCTACACTAATGAATATTTCGACGAAGACAAGCCAATTCATCCTCGCGGCACGAGATTGCCAAGAACTTTGCCGCAAATGCTCTCGCGAAGAATTTCCACATTCTCCAATGTGGGCGTGTTCAATTTGTTAAAACACAAATTTCATCCCGACATCTTTCATGAAACCTATTACTCTCTATTCGACTGTTGTCCACTGAGAGCAAAACGGGTCATTACCGTATGCGATATGATTCATGAAAAATATCCGGATAATTTTTCCATTTTGGATAGAACGCGCGAAATCAAGGCTCGTTCACTGCATCGTGCAGATCACATCATTTGCATTTCTGAAAATACTAGAAGAGACTTGCTCGAATTGACTGACATACCTAATGAGAAAATATCGGTAATATATCTTGGGCATTCATTCGTTACTCTTCCCGTATCCCCTAAGCAGAATCGGAAAAATAGACCTTATTTATTGTATGTAGGCAAACGTAACGGATACAAAAACTTTGTTACCTTACTCAAAGCTTATTCGGAATCGAAATTGCTAAAAAACGATTTTTCTCTTGTTTGCTTTGGCGGCGGCGGCTTTACTTCGACTGAATTGAAACTTTTTAAAGCTCTAAATATTAATCCTGACAATGTCATTTATGTATCCGGCGACGATAATGAGTTAGCCGCCTGGTATCGTTCAGCAGCGGCTTTTATTTATCCTTCGTTGTACGAGGGCTTTGGAATTCCGCCACTGGAAGCCATGTCCTGCGAATGCCCCGTGGTCTGTTCCAATACCAGTTCGCTACCGGAAGTAGTGGGCAGTGCTGCCGAACTATTTAATCCGGAGGATACTACTGAAATGCGTTTGGCAATTGAACGAGTGGTTTCATCACTGGATTACTCGGCGCGACTCATAGCGAAAGGAAAACAACGCGTCAAGCTATTTTCCTGGGACAAATGCGCCAGAGATACACTTAATACTTATCATCAACTATTAAATAATTAACGATGAGACGAGCATTGATTTGTGGAATTAACGGCCAAGACGGCGCTTATTTAGCCCGTTATTTATTGACAAAAGGCTATACGGTGATTGGCACGTCCCGCGACGCGATGGCAAGTTCATTTAAGAATCTTCATGCCCTAGGCATTGAGGAACAGGTTGAAACGGTATCAATGGCGCTTAACGATTTTCGTAGCGTTTATTCGACAATATTACGACATAAGCCAGATGAAATTTACAATCTGGCAGGCCAAACTTCAGTGGGTTTATCGTTTGAGCAACCCGTTGAAACCATGGAAAGCATCGTCACAGGTACGTTGAATTTATTGGAATCACTTCGATTTATCGATTTCTCCACGCGTTTATATAATGCCGGCTCAAGCGAATGCTTTGGTAATACCGGAGAAATAGCCGCCATTGAATCTACGCCTTTTTATCCTCGAAGTCCTTACGCTGTAGCTAAAACGGCGGCACATGGTTTAGTGGCCAATTATCGCGAAGCGTACGGCTTATTTGCATGCACCGGAATTTTATTTAATCATGAATCCCCCTTAAGGCCTGAACGTTTTGTGACACAAAAAATAGTACGTGGCGCTGCGCAGATAGCTTCTGGCAATTCTAAAAAATTAAGCCTTGGCGATTTAGACATTGAACGAGATTGGGGATGGGCGCCAGATTATGTAGAAGCTATGTGGTTGATGATGGAGGCCAGCTCACCAGACGATTATATTATCGCCACAGGTAAAACGGTGTCATTGGCGTATTTTGTCGAGAGCGTATTTAGTTATTTCGGATTATGTTGGACAGACCACGTTATACAAGATAAAACGCTCTCACGGCCATTAGACATAAGAACTAGTAAAGGTAATGCAGGCAAAGCAGAGAGGGTCTTAGGATGGAAATATCAGAGTGATGTTGATGGTGTTGTAAAACTGATGTGCAAAGACGCCGAATTAAAAATGCATACGTAATTAGCCGCCCCTGAAAAGCCAAAAAATAAACGCTAACGCATTGAATTACAATAAAGATTTAATAAAAAAGCCGGGTAATAATTGCAAGAAAAGGGTAAAATAGCTATTAATTTCTTGCAAATTTTTATTCAAAATGAAGCCAAAATCCCAAGAAACGAGTGGCCAATTCGATTTATTCAACACACCTCTGGCCGATCTGTTAAACCCGAGGCATGAACTTTACCAACTGGCTAACCTGATTGATTGGAAAGTCCTGGATGACGCCTTTGGCGAATTTTTCGCTGAGACTCAAGGTGCACCCGCCTTGCCGACGCGACTGATTGCCGGTCTCCATTACCTCAAACATGCCTTCGCACGCTCCGATGAAGCGGTCGTCGCGCAATGGCTGGAAAATCCGTACTGGCAATACTTTTGCGGCGAAGAATATTTCCAACACCAGATGCCTTGTCACCCCACTTCACTGACCTATTGGCGGAAGCGGATCGGTGAAGCAGGCTGTGAGTGGATGTTAATGGTGACGATTCAAGCAGGCGTCGACAGCAAGACCGTGAAGCAGCAAGACTTTGAATCAGTGACGGTCGATAGCACGGTTCAAGAAAAAGCCATCACGTATCTAACCGATGGCAAATTGTACGAACGCTGCCGCCAACACCTGGTGCGATTGGCTGAGCAACATGGGATTCTGCTAAGGCAGAACTATTTATGCCCTGTGGGTACAATCGCAAAGCCCCGTATTTACTCATGATGGCGAATCGTTATAGTCATGCCAAGCAAATGAAGCGTAAACGCAAGATGCTTAAACAATTGAAAACCCTGGTGGGCCGGGTGTATCGAGATATTGAGCGTCAACTGGACCATCAATCCGACGCCGTCAAAGGGGCGTTCAAAGAGACGCTAGAGAAAACCCAACGGATTTTGACTCAGCAACCTCAGGATAAAAACAAACTGTACAATTTTCACGCCACGGAAGTCGAATGCATTGCCAAGGGCAAAGCCCATAAGAAATATGAATTCGGCGTCAAAGTGGGGATCACCGTCACCAATAAAAGCAATTTCGTGCTCGGCGCTCGCAGCTTTCCGGGCAACCCTTATGATGGACACACCTTGGAATCCTGTCTGGAACAGGCGGAAATACTGAGCGGTGCCCGCGCCAAAGAAGCGTTTGTGGATTTGGGGTATCGGGGTGTCGAGGTACCCGGGGTCACGATTTACAAAGCCCGGCAAAAACGCGGCGTGGATACCCGACGACTCAAACGCGCACTCAAACGTCGCAACGCCATCGAACCGATCATCGGCCACCTGAAGAACGACGGCTTATTGGGGCGCAACTACCTGAAAGGCGAACTGGGCGATGCGTTGCATACCATCCTGTGCGGTGCTGGCCATAACATCCGTTTGATCCTCTGGCGGTTGAGGATTTTTTGGCCCCATGTTTGGCAGCTGCTGTCTCGGCTTTGGGGCGCATTTTCATCAGAGCAAATTTTATCGTTCGCATGAGGGCGGTCATCCCTGAAAAATTTTGGCTTTTTCAGGGACGACTAATTATAAAATCACAATATTAACAACGGATGCGTCTGTTATTTCTGTGTAAACGTCGCCCGCAAGGACGAGATCTTCTAACTCGACCTTATGGGCGTTTTTTTTATTTACCTTATTATCTGGCGCAACGCGGGCACGATGTTACCTTATTGCTAATGGATTACCGGCCCTGCGACCTCATCCATCGCCGCGCCCACGGCATAGAGTGGTTTTCTGTGAGCGTTCATCCGTTGAAGCAATCAAGCGGCCCAATAGCCTATTTCAGGCAAGCAGAAAAATTTATTAAGACTCAAAAACCTGATTGGATAATCGGTTTTTCAGACACTTGGTACGGCATTCTCGCGACTTATTTGGGGGAGCGATACTGCGTAAAATCATTAATTGATGCTTACGACAATTATGAAAGTTATATTCCCTGGCTTAAACCTTTGCATTGGCTATGGCGGAACTCTTTGCAGCGATGCACGGCGATAAGCGCTGCTGGGCCACAACTAGCTGAATTGATGAGTCGTGGACGAGTTCAGAATGTTTCTACCATTATTCCGATGGCTGCTGATCCTATATTTCAACCTTTAAGCGGAGTTAACTTTCGACAACAGTTTGAATTATCCGAAGGAATACCTTTGGTTGGATATTGCGGTTCTCTTTATAGCAACAGAGGTGTGGAATTATTATTTCAAGCTATGGAATATTTGTTAAATTGGATTCCCGAAGCCAAACTAGTGATAACGGGACGCAGAGACAGATACCTCAAAATTCCCAAGCAGATTAGGCACGCAATAATCGAACTTGGCTATTTGCCTGACGAAAAAATACCTATAATCATCAATTCTATGGACGTGTTGTTGGTAATTAACCGCCAATCAGCATTTGGCGACTATAGTTACCCTGTTAAATTGTATGAAGCCATGAAGTGTCATAAGGCTGTCATTGCTTCTAACTCGGCTGGTGCAAGTTGGATTTTGCGAAATCATCCTGAATGTTTGGCAGATAGTGATAACCCAATCGATCTAGCTAGACATATTCTTGATGCTCTAGCTTGGAAAACTAAAGAATATAATTCCAATCAGGATTGGGAGTTTTCTGCAAGAATACTCCAAAATTTACTTGAGAGCTTATGATCCATCTCTTGTCACCATATACAAACTCACAAATTTAACTGCCCTTTTTTCCCAATCATAGGATTCGGCTAATCGCTGCCCTGCAATTCTGAGTGATACTCTTAATTCTTTGTCCGCAACTAAGAGTTCGATTGCCTGCTTGATCTCTTCTGGCGCTTTGGTGTTAACTAATAAGCCAGTTTTTCGATTCTCTATAACTTCTGCAATACCACCAGTATTAGTACTAATAACTGGTATTTTGCTAGCCATCGCTTCCAATAAAATTACTCCCTGGCCTTCCGTATCGCCATTGGTATCGACAATTGATGGCGCGATAAAAATATCAGCTGCCGCATAGTAATCCGGCAAGATGGCGTTCGGCAACCTGCCGTGAAAGACCACCTTGTTTTCAATCTTTAAATCAACTGCTAAGGTTTTTAGACGTTCACGCTCTACACCATCGCCAATAATCCATAACTCAATTCTGTCAAGTAGGTTTTTGGGCAAACCAGCAACAGCCGCTATTAGATCGGCCACGCCTTTTTTTTCAACCAAGCGTCCGACAAATAATAGAATTGTTTTTTGCTGACTGTTTGGCTTGAGAACGGCTTTTGCATTGCCGGCAGCAAACTTTTCATAGTCAATGCCCATCGGAATAATCTGCGGCTTGGGCAAATCTGGGCCAAAGGCATCGGCAGTCGCATTGGTATTACTGGTCCAAGCTGCGCAATGATTTATGGTCCAGCGTTTGATAGCCCCTACAAGACTACCTCGCAACGCGAACGCGTCACCGCCGTGGGCGGTCACCAACACTGGGACTCTGAACAGCTTGCCTAGCAATACCGCCACCGTGCCTTGCGGAAAAATCCAATGTGCGTGTATCAACGACGGCCGCTGGACAACCATAATCCAGGCCGCATTAACAAACATGGACGTAATGAAAAAAGGCACCTGTAAAAACAACCATGGCGCCGCCCGCAAGTTGGGTAAAATCCCCGAACCGTAGGCTAACATTTGCAGCTTAAGCGGCCAAAAATAGCGAAAATGCTGGCAGACTATACCGTCAGGTTGCGTATTGGCTTGGACTTCCGGATGATCCGGTGAGAGGATATGAAGATTAACTTTCTGGTCGGCCAGGGCTTCCGCTAAATAGCGCAAGAAAACCGAAGCACTGTCGTCTTTACTGCGAGGATAACTTGATGTCAGCCAAAGCACCTTGATCGGCTTATCCTTGGCTGACTGAGCACTCATACAGAGTCTTAGTGTTAACGCACCAAACTCAACAACACGCCCGCGGCCACGGCGGAGCCGATCACACCCGCTACGTTCGGTCCCATGGCGTGCATTAACAAAAAGTTATGCGGGTTGCTTTCCAAGCCTATTTTATTGGCTACCCTGGCTGCCATCGGCACGGCGGAAACACCGGCAGCGCCAATTAAAGGATTAATCGGCGTACTGCTGAAACGATTCATAATTTTTGCCATGATGACGCCACTGGCGGTACCAATAGAAAACGCCACTGCACCCAAACCTAAAATACCCAGGGTTTCCATTTTTAAAAACGCCTCGGCGCTCAGCTTGGAGCCAACCGACAAACCCAGGAAAATTGTAACAATATTGATCAATTCGTTTTGCGCGGTTTTGCTGAGTCTGTCCACCACGCCGCTGGCATTCATCAGATTACCTAGGCAAAACATGCCGACCAATGGTGCTGCCGAAGGCAGCAACATGGCGGTCAAAACCAGCAGCATTAGCGGGAAAACGATTTTTTCCGCCTTGCTGACCACTCTGAGCTGCTGCATTTCTATCCGCCGCTCTTGCTCGCTGGTCAAGGCGCGCATGATGGGTGGTTGAATCAAGGGAACTAATGCCATGTAAGAATATGCGGCTACGGCAATCGCTCCCAACAATTCAGGAGCCAATTTGGACGCCACATAGATCGCAGTCGGACCGTCGGCACCGCCGATGATGGCGATGGCCGCGGCTTGCTTTAAGGTAAAGTCCATACCTGGAATGGCATTCAACGCCAACGCGCCAAATAAGGTCGCGAAAATACCGAATTGCGCCGCGGCGCCTAAAAACAAAGTTTTAGGGTTGGCTAGCATCGGGCCGAAATCGGTCATCGCACCAACGCCCATGAAAATCAATAGCGGAAATATACCGGCCTTGATACCGCCATACAGGTAATAAAGGATGCCGCCTTCGTCTATCATGCCGGCGACCGGGATATTACTCAGCACCGCGCCAAAACCTATCGGCAATAGCAACAAGGGCTCAAAGCCTTTCTTGATAGCCAGATACAGCAATAAAAACCCGACCGCCATCATAATGACTTGCGGCCCGGTAACGTTATAGATACCTGTGCTTTCCCACAACAGTCTAAGATTTTCCATGGAGTATGTATTAAATCGGTTGTTTGATCAGAATCACTGATACCCGCGCCAGCCAGCAGCGTGGCGCGAATAGCTGATCAGAGGATTACTTAGATCTCGGTCCCAAGCTATAAGACCAAGACTACTTTTTAACGATAAGAATTATTACAAGGTGACCAATACGTCGCCGACCGCTACAGAATCGCCCTGACGGACGTTTACCGCGCTGACGATACCGGCGACTTTGGCGCGGATCTCGGTTTCCATTTTCATCGCTTCCATAATCAAAACCACATCGCCCTCGGAGAGGTGGGAGCCGACATTGACATTGACTTTGAGCACCACCCCGGCCAGTGGCGATTCCACAAAGCCACTGCCGCTAACGATAGGCGCGGTCGCTGCCAACATGGGGCCGCTGTCCAAAACGGACTGCACTGTAACCGGCTTGACGACTAAGTCGGCACCGCCCGGCGCCACGGCTACGTGATAGTTTTTACCATCGACATTAACGGTGTAAGTCTCAGCGACGCCGGATTTCTGGGCAACTGCCGGCAACGGCGCTGCCGCGCTCTCTATCCCCGGCACTGGTTCAAAAGCCGCCGGGTTACCGCGGTTTTGAATGAACTTCCAGCCAATTTGTGCAAACAAGCCATCGATAAGAGCATCTTCTTCAACACTATCTGCCAGCTTCACACCTTCTGCCTCGGCTTTGGCTTTTACTTCGGCAACCAGTTTGTCCATCTCGGCTTCCAGTAAATCCGCCGGTCGGCACGTAATCGGCTCAGCGCCATTCAAAACGCGGGCCTGTAAATCTTTATCAACTGGTGCTGGGGTAGCGCCGTATTCGCCTTTCAGTACGCCTGCCGTTTCTTTACTGATAGTTTTATAACGCTCGCCGGCCAGTACGTTCAACACCGCCTGGGTGCCGACAATTTGCGAAGTGGGCGTCACCAGCGGGATATAACCCAGGTCTTTACGCACTAACGGAATTTCCTGCATCACCGCGTCGAAACGATCAGCAGCTCCTTGCTCGCGCAATTGACTTTCCATGTTGGTGAGCATGCCGCCCGGCACTTGCGAGACCAAAATCCGGCCATCGACGCCTTTCAAGCTGCCTTCGAATTGCGCATATTTTTTGCGCACTTCACGGAAATAAGCGGCGATTTTTTCCAGTTTGATTAAATCCAAACCGGTTTCGCGTTTTTGGCCGGCCATTGCAGCCACGATGGTTTCGGTGGGGCTGTGACCGTAAGTCATGCTCAGCGAAGAGATCGCCGTATCAACATTATCGACACCTGCTTCGATGGCTTTGATATACGTACCCACACTCAAACCGGTGGTGGCATGGCATTGCATATGAATCGGAATCGCCACAGCTTTTTTCAGCTTGCTGATCAGCTCGTAAGCATCGTAAGGCGTCAGCAATCCGGCCATGTCTTTGATGCAGATAGAATGCGCACCCATGTCCTCGATTTGCTTGCCTTGCTCGACCCATTTCTTGATCGTGTGCACCGGGCTGGTGGTGTACGAAATGGTACCTTGAGCATGGGCATCGGTATGTAGCACGGCTTTAATCGCACGTTCGATATTACGCATATCGTTCATCGCATCAAAAATCCGAAATACGTCTATACCGTTGACCACGCAACGCTCGACGAATTTATCGACCACGTCGTCGGCATAGTGCCGGTAGCCCAAAATATTTTGTCCCCGGAACAGCATTTGCTGCGGGGTGTTGGGCATGGCTTTTTTTAACAGACGCAAACGTTCCCAAGGATCTTCGCCCAAATAGCGAATACAGGCATCAAAGGTGGCGCCTCCCCAAGACTCGATAGACCAGTATCCGATTTGATCAAGCTGCCCGCAAATCGGCAGCATGTCTTCGATACGTAGCCGGGTCGCCAGAATTGACTGATGGGCGTCACGTAATACCACTTCAGTAATTCCTAGGGGCTTATTTACCTTTTCCACTCTTTTCTCCTAATGACGTTTTTGGGTCTAGTACTGCTACCTTGTGGGTGTGATTATCCGTGTTTGTGTTTTTTGCGGTATTGATGAACGGCGGCGGTAATAGCGGCTATCATCGCTTTATCGTTGCCTGCCACGACAGGTTGATCCGAAAACTTGGCAGGCATTTCCGGAAAATAGCGGCGCACCAGTTGGGACATCACATTGATTGCCACAATCAACATGGCTAAAAATGCGTAGACCATACCCATGCCTATTAACATCAGCTCAATCCCTGAGGACAGCATTTCGTTCATGTGTTTCGTCCAAATGATTAAAAACTGAGTTCATTATCGCCAAAACCGCCGGATTAAACAATCCTGAGCGGGGCGAAGGGTTTAATTGCCTTAGCCAGCGTAAGGCAAAACAGGATTCTTAGACTGTCGTTTTGCTTAGTCTGACGCTAAGTGAAGAGCATGATCGATAGATAAGGTCTGGCGTCGGTTTATTAAGCTGCCGACTGCAAGTAGCTCAACACCTCGGCGACGTGGGTTTTAACTTGGACCTTGCGCCATTCCTTGACCAACACGCCGTCTTCGTCGATTACGAAAGTGCTGCGCTCTATGCCCCGCACTTGCTTGCCGTACATGCTTTTCATTTTGATGACATCAAATAAATTGCAAAGGCTCTCATCCTGGTCAGATAACAAATCGAACGGAAACTCCTGTTTGCATTTAAAGCCTTCGTGCATTTTCACGCTGTCACGCGATACACCGAGAATAACGGTATTTAATTGCTTGAACTGTTCGATATTATCCCTAAAGCCTTGACCTTCCTGGGTACAGCCGGGGGTGTTGTCCTTGGGATAAAAATATAAAACGACTTTTTTGCCGCGATAGTCGCTCAGTTTGACGGTTTTTTCACCAGTGGCGGCAATTTCGAAATCGGGAACGGCGGCGCCGAGAGTGGCTAAAGTCATCAGATCACCTTTTGATGGGTTCAAGAATAGCGTCGATATTCAAGCTGTCGCAAAAATCCAGAAATTCTTCACGCAGCGATAAAATTCGTACTTCCGGCGGCACCAGCAATACATATTTTGTGGAAAACACCGGTGTGTTAAAAAATGCCGCTTGATGGCGGCTGGCCGTGACTTCTTCGATACAAATGCCTCTTTCCAACAAAAACGATGTGACCGCGAACAGCACGTCGTTCTTATCCATGGAAATGGTTTCTAAAGTATAAGGAACCCCCTCCAACACCGGCGGCATTTCATCCGGCCGTAAAAAACTCATCTGAATTTCGAATCGAATTTTTATCGCTTCCAGCATGCCTTCCAGCTTGGCAATATGATTCCAATTGCCGGCAATCAGCACGTAAGCCGCAGTGATTTGAGTCAGATTGGACGTGCGCAGCTCCACCACGCTGCATTGACAGGCACTCAGCGCCGACAGGATTTCCGCGATAAAACCGTTGGACTTGTTGCCCAACACTGTGATTGCAAGTTGCATAAAATAAGTCCTTGATTACGCCTAGCGCAGTGTAACATCAACACTGCGAAAAGCAGAACCGCGACCAAGCAATCCCGACTACTGTGAATCTATATCGGTAATCACCGCGTGATTATCGAAGTGTACCGTTACTTTCTTGCTGGCTCGCGCCGCCGTTACCAGGGTCTCATCGACTTTAAACGCCACCGCCAACTGTTGATCCGTTACGGGGGCGGTGCGCTTCGGCGCGACGCTGGAATGCAGCCAGGACAAATACAAGGTCCAAAACAACCATATAACGGCAATGATCACCACAATCTCGCCGTACAACTGCAATAGTTCCAACAGCGTTTTATACCCGCCGAACCAGCGAATCTCGTCGGACAAGCTTTTCAAACCCATCAGCCAGGCACCGAGCGTAAACAAGGGCCACAAAAAGTACAGCCAAAGTATCCAGCTTAATAGCGACATAAACGCCGAACCGCATTTTTGTTGGAAGCTTTGCAAATGCGGTTGGTTGATGATGATGTCTTTCATTTTTGCCTCAGGCCTCTATCCAAAGTCACCCACACCGCACGCTGGCCGCGCTTTTTGCGTAACGCCTTGATGCAACCGTTAATAGTGGTGCCAACGTTGATCAGCCAGTAGATAATCGGATACCAGATCATCCAGTAGTAATGCTGCGCGGAGCCGCCGCTCTTGCGTTCGTAACTGGAATCGATAGTCAAACTGACGGCAAACTGAATCAAACAGGTGACGCATAACAACATACTGGTCCAATGCGGCGACAAATCCTCCAAAGCCTCCTGAGGTTCGCTGCTAAGCCACTCGAACGGCACTAAAGCCAGCATCGCCACCACCAAAAACGCCCAGGTCAGGCTGATACAGCATTCCAGATACAGCAGCCACATACCACGCGAACGCCAGCGAAACAGCGACCGGAAATAACGTAACAACACCTCGACCCCGCCCTGGGCCCAGCGACTACGCTGCTTCCACAAGCCGTTTAGGGTCTCCGGCATCAATACCCAGCACAAGGCATTCGGCTCAAACCGAATCGCCCAGCCGGCCAGCTGCAATTTCCAGCTGATGTCAATGTCCTCGGTGACCATATCCGGACTCCAATAGCCGACATCGTGCAGCGCGGTTTTTCTAAATCCGGCAATCACGCCGGAAATGGTAAAGACATGACCATAGGAACGCTGCGCACGCTTGATCATACCGACGATGGCGGAAAACTCCCCGACCTGAATTTTGCCCAGCAAAGTGGAGCGGTTGCGGATACGCGGGTTGCCGGTTACCGCGCCGACATGTGGATCTTCCAGAAAATGTCGGACGATCCAGGCCGTGGCATTCGGCGCCAGCAAGGCGTCACCGTCTATGCCAATCAATATCTCGCTATTAGCCAGCAACGCCGCCGTGCGTAAACCTACCGCCTTACCTTGATTGCTGGCTAAATTGACCACCCGAATTTGCGGATGCTGGTCGGCCAGTTCGTGCAAGATGTCCAGCGTGTTGTCCTTGCTGCCGTCGTTGATGGCGATGATTTCATAATTGGGATATTGCTGATGCAGCAGGTATTCGATGGTCTCTCGGACATTCTCGCCCTCGTTATAACAAGGGATCAGAATCGATACCGCCGGATATTCGGACAACTCGGGCAGATCGGACAAAACATTGCCGCGATTCCGCTCCCAACGAAAGTAATAAATCATGCCGCCCAACATCCAGACATAAGCCATGAGTAGCGGATAATAAAACACAAAGCGCGACAACCATTCGTTGAATTGCCACCAGGGTACTTCCTGCAAATTTTCCTGGGTGATTAACCACCAATCGATAAATTGCTGCACCCACGCTTGGTCTATCAAGTTCTCCATTTATCGCTTAATCCTTTCTCGAAACCGGGAAGAATTTTTTCAGCTCCGCCAACTTCGGCTGATCGTTAAACACGTTATCCGGATAGTAACCAATGTGTTTAGCGCCGTGCATTTTCAATAACTCGAATTGCTCGGTAAAAATAGGCATGGGAATATCTTGCTTGGTTTTCCAGTTAACCGCCTGCAATTCGAACACCATCTTGTCCAAGCCGCCCGGATATTGCGCGGTTTTTTCCACTAACTCTATCAACCACTGCTTGGGATTTTCCGCCTCCTCCATAAAAGGCATCGCCTCTACCGCCACGTAATCATAATGCTTTAAAAACGCCGGGAAAGACTGTGCATACCATTCTTCGCTATACGGCTTTAACAGCGGCAAGGAGTAAAAATTACGGGCAGTTTTAATATAAGGCCGATAAAACCTGACCTTGTCGGCCAAATAATCGGTGAATTGGCCGATCAACTCGGTTTTATGCTGCGCCCAGCGCAAGCGTAACTCGCTAGACGCATGAATGGTATCGAACTCGGCCGGCATCCCCCACACATTGCGGCTAAACTCCATCGCCTGCGGCGACACATCCTCGAAATCCGACAAAATCCCGTCGTCATGAAACAGAATGCCGTTAAAGTCGCAATGCTTAGCCAGGTCTTCGTAAATTTCGCCGACAAACTGCCGCGCTTCCGGGTTAAACGGCGACAAGCGGGTGTAGATATGCCGGGATAATTGCGGCTCGCCATCGCGCCATTCCTTTACATACCATTTCAGCGGCACATCGGCTTTATAAGCCATGATAGGCATCCAGGCGTAGACTCGCACGCCCGCCCGTGTCCGCAATTGCAAGGTTACATGATTGAACATATCCCGGCGCACCGGCAAATGCCGATTAGGAAAATACAGTTTGTCGGCGTTACCGTCGCCGTCCGGATCGGAATAGGCTTGCAGATAGACGGTATTGGCGCCGCTAGCTTTAATTCGCTCCACCACCAAAGCCAAATTCTTCTCGGTCTGTTCCTCGTCATCGTCGTAGATGTAATCCATATCCACGTGCGCGACCCGCAACTCCTGGCCAACCCGCTGGTTTTTCACGATCTCGCCAAACTGTTTAGCATTCACATCATCGGTGATCATCATCCGCTTCATCACGTACGCATCAGCCAGAGTATTGGCACCGTCGTTCAGTCCCATGGTTAGACGCATGCCCGCCAATTTCGTGGCTTCCAGCGCAATCGCGTTAAATTCGCCGTAAGGCCACACCATCACCCGCGGCCGCTTGCCCAATATTTGAAACAAACGCTCGGAGCTTTTATCCACTTCCTGGAAAATCCGTTTACGATAGTCTTCGTCTTTCTCGTATTCGTCGTATTCGTTGCTGTACAAACGCGAAGTTACCGCGCTTTGCTGATTGCCTTGCGGATTGGCGACGATGCCGTGATGTAAATCATAGGTGTGCGAAGCAATCTCGACCAGACCGCTCTCGGCCACTTCACGAATCTGTGCCGGCGTCATTAACGGTTTTACGCCCGGCACATTCTGCTGCTCCAGCCAAGAACCTACTACCGCCAAGGTGGCCGGATATTTGTACTTTTTCAGCAAAGGCATGGCCCGGGTATAAAAACTCAAGTAGCCGTCGTCAAACGTCAACATCACGGCTTTCGTCGGTAAAACCTTGTCGCCCTTCATGCAATCCAGCAAATCCTGGACGCTGATAACGTGATAGTTGTTCTGCTTCAACCAGGCAAAATGATCGGCAAGATGGTCTTTGTTGACCGCAATCCGATCAAACGGCGGCACCCGCTCTTCTTCTTCGAGAATGTCGTGATAATTCAATACTAGAAAGCTGGAGTTACCCGAATCAGCGGCCAGCAAGGGCCCTGTGAACAAACAGAAAAAGACAAAAATTACACGGGCAACAAAGTGCATATTCATTAATTTAAAGCGGGAAAAGAGACTGGAAACAGCTGGTTCTCAGTGTTAAAAAAGACCAGAATTGGACGGCGCATTTTACCCGAATCATAAGGCTTGGCCTGTTTTATTTGTCCGTGCGACACACTGTCGCAGGCATGCTCAAACATTAAAACCAGCCTGCGACTAAGGCCGTCAACTCCAGTTTAGCCACGCCCATGACAAAAAGCTCGAACGTCATCCGCCCCACAAACTTCATAATGTTCGGAAAAAACTGGTTATGATTGAATAAAAAACCTCATCCAGTCCACCAACCGATTAACTCGACGTATGGCGGGCCAGTACACCACCCCTGGAGAATTCATGCAAAAACCCTCGCTAGCAAATCATTGGCGGCAAGACCTTACTGCCGGCTTTTTGGTGTTTCTGATCGCCTTGCCATTGTGTCTAGGCATAGCTGTCGCCTCCGGCTTTCCGCCCATGGCCGGCATCATATCCGCCATCGTCGGCGGCTTGCTGGTATCGCGGATCGGCGGCGCGCAATTAACCATCACCGGCCCGGCAGCCGGTTTGATAGTGGTAATTCTGACCTCGGTGCAAACCCTGGGCGACGGCGATGCAATGGCCGGCTACCGCTACACTTTGGCGGCAATCGTCGTCGCCGGCGCTCTACAAACCGTGTTGGGTTATTTCAAAGCCGGCCGGCTGGCGGCGTTTTTCCCGGCCTCGGTGGTACACGGCATGCTGGCAGCGATCGGCATTATCATCATCAGCAAACAATTACCGGTGTTGGCCGGCGTGCAAAGCCAAGGCGCCAGCATCCTGTCCGGCATCGCCGCGTTGCCGCACAGTCTGATTTACTTCATGCCGCAAATCGGCTTGATCGCATTGGCCGGCATCGTAGTACTGATCGGCTGGCCGCAGATTCAACAACCCTTGCTGCGCAAGATTCCGGCGCCCATTATCGTCATCGCTTCCGGCATCTTGCTTGGCCATCTGTTCCAGCTCGAGCAACTGCAACCCGGCGCAGCCTTCATCGTGCCGAAAGACATCCTGTTTGCACCACACTTTCTGGTAACTTTCCCGGACAGCCTGCTAGCTAGTTTCTATCTGCCGGATTTCGGCAAATTAAGCGCATTTGCCTTTTGGGAAAGCGTGGTGTCGATCTGTCTGGTCGGCAGCCTGGAAAGCCTGCTCAGCGCCGCTGCCGTCGACAAGCTCGATCCGCAAAAACGTTATTCGGATTTAAATAAAGAACTGCGCGCGGTCGGCATCGGCAACGTGGTCTCCGGCATGATCGGCGGCTTGCCGATGATTGCGGAAATCGTCCGCAGCTCGGCCAACATCGACGCCGGCGGCCGTAGCAGCTGGGCCAATTTCTTTCACGGCGGCTTCGTACTGCTATTTGTCGTGTTGTTTCCGGATTTGATTTCGACAATACCGTTGGCTTCGCTGGCCGCGCTGCTGGTCTATACCGGCTTTAGATTGGCATCGCCGCAAGCCTTTGCCAAAAGTATGGACCTGGGCAAGGAACAGCTGGCTTTGTTCCTAATTACCATCCTGGCGATACTGGCCAGCAACTTGTTGATCGGCGTGCTGATAGGCATCGCCGCTAAATTATTGCTGCATATCGGTCGCGGCGTGTCTTTGGGTAACCTGCTATCCATATCTTATAAAATGCAAGCCAACGGGCCGAACAGCTGGATTATTAAAGTCAGTGGCGCGGCGCTGTTCTCCAACTTTCTGGCGTTAAAAAGCCAAGTCGCCAACCTGGCGGACGGCCAAACCGTGATCTTCGATTTAAGCGCCGCCGACTTGATCGACCACACCGTGATGGAGTTTATCGCCCATTACCGAGAAGACTACATCGCTCGCGGCGGCCGTTGCGAAATTCATGGCCTGGCCGATCTGGAATCTCTGGGCGACCATGCTTTAGCCGCTAGACAGCGCAGATAAATATAGGGCGCCTCAAAAAATTAGTATCTCTTCAGCGCAAAGGACCGCAGATCCTCTCCAGCGGGAGAGGCAGGGTGAGGGGAATCAAAATAAGGCACTTTGCCAGTTTAATTCTCCTCACCCCAGCCCTCTCCATCAGGAGAGGGGACATGCTTTCGGCGGCTTGCCGGGTTTTGCGATTTGCTGAATAGTTACACCTATTCTTACTATCTAAAAACCACCCAACATGACCGAAGCCACCATCATCTGCCCCAATTGCAGCACGCAAGTACCGTTGACGGAATCGCTGGCCGCGCCGTTACTCGCCGCCACCCGCAAACAATTCGAACAGCAGCTGCAACAAAAAGACCAAGCCATCGCCGTGCGCGAACAAGACATCAAGGATCAGGAAAAACAACTGGCGGAGGCCAAGCGCGGCCTGGACGAACAAGTCGCGCAACAAGTCGCCAAACAATTACAAGCCGAACGCCAGCGGGTGATCGAGGAAGAAACCCGCAAAGCCAAACAAGCTGCCGCCGCCGAACTGGAGCACAAAAGCCGGGAGCTGGCCGAACTGAACGAAGTCTTGAAAGTCCGCGACGCCAAACTGGCCGAAGCCCAACAAGCCCAAGCCGAGCTGATCAAGAAACAACGGGAACTGGACGACGCCAAGCGCGAGCTGGAACTGACCATCGAAAAACGCGTGCAAACCAATCTCAACGAAGTACGCAACCAAGCCAAACGCGAAGCGGAGGAAGGCCTGAAGCTACGAGTGATGGAAAAAGACCAAACCATTGCATCGATGCAGCAAAAAATCGAGGAACTGAAACAAAAAGCCGAACAAGGCTCGCAGCAACTACAAGGCGAAGTGCAGGAACTAGAGCTGGAAAACCTGCTGCGCGCCAAGTTTCCGTTCGATAACATCGAACCGGTGGCCAAAGGCGAATTCGGCGGCGACCTGCTGCAACGCGTGGTCGGCGGCTCCGGGCAAGCCGCCGGCAGCATCCTCTGGGAAGCCAAACGCACCAAAAACTGGAGCGACGGCTGGCTGGTGAAACTGCGCGAAGACCAGCGCAACGCCAAGGCCGATATTGCCGTACTGGTCAGCCACGCCCTGCCCAAAGGCGTGGACAGCTTCGAAGTGATCGACGGCATCTGGGTCACCGCCCCGCGCGCCGCCTTGCCGGTCGCCACCGTGCTGCGCCACACCCTGCTGGAAGTGGGCATGGCCCGCCTCGCCGCCGAAGGCCAACACAGCAAGACTGAGATGGTCTACCAATACCTGACCGGTCCCCGCTTCCGCCACCGGGTGGAAGCCATCGTCGAAGCCTTCTCCACCATGCAGGAAGACCTGGACAAGGAACGCAAAGCCATCACCAAACAATGGGCCAAACGCGAAGCACAAATCGAACGGGTGATGAATGCTACGGTCGGCATGTACGGTGATTTGCAGGGCATCGCCGGCAAGTCTTTGCAGGAAATTGAAGGTTTGGAAATGCGGGCGCTTGGAATGGATGATGAGTTGGATTGACCTTTCTCCCAGCCGGTCGATCTGGTTCCCAAGCTCCGGCTTGGGAACCCCGGCCTTGGAAGCTCCAGCTTCCAGTCTGTTTGTAGATAGGAAGCTAAAGCTTCCGAGATAGCATTCCCAAGCCGGAGCTTGGGAACTAGAGGACTAGAGAAATTCACAAAATTGACCCGAATATAAAACCATGTTTATACTCACGTTTAAACATTCCAGGGAAACATCATGACCGAAGCCATACTCGACATCAAAAAATGGGGTAATAGCCTGGGCGTGCGCCTACCGGCGGCCATTGCCAGAGCCGCCCATTTGCACAACCATCAACGAGTACGGGTATCCGTCGAAGACGACAAGGTGATTATCACCCCGTTAGCCGACGAAGCTTTAACGTTGGAACAACGTTTGGCCCGTTTCGATCCCGAGCGGCACGGCGGCGAAGCCATGGCAACCGCGGAAACAATCGGTGCCGAACGTTGGTAAGCCGTAAGCAAACAGCGGCTTGGGTACCGGAAAGGCAAGACATCATCTGGATCGATTGCAATCCGCAAGTCGGCCAGGAAATGCGCGACATCCATCCGTTTTTAGTGCTTTCGCCACGCATCTTCAACGAAAAAACCTCGCTGGTGATCGGCCTGCCGATGACGACCGCCGCCTATAACGCCGACAACCCGTTTGCGGTCGCCGTCGGTAAAACCGGCGGCCGCAAAGCCGAACAAACCAGTTATGTGCTCTGCCACCAACCCAAATCCTTCGACTGGCGCTTGCGCAAAGCCAAACCCCATCCGCTCAAGGTCTTGCCTGGCAATTTGTTCACTCAGGTTTGCGAGCGGTTGAATCAGATCATTCAAGTCGGCTCTGGCTGATCTACCGATGTGCCGGATTGAGTCGTGATCTGGCTCTGGTTGCTCTGGTTCCCAAGCTCCGGCTTGGGAACTCCGGTCTTGGAAGCTCCAGCTTCCAATTGGATGCGGATAGGAAAAGCAAGCGTTTGGCGCAAGCCCCGTTGTATATTAGTATCTAATACACCTTATCGGGAGCGAGATCATGGCTAGAAATACTTCCGTCACTTTAGGTGACCACTTTGATAACTTCGTGCAGGAAAAAATACAGCAAGGCCGTTTCTTGTCGGTTAGCGAGGCCGTTCGCGCCGGTTTGCGTAAACTGGAAGAAGAGGAACTTAAACTACAAACATTAAGAGCCAAGCTGCAAGCCGGCGAAGACAGCCCGTTGCAGGAGGATTTCGACGAAGAGCAATTTTTGGCCTCGATGCGAAAAAATCACAGCCAATGAAGCCAAGCTATCGCATCAGGCAACTGGCAGCGGAGGATTTGGAGCAGATTTGGCTTTATACGTTTCAACAATGGGGTCCCGAGCAAGCCGACCAATACCTACGCGCACTGTTCGACCGTTTCAACTGGCTTGCGGAATACCCCAAGCTAGGCAAGGCGCGCGACGATATAAAACCCGGTTATTTTTGTGTCCCCGAAGGCCGGCATTTAGTTTTTTACATCACTACCAATACCGGCATAGAAATAATCGGCATTCCTCACCAGAGCATGGAAGTATTTAATGATGTTGGATGAGTTGAATAATGGCATCCGAGGCGTTTTGATCTGGGTGATCTGGTTCCCAAGCTCCGGCTTGGGAACCCCGGCCTTGGAAGCTCTAGCTTCCCGTTTGGTTGTAGATGGGAAGCTAAAGCTTCCGAGATAGCATTCCCAAGCTGGAGCTTGGGAACTAGAAAAAAAACATGCTTACCAACAACCTCTTGCACGGTAAATCGATTCGATGCTTTCAGGTGCTTTGGGAAGCGGTAACCCTTTAGATGATCACGGGAATAACTGAGATTGATATGAATTTGATTTTTTCAACACTGACAGCAATACGGCGCAATGCCCGCTGGTTATTGCGCCTTGCGGTCTTAAAACGGCTTTTCGGAATTGCTCTTACGCTCCAAGTCTTCATTGGATTTGTCAATATTGCACTTGCTAAACCGATTGAAGGCCTCTGCCTCAGTGAAGTCGGCCAACGGCCTGTCGTGCAACGGAGCGACGATGAATATGACGAACTGTCAGTTACCAGCAGTCCGCTAATGGTTGAATACAAAGAAAATGGCAAAACCTACTACCTCGTCGCCGGCAAACACCACGTCGCCCTTCAAGACGATCAACACAAGGTATTGCAAATTGAATCAGCACATCAGGACCAAGGACGCATTACCGAGTTAAAAGTCGGCAAGGGATACTTTGTCGTGGAAGGCGGCACGGACTACCTCGGTTCGCTTAGTCCTCCCTATATCCGAACCCATAAATTCGTCAATCTGGAGTTTATTGCCGGCGGCAAACCGTACCGATTTTTGACGAAGGGCTTCCCTGAATATGGCATTTATGGCTTTTTGGGGTTATTTGATGGCGAAGGCAAGCGGGTAACAACCATTCCTCCCATCCATTCGGCTGATCCTTGGTATGGCAGTGATTATTATGATGTCTACGATCTGGCACTGACCAAGGACGGTTGGCTGTGGGTAAACGGCACCGATACCGATTATTTGGTGCCGGTTGATACCCGCACCGCGCCGCCAACGATTGGCGAACCATTGGAATTATCCAAACTGCTCGGGAACGAATGCTGGCCGGGAACTAACTGGCTTTTGGCATGTTTTGGCTCCAATGGCTATTACAGCCGAGTATTGGACAGGGTTTTTGTCTATAGCACCCGGCGCTCGTTTTTCGGCTTATTGCCGGCGACGGCTGTGGAAATCGTCAACGGCCAGCCCATCCCCTTGCCGCCGGAATTAGCCAAAGTCATTGCCAAACAAGCGGAGAAATCCGTTGTAAGACCACCTTATCCTTGGGGTCACCTTGAAGTTAATTTTAAAGAGGTGCCTTCATTGAACGGCGTATTGTTTAAAGGGCCAGACGGAGAAGCGTTGTTTTACGACGGAAAAAAAGTAACTTCCTTATTCGATAAAATAAAAAATGAAAAAGTTTTAGCGTGGCATAACATAGCGAAAGCGGAAAACGGTAACCTTATTTTTGGAATCACTACCGAAAAAAAACGCTTGATAGCCGAGTTAATGCCGGATTTAAATGTTTCAATTACGTCTATGTCTTATGATTCTAAAAATTTTTTTCCATACCAGGTTGGAAAAATATTTAAAACACCTGATTTAAAGCTGTGGATGGAATCTTATGTCATTAGTATTGAGGATAACAAAACTCTTCTTCCTATCATCGTGTCGTCAACACCCACATTTTTAGGGAATGAAACCTACGTAGCTAACTCTAAGGAAGAGTTTTTTGTTTTTGAAGCAAAAAACCCTACAACCGGAAAGCATAAGGATTACTTCATCGTTCGAGACACACCAGGCGCTCACTGCATCGCAAAGCTCGATCCGGACAAGCCGATTGAGCTAAGCATGGACAACCAATAATCCACCTGTTTTTTAATTGACTATTGATCTGGTTCCCAAGCTCCGGCTTGGGAACCAGATAACGAGATAAACGAGCGGGTGATGAATGCCACAGTCGGCATGTAAGGCGATTTTCATCGACACATCCCAAGCCCCAGTTTCCGTTCCAACAAACTGAACATAGCCCATGACCCGCAGCCGCTACCGAGTCCTGCAAAACCCCAGCCCGCACTTCCTGACCGCAACGGTCAATCAGTGGCTGCCGCTGTTTACCCGTCCGGCGACGGTGAATATCGTGCTGGATTCCTGGCGGTTTTTGCAGCGCGACAGCGGGATTCAGCTTTACGGTTACGTGATCCTGGAAAATCACTTGCATCTGATCGCCGCTTCGCCGGATTTAAGCCGGGACATGCAGCGGTTTAAGGCTTATACCGCCAAGCAAATCATCGCTGATTTTCAGCAAAGCGGTTCGGCGCGGGTGCTGGAATTATTGGCGTTGTTGAAGCGGCCGTATAAGACTGAGAGCGAATACCAGGTTTGGGAGGAAGGTAGCCATCCGCAGCTGATCGAAACCGAGGCGGCGATGCGGCAGAAGCTGGATTATATTCACCGCAATCCGGTCAAGCGCGGCTATGTGGACTTGCCTGAGCATTGGCGTTATTCCAGTGCGCGGAATTATGCGGGAATGGAGGGCTTGATCTAGGTGGTTAAAGACTGGTGAGGATTTGGGAAGCAGGAGCTTCCGGGGTGTGGGTTCCCAAGCTGGAGCTTGGGAGCCAGTGGAAATGACGTGGCATATCATGCCGACAAGTCGATTAAGCCCTTTCCGACCTTATTTGCATCGAGATTCTGGGCATAGAACACCCACCCCCCGTCTCCCTTCCGAAATCCAAAAACAACGGCTTTCGAATCGTAATACACCGTATCTTTCGCCGATGCATTGTATTTTTTCCATGATGCGCCCTGTACCGACGGCTGCGGTTTACTAACCGACATACGCCGGGTTCTTACAACTGGAAGTGGCGGAGCATTTTGCGCTTCCATGTCATTTCGGGTATTGCCGCCCGTGAAGCCCCCTTCACCTTTCACATCGCCCGCAACATGCATGACGGTCACGCTATTCCCGTTTTGGTCGTGAAAATGAATCGTGAACCGACAATTACTAAATTCGGAAGTCAAAAAGTACGGCGGCGAATCTTTATCAAGAGTCACTTGGGTTAAACTCTTATTTTTCCACGGCAAATAATATATTCGTCTCTCCTTATCCCCGCCCTGACCGGGATACATTTTAATGATATTAGGCTTTTCAAAGTGCCATTCAATATCACGAACGCCACCATCGGCCCGAATACCGGCATTGGCATCTTTCCAGTCAAAACTCACTTCGTCTATTTCCAGGACGTACTCGGTAAACGCTTTCTCCGGCTCCTTTTTTAATAATGCTCTGAACTCTTCCAAGCTAGCCATATTCCACTCCGCTTCGACTTTAATAAAACGTTGAAAATGTTTATCGCATATCGCCAAATCATTGGTTTGGTCCAATGCCACTAACCGGATAAGAATAGCCGAGTTTACTAGCTGTACATTTTTCCTCGACGACTAATAAGATCGGGACTCAGTATAGCGGATGTCGGTCAGCGCGAATTGCTAACCCTTCGAATGGTAGACACGGTAATATCGTGATTTGTCCCACCCGCGAACTGGCCGGCCAGGTTTATAAGGAAATCCTCCATCTGACCCACTTCAAACAAAATACTCAACTCGTCACCGCAGGACCACGCAACGAACGCAGATAATCCAGTACGCGTGCCTGACGCCAACGGTCATCGGCAGCACAGTCTGCGATCCGGGCGCGTTGGCAGGCGAGGATGGCTTCGTCTCTGCCTTTGTCTGTCCAGGGCCTGAGGTCGGCTGGCGTATCGGCCAGTAACGCGGCCGCTTCCTCATCCGGCGGCGGCGGGCCTTCGCGCAGCCAGGCTTCGGCCTGCTCGAAGTTGTCGCGACACATCAATGCAATCATATAATCGCAGGCCGATTGCAGCCCGGACCGCAACCGGCCGGGACTGACCGATACCATGGGTAACAGCGGCGCCAGCGAGGGCAACAGGTGATTGGCGTAGATAGTCGCGCCCCAATAGGATTCGGCGGTCCGGCGAAAATGGGCCAGATCGCGCACGGCGACCAAGCCGCTGGCCGTGAGCGGCAGAATTTCCACCGGCGCTTTGTTCACGTCCACGGTATCGTTGGCGACATCGACATATAAGCCGCCGAATTGCAGTGCGTTCTGGAAATATTGTTCGCGCAAAACGCCCCATACCGAGCGCACGATACCGCCTTGAGCCATAAAGTCATGCAATAGCTGTTCGACCGGCGCCTGCGGTTGGCGTAACCGGGTCGCGAGCAACGCGTAAAGTTCGCGGGTGATCTCCTCGCAACGGCCATAAGGATAAGCCTTGCCCGCAGCAGCCGGCAGTTGAGGCGAGAGCAGCGCATCGACCTGAACCCGCAAGCCCAGAAAATAAGCCTGCAATGCATCGATCCGCTCCGCCAGATAGGCATCGGTCAATGCACGCTGTTGGGTGTCAACAGGGGCGATTTGTTGAGGAAGTAAGGGCGTCATGGCGGAGCGGGATTGTCGCCGCGAATCCCCATCGTTGCAAGCTTCCATCATTTTGCTGGTTCCCAAGCTCCAGCTTGGGAACTCCCACTCTCGGAAGCTCCAGCTTCCATTCCACCTAATTCACCACAGCCCATCACCGGCTGCCGCTTCTTACTCGCCCGGCGACAATGAATATCTTGCTGGATTCCTGGCGGTTTTTGCGGCACGGAGGATTTGGTAGACAAAGTGCATCCAAGCGATTGGTACGATTCGTTAAATCACACCCCTAATGAACAAACACCGCCTTTCCTAACCTTGTATTGAATGACAAGTGACTATTTGTTGCCGCGATTGCCCCAACAAAAACCAAGCACTTGTTTTCCGTCGAGTTTGTTCCTAAGCTAACCCGCTATTTATCCTCATAGAAGACACTCAATGCGCGGCGTTCACACGGAATCGGCAAAAGAAGTTTACGACGTTGTCGTCATTGGCGCGGGTATCGGCGGTCTCAGTACCGCCGCATTGCTGGCGAAAACCGGCAAGTCCGTGTTGCTGGTGGAAAGACACGATAGACCGGGTGGTTATGCCCACGGCTTCAAACGTCGAAACTTTCATTTTGATTCCGGCGTCCATCTGGTCAGCGGTTGCAGCCCAGAGGGTTATGGTAACGGCAGCACTATGAATAAGATCTGCCGGGTGGCGGGTATAGATCCGGAGGAACTGTTCATCCCTGTCCCATCATACGCCCGCGCGGTTTTTCCGGATTTCGAAATCCCGTTACAAGCCGGCGAAGCGGCGTTCGTGGCCGGCTTGACTGAACACTTTCCGCAGGAAAAAGACCGCCTGCTGGCGCTGATCCGGCTTTGTAAAGTATTGGCGGAAGAAGCCATGCTGGCCGAGGAAGTGTTGTCGCAAAGTAAGGCAACGCGGGTTTCGCCGATGCAAACGCTGGGCAATTTATTCCGCTATCGCCGCACCACGTTGGCCGAAGCGCTGGACGAGTTTTTGGTCGATGCTCGCCTGAAAAGCGCTTGCGCGATGCTCTGGCCTTACTTGGGTTTGCCACCGTCACAATTGTCCTTCTTGTATTGGGCCTCGATGATGGCCGGTTACACTTACGAAGGCGGTTATTACTGTCGAGGCAGTTTCCAGGTTTACGCCAATCAACTGGCCGCCGCCATCGAAAATCAAGGCGGCGAAGTGTTGCTAAATGCTAGCGTGCGCCGCATTTTAGTCGAGCAAGGCAAAGCCTGCGGCATCGTCTTGGAAAACGGCCAGCTGATTCGTTCTGAAACGGTAGTTTCCAACATCGACATCCAGCACACCGCCGAGCTGTTAATCGGTCGGGAGCATTTGCCAAACGGCTATTGCGAAGGCTTGGCAAAGCTGTCGCCGTCCTTATCGATCTTCGCCAGTTATATCGCCACCGACCTGCCTCTCTCTGAGCAAGATCATGCTCATGAAGGCTTTTTCTTTGAATCGTTCGACCACGAAGCCAGCTATGCATTAAGCCAAACCGGCCAGAGCAATTGGTTTTCTGCAACGCTGCCATCCTTCGCCGACTCCTCGCTGGCGCCGCCCGGACAAAGCATCATGATGCTGACCACACTGTGTCCATTTGACGTGGGGGAATCCTGGCGCATCGCCAAGAACGGTTTTCAGCAACGCTTACTAGAAAAAGCCGAGCGGCATTTTCCCGGCCTCAATGACCATTTGTTGGTAGTGGAGTCCGGCTCGCCTCGCACCATGGAGCGCTACACCCTAAACCGCCACGGCGCAGCCTATGGTTTTGCGCCCAGCCCGGATCAGATTGGCCCGAACCGGCCAAGTGTAGTTGGCGCCCTGCCCGGCTTGTTTCACACCGGCCATTGGACTCGGCCGGGTGGTGGTGTGGCCGGGGTCAGCGTTTCCGCCTTGCTCGCTGCACAAGCGGTACTGGGTATCGCGAAGCAAGAAGATTTTTGGAAAGCTTTAGGGCTGGATGAATAAGGGCTTCTGACCTACTTATTCTGCGCGCGAGATAAGCGCCTGCATCCGCGCCAGTTTCGGCGACACCACCGGCACCGTCAGCATGGTACTAAGCACGGCCATTAGTAGCAGGGCGGTGAAGGTTTCGCTGCTAATAATTTCTTTATCCAGCAAGACATTGGCAAAGATAATCATGATTAAGGCTTTGGTTTGCAGCAGCCAACCAATCAACGAAGCCTCGCCGCGCCGCCATTTCAGGATTTTTCCGGCCAGATGGATACCCAGCAACTTTCCGAACACCGAGACCAACAACAATACCCCGGCGACGACCAGTACCGCCGCGCCGCCCATTGCCCAATTGGTTTTCAAGCCGGCGCTGATGAAATAGACCGGCATCACCGTCAGTAATAGATGGTGGCGAAGCATGTCCAGCTGGTTTTGATTAAACCAACAGCCATCCAGGATAGCGCCGGCCAAAAACGCCCCCACCATAAAATGCAGCCCGGCCCAGTCTGCGGCAAAACCGGTAGCAGCCAAGGCGATAATGCCGACATACCAACGGTCACGTTCCGGCAGCCAGGCCATTAGTTTACGAATGCCGTAGGCGCTGATTGCAAAACCCACTAAAAAAGCGCCCTGCCGGCCTACCCGCTCCCAATCCAACAGAATTAAGGCCAGCACCGCCCAAATCGCAATATCGTCCATGCTGGCGTAACGCAAGATGCGCTGGCCGATGGGCTGACGCAGAATTTCCAGTTTTTCCATCAACAAAATCAAGATCGGCAGCGCCGTCACGGCACAGGACATCCCCATCCCCAGCACAAATTGCCAAGGCATGGCCTTGGCTCCCATCCAGCCTTCGAACATCAGCATGCCCAAAGCCACAACGCAACCCAAGCCCAAGGGCACGCCCAGCGCCAACCCAGCGGTGATGCTGGTTTCCAGCCGATGTTGCCAGGCCTGACGCAGATCCAATTCAATACCTGCCACCCAGACAAACAGCATCACCGACCACCAGGTGATACCGTTCAGCGCTTGTATCACCTGTTTGTTAAAAACAAAGGCATAATAATCCGGAAACGCGGCACCCAAGACCCCCGGCCCCAGCAAAATTCCGGTGATAATCTGCACCACCACCAAAGGCGCGAAATAGTCGGTCCGGCCGATTCGCCAGATCAGATACGGCAGGCTGTAGATAATGGTTAAGGCAATCAGAAATATTTCAGTGGTGTTCATCGGCCAATCGTTTGGAGTGAGTCGCGTTAGGCAGGTATTATTACAAAATCAGCGTTAGCCAACTGATGCTTTTGCATCGGACATTTGACTGAACAACATGAAATCTACGATGAAACTAAACCGGTTTTCTTTAACACAGGTGAAACAGCATGCCGCCATCTGAACGCTTCGATGCCGCCGTCATCGGTGGCGGCCCGGCCGGCGCCAGCGCGGCGATCATGTTGGCCAAAGCGGGTAAACGCGTGGTGTTGTTCGAACGCTCGCGCTTTCCACGCTTTCAAATCGGCGAATCTTTATTGCCGGCTTGTTGGGAAATCTGGCGGCGGCTGGGTGTCACGGAAAAAATCGAAGCCGAAGGCTTTACGGTCAAGCAAGGCGCGAACTTTGGCATGTTCAACCAAAAACCCGATGTGTTACTGCTGACCGCGGAATATCCGGGGTATTTCGAACGGCCCTATACCTATCACGTCGAGCGCGCGCGCTTTGATCAAATTCTGCTGGAACATGCCGCCGAATGCGGCGTGGAGGTGCGCCGGGAATGGTCGGTTGCCGATGTGCTATTCGACGGCGAACGCGCGATTGGCGTTAGTGCTGGCAAAAATGGCTCTGACCCGGCGCCGATTCATACCTCAGTCGTCATCGACGCCTCGGGCCGCGAATCTATGATCGCCCGCAAGTTAAACTGGCGGCGGCCCTTGCCCGAGCTGAACAAAATCGCCCATTTCGCCCATTTTAAAGGCGGCTTTCGCCGCGACCCACACGGTTTTATCAATTTTGGCGAGGTGATGGACGGCTCGGTAACCACCGACATCCATACCATCGACGGCGGCTGGGTTTGGTACATTCCGCTACGAGACAATATCACCAGCGTCGGCGCGGTGTTGGATACCCACTTTGCGAAAAGCTTGGGCGATTCGCCGCAGCAACGCTTCGAGGCCGCCATCCAAAGCTGCGAGTGCGTTCGCGAGTGGTTGACGGGCGCGCAGCAAGCCATGGACATCAAAACTATTTCCTCTATTGGCTACATGAACGAACGCTTTCACGGCGACGGCTTTTTACTGGTTGGCGATGCCTCGATGTTTGTCGACCCGGTATTTTCCGCTGGGGTGACGCTAGCGATGCGCAGCGGCGTGTTCGCCGCCGATGCGGTGCTGGACGGTTTCGCTAACGGTGGCGATTTCAGCGCTGCTCGGCTGCGTAATTATGAGGAGCGCATCCGCGAACCGATGGGCCGCATTTTCCAAATGATCTACAACTGGTACCGGATCCTGGAACAAAAAGACGCCAATAACATCATCCTGCGTTCCCGGCAAAGCCCCATGCTGCGGGAACGCTTTATTGTCCTGCTGTCCGGTGGTTACGACATGGTCAGCATGAAACAAATTCTGGAAGCCGGCCAGGAACCGAGTTCAACCTATTTGGTTTCTTGAAACTGATTGGAGTTTATTAACCCTGCCCTATTTATCACGGATACTCCGTTCGGGCTGAGCTCGTCGAAGCCCAGGCTGTTTGGCCTTCGACAAGCTCGGCGCGCGACGTTAAGGCGAGCTTAATATTGCCGGCTAAAATGACTTCACCAGCTGTTTACAAAAGTTGGCAACCTAATAACGACACTAATGAGGCACACATGAATAACATCAACCAATTTTTACTGTCGGGCGGGCTACTTGCATTTTTTGGCTTGGCGCAACCCTGCTTCGCCGGCATCGAAACGCCGCGTATCGACCAGCGCCAGGAAAATCAGGACAGACGCATCGAGCAGGGCGAGGCGTCCGGCGCCTTAACCAACCGCGAAGCCAACCGTTTGGAACATCAACAAATGCGCATAGAGCGTCAAGAAGAAGCCGCTAAAGCCGATGGCGTGGTTACCGCCGGAGAACGAGCCAGACTGACCCATCAACAAAACAAAGCCAGCCGCAATATCGCCCGCAAGAAGCACAATTTAAGACGGGATTAAACGAAGCGTAAACTCCCACCGCTTCGTCGTTCCGGCGAATGCTGGAATCCAATAATTAAAAACCTGGATCCCCGCATTCGCGGGGATGACGCGATGGCCTTAAAGTAAAAACCCCGCCTAACAGCCGGATTCTTTGCCTGCTTAAATTTCGCCTTTCATCAGATTGAGTAATTCGTCGGCAGACACCTTGCCGCTCATGTCCGCACCATCCAGCAAGCTATCAGCCAGATCGCGTTTATGGCTGTGCAGCGCGACGATTTTTTCCTCTATGGTATTTTTGGCGATCATCCGGTAGATCGTTACCGGCCGCTGTTGGCCCATGCGGTGCGCCCGATCCGAGGCCTGATCCTCCACGGCCGGATTCCACCACGGGTCCATATGAATCACATAATCGGCGGCGGTCAGATTTAAACCCACGCCGCCAGCCTTCAAACTGATCAAAAACAATTCGCCCTCGCCACGCTGGAACGCGTCTACCCGTTGCTGTCTATCCTTGGCAGGTGTACTGCCATCCAAGTATTGATAACGAATCCCGCGCTGCTCGATATAGTTTTTGATCAATTGCAGATGATCAACAAACTGGCTGAACACCAGGGCTTTGTGCTTGTTATCCAGCAATTCGTCGACGATATCACCGAATGCCGCCAACTTGCTGCTGGGTAAAGCCACCGCCGCATTGGCCAGCAAGGTATTGCAACAGCTCCGGCGCAATTTGCTGATGGCCGCCAGAATCTGCAATTGTTTTTGCCCAGCCGGCGCATCGGCGCTGCTCAATGCCGCCAGACTATCGCGGCGCAGGGCTTCGTAGAAGGCCATTTCCTCAGCGCTGAGCTCGACATAGATCGGGATTTCCGTGCGCGGCGGCAATTCCTGTAGTACCTGAGTTTTGGTACGGCGCAGAATAAAAGGCTGGATCAGTTTCTTAAGTTGGAAACGCGCCTCGGCGCTGCGGTCGCGTTCGATTGGGCCGGCGAAACGTTGATTGAATTGTTCCAGCGATCCCAGCAAACCGGGATTGATAAACCTGAACAAATTCCACAGCTCGCCCAAATGATTTTCCAAGGGCGTGCCGGTCATGATCAATTTAAACTCGGCTTGCAGACTCATCGCCCCTTGTGAGCGGCGAGTGGCGATGTTTTTTATCCATTGCGCTTCGTCGAGAATCACCGTCTGGAACTGGATTTTCGCCAGCATCTCGGCGACTTGTTCCTGTTGTAACAAGCCGTAACTGCAAATCAGCAAATCGTAAGGCCCCAAATTATCCAGCAAGCGCTGCCGATCGCCGCCACCCAGAATCTGCGGATTTAGGGTCGGTGCAAAGCGGTTGGATTCGTTTTCCCAGTTCATGCATACCGAAGTTGGCGCGACGATCAAACTGGGACCATTCGGCGCCCGGTCCACCAATAAAGCCAAACCTTGCACGGTCTTGCCCAAGCCCATGTCGTCGGCTAGGCAGGCGCCGACGCCCCAGCGAGCCAGACGCGCCAACCAACGGTAACCATCCAATTGGTAATCGCGCAATTCGGCTTGAAAGGTGGACGGCACTTGGGGTTGATAGTCTCGCGAATCCTTCAGCCGTTGCAGGTGCACTTGCCAATGTTTATCGGCTTTAAAACCGGCGTCGTCCTGCCAGTCTTCCAAAGTCAGAGCGGCCAACGGGTTTATCCGCACTTTCTTGCCGTGCAGATCCGCGTAGGCCCGTAAATCGTCGAGCCGGCGGCGAAATTCTTCGGTCAAGGCAATGAACTGACCGTCCTGCAATTTTAAAAACCGGCCTTCGCGATTATTCAATAAACCCAGCAATTGCTGAATTTCGATGACGGTATCTTCGTTGACTTGCAACTCGCCTTGCAAGGCAAACCAGTCGTTGTCGCGCTTGATTTGCATGCTAAAACCGCTGCCCCCGGTTTGCCCCAACACCCGAAACTTGACACCTTCCGGCCATTCCAGCACGACTTGCTCGGCGGGCAATGCGTGCAGTTGCAACAGCAGTTCCAGACACTGTTCCGGTTGGTCCAGTAAATAATCGCCCGCCCCGTCCCGTTCCGCCTGTTCCAATACGTCACAAGCTTGCAAGACCGTCTGCGCCCGCTGTTTCTCCAAGACCAAATCGCGCTTGGCCTGACAATGGCGACCATCGATTTCGGCCAGCACGCTTTCACCGCCGTGCCCAGGCTGATAATACGCGCCGCCGCTAGCGAAGGGCCGAATCAACATCGCCACGCGCAGGCCTTCGCCCCAGGGTAATAAATGCACACGCGGCGTGGCGTCGGCCAGGACTTGCTCGGCGCTACTGGAACTGCCGCCGATATCCGAATGCACGGTCAACAAGCCGGAAATACTGGTCAGGGTTTGCAAGACGCGATCTTGCGCAGACACCGGCACTTCCAAGCCCTTGCCGCCCAATACCGCAAAAATTTTATGATGGTCGCCGGTGAACTCCAGCACTCGCAAGCGCGTGGGCGTTTCCTTGGCGACATAGTATTTTTGTTCATGTCCGGGCACGGGTTCCAAGCTAATTTTGATCTTATCGCTACCTTCCAGCTTTCTCACCCGCAGTTCGGCTTCGCCCTTGACCACATCCACTCTCACCTCGGGCGCATCGGCCCAAAACAACAAGGGGTGACCCAGCAGCGCCTGCGGCATGCTATTGTCGAATTCAAAATACGTGCCGCTACCGTACCAGCCGCTATCGCGGTATTCCTTAATATGCGCGCACAGCTTAATATCCTGCTCAGTTAAGTAGTCAAACTTGTTGGTTTCGTGCGCCAACCGTTTCAATGCAATCGCCCTGCCCTTACTCCAGCCACCTTTAGCTTGCTGCTTTTGTTCGCGTGGTTCAATCTCCAACTCGTGGCTAATATCGTCGTAACTCAGTAACCAGACCAAGCGCGTAGGCTTGTCGATAGGCGCGGCGGTATCGGCTTTTTTTTCGGCCTTGGGCAAGTTTAGTAACGCGTCCAATGCCAAGTCCCAATCGGGGCGGCTGGCGAACAAATCAGCCAACGCCGGCCGGCCATCGAAAAAGCTGCAATCCCATTGCATAGAACGCGGCGGCTCTATATGGGTAAAGATCTTGGCCAATTCGGCCGCCGGCCAACGATAACCGTTGTCCAACAAATGCCGATATAGCTTTTGACTAAGTGGCGTGACATGATTGAATTGATCGGCTTTGACCCAAAATTTGATCAGGGTTAAAAACACATGCAGTAGTAATGGCGGAGTGAGTAAGGTCTCCGGGTAGCCGCTTTCCCGATAGCCGCTACTGATTTTATAGGTTAAATCGGTGTTTAACAGTTGCTCCCGCAAGGACAAGTCACCTTGCAAAAAACGCTGGAACAAGGCTAACTGATGATAAATGCCCAGCCAATAATTGTCGGCTTTGATAGCTTGGTTGATTAATGTGCCGAGCTTGGCGCGTTGTTTGGCGTCATTGTTTTTCAGGATAGCCAGCGGGTAAAACACCCCTGCCAAGCCGTAAAAATAGGCGGTGCGTTGTCCTGAAACCTTGCGCAGCTGTGCCAAAGCGCCTTCGAAACGGTTGACCGCTGCCGCGTAATCGCCGCGCAGAAAAATCAATGTCGCAGCAATTGCTTGCAGTTCCGGATCATTTTGATCCGCCACCCGTTGCTCGACTTCGTCCCAGTCACCTCGCAGCAAGCGCAATTCCAAAGCTACGCGGTTCAACAATTCTTGCTGCATCCCCTGGCTGACGAACAATAACTGCTGTAAAAACCCATCCAATTTTTCATCGGCATACAGATACAGCAGCTGATGTAAGCCGGAAAACCCGCCCAGCCCCAGCAATAATTGCGGATGATGTGTGGTAAACCAAGCCACATCCAACGGGTTTAAAAACCACGACAGATAGAGTTCGTTAACCGGCGGCAGTTTGCCCAAGTAATGGGCCCCGGATTCCAGACATTCGTCGACTCTGGCGTAATCGCCGCGATAAAATTGGATGCGCGCTTCGCGGATGCAGTCGTCCACGGTGCTGTAACGATAGTAGCCATGGCCGGGCGGATTGTTCATTTGTACGGCGCCGGCAAACAAATCAAACTCTTTGTCTTCGACAGCTTGCCGCGTCAGCACTTCCGCCAAGGTACGGCAGCAACGGGTGCCGCCGGATTTGAGGTTTTCTTCCAGCAAGCCGGCTTTAATCAGCGGCTTTAAGCGGGCTTTGACCGCTTCGGACTTAAGAGTTTTCTCGCCCTCCCTGATACCCAAACTACCCAGACATTTAGCCAAATTGATCAGCGAACTATAGCCGTAATACACGGCCAGCAACTTCAAAATAATCTGTTGCTCTGGAGTTAATGTCCGATAAGTTTTAAGGCGTTCGACTAAACGAGAAGATTGCATGATTCCGGCAAAACGGCAAAAGAGGGGATGTTACCAGCTTGGCCGGACAAGCTAAAGATTCTCAAGTCAACGCGCACAAAAAAGCCCGCCGCAGCGGGCTTTTTTATAGAGAGGGGAACTTATAGTGTTGCCAATACCTTAGCCACTGTTTCGCCCATCGCCGCTGGGGTTGGGGCGATAATCACGCCCAACTCTTTCAGCATTTCAACTTTCTCCGCCGCAGATTCGCCAACCGAGGAAATAATCGCCCCGGCATGGCCCATACGACGGCCTTTGGGTGCGGTTAACCCGGCAATGTAAGCTACGACCGGCTTGCTCATGTGTTCTTTCGCGAACATGCCGGCTTCCACTTCTTGCGGGCCGCCGATCTCGCCTATCATCACAACCACTTTGGTTTCCGGATCTTGTTCGAACTTTTCCAGGATGTCGCGGTGCGAGCTGCCGTTGATCGGGTCGCCGCCAATACCGACCGAGGTCGATACGCCTATCCCTAAGGCTTTCATCTGATCGGCGGCTTCATATCCCAGCGTACCGGAACGGCCGACAATACCGACATTGCCCGGTATGTAAATATGCCCCGGCATGATGCCCAGCATGGATTTACCCGGACTAATGGTGCCGGCGCAGTTAGGGCCGGTCAGCACCATGCGCTTTTCCTTGGGGAATTTGCTCAGGAAGATTTTGACTTTCATCATGTCCTGGGTCGGAATCCCGTCGGTGATCGACACACAGTATTTGATCCCGGCTTCAGCGGCTTCCATGATGGAGTCAGCAGCATAAGCCGGTGGCACGAACACGATACTGGCTTCAGCGCCGGCTTGTTCGACAGCGTCCTTGACGGTATTGAACACTGGGCGGTCCAGATGTTTTTGCCCGCCCTTACCCGGCGTCACGCCGCCGACCAAGTTGGAGCCGTAGTCGATCATCTCCTGGGCGTGAAAGGTACCGATCTTGCCGGTGAAACCTTGGACGATGATGCGAGTGTTTTGATCGATAAAAATTGCCATGTTTGTTCCTTAAGCTTGCGCGGCTACGACTTTATTACGGGCTTCGACCGCTTTCTCGGCGGCTTCGGCCAGGGTATTTGCCGTGATGATGGGCAAACCGCTTTCCTCTATGATTCGCCGGCCTTCCTCGACGTTAGTACCCGACAGGCGCACGACCAGCGGCACTTGCATATCGATTTTTTTCACAGCATGAACCACACCCTCGGCGATCCAGTCGCAGCGGTTGATACCGGCAAAGATATTGACCAGCATGGCCTTGACGTTTTTATCCTGCAATACCATCCTAAAGGCTTTTTCGGTACGTTCGGCCGACGCGCCGCCGCCAACGTCCAGGAAGTTGGCCGGCTCGCCACCTGCCAGTTTGATCATGTCCATCGTCGCCATCGCCAAGCCGGCGCCGTTGATCATGCAGCCGATATCGCCGTCCAGGCCGACATAGCTTAAGCCACGGTCGGCAGCTGCCATTTCCCGGGGATCTTCCTGCGACTTGTCACGCAACTCCGAGATTTTTTGCCGGCGAAACAAGGCGTTGTCGTCAAAGCCCATTTTGGCGTCCAGCGCGATCAATTCATCGTGGCCGGTAATCACCAAGGGATTAATTTCGACCATATTGGCGTCCAGCTCGCGCATCGCCCGATAGCAGCCTTGAATCAATTTCACTGCTTGCGGGATCAAATCGGCGTTTAAACCCAAAGCAAACGCCATTTCCCGGGCTTGGAAATCCTGTAAACCAACGGCTGGTTCGATGTAGATTTTTTTGATCGCATCCGGATTATTTTCCGCCAATTCCTCGATCTCCATACCGCCTTGCGCGGAACCGACCATGACAATCCGCTCTTGGGCGCGGTCGATCAACAGGCTGAAATACAGTTCCTTGGCAATATCGGTTCCGGCTTCGACGTATAAGCGCAGGCATTGTTTGCCGGCAGGACCGGTTTGGTGTGTCACCAATTTTTTGCCCAGCAAAGATTCGGCGGCATCGCTGACTTCGTCGTGGGTTTTGCAAATCTTGATACCGCCGGCCTTGCCGCGGGCGCCGGAATGAATCTGGGCTTTAACCACCCAGATGTGGCCGCCGATTTCGCGGGCGCGTTGCACCGCATCTTCCGGGCTGTAAGCCAGACCGCCATCCGCTATTTTCACGCCATAGTCGGCCAATAGCTGTTTTGCTTGGTACTCATGAATGTCCATGCACTCTCTCGTAATATTGGAAAAATGTAGGTTGGGTTAGGCATCAGCCCTAACCCAACACGAAGGCCTTAAATGTTGGGTTACCTTTGGTTTTTTCCCAAAGAGCAACCCAACCTACAATTTTTTATTTTGATTTCGCGGCAATCGCTTCGGCGGCACGGACGATGTTATTCGCCATCCGTTCGGAAGCTGCATCAATCAAGCGACCATCCAGTGCGGCAGCGCCTTTGCCTTGCGCGGCGGCTTCCTGCAACGCTACCAGGATGCGCTTGGCTTTTTCGACTTCCGCAGCAGGTGGGGTGAATACTTCGTTCGCTAAAGCGATTTGCGAGGGATGAATCGCCCATTTGCCTTCGCAACCCAACGCGGCCGCGCGGCGGGCGCCGGCTTTGTAGCCTTCGGGGTCTTTGATGTCGCCGAATGGACCGTCGATAGGACGCAGTCCGTAGGCGCGGCACGCCACTGTCATCCGGCTGATCGCCGCATGCCATTGGTCGCCGGGATAATCGGGATTCAAACCACCGATATTCACGGTACGGGCCCGATTGCTGGCTGCATAATCGGCGACGCCGAAATGCAAGGCTTCCACGCGGCCGCCAATGGCACCTTGTTTGGCGATGTCTTCCACGTTTGCCATGCCCAGAGCGGTTTCGATCAGGCACTCGATGCCGATTTTGTTTTTCAGGCCTTCCTGCATTTCCAGCTGGGTCAGCATCGCGTCGACCATATAAACGTCACCGTAGACGCCGACTTTAGGAATCAGCAGCGTGTCGATTTTTGCGCCGGCTTGTTCGACCAAATCGACCACATCACGCACCATATACTGGGTATCCAGACCATTGATGCGGACTGACAGGGTGATGCCATTACCTTTCCAATCCAGATCGTTGATAGCCTGGATGACGTTTTTCCGCGCTTGCAGTTTGTCGTCCGGCGCAACGGCGTCTTCCAGATCGAGAAACACAAAATCCACACCGCTTTTCAAGGCCTTTTCAAACATTTCCGGACTGGAACCCGGTACCGCCAATTCGCAACGTTGCACGCGTTGGGCATTGGCTTCGTAAAGAGTGTGACTCATGTATGTTTCCTACGGTTGGTTGGCCGGCTAAAAAACCGCGCCGTGCATGGATTAAAGAACGTGCCATTTTACTTTCAGGGCCTGCAATGTCAATTGCGCTTGTCAGCTTCGGTGCAGGTTTACGCCGGTAAACGACTTGCCGAATCACGGCTTATGTGGCAACATCCCGCGATTTTCTAAGCTTCCAAAATTCCAAGGAGACACCAGATGGCAGGTCGCAATCACCTATTTGTTCCAGGGCCAACCAATACCCCACATGAAATTCTGAGCGCGATGCATGTGCCGATGGAAGATCACCGTTCACCGATTTTTCCTAAATTGCTGGCACCGATTCTGGAAGACCTAAAAAAAGTGTTCCGCACCGAAACCGGCCAATGCTTCGTGTTTCCAGCCACCGGCACCGCCGGCTGGGAAGTGGCGATGACCAACTGCTTGAACCAGGGCGACAAGGTTCTGATTTATCGCTTCGGTCAATTCGGCCACCTGTGGGCGGAAGCTTCAAAAAAACTGGGGTTTGACGTGGAAATCCACCAAGTCGAATGGGGCAAAGGCATGCCTTTGGACCATCTGGAAGCGCGCCTAAAAGAAGATAAAAACCACGACATCAAAGCCATACTGGCAACGCATAACGAAACTTCTACCGGCGTAACCAGCGATATTCCTGGCGTACGCAAAGCACTGAACGCGGCAAGTCATCCCGCATTATTGTTCGTCGACGGCGTCAGCTCCATCGGCAGTCTGGATTTTCGTCAAGATGAATGGGGTGTGGACGCCAGCATCGCCGGCTCGCAAAAAGGCTTTATGTTGCCGGCTGGTCTGGCTATTTTGGGTTTTAGCCAAAAAGCCTTGGCCGCTATCGACAGCAGCAACTTCCCACGTTCGTTCTTTTCACTAAAAGACATGGCGGCAGCCAATAAAGACGGCTACACTCCTTACACGCCATCCACGCCGATGCTGTACGGCTTGCGTAAAGCCTTGGAATTGTTGCTGGAAGAAGGCATGGAGAACGTTTACGCCCGCCATCACCGTCTGGGCGAAGGCGTACGCCGCGCGGTTGCGGCCTGGGGCTTGCAAACTTGCGCACAAGCAGGCTGGGATTCCGATACAGTCACCGCGATTGTGGTACCGGCCGACAAGGATGCACGCCACGTCATCAGTACCGCTTACAACAAATACAACATTTCATTAGGCGCAGGCCTCAGCGAAGTGGCCGGCAAAGTGTTCCGCATCGGCCACGTTGGCGATATGAACGATGTTTCCTTATTGGGGGCGATTGCCGGCGTGGAAATGGCGATGCTGGATAACGGTTTTGACATTAAACCGGGTAGCGGCGTTGCCGCAGCCATCGAGTATTACCGCTCGACAGCGAAATAACATCCCCTAAGTTCGACGGGTGACCTGCGTAACCGGCCACCCGTCATCCGATCCGCAAGTATCCCATCAGCCCTAGCCCTTATCACATCCCAAAACAGGCCGATATACCGCCTCCATGTACTTTAGAACACGAGATTAACAGCCGTGTTTTGTGCACTAAGCACCAAAAGTAACCGTCTTTTGCACCATTCCACCTCAAAAGCACCTGATTTTTTACACCGAAAATAATGAAAATTATCAGTAAATATTTAAAATAAAAGACTTTTTAAATAAAGGCATTGCTATTGCTTAATATTTGTTTGAGTTATCTTCTGACTCCAAAGCCAAAGGAGAAAATCATGAGACACCGCCTATTACTGTTAGCAGCACTGATCGCTCCTGCCCATGCGGAACTTCATGAACACGAGCCAACTGAAATCTACGACCAAGCATTGCTAAACAACGCCACTCCGATTAGCCTGGCACCAAGTTCCTACTTTTTAGCACCAGGGCTATGCTGGCTACCCAGCAGCTTAACCGGCAACAATAACGCCGACCAGATCAACACTTGCGTTATCGAAGCCATTTACGCATCGGGATTAAATCGAGAAAATACCAGTGAAGCTCTCGATATTGGAGCAGTGAACTGGTCCGTGATGAACTATCCCGCCATCAGCAGCGGAGCTTGGTCGTTTATCCCCGACATTGGTTACCAGTTTCTACTGGAAAAAACCGCAGACGCCCAAACCAGCCGGCAATCCGTTACGGCAGTTAGTGAAAAATCCTTATCATCTATGCCCCTAGCCGCATTAACCTGGTTTGTTTTGGGTTGCATGTTGGGGACGTTAGCGATGCTGCGTCGACACCAAGAAAAGCTGACCATCGTCGCCGATTAATTTTTTGCCAGGTATTTGCGCTGCGAATTTCAATTCTTTATAGTCCCACCTGCCGGCGCTTTGCTCAGTGCCGGCACTTTCAGGGGCTAGTCCACTATCTCCCGATCATTAGACGACGAAGCGTTGGGAGATGCAAAAATGGCAAAAACCTTATATCAACTATTAAACATAGCCGAGTCCGCCAACGACCAACAAATCCATCGAGCGTTCAAGGATATTGAACGGACTTGGGCAAAACGCGAAGACGACTCCGCAATAGATACACTCAACCGAGCGAGAGAAGCATTTGTGATACTGTCCGACACGGACCGGCGCATCAGCTATGACCGAAAACTGGCGGCCAGCCGCTTGCAGCCTACTGAAATAAGCCCCCCCAACGCAACCGAACCCGGCCGGATAGGCCTATGGTCACAACGAGTGGCTATCGCCCTGCTGCTATTGTTTCCGATAGGGTCTTGGATTTATCACAATAACCAGCAATCCCGGCAACAAGCCGAGCTGCAGCAGATCCAAAATGCTAAATTAATTGCCGCCACCGACGCGCTGAAAAGCCAGCAAGAACAGCTGTTACTCCACAATCAACAAATGAACGTCCAGCGCCAGGACGAACTGGAAGCTCGACGCATGGAAAACGAGCTACGACTCAGACAGCAGCAGCTCGACGACGCGAAAATACTAAGCCAACAGCAGTTGCAAAACCAAGCGCGCAGCCTGGATTTGATGGAAAAACACCTGAATACGGACACGCGCGACCGAGAACAAAGTATCGCCGAACGCCAAGCCGAACTGCAATATAGAAAGCCGGCAATGGCGACGGCCTTGCAAGAGCAACAAGACCAACATTTGTCATTGCAGCGGCAAAGATCTTTGCAACAACATGATGAGAATATCGCCAGTATCAACAGCCTGCGCGCGGCACGTTTGAAAGCTTACGACCGTGATCATGGCAGCGGCGGCATAAGCACTTCCAACCCGGCCGTTGACCCCTAAATCCCTGATAACTTGTTTAAACCTAAAAGCGCAAAAGTTTTACGATAGGAAATCCGATGAACAAACCCAAAGTCCTGATTAGCCGCCGCTGGCCGGCAAGTGTTGAAGCTAAACTGCAAGCGCTTTACGACGTCACGCTGAATACCGACGACCACCCTCTCAGTGCCGACGAATTTAGAGCGGCGTTACAAAATTACGATGCAGTGTGTCCCAGCGTTTGCGACTCCCTGCCAGCCGAAGTACTGAATGTCGCGAACAAGCGCTGCAAAATTCTGGGTAATTTTGGCGTGGGTTATAACCATATCGATATTGCCGCCGCCAAACAGCAAGGCCTGATTGTTACCAATACCCCTGGGGTATTGACGCAAAGCACCGCCGACATAGCGATGACCTTGTTATTAATGTCTGCGCGGCGCGGCGCCGAGGGCGATAGACTGGTCAGAGCCGGCGCATGGACCGGCTGGTGCCCAACCCATATGATGAGTAGCGACGTGACCGGCGCCACGCTGGGGCTGATCGGTTTCGGACGCATCGCCCAGGCCATGGCGCGAAAAGCTCATCACGGCTTTGGAATGAAAATTTTGTATCTCAAACCCAGTCCGGCCGACCCTGCCATTGTCGAAGAGCTAAAGGCGGAGCGTTGCGATACGCTGGAAGAACTATTACCGCAATGCGATTATGTATCTCTGCATTGTCCTGGCGGCAACGAAACCCGGCATTTAATCAACGAGAATACCTTGAATTTAATGAAGCCCACCGCGCATTTAATCAATACCGCGCGTGGCGACGTCGTGGACAGCAAAGCTTTGATCAAAGCCTTGCAAGAAAAACGCATTGCCGGCGCCGGCCTGGATGTTTACGAAGGCGAACCTAACATAGACCCCGGTTTTCTGACGTTGGACAACGCCGCACTCCTTCCCCATCTGGGCAGCGCGACGATTGCCACGCGCACCGCGATGGGGGAAAAAGTGTTGGCAAATTTACAGGCTTATTTTTCAGGCGCTGAACTGCCGGATAGAGTGGTTTAAGGCTAAACCGCAACCCTGTTGACTATACAAAAGAGTTCTAAGCAAACTTGACGGGTATTTTTTTGCGTTTTTTAGCACCCAATATACCCATCAAACCAGCTAAGAATGACCAGACAGCGGCAGGGAGCGGCACCGCCGCTGGCTGCAAATTCCCGTTTATTGTCACATCCGTAAAAAAGCTTCTGCTCGCCCCCTGCGCCAGGTTAAAGGAATAAGTCACAAAACGTTTATCGCCAGCAATCGCCAAGGCAGGGTCATAAGACGTTACATTGAGCATGCCGTTATTGAAAAATGCATTACCTAATTGCGGTGAAAATGTATCCCAAAAATCAAGAATCACATCCGTATTCGCATCACCCTGTGTAAAGGCTTGGAGCGTGTAATTCACTGTCAGCGTTATTTGTTGATCCTGAGCACTTTCATTTAAAAAATCCAGCTGATACCAACCGACATGCTGCGAAGTAAAGCTCCCAGCTGACGCGTAGCCATTGACCGCAAACGTATGCGCGACTCCAAAACCAAGCGAGGGCAGCGCCACGGCGTTAGCAGCAGCCGGTAAAATCGCACCAACACTCTCTGGGGCTGTAAAAATATAGGAATATGACGCATCCGCGGGTGCATAGGCGCTCGTCGCCGTCACACCGCTCCCTATTCCACTGACATCAAACGAAATAGTCGCTTGACTATCGAACGAACTGCTCGCTTGCGCGTTTTGGCCAAGCGTTAGTAAAACCAAAACCATCAAACTGCTGAAAAGTCTTTGTTTGTTACTCAAGTTTTTCATTTCTTATTCCTAGTGCAACTGAATAATCCGCATCCAAGCCGGGGATATGCCGGCTTGGATCGCATAATTAAATTAAGGGGCCTGCAAATAGCTCTCAAACGGTAACAACGGAGCTTGCGAACCGTTTGCCCCTACCGGCGGAATCACCAGAAATTCTTCGGTAGCCAATTCAGCGCTCAGCGGATTACCGGCCGTCACCGAAATATGGTCGCCAGCATGCCCGTTGGGTACTTTGATTTCCGGATGGTCGAAAGGCGCTTTTTCATAACGCACCCGCTCATCGGTAAAACTTTTTAACAGCGCCAGCAAGTCGGCACGTTGCTCGGGCGCATTTGCCAAGGCGATATTCGAAACCAAGGTATGTCTATCCGGATTGTCGTTGTTGCCTTTTCTAGAATAAAACTCAAGAACCTGCTCCAACGTCGACATGCTGCCGTTATGCATATACGGGCCAGTCAGCTCGATATTCCGTAAACCCGGTATTTTAAAGGTAGCTTTCTTGGCGACCCCCAGTTTTAACGGCGCCGACGTTAGCGATGCATTGGCTGCGGCAATGGTCGGTATATTCCCCTTTAACGCAAAATCGTTGATGCAATCCTGATTTTTCAGCACTCCTTCCCTAGCGCCATCCGCTTGAATGCCATTGGGGATCGTAAATGTGACAAGGTTAGTCGTCGTAACATTTTTGGCAATCTCGACCAGAAAATCGCAGCTGCGCACGCTTTTTACGACTTTGTCTTTGACGTTTGAGTAATTTCCCAGCAAATACTGAACATATTGATCTGAATATGACAAGGGGTTACCAAAATCGTCTAAAGCACCCAAACCGGGATCAGCCGCCGGATCCGCCACGCCGGTGTTGGCAAAACCAAGATCCATGAGTTTGATACCGCCGACAGTAGTATTACGAGTTACTACGCTGACGTGCGGACTGATCCCGGCTGCGTAAGCACCGGCATCCGGTCCCAGACCGTCCGGCCCATACGGTATTGAAAGATCGCTACCATAGAAGGCATTAAGCGTTCCGTCGACCAGCGTACTATTCAGCGTAATTGCCGCGGTAGTCAAAGCCGGGCCTGAGTGGCACAAATTACAGTGATTGTTGGTGAATGTTGCCAAGCCGTTGTTTAAAGAATCGATCTCCGCCTGCGTTTTACCCATGCCCTCCCAGGTCGGCAAATGTGTAATCGGATCGCGTGGGGTCAAATCAATCGGTGCCTGATCGGAAACCAGAGTGCCTTGATACAGCTGTAAAGCGATACCAAAGAACATCGAAAAATTGGCTTCCATTTGATTGTAAGGCTCTTGCCCCGCCGGCGCACCGAACGGGCCCGTCGAACTGAATGACCAGAATTTCGGGTTGAAAGCCCCCATAATCATGTTTTTATACGTTGTATTCAAACCGGGCTTGAGACTGCCCGGCGTGCTCAAACTGAGTGCGCCCAACACGCTATCTTGGTGATGCACTTTCTGGCCTTGCAGGGGCTGGCGCAATAGCAACTTTCTGCCTATGTTGGGCCATTTGCGAGCGACACATGACATCTCGACGTCACTTAATGCCGGCCCCATAGCCAAAGACGCGAGTGACGCATTTTCCAGCCTAAGCTTCTGTTTGGCGGCGCTTCTGGCACCGGTTTTCACCCAAACGCCCGCGTCGGGATCGCGGTCGCCCCAGGGACTAACGCCGTTATAGGTATTATTGGCTCGCCCATCCCAAAAATTTCGGTGATTGAAAATAGCATTTACCACTGTCGGGGCGTTTCTGGGCTCCACCCTGCGGGTTCCGGTACCATCGACATGAAATATCGGGTCGGCGGAGCGGGCGCATTGATCTTGCTCGCCGGTAAATTTCGATACACCGGTAAAATTACCGCTGAATGTGCCGGATGACGAAACGACATCATCGGTTGCAAAAGACACACCGCTTGCCTTATTTAAAGGGTCATTAAAACGAAAGGTTGGAAAATCCGTGGTTTTAAGCGTGTAGTTGGGACCACCGCTATCGATACTCGAAGGCAAACGTTCAAAAGTTTCAGCAGTCGCCGTAGTACCTTTAAGCCCAGGGTTCATTTGGTTTTTCACCCGGTTATCGGCACCGGCATGAAAATGGCAGGATCCGCATGCCATGCCATCGCTGCCGACATTGACATCCCAAAACAAGGCCTTACCCAAAGCAATCGCCTTTTGTTTGTCTACGACGATAGGGTCGCGACCATCCGTAGGTAAAAAATTTACCGGCAACTCGCCCAACGTCCCTAAAACCTTGGGTATCGGCACGTTCTGCAACGGCATCGGCTGCGGCCCGTGGGCAAAAGCAAATGGCAACCAAAATAACCAGCCCGCGGTTGTCCAGCCCAATTTATTCATAACTCGCATAATTACCTCGTCTAAATGCAAACTTGTTTGAATTTGAAGTCAATAAGCAAAAATAAAACCATTTACATAATTACCATTTAAAACATGTTCTTATATTGATTTCAATCATTCCACCAGCCTTTCTGGAGCTGACAATGCGTCATTTGACACAATTTGATTTAAATACACAGGCAAATACCGAATCACGAATCGAGCTGGCACCAGATGTAGCCGGCAAGCCTAAATTAAAGCCGCCCAATCCTGAGACCTGATCAAAAAAAAACGGGGTGGCGTTACCGCCACCCCGTAAAACTCAGCGCAATGGATCGTTTGTTGGACTTAGACAGCTAATGAAATATTTTTCTTTCTTCCGAAGGACAGCAAGCCCAACAAACCACTACCAAACATCCAAACGGCAGCCGGTACCGGCACTGCTGCGGCAGTCTGCTCGATCACGACATTGTCTAAACGCATTTTGTACGCACTTCCAGCTGTCACGAACGAATCAGGTTCACCGATAAAATGAATCCAGAACGCACTGATATTTTGAAAGCCGCTATTTAGCACCAAGGTACCGTTGAAACTATCCGCAGCCGTATTCGCAACAGTCTGATAAGCCACGCGAGTCGCATAATCAGTGCCATTTCCGCTAGACAGATTAGGATTATCCGCCTGACTAAAACCTAAAATCTCCCAAGAGCCAGCTCTACGATTGACGAACGGGCTGGAAGTGGACCAGGGAGCGGAAAACTGCATGGATTTCAGGTCGAACGCTTGTCCATCCTGGGCGCGAATATAAATGCCTGAAGAATCATTGTGATAAGCCACTTCATATAATTCGGTAACGCCATCTGGGGCAAAGTCATTGTTTTCCTGATGCAGATGGTTGGTTAGATTGGTATCACTCACCACGCCCATCACAAAGCCGGACTCGGCATAGCAGTCGGCACAAACACCGGTTGCGGCAATATTGGCATGACCGCCGTAGGCCGCTTGATTCATGCCATCGAAGTTGAGGGTGGTGGTGGTAGTTGCCGCGGAAGCCGCACCTGAAACCGACGCCATGCCGGCAAGCAGTAATGCGCTGATTGTGCTTAACTGATTCATCTATCAAATCTCCTTTCTTGGGTTAATTTTAAAATTTGAAATTTGCTCTAACATCATCCTTTGACTTAAAAAATTTCAAAGAATTACTGAACGATTGACAACGCAATCGCCATTTCCTAACAATCCCCGTAAAAACTCTAAAGCAAAACCCAGACCATATTCCTTAACCCTTTAATAATCATAACGAAAAGCGTCGATCACCCCCTCAAAAACAACTCAGCAAGGATGCTAACAAAATGAACTATGTTAAATAACTCACGCATAGTGCTTGATATGCCCCGCACCACCCCTGCCAAGAATCAGCCCGTGGGCCTGAACACCACCCAAATCTCAATGACTTCTCGCTAAACCCAAGCACAACCCGCTTATCTGCCCACCCAATCTTAAATAGGTACGGTTCCTGCTTACAGGAATCAATTCCTATCCCCTTTGCAACTTATGAATAAAGCGCTTTTTTTCTTCCCGTTATTATTGCTTGGTAGTTTTTCCACAACCGCAGCTGAACTGGGCCAACCCGCTCCGGCATGTCCGGCCGTATTCTCAGAGACCAAACTATCAGTGGATCCAAGCAACTTCAAAGGCAAGGTGGTTTTACTGGATTTTTGGGCGACTTGGTGCCCTCCCTGCATCAAATCCATGCCTTTTTTCAATGGACTACACCAGGAACTGGGCAAGGACGGCTTTGAGGTGGTAGCGATTAATCTCGATGAAGACCGCGACACCGTGAGCCAATTTTTAACCGAGCATCAAGTGAATTACCCCATTGCCTTCGACCCGCAAGGCGAGTGCCCGAAAATATATGACGTTAAAGCCATGCCCTCTTCTTACCTACTCGACAAATCCGGCATAGTTAGAAAAATCCATTTGGGCTTCCGCGATGGCGATCAGGCGCTTCTGAAAGAGCAAATAAAATCATTACTCAACCAGTAAGGGCTTTCAGAACAACAATGGACCAGTTGAATAGGCTTTTTAAGGCATTATTGATGTGCGGCATTTGTGCACTTGCAGGATGCGCCGAAGTTTCGCCCTGGGAAAGAGGCAATCTAGCTAAAAGAGATATGGCGCTTAATCCTAAACCGAACTTAAGCCATTTCCGCGACCATATTTTCACTAGCAAGGAAGCGTCTCAAGGCGGGTTGAATGGCAGTGGTGGCGGCTGTGGCTGTAACTAGCGATAAGCACAAGGCGCTTGCCGCGCTGACTTCAGCCGCTCTGGCACTGCCAGGGCTCCAAGCCCAGGGAGCCACACCCGCTGCGCAAGCGGAAGCCAATTTTCACTACGGCCACTATCAGGAAAGCGATAATCGCATGGCGGTTGACGTCTATCACGCCGACTTTACCGTGCCTTATAAGGACACGCTTGAGTTGTCGTTTAGCATAGACAGGGATACCTACAGCGGGGCAACGCCGGCATTCAGCATGCCGGCAGCCATGGCAAACCAGCTCAATTACGATGATGGCGTGTTAAGCCTGGTGGATATTGTCTCGGCCGCATCGGCCGGCGTTAGCGCCGCAACACTCACCACCCCAGCCGGACTAAACAATTTTCAAGCGTTTAAGGATGTTTACGATCCAGGCCAAGCGCAAATTTTATCCACAATTAGCACACTTAAAGATCAAGCGGGACTATCGATAGCACCTTCACCCAGCAGCGGCACACTAAATTTCGACGGCATGAGTCAAGCGGCTTATGGCGGCCATGCCAATATTGCCGCAACCGGCATATGCGCGGACTGCTATGCAGAGTCGGGCTTTGTGATGGGCGTGGTGAGCGATGCCAATCCTACCAACCATCTGCATCAAGAACAGAATGATTTTGCCGCTGACGGCGTTACCGAATTATATGAAGTGGCTTATCACAACGATTCTTCAGGCATATATATTCGCGCCCAGGACGGACAGGCGTTCGACCTGAAATCTATGCGGTTTTCGGCTCCCTGGTCCACTTCCAGCCCGTTTGTCAATCGTAGAGCTGGCGCCTGGGAGATTTTAGGCTTCAGCCAAGCGCAGAATCTCAGTTTATCCAGTGGAGACGGCACTAATTATGCGACACGAGCGGCTTATAAAAGTGTTAATAACACCAGCGCGGACAGCTTTAACGGCATCATGGTACTGGGGAATGATTTTAAAAATATTTACGCGGTCTGGATTCATTTTATCGGCGAACCCGATTCGTTCATCACTGCCGGCTCCGCCTACAAAATGCGCCTTGATGACGTCAGTTATTCCCGACTGACTGGCGCCGACGCCGCGACAATTGCCCAATACAATCAACAAGTCTCAGCGATCAATGCCACGCAGGCCAACTTGTTTCAACAGTTGGTGATCGATGCGTATAGAAATGTCCTGAATCGGATGATTCCGCCGATGTCCTCCATCGTCCAAAAATATCAACAGCAACCGCTGGAAACCCGCACCATGCCGACTTTCAGCGGCAAATATTATTTTGACGACAACACCCTGGCGTTTTCCGGCGGCATGTCCGAAGAACCTGACTTTATTTCCAATTTCGGCTCAGTGACTTTAAGCCACGAATTTAACAACAAACTAAGTACCGTATCCGCTGGTTACAATATTTCCAGTAATCAAATTACTCGAAGCACTGACTCCGCCCACGGCGCAGCCGACGAACACACGCATGGCGATAATGACAATTCTCCCAATTATCAGGCACTGAATGAGACCAGCGCATCCCATGGTTTTAATCTAGGTTTTTCGCAAATTTTAAGCAAAAACACCCTGCTCCATTCGTCTGCCAGCTATACACGGCAAAACGGCTATTTGAGCAACCCTTACAAATACGTGTACATCCGTGGCGAAGTGACTCCGGAGGAATACTATCAAATCTATCAAGGCTCCAACGGCGCCCCGATCAATTGGAATGCCATCACCAAACTGGAAATGGTTGGCACGGAACTGTTTCGGGAAGTGAGACCGGATCTACGCAATCAATGGTCTATTTCCAACCGCATCAACCAATATATTCCTTCACTGGATGCCTCGGTGCATTTTGATTACCGTTTTTACGCCGACGATTGGGGAGTGAATTCACATACTGTTGAGCTCAAATGGTATCAATCCTTACCGATGGGCATTACCGTCACGCCGAGCTTTCGTTATTACTCACAGTCGCAAGCCGAATTTTTTGCGCCGTATTTTTTAGCGCCGCGCGCTGATGGACATTATTCCAGCGATTTTCGCCTAGCGGATTTTGGCGCCTTGAGCGGCGGGATTACCTTCAGCAAACAATTCAATAAAGGTGTGACGCTGGATGCCGGCTTTGAGTATTACACCCGGCAAAGCGGTTTGAAGTTAGGCGGCGGTCTGGATAACAGTTACGCCGACTACAGCTATTACATGGTGCATGGCGGATTGAACGTCAATCTATCCGCGTTAAGTTCGCAGTCCGGTGAGCATGCCCATCACCTGCATCATAACCACGGCGCACCGCTACCCGCCGGCGTTATGTTCGGCCATATGATGAATACGCCCGGTGAGCTGATGGTCGGCTACCGTTACGCCTACACCAATCAAACCGGCGGCATGCAATTTGGCTCGAGCACGGTGGACGACGCATCTTTGTTGAACTCAGCCTGCGGCAACTACCAATGCGCCTCGCGTCCCAGTGAAATGAGCATGAATATGCACATGCTGGACATCATGTATGCACCCACCAATTGGCTGAATTTGATGTTGATGCCGCAAATCATGGACATGAAAATGTCGTTATCGAACATTCCCGGTTCCACCGCTAGTAATGAACATGGCAGCGGCCATAGTAGCGGCGGCCTGGGCGATACCATTATGACCGCCATGTTCAAAGCCTTCGACACGCCCAACCATCACCTGCATGTCGGGCTTGGTGTCAGCGCTCCCACCGGCAGTAACGAAGTGACCGTCGATGGGCAAGACGCCCTGACCAGCCAAGTCCAGGATTATGGCATGCAGCTCGGCAGCGGCACTTGGGATTTCAGACCCAGCTTGACCTACACCGGTCAATTTGCAGACTGGTCTTGGGGCGCACAAATGAGTGGCATCAAACGCATGCAAGATAGGAATCGCGTTGGTTATGCTCTGGGCGACGCATTCCAATCCACCGCTTGGGGTAGTTACAAAATATTAGATTGGCTTTCTACATCGGTTCGCGGCATTTATTCCGAACAAGGCGCGATCAAGGGCCAATTCAACCGCAGTCATTCGCTGAACTCGACAGTGGACCACCCCGGCAACTATGGCGGACGCTTTTGGGACGTAGGTTTGGGTTTAAACGCCACCCTGCCAGACGGCCCACTTGCCGGCCACAGTTTCAGCATCGAGTGGCTGCAACCGATTGCTACCGATTTCAACGGGCACCAACTGGAAAGGGAAGGCACCTTGAATGCGACGTGGACTTTCGGCTTTTGACCGTGCCGCCCGATTAGCCCCCTCCTTTTACACCCAGGACCAGATACCCCGATATTTCTTACAAAAAATCATAACCGTTTGCTAGGCCGCTTGCTAAAACACCCTTCAGCGAGAACATGAATAGCGTTCCTGTTGAAATTAGGCCATTTCACGCAAAGTGCGGCATATCACACACCTCAAACAACAGAAGGCATTTATTTCCTTATATTTCATCATGTTATGAATGGCACGCTATGTGCTTTGAACGCAATGTGCCTAACCCAGGCACATTGCTTAGAAGACATAAATTGTTCGTCGTTGTTAATAAGCTCTTACAACAGCTTCAGCGCCGCCACACATGCTTCTAAATATACCTAAGGCCGGCGCCCTCCCCCCTTTCCAGTCGGCAAACATATTTTATTGCGAGGAATTACATGCTAAAAACCAAGTTATCTCAGGCCGTTGCTTTTGCTATGACCGGCATCGCCATCTCCGCTGTTTCCAGCTCAGACGCCGCCGCGGCCACTGTCTCTTATAACGCGTTCAACCATGACCGTTCCGCCCCCAAAGCATTGGTGTCTGGCGGCAATGGAACGGATGGCTGGATGAGAACCGGCACCAATGCGTGCGGTGCGGCCGGCAGCACCTGCGGCAATGGTCCAACTACCAGCAACAACCCAACAAAAGTCACCTCCGGGGGCGCAGGCAATGCGGCCGTGCCCTGGGTTGGTAACGATGCACGTACCGATGCGAACTTCAATTATTCAGGCACACAGACATTAAACTGGACGGCGGTCATCGGTGCGGGCGAAACTGCGGTAGTATCCAGACTGGATTCCAACACCCGTTACGGGGGCACCGTCCTTGCAGACGGCACGACGTTCAACTACGCCGACATTGATACTGCACAAGGCGCATGGCACGACGGCGCAGCCGAGGGCTGGAAACACGACACCGACATCGGCTTGTTTAAGTCCAACGTCACTCAGACTGTCACTCTTTCGATTTCCAGCCTGCTGGGTAACGGCTCCCTTAACGAAACGCCCGATTATGGCTTTACGGTGTTTGAAGGCAAAAATACCGGAACCACCAACTATTCTCACCACGGCACCTGGCATTCGATAGACCCAGCCAGCGCGCAAGCCGTAGGCAATAATGACAGCCAAATTACCGACCCCAATCCATTTGGCGGCAGTGGACTCACCGCTCTGATACTGGATGATGTTGTAGGAAATAGTGCTACATTCACCGCCGAGGCCGGCAAAATATACACCATCATGTTGGGCGGCTTTCAAGCAGGCGACTGGATAGAAACCCGCAACGACTATCAGCTGACAATTGCGGCCGTTCCCGTGCCGGGTGCGGTATGGTTATTTGGTAGCGCTTTGACCGGTTTTATAGGCCTGCAACGTCGTAAACGCTCGCTGGCATAACACTAAAAGCCATTAGACGCTATCAACCTGTTCGGCCCATGCTCGGCCGAGCAGGTATCTGCGCAAAAATCATGACATAACAAAGTCGTCAGAATCATTTTTCCTTGGCTCTTACGCCTGAATGACACACGCTCCCGCCCCTAAAGTAAAATATCAAAAACAAATGGGAGGTATTCACCGAACGCCATCTCACAAACCTTTTTTGAAGCTTGAATTAGCAAACCATACTCATCATGACCCCATTCATGCAACTCGGCCAAGCCGCCGTCCAACAGAAGAACTTCAGCGAAGCCGTGGCATGGTTTAGTAAGGCGGCCGAGGATAGCCCTAAAGATCCGCAAATCAAGGCTTGCCTGGGACAATCGCTATGCTGGCTAGGGAAGCGCGATGAAGGTTTGGCACACCTTCATCAGTCGGGGCAACTGCTTTTAAAAAAAGCCCGGAAAAGCCGCGACATCGGTTTGGCCCTGGATATGGTCGACCAATTGCAGTATTGGAATGACTTTCCCGGTGCGCTGGAGCTATGCAAACAAGCCGTGCAAATTAATCCGGGGCAATTGCGCGGCTATCAATTGCTGGCCTTGACCTACTCTCGTCTAAATCAGAAAAAACCCGCCCTCGCAGCCGGTAGACAGGCATTGAAATTGGCGCCGAACAGCGCAGTACTGTCGATTTTACTCGCCACTCTGGAAGCTGCCGATGGCCTGAACCAAGAAGCCAAACAACGTTTGGAAAAGGTATTGCAAAACGCCTTATTGACCACCGAAGAAAGGTTCCGAGCCAATAAAGAGCTGGCTCGGATTCTGGACAAACTTGGACAATATGATCAGGTTTTCCCGCATTTGCATGCAGCCGCCGAACAGGCGCCGCTCCTGCCGGAAGTAAAACGCCAAGACGCCAGTTTAGTTCCAAAAATGCTGGAAACACATAAGACGGAATTTGATAGCGAACTACTGGGACGCTGGACCCATACCGAGTTTCCAGCCGATCAACCCGCGCCGGTTTTTCTGCTGGGCTTTATGCGTACCGGCACTACCCTAACCCAGGAAGTGCTGGCCGCCCATCCGGAAATTTTTGTCGCGGACGAAACCGATCTGGTTATTTCGATGGCGAAGGAACTTAAGCGAATGTCGAATGGACAAGGTCACGTCACCGAGCAACTACGCAAACTCGATTTAGCAGGCGTACAACACTTACGTGCGTTTTACTGGCACCGAGCCCGCGCCTTGTACGGCGATAAGATCGGCACCCGATTATTGCTGGATAAGACGACGATGAACACCATCGATCTGGGCTTGATCAACTGCATTTTTCCGGACGCCAAACTGGTATTTTTGCTGCGCGATCCGCGCGACGTTTGCTTGAGCTGCTTCATGCAAACCATGTTGCCGACGCCATCAACGGTGCAATTACTAAGCTGGGAAAGTACTGCCCGGTTTTATGCGCAAGTCATGGACTGGTGGCTGACTATCAGACCGAAATTAACGATGCGTTTTATCGAGTTCCGGTACGAAGACGCGGTATTTGATTTCGAACCGGCATTCCGAAAGGTGTTTGATTTTATTGGTTTGGAGTGGGATCCGGCGGTCGCCGAATTCCATAAAAAAGCAGGCGGCAAGTACATCGCCAGCCCCAGTTTTAGCCAGGTCGCGCAACCTTTATATTCATCATCAGTTGGCCGTTGGCAGCATTATCGAGCGGAATACACCACCATCCTGCCTGAGCTGCAACCATTCATAAACGAGTTTGGCTACGAAAACTAGCTTAAATTAAGGGCTGGGAAACGGGATTCATGTCCCGAAACCCCGGCCTACTCAAAGCGATTAATTTTCCAGCCATAAATCGGGAACTGCCGATCCACTCCATCTGAACACAGTTGCACCGCAAGCCACTCAGCCCGACCGCAGAACTTCCAGCATCTGTAATTTAAGGTAAATAACCCATTTTCCGACACGCTAATTAGCCAAAACGCGCCTACCGGAGGAGTCCACACCTAAAAACCGGAGAAATCATGCTGGAATTTGCAATACAAAAAAATATTTCCTGTCAAAAGCCTCTAAAACATACTGTTTAGCGAAAGCTTAAAGTTCTTTCAGCGTCGACAATCTAAATGACTGTGTCATATAACACAGATATAAGGCATATGACCCATTTATCCGAAAGCTAGAAGTTTGACATATCGAAAAAATCATCTAGCGACCCGCTCATGCTTGTTCACGGCTGATAAAACCAGAACTCAACAAATTCTTATCATTGATTTATATGGATTTTTTCTATCGGCTAACTATAAAACACAATCAGGCATAGCTATTGCTTTTGCCTGGGGGATGCCGCGCTGGAACACAATTTAATTGGTTACCATGATCAGAAACATCCGGAACCGTGCTTTCTATCAAATCCCGTCGTTGTCCGCCGCATCAGCCTTATTTAGCTCAACCCAGGATTATAAGCATGAAAAAACAATTAAAAATTCCTTTGGCTTTTGTCGCCGCAATCGCCTTGGGCTATGCTCTGACCCCCAAACCGGAAACCGCTTTTACCGGCCACGGCAATGTCGATGCTTTAAGTAAAGTCTACGAGCGCTGGAAAACCGCACACGAACAACAAGGAAACTTAGAGGTATTGCGTGTCGGCTTGGGTTTTTCGCGAGCGCAATCCAGGCAATTTACCGCTGCCAATGGTGAAGCGGCATTGAATCTGGTGAATGGCCAATTAAGAGTGGCGGTCAGCGGCTTATCCAATCAAGAAGAATACGATGTTTGGCTGCTGGATAATCACAAATCCGGCAATAACCTAAACGACAAAGCGGTCAAAATTGGCCCATTGTCAGCCCATGAAGATAAACACTTACTGACAACCCAACTGGACCGCGACCGCTTCACCGGCTTTACGATGGATGCCGTCGCGATTGCCAAGGCCGGAGAGACACCGCAAACCGGCGGCCTGTTATTCGGCTCGCCAAGCTTACTGCAACGGCTATATTACACCGAGCGCTATTGGCCGGCGGCAACGGTAGGCTCCGTAACGACAGAAGAGAACGCCCGTCCCGCACAAGCGGCGTTCGAATTTTTATTACCCAAAACCGCGCAAGCAGCTGTGACTGCCTCGGCTGCCACCTCTCCAGAACAACTGACACAACTGATCGCCACCGGGCAACAGCTGTTTACCGAACAAACCTTTAACGGCAACGGTCGTACCTGCGCCACCTGCCACAGGCCGGACAACAACCATACCATCGATCCAAGTTACATCGCCAAGCTGCCGAAAACCGATCCGCTGTTTGTAGCCGAAACCAATCCGGTATTGGCCGATCTGGAAAAACCTGCGCTGCTCAGACAGTTTGGCTTATTCGTGGCCAATGTCGATGGCTTCGATAGACCACCGGTACTGCGTAGCTCGTCGCATCTGCTGGGTATAGCCAACACCTTAACCTTTGAAAAAACCATCAACCCAGGCTACGGCAACGGCGAATTCACTCAGGATACGGATTATTTCAACGCTCACGACCCCGAAGCACAGCAATCCGGTACACACACGCATGCTATCGGTTGGTCGGGAGACGGCGCACCCGACGGCGGGTCGCTGCGAGATTTCGCTAAGGGCGCCATCAAACAGCACTTACCGAAAACCCTGATTCGCGCTGAAAACATCGACTTTAGAATGCCTACCGAAGCCGAGCTGGATGCGTTGGAAGCTTATATGCTGTCCCTGGGCCGCAGCGAAGAAATCAATCTTGCCAATATGTATTTCAAGTCGCCGCTGGTGCAAAACGGCTTGTTATTGTTCAACACTAAAAACAATCCGAAACTTGCCGACGGTACGGTGTTATTCGGCACCACCGGCAACTGCAATGGCTGCCACTCCAACGCCGGCGGCATCAGCTCCACCACCAATGCCAATCCAACGCGCGACACCGGCGTAGAGCGCATGCGCGACCAGTTGCATCATTTGGCCGATCCTAATCTGGCATACGATGGCGGTTTCGGACAAACACTACAAACCGATTGTGGTCCGAACTTTAACGAAACCTGTTACAGCGACGGCAGTGTCGCACCGGCCGGCACCACCACGCGCCCCGCAGGTCACCATGGTTTGAATCGCTTCAACACCCCATCACTCATCGAAGCTGCCGATACCGCGCCGTTCTTCCACAATAACAGTGTGACCACACTGGAAGAGACTGTGGCGTTTTACAGTTCCGATGCATTTAACAGTTCGCCGGGCGCATTCACCTCGAGTAAAGCCAACCGCCAAGGCAAACTGGATTCGTCGCAAGTTATTGCCGTCGCTTTATTCCTGCGCTCCATCAACGTGCTGGAAAACATCCGCAGCTCTAATCTTTTGGACCAAAAAGCGATGGCGTTGAGCGGCGATCAAAGCGTCAAAACCTTGAAACTGGCGATTGCCGATACTCAGGACGCTATCGACGTGCTCAAGGAAGCTGTCATCAATCCCTATCCGGATGCGTTGGACAAATTGCAGCAAGCGCTTTATTACGAAACACAAGCAACGAATAAGTTTTATCCAAACCGCTCGACACTCATGCAAAACGCGATAAATCTGAAGAACCAGGCGCGAGCCATGATAGTCAGCGGCGGTTAACTTCTGTTGCCGGGACTGACATGTCCCAGTCCCGGCATTTCGGCAAGCTATTCACCTAACCTTTAAATAAAGTCTACCCTGCGAACGCCGAAGCCTAGTTGAGGAACTGGATTCCAGTTTTTACGGGAATGGCGACACCAGGGAATTTAAAGACTGACTTAGCAAAACCCACTCGCCCGGCAACTGCTACGCCCGCCGGGCCGGAGTGGTCTCCTTTTCAATATAAACCAGAACAACGATGAATAAGCAGCTCAAAAAATTAGTTAGAAACAGCCTGACCGCACTTATCCCGTTATGCGCGGCCGGTAACGCTCACGCCGCAATACTTACTTTTAGCCTCGATTACAGCGGCTTAGCATTCGGAAACGCCGCCACAGCGCAAGGCCTTATCAGCTTGGATGACCAATTCATTCCCAATCCAGGCTCGACTTTTCTTGATTTCAGCAACAATGATGTGATCAAGGCTTTCACATTGACCGTTTCCAACGCCACGGGAGGCCTAGGAAACGGCACATTTCAGATGATGGATTTCGATTTTGCCACCTGGGATAGCGCAGGCGAAACACTGGACTTTAGCCAACAATTGATGGGCCAGTGGACGCAAGGTGGCGGTTGGGGAACAAGCGCCAGATGGGACGGCGGCGCGGGTGAGTTTAACCTTTACGCCAAAGCCGGCTCCTCCGCACCAACCAGCTCCGGTTACTTTACCTTGGCGGCGAACAACGATTTTCTAAATGGCGATTTGTTGAGATTAGTGTCGTTCAAGCCCGTGTCCGGCTCTGTTCAGCCAGTTCCGCTGCCTGCACCAATTTGGTTATTCGGTAGCGCTGTCGGCGTGTTCTTGAGCAGAAAAGCAGTGAAGAAAGACCGTTGTTGATTTGCCTGTTAAACGTCGCTCCCGGGAAGGCGGAAGCCAATCGGCTACAATGATGCGCCAGGCAAATTAAAAGCTCCCGCCATCGCGAGAATTTAGAGGTATAAACTTGGAGATTTTCAACAGACATAAAAAAACCGGATGGAGCACGACTCCATCCGGTTTAAAAAGCCCAAAAATTTTAAGCTTGAACGGCCGTTTTACGACGACCGGTATACAGGAAGCCCATCAAAGCGCTTGTCATAAACCATACCGATGCGGGGAGAGGTACGCTAGTGACAGGATTTTGATTAGCAGCGGCTTTCAGATCGAATCCAAACAGAAAGCTCAAGTTGCTGGTGACCACGCCTGGTTTTACAAAGGTCAACAAGAACGTATTAGGAGCACCCAATTCATAGTTACCGACTTCGCTAACCCAACCGCTTGCTGTCCACAGACCCAATTTAAACGGGCTAGCAGAGGCAAATGTGCCTACACCGTTAAAAGTGTAAACAGGTGCATCAATAGCCAGATCAGCGGTAGCAGAAAAGATACCGAAGGTGTCACTTGAAGTAAATGGGAATGAACTAGAACCGAAGGAGATAAAATTGCTATCGCCGTCAGTAGATTCCCAAATGATGCCTGCCGAACTTACAGTCGAAACTGCAAATAGGCAAACAGCAAGCCAAAGTTTTAAAGATAAAAGCGTTTTCATGGATATTCCCCATTTAAATTAACGTTAACAATTGGTCATCCTTTTGACCACCTTACTCCGTAGTTGAAATTGTTCCTCAATGCCAACTAAGAAGGGGGGTGGATATATACAAACACCCACCCAAACAGGTTAATGCAAATATAATGCCATAATTAAAAACGTTTTTTTTCAATAAGTTATATCCACAACAATCGCAAAGTGTAAATATTACCGACACGTTACGAGTGATTTTTGCCTTTTGCGTAAAAAAGTCACCAAATCGGTGCGTTACGCGTCTGGAACTGAGACAAGGTAATTTTTCGGACATAAAAAAGCCGGATGAAGCTAAATTTGTTTCATCCGGCGCAACGACCGTCAAAGCATCTGTAGCAAATGCGGTCAGCGTCGGGCGCTTATTTCAACGCATTTCCACAGTCTAAATCGGCCACACGTGAGTAGCCAACGTTCTTGAAAATTGCGCCCTGTACCCCGAAGAAGCGAATAAACAATTCATCCCGGAGTTTATTGCGCTGCCTTATTTCCGCTTTTACGCCTTGCTCGGCCAATTGATTTTTAAATAGCGTTGCGCGCTGCCGCTCATTGAACACGCCGAGCGATATTGCCCCTTTGATATCACCATCGGTTACCGGCCAGATATCGTTAAATCCTTTGGCCTTTAACATCATTTTATTGATACGGGTTTGCTCGGCATCTTTTCCAGCCGGGTAATAAACCTGGAAGTCCGACGCCACAATGCTCGACTTGTTTACCGCTTTGAACGCAGTTAAACGCTCGGTATTAGCCCAGCGCCGCAACGCTTCCTGATCGCTGAACGGCCCAGCCTCGTAGCACTGATGGATCTCGGCTTTCCGCCTTTCGGAAACAGTTGGCTTAGGTGTATGGGGGCTTGTTTTGAGGATCAAAACAGCTTGGGGCGGATTCAAGCGCTGCAAAATATCCTTCGCTTGCTTAGCTTGTATTTCAGCGGCGGCGTTGTCCAGATAAGCAGAAATTTGTGCTCCACGCCTAGCCGATTGTCTTTCGCTGACCGTTAGCAAGGCCGGAATATGGCTGACTGGCTCGAGCGATGGCGTCAGCGCACCAAAATGTAGCTTCCAGAAAAAAAACAACACATTCAGCAGACATAACAAAAAAAACAGCGCTTTCATGAGACGTTTTCATTTCGGCAATAATTGAGCAAGCCTTTAAAGACCAAATCGCCGTCTACAATGCTTGGAACGGCCAGGTGTCGAGCTAAGGTCTCCCCATCGCCGCCGCTCAATACCAACTGATACGCTTTGGGCTGACGCGCCAAGGCAGCCTCTACCAAGCCAGTCGCAGCTAACAAAGTACCGTTATTGATAGCCGCCGACGTGACAACCGCCAAACTTGTATCTGCCTGATCTTCGCTAAACGGTAGCGCGGCGGTATTGTCTGCCAAGGATTTTTTCATCAGCAACAACCCCGGACTAATTAAACCACCCAGATGCCTGCCATCGCTCTCGATGAAATCTATTGTGATAGCGGTGCCACAATCGACGACACACGTATCCCCGGGATAATAACGATGTGCCGCCTGCAATCCCAACCAGCGGTCCACACCCAACTTCTCCGGGCGAGCATATGCATTTTTGACGTTAAAAGCGGTTTGCGAAGACTGCGGAATGATTACTTCAAGACCTGGCCATATTGACCGCGCCATTTCGACCAGCAACAAGATCAAAGAATTTTCCGATACCGACGCAATAGCTATTTGCTTGGGTGCTGGGATATTCAGCCAATATTCACGCAAGCCTTCAGAGAAATCCGGCTGCCGATAATCCATGAACTGAGTCGGCTGAAGCCGACCGGCCTCTGCCAGGGTCCATTTCAGACGCGAGTTGCCAATATCGACCAGTAAAATCATAACCGCCGGAAACTGACTTCGCCGGACGCAAACACACGGGTTTGGCCGTCCGCGAGTTCCAGCAACAACAGGCCTTGATCATCAATGCCCGCCACCACGCCGCTAAAGCTCTGCTCGTGCATAAAAATATCGACCTGTTTGCCTTGCATGGCATCGTAGCCACGCCATTCGTCGAGATAATGCTCCAGCGCACGGGTCTCGTACTCTGCCAGCACGGGTAACAACTGATTTAATAACTCGCCCACCAACCGATTGCGTTTACCATGAAACGACTCGGCCAAAATGGCGTGCAAATCGACCCAATCCTGCTCGATAGCTTGTCCTTCATGGGCCGGCAAATACACATTTAAACCCAAACCTATCACCGCGTGGCACGGCCCGTTAGTTTCTCCTGAGACTTCAATTAAAATCCCCGCCAATTTACGTTGGCGCCAATAAATATCGTTCGGCCATTTCAACCCCACATCAACAATGCCGAAACCTCGCAACGCGCGGATTACCGCTACTCCGACCGCCAGACTCAACCCGCTGATCGCAGCCGGCCCACCCTGGAAGCGCCACAAAATCGATAGGTAAATATTGTGACCAAACGGCGAAACCCAATACCTGCTGCGCCGCCCTTTCCCGGCGGTTTGCCGTTCGGCCAGACAGACCGAGCCGATGCCAGCGCCCTGCCGCGCCTTTTCCAATAAATGCGTGTTGGTAGAGTGAATCTGATCGTGAATTTCCAGCTCACCCAACAATGATTTTGCATGTCCATCCAAGTGCTGATCGATCTGCTGCTCATCCAACAACTGTAAAGGGTGTTGCAAGCGGTAACCTTTACCCGAAACCGCTAGTAACTCGATACCGAATTCGGACAACGCACTTAAGTGTTTCCATACAGCCGAACGACTAGCGCCCAGCAAGCCCGCCAATTCGGTCCCGGAGTGGAATTGACCATCCGCCAGGACATGTAACAACTGTTTGAGTTTAGGAGAGATCAATCGCCAACCTGCCGAACGCTCTGTAAAAATGCACTACGCAGCTAGAACTCGTTTTTATCACGCAATTGTTGCAATTGTTTTTTGACGACATGCTTTATCAATAGCTCTCTATCGTCTTCGGTGAGATTGACATACTCGACACAGATAGAAAACGGCCGTTCCGGACTCTCTTCGGCAATATCCTTGCACTGGACGACATTCGCGTAGGCCACGATCACCGCCATACACGAGGTCAGCAGCATCCGCAGTTCCAGTAGTTCGCCGACTTCTATCGGCGTTTCATTGCTAAAAGCCAAGCCAGTCGCGCTGAGACTTACTTCGCGGGTATCGTGTTCGGAAAATTCCTCGCTCTGTGCGCTAATCGCCTGTGCGATAAGGTTGATTTTGGTGTCGATGATCTTCAGATATTCGAACATTTCCGGATCACGTCTTTCCAGGCGCGGCGACAACATGCGCGCTTCCTGCGCCAATACGTCCAAAGCGGACGTCAATGAACAATTGCCCAATACATCATTAGAAACATGACTCAAGGCGTCGACATTTTTTTTGTCGATGACTTTATGCAGCAGATTTATCGTGTCGTTGACTCGAAAATAACGCCTTTTTTCTTCAATTTCATCCGCCATGGTGTGCTCGTCCTCGGTCTACTTAAGTGGGGTAATATTACGAATAAAGAATTTTAGCTTAAGCGGCTTTAACTGTTTAATTCCGCAGCGTCAATCGGAAATAGTAAGGTCGTAACTACGCATCAAGCCGCTAACTTCTGCGCGCGGCAGACGGACGGCAGGCAAGATCAAATCCGTGGATGTTAGTCCGGCCAGCTGCAAAGATTCTTCTTCTACGTACAAATCGTTAACGTCGTAAATTTGCAAGGCCTGGAAAATTGCCGAGGTATCCTTTAAATCTAATCCAGCAGGTTGCTGCTGATTTTTCAATTGCCAAACGGCATCGTCGACAAAAAGTAATGCGACGTGCTGATCAAAAGCGGCCGCAGTCAAAATCGCGTCTAAGGTCTCTTGCAGATGAGCACCGCTGTAAGGCGAGCGGCGCATAATAAATAGGTAGCGTTTCATTCCACAGTTAGCCGAAGACAATACTGCGGTCAGCCAGCAAAGTCGCTTCCAGCCATTGCCCCAAGCCGGCTATCCGAAACCCTGGCGCCGTATCGTCATCCTGCTTACCTTGGCGCGTCGCTTCATCGCGACACAATAACCCCCGGCGCTGCGCCGCAGAGATGCATACCACTAAATCCACACCATGCTGCTCAGCCAAAGCCGACCAATGTCGGGTAATCGAGAATTCGTCCTCCGGAGGATTGGCGTAACGAAACGCATGATAGATGCCTTCCTTGTAAAAAAATACTCGCAGAATTTGGTGCTCGGCCGCCAACGCGGCTTGAATAAACCGATAGGCATTTAGGCCGACATTGGTGGCGTAAGGACTGGCATTAACTTGTACGGCATATCTCATCGCGCTGTAAAATAATCGTTAAACTCAATATTCGGCGTATTTTAATACGAGCACACTCAAACTGCCCGTTTTTGCCGTGCATTGTTTTGCCATTGAACCAAATTTATTGCTTCCAGTCCGAGCTTCCATGACACTTAAGCCTCTTATTTTCAGCCTTGGCCTGATCCTGTTCTGTTCGTCGCCAAGAGCCTTGGACATCGAAAAAATCCAACTGCCCGAAATGGGCGATTCTGCCGGCGCCATCATTTCACCCGCACAGGAAAAGGAATTCGGCGAAGCATTTTTTCGTAATTTACATCAACAAACCGAGATTAATCAGGATGTGGAAATCCAACAATATATCCAGAATATCGGCCGGCAATTAGCATCCCATAGCGATACACCGTCCAATCCCTTCCACTTTTTTGTCGTGATGGACCCCAACATCAACGCTTTTGCCGGCCCGGGCGGTTACATTGGGGTCAACTCGGGCTTGATTTTGTTGACCGAAGCGGAAAGCGAACTGGCGTCGGTAATGGCTCACGAGATCGCTCACGTCACGCAACGCCACTTGTATAGATCAATCGAAAAAGCCAGCAAAATGTCGATTCCAACAGTCGCGGCCACGTTGGCGGCCATTTTAATCGGCACCCAGTCACCCAACATGGGTCAAGCGGCTTTAATGGCCATCCAAGCCGGCAATATTCAGTTTCAAATCGACTTTACCCGCGACCACGAAAAAGAAGCCGACCGGGTGGGCATGCAAACCCTGGCAGGCGCCAATTACGACCCGCGCAGCATGCCGACTTTTTTCGAACGCTTGCAGCAATCCACCCGTTATTACGGCAAAGGCGTACCTGAATTTTTAAGAACGCATCCGGTATCCGAGAACCGCGTCGCCGACACCCGCGGCAGAGCTGAAATCTATCCGTACCGACAATATCCGGACTCATTAGCGTATTTGTTGACCAAAGCCAAGCTTGCCGTACTATCCGCGCAGGACAAACGCACTCCGCTACAGCATTTCACTACGCTCGAAATGCAAGGCACGCCGGAGCAAAGAGCTGTGGCCCGCTACGGCATGGGTTTGGTGTATTTGGAAAATCAACAATACGCCGCCGCCAGCGAAATTTTTCAAAAACTCACCGAGCAATATCCACGGCAACCGCAATATATATCGGCGCTGGCCCGCACGGCCATGGATGCGCACGACTACGAAAAAGCCGGCAAATTATTTGAAAAAGCGATTAATACCTTCCCCAGCAACGACGCGCTGAAAATCCAATATACCCGCAGCCTGGTCAAGAAAGCTCAACCGCAACGCGCAAAACAAGTGTTACAAAGCTTGTCGGACGGCGAGAAAGACCAGCCGTATTATTACGAATTACTCGCGCAGATTTTCGCAGACCTCAAACAGCCTGGTGAATCGCATCGCTACATGGCCGAGTACTATTACGCCAGCGGCGAAACCGAAGCGGCAATCATGCAAATCAGATTGGCAAAACAACAGAACGATCTCAGCTTTCAACTACAGGCCATCCTCAACGAACGGCTAAATTTCTTTCTCAGCGAGGAAGAATCGCGCCGAATGGAACGCTAAAACAAAACATTAGAAAAGCCTGATACAAGCTAAGTTTCTGTTTAAGAAAATTAATTTCGTGGCGAAACCATTTCCCGAAATAAAACTGTTTTTTTTGTTGGACACCCGGTTTTTTTTAAAATACACTTCGCCCACCTTGAATACGGAGTGCGTTCAACCTTAACGGGTTGTATCTTTGAGGGGGGAGGGAAACAGCCTGTAAAACGGCTGATAATAATAACTATAAAATAGTAATTGCTTGACTAAACTGCCCTAAGGCAGGCGTCCAACACTATAACAATAATAATTACAACAAACAGGACGGGCCCGCGTATAGCGGGCTTTTTATTGCCTATCGTTTTACACTCCCCTCCTAGCCGCTTGCAGCCTCGATTGGCCTAAGTGCGTCATTTATCTTATAATTCAACCTTGTCCGCTCGATACTGTTACAGTCTACCGGGCAAAGCTCCCCCGCAAACTCAGATAAGGTTTAATCATGGCACGCGTTACCGTTGAAGATTGTTTGGAAAATGTTGAAAACCGTTTCAAATTGGTGTTACTCGCCAGCAAAAGAGCACGACAGTTGGAAAAAGGCGCCGATGAATTCATTCCGCGAGGCAAAGACAAAGACACTGTCCTGGCACTTCGTGAAATTGCCGCTGGCTTTGTTAACGAAGAAAATATCGATCGTTTGCATCGCGCGGGATACGTTTCGGAAACCCATCTGGAAATCTAACGCCCATGCCCGAGATAGCTGTCAAACCCGCACCAGCGCTACCTGCTATCGAGCATCCTGAAGAAAAACTTCTTCACCAGCTCTGCGAGATCCTGCGCAGCTATCTCGACCAAGAACAAATCAACGATGTGATCCGCGCCTACCATTTCGGTGCGGCCGCTCATTCCGGGCAATTCCGCAGAAGCGGTGAAGCCTATATCTGCCATCCGGTATCCGTAGCGATCACGTTGGCCAGCATGCACATGGATCACCATGGCATCATGGCGGCCATTCTGCACGATGTGATCGAAGACACCCCAATCAGCAAGGAACAACTTGGCGAGCAGTTTGGCGTCGAAGTGGCCGAATTGGTTGATGGCGTGACCAAACTGTCCAAAATTGACAGCCGCTCCCGTGCCGAAGCGCAAGCGGAAAACGTCAGAAAAATGTTTCTGGCCATGGCGCAAGACCTACGGGTAATCGTGGTTAAACTCGCCGACCGTTTGCACAATATGCAAACCATGGGCAATATGCCGGTCGATAAAAAACGCCGCATTGCCAAGGAAACGCTGGAAATTTACGCCCCCATCGCCAATCGGCTGGGCATGAACGACGTGCGGCATCAGCTGGAATCGTTGGGCTTTAAAGCGCTCTATCCCAACCGCTATACGGCTATCAATAATGCCGTGAAAAAATCGCGCGGTAACCGCAAGGAAATCATCGACACCATCCAGAATGCCATCCAAAATCGTCTAAACGAATCCAACTTGGACGGCGCAGTAGCGGGCCGAGAAAAAAACATCGCCAGCATTTATCAAAAAATGCTCAGTAAACGGATTTCCTTTACCGACGTTTTTGATGTCTACGCTTTCCGCATTTATTGCCATCAGGTCGACGACTGTTACCGGGCTTTAGGCTGCGTACACAATTTGTATAAACCCGTTCCCGGCCGCTTCAAGGACTACATAGCCTTGCCCAAAGCCAACGGCTATCAGTCGCTGCACACGATATTGATTGGCCCTTACGGCGTGCCTATCGAAATTCAGATTCGCACCCACGAAATGCACCGTCTTTCGGAATCGGGGATTGCCGCACATTGGCTATACAAATCCGACAACGATAAAAGCGAAACCATCCAGGCCCGCGCCAACGAATGGCTGCGCGATTTGCTGGAGATTCAAAAATCCGCCGGCGATTCGCTGGAATTCATCGATAACCTAAAAGTCGATCTGTTCCCGCAAGAAGTTTTCGTGTTTACCCCCAAAGGCAAAATCATCAAGCTGCCGCGCGGCGCGACTATTGTCGATTTTGCTTATCTGGTACATACCGATGTCGGCAACGCCTGTATTTCCGCGCGCATCGACAAGAAACTGGTGCCGCTGCAAACCAAGCTGGAAAACGGTATGACGGTGGAAGTCATTACCGCCACTTGGGCCAGACCGAATCCCCTTTGGCTGAACTACGTCACCACAGCCAAGGCCCGCAGCTGCATCCGCGCCTATTTGAAAAACTTCAACCAGCAGGAAGCGATCAATCTGGGCCGCCGCCTGCTGGAAAAAGAATTGCAAAGCCTGGGCATTCAACTGGAAAATGTCGATAACACCCGTATCATCCAGGTATTGCAGGTATTGAAAAAACACTCGATGAACGAGTTGCTGGAAGACATCGGCCTGGGTAATCGCATGCCTTTCCTGGTGGCCAAACGAATCAGCCAAACCGACGTTAACGCGGCAGTCAAACTCGACGACAACGAATCGACGCATAAAACCCCTTTAATCATCAAAGGCACCGAAGGCATCGTAGTGAGCCTTGCCAAATGCTGCCGGCCAATTCCCGGCGACTCGATTATCGGCTTCTTCAACCCCGGCAAAGGCATCGTCGTCCATCATCACGAATGCCGCAACAGCAACGAAGTCAGAAAAAAACAGACTACCTGGCTGGATGTGGAATGGAGCCCGGAAGCCAGCGGCGAATTCCCCGCCGAAATTCGCATCGAATTGTTAAACCAACGCGGTTCGCTGGCCACCATCGCCTCGACCATCTCCAGCATGGATTCCAATATCGAAAATATTACCGTGGTCAGCCAGGATGATCGGGTCTCGGTGGATTTGCTGACCTTAGCCGTGAAGGATCGCGTGCATCTGGCCAATATCATCCGCAAGCTGAAAAAACTCTCCATCGTTTTAAAAATTACCCGCATCAAGGCATAGCATGAACAAGGAAATCATCTCGACGCCATTGGCCCCGCAAGCCATCGGCACCTATTCGCAAGCCGTCAAAGTCGGCGAGACGGTTTATTTATCGGGGCAAATCCCGCTTGACCCGGAAACCATGCAAGTCGTCGACGGCGACATCGCCGTGCATATCCGCCGAGTATTCGATAACCTGAAAGCTGTAGCCGAGGCTGCCGGCGGCGATTTCAACGACATCGTCAAACTGAATGTGTTTCTGACCGATTTAAGCAATTTTCCTATCGTCAACGAAATCATGGCCGAATACTTCAGCCAACCCTACCCCGCTCGCGCCGCGATTGGCGTTGCGGCATTACCCAAAGGCGTCGGCGTGGAAATGGACGGCGTGATGGTATTGCGCAACGAATACTACTGATAAAGCCAACGGGGCGCTTTAACTGGCCTCATTTGTGTATTCATGAATCATCCGGAACCGCATAACCAGCCGGTCACCACGCTGACAGGCATCGGTTCTCAATCCGCCGCCCGCCTGGAAAAACTGGGTATTAGTACTGTCCAAGACCTATTGTTCCACCTGCCCTTGCGCTATCAGGATCGCAGCCGCATCGTGCCCATATCTCACTTGTTACCGGGCATGACCACCTTAGTCTGCGGTACGGTCGAATTTACCGACAGTATCCAGCGTGGCCGGCCCAGCGTGATTTGCCGCATTGCCGACGACAGCGGCAATTTGTCGATCCGGTTTTTTCACTTCACCGTCCAACAAAGCCAACAACTTAAACCCGGCACCCTGCTCGGCTGTTTCGGTGAAATCCGTTACGGTTACAACGGCCTAGAAATGGTGCATCCGGAATACAAAATCGTTTCTGCTGCCGAGCAACTCCTGGAAACCACGTTGACACCGGTTTACCCGCTGACCGAAGGTATTTCCCAATCCGCATTGCGTAAAGCCATCAAACAGGCATTAGCACTATGTTTGGCAAGCGACAACGCGATCACGGACTGGCTACCGGCCAATTTGTTGGCCGAGTATGGCTACCCTACGCTGAACGACGCGCTGCAAACTCTACACAATCCGCCACCGCAGTTATCGGCGGAGATCATCAGCGGCGGCTCCCTGCCCGCCTTAAAACGCCTGGTTTTTGAGGAATTTTTAGCCCACCATCTGGCGCTACTGCAAGGCAAATTGGCTTATAAAAGCTGGCAGTCGCCGGTTTTCGAAATAAACCAGGCTGCGAATCAGGCATTTCTGCAAGGCTTGCCGTTTCAACTGACCGCAGCACAACAGCGGGTTTGCACCGAAATCGAAAGCGATTGCCGCCAAGCACAACCGATGCTGCGCCTCGTGCAAGGCGATGTCGGTTCCGGCAAAACCGTAGTGGCGGCTCTGGCAAGTTTGCTGGCGCTAAACTCGGGTTATCAAGTCGCGATCATGGCACCTACCGAATTGTTGGCCGAACAACACTTTCGTAACTTCAACCTATGGTTCGCCGAGACCGGCTATCAAGTGCTGTTTCTGACCGGCCAATTAAAAGGCAAATCCCGGCAAGCCACTTTGGAAGCGCTAACCGACGGTTCGGCTAACATCGTGATTGGCACACATGCGCTATTTCAAGACAGCGTGCATTTTCATAAACTGGGTTTGATCGTCATCGACGAACAACACCGCTTCGGCGTCCATCAACGCTTGGCCCTGCGCGAAAAAGGCCAACATGGCGGCTTAAGACCCCACCAGTTGATCATGACCGCCACGCCCATTCCGCGCACCCTGGCGATGCTGCAATATTCCGACCTGGACATATCCATCATCGACGAGTTGCCTCCCGGCCGTAAACCCATCGCCACCAGCGTGATTTCCTCGGAACGCCGGGAAGAGGTCATCGGCCGCATCGAGCATTGGGTTTCGCAGCAACGCCAAGCCTATTGGGTTTGCACCTTGATCGAAGAATCGGAAGTTCTGCAATGCGAAGCTGCCGAAAAAACCGCCGCCTATCTATGCCAAGCCTTGCCGAATGTGCGCGTCGGACTGGTCCATGGCCGGATGAAAGCCGCGGAAAAAGACGCGGTGATGCAAGCTTTTAAAAATCGCGATTGCGATTTATTGGTCGCCACCACCGTGATTGAAGTCGGAGTGGACGTGCCCAACGCCGGCCTGATGATCATTGAAAACCCGGAGCGTTTGGGCTTGTCGCAATTGCACCAATTACGTGGTCGGGTTGGCCGCGGCAATCAAGACAGCTATTGTCTGCTGTTATACCAGTCACCGCTCTCGCAAGCCGGCAAGCAACGACTGGCTATTCTGAAAGAAAGCAACGACGGCTTCGTCATCGCCGAAAAAGACTTGGAACTGCGCGGCCCCGGCGAAGTCATGGGCACTCGCCAAACCGGGCAGATTCAGTTCAAAATCGCTGACTTGAGCCGGGACTGCGACTTGCTGGAACTGATCCCGGCCGCCGTGCAATTGATCCATCGCCAACACCCCAACGCCATTCAACCGCTGATCCAACGCTGGATCGGCCATAGCCGCCATTACGCCGAGGTTTAACGCTTGCCCGACAAAAGTTTTCTATTCAGCCGTCCGCCCATCTGGAAAAGCCACGAACAGAGCAGCCAACGGCAACTGCCGGACAATTTGCAATCCTGGCTTAATGAAACCGGCTCGCTGACCAAACGTCTGCGCGGCATACACGGCAACCGCTTCGGCGTAAAAGTACTGTTCCACCGCTGGAAACCGGCTTTCATAGACGAATGCCGCCTATTGGGCTTGCCGCCCTGCCGCTACCAATTGATCCGCGAAGTGCTGTTGCACGCCGATGACGAGCCCTTGGTGCTGGCCCGCACCATCCTGCCGGAACCCACCATCGAAATCGCCCATCGCAATTTATCCCATCTCGGCACCAGGCCCTTGGGTGAAGTGATTTTCGCTTATCCTGATTTGGAGCGCCGCCAGCGACAATTTAGCCGGGCCGATAGAGGTATTTGGTCGCCAGGTCTGCAAACGGCGGTTGGTGTTGATGATGCTATCTGGGGACGCCGAACTGTCTACGCAATCCATCGGCAACCGTTGCTGGTGGCAGAGTTTTTTTTACCTGCGGTGCTGACGCCGGCAGTTGAACACCCGCCGGAAACCGTTAAGCCGTTTATTCAAAAATCTTGAATATCACTTCGGCTACCGACGCCACTAAATCGCCATCCACGCTTTGTTCGCCGTAATTTTGTTGCGGCCTGGAATAGTCTTTCCGAAAAGCATTTTTGAATTGCTCGGCACTGGCTTTTTCTTGTTTGACAGCGATTTTTTGCTGATTCAAAATCTGGCCGCCGGCTTTTTTCCACTCCAACAGGTGGCTGATTTGCCCGCCGTCCAGCCAGATGCCATGGCTTCTGCATTGGTCGATAATCACGCCGCTGCGATAGCCGTAGATCACCCGATTCATTAACACCTGGCACACCGGGCATTTCAGATATTTTACCGTAGCATTTTTCGGATACCGGTCTTGGTTGATGTTGCTCAGCAGTTCTAAATTAACGGTAACAACCGGCGCTACCGCGCTATCCAGCAAGGTTTCTATTTCACCGGGATCGAAAAATAAGCCATAGCAGTTGGCGCACCGCTCAATATGCAAGGCACCAGCGGCATCCAGACTGATAGTTTGCAGGCCTTGTGCGCACTCTGGGCACACGCGCTCGCTGGTGGAATCGATCACTTGGTAGTCGTGCTTGCCTTGCAAATCAATATCGTTGCGGACCCCGCAATAACTGCAATATTGCGTGTTGGCTGGTAAGGGTGCGGAACAGCTGGTGCAGTTGGCCATGCTAAAACTTATCCAATATTTGTTGTTTCTTGGCGGCGTATTCGGCTTCGTTAATCAGCTGCGCCTCAAACAACTGTTTCAGCTCGGTCAGCTTGGCGACGGTTTGATTACTATCGGCAGCAGCCTGATTAGTCGTTGCACCCAGCGATTGCGCCATGCCTTGTCCCAAGCCGATGCCGGCCCCCATCCCCATGCCAAGACCGGCGCCACCACCTTCGTTGCGAGCTGCGTCGCGTAAGGCATCCAGCTGTTGCACCTTCGCATAATCCAGACCCACCGCTTGCGCGGCTTGCGCTTCAGCGGTCAGATCGGCAATCCGATTGATGCGGCGCAAGGTATCTTCATCGAAATCGGTACCTTCGATGCGAAAATCGCTAATGCTAAAACCCAGCTTACGAAACACGATGGCCAGTTTAATGGCTATGCCCCGAGCTATTTCGTCACGGTTGGCGTCAATGTCTGCAAAGCTATGCTGACATTCCGCCAGATAATCGGAAATCGGGTTGATGATTCGCGCCGAGAGAATATTGCGGAAATCGTCTACGCGCATTTGGTTATGGCTGCCAACGATATTGACGAAGAAATCGCCTGGGTCGGCTATCTGATAGCTATAGTTGCCGTAAGCTTTTAGAGCGACAGGAAAATGATATTTAGGGTCCTGATATTTAATCGGTGAGGTAGTGCCCCACTTCTGATCGAGAATCTTGGTTTTGCGGAAGAAATAAATCCCCACCTTATGTTCACTCTCGAAAAACTGCATGAATTTCTTGATCGTGGTCCAGAACGGCACGTTATCGGTCTCTAGGTTGATCATGCACTGTTCTTCGATAATTGCCTTAACCTGGCCCTGATACACAAAAATACAGCCCTGTCCCGGACCGACGATCAATTTGGAGGCATTTTTGATTTCGTCGCCGTTTTCAGTCCATTGCGCCAACAACAGATCGGGGTCGGGATTTTCCCACTCGATAACCGAACGCAGCTGCCGTTTGATACCGTCTATAAATGCCATTACTACCCTCGCTGGACTGGAGAAGAATTGATTAATTGCGTAACATCGCGGTTTAAGTATGGCAAAAAACTGGAGTTGCGGTGGCAATCAGAACATATAAAGGTAAACAGCCTGACATCGGCAAAAACGTGTACATAGACGAAGCGGCGGTCGTGATAGGCGATGTGACAATTGGCGACGATGTATCGGTGTGGCCAACCACGGTGATACGCGGCGATGTGGAAGCCGTCAGCATCGGCGACGGTACTAACGTTCAGGACGGCGCGGTATTGCACGTCTCCCACGCCGGCGACTATTCTCCACAAGGCCATCCGTTAACAATTGGTAAAGGCGTAACCATCGGTCATCGTGCCGTGGTGCACGCCTGTACGATAGGTAATTATTGCCTTATTGGCATAGGCGCTATCGTTATGGACGATGCCGAATTGGGGGATTATGTGATGTTGGGTGCGGGAGCGCTGGTGCCGCCCGGCAAGAAGTTGGAAGGCGGTTATTTATATGTTGGTGCTCCGGCCAAGCAGATGCGGGCACTTACCGACGAGGAAAAAAATTTTCTGGAATATTCCGCCAAACATTACGTGAAGTTGAAAAACGACTATTTAGTCTAATCAGCGTGAATTTCAAACTACATAGACTGTATCGGTGTTTTGCGTCCAACAGCCTATTTTTATAACTAGCCGGCGTTACTTAAATACCGGCTAGCTCGTTCCGGGCATAGATTAATGAATGTGCACTTCCCGCGATTTTGATTTATCACTCCTTGCCAACGTGTAGTCGTCCTGGTCGCCGAGCATGGGCGTACCATCACTATTGAGCTGTATCAATGTCCCTTCGTCTTTGATGCTGAATTTGCGATTCAGATCGTTTTTATTGGAGGTTAACGACAGTATGCGAGTTTTGTCATCCCAGTCGTACTTACCTTTCTCGTAAAACTCTCTGGAAGAGGCTTTTGCGTATTGGGTGACCAATAAATAATTGTTCTTTTGTTTCAAGGACAAGGTCATTTTAAAGCCGTCACAATCTTTTTCCTTACACGGCAAGTATCCGTAAAAAACTCCACGAAATCCCTCGGTGTTTTCTGCCAGATTGGCATGAGCGGAGTGATCCATATCTTTCTGATGAATCATTTCCCGCGCTTTGAGGGTTTTTTCCTGGAGTTGCTTGTCGGATTCCGCCCAAGCCGGGTTGAGCGCCGGAAGCAATGCACCTAAAAAAATCACCGTCACATTTTTTTTAATTTTTCTAGTCAATGTTTGCATATGAGATTTTTCTATTTCTGTTATTAAAGTAATTAGACAAGATCAAAACCGAAGACTACCAGGATAATCGTCAATTTCAACTTCGCGAGTATTTTATCGCCGATATACACTCCGTTTTCCAAACTTTTCAAATAAAAGGCCGCCGGTTTTTCAAGCCAAACCGCGCCTGGTCAGATTGGGGAAGCAGATGATAGCGCATAATCCAAGCGCTATTTGCGGACGGTCTTTGCGAAAACAATGGCAAACGCATAATATTGATACGATATTTGTTTGACAAGCCCGCTCATTTCTTTTATTGTTTCGATTCGCTACCATGAAGCGGTCAGGAAATGCCTAAATCAGGCTTTTTCAATCTGGCACTGCTTATATGGAGGTGTAACGCAATTCCTGGCTGATGCATTCAATGCTTTCAGCGAAATATTCGATCTGGCTCAGCGGCATGCCTTTGGTATCGGAGAAATCGCTGTAATTGACGTCAAATCAGTGCCGGCCCCGTTATAGGGCGAACAGGTTTTTCAATACAAATTCGGTTCGGCACTGACCGATTTACTATTACAAGAGGTAAAACCATGACAGAAGTAAAACAAGAAAAAGATAACTTCGTGTTGTATGTGGTGCTGGCTACCGCAGTTGTTGTTGGCGCCATCCTGGCGGTAAAAATGAGCGAAAACGAAAAATTTGCCCCCATCAAGGACCAAATTGCCGAAGAGAATCGCTTGATGAACATCCGCGTCATCGGCAACCGCGAGGATTAATTATGATGAAAACAACTTTTATCGGCACCCTGTTAGCCTCTTTATTGCTGGCCAGCCCCGTCCAGGCTACCGAATATATTTACCGAGACATTATGGCGAACACTCTGGCCCCAGAGCATTGCCAAGTTGAGAGCAAAGCTAAGGAAAATGCTGCCAAAAACTACAATATCGACAGATTCAGTAAAAAGTTTTGCCAATCCCAAGGTTACGGTTGGCATGTTGATGAGATTAAAAGTACTGGCAATACGGTTTGCGACACCTGCAGCAACCCACAGGAAGCCAAATGCCGTCAGCAAGATGTCGTAGTTAGTTGCAAACGGATTAAACCGGGTACGGTAGGTATGCTGCCCGGCAAAGGATAATCTAAAAGCACACCCTAGGGATCGGCAATCCCGGATTTTCCACACCTGTCGCCGCCGGAAAACTAAGTTTACCGGCGGCCCAGCCAGCCTGAATCAGGGTTGCAACCATTCGATAATATGATCTTCCAGATCGGTGACTTGCGATTCCTTAATCGCATAACTGCCGATAGACACCCCAGCCTCTTTCACCGACTCGCTAGTCCCGCTAATCAAAGGATGCCAGTTGGGCAATGGCTCACCGTCGGTTAACAAACGATATGCGCAGGTTGACGGCAACCAGTTGTACTCGGCGAAATCGTGCTGCTTCAAATCGATACACTCCGGTACCAGCGTACAACGCTCGCTATAACGCGTGCAACGGCAAGTGTCCAAATCGATCAAATCGCACGCCACGCTGGTAAAGGCAATTTCGCCCGTGTCTTCGTCCTCCAGCTTATTCAAACAACACTTGCCGCAGTTATCGCAGAGCGATTCCCACTCTTCCGTGCTCATTTGCGCCAAAGTCTTGGTTTCCCAGAAATTCATCGTCTTATTGCGGTTTAAGCTGGCGCAACTGATAGTGCAGCACCGCCCAGGAGCCAACTACCGCTAACACGGATGAGATCATCAATAGCAAAATAAACTCCGAGAAACTCAAAAACAGTAAGTCGAAAGAACTGTTGTACAAGGTCGATAGTTTCTCCACCGGTGTTTCCAGGATCAATAGCATGATCGTCATGATCAGCCAACCGAGAAAACCCGAGATAAATCCCAACCAAAAACCAGTGTATAAAAATGGTCGTTGAATAAATGCATGGGTGGCACCGACCAATTTGGAAATAAACACTTCATCCTGGCGATTCTGCAATTCAAGACGAATGGTATTGCCGGTAATGAATGTAACCGCAAAACCCAGCAACAAGCTGACCAACATCACGCCACGGCTGGCGATCAGCATGATGGTTTGCAGGCGCGCCACCCACTGCATATCGACCTGTACGAAATCGACTTGCGGGAATTGTTTGAAATCGGCCATCAATTTTTCGATGTCTGCGTTGTTTTCCAGCGCATTTTTCGGCACTACCTGAATCACACTCGGCAAGGGATTGCGTTCCAGCGCATTCAACGCATCGCTGAAGCCGCTATTGGCTTTGAACTCCTCCAACGCCTGTTTCTTGCTGATGAATTTGACTTCCATGACACTACCGTTTTGCTGAATTTGCTCGGCGAGTTTCTGCCCGGCCGCGTCAGTAATGTTGTCGTGCAAAAACAGCGACATCTGATTGCTGGACTCCAAATTACCCGTCAATTGCTGAATATTGGCGACGACGATATAAAAGCTGCTAGCCAAGGAAATGGCGATAGCCAATACCAGAATGGTCATGGCAGAGGTAAAAGGCGTGCGGCTCAAACGACCCAGGCTGGAAAATAGGCCGTGAGCATGATTAAGCAAATAAGCTTGGAATAACTCCACCAGCCTGCTGCCGGCTTGTTTGCGGTGATTCTGTTTCATCGTCAACTCGCAACCAAATGGCCTTTATCGAGCGTCAACACTCGATGGCCGAGATGATTAATTAACTCTATATCGTGGCTGGCTATCAAAACCGTCACCCCGACTTGCTTGAATTGCTCGAACATGAACATCACTTCAGCGGACAGATCCGGGTCCAGGTTACCCGTGGGCTCGTCCGCCAGAATTAATTTAGGTTTATTAACTATGGCTCGGGCAATACCTACGCGCTGTTGCTCCCCTCCGGACAGCGCCAAGGGATGTTTCTTTTCCTTACCTAACAGACCCACTTTATCCAGGGATGCGCGCACCCGCCGCGCCACTTCCTGATGGTTATAACCTGAAACAACTAATGGCAAGGCCACGTTATCAAACACGGTTCTATCATTCAGCAATTTGTAATCCTGAAAAATCAGGCCCAAATTGCGACGCATGTAGGGAATCTTCCGCTCGCCGATGCGAGTAATATCCTGGCCGTCAAGCAACACGCTGCCGCGCGTGCATTGTTCCATCATCGCGATTAACTTCAGCAAGGTACTTTTGCCCGCGCCGGAACGGCCGGTTAAAAATGCCATTTCGCCACGATGCAAGTGGAAACTGACATCAGTCAAGGCCTCACCTGCATCGGGATAGCGTTTGCTTACGTGTTCGAATCTCAACATGGGATCAGTCTGTTACGCTTCATTCTTGCACAAATAGGGCGTCGACAAAGTTTTGCGCATTGAAATCCTGCAAATCGTCTATCTGCTCGCCCACGCCGATAAAACGAATGGGGATATGCAGTTGATTGGCTAGCGCGAAAATAATGCCGCCCTTAGCGGTACCGTCCAGCTTGGTTAAGGCAATGCCGGTCAGTTCCACCGCTTCGTTGAATAGTTTAGCCTGCGACAAGGCATTCTGCCCGGTGCCAGCATCCAGTATCAGCAATACCTCGTGTGGCGCAGACTCGTCCAGCTTGGTCATAATGCGTTTGATTTTTTTAAGCTCGTCCATCAGATTGGACTTAGTATGCAAACGGCCGGCGGTATCAGCTATCAATACATCAACCCCTTTGGCTTTGGCGGACTGCAGGGCATCGAAAATGACCGATGCGGAATCGGCCCCGGTGTGCTGGGCCACGACTTGAATATCGTTACGCTCACCCCAAGTTTGCAATTGCTCGACTGCCGCGGCCCTAAAGGTGTCGCCCGCCGCGAGCATCACACTATGGCCCTGTTGTTGCAGGCGTTTGGCCAACTTGCCGATAGAAGTTGTTTTGCCGGCACCGTTAACACCCACCACCAGAATCACGAAAGGGCCATCCTGTTCAGGAATTTGCAGCGGCAAGCTGCAAGGCTCCAGCAAGGCTAATAAGTTTTGCTTCAAGGTTTGGCTTAACACCTGGCCGTCGCTGAGCTGATCGCGCTCCAGACTATCGGTCAGTTGTTTAATCAATTGCGTGGTGGTTTCGATACCCAAATCGGCCATTAATAACTGGGCTTCGATGTCCGCCAATAATTCCTTTGTAACCGCTTTTTGCCCGAATGCCAAACTGCTCAGTACTCCGCCCAGGCCGGTTCTGGTTCTTTTCAGCTGGGTGGTCAAGCGCAGATATAAAGAATCTTCAGTGCTTACCTGAGGTACTTCCACCGGTATTTGTTCAGTTGCAACAGTCTCGACCGCTTCGAAGGTTAGACTTTCATCCTCGGTTCCGATGCTATAACGGCTATAAAACAGAATCCCCAACAACGGCAACATCAGCAAAGCCGCGACCGCGTTATGCGCAACCGCCAAAGCCAAAGGCAACTGGTACTTGACGCTAAAAATCCCCAGCGCAATTTGCACTAATAACAGCAGGCTCAGGATATTCCCCGCTAAACGCACCGGTTTTGGGTAACGTTCCGAAGTAGCCGACAACATCAAAGCACTGAGTACCAAGAAAGTAAAAGCCGCCAAGACCCGATGCAACGCCTGAATCGCCATTTTCGCATCAGCGGAAAGACCACTGTCTCTGAATAGATCCAAGATGCTCAGATAATCGGCACCCGGCAACCATTCGCCATTGCAGCGCGGAAAATCGCTACAGGCCAAGCCGGCATAGTTGCTACTGACCCAGCCACCCAACACAATCTGCGCCAGTAAGACCAGCATCGCCAAACCAGTAAATAAAGCCGGGCCGCTTCGAACCGGCCTTAGCTCAGCGGCCGGGTTAAGTCGTAAATAACTCCAGCCCAAGGTCCAAAATGTGAAAAACCCTAGTAATAGGTGAGCAGTCACAACTCCTGGTCGTGTGCCGGAAGCGACGGCCCACATGCCCAAACCGGCTTGCCCGGCAATCAAAAGCAATACCAAGGCAGTCAGCATCACCGCAGGCGAACGTGGTTTTTCCTTCCACGCCAAGCCGAACCAAACCAACACCAATATCGCCAGCCCACCCGCTAAATAGCGGTGAGTCATTTCTTTCCAGGCTTTTGCCGTATCCAAGGCATATTGCGGAAATCCTGCGGCAGCGTCGGCTTTGAATTCGGCGCTGTCACTGACGAAAGCCTTGCCGTAACAGCCGGGCCAATCCGGGCAGCCCAATCCGGCATGGGTTAGTCGGACATAAGCGCCGACGATAATGACTAGCAGCGCCAAAAACGCGCAGCACAGAGTTAATTTTCTGAACATGTTTCTAACCGATTTGTGAAATTCTGAGTAACTTGCTTAAGTCGCTTTTGACTTGATAAGGATCGTAACCTGGGGCGTATTGCATCATGAGGTTCCCCAGTGGGTCCATGATGATCAGCATACCTTCCGGAAAAGGCTGTGCGCTTAGTTGTTTTAATTTTTCCTGCAACGAGACAGCTGGCAAGGCTTTTAATAAACGACCGTCGTCGCGCCATTCGGCAGGCAGCTGATACGTTTTGTCGAACAGCACGGCCAAGCGCCGGATCCGGGCAATATCCTTACCCATCATTAATGTTAGTTGATGCGTTTTGTACAAGGCATCGCGACATGTTTCCTCGCAATTCTGCGGCACCGGATTGACTAATACCCAGTGGCCTTTCAACTCCTGCATGTTTTGCGCGGAAAATGTATCGTAGCCGGAGAACTCATCGGCTGAGGTAACTTGCGGTGGATTGATCAGCGCGCCATTGTTGGTGCCTAATTTAACTATCTCGGGATTTTTTGCCAAAAACCAAGCAAACCCAAAGGGCACGATGGACATGGCAAATATCACTATGATGGTGATGCGGTTTTTTTTATATTGATTATCCACGGTTTATTTTTCGACTACTGATCCAAATAAATAGGGCTGTTAATGTCAGCGCCAATCCGAACCATTGTACTGCATAGGCTCTATGTTTTTCAGGCGGGATTGCGACGGCGATCTTCCATTGCCGTTGGTAGCCCTCGGGCTGCGCCGGATCAAGCTCGATCTGATAATCGGCCAACGCATATCCCAACTTATCCGCCAAGAGTTTGCTATCTAAAACTTGTACCCTGACCGGCCAAGTCTCCCCTGGAATTTCCGCACCCTTTAATTTCAGACCAGGCTCCGGAAAACGGTTGATTCTGCCACGCACTTGCTGCGCAACCATGCTGATACTGAGGTCCGGCAACACGTCACGGGAGGCGCCTAACGCGACCCAGCCGCGGTTAACTAATATGCCAGGCTGACCGCCGTCGGGCAAAAACGGCGTTAAAACCAGGTAGCCGGGTTTACCGTTCAGCATTTGGTTATCCAGCAAAATCTGTTGACTAGCATCGTAATGACCACTCACTAGCACGGGTCGATAGCGTAAAACATCCTTATCGATTTCAGTTTGCCGAGTTAAATCCAAGGCTTCCGCATTGGCAGCATCTTGCTGTTGCGCCAATAAAATCGTCTTCTGTTCGCCGCGTCCCAATTGCCAAACGCCCAGACTACAAAGCAAGCCGAATAACAGCAGATATCCGATTAGCGCGAGGAATGAGCAACGGAAGTCGATACCCATCGTGCTAAATTTGATCATAAATGAAAGCTCCAGTATGAATATGCACTATTGGCAAGCGTACCCGAATCGCCGAGAATGCAGGTTTTTATTTATTAACGCCGCCATGTTCATCAAAACGCTCACTATCGTCGCCTTCCTGGCCATCGTCTTCAGTCTTGGTTCCGCGCTGTTTCATATTGTCAAACACAAGGAAGACAGCGATTCGGCAAAGACTGCCAAGGCGTTGACCATGCGGATCGGCCTGTCGCTGGCTTTGTTCATTCTGCTGTTCATCGCCTACGCCACCGGGATAATTCAACCCCACGGCATCGGTGCGCGCATGCATACCAATCAAAACCCAGCAACAGCAACTTCAGACCGATAAGAACCGACAAAAAAAAAGCGCGATCTATACAGACCGCGCTTTTTCCGGTGTGGTTAATCGGTGTTACATCATGTAAACGAATACGAACAGACCCAACCAGACCACGTCAACAAAATGCCAATACCAAGCGGCTGCTTCAAAGGCAAAGTGGTTTTCCGGTGTGAAATGACCTTTCCAGCTTCTAAACAACACTACCGATAAAATAATCGCGCCGACGCAAACATGAAAGCCATGAAAACCTGTCAGCATGAAGAAGGTTGAACCATAAATACCTGAGCCCAATGTCAGACCCATTTCGTGATAGGCTTCGTAATACTCAGTCGCTTGAAATCCCACGAACAAAAAGCCCAAACCAACGGTAGCGATTAAACCTTTTATCAGTTGGTCGCGATTTTTAGCTAGCAAGCCGTGATGCGCCCAGGTGCAGGTTACGCCACTAGACAAAAGCAACAGGGTATTCAGGAACGGTAAACCAAAAGCGCCCATCGGTTCGAAATCACCACCAACCTTACCGGGACCATTAGTCGGCCAAACTGCTTGGAACGCCGGCCACAAAGTATCGTGTGTCGAACGACCAGGGCCACTTGGAAGGCCTGTCTCGCCCAACCAAGTCACGGATAAATTACGGGTGTACCAAAGCGCGCCGAAGAAAACGGCGAAGAACATGACTTCGGAAAAAATGAACCACATCATACCCATCCGATAGGAAATACCGACGCCATGATTGTACATACCGGATTCGCTCTCGGTTGACTGCAAGGCAAACCACAACCCCAGCATCACCAAAAAAATTACGAAACCCGTCAGCATCATCCCGGAACCTATCGACGAACCGTTCAAATGATTAGCAAACCCGGCCAGCGTCATCATCAAGCCGCCGGTAGCTAAAACCGGCCACACGGCTTTATGCGGTATGTAATAACTATCGTGTGTAGACATATCCTTCCTCTCTATTTTTTACTGATGTTAGTGTTATCAAAAAAAGTGTATGCAAGCGTGACGGTCTTATAGCGTTCGGGTAACGTCGGTTCTACAACGAAACGGACCGGCATGGTTTTTTCTTCGTTCGCAGCAAAGGTTTGTTCGGTAAAGCAAAAGCACTGAGTTTTTTTAAAAAATTCTGCGGCCAGGCCCGGCGTAATACTGGGTATGGCTTGCGCAATCATCGGCTGATTACTCGTGTTTTTCGCATAAAAATTAACCGTGTAGTACTCACCCGGATGTACTTTCATGCTTTTCACTTCGGAGCGGAACAACATGGGAGTGGACTCGTTTAAGGATGTGAGAAACTCTACTGTCACCTCCCTACTTTTATCCACCTCATACGCCGTTTCTTGAACGGCTTGACCTTCAACCTTACCGTTCAAGCCGGTCAAATCGCAAAGCACATCGTAAAGCGGCACCAAAGCATAACCAAAACCAAACATGGCAATTGCGACAAGCGCCAATTTACGGACCAACTTGGTATTTTTTTGCCCAAGATCCTCGCTCATTGCGAGATTGCCTTAATGACCGCAAATACGTATATCGTGAAGGCCACAGCAAACAACACCAAAGCCGTCAAAATGTTTTTCTTTTTTGTATCCATTTCATTACCCAATAAGCCATGTCAAACGACATGGCTTATTTCAGTCACTCATTTCAAGCTTTAAAAATGCTCGGTAGGGATTCTCGCCGGCGGCGTGCTGAAGGTGTGATAAGGCGCAGGCGAAGGCACTGTCCATTCCAGACTGTGTTTGCTAGCATCTTCCCAAACCTCGTCGCTCACTTTTTCGCCGGTTCCACCACGAATGGTGTCGATGACAATGTACACGAACAACAGCTGGCTAAAACCGTAGATGAACGCACCAATACTGGACACCATATTCCAATCGGCGAATTGAATCGCATAATCGGGGATACGACGCGGCATGCCAGCCAAACCCAGGAAATGTTGCGGGAAGAACAAAATATTCACCGATACCGCCGACAACCAAAAATGCAGTCTGCCGATTTTCTCGTTGTACATATTACCGGTCCATTTTGGCAACCAGAAGTAACCGGCAGCCATCAGGATGAAAATAGACGCAGGCACCAAGGTGTAGTGGAAGTGGGCAACGATGAAATATGTATCGTGGTATTGAAAATCCACCGGCGCTACCGACATCATCAAGCCAGTGAAACCACCCATGGTAAATAGCACTACAAACGCAATCGAAAACAGCATCGGCGTTTCGAACGTCATAGAGCCCTTCCACATGGTCGCGGTCCAGTTGAACACTTTTACGCCGGTCGGAATCGCAATCAACATGGTGGCGTACATAAAGTACAACTCACCGGCGACAGGCATACCTACAGTAAACATGTGGTGAGCCCAAACGATGAACGACAAGAACGCAATTGCGCCAGTCGCATACACCATAGAGGCATAACCAAAAAGTGGTTTACGGGCAAACACCGGAATGATGGTAGACGCCACACCAAAAGTCGGCAGAATCATCACATACACTTCAGGATGACCGAAGAACCAGAATATGTGCTGATACAACACCGGATCGCCGCCGCCAGCCGCATCGAAGAAGCTGGTATCGAAGAATTTGTCGGTCAACAACATGGTTACCGCACCGGCAAATACCGGCATGATAGCGATCAACAAGAAGGCAGTAATCAACCAAGTCCACACGAACAAAGGCATTTTCATCAAGGTCATGCCTGGTGCGCGCATGTTGAAAATGGTGGCAATCACATTGATCGCACCCATGATCGAAGAAATACCCAGCAAATGCACAGAGAAAATAGCGAAAGGAAACGATTTACCGTTTTGAAAAACCAACGGTGGATAAAAAGTCCAACCGCCGGATGGTGCACCACCTTCCATGAACAAAGTGCTGGCCAACAGTAAGACACCTGCTACCAACATCCAGAAGCTCATGTTGTTCATCCGCGGCAAGGCCATATCCGGCGCGCCGATCATCATCGGAATCATCCAGTTGGCCAAGCCGACGAACGCCGGCATTACCGCGCCGAATACCATCACCAGGGCATGCATGGTGGTCATCGAATTGAAGAAGTTAGGATCGACAAATTGCAGGCCAGGCTCGAATAACTCGGAGCGAATGACCAATGCCATGGCACCGCCGACAAAAAACATTATCAGACCGAATACCAGATACAAGGTGCCTATATCTTTGTGGTTGGTGGTAAATATCCACCGTAAAACGCCCTTTTCGGGGCCGTGATCGTGGTGATCGTGATGATCATCATGTTCAGCTACGACAGCAGTCATACTTTATACCTCAGCAAAAATTAGAAAATGAGTTCATTGCGAAAATCAGTGAATTACTCATCATCGTCCCATTTGGGTGTGATTTTATTAGGCTGAATCTCATCACCCACGTTGTTACCCAATGCCGGCGCGTTTCTGATGTAAGTAATCAGCTCGGCCAATTCGTCATCCGGCAATTTTTTGAAGGCCGGCATTTTGCTCGTACCTGCCTGAATAAAACCAATCAGCTGATCCATGTTTCCAGTGACTTTCTCGCTACCCCTCAAAGCAGGGAACCAACCGGAAATACCGTTACCATCGATCTGGTGGCAAGCCACGCAGTTTTTCAGATACACAGACTCGCCTTTTGCCATCAAGGTATTGCGGGTTTGGTCGCTCAAATCAGGTTTCTGATTTTGCTTTTCCAAAGTCGCTTTAACCCAGGCATCGTATTGATCCTGCTCCATCGCAACCACCACCACGGGCATGAAACCGTGGTCACGACCGCACAGCTCAGTACATTGACCACGGTAAGTGCCGGGTTTATCGACTGAGGTCCAAGCTTCGTTCACAAAACCGGGGTTGGCGTCTTTTTTCCAGCCCAGATCAGGAACCCACCAGGAGTGAATCACGTCGGCAGCGGTAAACAGAAAGCGGATTTTCTTGCCGACCGGCACGACCAGAGGCTTATCAACGTTCAACAAATAGTTGGGGACGTTATGCGGATCCATCGTGCTGACCCTATGGGTTTTTTCGCTGGCCTCGTCTAAATGGCTTTCGAAATGCACGCCGCTATCCAGGTATTCGTATTCCCAATACCATTGTTTACCGGTGACTTTGATACTCATCTCTGAGTCCTGCACCTTGTCCAAATCGATCACGGCTTTGGTGGCAGGAATCGCCATACCCACCAGAATCAGCGTGGGAATGATGGTCCAGATGATCTCGACAGTCGTATTCTCATGAAACTGCTCGGCTTTATGACCCTTTGATTTACGATGATGATAAATCGAGTAAAACATAGTGCCGAACACCGCGATCCCAATAAACACACAGATCCACAGAATCAGCATGTGCAAATCGTAAAGCTCGTTACTGAGTTGCGTCACGCCTTTCATCAGGTTGAGTGTATAGTCCGCATGCGCAGTCCCCAGGCCTAAAGCCATCAAGACCAGACAAGCGAGCAGTTGCTTTGTTTTCTTCACGGAGCAGCCTCCCCATTAGTAGTTATAAACTTGTATGCGTTATATCTTCGTAATATCGTCGCACGACATCAAAGGCGCGAACAATTCCATTTACTGATAATTATCATAAATTAACTGGGCAATTTTAACCCATGACTCACCCACAAACCAGAAGAGGTTTTCCCGTTTGTAAAAAATACACATAAAAAAGGCTTGGGAGCATCGCTGCTCGCAAGCCTTTTGTTGCATATTAGAGACAGATTTATGCTGTCATTACTTTAATGCGTCTGCATAAGCCATATCGAATTTCGGAATGTGGTTATCCAGCCAGCCTTTCACCAATTGACCGACGTCCTCGGTGACTTCTGCTTCACCGGCATGGAATTTTTTCTGCAAATCCGCGCAGATACCGATCAATGCTTCATGCTCGGCTTTGTGTCTATCATAACCGCCAAAGCCTTTAGCAACCATTTCCCTTTCTTCGTGCGCAAAGTGATCGACCACATAGGTAATCAATGCATCCAGCGAAGCGCCAACAGTAGCGCGCGCCGCGCCGCCCGTGGCTTCATCGTACAGTTTATTCAGCAAACCGAACAAGGTTTGATGCTCTTGGTCGGCAAATCCGACATTAGTGCCATATTGAGCCGCAGTCCAAGTAATTAAAGCCATATAACGTCTCCTGGTTGTTTTTGTAATGGAGTCGTCATTTTGAACATCTGTTCATCATTTTTTTTGATTTACATCAACTTTTTGCCAGTTTGGCAAACTCAATTTAGAAGCTAACACATCAAAATCGCCGGCGGCTGAAAACGGCAAAACCCCCAACAGAGGTGTATCTATAAGCTCACGTAGATAAGTCAGATTGCCATCAAAACCAGGCATGGCCTGATCAATTTGCACCGCCACCCAACCGGCGCAGGACAAACCGCTCCGGCGTATGGCCGACATCGTCAAGCGCGCGTGATTGATACAACCCAGCCTGATACCCACCACCAGAATCACCGGCAAACATAACGCTTGCGCCAGACCGGCATTGTCAAAAACACCGCTCAACGGCGAATACCAGCCGCCCGCCCCTTCGACCAGCACTACATCAACCCGTTGTTGTAATCGGACAAATCCGTCCGCAATAACATCCATCGAAACTTCAACGTCACCACATGCCAGATGCGGAGAAATTGCCGCTTCAAAAGCGTAGGGATTGATTTCCCGGTATTCCAGTGGCACTGAAGCGTATTGCTGCATCAGTAGCGCATCGGAATTTTTCAGCATGCCGTCATGCCATTCACAGCCGGCGGCCACCGGTTTCATTCCCACCGCACTTAAGCCTTGCATTTGCAGACAGCGCATCAAGGCAATAGTCGTCCAGGTTTTGCCGACATTCGTATCGGTACCGGTAATGAAGAACGCAGATTTCATGACCTTGCCCGCACGAAGATAATTTCGTAGCTGGCCACTATTTCGCCGTTTACCATGCTGTTTTCATACTGCCGCATCATTTGCTGCAATTGCGAACGGGTGGTGAACCGCCGATTTCTGGCATCACTAACGTTATGCGCCCCAAGATCTTTTAGCTCATGCATCAAAGCCATCACCGAAGGGTAAGATAAACGATACATCACAGTGTCCACATCGACCCGCGCTAAACCGGCAGCCCGTAAAAAACCGCAAATCTGCCCCGCACTATAAAAATCGTTAACATGAGCAAAGTCGTCGACACCAGTCCAAGCCGCTTTCAGCTCTCTTAAGGTCTCCGGACCGAAGGTTGAAAATACCAGTTGCCCACACTGGCGCAATAATCGCCGCACATCGGCAAACACCGCCGGCAAGTCCTGACACCACTGCACGGCCAGATTCGAATAAACCTGTTGCAGACTGTTATCCGCAAACGGTAGTTTTTCGGCATCGGCACAAACATATTCGACCGGTAAAGCACCGTTGTTCCGTCGCGACGTTTGCAGCATGGGCAACGCAATATCCAATGCCAAACAAGACTGATTCAGACAATCTAACGGCAAACGGCGCGTCAAAAAACCGGTGCCGCACCCAACGTCCAGCACCCAACCCGGCGCGGATTGCAACGGAAATTTTTGCAGCAAGGCCAATCCCACCTGGCGTTGCAACATCGCCGCCGAATCATAACTCCCAGCCGCCGCCGCAAATGAACGCCTAATTTTGGCTTTATCCAACACGGCAAAACTCATTCAGCCGCGGCAACGATGTCGCATAGCTGCTGGGCGTGCGATAAAAATGGCACATGTCCGGCACTTGCCAGAACATGTAGTTTGACGCGCGTGTTTAAAGTCTTTACAGCTTGCCCGGTTTGCACCGGAATCAAAGTATCTTTATCGCCTTGTATTACTGTGATCGGACAGCGCAACCCCACGACGGACTTGCGCAAATCGCTATTTTTCAGAATTTGCAAACCACCCTGCAACGCATCGCGCGTCGGGGCATCGCACTCCTGCACGGCCAAGCGCAATTGCTGTAACAACTGCCGGCTCTCAGGCAAGCCTTGCACTTGCAAACCCAAAAAGCGTTGCAAGGTCAATTTCGTGTCATCGCTAAGCTGGGCGACAAAACCATCCAACACCTCCGACCTCACTCCCGGCCAATCGGCAGTCTTAACAAACTTCGGATTGCCTGATAACAAGAACAGCGACTGCAATCGCTCGGGACAGCGCGCCGCCATATCCAAAGCCACCGTCGCGCCCAGTGACCAGCCCAACACGCTAAAGCGATTGACCGGAATCGCATCGAATAACGCGGAAGTAATAGCCGGTAGATCATACGCATCCAACCCGGCACTGCGACCATGACCGGGTAAATCCAGGCAAATCACCTGGCGATGCCGAGCCAACTGCCTGGCAAAATCACGCCAAATGCCGCTATGCATCGCCCAACCGTGCAGCATGACTAATGGTCTGCCCTGGCCGTATATTTCTCTATGAATTCCAGTCATGGCAAAGCCTTAACCAATGCCTCCAACAAGGCATCGATCTGTTGTTCGGTGTGATTAGCGGAAAAGGTGATCCTCAAGCGAGCGCTGCCGGCCGGCACGGTCGGCGGTCGAATCGCACTGACCCAAAAACCTTGTTCCAGCAAGCGTTGACTAGCCGCCACGGTTTGGCCGCTGTCGCCAATCAGAACAGGTTGAATCGCGGTGAAAGAGTCCATTAATTGCAAGCCTTGTTGCTGCGCACCTTGCCGGAAACGGGAGATTAGATTTTGCAGCTGTTCGCGGCGCCAGGACTCCACTTGCAGCAAACGCAAACTGGCGCGAGTCGCCTCAGCCACAGCCGCCGGCAGTGCGGTCGTAAACACATAACTCCGGGCTTTTTGAATCAACATCTCGATCAAGTCCTCGGAACCGGCCACAAACGCGCCGAATGTCCCGAAAGCCTTACCCAGTGTGCCGATTAGGAGAGGCACCTGGTTTTGACTCAAACCGAAATGTTCGACCACGCCGCCGCCATTGTTACCCAGCACGCCAAAACCATGGGCATCGTCGATCAACAAGCCGGCATGATGCTGTTCGGCCAAGTCGACCATGGCCGGCAGCGGCGCCAAATCACCATCCATACTGAACACACCGTCGCTGACCAGCAAAGCCTTACCCGCAGCAGCAGATAGCTTGGTCTGCAAATCTTGAACATCCGCGTGTCGATAGCGCTGAAAACGCGCCCGTGACAGCAAGCCGCCATCCAGCAGCGAAGCGTGATTCAAGCGGTCCTCCAACACAGTATCACTGCGATCCAGCAATGCGGAAATCACACCCAGATTTGCCATATAGCCTGTGGAAAACAACAAAGCCCTGTCTCGTCCGGTAAACGCCGCCAACTCTTCTTCCAAGGCATGATGCGCGCTACTATGTCCGCAGATCAAATGCGCCGAACCGCTGCCGACGCCGTAGTGATCGACACCGGACTTGAATGCCACCTTGACCTCGGGATGATTGGCCAGCCCCAGATAATCGTTACTGCAAAAATTAACCAACTGCCGACCATCGACATTCAGCGTGATGCCTTGCGGACCATCAACAACGCGGCGGCGCCGATACAGATTATCCTGCTCCAGCTGCCGCAGTTCGGCGGTAAAATCGTAGAAAGGGTTGGCCATCAGGCGTAGCTTGATCCGCCCATCCGCACGCCCAAACGCTCGAACAACTGCTGGTCGTGGTTGGTCATCGGATTATCGGTGGTCAGCAGTTTATCGCCGTAGAAAATCGAATTGGCACCGGCCAGGAAACACAAAGCCTGCATCTCGTCGCTCATGGCCTTGCGGCCGGCCGACAGACGTACCCGCGACTGCGGCATTAAAATTCTAGCTACCGCAATCGTACGGACAAACACAATAGGATCCAGCGCTTCAGTGCCATGCAAGGGCGTACCTTCCACCTGCACCAACATATTGATGGGTACACTTTCCGGATGCTTAGGCATATTCGCTAGTTGCAACAGCAACTTGGCACGGTCGGTTTCCGACTCGCCCATCCCGACAATACCGCCGCAGCAGACGTTGATCCCGGCATCGCGCACTCGCTCCAGTGTATCCAGGCGGTCTTGGTAAGTCCGGGTGGTAATTATTTCGGAATAATAATCTTCCGAGGTATCCAGATTGTGGTTGTAATAATCCAGGCCTCCGTCTTTTAAGGCTTGGGTCTGTTTATCGCTGAGCATACCCAGCGTCACGCAAGTTTCCATGCCCAGCGCCTTCACGCCCTGTACCATTTCCACGACTCTCTCGATATCCCTGTCCTTCGGACTACGCCACGCTGCACCCATGCAAAACCGCGATGCACCCTGCTCTTTGGCCTGTTGCGCGGCTTTTAATACGGCGTCAACCGGCATCAGCGCTTCCGGATTTAAATCGGAATCGTAGCGCGCGCTTTGCGGACAATAACCACAATCCTCGGAACAGGAGCCGGTCTTGATGCTCAACAGACTGCTAACCTGGATCTCATTCGGATCGAAATACACCCGATGCACGCTTTGCGCCTGATAAATCAGATCGTTAAATGGCAGCGCCAGCAAAGCTTCGACTTCGGGTAACTGCCAGTCGTGACGAATGGTGGCCATTGATTCCAAGGGTTTCTGGCTTGCAGACATTCTGATAATCTCCGAGAGTGAGGACAAAGCCGTGCCAAGCACCGACTTATCAACCTATATTTAAAATTATGGTAAACAACTGGCTGAACATTATACAGAAGAAATTGCTGCCGCCACGTTGTGTGTTATGCGCAAGTCCGGGATACGGCAATTTGGATTTATGCCTGGGCTGCTTAACCGACCTGCCGCGCAACCTGTCTTGCTGTTACCGCTGTGGGGAACACTTCGAGACCGCAATAGAGGTGCCGCAGCTCTGCGGTCGTTGCCTGAAGAAATCACCGGCCTTCGACGAGACCTATGCGCCGTTTTTGTACCAAAGCCAGATGCGCTATTTGATCGGCCAATTAAAGTTCGCCAACGATTATAAAAACGCCCGCTTAATGGCAGCCTTGCTGGCTCAACATATTGCCGATAGTGCGGAGCTGCCGGATTGCCTGTTACCCGTACCGCTGTATCCCAAGCGCTATCGGGAACGTGGTTTCAATCAGTCGATAGAAATTGCCCGGCATTTGTCCAGACAGCTCCGCATTCCGCTGGATTTACACAGTTGTGTTCGCCAGCGCGATACCGGCCATCAAACCGGCTTACCGGCCAAGCAGCGCCGGAAAAACATGCGTTTGGCGTTTAAGGTCGTTAAACCATTAAATTTTCAACATATTGCAATCATAGACGACGTCATGACCACCGGCGCTACCGCCTCTGCGCTGGCGGCAGCGCTAAAGCAAGCCGGGGTCGGCAAAGTTGATGTCTGGGTTTGCGCCCGCGCTTAAAGAACTACCTCAATTATCCCGGACGGCCGAGGCTGGGAGTGGCAAACCGGAATTTTGCAAGGCGTTGAGAACAGTCAGCAACTTTTCTCGCCGCGAACCCAGCAATTGAAAGCCATGCATCAGCATAGTGATTTCATCCTGCAAATTTTGTTGATCGACGCCCATGACATTTAAAGCCTCGACAACGGATGCCAGCGCCAGTTCGTGCCGGCTTTGGTAAGGCCGCTTGAATCGCGCCTGAAAGCCGTCCCGCAATTTTTGCAGCAATGCCTCGAAACGCTGCTCGGTGAAGTCATCGGCTTGCATGCGCTCCAGCAGGACCTGTTCGGCATCGAAGACCTCTTCGTGAAAAGCCTGCCGATAGGCCGTGCATAGCTGCTCCACCAACTCGCGATGCGACCCCTGCTGCCCTTGCAGTTGCGCAACCAATCGAGCCGCGTTTTCTTCCAGGCTAAACATCGGCCGTTGATAACGCATCGCATGCAAAGCCTCCAAGGTCGTCAGCAATTCGACCAATCTAGGCTCGGCATAATTTTCAGTTTCCAGCCAGCGATAAAACAGCTGTTTGAAGGTATTCGGAAAACGGCCGAACTGCTCGCAGTAGGCTTCTACAAATTCGCCGGTAAAACGCTCCAGCTCCGGTTGATCGAGCAATTGATGTTTCATCGCCGACAACAGCCGCCGGCTCAACTCGCTGACACTAAGCTCCGTTTTATCGGCTGCAAGCCAGGAATTAACCGCCGCAGTCGGTTCGCTATCGGCAATATCGGCCACCGTATGTTTGAACGGCGCGGGGGTTAACAAGGCTTGCCAGTAATCCAACAGCCCATTGCCGGCCGTTTCGCTGCCGATGTGCTTGATAATATTGTCCGCCAACGCAAACAAACAACGGCTAGCCGGAGAATTGGCGGCTAAATCCACCACCGACATTTGCAAAGCGACGGCTTTAGGCAGATTTTCGTCGCGAATCACAAAACCGCCGTACTCGACTTTTAGTTTCAAACATTTTTCCGCCACGGCGGCAAAGCGTCGATAGGTATCGGTCGCGGCCGGATAATCAACGGCCTGATTGACAACCACGCGCAGGCTGCCCGAATACTGACGGGCATTCAAAGCCTTCAGCAGCGCAAAGGCATCGGTTAGCGCCGCCGGATCACCGCTGACCACTAAAAACGTAGATTGCGCCAGCTCGATAAAGCGCAGGACGGTTTCTGTATGCGTCGCGGCGGTGTCGATCAAAAAATAATCGAATTGCGCTTCCAGCTCGGTCAATGCTTCCGACAGCTTAGTCATCTGCGCGGCAGAAACAGGTATGCCGCCCATTAAACTTGCGGCGGACACCACGCCCACATCCTCGCCGGTTTTCAGCAAAACCTCAGCAATCGTTTTTTCGCCGGATAGCACCTGCTCCAAACGGTGCGCCGGCCGCAGCCCGAGTAATGTGTTGATATTGGACAAGCCGGTATCGACATCCAACACACAAACGCGCTTGCCGCGCAATGCCATCGCTGCCGCTACATTAGCCACCACACTGGTTTTACCGACGGCGCTCTTGGCCCCAGCAAACGCAATAATGTGCGGTTTTGATTGTGCGTCAGCGCTGTCCTGTTCTGAAAAATGTAAACTGTCCATCGTGGCAATGAAATAGGCTGTTTAGGTCGGATTTAGATCGGCAAACCAAGCCAGCCGAATTCAAACGATATTGTAAGCCCAATCTTACAAATTCATGAATTCATAGCATAAACCTAGGTTGCACATATCGGGGCCTTAGCGGCGAGCGGTCGATTCGCCGCCATCTTCACGTATAATGCACCATCCACAAAACTACTACATACCCCATGACCACCCCTCGTCTCGCCTGGGCCATTACCGGCTCCGGGCACTATATAGAAGAATGTCTTGAATACATGCTGACGCTGGACAATGTTGATTTGTATTTGAGCCAGGCCGGTGAGGAAGTCTTGAAAATGTACGGTATTCGTCTGGAAGACGTTAGAGCCAAGATGCCGGTATATCGCGATAAAGCCGCCTCCGCCCCGCCGGTGGGCTTGTTTTATAAAGGCCACTACCACACTTTTGTGATGGCCCCAACCACCTCAAATACCATCGCCAAATGCGTGCTCGGCATCGCCGATTCGTTGGTGACCAACTTGTATTCCCAAGCCGGAAAATGCCGTGTGCCCAGCATCGTTTACCCTTGCGACACCCAGCCGGAAATCGAAACCACCGCGCCCGGTAAGAAAAAATTCATGGTCTATCCGCGCCCTATCGATCTGGAAGCCACCGATAAAATCCGTTCTTTTCCTTACACGCAAGTGGTTGATGATGTCGAGCAACTGATCGTCGCGGTCAACGCCCGGCTAGCCAGCTTATGACCGAGCGCATCCTGTTCATCACCGGCCGACTGGCGGAAAAGCAAGTCCGGCAAGTATTGGAGAAAATGCAGCCGGAATTTCAATACAAAGTGTATGTGATGGGCGTAACGGTGGCCGCGTTGATTACCAGCGACATGATCATCCGCCGCATGCCCGACGCGCAAGGCGCTGATAGAGTAATCTTACCTGGCCGCTGCCGCGGCGATCTGGAGGCGCTGCGCCAGCATTTCGGCGTGCCGTTCGAGCGCGGTCCGGAAGAAATCAAAGATCTGCCCCAGCATTTCGGCATGGCCGCGCAGCATTACGACCTCAGCCAATACCAGACCAAGATTTTCGCGGAAATTACTGACGCCCCCAGCATCAGCGTCGAGGCAGTGATCGAGCGGGCTTATTACTACAAAGCCAACGGCGCCGACGTGATCGACATTGGCTGCCTGCCCGGCACGCCGTTTCCACATCTGGCGGAGTGCATCCGCACCTTGAAACAAGAAGGCTTCACCGTCAGCATTGATTCCTTGGAAGACGCCGACCTGCTGGCCGGCGGCCAAGCCGGCGCCGACTATATGCTCAGCCTGACCACCAAAAGCCTGTGGATTGCAGACGAAGTGGCGACCACGCCGATTCTGATCCCGGAAACGCACGGCGACTTGAGCACGCTGGATAAAGCCATCGAAATCTTGAGCGCGAAAAACCGCGCCTTCATCGTCGACCCGATTCTGGACCCGATTCACTTCGGTTTCACCGACTCCATCGTCCGCAATCATGAATTCCGCCGCCGCTATCCGCAGGTAGAAATGATGATGGGTGTCGGCAATCTCACTGAACTGACCCACGCCGACACCTCCGGCATCAACGCGATGCTGCTGGGGATTTGCTCGGAGCTGAATATCAACCACATTCTGGCCACCGAAGTGAGTAAACACGCGCGGCGGGCGATCAAGGAAGCCGACAGCGCCCGTCGCATCATGTACACCGCCAAGCAGCACAATACCCTGCCCAAGCATATCGCGCCGGATTTGCTGACCGTGCATGACAGCTCGCCGTTTTTGAATAGCCGCGAGGAAATCGAAAGTTTGGCGGCGGAAATTAAAGACCCCAGCTACCGCATCCAGGTCAGCAGCGACGGCATCCATGTGTTTAACCGCGATGGCCTGCACACCGCGCTCGACCCATTTGATTTGTACCCCAAGTTGCACGTGGAAACCGATGGCGGCCATGCTTTTTATCTGGGCGTGGAACTGGCGCGCGCCGAAATCGCCTGGCAATTGGGCAAACGCTTCACCCAAGATCAGCAACTAAGCTGGGGTTGCGCTGCGCAAGGCACCCAGCCGACCGTGGATTTACATACCTTCAAGCCTGCCGGCAGTACCTTAAAAAAACACGAGGAATAAGCCCTTTGTCAGCTGTACTTGTCGGATATTCGACAAATAATCAACCCTGCTCCGCAGGATTCTCGGTGTGATCCCACTAATCAAGCCTTAGCGCAACTGGTATTGGTCTTGCTTTGATTTTAGTAAACCCTAAGACGAGTCTGATCAATGAAACCTAAACAAGCGAATGCGCATGACTGAGTTCCCTTTAAAACTGGCCGTCGCCACCAAAGACCATATCTCCATCAACGAACATTTCGGCCACGCCAAGCAGTTTTCGGTGTACAGCGTTACCGAAACCGGCTGCGACTTACTGGAAACCCGCGAAGTAGCCAACTACTGTCTCGGCCAGCATGCCGACGAGTCTGCAATGCCCGGCATTTTGGAATCCATTAAAGACTGCTATGCGGTGTTCGTAGCGCGCATCGGTGACGGCCCCACCGCAAAAGTGCATGCTATCGGCGTCCGGGCGGTTTCCGAATACGCCTACGCGGCGGTCGAAGAATCCTTGCTGGACTATGCCAAACGCACCGCCGCCGGCGAGGAGATCGGATGACGCCCGAACACGTCGCACAATGGGTCAACAGCCATCCCCTAAGCCCCATCCACGTCGATTGCGCGGTAACGGTGATGCTGAAAATCATCGACGGCAAATGCAAAATGCGGCCGACGGAAAAAGTGGTGATGGCGCTACTTTACGACTGCGTCAAACACTTGCCGGGACAAATTCTGCAAGCTGATCTGCATCCTTTGATAGCGACCGCCCGCGCCGACGAAGACGACGAAGACGACGAAGCTTTGAAAAACTTGATTTACGAAAAACGCCTGATGGCGGAAACCGCGATTTCTCGGCCGGTGATGAAAGGTTTTAAAGCCATGATCCGGGAGCAAGGTTTGCTGGAACGACGGGATGAGGAGGAAATCGAAGTGTGACTTTGGGGTCAATCGAAAAAATCGAAACTCATTTGTCCGCCTAAGTTTGGCGGGCGAAACAAATCGCTGCGTAGCGGTGGCAGCGAACGGGTTAGTTGCAGCTTTCTGGTAATCAACTTGAAGCGCTGCGCAAGCAAATCGGCATAACTGCCGCTGCCAGACTGGCGTTGATTAAACGCCGCATCGTAAGCTTTGCCGCCGCGACTGTCGCGGACCCGATTCATGACATGCTCGACTTTTAGCGGGTAGTGTTGCGCCAGCCATTGCGCAAACAAGTCGGCGGTTTCCAATGGCAGGCGCAGCAGGATGTATTGCACACTCTGTGCGCCGGCTTGATGGGCGGCGCCAACAATGCTTTCCAATTCGTAATCGGTCAGCACCGGAATCAGCGGCGCCACCATCACCCCAACCGGAATCCCCGCTGCCCGCAAGCGGGCGACAGCCTCCAACCGCCGTTGCGGCGCCGCAGCGCGCGGCTCCAAGGTTCGCGCCAGCGTTCTATCCAGGGTGGTAATCGACAGATAAACTGACGCCAAACCCTGCCCGGCCAGGTCCGCGAGAACATCAATGTCGCGCTCGACCAACGCCGATTTAGTGACGATGCTGACCGGATGCCGGGTCTCGGCCAACACTTCCAAAATTTGCCGCATGATGCGCTGTTGCCGTTCCAGCGGTTGGTAAGGGTCTGTATTGGTGCCCAGCGCCAGCGGCGCACAGCGATAACTGCGCTTGGCTAGTTCCTCCCGCAGTAATTGGGCGGCATTGGGCTTAACCAGAATTTTACTTTCGAAATCCAGTCCGGCGGAATAACCCAGATAAGCATGGGTCGGCCTGGCAAAACAATAAATACAAGCATGCTCGCAGCCGCGATAAGGATTTATCGACCTGTCGAACGGTATATCCGGCGAATCGTTGTAAGTAATCACCGATTTGGTGCTGTCGATGATCACTTCGGTCGGCAGCGGCGGAAGTGCCGCATCCAGACTGCCCCAACCATCGTCCTCAGCCACCGCGCTTTGCCGTTCAAAGCGCCCAGCGACATTACTGATACTAGCGCGACCTTTATAAATTAATGGCGTAGACATAGCTTCATCTGCAAGCAGCACATAATTTGAGTAAGGGGATTATACCGATCACACGCGAATTCAAGCTTCATGGGTTTTTCGAAGCAGTCCGCCCATGGCATTGGGTAGCCGGGTCTGAGGCTTAGTCGAAGATTCAGTCTAATAGGAAAAATGACCGTGCAAAAAAAAGCTCGCATCGCTGCAAGCTTTTTAAATTCAGGCCGTTGGTTTATCGGGACCACTAATTGATCAAAAACTCCGAAAAGAACACGTCGCGAAAGCCGTCGCTATTTTGACTCTTGGTCAACAAATCGGTGATCAATTGTTTGGTCTTCATTCGCAGCGCTTCGCGCTGTTCCATGGTTTGCAAGTCGGCGCTTTTCATGCCGCTCAGCATCATGATCATCTCATGCCGTAAAACCGGCATATATTTTTTGATTTTTTCGACGTGTTCGGCGCCTTCCGCCAGTAGTTGCACATTCAGCATCAAATATTTTTTAGGCTCGGCCAGATTGACGGTGAATTTAGGTTTCATCTCCACATACTCAATAACCGGACCTGCGCTCTCGTCGGCTTTCTTCTCGCCGGAATTGGCCCAAGTCATAGTCGGTAACAGCATCAAACTGATCAACAATATAAATGTTCGCACGGTTTCCTCATATAATGTGATGGTTAGACCAAAAGTATATTCCATTTTCACCATTTATCACCATGAAACCACAAGCTATCGGCCCGGTCATGATAGACATAGAGGCCCACAGCCTCAGCGCGCTGGACAAAGAAAAAATTGCTCATCCCAATACCGGCGCGTTAATCCTGTTCGCTAGAAATTACGACAGTCCTCGGCAAGTCGCCGAATTGATTAAACAAATCCGCGCCGCGCGTCATGGCGACATTTTGATCGCCGTCGATCAGGAAGGCGGTCGGGTGCAACGCTTTCAAACCGGCTTTACCCGCTTGCCGGCGGCAGCATTTTACGCCGAGAAACCAGAGTTGGCAGAAGCTGCCGGCTGGCTGATGGCTAGTGAACTGCTGGCGGTGGATGTGGACTTTAGTTTCGCGCCGGTGCTGGATGTGGATTGCGGCGTTAGCGAGATCATCGGTAACCGCTCCTTTTCCCAAGACGCGAAATTAGCCGGAGAACTGGCCGGCGCGTTTCGACAAGGCATGCGTAGCGCCGGCATGGCGGCCACCGGCAAACACTTTCCGGGTCATGGCGCGGTGGCGCTGGACTCGCATTTGACGCTGCCGGTCGACGAGCGCGACTTGGAAACCATCCGCCGGCAAGATCTATTGCCGTTCAAACAACTGATAGCGCAAGGCCTGGAAGCCATCATGCCGGCTCATGTGGTTTATCCGCAAGTGGACCGCTATCCGGCGGGCTTTTCCAGTTTCTGGTTACAGACCATTCTGCGCGGCGAACTGGGCTTTGATGGCGCCATTTTCAGCGACGATCTAAGTATGGAAGGTGCGGCGAGCATAGGCGACTTCACCGAACGCGCCGGCCTTGCCCAGCAAGCCGGCTGCGATATGCTGCTGGTTTGCAATAATTCGGCAGCTGCGGAGCAAGTGCTGGATAAACTGCCTATCAGCCACAACAGCCAACGCGAACAACGCCTGCAAGCGATGCGCGGCAAAGTCCGGCTAGACAAAGATGCCTTGGTAAAAAATGACAAATGGCAAACTGTTTCCAAACAAATCACGGAGTTTTATGAATCCCATGCTTGAAGAAATCGGCATCGTTAAACAACACGCGCTGTTGCTACACAGCGCCGAGGAAGTCGAAGCGGCGTTGGACGGCATGGCGGCGGCGATCACCGACAAACTGCAAGACAGCAATCCGTTGGTGTTGTGCGTCATCAACGGCGGCATCATCGCTACCGGCAAATTACTGCCCCGCCTGGACTTTCCGTTAAATCTGGACAGCGTCCACGCTAGCCGTTACCGCAACGCCACCTCGGGCAGCGACATACATTGGTTGTTTAAACCCACGACACCGTTGGCCGGCCGTACGGTATTGGTGGTGGACGATATTCTCGACGAAGGCCATACGCTGCATGCTATTGTCGAATATTGCCGGGAGCAAGGTGCCAGCGCCGTTTATACCGCTGCGCTGTTCGACAAAGATTTGCAAGTTACCAAGCCCATCGAGCCCGACTTTATCGGTCTCAAGGTCGCCAATCATTATTTGTTTGGTTACGGCATGGATTACAAGGGTTATCTTAGAAATGCGCCAGGCGTATTTGCCTGCAAGGACGTGTTATGACATTAGCTATCATCGGCGGTACCGGCCTCACCCAAATCGAAGAACTCACCATCACTGGTGAAGAACGCCTGACCACGCCTTTCGGCGAACCATCCGCGCCTTATCTGCTTGGTGAGCTAAATGGCAAGAAATTGGTGTTCCTGGCCAGACACGGCAATCCGCACCGGATTCCGCCGCACAAGATCAGCTACCGGGCCAATATCTGGGGTTTAAAACAGCTGGGCGTTTCCGAGATTATCGGCGTCGCGGCGGTCGGCGGTATCGGCGCAAAGATGGCACCGGCCGTTATTGCCATTCCGGATCAATTGATAGACTACAGCTACGGCCGGGAGCATACGTTTTTTGCCGACGATCTGGAGCATGTCACACATATCGATTTCACCGAGCCCTACACACCGTCGCTACGCGCGCGCATTATGCAAGCCGCGCAACAGGCAAACATTTCGATAACTCCCTCAGGCACTTACGGCTGCACCCAAGGGCCGCGGCTGGAAACTGTAGCCGAAATCAAACGTATGGCTAACGACGGTTGCGACTTGGTGGGCATGACCGGGATGCCGGAAGCAGCGCTGGCACGGGAACTGGGCTTGGCTTATGCCAATATCTCGGTGGTAGCCAATTGGGCGGCCGGCGTGGTGGAGGGTGAAATCACCATGGCCGAGATCGAGAAAAACTTGGAAGTTGGCATGGCCAATGCCATCGCCTTGCTGAAAGCAACGGTATTGTTTAACGACTAGCAGAAACAGAAACGGATTTTGACGGGGCCCGGATGCCCCACCAAAATCCGCAAATTTGGGAAACGCAGATTACATTTCCCGAAACGCTGAAAAGAGCTTATCTTTTCGCGCCACCGCTGTGAAGTACATCATTGCGGTAAGCTGAGTTGGCGGAGTCTTCGGCGATATTTTTTGCCGCGGTAGCATATTTATCATGCTCGGCATTTTTTACCATCAGTACAGCGCCAGCCGCCAAGACGACAGCAATGACGATATAGAGCCAGAAATTATCTTTTTCTTGTACTTCACTCATTTTGTACCTTCCTTTTGTTGTTTGTGATGGTGGTGCTGAAAAAATTTCAACGGGGCAAAAGATAACAAGCCGAGGCTTAAATTTTTTGATATACATCAAACTTTTTATGGTTATTAAAATTTATGCCTAGTCGCCGCCTATTTCTAAAGCACTCCGGTATTTTGCTGGCCGGGACTTTATTGACCGGCAAATCCGCAAGCGCACTTGCCGAGAGGTTGGCGAAACATTTTGCCGCCGACGACTTCGTCGCCCTCTACTCGCAGCTTATCGATCAGCGAACGGTGATTGATAGCGATAAACTCAATTTGATCCTGCCCGAGATTGCCGAAGATGGCGCAGTGGTGCCGGTGAGCATTGCTAGTGAGCTGGACGGCATCGAGAAACTGTATCTATTCGCCGATAAAAATCCTACGCCGCTGCTGGCGGAATTCGAACTCACGCCACTGATAGCACCCTTCATCACCGCGCGGATTAAATTAGCCGAATCTTGCAACGTGATTTTGCTTGCGGAACATAACGGAGAGCTATTGCGCACCAGCCGTTGGGTGAATGTGATGCGCGGCGGCTGTGGAACAGGTTGAGATGAACAACAGCATAAAAATCAGAAGCCAACGGCGCGACGGCTACATAGAAGTTAAATTGCTGATTACGCATCCGATGGAAAACGGCCGCAATCGCGACGCTAACGGCGAATTGATTCCGGCGCATTTTATCGAGCGGTTGGTGGTTAAATTAAACGATCAACTAATCCTAACCACCAACATGGCCGGCAGCATCTCCAAAAATCCGTTTTTTACGTTTAGATTGATAGCAAACAGCGGCGATAGGCTCAGCGCCGAATGGGCTGACAATAGACAAAACCAAGATCACGCGGAGCACGTGCTCGACTGAAGCAAAGGCTAGTTAAGAATAATTTCGGCGGTCTGATTCCGGGCGCTGGCCACCAAAAAACTTAACGGCGATGCGGCGAATTGCCGTTCCAACTGCGCCAGCAACTCTGCCGCCCGTTGCGGATTGGCAACCGCGCAAAATCCGGTCGGCCCCCACGAGGTCTGGCCTATCGCCACGGCCCCTTGCACGGCGAGACTAGCCATTGCCGCCGCGACATCCGGGCTGGTAAACACCCCGCCCTGTACCGGCGCGAAATGCTCACCCACCGCCTGTTGCAGGGAGGTAATCACTTCGCCGAATTTATCAAGATCGCATTCCGCCAGAGCCGGCAAACCCTGCATCAACAGCAAGTAACATAAGCGCTCGGCCTGGGCTTGCGGAAACGGCGGCAATTGCTGAAAAGCGCTGACTTCCTGTTCGCCATGCAAACCTTGGCCGCGTTGATCGAACACCAAAATAAATCGCCAGTCTTCCGGCACCGCCATTTGCGCGACCATTGGCGGGGTTTTGGTGTCCGGTCCGCGACCGCCATCCACTACCAAGCCGCCTGTTTCGAAGATACCGATACCAATACCGGAACGCGCGCCGCGATCGGAGAGTTGCGCTATTTCCCGCACCGACAGACCCAAATCGTAAAAAGCATTCAACGCGGCACCAACAGCCAAAGCCATTTGCGTACCGGATCCTAATCCAATGTGTTCAGGGATGGCATTATCGATAGTGATATTGAGTGCATCGGAAACGCCTAGCAATTGACAAAATTGCCGGGTACATTTCAGGGCGCGCTCCGCTGACGGACCGCTGACTTGCAGGCTATCCGCCGCGCTTATGGTGAGCCTGGTATTGATTTCGTTCAGCGCCAAACCGATGCTACCGAAATGCCGCCCCAACGCGCCACTTAAATCGATAAAGCCCATATGTAAGCGAGCCGGAGCTATGACCGTGACTGATTGGTACCGCGCTTTCACCACCTGGATTCCGTCAAATACTAAGGAGCCGGCATTATAGCGGATGATGTTGGCGGGCCGAGATAAAATCGGCCACTTGGTGTAGATCTTCCATTAGAAAATCGGCGTGTTCGACAGCCCAGGCATCCGCCGGATGGAATGACGGCACGAAGACGCAGGGCGTCCCAGCGGCTAGAGCGGCGCGGACGCCTGTCGGCGAATCTTCCAGCACCAAACAGTCCTCAACCGGTTGTGCCAGTTCTGCGGCAGCGCGCAAAAAAATATCCGGGGCCGGCTTTGCCGCGGCGACCATATCGCCGGCAACAATATACGAAAAAACATCCGACAATCCGGCCCAGGCCAAGCACTGTTGCGCCGCTGCCAGTGCGCTGTTAGTGGCCAGACAGAACGGCAAACGGTACTTAGCCAATACCTCCAATACGGCAAAAAGACCCGGTTTTACGGCGATACCGTGGTGCTGCACATGCGCGAGCCAATAAACGCTACTTAATTGCTGAAACTTTTCCAGATTGAAACGAATCCCGCTTTGCTCCTGCAAACGCCGAGTCACCGTCATTCCGGAGCAACCGGTCAAGCCATCCCAAAATTCCGCCGGCATCGCAAAACCAAGCTCATCGGCAGCGGCCTGCCAAGCTTTAACATAAGTCGGTTCACTATCCAAAACCAGACCGTCCATATCAAAAATAATCGCCCGCCAGCCCCGTTCCTTCACCGGATGACCTTAATAAATTCGCCTATGGCTTCCCGATTCGAACCGACTACTATGCGCTGGACACCGTCTTGATCGACTTCTAACTGCCCGGCCACGCGAATCCGTTCGCCGACTTGCGCCTGACCGTTATAAGTCGCGGTAAAACACACCACGCTATCGACTTGCGGATGCTTAATAACAAACCGAGCGGGATAATCGAAACTGAATTGGTCTTCACACACTTCGGCGTCGATAGTGACAAAGCCCAGTTTACGGTAACTTCTGTCCTGTGCTTCCGGGTCGGCAATCGCCAGCGACAAATCGAATTTACGCCCATTGATCATGCCCTTGTTGTATTTGCGCTGCTCATGCCAGACATAGTCGTCAAAGGCAAAATCGCAGGCTCGCCGCTGGTAAGCCTCCAACCAATCTTCATCGTTTAATGCTTGGCAACGATCTTCGGCAATCAAGGCTTGGACGATATTGCGCGCACGATGAAACTCGCCGCGCTCGTAGCAAACCAGATCAATATCGGAACTATGTTTTTGCATACCCACCAGCAGCGAGCCGGTCACGCCGAATCGGCTAAGTGCCAAGCCATTGGCCCGCAACAAGCCGCACAGTTTATGCAAATCGGCCAATACCGGGTCGCCGGGTTCGTCAGCCAACAAACTTTGCAATATTTTTTGAGGTTGGTAATGCCGAACAATAGCGGCGCTAGGCACGGCGTGTAAATGCGCATCGAGCAGCGCCGAATAATGCAGATACTGCGGGCAATATTGCTCAAGATGACGGTTCGCCAGCGCAGTGTCGACCTTACGCCAAACGCCCGCCAGGCAGAGGTAGCGCAGAAAACATAAAACCTTCCCATTTTCCTGGCCCTGAACTACGACGGCAAAAATCAATCCTTCCGCAGTTTCTATAAAATCTTTGGCTCGATACACGATTTAATTGACTTCCACCCGGTTACGACCGCTTTGCTTGGCCTTGTACAAAGCGGCATCCGCCGCTTCCAACATCTCCAGCGCAGTTCTATATTGGCCGACATAGGTTGCCACCCCCAAACTCAGGCTAATACACTGAGTCTCAGTCTCGCCGTAAACGAAGTTTTTTTCAAAAACTTGCCGGCGAATATTTTCAGCGAGTACACGCGCATGTTGTAACGACGTATCGGGCAGGATCGCTACGAACTCCTCGCCACCGTAACGGCAAATGAGATCGCTGCTACGCTCCAATTGCTCCGTGAGAACTTTCGCCACTGCAATTAAACACCCGTCGCCTTGCGGGTGCCCTAAAGTATCGTTGTATTTCTTAAAGTAATCGATATCGCAAATAATCAAAGACAACGGCGCTTTATTGCGGCGGGACAGCGCAAACTGCATGGATAGATTGCTATCGAAATGGCGGCGATTGCCCAAGCCGGTTAATTGATCGCGCAATGATAAACGCTCCAATTCCAGATTGGCTGCCTGCAATTCGCGCTGGGTTGTTTGCAGCTTTTGCCGCATCACATAAATCCGCTCCATCGCGATCACTGTCAATCGCAATCGGGTAGGATTCAGCGGTTTAGGCAGATAGGCATCGCCGCCGGCCAAAATGCCGTTGACAAACGATTGATCATCGTCATGCATGGTAAAAAAAATGATGGGAAACCAATCAGCCTTTTTTAACTCGCGGATTGCTTTAGTGGCCTCTATACCGGTCAGCAAGGGCATTTCCACATCCATCAGAATCAAGTCCACATCGTGGTCGGCGACATATTGCAAGGCTTCGGAACCGTTTTCCGCATAGGACACCGCATGCCCCATTTCTTTTAGGCATTCCGCAACCAGCTGCCTGATCACTTTGCTATCATCGACCACCAATATTTTCATTGTTCTTCTAGTTGGCTTAAGCAGACTCTAGGATTCTAGCGTAATTCGCAGGGCTCACAGAAAACAATTGATAAAACCGGTTCAATCCCCTATCCTCGCCCGCTGGCTTTTCAGCCTAATAACCGTCCGTTATTCCCCTCCAAACCTTAGGAGAAATCATGAAAATCGGTGTTCCAAAAGAAGTTCACGACGGCGAAAAACGCGTCGCTACCACCCCAGAGGCCGCTGAAAAAATCATCAAACTAGGTTTTGAAGTACTGGTGGAAAGCGGTGCCGGCGACAATGCCAATATTTCCGATGACGCTTATCGCGCGGCAGGCGTACAAGTCGTCGCCTCGGCACAGGAACTATGGCAAAACAGCGACATTGTCATGAAAGTCCGGGCGCCCGAATTTCATCCGCAGTTGGCTATCGACGAAGCCGACTTACTGCGAGAAGGCCAACAATTAATCAGCTTCATCTGGCCGGCGCAAAATGAAGCGCTGATGCAAAAACTGGCAGCGAAAAAAGTCTCGGTATTGGCGATGGACAGCGTGCCACGCATGTCCCGGGCGCAAAAAATGGATGCACTCAGCTCCATGGCCAACATCGCCGGTTACCGAGCCATCGTGGAAGCCGCCCAGCATTTTGGCCGCTTCTTCACCGGCCAAATCACCGCTGCCGGTAAAATCCCGCCCGCGAAAGTGTTGGTGATTGGCGCCGGCGTAGCCGGACTAGCGGCTATCGGCGCCGCGAAAGGCATGGGCGCCATTGTCCGCGCCTTCGACACCCGCCCAGAGGTAAAAGAACAAATTGAAAGTATGGACGCCGAGTTTCTGATGCTGGATTTTCACGAAGACGGCACCGGTACCGGCGGTTACGCCAAAACCATGTCCAAGGAATTTATCGAAGCGGAGATGGCTTTGTTTGCCCAGCAAGCCAAGGAAGTAGACATCATCGTCACCACCGCTTTGATCCCTGGCAAGCCCGCGCCCGAGCTGATTACCGCCGAGATGGTGGCGTCGATGAAACCCGGCAGCGTCATCGTGGATTTGGCCGCCGAACAAGGCGGTAACTGTGCCTTGACCGAGAAAAATCAGGTAGTGGTCAAACACGATGTGACTATCATTGGTTACACCAATTTACCCAGCCGCTTGGCCAATCAATCCAGCCAACTTTACGCCACCAACCTGCGGCATCTGCTCACCGATCTCACTCCCGGCAAGGACGGCAACACCGTCATCAATATGGAGGATGAGGTGATTCGCGGCGCTACCGTGATTAAGGAAGGCAATATCACCTGGCCGCCACCACCGCCCAAACTATCTGCCGCGCCCAAACAGGCGGCAGCGAGCGAAGCGGCAGCCACTGTCGAAACCAAATCCTTAATACCGGAACCGATAAAACAATGGCTGCCGATAGCATTGGCTGCTCTGGTGTTCTTTGCGGTCGGCGCGACGGCACCTACCTCATTTTTGTCGCACTTCACGGTGTTTGTGTTGGCTTGCTTTGTCGGCTACCAAGTGATTTGGAACGTCTCACCGTCGCTACACACGCCGTTAATGAGCGTGACTAATGCCATCAGCGGCATTATCGTCATCGGTGCCTTGGTGCAGGTATCCTCGCCTGACTCGATAATCGGCATTTTGTCCGCGGTGGCCATTCTGATCGCATCCATCAATATTGCCGGCGGCTTTCTCGTGACGCGCCGCATGCTTGAAATGTTTAGAAAATAAGGAGAGCTACATGTCAAACGGTCTAGTTACGATGGCGTACATCGCAGCCTCGATTCTATTCATACTCAGCCTCAGCGGTCTGAGCAAGCAGGACACGGCGCGCCGAGGCAACTATTACGGGATGACCGGCATGGCGATTGCGATTGTCGCCACGGTATTCGGCGGCAGCGTGACCGCCTACGTGATACTCACGATTGCCTTGCTGATCGGTGGCTTCATTGGTACCAAAGCCGCCGCCAAGGTGGAAATGACACAAATGCCGGAGCTGGTGGCATTGATGCACAGCTTGGTCGGTATGGCGGCGGTATTAGTCGGTTACGCCAACGCCATGGATCATTCCAACAGCTTGGTCGGCGCAGAGAAAACCATTCACGAAGTCGAAACCTATATCGGTATTTTTATCGGTGCGGTGACATTTTCCGGCTCGGTCATCGCCTTCGGCAAGCTCTGCGGTCGCATCAGCGGCAAACCGATCTTGCTGCCCGCGCGGCATTGGTTGAATCTGGCCATGTTGGTCGCCACCGTGATCTTGGGTGGCAGCTTTTTGAGTGCGGCAGAATCCGGCGGCGGGACGATTCCGCTGGCGATTATGACCGTGATCGCCTTGGTATTTGGGGTACACATGGTGATGGCCATCGGCGGCGCCGACATGCCGGTGGTGGTATCGATGCTCAACAGCTATTCCGGCTGGGCCGCGGCCGCGACCGGTTTCATGCTTAGTAATGACTTGCTGATCGTCACCGGCGCTTTAGTGGGCTCCAGCGGTGCGATTCTGAGCTACATCATGTGCCGCGCCATGAATCGACATTTTCTTAGCGTCATTGCCGGCGGCTTTGGCAGCGCGGGTGGCGAAGCCGCGGAAGTGGTTGGCGACGTACAGCCCATTGAAGTCGAAGAAACCGCGCAACTGTTGCTGGACGCCAAAGACATCGTGATTATCCCCGGCTATGGCATGGCCGTGGCGCAAGCGCAGCACACAGTCAACGAAATCACCAAATTCCTGACCAGTCGCGGCAAAAAAGTCCGCTTTGCCATCCATCCGGTCGCCGGGCGCATGCCGGGGCATATGAACGTGTTGCTCGCTGAAGCGAAAGTCCCGTACGACATCGTCTTTGAAATGGACGAAATCAACGAAGACTTCCCGCATGTCGATGTCTCCATCGTCATCGGCGCCAACGACATCGTCAACCCGTCCGCTTTGGACGACCCCAACAGTCCGATAGCCGGCATGCCGGTCCTAGAATGCTGGAAAGGTGCAAACACCATCGTGCTGAAACGCTCAATGGCCTCCGGTTACGCCGGCGTTGGCAACCCGCTGTTCGTGCATGAAAACACCCGCATGCTGTTCGGCGATGCCAACGACAAATTGCAGGGGTTGTTGAAGGCTTTGCAGGGTTAAATCTGAGGTAACTTATCGACCCGTAATTGCCAACTTTAGTTGTTGGCAATTACGTCAAACAAAATGGCGGGCTTTATCTTTAAATATTGGGAGGATTATTCAGCCTTCCCGGAATGCTTTCCATTGCCGCAATATGAATTGACCAAGGTTCGGCACAGGAGTTGATACGCTGTTCCGCTCATGGGACATTCAAACTGCCATGGCTAGATAGACCCAAAGCCATCTGACGATTTTGACGGCCAAATTTCGACCCATTTTTGCCACTCGAGTTTCTCCAAAGCCGCCAGTCGACCGAAGCCAGACTCTGCGAACTGGAGGACTACAAAGGCGACGTTGTCGACCTCAACCAAACGGCCAAATAGCAGCCTTTGGCCGCTACTGTTATGCTCTTAATTTCTCCATTCATTTGAGATTCTAATGACTATCGTCAAATGTTGAATCCTCTCAATTTCCTAGCTACCAAACCCAGGAAAGCAATCCAGGAAAAATCGCTAAGGGTGATCGGGCCAGTGAGGTTGTTTACTCCAATTAGTGTGCCAATCAAGCATTTCCTCAGCAGGCATGGGTTTGGCTATGCCATAACCTTGTGCCAACTCACAGCCGAGTTGCAGCAATAAGTCCCCATGTTTCTGACTTTCAACGCCTTCGGCAATAACCTGCTTACCAAAAGCGGCGGCTAAACTAATGACGCCATTCAAAATGGACAGATCGTCAGGATCGTCAAGCATGTCGCGCACGAAGCTCTGGTCAATTTTCAGCATTGCGACCGGCAAACGTTTCAGATAGGTTAGAGACGAATAACCGGTGCCAAAATCATCCAGAGCGAATGCCACCCCCATCTCGCTACAGGCGTTAATGACATCGGAAACATGGCTAATGTCTTCTAGCGCACTGGTTTCCAGTACCTCAAGCTCTAGGCTATTGTGACTAATTGCTGTATGGGCCACCAGCAACTGTCGCAGACGGTCGACAAAGTCCTTTTGCTGCAACTGGCGGGCACCGATGTTGACGCTAACCGGTATTTTCAACCCGGCGTTGTGCCAGATCTGTATTTGGGTTAGCGCCGTGTCTACTACCCATTCGCCAATTTCGACAGCCAGCGGATGCTCCTCGATTATCGGCAGAAATGCGGACGGTGGGAGCAGGCCGCTTTCCGGATGTTGCCAGCGGATTAACGCTTCCGCACCAATGACGCCTCCAGTACGAAGATTCACCTTGGGTTGGTAATACAACACCAGCTCATTTGCAACTAAAGCCTGCCTGATACGATTCAGTGATTCATGATGATTGCGTATACTGATGTCTTGGTCGGCATCGAACATATAAAATCGGTTTTTGCCGGCCAGTTTGGCCTGATACATGGCCTGATCGGCTTGACGTAGGAGTTGGTCGGCATCGACATCGTCGACCTGTGGAAAAAAGGTTACTCCTAGACTGGCCGAAACAGTAAACGCAATATCATCAGTCTCTATCGGTTTGGAGGCGGCGCCTAACAACCGGTTTAGCATGGGGATACTCGACGCCGTATCGGGCATATTCGGTAACACCGCGACGAATTCGTCGCCGCCAATTCTGGCCAAGGTATCTACTTCGCGCAGGGTTTGTTTCATCCGTTCGGAAACAGCCATCAACAACCGGTCGCCGGCCGCATGTCCATAGGTATCGTTAATGGCCTTGAAACCGTCTAAATCCAGATAGACTATCGCCAACAACCGTTGATCTCGATCCGTCTGCGCCATGGCCTGCCGCAGGCGGTCGGCTAACAGCACGCGATTGGGGAGGTTGGTCAGGGCATCGAAGTGCGCGATATGTTCCAGTTTTTTTTCATGCTCCTTGTGGGTGGTGATGTCAGAGAATAAGGACACGTATTGGCAGACATTGCCTCGAGCGTCTCGTATCGCGCTGATGTTTTCCATTTGGGCGTAAACTTCGCCATTTTTGCGTCGATTCCAGACCTCGCCATACCAGTGGCCGTTCTCAAGCAATTGACGCCAAAGCCTAGTATAAAAGTCACTACCATGGATACCGGAACTTAGAATGCGCGGGTTACGGCTAACCGCTTCTTCGCGACTGTAGCCGGTAATCTGGACGAATGCGTCGTTGACTTCAATGATCCTCCCGTCTGTCTCGGTAATCATGATTCCCTCCCGAGCATTCGCGAAAACACTAGCGGCAAGCTGCAGTTTCTGTTGGGCTTGCTTACGCTCGGTGATATCGGTATGCGTCCCAATCATTCGCAATGGTTTGCCGTCGTGGCTACGACTTACCAGCATGCCGCGCGCATGAATGTATTTATAGCTGCCATCCTTGCATTTCATCCGAAACTCTATGGAATAATTCGGGATCTGGCCAAGCAGATAATCCTGAAGCATTGCGGTGACATCGGCTCGATCATCAGGATGAAGCCGATCAGCCCATTCCTGTTTAACCGCGCGAATGTCTTCGTCGGAATACCCTAACATCTCCTTGTAACGCTGGGAAAAATTCACCTCGTCCGTGACGATATTCCAGTCCCAAACGCCGTCGCCGGAACCTTCGATTGCGAATTTCCAGCGAAATTCGCTTTCGGCCAGTTGGGCCTCTGCGTGTTTACGTTCGGTAATATCCCGTGCCGTAGCATAGGTTACTCCGTCGACTCGATCAAAATAAGCCGTCCAAGACAAATAAACCAACTTGCCATCTTTGCAAAGGTAACGGTTTTCAAAAGCCATGGATTTTTGACCCAATATCTGGTGTGTCATTTCATCCTCGGTTTTTTGTCTGTCCTCGGCAAACACAAAGTCTATAAAAGGCTGGGTCAACAACTCGCTTTCGTCAAAGCCTGTCAGCGAAATAAATGCGGGATTGACTTGCTTGAAACAACCTTTGGGATCGGCTATACACATCGGCTCCGTGGTGAGTCGGAAGAATCGGAAATACTGCTCCCTTTCTTGTGCAAGGCGCTCTCGTTCGACGATTTCCGCCTGAAGCTGCTCGGTAAATGTCTGCAAGCGAGTCGTCATCACATTGATAGAAGCGGCAAGCTCGCTAAACTCATCCGTACCGTCGCAGATAATACGGTAATCCAGATTGCCCCCTGCAATCCTCTTAGCCCCTTGATGCAAGGGCAATAATCGCTTGTTGATCAACCTACTGAGTCGCATCGAGCTCAGAATGGTGGCCAGTGCCAACAGCAAGGCGAACATACTGACAATGCCAACCAAATATTGGTAACTTTTCTCTACCCGCCGGGTGCTGATATCCAGTAAGGCTGAAGCCAAATTGAGGCTCTTGGTGGACCTTAGCAGCAGTTGACTAATGAGTCGATGATCTAATTCCTCATAAATGCTTCGCTTATCGGTTGCGGTTTTTAATGACTCGCTGTTTTCGACAATGCGCTGAAAAATATTTGCGGATTCGCTAAAACTCCTGCGCAAATCCTTAAAAACAGGTTCATCTTCTTGGTGGCCGTGTTGAGCCGTAATCCGATCTATAAGCTGATTAACTATTTCCTTGTGGATGTCCCATTCCCTTCGCGCCCGTTCCTCGCGATACAGGAAATATTGGTCCCTGAAGACAGTCAGTTCGAAAAAACCATGGCGGAGTTGGTCCACCAGCACGTAGTCGTTTTTTTCACGCTGATAATGCACGTACGCCCAGAACAGGATAGGCAATAATACGATCACAGCGGTGATAGTCGAAGTTGACAGGATTTGTAAGCGTTTGATGACCCGCATGCTGGTCTAACGGTATAGGGTTACGGTTGCAGGTTTGATAGCCGCCAGACTATCCAGATGGATAGATTGCTGGTAGTTAGGCATCACGACTTGATCGGTTAGCCGGTTTTTCATTGCCCATCGGGTTTCATCTTCCAGGGTAATCAGCAGAGTTTGATCGAGTGTCAGCTCATAATTGAAATCGTCCCAGACACTCTTGATCAGCCCCAACTCGACCTTGGTTGCGCTTGCCATAATGGTTTGAGCCGCATCCGGTTGTTCGGCCACGAAACGTTCGGCCTTGAGCAAGGCGCGCAGAAAACTTTTGATTGTTTTCGGGTTTTTTTCGATAAACGCTTGCAGGACAGCGATATTGAAAGTTTCGGTGTAGATGTCCCGGTCGTAAAAAACCGTCACAGCAGAGCCGAGTTGCCGTTGAATTTGTATCAGCGGGTAGTTCCAGGTGCAAACTGCATCGACCTTTTTAAGGGTGATACTCTCCTGCATTTCCTGGGGGTTTAGGGCGACTGGTTCAATCTCGGATCTCATCAGGCCGGATGCCGTCAAAATTGAATCCAGAAAAAATTCGGATGTGGTGCCGGGAGTAAAGCCCACGCGCTTGCCCTTTAAGTCCGAGAGTTTGGAGATGCTGGCATCTTGTCTGGCCGCAATCGCATGATTACTTGAACTGGTGACGATGTTGGCGATTACGGCGACCTTTTCTCCACGCAATATACTGAACATCAAGGGCGTTTCCGCGACGGTTGCGAAATCGGCTTTCCCCTCAACCACCGATTGTAAGGCGGCCTTGCCGAAGCTATGTATTTGAGGTTCAACTTCCAATCCTTCCTCGGCAAAATAGCCTTGCGCCATGGCGACATGCATCAGCACGGATTCCGGTTGATAAGTGAAGGCTACAGTGATTTTGCTGACGGGCTTTGGGTATTGTGGCGACGATTCTTGGCAGGCGGCCAATAGCGTGCAGTAAATTAATATGAGGATGGATTTTGCGCCCTGTGTGACATAAAACACTAGTTCAATACTCTCAAAAACGATCAAATTAAGCCCAGAGACAATAGCGGACCAGTCATGGTGCGCGACCGCTGAAGCGCGACTGTTATATAACAAGTCGCATGGTTAACCAAACACTTTCAGAAAAGATGAATCGCTCTATGTTGTTGATTAGCATGGGCGTTAGTGTTTTTTCATCGGTCAGTAGCCAAATTGATTGAAGATGGATTTAGTTGCTTAGTTGAAATCGGCTGGTCCGCAATTGGATAATAAGCTGAATCTGCGTTCGTGGAAGTAGTCTGGTTTGAATGATAATGAAACCCAACTAGAAGCCATTTAAGCTGGGTACGCTACCGCTCCACTCAGCCTGCGGCCCTGCCAATCGGTATAGCTCGGAGTAGTATGAAATGAAGACGACAGGAATCGGGCGTATCGTGCTTTGGCGTGGAGGGAGTCTGTGGATCGGTCGAGCTGGTGAGCCCACGGATTTTCATTCCCATCATGCAGTCCAGATCACGTTGTCATTCTCCGAAGGCGGGGTGCGATTTCGGCGCCCCGACGGAAACTGGAATGCCTATAATTCGGCAATCATCGCTGCGCACCAGCCTCACGCATTCGAGGCGCGTGGCGAGTTTGTTGCGATGATCTTTGTTGAGCCGGAGTCACGCGAGGGACGGGTGCTACACCAGTTATATCTCGGTGAGGGGATTTCGGCGCTTGCCTTTGGAACGCTTAAACTCGAACGTGCAGCCCTCGCCGCCTCCTACATGGAGGGCTCCCTAGATTCAGAACTCGCCTCCTGCGCACGATTCGTGATTACCAAACTTGCCGCAATGACCACGGTTCCGGTGGTAGCGCTGGATAAGCGAATTGAATATGCTGTGGAACTATTGCGTGAGAATATCGGTGAAACGGTTCAGCTTGCCGATATTGCTAATGCCACCTGTCTTTCTCCAGATCGCTTTCGCCATCTCTTCATTGAGCAAACAGGTATGCGGTTTCGGCCCTACCTGCTGTGGCTGCGCATCGAAATCGCGCTCACTGCATTAGCATCTGGCAGCAATCTGACCGAGGCTTCGTATGCCGGCGGATTTGCAGACTCCGCGCATTTTTCGCGGACGTTCAAGCGCATGTTCGGGATTGCGCCTTCTAGTTTCCAGCGCGAATAGCCGTTTCGTTCAAGCCGTAGCTGATGTGAGCTCGTAGACTAGGCCCCGCATCAAATCAATTTGAAAGGAAACATCTCATGAATAAAGCCTATGAAATTCTCCGTCACTGCGCCCCCTGTCCATGTTCGCACTTTAGCGTTGGCAGCCAAAAAACCATAGAGCAAAATATTTTTGCCCGCAGTTCGCTGGTCGGGTGCGCAACAAGTGTCCGGACAAGTCTGATTAGCTGATATGAGCCCCAAGATACCATTCATGGACGCTGAAAACATTCATCAAGTATTTGACTGGCTCTGGACTTCCGGCCAATTATCTGAAAGGGACATTGCAAGTCTGACGGACCTTGGAATAGACGCCGTGATCAATTTGGCTCCCCCAACGTCATCAAACGCCCTATCCGGTGAGGCTGAATTTGTTACACGGCAAGGAATTACCTACATTCATATTCCCGTAGCTTGGGAGCAACCCGAGCTTCATCGGCTAACGCAGTTTTTCAGCACACTCAAGGCCCTCGAAAAGCGCAATGTTTGGGTGCATGGCGCAAAAAACATGCGGGTATCGGTTTTTATATACCTCTATAGGAGATTATGTCGCCTAGAGAGTGAGGAAGAATCAGCCCATACAATGCTGGAGGTTTGGGTGCCCAATCAGACATGGCAAACATTCATTCGTAATGCTTTGAGTATGCACTCTAACCCTGCATTAAAGTTTTTATATCAGCCGGAATCTTCATCTCATGAACACACTTGAACTCAAAATTCCTCCCGTCGCTTTGTCACTTTTCATTGCAGGCGCAATGTGGCTTGCATCAGTGCAGTTTCCGGTTATGTCCTTCGCCATTCCCGGACGTCTTATCATATCCATTGCATTGTGCGGTACTGGCATCGTCTTCGCTGTTGCCGGCGTCATTGCATTTCGTGCTGCCAAGACAACGGTTAATCCAACGCGACCGGGTGCCGCGTCTACCTTGGTTAGCTCGGGCATCTATCGTTTCAGTCGGAACCCCATGTATGTCGGCTTCTTATTTACGCTAGGTAGCTGGGCATTCTTTCTTGCGCATGCCGCGGGATTTATCTTCTTGCCAGCTTTTGTTATCTATATGAATCGCTTTCAAATTTCACCCGAGGAGAGGGCGCTGTCTATAAAGTTCGGCAAACATTTCGTCACCTACACGCAGTCCGTTCCGAGATGGCTATAAGACATGACTCGACGGTCACTAAATTCAAACATTAGATAGCTGGAACCAAAATGGAATATCTCGCAGGTATTATCATCGCCTTAGTTGTTTCGTTGTTCGCTTCACTCGTCGGCTTTGACAAAGAACGTAGCTTCTACCCAACCGTGTTGGTAGTGATTGCATCCTACTATGGTTTATTTGCGGTTATGGGCGGCTCGTTTCAGGCTGCCCTTAGCGAGTCAGTCGTAATGGCCGTATTTTTAGGTGCCACTGTTCTTGGCTTCAAACGCAATTTGTGGTTTGTCGTTTTTGCGTTAGTTACCCATGGCATATTTGATTTCTTTCACGGCCATCTCATTTCCAATCCAGGCGTCCCTAATTGGTGGTCAATGTTTTGCCTGACCTACGATGTGGTGGCCGCAGCGTATCTCGCCTATCTTTTGCGGCATTCAAAAGTCATTGCAAATGCGCATTGACCAATGATTGAGGAAAGCAAATGAATTGTTCCGCTTTGATAAAAATTACCAGTTTCGCGATAGTGCTGCTTGCAGCGTCAACGTACTGCACGCGATCATGCCTGGGCGCAGATTCCACTCACGCGAAAATCGCTGACATGACGAATAACTCGCTCACCCTTCCGGCACCGAAAGACCGGCGTGTACGTCCATTGGTCGTCATACTTGCCGACAATGCCGGTACAGAAACCACGGATTTTGTCATTCCTTACGGGGTCTTGAAGGAATCCGGTGCAGCAGATGTGGTGACGGTTTCGACTGAGCCTGGCACGGTTGAGCTGATGCCTGCGCTACAGATACGCGCGGATATGACGATAGGGCAATTCGACGAATCAACCCCGAACGGAGCCGACATTCTGATTGTTCCCGCCATGGATAGAGCGGAAAATCCGGTGTTGCTCAACTGGGTGCGAGCCCAGTCCGAAAAGGGCGCGACAGTGGTATCGATTTGTGAGGGCGCACGAGTTATCGCGCATGCAGGACTACTCGAAGGCAAAGCGGCGACCACACACTGGTCGGGTTTGGAGGAAATGGCTAAAGCATTTCCTGGTACGACATGGGTGCATAACCAACGCTTCGTTATTGACAGACAGGTGATGACGACCACTGGTATCAGCGCTTCCCTGCCGGCATCGTTGGCGCTGGTCGAAGCGATTGCCGGTCGGCATGCTGCCGAGCTTACTGCACAACGACTGGGACTGAGCACTTGGAAAATCGATCACGATACATCTGCGTTCACTCTAACCGCAGACCGCATCTTTCTCGCAGCCGGCAATTGGCTCGCCGTGTGGCGACACGAGGTTGTCGAAATACCCGTTGACGGCGGTTTCGATGAAATTTCCGTGGCACTCATGGCGGATGCGTGGTCCCGAACCTTTCGCTCCGAAGCATTGGCGACGAATGTAAGCGGTGCGGTGCGATCCCGCCACGGCTTGCTCATGGAAACTGAGGCCGGCTCCGAGTTGGGTCGATATGTCCTACCCGTTTATGCCGGCACTTCGGCGAGCGCATTGGATGCGGCAATAGAAGGTATTGCCGGACGCTATGGTGCGCCGACTGCCGATTTTGTGGCCCTGCAATTCGAATATCCGCGACGGTAGTTCAATGCCTCATGCCTAACTTTTTAGACTCTGATGTAACTGATGTGAGTAGCTGGTTAATGTAAACATGACTTATAGTAAACTTTAAGGGTCAGGCTGCGGAAAACTGCGCGTCCAAGGAAAAACTGCTTCGGTTTGACGGCCTGTTAGCTTGCTTGGAATTGGGGCGATTATCGGCCGAAACGCATTGCTCGGCACGAAGTAGGGAAGGCCCAGACGAAGAAAAATCTGATTATCGACTATATGAATCCGTTGCAGCGTTTGGCCGCTGGACGCCCATATCAATTCCTCCATTAGTCATAGAAAAATTGAATTTGCCTGAATGAGGGCTTAGGAACATCGTTAGCCGCTCGCGATCTACGATTGGGTGACACCTTTTGGCCAGGTCGAGCCAAAGAGGATGTAAGGTTACTTGCCGAAAAGCTGCCATTCGCTGAATCAGAGGCCGGTTTTGGCCGAACGGGAGCATTTGAACTGGATAGCCATCAGCCCAACCAAACGGCTCGTCGGCATTGCGATCAAATTTAAATCCGTTAACAAATCAACCCCTCTTAATATTCGGGTTCGGATAGGTTTGAATCCTTGCCGATTTTCCACTACACTCAGCCGGCAACCGAAAGGCGAATCATTTTAGACGTTTATTCGTCATGCTTTGCTGATCGGTTGTTTAAATAAGCAGTTTAAGCATGCAGCGACTGCTATCTCTCTACCCTCACCTTAAATTACTGGGATTCGATCCGTTCGATACAAACATCGACAGGCATCCCAGTATCAATTTTTTGGACCAGGAGCGATTATGAACAACGATTTAGTCAAGGGCGAATTGTCCGCCGACCAGCAGAATGCCGTGATGGGTTTGATCGGTCAAATTCAAAACCTGTTACCGTTTTTGATCGATTTAAACGCCGACGAGCGCCGGGCCTTGCCCAAGCTGGGTGACAAGAGCCGGGCGTTTGTGGACCAAGGCTTGGTGTTGGCCGTGCAAAATCCGGGCATCTTGCCGCGCAATTTCGATTTGGACGAATATCAGCGCGACGTGACCTTAGTTCGGCAGTTAGAGCCGCTGGTGTTGGCCTTGGGCCAACTGCAAGGCCGGTTGGAGGATACGTTTTTGGCGGCGGGCTGCGACGCTTATAGTCAAACCTTGCTGGTATACCAAGCGGCGAAACTGGCCGGCAAGAATGGCGCCCTGGAACAACACCTGGACGGTTTGAGTCGCCGCTTCGCCAGAAAATCGACCAGCGCGACCGCCGCAGCAAATCCCCCGTCCGCTCACTAATCGCCCTCCCCGATTCGACTTATTTTCTTGGCCATTGGACAAATTTTCTGCAACGGCCAAGCTTTTTTCTCGATCATTGGACAAAATAACGCCAACGTTTTAGCTCGGAGCTTGAACGATGCAGTTCTGAGTGAGAATGATCGAGAAAATAGCTCGGCCGTTCTAGCTCAGAGCTCGGTCAATTGAGAAAATTTCTCGGCCAATTGAGCTCGCAGCTCGGTCGTTCAAGAAAATTTCTCGGTCATCCAAGCTCCAAGCTTGATTGATGGAGAAAATAACTCGAACATTGCTGATTGGAAACGATCACCGACTCTCCCGCCGGAACCATTCTCAGTACACAACAGCTGTTCACCATTTGTCGGGGAGAATAGGCATAACGGCAAATTCGCTGGAGATAAACAAGCTATTCGGATCGAATTATCCTGATTACCGCGACCGTTTAGCATGGCGGATTGCCTATAGGCAAAATGGCGGAACGCCTGTCAGCTAGTCCGCGGCAAACATACGCGAAAGCAAGTGCCCTTACCGAGTTCGCTCTTCACTTCTATCCGCCCATTGTGCTTTTTAACGATCCCATAGGATAACGATAGACCCAGGCCTGTGCCCATGCCGACCGACTTGGTGGTAAAAAATGGGTCGAAGATTTTTCCGAGCTGTTCGGGCTTGATGCCCTTGCCGGTATCCTCCACCTCAACCCAGACATTTTGCTCGTCATAAGCGGTGCGAAGCGTAATTCGACCATGATCCTCGATAGCTTGCACCGCATTGATCAGCAGGTTCATAAACACCTGGTTAAGTTGGGACGCGATGCAGTTGATTTCCGGGATTCCGCCATATTCCTTAACGACGTCGGCTTTGTACTTGATTTCGTTCCATACCACGTTAAGCGTGCTGTCGAGACCCGACTCAAGATTCGCCGATTGCTGTTCCAGTTCGCCGACGTGAGAGAAATCCTTCAGATCTTTAACGATGCGCCGCACTCGCTGCAAGCCGTCGAGGGATTCCGCCAGAAGGTCGCCAATATCTTCGCGCAAATAGCCGATATTAATTTCCTGCTTCAGATGCTTAATATTTTCCAAGGCCTCATTCACCAACGACCCTTCGATCCGCTCGTAAGCCGCCAACAGTCTGAGCATCCCATCGACATACTCCTGCAAGGTACTCAAGTTGGAGTTGACGAAGCCAATGGGATTATTGATCTCGTGGGCCACGCCGGCAGCGAGCTGGCCTATCGAAGCCATTTTTTCGGATTGCAGCAGTTGCATCTGAGTTTCTTCAAGCTGCCCGATAAGCTCCTCTTGACGTGCCTTCTCGGCCAGCAATTGCGTATTCGCCATTTGCAGGGATTCAGTGCGCTTTCGCACCTGCTCTTCAAGTTCGTCTCGGGAATCGCGCAACGCTTCCTCGGCCCGTTTGCGTTCGGTAATATCGTTGAAGCCGAAGACGCGGCCGATGATGTGCTCGCCTAGATATTGCGGCCGCGATCTGCATTCGAAAATCCGGCCATCATTGAGACTCAGGATATCTTCGGTTTCGCTGTTGCCGACGAGTTCCTGTAGGCGAATACGCAATACTTCCGGTTCGGCAACCAGCCCGGCAATGAACTCGAGAATATCCGCTTCCTCCCTCTCCAGCAGCAACTCGTCGGAAATGCCCCACATGCTGCTGAACTGGCGGTTCATGTTGGCGATCTTGCCATGCCAATCGATGACCAGAATGCCGTTGCCTGTCGATTCCAGCGTTGCCCGCAGTTGCGACAATATTTGGGCCAGGGCATCCTCGGCCTTGTGTTCGTTCTGTACATCCCTGGCCTGAATCAGAATCAGAGGGCGCCCTTCATGGTGAATGACCTTGACGGATTTGGTCACCGTCAGCATCGAACCGTCGGCGCATTGGTAAAGTCCGTCCTGGGTCTCGATATCCTGGTATTGGCCGTTACGGACGTCCTCCCAATAAAAGACGTCTTGCAACGAACTTTCGATATTCGTGATGGCCATGGCCAGCAATTCCGCTTCCGAATAGCCAAGCATCTTCTCGACCATCTTGTTGGCAATGATGATCCGCAACTCACTGGGTTCAACCAGCAACATCATATGTTGGCTGCAATCAATCATCAGATGTTCGAGGCTGCTCATCTGGCGCTTTGCTCCTGGCCGGGATTGTTCGGATCGAAATAATAATTGACCCGTTTGCGTGGACTGAGATAGTTGTATATTTCCCGCGGAACCTGCGCCGGTCTGATCGCCTTCGCGATATTCGCATCCGCTTCGCACGCCATATCCACCAAGATCGCTTCATCCCTGGGAATATCCGCATCGTAAATCAGCACCAGCGGTTTCATCGGCTTGGCGGTATTGACGGTGACGACCATGCCGATCACGCCATTGGAAAACTGCACGATCGTGCCCGGCGGATACACACCAAGACAATGGATGAAGACCTGAAGCAACTTCTGATCGAATTTGTTGCGCAACTTGGCGAACATCGTCGACAGAGCCTCATGAGGTGTCAGCGCATCGTTAATATTCATCGGGTTGCACAGTTCATCGTAATGGTTGGCAATGACGACAATGCGGGAAAGCAAACTGATCGCTTCGCCTTTCAATTTACTGGGGTAGCCGGTCCCATCGAACAGTTCATGATGTTCGCGGATGATGGCCAAGACGGCAGGTGCAAGCCCCAGTCGCCGGCCGATATCCGCGCCGTACTGGCAATGCATTTCGAATAAATGACGCTCAGCCTGATTGAGCGGCTCCTTTTTCATCAGGATCTTTGACGGAATCTCCTTATGACCAATATCGTGGAACAGCGCGCCCAGCCCCAAGGTGCCGACCACCTCTTGGGGCAATTCGATGTCGCGCGCCATCATCAGGGACAGCATGGTGACATTTAAAGAGTGGTAATACATTTCCTCAGCCCCCGCCTTGCCTATCATGACGTGTATAGCAAGTTCCGGCGCGCAAAGCAGCGAGTCGACAATTTGGTCCACCAATTGTGTCGCCTTTCGCAAAGTCTCCGCCGGCATGGTATACAGGCTTTTCTCGATACCGTGTATCGTTTTAGCGGTATCGATAAAGGCATTTTCGATTCGTGCCGCCGCCTCTCGCTGCTGCTGGATTCGCTCGACTAGCGCCAGTTTGGTCGCCAGCGCCGGCGAAATATCCGGCTTGGTTGCAACCTGTGTTTGCTCTACCTGCTGTGGTTTTTTTGGCAGCGGATTGACATCGCTGAGGGCCGGATCGTAACGAATTGACTTCAGCCCAAGACTCTGGAGGGTCTTGATCTGTGCCTCGTTCTTTATCTTGAAATGGCTGAACGAGAATGGGTGATCAAACCACTTGAGATCGAGGTGTATATACAACCCGATTCGCAGCTGATCCAAGGTAATGTTGAAGTCATCTTGCATCGGGATGGGCGGTCCGATCAACTTTTGTCAAATGGAAAAATGCCGAATTCATAGCGTCTCTACCAATACTCTGCCCCAGGCCAATCCCTGCTTTGCGATCATCTTCAAACGGATTAGACGCGCCCTCGGTGTGTTTGACCAAAAGCGTATGGGAAATAAGGAAAATAAGCAAACCAGGGAACTGAATAGCAAGTAATTCTCCTCTCAGCGATCCGCTAGGGAATTGCACCATGCGTTGCTATTCCTTCTGCATCCATGCGTTGGTCCATCAGCAGATAGCTACGAATTGCCGGCTATTGCGTTAGCAATTACAAGAACGTGTTTAGCTTGATTTGTGGGAACTACCGGGATCTTTTATCCCGTTCCGGTTCCAAATATTTATGCCGTAAATCGACATAATTGCCGCCTATCCATTGCCAAAATGTCGCCGCTGCTTCCGGGTCGGTGCTGATTAATTTCACGGCTATCGCGCCGTTGCTGCTGATATCGGTAATCTGTGCGTCGATGTCGATGCTGGCTTTGGTTTTGACAACGCGTCTGTCGGTATCGACCCGAAAAGTCACCGGCTCGCCCACTTGAAAGAGGATGTCGCGTTTTAAGCCGCCTAGAAACTTCAGGCGATACTCCGAAACCGATTGAAACGGCAATACAAACTCGGCATGCCAACGAAACGGCGGACACTGGATAGGTCCGGCGTTTTTGGGAAAGTGCACGGTGTAGCCGTCATCGACTTTGGCTTTAACCACCCCCCGGGTATAAATTTCGTGACAATTAGTCAGTACCGCATCGCCCGGCTCCAGACCGTATTTTGCAGCGTGTGCAGCCAAGCTGTTGAAAGCCAGGACAAATCCCAAAACGATTATTTTCATGCTGCTCTCCTGATTATTATTGTTAACTTTCATCCCTAAACTTTCGGCTCGGCCAACCGCATACTCGACATCAAATCCAATCCCTAACTTCGCGGGTGTGCCCTCAGTCTGTATCCGCCACCAGGCGTTGTCAATATGTTGCCTGCAATGAAGCACAGCAGCCGACAGAAAACCAAATCGAATCTTTATCTCGGTTGCGGCGTGCTCGGTTGATATGGGCCAAGCAGGCTACGCACCAAGGTATTGGTTTCGTCAATATCCACAGTGATCATGTGCCCTGTATTAGTACCTAAATAGGCTTGCATTGCCGCCGCCATATACGGGAACACCAGACGTAAGTCATTGCTGGAACCGTTACTTTGCACGCTGGTTTTCCATAGCTGTTTGCGTTGTTGCTGTTGCAAATAGGCTTCTTTATCGCAGGCTTCCAGCACCAGATAGCGCCGAAATGTCGTATAGGATTCGGTCCGTTGCGAATAGCCGCCGACGCCGAAACCCGGATAATAGCCGTTGTAAAATCTGGACATTCGGTACGGATAGTAATAACCCATGTCGTTCCACAACGGTACCTCGTAAGTGTATTGATGCACTTCCGGGGCACCGACACCGTAACTCAGGAACATCACCAAGTTGCTGTCCTGGATACTGTTGGCCTTGCTGTAACCGCGATTAGCCAGGACTTTTTCGATATAGGTTTTAAACTCGATAAACTGCAAATCCTGGTCGTTGGCGCCGGCATTGCCCGGCAATACGAAGAATCGCATATTGCTTTGCGGAGCGCTTACGGCGACTAGCGAATCGATTTCCGTGCGGAATTGCAGCGGACGCGGTGTGGTGCTGCAAGCCGCCAGCAAGCCGGTCAACAGCAAAACCAACACCCGGTAACTTACACCTATCAATTTATTGCTCTGCATGATCACTCCCTGTTTCGTTCGTTGAACTATTCTCTTGCCATAAGCTTTGCGTGCGTTGCTGCAAGCGAATGTCGGCAAGTACCTTTTTATCGTGCAATTCCGCCTGATGGGTCAGTTGTTCTGTAAGTTGCTGACTTTCTGCAAGCCTTTGCCTAACCTGCTGGGTTTCCTGGGCCAGCAACTCCGCTTCCAGACGCATAGCCTTTAATTCGTTTTCGTGGCGTAGCTGTTCGGCATACAAACGCTTCTCAAGTTCCAGTTGCTGGCTAAGCTGCTCTTGTTTGTCTTCCAGCAAGCGCCGCTGTTTTTCCGCTTCCTGAGCCTGCATCTGCAATTCCAGCTCGGATACACGGCGCAAATGTTCCAGTTGCAGGCGCTTTTCGTGTATTTCCTCCTCTTCCAGCAACCGCTGCTGCCGGGATAGCTCTCGGGTGCGTTCTTCATTCAACTCAAAAGTCTTTTTCAACACGTTCAGATAAACACTGTCGCGGCCCAACTGCACGCTCGGAAATTCGTTAAAGCTGGCAGTGAGACTACAGAGGGCTTGCGATTGAATATGCTGTTGCATCAACACTTGGTTAATAGCCAGCGCAATGCGTTTCTCGGTGTCAATTAGACCGGTTTGAATCCAGTTGCCATCAGCCAGCGTTTGCAGTTCAAGATTAACCACATCGTCGATAATGTCGGCATACAACTGCTTGATGTGTTGGTTAATCGTTGGCAGCATTTCGCTGTTTTTCAGCACATAAGCCAAGGTAGCCTGAAAGCGCAAATCCAGCGCCAAGTCTACCGTGCAAAAATCGTCGAACATACTCAGCTGCCGCCGGTATTGCCAGCTTTCTATCGTCAGAGGGTGAATGTGGTGATAGAAGCGTTTGACGAATTTCTTCGGACGTAAAAAAAGTTTTTTATACGGCCCGAGTTTTAGCTGCACCACTTGCCGGTCTGCGTCGAAACCGGCGATCCATTGCTCCGCCGAATCGGCAAGCGACTCTTCGAATAAATCGCCGCCTGCCAGCCAGATTTCCAATTCGCTACCGGTGCTATTCATGGCTCACAACACTGGCTGCGGCAACCGCTTTTTGTTTAAGCGCGGCGATTTTGTCGGACATTTTTTCCGCAATCAGCGGGTAAAGATTCGGCGCAAACTCCACGGTTCTATCGTCCACTTTACGCAAGAAGCCGCGACTGAGCAGCAAGCCGACCACGAACATGCGCGACCAATCCGAATAGCGCCGGGCTTTTTCCAAGTCGGACTTTTCGATGACCATTTCCAGTTCGTCGTTTTCGTTGATCCGAAACTCGGTGAATTGCCGCAGGCATTCAAACACCAGCTCTTCTTCCTGGATCGTTAACGGTCCCGGTGCGGTAAATTCCAAGCGGTAAGACAGTAATACCGTGAAAAAATCCACCATCGCCGCGCAGGCAAATGCGAACCAAGAAAACCCGCGCCACATCGCAAACGAGGGTTTAACTTCTTCGACAAACTGTTTATAGGTCATTAGCAAGGGCGCGTCGGGTAAAGATAAGCCCATGCTGCTGGCCAGTTGATTCACGCCGAGTTGAATATCCTGATAATTCTTTAAAAATTGTGAATAAGTAGCTTCCTTGTCGTTAGTCACATCCAGTTCATTCAGGTTACTTTGCAGCAGCCTAATATTGCTGTCCAACGTCTGAAATGCTTGTTCCTGCTGTTGTAAGGCCTGCTTTTTTTCCTGATAAATTTGGTTGTAGTGACGCCAGAACGGCCCCTCTCCCACCTGATTTTTATAGCCGGGCCCGATCTGATTATGGGTGCCAAAATACGCCTGACTGGCATCCAGCGAAGCTTTTTCCAGATCAAGTTTTTGTTGGTGCAACATCTGGCTTTTAACTTGCAGAATGCCGTCCAAATAACTTTTGGTTTGCTGCCTTAACTCATTCAGCCTATTGATATGCAGGGTTTCCTGCTCGGATATTTCGTAAAACTTGAAATAGGAAAAAGTCACCGAAGCGGCAATCGCCACCGCTAGAGACGCTACCACAGTAAAGTAGCGCATCCTGTTGGCTTTCCAATGGATGCCGGCCATTTCCAAAGAACAGATAACGATGATGGATTGAATGGCGACGGTAATCACCAACGCAATCCAGGGCGTAATGAAATGCGATAAACCGTAATAAGTGGTAAAGCCGGACGACAGGCTAAGCATCAGGACGATGGGTATCGTCCAGATACGCAACATGCTGACAAACAGGGTTTGAATGCGGTTAATAAAATAACCGAGTCCGGTGGAACGTATTTTGATGCTGGGATTTGTCATTGTTATTATTGTTGCTCCAGCAGAATGCGGGATAAAACGGCGTTAGCTCATACTCAAATAGCGCTCACCGGTATCGTGAATAATGGTCACCACGGTTTTACCGGCACCCATCTGCGCCGCGACGCGTACCGCCGCGCAAACACTGGCACCGGAGGAAATACCGGCCATAATGCCCTCTTCTTCGATCAGCCTTTTGCGCATCGTAAAGGCTTCCTCGGTCGTGACCAATTCGATGCCATCCAGCAGATCGACTTCCAGATTCTTGGGCACAAAACCTGGCCCTATGCCCTGAATTTTGTGCGGTGTATGAGTGCCACCCGAGATGACCGGGGATTCAGCCGGCTCAACGGCAATCACTTGAAATTGCGGTTTACGGTTCTTGATCACGTCGGCAACCCCGGAAATGGTACCGCCGGTACCTACTCCGCAAACAAAAGCGTCGACTTGGCCGTCGGTAGCCGACCAGATTTCCTGGGCGGTGGTTTGTCTGTGAACTTCAGGGTTAGCCGGATTTTCGAATTGATGGGGCATAAATGCCCCCGGTGTCTGTCTGACTATTTCCTGCGCCTTGGCAATTGCGCCGGTCATGCCTTCAGCACCCGGCGTCAACACGATTTCCGCACCATACAATGTCAATAATTGCCGGCGCTCGATCGACATAGTGTCGGGCATTGTCAAAATACAATGATAACCGCGGGCGGCGGCAATCATGGCTAAGGCAATACCGGTATTGCCGGAGGTCGGCTCCACAATAGTGCCACCGTTGCGTAAGCGACCCGCTCTCTCGGCGGCCTGAATCATGGCCAGACCGATTCTGTCCTTGACTGAACCGCCGGGGTTTCTTGATTCCAGTTTCGCCAGCACAGTCGCGGAGTTTTCCAACACGACTTTATGTAATTTCACTAATGGCGTATTGCCGATCAATTGCGTTACATTGCTGGCGGTAGGCATTGAGTTACCTCAATTATTTCTCGATTTTAAACGCTAAAAACACCGGACTGCCGTTACGTTGTACCAAAAGTGCTATCGATTTTTCAACCGGTAATTTCGCGACGATGGAATTAAACTCGGCGGCATCGCGCACCACATTATTTTGAATGCGCAAAATAATGTCACCTGGCTGAATACCGGCATCCATCGCAATACCTTTGTTCACTTTTTGAACTATTACACCGTTCTTTTCCACCTGTGATTGTTGACGTTGTTCGGCGGTTAAATCGGCCACGGCCAAGCCCAGACGGTTCACCGCCACTTCAGGGGCGGCGGCGGGCGCGTTTGCCAAAGAGGAAGGTTGCGCAGGCAGCAAACCGATTTTCACACTAAGATCCTGCTTATCGCCTTGACGAATGATTTTAACCTTGGCTTTTTCATCGATGGGCGTCATGCCCACTCTAGGCGGCAGTTCGCCAGAAGTTTCAATGACTTGACCATTAAACTCGACAATAATATCGCCGATTTGAATGCCGGCTTTTTCTGCAGGTCCGCCTGGTATCACTTTAGAAACCAAGGCGCCGTGCGGCCGGTCCATACCAAACGACTCCGCCAACTGCCGAGTCACGTCCTGAATTTGTACACCCAACCAGCCACGCGACACTTTACCCTTGCTTTTGATTTGGTCGACTACGTTCATCGCCACATCGATAGGAATCGCAAACGATAAACCCATATAGCCGCCGGAACGGCTGTAGATTTGCGAGTTAATCCCTACGACCTTGCCTTGCATATTGAATAAGGGGCCGCCTGAATTGCCCGGATTGATGGCGACGTCGGTTTGGATGAACGGCACA